>CAVYDP010000002.1:0-678706 GCA_963767405.1 uncultured Solirubrobacteraceae bacterium | reverse complement strand
CAAGATCGAGGTCAAGGTGACGGTGACTGGCAAGAGCGGCAAGAAACAGCCATTGGCAGGTGACGTTCCGCTGCTAGGCCGATGGACCGATAGCAACAGCCGGGGTGGTGGCCTCTTCCTTGGCGACCCGGGCCACCACTCGGCTTGCCACTCGATCTAGCCTGGCCGCTCCTTTCGCCCAAATGCGAGCGCCCGGGTCGCGGTCCCCGCGTGCCCGCTATCGACGAAGAGCCGTCATACAGAACCCGGGGCGAACTCGCGCCTGTGTTTGCTGGAGAGCGCGCGTATGGCAGATGCGTTCGCGAACGCGGAGCCAGCGGACTTGGGCTCGAGCGCCCCGGGCATGACACCGCATGTCTGCTCTCTCAAGGGAGCGATTCTTGGCGCGTTGCTAGGTCTTGAGAAGCGCGAGTAGCTTCCTCCGTAAGCCGCGATCTGGCTCGTGGACTAGCATTTGGACCAAGACCTCCACCCGTGCTTGACGGTTTGAACGTCGTCCAGTTAGGCGCATTTTTCGGGGAAGAGAGTTGTCCTGACTCGAACCGCTCCGAGCGCCGCTCCTCGGTCGCTCGCCCGTTGTTCGGGGCACGGCTCCGACTCGCCACAACTGGGCGTCCCGCTCATTTCCGGGGAGTCCGCAGCGCGCCTTGGCCCGAGGGAGACCATGCGCAGTAGCCAGCTGCTATCGCGGCGCGCCCAGGACGCGCGCGACTGCTTCGGCTCGGTTGGATGACGCGGTCTTCGTCAGTATCTGTTTGACGTGCCACTTGACCGTGGCCTCTGCCAGGAACAGCCGCTTCGCGATCTGGGCGCTCGTCAAGCCCTCGGCTACCAATCGCAGGATCTCGAGCTGGCGCGAGGTGAGTGGCGCGTGCGGTTCGGGCGTTGGCTCGGCCGCGGTGCGGAGTGCCAGTTTCTGAAGCTCGATCGCTCGGCGCTCGAGATCGGAGGAGGTGCTCTGAAGCGCCTCCTGGGCAAGCTTGGCGTCTGTGATGTCCTGGGCGATCCCAACCACACGGATCGGCTCACCCGCGTCGTCGACCACGACCTCGGCTCGGTTGCGCAGCGTCCGCACTCTTCCGTCAGCGCGGACGGCCCGGTACTCGAGCGTGAACGACGAGCGCTCCTGCCGACCGCCTGCTGGACCGTTTCGCGGACGCGCGCGCGATCGTCGGGGTAGACACGTTCCTCGCCGCCCGCGAGGGTGGGATCGAACTCGTCGCGGGTGAGCCCGTAGATCTGGAACAGGCCGTCCGACCAGCTGACCCGATCGTGGTTATGTCCCACTCCCAGCTGCCGATCTGCGCAACGCGCTCAGCCTCAGCCAAGCGCTCGCGGCTGTGGCGAAGCTCGCGTTCCATGGCCACACGATCGGTGACATCGCGGACGATCGGTGCAGCTTCGCTTCTCGCCAGCAGCTTCATGGAAGATCCTTGCGCTGATCTCCACCTCGATTAGCGCGCCGTCGCCGCGGATCATCCTGGCCACGCCTCGGACAGCGCCGGTGCGTTCGCGCTCTGCCACCATTGGCCCCCACCGGTCATCGGTGAGGTCGGCCAGGCCCTGACGACCGAGGGAGCAGATCTCGGCCTCGCTTCTTCCGAGGATCTGACAGGCCGCGGGGTTGGCGGCCAGGACCCGACCATCGGGCACGGTGAACAACACGCCGTCAGGGCTGTTGTCGTACAGGGCTCGATAGGCCTCCGGCCCAAGCGTTTCCGCGGCAGTGTCCGGCTCAACCGGCCTCTCGCTCAACTCCTGCCCCTGCCCAGAGATCCGGTCAAGCGACTCCACGGAGTTCGGGCACAACGTAGGCTCATGGCCCCCATGCTACGCCTCACGGCTACCGCTCGAAGAGCCGAGTAGCCTCTGCCGTAGCCTCCGATCTGGCTCGCTGAGTAGCATCGCGACGACTGCCTCGACCCCGGCCTTGACGGTTTGAACGTCATCCAGTCAGGCGCATTCCTCAAGGAAGAAGTCGTCTTACTCAGACCCGCTCCGGGCGGGACGGCAGGGTTGAGCTCAACCCGGGCCGTTCGTCGGGCAACCCGAGAGGGAGCTGGACCGAGAGCATTCGTGCGGCTGCTTAGCCCCGGATGCGAGAGCGAGCCGGTACTCGCGGAAGATTGTCGGATCTCGTCCCAAGGGAGAGCGACGATCTTGCTGTCCAAGACCGCTGCATCGCCGCAAAGGAGGAGCATGAGACGCCGCGACCGAGCGTGGTAGTTCTCCTCGACACCTGGTGTCTCGGCGGGAGTTCCGGATTTGCGGCATAGCGAAAGCGGCGGCACTGCTTCGCACCCGCAGGTTGCTCGCGGAGCAGAACCCCCCGCGTCGGTCGACTGGGGGCCACCGGCGGGTCATGACGTAATCGGCGGGCGCCATCTCTGCGGGAGACCGACTCGGGTTTCCCAAGGCGCTCTTCAACGAGCGCTACCGCCTCGCGCCAAGGACGAGCCTGCAGCATCGGATCTACGTGTCTGTGGACGCGCTGTTTGGCTGACGCGGCCCCTCTCGTGTCTGTACGCCGGGCCAGAAAGGTGACGGGGCCCCCTCGAGGGGGCCCCGTCCATCTGACTCACCTGGGTGGTCTAACTGGCAACCACGTAGCCAGCCATGTATCCGACGCGGTCTATGTCCGCGCCTTCGGGTGTCATCGCCCATGCCCCGTGCTTGGCGTCACACGGCGACAGGCAGAACCAGCGGAACTTGCCGGACTTCTTGGCGGTGAAGGTGAATGTCGTCTTACTCGGAATCCCCTTGGTGGCGTTCGTCGCTGGGGCGATTGTCGCGCTGACGCCGAGTTCCGGCGAGGTGAACGTGTGTGGTCCCTCGTCGTAGTTCGTGACGGTCACACTGATGGTGTCACCGACCTTGACCTTGAGGTTGGAACGAGTTTGCGCTTCGTGCGCTGCCCCGCTCGAAAGGTTAGAGACCATGAACGTGTCGTGTCCGTTTCCATCCGGGCCGAGGTAGCCCTTCTTCGCGGCCATCTTGCTAGTGAGCACCTGCATCGAGACATTCTCCGTTGCGGCAGACGCGCTCTGGGCCGGCGTCGCCGCTGCGGTGTTGGAAACCGACGCTGTCGTCCCGGAGCTTCCCGAGCTGCCACAGCCAGCCACTACGGCGGCTACGGCCAGGGCAGGCAAGAGCATCAGCACGAGCTTGCCCCTAACTGTGTTGAATGACCTTGTAGTTACCATGAAAGAACCCCCGAGGTGAGTGGTGAAATATTGCTGGCAATTATCTGACAGGCGCCGCAAGTCGCGACGTATTCCAACCGTAGAGCGGCGGGCAGCGTGTGACGTCGGTAGCATGCCGACGTGTGCCGAGGCGGATTACCCAACTGCAGGCGGGAACTTCGTAGGCAGCTTTGCCGACCCGCGATAGGCACTAATGCCGATGCAGCGACAGACCGCCGGAGTTACTTTCACCCTCAGGGATCCGCATCACATTTGCATCCCAAAGGCGAACGAGATGAAAGGCGCCACTACCAAGGCGCGTTTCACGAGTCATGTCGTGCTCCCAGCCAGGCAGTGGCCGCGACCGCGCTCGCGCTGATTCTCTACATGCCCGCACCGGCGGAGCCGATCGTCCACGGACCATGAAACGTCAAGGTCGGCGAGCGGGCGGTCGCAGCGCGGCAGGATGGCACGCCGCCCCCAGCCAAATGCAGGGGAGAACACCTCAGGGGCACTCGATCTCAACGTCACCGCGAGTGCCAGCTGGCGTCTTGCCCAGAGAGCCCGAGCTCCCGGCCCTCATATGATGGAGCAATGAACGGAGGCGCTGAGCGCGAGAGCAGCGTTCGAACATGAGCCGCGCTGGTGCCCCCGGACCGGGGGTTCCACCGACCGGACCGACGGGCGAACACTCTCGGCCTGACCGACCGCTGAGCGGTGCGGCGCGGCGCAAGGGCTTGTCACGCGCGGCCGCGACGCGGGTAGTCATCGCCGACGACCACCCGCTCATGCGCGCCGGTCTGCGCGAGCGGCTGGCGAGGATCGGCACAGGAATCGAGGTCGTCGGCGAGGCCTCAGACGGCCAGGAGGCCTACGAGTTGGCCGGCCGCCTGCACCCAGACGTCGTCCTTCTCGACATCGCCATGCCCGGCCTCAACGGGATCGACGCGACGCGGAAGATCAAGGCCGCGTGGCCGGAGATCGGCATTCTCGATCCTCACTGCGTACGACGACGAGCAGTACGTCTACGCGCTGATCGACGCGGGCGCGGCCGGGTACCTCCTGAAGACGACCGACGGCTCGGCGCTCGCGGATGCGGTGCATCGGATCCGACAGGGAGAAGCGGTGCTCTCGCCAGCGATCACCGAGAAAGTCGTCAGCCGCATCGCGCGGGGCGGCCGCGCCCCCTCGCAGCCCGCCTCCAACCCGCTGAGCGAGCGCGAGCGCGAGGTGCTGGCACTCGCGGCGCAGGGTGCCAGCAACAAGATGATCGCGTGCGAGTTGCACGTGAGCGTCCGGACCATCCACGCTCACATGCGCAACATCTTTGCCAAGCTGGAGGTGGCTTCGCGGACCGAGGCGGTGATGCTGGGCGCGCGCCAGGGCTGGCTGGAGGTGGGCGACGGCGCTCGAACGAGCGACCCCAACGCGTAGCGACTGATTGAAGCCGCCGGCGGGGCTCCCTGAGGCGTCACGTCCGCGCTTTCTCAGCCGGTCCAGGACTCGACTGTCCGATCCACGGTTCTGGGTGGTCCAGATCCTCGTGATCGCGATCAGCGCCGGGCACACCCTGCTCGAGGCAACGCACAGCTCGGGTGTGCTGCCGGATCTCGCCCTGCTTCCGGTCTCGACGTACTTCCTCCCGGTCGTCTACGCGGCGCTCAATTTCGGGGTCGAGGGCGCGGTGGCGACGGCGCTGTGGTCCGCCTTTCTGACGGTCCCCAACCTGATCCTGTGGCACACCGGCCGCGCAGCGGCCGGGCGTCGTGCTCCAGCTGGCGCTCCTGATCGCGATCGGATACGTGGTTGCGCGGCGCGTCGACTTCGAGACCGCCGCCAAGGAGCGCGCTGAGGCGGCCAATGCCCGCCTCCAGCGGCTCAACCTGACCGCGGCGGCAAGCGCCAGGTCGCTCGACCTGGCACGAGCGTGCTCTCGCAAACCGCGGAGGCTATGCTCGATCCGCGCAAGCGCCAGACGAGCTGGATCGTGCTGACCTCGGGAGGCACCGATGGCGAGCGCACCGCGGTCGCCTCGACGGCGGGCGAGCCTGCCGAGCTTGGGGCCCGCGCGCGGGCCGCTACGCGCTCTGCCACGCGAGAGCCGCCGCCCGGCCGGCGACGGCGGCGCGTGCGGCGACACCGTCCAGGACGGTCGGATGGCGATCGTCCCCCTGCGCACGTCGCGGCCGGATCGCCGGCGCCGTGGGGCTCGCGAATTCGGCCGAGGCCCTCTCGGCAGACGACGTGAGCCTGCTCGAGGCGGTGGGCAACCAGCTCGGGGTCTCCCTCGACAACATCCGCTACTTCCACCAGACGCAGTCGATGGTCACCGAGCTCTCGCGGGCGCAGAGAGCGCTCGAGGATTACGTGCGACTGGCGACCGACGCCCAGGAGGAGGAGCGCAAGCGACTGGCCCGCGAGCTGCACGACGACACGATCCAGACCTCGTGATAGCCAAAGCCGAGCTCGACGCGCTGGCGGCCGAGGAGCCCGCGCCGGCAGCTTCGAGGGCTCGGCTGAAGAACGTGGAGGCGACGCTCGCGGCGGCGATCGACAACGTGCGTCGCTTCAGCCGCGACCTGCGGCCGTCACTGCTCGACGACCTTGGGCTCGTGCACGCGGTCGACTGGTTGGTCGGCGACCTCGGCGTTCGAACCGGAATCAACGCGCAGTTGCATACGAGCGGGGAGCCGCGCCGGCTTGACCAGAAGGACGAGCTCACGCTGTTCAGGATCGTGCAGGAGGCCCTCCGCAACGTCGAGCGCCACGCCGGAGCGAGCACCGTCGAGGTTCGCATCCACTTCGGCGAGGACGTTCGCGCCACCGTCACCGATGACGGTAAGGGCTTCGACACATCGCAAGCGCTCCACGATCGTCGCTCGTCGACAGGGCTCGGGCTACTCGGCATGCGCGAACGAGCGAAGCTCGCAGGAGCCGCATTATCGATCAGAAGCCAGCCCTCCGCTGGTACCACCGTGACCGTGACGCTCGGATCGACGGCTGATGGCCAACCCCGGCCACCCGACAGAACCACAGACGCGGTGCCTGCCGAGGCCGGTACTGTCCAAGAAGCACCGTGAACCGGCGTCAGAACCCGGGCCCCGAGCGTCAGCCCAAACCACGTGGCCCAGCTGGCTGCTTCCGCTTGTTGGGGGAACCAGCCGGCTCAACTCGCCCCGCGGAGCCGAACGACCTTGCGGCAATGGAACGTAGGGGGTACGGCGCGGCGCCAGTTACCCGACCTCCGCTTCGCCCGGGCCGATGCGGAAGTGTTGGGCGACGTCGTCCTCGCGACCGCAAGGGACGATAAGCGGAAGCGGTGCAGGCCAGAGAGCGCGCTTCGCTTTGCGTGATTGCGCTCGCCGGCGTCGAATCCCGATCCCTTGCGCTCAGCTCTCGCGCACCCAACGTGCGTAGCTCATTCGCCAAAAAACCGCTCTGCAAAGCCAAGAAATGCGCCTAAGTGGACGACGTTCAAACCGTCAAGCACGGGTGGAGGTCTTGGTCCAAATGCTAGTCCACGAGCCAGATCGCGGCTCACGCAGGAAGCTACTCGCGCTGCTCAAGGCCTAGCAACTCGGCACGAATTGCTACGTGAGAGCGCAAACGTCCCGTGTGCCTGTGCCACACGCCTCCACTCTCGAGCGGCGCTAACAGGCGTTTCTGCACCCGCTCCGGCAAGGCTCTCGACTGCCGAGATGGCTACGAAGGCTGAGCGCGCTCCTCGTCGAGCTCTTGGCGCTGCTCGACGAGCGACTGCAGCTGGCCGCTGACCTCGGTGGAGATGCGCTTGAGATCCCATTTGCTGAGGGTGATCAGGCTCATTGAGGAGGTTGCGATGACGTCGGCAGTGCGCTTGCCGCCGGAGAGCATCCCCATCTCCCCAAAGACGTCGCCCGGACCCAGCGACCCGATCACCTCGCCGCCCTTGATTACGTCGGCGGTGCCGGTCTCGATGACGATCAAGTCGTACGAGTAGTCGCCTTCGTGCACGAGCCGCTTGCCGGTAGAGACCGCCGTCTCGCTCGCGAACACGCTCACCGTGTCGAGAGCCTTATCGGACAGCGACGAGAACAGCGGAATGGTCTTCAGACGATCGGGATCCATGATCTCTCAAACTTTCGCGATGGCGGCGGAAAACGGACCGACGGAATACGACCTGGGACGCGCAGCGCCGATGAGGTGCACCCTACCGCCCGCGGCTACGGTCGCGGCGGGCCACGCCTTCGACCCAAGCTGGCGCTGCAGATAGCCGGGGCCTCCAGTCGGCGATCGGGATGGCCTGGTTGTGCGTGCCCGAGTAGCCTGGGGAGCGCGATGCCGCCACAGACACACTACGCGCGAAGCGGCGACGTCAACATCGCCTATCAAGTTGTCGGGGACGGCCCTTTCGACCTCGTGTTCGTGCCGGGCGGACGCGTGGAACTTTCGGCCGCGCGCGGCGATCCAGTCATAGTCCGCCGCCGAGCCTGTGCAGCAATCGCCTCAGCCGTGCTCACCGAGAGATTGGCCAAGGCCATCAACCGGGCGACGGCCTCGATCGCGCTCATCTCATCCACGCTCAGGCGCTCCGCTGCGAAGGCCGCGATCTCAGGTGCAATCGGGCGACGAAAGCGGCCTTCCGCGAGCGCGCTCGCGTAGACGACCGCAGCGCGGCTGCGCTCATCGAGCGCGGCCAAGTCACCTAGGCCGATGGCCTCCAACTCCTCGCTGCTGACACCGGCGCGCAGCGCCCAGCGCTGGTGCACGAACGTGCATCCGCCGCAGGCGTTGACGCGGCTGACGGCGACCATGACGCGCTCGCGCAACCTCGCGTCGAGGCGGCCGCGCAGGTAGACCGCTGCGAGCGGGCCGCCGCGCTGAGCCAAGCCGACGACGTCGCGTGCCCACTCGGCGGGCGAAGCAAACGTCCGCGGGCTGCGGATAGACGTTGCTGCGGTGGCCATGCCGCCACTCATGGTATGCGACCGGGCCTCGCCATAGTCTCGTCTGCTCCGGTGCGCGTGATCCGGTCGTCTTGGGCGTGTCAACCGTCAGCAATCAAGATCCACCGCAGCATCAAGAGCCCTTTGCTCATCGACACGACGACACCGGCGCGACAGTCCCACACTGCTGCTTTCGCGGGACGAGCGAGCGTCCGAGCAAGGGTCGCGCTCACGCCCGCGTTGGACGATGAGCGAGCGTCCCAGGCCGCGTGCCGAGTTTGGCGACGCGGCCGTCATACGCCAGATCACACCATGTCCCGAACGATCTCCCGAACTCCGCAAGTCTGAGAGCATCTGAGGCCAACTTCAGCTCCTCAGATCTGGCTTCGTAGAGCCGATATCACAGCATCGCGGCACACCGCGTCGGCTTTGAAAGTACCCCGTGGTCGGGCCGGCCACCCCGAAGCCGTCTGATTAGAGGGCCTTTGTGTTCTCGAGCACTTTGGCCACGGCCTCGTGACGGTGGCGCCGATCTCCACGGAGACACGTTCTCGGCGTGTGGAGCGTTACCCCCCGCGCTGCCCCGTCTCGTAGTCTCCGGTGCGCAAGTCACGAACGTCGCCTTGCTCCTTGCCATGAGCAACCTTCGGTACGCCAGCGCTTACGCCGCCACCAAGCGCCCACTTGTCGCGCTCGCAGAACGCGCTCGAGCCGCCGCATCGTCCCGCCGGACCCGTCAATCGCCTCGCAAAGCGCCTTCGCGCGCGCTCGGAGAGCAGGCAGTGAAGGAGCCGGACGGCAGGATCGCCAGGCTCGCCGCCCCGCTCAAGCGGCTCGACGCCCAGCCCAAGCTCGTAGCCATCACCCAACGCGCGCGAGCGCGGCTTCCCGGCGACCGCCTGTACGGCGACCCGCTCTCGACCGCTGGTACGCGGGCGCCGGACGTTCTGGGACGGCAGATCGCTGCGCTGACCGCCAAGCGGCCGAGCGTGGTGCGCGAGCTCGGCTTCAGCGCGCTGCAGGTCTGGCAGGGTCTGTCGGAGGCCCAAGGTCGTGGCTACGGCGATCGCGACCTAACCATCATGTTCACAGACCTCGTGGACTTCTCCTCCTGGGCGCTCGAAGCCGGCGACACGAATGCACTCGAGCTACTGCGGCAGGTTGACGTCGCGCTCGACTCCGCGATCACCTCTCACGAGGGCCGCGTGGTCAAGCGCCTCGGCGATGGACTGATGGCAGTGTTCGAGCACCCGCAAGAGGCCGTCGATGCTGCGCACGAAGCCTGCGAGGCGGTCGCGCAGGTCGAGGTGGAGGACACCGCCCGCAACTGAGGGTCGGTATCCATGTGGGGCGCCCCCGCAAGCTCGGCGGAGACTACTTCGGGATCGATGTCAACATTGCCGCGCGCATCGCGGCTGCCGCGGGAGGCGGAGAGGTGCTCGTGTCCGAGGCCATCCCGGTCTACCTCGACGCGCGGACGATAAGCCTCCGGCGGCGCCGGCGCTTCAAGGCCAAGGGAACGCCGGAGCACCTCAAGGTCTACGTTGCCGAGCCCGCCTTGCCAACCAGCTGAGACCGTGCCATGGGGTGGGTCGGCGCCCTGTCGCCGCGTCGGCGAACGCATGGTCGCGTTTGAGGTAGACGACATGCCTGGTGACGTTGCCGCCGCGCACGTGGAACAGCGCCACTCCATTCTTGTCCACGTACTCCACTCCAAGCTTGCTCCTTGCCTAGCCTGCGGCGCCGATGCTATCTGACGATCGTGAAGCTGAGCGAGACGGGCGCCGAGCGCGCTCCGGCGGCGTTGGTCGCGGTGATGATGAGCGTGTAGCGGCCGGGCGGGAGCCGCTTTGCGACAAGCGACAGAGGGGGACTCTTAGGCTCGGCGTCCTCTTGGCTCGTGACACCGGGCACCGACGGCACGGCTGGTCCAGCTCAGCACCCTCATCCCAGACCGGCGACCAGGCCGGCCGCGATGACGCGGGTAGTCCAGCTCGGGGACTCCTCATCCCAGAGCGAGCGCGAGCCCGTCACGGCTAATCCGGTTCGGGGGTCCTCTATCGCCTCACGCCACGGACCCCGGTCTCTCTGTCCGGATGGCACGGCGACGCTTCAGCCGCGTTTGCTCGCCGTGCGTTTCGCGGTTGAACTCTGTTTGGATGCACCTCGTTTGGCGGCCGAGCTCGGCTTCGCGGCAGGACTTGCTGTGCCGGACGAGCTCAGATCTTTCTGCAGCTGTTCGAGGTCGCGCAGGACGGCCTTGTTCATCTTCTCGAGGTCGCGACGTGCGTCCCGCAGGAGCCTCGCCACGTCTTTGCGAAGGTCCTTTCTGCCTGTCCGGATGCTGCCGCGGATCGCACCCAGCTCCTTCTCGGTGGCCTCGAGTGCTGTTTTGATGCGGGCGATCGCACGTCCGTTCTGCTCGAAGCGTGCACGCGCGGCTGCGGTCACACGTGGGCGAGCAGCCGGTTTTTTGGCGGTCGCTTTACGTGTGGATGCTGCTTTGGGAACGGCGGTTTTCCGAGCTTTGGCTTTACTTGCTGGCGGCATCGATGCTCCTTTGTCTTGGAACTGCAGCACGCTTTGCCACCGAGGCTCTCACAGTTCTCGGCCGCAAGGCCTCGCGAGGGCCGACCCCGAGGTCTTCGCGTCCGAGATTCTGCCGGGTCTGCGCGACGTCCGTATTGGACTGTTCGTCGCTGCGACCGGACTCTCCGAGCACTACTGCTTGCTGATCCGGCTCGGCAAGCGTGTGCCACACCCGCGGCATTGGGAGGCGTTGCGAGGAGTCTGCTCGGCGTAGCGGGCGCGCAGCGGCGAGCTTCGACGGACCGCGGAAGGGGACCCTCGCCAAATGGGGCCACGTCCCCACGCCCGCTTTTCGTCCTTTGCGCTCGGTGAGCGCTTTGGCGGCGAGACCGCCGGTTAGCCGCGGGAGCGGTCGTGCTTGCCCAGCTGGGGGCGGCACGACGCGCTTCCTAGGGTGGTCGTCGTTGGGCGCGAGAGAGATCAGTCGGCGCTCAGTGGCGGCCCCAGCAGCGACATGTCGTGCTTCTCGAAGATCGCTGCAACGACCGCTCGGTCTGGTGTCCCGTTCCGGGTGGCCGGTCCCAGCTCTTCGTAGAACCGGTGCCCGCCGCCGGGCGTGTACACCACGATGATCTCGCCCGGCTGCATCGGTCAGGTTCAGGAAGGCGTGCGGAACCTTGGACGGCAGGTAGGCGAAGCCGCCCTCATCGAGCTCGAAGATCTCCTCGCCGATCCTGACCTTGAAGCGCCCCTTCAGGACATGGATCGTCTCCTCCTGCTTGTGGTGCACGTGCAGAGGGGGTCCGCCTTTCGGCGCGACTTCGACGGTGAAGTAGTCGAAGGCGCCGCCGGTGTCCTCTCCGGTGACCTTGAAGACGAGGTCTCGTCCCGGGCCCGACTGCAGCCGCATGCCCTCGTCTGGGGCCAGAACCGTGTGCTCAGCGGTGGTGGTCGTCATTGCGCATCTCCCATTTGAACGCTCGTGTGCAGGTGGTAGAGTATTTGCAATGCGCAAACAATACACCAGAGTATTTGCGGATGTCAAGTAGTTCGGGGATCGAAACCGGGGCTGCGCTCGACCTCGACGGGGCGCCCGAGCCGAACCCGTTCACGCCCGGCGAGTTCGGCGCCTGGCGCGGCATGCTGCGGGTGCACGCCACGGTCTTTCGAGAGCTCGAGCGCGCGCTGCTGGCCGATCACGGCTTTGGCGTCGACGCCTACGGGGTACTGATCACGCTCGTCAGCGCGCCCGGCGGCACGCTCACGATCGGGGAGCTGGGCGAGCGGCGCAACCTCAGCCCGAGCGGCGTCTCAAGGTCGGTCGACCGGCTCGCGAAGATCGGCCTGGTCGAGCGGAGCGCCAACCCGGCCGACGGGCGCAGCCTGCTCGTCGGACTGACGCCGCAGGGCCTCGCCCGCCTTCGCGCCGCACAGGTCACCCACCACGCGGTCGTCCGCGAGCTGCTGCTCGACCGCCTGAGCGAGCGAGATCTGAAACGCCTGGGCGAGCTGTGGGAGAAGGCGATGCCCGGCTCGGTCTCCAGCCCCGTCTGGCCGCTGTAGAGAGCACAGACGGGCCGCGTCGCTTTCGCGTCGACGCGAGCGCGTCGGCGGACGCTGCTCATGCTGTTGCATCGGAAGAAAGTCAGAAGCGGCCGGGGCAACTCGCTGGTTGCCTTTACAGGGGCCGATTTCGGCCCAATGCGCTCGAGTGGACTCGAACCACCACGGGGAAACTCCCCACAAGGCCCTCAACCTCGTACACGCGCGCAAGATGCTTCCAGGAGCGTCCGAATCGTCCAAATAGCGCGGATTCGCGGACGCATCGGACGCATCTGGAGGAGCGAGTGTTGCCACGATGTTGCCACGGCCTTGACTGGGCGGGTAGACGCGACGGTGCACCAGCGCCAGTGTCCAGCGTGGCTTCAGGGATTCGAGCGCGCTCCAAGTGGTGCGCGGGCTCGCGCCGCCGTGAGCCAGCAGCACCTCGCGCCTCGATCCCTCCCCGATTACTGAGATCGGATCCACGATGGTGCCCACGGATGGCAGGCTCGATAGATCAGGCAGTCGCGTTGAGCAGCAGCGGATTGCGTCGCAGCGAAGCGGTCACGAACGCCTGGACGACGGCAGTGTCGAACTGGGTCCCGGCGCAGCGCACCAGTTCCAGACACGCGTCCTCGTGATCGCGGCGAGCACGGTGTGGACGGTCGCTCACCATCGCCGCGTAGGCGTCGGCTACCGCCAAGATGCGCGCCTCCAGGGGAATCTGCTTGCCGACGAGGCCGCGCGGATAGCCGCGGCCATCGGGGCGCTCGCGGTGGCAGAGGATCCACTCACGTATGTCATCCAAGTTGACGTCGCTCAGAAGCGCCGCCGCGAGCTCGGGCTGACGGCGAACCTCGGTCCACTCCTCCCGGGTTAGCGGGCCCTTCTTGTTGAGAATCTCGGGTGAGAGCTGATCGCGCCCGGCGCGACAAACCATCGCGGCAAAGCGAACTCTAACGGTCAGCTCCTCGCTCAACTCAGCTCTCGCGCGATCAACTCCGCCAGGTGCACGACCAAGCACCGAGGTTGGAGGCGGTAGTCGATCCTCCCGAGTTGGGCGCGCTCGGCTCCACAGGCGTCGCACACCAGCACCAGCCGCAGCTGGGCCGCCTCGCGCAGGTAGTGCGCCGCGCCGCTATACCATGCCGAGTGATCGCACGCCATGACCATCCATCGGCCGCTGGGCGACGGACCTTGCCAGGCCCCTGCCACGCTGGACCCATGCTCGGCGCGCCTTCAAGCTGAGCGCACGCTAATCCCCCGCCTCTTGAAGCCCGGGTTCCGTCATGGGCGACGCTGGGCTCGAACCAGACGCCACGGCCGGTCTGGCGGGACGTGGGGGAGACGCGCGCACGAGCGCGCTCGAGCAGGCCGCCGAGCGGCTCGGTGCGCCGCTCGGCGACGAGCAGGCCCGCGCCCTCCAAGTCATCACCGGCCCGGAGCGCACCGCGGTCCTGATCGGGCCAGCTGACACCGCCAACGGGGTCGTGATCGATGCCACCGCGCGTGCGGCTGCCCGACCGAGAATGGCTGCCCTCCATGGGCGTTCCGATCCACGGCCTCGCACGTCGGGACTCGACACCCGCGCGCGGCCGATGAGTCGCGGCGTCCAGATGGTTCTGCCCGACTCCCGTGGCCGCGCCGTCTCGGGGCGATCGGGTCGCAATCATCGCGCGCGACGCGCACAGCGTATTTGCCACTGGACGAGGTCCGTAGCTGCTGCCGATGCGCCGCGTCCACATACGGGCGACCATCGCGATGACCAGTTCAAGGAGCGAACTCGTTGACCACATCGCAGACAGCCCCCCCGCGTCGCACAAAGGCCCGGCGAGGGGCAATGGTGATCGCCGTCGCGCTGATCGTGCTGGCGGCGGCGATGGTCATCTTCGAGCCGCTGGCGAGCCGCAACGAGGTGCACGCCAGCGAACCCTCCAACTGGCTTTCGCCGAGCGACCTGTCGCCGGCGGTTCGCAAGGCCGAGTTGCCGCACGTCGCCATCGACGGGTCGGGCAACGCGATCGCGATCTGGAGCACCTTCGACAGCGCCGGGCACGACCTGCAGACGGCCACGCGGGCGGCCGGCGGCTCATGGTCGGCGCCCACCGACCTCTCCGCGCCCGGTCAGTACGTATCCCATCCCCAGATGGCCGTCAACGAGCGGGGCGACGCTGTCGCGATCTGGGAACTTGGCGAAGAGGACAAAGCGGCGGTGGCGGTCGCGCAGCGCTCGCCCGGGGGGTCGTGGACGACCCCCACTGAGCTGACGGCGCCCGAACCGAGTGCGGGCTCGCCACAGGTGGCGATCGATGGCGCGGGGGATGCGATCGCGGTGTGGTACCGGGGAACCGGCGCGAACCGCCTCATCCAGGCCTCAACGCGCACCGCCGGCGGGACCTGGACGGCGCCGTCCAACGTGTCCCCTGAAGGGTCTGTCAGCGAACCGCACGTGACGATGGACGAGGCGGGCGACATGGTGACGCTGTGGCTGCGCTCCGAAGGTGCATACACCGTCCTGCAGGTCGCCGAACGCCCGGCCGGCGGGTCGTGGGGCGCACCGGTCAGCCTGTCCGACCCGGAAGCTCGCGCCGAAATCCCACAGATGGCGACCAGCGCGCGGGGCGATGTGATCGCGGTGTGGCAGCAATACAAGAAACTCGGCTACACCCTGCAGACGGCCGAGCGCGCGGCCCCAGGAGGCGCCTGGTCGCCGGCCGGCGAGCTGTCTGCGGACCCGATCAGCCACTTTCCGGCGTTGGCGATGAACGCCGCCGGGGATGCGGTCGCGGGCTGGCAGCGCTCCGACGGCACCAACACGATCGCACGGGCGATCGTGCGTGAAGCCGGCGGCTCGTGGTCGGCACCCAGCGACCTGTCCGCGGCAGGGCAGGATGCCGATGCGCCGAGGCTGGCCATCGACGGCGCCGGCAAGGCGATGGCGGTGTGGTCGCTGCGCAACACCAGCTGGACCGTGCAGGCCTCCGAGCACCCGGTCGGCGGATCGTGGTCTGCTCGCACCGACCTGTCGGCGCCAGATCGCCGTGCGGGGTCGCCCTCGCCGACGATGGACCAAGCGGGCGACGGGCTCGTGGCCTGGCGGGCATACGACGCCGCCGAAAGCTTCAGCCTGATCCAGGCCGCCGGCTACGACGCCGGGCCGCCGCAGGTAGGCGCGCTGGGAATCCCCTCGACGGCCACCGTCGGCCAGACGGTCACCTTCACGGCCTCGCCGTTCGACGTGTGGGGCATCGCCAGCGTCGAATGGAGCTTCGGCGACGGCGCCGGCGGGAGCGGCGCGACGGTCACCCACGCCTATGCGGCCACGGGCGCCTACACGGTCACCCTCACCGCCAGGGATCTCGCCGGACATGCGACCAGCCACAGCTCCGTCGTCACGGTTGGGGCACAGGGCAACCCGCCGGGGACGAGCGAACCACTCCCGACAAACCCGCCGGCGCAGGCCACGCGTGCCAGGATCGGGACTCTGTCGCTGACCCCGCGCTCGTTCCGCGCCGCCGCCCGCGGACCCGCGGTGCTGCGCGACAGCCGCACGGGCCCCGGTGCTCGTGTGCGCTACTCACTCAACCTCGCCGCCAGCGTCCGCTTCACCGTCGCGGCGGCGCGTTCCGGTCGGCGCGTCGGCAAGAGCTGCCGCGCGCTCACGCGCGCCAACCGCCCCCGCCCCCGCTGCACCCTCTACAGGACCCTTCCGGGCAACTTCAGCCACGTCGGCCGAAAAGGCGTCAACGGCCTGCGGTTCACCGGACGCCTGGCCGGCCGCAAGCTGCCCCCCGGGCTCTACCGCCTGACGGCTGTGCCCACCGTCAGCGGCCGGCGGGGCGCCGCCGTCACCGTCACCTTCCGCATTGTGCGCTAGATCCGCGGCAGGTTGCCGTGCATCGGCAGGCCGCTCTGGCCGGTTCGTGGTCATCAGATGCGCGATGACGGCTTCGAGCATCGGGGCTCGCCTTGCCTGATGCCCTCGCTGAGTTCGGTATTGGGACGCCCGGCCACGAAACAACCCCGCTGAGCGGGGCTTTTCGCATGCGCCCGAGTGGACTCGAACCACCACGGGGAAAACTCCCCACAAGGCCCTCAACCTTGCGCGTCTACCAATTCCGCCACGGGCGCAGGGGGGCGAGTATAGCCCCGGGCCTGTGCCGGCCGAGGGCCAGGGGCGGTCCGGCCTTGCGTCCGTCCTCCTCCGTCGCTACAGTGCGAACACATGTTCGTCGCAGGCCCCTGTCCACCGGAATCGGGAGTCCACCAGCCATGGATCTGACGAAGCGCCAGCAGGAGATCTTCGACTTCATCCGCAAGTACTCGGCCAAGTACGGATACCCGCCCACCGTCAGGGACATCGGCAAAGCGGTCGGCCTGGCGTCCTCCTCGACGGTCCATGCCCATCTGGCCAACCTCGAGAAGATCGGGCTCCTGCGCCGCGATCCCTCGAAGCCGCGGGCGATCGAGCTGCTCGACCGGGCGGTGGGGAGCGCAGTAGAGAGCGTCAAGGGGATGGTCCGCCCCGAAGGGCTGCCCCTCGTGGGCTCGGTGGCGGCCGGTCAGCCGATGCTGGCCGAGGAGAACATCGAAGAGTACGTTCCGATCCCCGAGATCGCGGGCGGCGAGGACGGGGAGTACCTCCTGCGCATCCGGGGGACTCGATGAAGGATGCCGGCATCCTCGAGGGGGACTACGTCGTCGTTCATCCCCAGAACACCGCCCGCGACGGTGAGGTCGTGGTCGCCCTGCTGGGGGAGGAGGCGACGGTCAAGCGCTTCTTCCGCGAACCCGACCACATCCGCCTGCAGCCGGAGAACGAGGCCCTCGAGCCGATCCGCAGCAAGGAGGTCAAGGTGCTGGGTCGGGTCGTGGGGCTGCTTAGGAAGGTCTGAGGAGGCGCCGACCCCCTTCACAGGGGCCCGGTCAGGCGCTAGCTTGTTCTGTGCAGGTCAGACAGCCGCGGAGGCTCAGGCCTTCGAGGAAAGTCCGGACATCACAGGGCAAGGTGGTCGAGATATCGACCCGGGGAAACCCGCGGGAAAGTGCCACAGAAACAAACCGCCTACGTCCGCCGTCCCACGTGAACGGCGGGCCGGCAAGGGTGAAATGGTGCGGTAAGAGCGCACCAGCGTCGCGGTGACGCGGCGGCTGGGCAAACCCCACCTGATGCAAGGCCAAAGCGGACCGTTTGAAGGTAGCCCGCCGAGGTCCAGGTAGGCCGCTCAGATGGATGGCTGTCCAACGACAGAATCCGGCTTATCGACCTGCTAACGGAAGGCCCCGCAGACGCGGGGCCTTCCCATTTGATCGTCGCCCTGCTGATCGTCTCTACCGATCGTCGTCGCCGTTGACTCCCCGTCCTAGGCCCGCTCGCCGGCGGGCTCGAGGTGCGGCTCGAGCCATCTGCGCAGGTGATCGACCGGGACGGCGCCGACCAGTCTGTCCACCTCCGCACCGTCCCTGAACAGCATCAGCAGCGGTATGCCCTGGACCGCGAACTGCTGTGCGATCGCGGGCGCCTCGTCGATGTTGAGCTTGACCACCTTCAGGCGCCCGGCGTGCTCCTGGCCCATCCGTTCGACGGCGGGGGAGACCATCCGGCAGGGCCCGCACCAGGGCGCCCAGAAGTCCACCAGCACCGGTACCGAGGAGGCGACCTCCGCCTCGAAGCTCTCCCGAGCCGCCTCGACGATCCAGGGCAGAAGGTTGTGGCAGACACTGCAGCGCGGGACGCCCGAGGCGACCGCACGCACCCGGTTCTTGGTCCCGCAATGCGGGCAGGTGATCACGGTGGCGTTATCGGGCATCAGGCGCTCCGCTCCGCTCGACGGTGCCGCGGGTGGGGCCTCGCCGTCATCCGGACCCGTTCGGCGCGTGGGTGTCGGCCTTGATCTGGATCCGCTTGGCCCGCGGCGTCTGGGGCATCGGTATGCGCAGCTTGAGGACCCCGTCGGACAGGGAGGCCTCGATCGCATCGGCGTCGAGGCCCGGCGGGACCCGCAGGATACGCTCGAATTTCCCGAAGGTGCGCTCGATGCGCGGAGTGCGCACGCCTCCGTCCTCGCGGCTGTACGGATACGGACGCTCGCCCCGGACCGTGAGCACGTTGTTGTCGAGCTCGATCTCGAGATCCTCCGAGCGCAGACCCGGAACGTCCATGTACACGGTCACCCCGTCATCGTCGACCTGAAGGTCGGCTGGGGGGACGAAGGCGCTCGCCGTCCCCTGGGGCTGTATGGCCTGGCTGAGATCCCGCAGCCAGGGTGCAAACGGCTCAACCAGCAACGTAGCCATCGCATTCTCCCTAGGTCGTCGCTTTGGGGCTCGGGCCTGTCCCAAGCCCCGCCTCTCGTTCACATAGGTCGCTCTGCTGGGCGATCAACGCCCCGAGTGCACGATTGCGGGCGCCTGAGCCCCCGGGTCAGGCCTGCGGCATCTGAGTCGCCTCGGGCGCCGGCGGCAGGGGGAATCGCAGCGAGGCGACCGCCGTCAGCCGGCTCAGCTCCGTCTCGGCCCGCACCTGACGGACCGAGCCGCCCTCGGCGAGCACGGCCTCGGCCAGCTCGTCGATCACGTCCGCGGCCTGCCGGGTGCGCCTTCCGCAGATCGGGCAGGTCTCACCGCTGAGCGCAAGCCAACCGGACTCTTCGCATACGACGCCGGGGGATGTGGCTCCCTCCTGGACCAGCAGCGTCTCCACGGCGGCGACCGAGCCGGCCCACAGGCAGGGCTCGAGCCCGACCGCAGCCGGTCGTCCTGCCGCAGCCCGTTCCAGCACGACGGCCACCGCCTGTCTCTGACGCTGGAGATCGCGATCGTCGAGGATCGCCTGCGCTCGCTCGCGAACCGTTGCGGGCCGGAGCTCGTCGTGGTCGATGGGGAACGTCCCGCCCAGCCGTTCCCGCAGCGGATGGGACAGGAAGGGCTCAAAGCGCCCCAGCTCGTCCTCGTGGCCGCCCATCACCAGCACGTCGTAGCGGTCCGTGCGCTGAAGGTCGTCCAGGTGGCCGGCCACGCTGCGGAAGTGCCGTCTCTCGAGCTCCTCCGCCTTGGCTCCCATGCGGCGGGGGCTCACCTCCCGCGCCGCCTCGCCCCACCTCGAGTCGCCGAGCCTGCCGATGTGGCGCATGGCATCCAGGTACAGCTCCCAAGCCTCGGCATTGCCCCGGTCGATGACGACCGCGCAGCAGCGCTCGTACTCATCGAGCACCGCCAGCATCGGACGGGTCCACGCGGTCGCATCGACCATGATCCGGTCGCGCACCGGGCGCGGCAGGCGCACGAGCTCCAGCAGGCCCGCCCGGCTGCAGCAGAACATCGCGAGCGTCCCGGGCCTGATCGGCAGATCCCTGACGACCCCTTCGATCCGCTCGATGTCCTGCCGGAGCGACATGCGACTGTCGTGGTCCAGCGAACGGTCGTTGGCCAGCGGGCGAACCTCGTGCAGCAGGCTGTCGGCTTTGGTGCGGGCGCCGGCCTGGCTGTCCATGCCGGGCGGGATCGACAAATAGAGCGACACGACCGGCAGTCCATCGCCGTCAAACCGCGTGATCCGGTCGATCGTTTCCGCACGGAGCACCTGCTCGGTCTCCGAGCGAGCTCCGGCGCGCGAGGCGGAGGTTCGGGGAGTGTCGGCCGTTTGGGGAGGCATATGGATCTCCTGGAGGCCTAGGCCGGGAGAGGCAGCGGACAAGCGTCTCGCGGCCTCATGTCCTGGCGTGGCCGTCGATGAACGCGTCGACCCTCGCCGCCAGGCGCAGCTCGGCCTGGGTGATCCCGGCATGTCTCGGGTTCGTGATCGTCAGGCGAACCCGGTTGAAGTCCAGGATGCACATGTTCGGCCGGCGCAGGTGATCCTCGGCCACCACCGCGAGCTGCTCGACGAACGTGATCGCCTGGTCGAAATCGCGGAAGGTCAGTTCCCGTACGAGCGACTGGCCCGAGCGGCGCCACGCGCGGGGCTCCTGCGGGCGCCGCTGGGCAACCAAGGACACGCTCAACTCGCCTTCACGTCGATCCGGCGCGGCCGCGACCGCTCCGACTTGGGGACCCGCACCGTCAGCACGCCGTCGTGAAGGTTCGCCTCGACATTCTCCTCGTCGGGCTGGCCGGGCAGGGCGACGCGATACTCGAAGCGGCCCGTCCGTCGGGTCCGCCTGCGGAGCACTCCCTTGCGTTCCTTCTCGGCGATCTGCCCGCTGATGACCAGTTCGGAGTCGCGCAGCTCCACGTTGACGTCCTTGCGATTGACGCTGGGCAGCTCGGCTTCGATGATCCAGGCGTCCTCGGTCTCCTCCACGTCGGCGAGCGGTACCCAGGTCCCGCCGTTGCCTGGGGCGAGCGGGGGCCAGACGTCCTCCATCAGGCGCCCCATCTGCTCGTGAAGCTGCTCGAGCTGCCGGAAGGGCTCCCAGCGCTGCAGTGGCTGGGGGGAAGGATCGGTGCGTGTTGCCGGGAGAGCCATGTCCGCTCCTTGTCTCGAGGGGTTCTCGATGAATGGAGCTAGGCCGCTGCCACGATCGGGCAACCCTTCAGCGGCGCAGGTAGCGGAGCACGGCCAGCACCCGGCGATGGTCTTCGACCGCCGGCGGCAGCGAGAGCTTGTTGAAGATGCCGGTCACGTGGCGTTCCACCGCCGATACGGTCACCACCAGGTCGGTGGCGATCCCGTGGTTCGACCGTCCCTCGGCCATCAGCGTCAGCACGTCGCGCTCGCGCGGCGTGAGGTCGTCGAACGGGTTGCGGGCCCGGCGCCGATGCACGAGCCGGCCCACGACCGCCGCGTCGATAACCGAGCCGCCACCCGCCACCCGCCGGACCGCGTCGACGAAGCTGTCGAGATCGCCGATGCGGTCCTTGAGCAGGTACCCGACGCCCTCGGGGCGGTCGCCGAGCAGGTCCAGCGCATAGCGGTCCTCGGCGAACTGCGAGAGGGCGAGCAAGGCCATCGGCGGCTCGATCGTGCGTATCTCCCTGGCCGCCAACAGCCCGTCGTCGACGTTGGGTGCCATGTGAACGTCCAGCACGACCACATCGGGCATGTGGGCGCGCGCCTTGCGCACCAGATCGGCACCCGAACCCGCCTCGCCGACCACTTCGAACCCGGCGTCGGCCAGGACGTGAACCACCCCCGCCCGGTATATGGGCTGGTCCTCTCCGACCACGACCCGGAGGGGCGGATGTGGGGACACCCGGACGTTGTATCACCCGCCGAATAGTTCGGAAACTCGGGGGACCAGATGTGGGGATTTCCCTACATCAACCGTGGCGCCCGCCCGACCGACACCTCACCGGATCGTGGGAAAGATCGGACCATGGGGAGCCCGGCTTCCAGGAAGCGCCGGAGCGTTGAGACCGGGGGCGGGCAGCGTCCCCTGACCGCGCGCTCGAGGCAGGCTCGCCGCGCCGTGTCCTGCCCGACCCGCGAGCCCGAACGCGAGCTCGTGCTGGCCGCCAAGCGGGGCGGGGAACGCGATCGCGAAAGGCTGGTGACGGCCTACCTTCCCTCGATCGCGACCGTCGCCCGACGCTACCGCCGCCAGCAGGGGGTCAGCTGGAAGGAGCTCACACAGGAGGGCGTCGTCGGGCTCCTTCGCGCCCTGCAGCGCTACGACACCGCTCGCGACGTCCCCTTCTGGGCATACGCCTCCTGGTGGGTGCGTCAGGCGATGCAACAGGTCGTGTCCGAGCTCTCGGGCCCGCTCGTGCTCTCAGATCGCGCCCTGCGTCAGCTCGCTCGCATCAGGCTCGCCGAGCGTATCTTCGAGCAGGAGCACGGGAGGCCGGCGACCAACGCCGCGCTGGCCGCCTCGGTGGGACTTCCTCGTGGCCAGGTGGAGCACCTGATCACCGCGGGGCGCAGATGGCGGGGCCTGGACGAGCCGGTGGGCGGCGACTCGAGCGAGGCCACGACCCTCGGCGAGAGGCTGTCCGACCCGCCGGCCGAGGAGGCCTTCGAGCTGGTGCCGCAGCGGCTGGCGGTCGCTGACCTCCCGCGCCTGCTGAACCTGCTCAGCGAGCGCGAGCGGGAGGTGCTGCGCGCCCGCTTCGGCATAGGCACCACCATGCGCACGCTGCGCGAGGTCGCCGGCGGCCTGGGCGTCAGCGCCGAGCGCGTGCGCCAGATCGAGCAGGGGGCGATCGAGAAGCTCCACGGGGAGGTCCTCGGGTCGGGGCTGCCGGCCTCTTCCTCTTGAACTGTGCGCCCGGCGCCATAGGGACAGGGGCAGGGTCCGCGATCCGAGAGGAGCTGGCATGGCCAAGGCGGTCGGAATCGATCTGGGAACCACCAACTCGGTGGTCGCAGCGACGATGGAGGGCGGTCAGGCGGAGGTGATCCCCAACGCCGAGGGCGGGCGGGTGACGCCATCCGTCGTGGCCTTCACCGAGGACGGCCAGCGTCTGGTGGGACAGGTCGCCAAGCGCCAGGCGATCCTCAACCCCGAAGCGACGATCTACTCGGCCAAGCGGTTCATCGGCCGTCGCTGGGGCGAAGTGGACGAGGAGGCCAAGATCGTCTCCTACAAGGTCGTCAAGGGCCCCAACGACGCCGTGCGCTTCGAGATCCGCGGCAAACAGTACGCACCCGAGGAGATATCGGCTGCCGTGCTGCGCAAGCTGGCCGAGGACGCGGCGAAGTTCCTGGGCGAGAAAGTCAACGAGGCCGTGATCACCGTTCCGGCCTACTTCAACGACGCCCAGCGCCAGGCGACCAAAGACGCCGGCAAGATCGCCGGGCTGGAGGTCCTGCGCATCATCAACGAGCCGACGGCAGCGGCCCTCGCCTACGGCATGGACAAGAAGGGGCAGGAGACCGTGCTCGTGTTCGACCTCGGCGGCGGGACATTCGATGTCTCGCTGCTGGAAGTCGGCGACGGCGTTGTCGAGGTGCGTGCGACGAGCGGGGACGGGCACCTCGGAGGAGACGACTTCGACAAGCGCGTCGTCGACTGGGTGGCCGACGAGTTCAAGCGCGACCAGGGCATCGACCTGCGCGACGACCCGCAGGCCCTGCAGCGGCTCTACGAGGCTGCCGAGCACGCCAAGGTCGAGCTCTCCACGACCACTCAGACCGCGATCAACCTCCCGTTCATCACGGCCGACGCGTCGGGGCCCAAGCACCTCAACATGACACTCACCCGCTCGAAGTTCGAGCAGCTGACCAAAGAGCTCGTCGAACGCTGCCGCGGCCCCGTCGAGCAGGCGCTCTCGGACGCCAAGATGACCGCGGACGACATAGACGAGGTGATCCTCGTCGGGGGCTCGACGCGGATCCCCGCGGTCCAGGAGCTCGTCCGGCGCCTGACGGGCGGCAAGGAGCCGAACATGACCGTCAACCCCGACGAGGTAGTCGCGATCGGGGCCGCCCTGCAGGCCGGGGTGCTCAAGGGCGAGGTGGAGGACGTCGTGCTGCTCGACGTCCTGCCGCTGTCGGTGGGGCTCGAGACGCTCGGCGGCGTTATGACGAAGGTGATCGAGCGCAACACGACGATCCCGGCGCGGCGCACCGAGACGTTCTCGACCGCCGAGGACAACCAGACCGCGGTGGACATCGTCGTCCTGCAGGGCGAGCGTGAGCTCGCCGCCGACAACCGCCAGCTGGCGCGCTTCCGCCTCGAGGGGATCCCTCCGGCGCCACGCGGCGTGCCTCAGATCGAGGTGACGTTCGACATCGACGCCAACGGCATCCTCAACGTCTCCGCGCGAGACAAGGAGACGGGAGCCGAACAGCGCGTGACCATCGCCGAGAGCACCAATCTCGACAAAGCCGAGATCGAGAAAATGGTGCGCGACGCCGAATCGCACGCCGAGGAGGACCACCGCCGCCGCGAAGAGATCGATGCGCGCAACGAGCTCGACACGCTCGCCTACGGCGTCGAGCAGCAGCTCAAAGAGCTGCAGGACCGCCTCCCGGTTCATGAGAAAGCAAGGGCCGAACAGCTCGTCGCCGACGCCCGGGCGGCGCTCGGAGAGCAAGCCGGGCTCGACCGCGTGCGCCCACTGATCGCCGACCTCCAGCAGCTGCTGCACGGGCTGCCGGCAAGCGCCGCGGCACAGGGCGCGGGTGCCGGCGAACGTGCGGCCTCCGGCGATGGGGCGCCCGCCCAGAGCGAGGCCGACGAGGAGGTTGTCGATGCCGAGTTCACACGGGACTGAGGGGGGCGCCCGGGCAGGGCAGGGCGCCGCCGTATCCGACAGCACGCACGCCAACGAGGCCGAGTCGCGTGTGCCGGGCGCGGGTGAGGAGGCCGAGCCCGTCCAGCTCGCCGAGGAGCTCGCCCGAGCCGAGGATCGCTACAAGCGGGCCCTGGCGGACCTCGACAACTATCGCAAGAGGGTCACGCGCGAAATCGAGACGCGCATCGAGGAGGCCACGGACTCCGTCCTGAGGGACTGGCTGGAGGTGCTCGACAGCGTCGAGCGGGCGATGCGCATGGAGCCGGACGGCCCCTGCACCGACGGGCTGCGGGCCGTGCTGGCGCAGATCGACGGAGTGCTCGCTCGCCAGGGCGCCCAGCGGATCGGGGCTCCCGGGGATCGCTTCGATCCCGAGCGCCACGAGGCGATCGCCGTGCGCCCCTCGGGCGAGGTGCCCGATCGCACGGTCCTGGAGGTGCAGCGATCCGGCTTCTCGCGGGGCGGCCGGGTGATACGCCCCGCGCAGGTCGTGGTCGCGCGCGCCTGAGCAGGTGCACTGATGGCCGTCGCCTACCACGACTACTACGAGACGCTCGGCGTCCCTCGCGACGCCAGCGCCGACGACATCCGCCGCGCCTACCGCAAGCTCGCTCGCAAATACCACCCGGATGTGAACAAGGATCCGGGCGCCGAGGATCGCTTCAAGGAGATCTCCGAGGCCTACGAGGTCCTCCGTGACGAGGACAAGCGCGCACGCTACGACCGCTTCGGCGCCAACTGGAGGGCGGGCGAGGACGTCTCCCAGGCGGGCGGCTTCGACGGGGCGTTCCGCCAGGGCAACGGCTTCGGCGACGTTCGGGTCGAGTTCGGCGGAGGCGACTTCAGCGACTTCTTCGAGGGGCTCTTCGGCGCCCGCGCCCGGCGCGCCCCCCGTGGGGGCGCCGGCAGAGCGGGCCCCCGGGGCTTCTCGATGCGTGGCAGCGATCACGAGGCCGTCCTGGAGCTGACGCTGGAGGAGGCGGCGAGGGGAGGGAAACGGCGGATCTCGCTCGGGGACGGCCGCGACTTCGAGGTCGAGATCCCGCGGGGCGTACGTGACGGGCAGCGCATCCGCCTCGCCGGGCAGGGGGAAGGCGGCGTCGGCGGCGGTCCGGCCGGGGACCTGTTCCTTCGCGTGCGCCTGAAACCGCATCCGCGCTTCCGCGTCAAGGGGCGGGACCTCTACCTCGACCTGCCCGTCGCGCCGTGGGAGGCGGCCCTCGGGGCGGAGGTGCCGGTCCACACGCTGGAGGGCACCGCACGCCTGCGCGTGCCCGCCGGCTCCTCGACCGGCAGGCGGCTGCGCCTGCGCGGGCAGGGTCTGCCCACGGCCGACGGCAAGGCCGGCGACCTGTACGCGATCGTCGCCGTGCACGTGCCCAAGAAACCGACCAAGGAGGAACGCGAGGCGTTCGAGCGGCTGGCCGAGGTGTCGAACTTCGATCCCCGGAAGGCCCGCTGATGGCTTCGGCCACGCGCACGCCGACGACCAGGCTGCCCGCCCGCGGGGGCCCTTCGCTGGTGGGACTCGACGCCCTCGCCCGTCAGGCGGGCCTCCACCCCAACCTCGTGCGCCGTCTCGTGCAGCTCGGGCTGCTCGAGCAGCGCGGGGGAACCGCGACGGAACCCCTGTTCCGGGCGCAGGACGCTGCTCTGCTTGCCCGAGCCGTTCGCCTGCGACGGGACCTCGGCCTCAACTATGCGGGAGCCGTGCTCGCATGCGAACTGCTCGCGCGAATCGACGAGTTGGAGCGCCGGCTGCAGACCGGCGCGCCGGTACCTACACGACATGAGGTGATCGCATGGACCCGAACCGGCTGACGGTGAAGACCCAGGAGGCGCTCCACGACGCGCAGACGAAGGCGCTGCGCTACGGACACACCGATCTCGACACCGATCATCTGCTGCTGGCCCTGCTCGAGCAGCCCGAGGGGCTCATCCCGCGCCTGCTGGCCCGTGCCGACATCGACACGGGTGCGCTGCGAAGCGCCCTTGAGCGCGCTCTGGAAAGCAGGCCCAGCGTCAGCGGCCCGGGCGCCGGCGAGCGTCAGCCGACCGTCTCGCGGGCGCTCGCACAGGTACTCGACGACGCCGAAAAGGAGGCCGACCGCCTCAAGGACGAGTATGTCTCGGTCGAGCACGTCCTGCTCGCGATGCTCGGCTCCGGCCAGGGCGGCAACGCCGGCCGGCTGCTGCGAGACCAGGGCGTCGAGCGCGAGCGACTGCTGGAGATCCTCACCGAGGTGCGGGGCGCCCAGCGGGTCACCAGCGCAACACCCGAGGCCACTTACGAGGCGCTGGAGAAGTACGGGATCGACCTCGTCGCCGCGGCGCGCACCGGAAGGCTCGACCCGGTGATCGGCCGCGACGCGGAGATCCGGCGGGTGATCCAGATCCTCTCGCGCAAGACCAAGAACAACCCCGTGCTCGTCGGCGACCCGGGCGTGGGCAAGACGGCCATCGTCGAGGGCCTCGCCCAGCGGATCGTGCGGGGCGACATCCCGGAGGGGCTCAAGGACAGGACGATCTTCGCCCTGGACATGGGGTCACTCGTGGCCGGCGCGAAGTACCGCGGCGAGTTCGAGGAGCGGCTGAAGGCCGTGCTGGCCGAGGTCAAGGCGGCCGAGGGCCGGATCCTGCTGTTCATCGACGAGCTGCACACCGTCGTGGGGGCGGGCGCCGCCGAAGGCGCCATGGACGCCGGCAACATGCTCAAGCCGATGCTCGCCCGCGGCGAGCTGCACTGCATCGGCGCGACCACCCTGGCCGAGTATCGCGGGCACATCGAGAAGGACGCCGCGCTGGAGCGCCGCTTCCAGCCTGTGCTCGTCGACGAGCCGACCGTCGAGGACACGATCTCGATCCTGCGCGGGCTGCGTGAGCGCTTCGAGGTCCACCACGGCGTGCGCATCCAGGATGCCGCCCTGGTCGCCGCGGCGACGCTCGCCCATCGCTACATCAGCGACCGCTTCCTGCCCGACAAGGCCATCGACCTCGTCGACGAGGCGTGCGCAGTGATCCGAACCGAGATCGACTCGATGCCCCAGGAGCTCGACGAGATCACCCGTCGCGTGATGCAGCTGGAGATCGAGGAGGCCGCCCTCACCAAGGAGAAGGACAAGGCCAGCAAGGAGCGCCTGGCGGCCCTGCGCAAGGAGCTCGCCGACCTGCGGGCCCAGGCCGACGCCATGACCGCCCAGTGGGAGGCCGAGCGTCAGGCCATCCACCGGCTCCAGGCGCTGCGCGAGGAGCTCGAGCAGCTGCGCCGCGAGATCGAGGAGGCCGAGCGCGGCTACGACCTCAATCGTGCGGCCGAGCTGCGCCACGGGCGCCTGCCCGAGCTGGAACGCCGCCTGCATGCCGAGGAGCAGCGGCTCAACGAGAAGCAGGGGGGCACGCGCCTGCTGCGCGAGGAGGTGACCGACGAGGAGATCGCCGAGATCGTCGCCCGCTGGACCGGCATCCCGGTGGCACGGCTGATGGAGGGGGAGCGCGAGAAGCTGCTGCGCCTCGACGAGGTCCTGCACGAACGGGTGGTCGGCCAGGACGAGGCCGTGCGGCTGGTGGCCGACGCGGTGATCCGGGCCCGCGCGGGGATCAAGGACCCCCGCCGGCCGATCGGCTCGTTCATCTTCCTGGGGCCGACCGGAGTCGGCAAGACCGAGCTCTCCCGCGCGCTGGCCCAGGCCCTCTTCGACTCGGAGGAGAACATCGTGCGCCTGGACATGTCCGAGTACCAGGAGCGCCACACGGTCAGCAGGCTGATGGGTGCGCCCCCGGGCTACGTGGGCTACGAAGAGGGTGGACAGCTGACCGAGGCGGTGCGCCGCAAGCCCTACTCGGTCGTCCTGTTCGACGAGATCGAGAAGGCCCACCCGGACGTCTTCAACACGCTCCTGCAGATCCTCGACGAGGGAAGGCTGACCGACGCCCAGGGACGGACGGTCAACTTCCGCAACACGGTCATCATCATGACCTCGAACATCGGCTCGCTGTACCTGCTCGACGCGCTGACAGACAACGGCGAGATCAGCGACGAGGCCCGCGATCGCGTGATGGCCGAGCTGCGCGGCCATTTTCGCCCGGAGTTCCTCAACAGGGTCGACGACGTCGTCCTGTTCAAGCCGCTGACGCTTGGCGAGATCGAGCAGATCGTCGACCTCCAGATCGATGATGTGCGCAAGCGCCTGGCCGACCGGCAGATGCGCCTGGAGCTGACCGAGGCGGCCCGGGAGCTGATAGCCCGGGAGGGCTATGATCCGGTCTACGGCGCCCGCCCGCTGCGCCGCTTCGTCCAGCGCGAGGTCGAGACCAGGATCGGCCGCGCCCTGATCGCCGGCGAGATCGGCGAGGGCGCGCTCATCACGATCGACGTCGCGGACGAGCAGCTGGTCGTGCGATGGACGGCAGCCGAGGCCGAGCCGCAGGCGCCCACGGCCGTGGCAGCCTGAGGATCGGGTCGTGAGCCCGACGGCCGAGCAGCGCCTCGCCGAGACGCCGGACCACGATGGGGCCTTTCCCCGTCTGAGCCGCGAGCAGATCGCGAGGCTGCAGGCCTACGGCGAACGCCGTCGCACGGAGGTGGGGGATGTCCTCATCCGCGAGGGCGAGACGGGCTACCCCTTCCACGTCGTGCTGGAGGGCATGGTCGAGGTCATCGACGGATACGGCTGCCCGGAGGAACGCCAGATCGCGATCCACGGCACCGGCCGGTTCCTCGGCGAGCTGGGGCTCCTGATCGGGCAGGCGGCCTTCTTCACCGCCGTCGTGCGGGAGGCCGGCGAGGTGCTGGTTGTGCCCATCGAGCGCCTGCGCGGCCTCATCAGCCAGGATCCGGTGCTGGGAGACCTCGTCATGCGGGCGTACTTTTTGCGCAGAGAGCTGCTGATCGGTCTCGGCGCCGGCTTCAAGCTGATCGGTTCGCGCTTCTCGCCCGACACCCGGCGGCTGCGCGAGTTCGTCGCCCGAAACCGGCTTCCGCACCGCTGGATCGACCTCGAGCAGGACTCCGCCGCCGAGGCGCTGCTGCGGGAGGTGGGCGTCTCGCCGCAGGAGACACCCGTCGTGATCTGGCAGGGCCAGGTGCTGCGCAACCCGAGCAACGACGAGCTGGCGCGCGCCGTCGGGCTCGCGAACCCCGTCCAGGCGAGCAGCGCCTGTGATCTGCTCGTCGTAGGGGCGGGACCATCCGGGCTGGCTGCGTCGGTCTACGGAGCCTCCGAGGGCCTGGACACGATCACCCTCGACGCCGTGGCCACCGGCGGGCAGGCGGGCACGTCCTCGCGGATCGAGAACTATCTCGGCTTTCCGGCCGGCATCTCCGGCGCCGAGCTCGCCGAACGGGCGGCGATCCAGGCGAGGAAGTTCGGCGCCCGCATCACGATTCCGGCAGAGGCGGCGGCGCTGGAGCCGCGCGAGCACCACTTCCTCGTTCGTCTCGCCGACCGGCGGGAGCTGCTGGCGCGTACGGTCGTGGTGGCCAGCGGCGCGCGTTACCGCAGGCTGTCGGTGCCGCGCCTGGAGGAGTTCGAGGGCGACAGCGTCTACTACGCGGCCACCCTGATGGAGGCGCAGATGTGCGCGGGCGACCCGGTCGTGGTGGTCGGAGGCGGCAACTCGGCGGGCCAGGCGACGCTGTTCCTGTCCCGCTACACGCCGTCGCTGCGGCTGGTCGTCAGGGGAGGCTCCTTGACGGCGGACATGTCCCGCTACCTGGCCGACCGCATCGAGAAGAGCCCTGTCGAGGTGATGCTCAACACCGAGGTCCGCGAGCTGGAGGGGGACGGCACGCTGCGCGGGGTGATCGTCGAGAACAACCTCACGGGCGAGCGCCGGCGGCTCGCGGCCAGCGCCCTGTTCGTGTTCATCGGCGCCGAGCCGCACACCGAGTGGCTGCAGGGGCACGTGGCGCTCGACAGCCGCGGATTCGTGCTGACGGGGCCGGCTGCCGCCGAAGCCCTGCGCGCCGAGGGCCGCGAGCCGGCTCCCCCGCTGCTGCTGGAGACGACCAGTCGCGGCGTGCTCGCCGTCGGAGATGTGCGAAGCGGCTCGATCAAGCGCGTCGCCTCAGCTGTCGGGGAGGGCTCGATGGCCGTGCGCCTGGTGCACGCGTTCCTCGACCAGACGGACGACCACTCGCACCACGCTCTCTAGCTACACGTAGGCCTCGTCGAAGTAGCACCAGCGCCAGTCTTCACCCGGCTTGAAGGACTGCACGATCGGGTGGGCGATGGCGAAGGCGTGGGCCCGCGCATGCCGGTTGGGCGAGGAGTCGCAGCAGCCGACGTGCCCGCAGGTCAGGCACAGCCGCAGGTGCACCCACGGCGAGCCGATCCGCAGGCACTCCTCGCAACCCTGGGGGGTGCGAGGCAAGACCGGCCTGATCGCCCCCAGGTGGGGGCAGATCGTGGCATCCATGGCGGGGTCTATAGGTCGCCCTTGTCCGCTGTCCACCGCGGCCTACCGACACTTCTTGAGCGACCGGCCGACAGGAAGCCGTGACCAGCCTCCTAATCGAGCACTTCGACCCGCCCTCGAGCTCCCGCATGGCGCAGGCGCTGCAAGCTGCCGGCGAGCGGGTCGGCGACGTGCTGGCTGGACGAACCGTGTGGTGTGCGATGGCCCCGGAGGGAGCCGACCGGCCGGCGGAGATACTGCGCGGACGCGTGGAAGGTGCCGGCCCGGGCGTCCGCGCCGCCCTTCTCCGCCTCGCCGGCGAGCAGCGGCGGCTCGGACTCGACGCCGCCATGCAGGGCCTGCGCAGCGGCCATGCCCGGGATCTCTACGCCGAGGGCACGCTCGCCGGAGATGAGCTCGTCGGCGAGGTCGAGGCCGACGACGTCGTCGTGGTCCACGACGCCCTCAGCGCGATCATGGCCCAGGCCGCCCGGGAGCGGGGGGCTCACGCGGTGTGGCACGTCAGCAGGGCCGACGTGTCGACGGAGACGGCGCGGCGCGCACGCGAGTCGGTGCCGGCCCTAACGCCGGGAGTGGACGCCTACGTGCTGAGCTGGCGCGAACGCGGCCCGCGCGGCGAGACCGTGGAGCGGGTCGTGGCGGCGATGCCGTCGGCGGGGATAGTCGCCGCCAAGCAGTTCTCGTCCCGGTTCGCGGGCGAGGAGCCGCGCCGGCTGGCTTGGCGGATGGCGCTCGCGGAGATCGTCCGAAGCGACCGCGGGGAGTGCGTCGGCGGCACGCTGCACCCGCGCCCGGCCGTCGCCCCCCGCTGAGCCCGGTCCGGGGAGTGTCCGGTCAGTCGAGATCGCGTCAGGCAGGGGCGTCGCCGTCGAGCTCGCGCACGTGCAGGGCTCGGTCCAGGCCGGTCACCTGCAAAAGGCGCCTGACCTGACGGGTGGGCCGCGCGAGGTACAGCTCGCAGCCGTCGGCTTCGCATACTTCCCGGCCGACGAGGATCGCCCGCAGCCCGGTCGAGTCGATGAAGCGAAGCCTGTCGAGATCGAGCGTGATCTCTCGCGCCCCCCGCCGCGCACAGCTCGGCGATCACGGCCTCCAGCCTGCCCGCCGAGGCCAGATCGAATTCGGGCGATGTGTGCGCTGACAAACCCAAGAGAACTATTGACGCCGTGTCAACCACTTGTTTACGATGCGTCGGCAGCCGGGGCGAGATGGCCGAGCCGGTTGTTCATCCCAATAAGGCAGGTTGCCACTGCCGCCCGAGGAGCCCGTCACCGGATTTGGCGGGCTCCTCGCTTTCGGGCGTAGGTTTCCCCAAGGGCCAACTACCGATGTTTCGGGCCTACCCGCCGACGAACATGGGTCGATGGGGGAGGATTGGACCTGTGCTCACTGTGGCGACGTGATCGGCGTCTCTGAGCCCATGATCGTCGTGGAAGGCGCCAGCGAACGGCACACCTCAGTGCTCAACGAGTCGACTCGTTGGCCGCACGCCATCCCGTACCACCGGGAGTGCCGATTCCCCGGCTACTCGACCAGCGGATCGTCCGTGCAGCGCCCGTAACCGCGGCTACACTCGATGGTGATGGCAGAGAGCTGAAGCCAAGCCTCCGACCCGAAACCGAACGGCCCTTGACGACTGGGGCCAAACCGGCTCCGGGTTACGGCACCGCCTTATCGGCGCCGGAAAGGAGGCACGCGATGGACGCGACTCTAGTAGCCATGGCTCTATTGCTCGCCGTTCAGGTGATCGCTGAACTGGTGCGCAAGGCCTCGGTGCGGAGCCGGTCGGCTAGATCGAGAACGTTGATCGACATAGCCCTACTGTAACAGACTTGACAGCGCTTGTCAAGCACGCTACAGTGCTGGGCATGGATGAGCTACCACCCGATATGCAGGCCAGACGGCAGATCGAGGACTGGGCCGTGACGCTCGGCCATGAGCGGCACAACCTCGAAAGCGGCCTTTCGGTCAACACGCAACGCATCATCGACCTCATGCCCCAAGCCCTCGCAGCAGGAATCCCGCTGGACGGCTACGCAAAGCTCGTAGGCGTCAGCCGCCAGACGCTCTACCGCTGGCAGGAGGTCAGCCGGCGCCTGACCGAAGCTCAGGTGACCGGGCAGGACTGAAGGGGACGGGCCGACTGGGAGGGCAGTCGGAAGCCGCCAAGTCGCCGCCGGACCGGCACGTACGATTAAGGGTTGCCGTCAAACCGGCGGCTCCCGCCCTCCACACATGCGAGGTGTGGCGGACGGGACCACCGAATTAGGAAAGGAGGTGGTGCCCATGACGGGTCTCCCTAAGACCTCCGCCCTGATGTGACTAAGCCCCTGGCGCAGCAGTACCCGGTGTCAGGGGCTTAGATTCGTGGTTGTTCGCGCGGGTCCTTGTGGCCCGCGCGGCAACCCTACTCGCCGCGACGAAATCTCCGCACCTGTCTCTAGCTTGAAAGGGGCCGAGATGACGCTGAAATCCCAGCAAAAGTGCCTGCAAACGGGTAGGATCGCCGACCGTGGCAATCCTTGGGTCACTCAACAAACCCCGCGTAGGCTCAGCGGTGCGCGGCTTGCACGGCGTCGTGCCGTTGACGCCGCTGTTCGCGGTGGCCGCTGTCGTGATCTATGCGGTGTCCGAAGACCACCAGCACGGCGCCACCTTCTGGTCGGTCCTCGCGGTGGGCCTCGCGACGGCGGGTGCCGCATTGCTGGCTGGGGTGCTTCTCGGCTTTTTGTTCGGCCTCCCACGGGTCGCGGTGCGCGGCAACCCGGATGCCAAGGACAGCAGCGGCCTTGAGACCAACAGCAACCTAGACGAGGTATCCGACTGGCTGACCAAGATTTTGGTCGGACTCGGCCTCGTACAGCTTGGTCGCATCTCGCACGCGGTCAGCGGGATCGGCCAGGAACTGGCGCCGGGCCTCGGGGGCGTGCCGGGCGCCAAGGGATTCGCCATTGGGCTGCTGATCTATGCGGCCATCGACGGATTCCTCATCGGCTACATCTGGACCCGAGTCGATCTGAGCAGGGTATTTCAGAGAGCCCACGAAAACCTCCGCAACCCAGTCGTGCTAGAGGGCGTACGGGCCTACGATCAGGCCCTTGAGGCCGCCGCCCAGGCCCTTGCAGCGCCATTGCCGGAGCTACCCGAGAAGCCAGATGCGCAGGCCAAACCCTAGCCAAATGTTGCGTCGAAATTTCCGGCCGGAGGGGTAGACTTCAGCCATGGAGTCCCCACTAGAGAGCTTTCGTAAAGACGTGGAGAGCTACGGGCGCCTGGCCGAGGAATTGAGGCGCCTCGCCGAGGACTACGCGGCAGCAATACACGCGACGCCGCCGAACCTCGAGGAGGCCGAACGGCTGAAAACCGAGAAGATCGACCCTATGCGGGCGGAAATCGGGGCGCTCCGCGAGCGCATTCATGCGCAGCAGGACGAACTGAGCAAAGCGCGCGACCAAGCGGTCGCCGCCCTCTAGGGTCAGTCGCCAGGCTTGGCCTTCGGCGTGTTGACGAGCTGCCTAGCGCTCATTCCCCCAGCTTGTCGCCTTGGTCCTTGTCGGGACCATCCTGCGGGACCGGCTCAGCCTCAGGATCGACCTTCAGGAGGCCCTTTAGCGCGTCCTCGGGATCGAGCGGGATAGATACCCGCTCGTCGCGCTCCTGGGGCGTGGGATGCTTGTCCTCCGGCATGACTGCTTGCTCCTGACGATAGCGACGGGATAGGTTGCCTCCATGGCCTCCGCGATGAGCGAGGAGGAGTACCGCAAGCACGTTGACGCCGCCTACCGGGCGATCGGCAAGTACTTCGTCAAGTTCTCCCAACTCGTCCACTACATGCGCCTCATGATGGCTCGTCGCCTAACGCGCGGCGAGGCCACCCCGGTCCTCGGAGAAGTCGCAACCGGCGAGCACGGCCACGCTCAGATCGCCGCCGCCTTCTTCACGATGTGCCGACACGACAACGAGCTGGACGGGGACGAGCAGAGAGTCGAGGCGGCTCTACGGAATCGCTTCGTGAAGATCAACCAAAAACGGACGGACTACGCGCATGGCGACTGGTGGGTAGGTGTCGTGCTAGCCGAACCGCCCGAAGAACCCGTCGTGTTGCCTCCGGCGGTCGTACGCATCAGGCCGCGGACCAGCGAGCCGGAGCCCGAAGTCATCAGGGAAGTGCCTGTCGATGACTTGAACAAAGAGTGCGACGAAATTGATCTGCTCCTCCACTACGTGTCCGTGTTCGCTCGCATCTGCCTAGAGGAGCAGATCAACGTTCCGCATCATCCACCAGACGTGGCGCCAATCCTGCCGCACGGGGCGATTAGGGTCCGTGATGCGTTCGAGATGGAGGACGGGAAGATCGTGCCCGGGCCAAAGTGGTCGTGGCTACAGCATCCCGGGAGCGCCATCGACCATGGCGCCATCAAGCTCGAAGGCTAGGGCTTCTAGGGCGCGCTCCTCGGCGTCCTGAAGTTCGCGCTCGCGGTCGCACGCCTCGGCAAGCGGGTCCAAATCAGCGGTCTGAGCGCCCGGGTTAGTTGGCCGAGAAACAGGGCTTGGGTTTGTCAGAGAACACATCGCCCGAATTCGCCGAGCAGGGCGAGGACGTGGCGGTCTCCGCTGGCCTGGTGCTCGAAGGCGAGATCGTCCTGGGAGGGGCTCACGGGCGCCTACCTAGGCCGGCTGATAGCTGATCATACCCCCGCGCTGGTGATCCAAAAACACCGCAGGCCGCGGGAGGCAGGGCCCCGGATGAGGATCAGTCGGGTTTGAGCTCCTCGTCGGCCTCGCCGTACTGACCGGCCTCGGGGGCGTTGTCCTCGGCCGAGTCGCGCATGATCCGCGCCGGAGAGTGCTGGTCCCCGTGGGAGGTGTGTTCGATCAGTTCCTCCTCGGCCAGCTCGAAGCCCTCGGACTCTCCTCCGCCGGCCTCCTCGACCGCCCGGCGCGCCTCGCGCCGGCGCTCCTCGTGCTCGAACTCAGGCTCATCCTCGGCGGGGGGCCAGTCCTCGGGTGGGTCGGTGGGATCCGCCATCACCGAAAGGGTACTCGTCGGGCCCCCCTTGGCACGTCCCGGGCGCGCCGCGGCTCAGGCGTGCAGCTGCTCGCGGGCGCTTTCCATCAGCGACCCGCCGCTCTTGAGCTCGCTCAGGGCGGCCATCATCGCGTCGAGCTCGCAGTCGATCTTCGCCGGCCAGGGCTTCTGTGGGTGATCGTCGAGCGTCTTCAGGCCGTTGCCGGTGATGATGGCCACGACGGTGTCGTCGGGGCTGAACCGGCCGGCCGCGGCGAGCTTCTCCAGGACGGCGACCGTCGTGCCCCCGGCGGGCTCGGTGAGCAGGCCCTCGGTGGCGGCCAGCAGGTCTATCCCGGCGAAGATCTCCGGGTCGGTGGCGAATCCGCCCGTGCCGCCCCGTTTGCGGACCGCGTCGATGACGAGATACCCGTCGCCGGGCGCCCCGATGGCGAGGGAGTGGGCGGCGGTCTCCGGGGTGACCGGGTGGACCTCGGCCTCCTCCGCGAGGATCGCCGTGGCGATCGGGTTGCAGCCGCTCGGCTGAGCGATGTGGATCCGGGTCGGATCGGTCTCCGAGAGGCCCAGCAGCTGAAGCTCGATCAGGCCCTTGTGAAGCCGCGAGGAGAGGGTGCCGCCGGCGGCCGCCGTGACGATGTGGTCGGGGGCCTGCCAGTCGAGCTGATCCACGATCTCGAAGGCCGCCGTCTTGGCGCCCTCGGCGTAGAAGGGCCGCAGGGTGATGTTCGCGAACTCCATCCCGGTCGCCTCGGCGACTTCGCGGCAGCGGCGGTTGGCTTCGTCGTAGTTGCCCTCCACCTGGCAGACCTTGGCCCCGAGGGCCATGCACGCACGCGCCTTCATGTCCTCCAGGCGGTTGGGGTAGAAGACGTAGGAGTCGACCCCGGCCTTGGCGGCGAGGGAGGCCACGGCCGTGCCGACGTTCCCGGTGGAGACGCAGCCGATCTCGCTCTTGCCGAGCTCCAGCAGCCTGGCGACGGACATGGAGACCACCCTGTCCTTGTAGGAGAGGCTGGGGCGGGAGGTGGAGTCGTCCTTGATGTAGAGGTTGCTGAGGCCGAGCTCGGCGCCCAGCCTGTCGGCCCGGATCAGCGGGGTGTAGCCGGAATGGAGCCCGACCCGTGCCTGGGCGGAGGCGTCCACGATCGGCAGCAGCTCCTCGAAGTGCCAGATGTTGTGTGGCCGCGAGGATCTCGGCACGTCCTTGAAGTGGCGGGCGGCGAGCTCGTAGTCGTAGGCGACGTCGAGGCCCTTGCCGCAGTCTGGGCAGGAGAACATGGCCTGCTCGAGCGGGTAGCGGTTCTCGCAGCGGTGGCAGACAAGGTCGGTGGCGCATGAACGCGTCCTCCGCCCCGCTCCGCGCGGAGGGCTCTGTGGGGTCTGGGTGCTCATGCCGCCACCTGAAACGATACGCCGGGCCACGGCGTCTGTGCGTCGTGCTCCTCGTTGGTGAGGGCGATCCACAGCTCCTCGGCGAGATGGGGGACGAGGGGGGAGAGCATCTGGGCGAGCAGGGCCAGGGCCTCCAGGAGGGCCTCGCGGTTGGCTGCCCCGAGGGTCCCCTCACGGGCGATGACCCTCTTCTCGAAGTCCTTGATGCGGTCGAACAGGCGCATCAGGTTACGCACCGCGCTGTGCATCTCCAGGGCCTGCATGTCCTCGGTGACCTTCTCGACCGCCGTGTCCGACCATTTCCCGAGCCTCGCCCGCAGGTGCTCGCTCGTGTCCTTCTCCGGCTGGGGGGCCGCGGGGTCGGGCTCGGCCAGCCGTGCGTGGGTGTACTCCCACACCTGCGTGAGGAACCGATGGCAGCGGAGCACGGCGGAGTCGCTCCAGTTCAGCGAGCGCTGCGGCCGGGCGGCGTAGAGGACGGCGAGCCGCACCGTGTCGGCCCCATATCTCTCGACGAGCTCATCGGGATCCACCACGTTGCCCAGATGCTTGCTCATCTTCCGCCCGTCCCTTATGACCATCTCGTGAAAGAGGCATCCGGCGAAGGGCTCCCCGTCGGCGAGGAGGGCGAGGTGGCCGAGGTCCCGCAGGGCCTTCGTCACGATCCGCTGGTCGAAGACGAAGTTGCCGCTGTCGGACCCGGCGACCAGCCGCTCGGAGGGCAGCCAGTGGCGCAGGTCGGGCAGGGCAAGGATCTCCTCCAGCGGGGCCTCCCGCGCCTCGGGGGGCACGCAGGCGGGAATCCACAGCCAGAGTGCGTCGAAGTGGCAGTCCAGGGTGTCTGTCTCCCGCCGGGCGGGGCCTCCGCAGCCCGGGCAGGTGGCGTTCACGAACTCCTCGTCCTCGGCCAGCGGGTTGCCGGTTCCCGTGGGGACGATGTCCAGGGGCAGCACCACCGGGAGCTGCTCGCGGGGGACCGGCACGGTCCCGCACCGCTCGCAGTAGAGGATCGGGATCGGGGTGCCCCACGAGCGCTGGCGGGAGATGGTGAAGTCGAAGGCCCGGTAGCGGACGGCGGGCCGGGTGGCGGGTCCGGGGCCCGCGCTGCCGTCCGCCGCCTGCCCGTCGGGCTCCCCGGCGAGGCCGAGGCGGGTGGCTACGACCTCATCGGCGCGGTCCTGGGAGGGGATGCCGAGCGCCGCCGTCACCCCGAAGCGGGAGTCCACCAGGGGCGAGATGAGAACCGGCAGGGCGGTGCCTGCGGGACCCTCCACGCGCTGGCCCGTGTCGATCAGGGGGATCGTCTCGGCCTCGCGGGCGCTGCGCTCCCAGCCGCCCGAGCGCAGGTGCTCCAGCTGCTCGCCCACGCCGCCCTTCGCCGCCCAGGCGTCAGCCTCGGGATGGCGGGGGGACATCAGCACGAAGCGGGCCTCGGCAAGTGCCTCGGGATGGGGGCTGAACACGGTCAGGGCGTCACCGTCGGAGCCCTTCAGGTCGAGCTCGACCCCGTCCACCCGGCCGAGGACGTACTGCTGGGAGGCGAGGGCCACCTCGTCCCAATTGCCGCTCTCGGCGAGCTCGGAGAGGCGCCGGTCGTTCTCCTCGAGGTAGGCGCTTATCCGCAGGTACCACTGGGGCAGCTCGATCAGGCGGACCGGGCCGTGGCAGCGCCAGCAGGTGCCTCCCGGCTCGACCTGGATCGAGGCCAGGGTGGTCTGGCAGTTGTCGCACCAGTCCACGTTGGCCGTCCCCCGATAGATCAGGCCGGCCTCGAACAGCACGACGAACAGCCACTGCGACCAGCGGTACATGAGGGCGTCGGAGCTCAGGAAGGAGCGGTCCCAGTCGAATGAGAACCCGAGGCGATCGAGCTGGCCGGTCATGTGGGCGGCGCAGCTGGCCACCCACTCGCTCGGGGGGACCCCGCCGGCGATCGCACCGAGCTCGGCCGGCAGCCCGAAGGAGTCGAAGCCGAAGGAGAAGAGCACGTCCTCCCCGCGGGCGCGGCGGAAGCGCGCGTAGGCGTCACCGATCGAGTAGCTGCGGACGTGGCCGATGTGGATGTTGCCCGAGGTGAAGGGGGCCGAGGGCTTGATGTAGAGGTGCGGCCTGTCGTCGGCGAGGGCGGGCGTGCGGAAGGCGTCGCGCTCGCGCCAGACGGCCTGACGGCGCGCCTCGACCGCATGCGGGTCGTAGCGTGTTCGGGTCCCCTCGCTCATGGGGATCGAGGATAGCCAAGGCCCTCTACCGGGGACGGACCGTTGCTATGCTCAGCCTCACTTGGCTGAGCTCACCGACACGCTCTCTTTGGCGCCGTGGCGCCCAGCACATGGCCCCGCCCAGCGCGGGGTCTTCTTGTCCGCGCCGACTGCGAGGATTCAGCGATGGAGATAGAGATCGGACGTGGCAAGAAGGGCCGTCGAGCCTATGGCTTCGACGACATCGCGATAGTTCCTTCAAGGCGGACCCGGGACCCCGACGACATCGACATCTCCTGGAAGCTCGGCCCGTACCAGTTCGAGCTGCCGATGCTGGCGTCCGCCATGGACGGGGTCGTATCGCCGGAGACCGCGGGCATCATCGGCCGCCTCGGCGGGCTGGCCGTGCTCAACCTGGAGGGCATCTTCACCCGCTACGAGGACGCCGACGAGCAGCTTGAGCGGATCGCCTCGCTGCCCAAGGAGGCCGCCACCAGGGAGATGCAGGAGATCTACAGCGAGCCGGTCAAGCCGGAGCTGATCGCCCAGCGGATCCGCGAGATCAAGGAGCAGAAAGTCGTCGTGGCAGCCTCCCTGACCCCTCAGCGGGTGCTGCGTTATCACGAGCTCGCCCTCGAGGCGGGCCTGGACGTCCTCGTGATCCAGGGGACGGTCGTCTCCGGGGAGCACGTCTCCACGGTCTCGGAGCCGCTGAACCTGAAGGAGTTCATCCCGACCCTCGAGGTTCCCGTCGTGGTGGGCGGATGCGCCTCCTACCACACCGGCCTGCACCTGATGCGCACCGGGGCGGCCGGGGTGCTCGTCGGGGTTGGCCCCGGGGCCGCCTGCACGACCCGCGGGGTGCTCGGGATCGGGGTGCCGCAGGCGACCGCCATCGCCGACGTCGCCCACGCCCGCTCCACCCACATGCTGGAGACCGGAGAGTACTGCCAGGTTGTCGCCGACGGAGGCATGCGCAACGGGGGGGACGTGGCCAAGGCGATCGCCCTCGGGGCCGACGCCGTCATGATCGGATCGCCGCTGGCCCGCGCCTACGAGGCTCCCGGCAGGGGCTTTCACTGGGGCATGGCGACCTTCCATCCCACCCTCCCGAGGGGAACGCGGGTCGCCACCGCCCAGAACGGGAGCCTCGAGGAGATCCTCGTGGGTCCGGCCCGGGAGAACGACGGCACCTTCAACCTGTTCGGGGGCCTTCGCACCTCGATGGCCACCTGCGGTCACAAGGACCTGGCAGAGTTCAACCGGGCCGAGGTGGTCGTGGCGCCCTCGCTGCAGACGGAGGGCAAGGCGCTCCAGCGCGACCAGGGCGTGGGCATGGGTGCCACGAACGGAAAGGTTGCCGCCCTCGTCAATGACTGACCTCTCCGTCACGGCGCCCGAGCCGGTCATCCAGACGCGGGACGCGGCGCCGGCGGCGGTCGAGGAGATCGTCGTCCTCGACTACGGAGGGCAGTACTCGCAGCTGATCGCCCGCCGGGTGCGCGACTGCGGGGTGTTCAGCGAGCTGCTTCCCCACCACGTGGGGGCCCAGGAGGTCGCCCGTCGCAAACCGCGGGGGATCATCCTCTCCGGGGGTCCAGCCTCCGTGTACGCCGAGGGCGCCCCGACCCTGGATCCGGGCCTGCTGGAGCTCGGCGTGCCCGTGATGGGCATCTGCTACGGGATGCAGCTGCTCGTTCACTCCCTGGGGGGACGGGTGGAGCAGGCGGAGGTGGGGGAGTTCGGCCGCTCCGAGCTGCGGGTGGCCCAGCCGGGGCTGCTGCTGAGGGGGATACCGGCGGAGCAGACCTGCTGGATGTCCCACCGGGACACCGTCTACGAGCCCCCGCCGGGCTTCACCGCCCTCGCCTCCTCCACCGGCTCTCCCGTGGCGGCGGTGGAGGACACCGACAGGGACATCTACGGGATCCAGTTCCATCCCGAGGTCGTCCACACCCCCTACGGGCAGGAGATCCTGACGAGGTTCCTGACCGAGATCTGCGGCTGCGAGCCCACCTGGTCGGCCGCCTCGATCGTCGAGGAACAGATCCGGCGTGTGCGGGAGCAGGTGGGGCAGGGAAAGGTGATCTGCGGGCTCTCCGGCGGAGTGGACTCCTCCGTGGCCGCTCTGCTCGTGCACCGCGCCGTGGGAGAGCAGCTGACATGCGTGTTCGTCGACCACGGCCTGATGCGCAAGGAAGAGGGCGAGCAGGTGATCAGGACCTTCAGGGACACCTTCAAGGTTCCCCTCGTCGCGGTGGACGCTGAGGAGCGCTTCCTGACCAAGCTGAAGGGGGTCGTCGACCCCGAGGCCAAGCGGAAGGCCATCGGGGCGGAGTTCATCCGCGTCTTCGAGGAGGAGGCGGCACGGCTCGCCGAGGGCGAGGGCGGGGAGGGGGCGCGGTTCCTCGTCCAGGGGACCCTCTACTCCGACGTGATCGAGTCGGGAGGGGGGACCGGGGCGGCGACGATCAAGTCCCACCACAACGTCGGGGGCCTGCCCGAGGACCTGCAGTTCGAGCTCGTCGAGCCGCTGCGAGCCCTCTTCAAGGACGAGGTCCGGGCGGTCGGCGCCGAGCTGGGCCTGCCCGAGCGGCTGGTGTGGCGCCAACCCTTCCCGGGCCCGGGCCTGGCGATCCGGGTCGTCGGCGGAGAGGCCACCCGTGAGCGCCTGGACGTCCTCCGCGAGGCCGACCACATCCTGCAGGAGGAGATACGCAGGGCCGGCCTCTACCGGGAGCTCTGGCAGTCCTTCTGCGTCCTCCCCGACATCCGCACCGTGGGCGTCCAGGGCGACGAGCGCACCTACGGGCACGTGATCGTCCTGCGGGCGGTCACCAGCGACGACGCCATGACCGCCGACTGGGCGAGGCTGCCCTACGACCTGCTGGAGACGATCGCCTCCCGCATGATCAACGAGCTGCGCGAGGTGAACCGGGTCGTGCTGGACATCACGTCCAAGCCGCCGGGAACCATCGAGTGGGAGTAACCCAGGCGCCGTCCCGCCAAGGCACTCGACTTCGCCTATGATGTGCCCTCCGCCGCGCGACGACGCGTGGCCTTTTTCACGCTTATGGCTCCCTCCACGAGGACATACGTAGCGAAGGCGACCGACCGCGAGCGCAACTGGCTGCTGGTCGACGCCAACGGCAAGACCCTCGGCCGCCTGGCGACCCAGATCGCGGACATGCTGAGGGGCAAGCGCAAGCCCGAGTACACCCCCCACGTCGACACGGGCGACTTCGTCGTGGTGATCAACGCCGAGAAGGTCCACGTGAGCGGAAACAAGCGCCAGGACAAGCGCTACTACCGCCATTCGGGCTACCCGGGAGGCCTGCGCTCGCGCACCTTCGAGGAGATGCTCAACAGGCGGCCCGAGGAGATCATCCGGCTCGCCGTCAAAGGGATGATGCCCCGTAACCGGCTTGCCCGCAAGCAGATCACGAAGCTCAAGATCTACGCCGGTCCCGAGCACCCCCACGTCGCCCAGCAACCGCAACCCGTCGAGATAGAGGTCTGATGGCAGACGAGCAGACACCCGAGGTCCCCGACAGCCCCGAGGGACACGCCGTCCCGAGCGAGGAGGCGAAGGAGATCGCCGGGTCCGCCGAGGACGCGGCGCTCGAGGCGGCCCAGGAGGCCCAGGAGTCCCCCGGCGGCGAGACGCCCCCGGAGCCCGCTGCCGCCGTCCCCGCCGGGGAAGGGCACGCGGTGCCCACCGAGGAGGCCATGGAGGTCGCGGGGTCCGCCGAGGATGCCGCCCTGGAGGCCCGTCAGGAGGCCGACGACCAGGCCGCCGAGCAGGCGGCCGTGGGCGAGGAGGAACCGGAGACCACCGCTCCGCGGGAGAAGCCCTCCGTACCCGGCGCCCACCTGGAGGTGGACATCGTCCCCGAGGGCGTGGACCCGCTCGGGCGGGCCGCCCAGGGGTACGAGGACCTCTACGCGATCGAGGAGGAGGAGGTCGCCCAGGAGCCCGCTCCCGAGCAGGCCGAGCAGGAGGAGCCGATCGCCGAGCCGATCGCCACCGCCGCCATCGACCTCGCCGCCGGCGCCCGCTACCGGGCCACCGGCAAGCGCAAGACCGCGATCGCCCGCGTCACCCTGCGTCCCGGCAGCGGCTCCTACCTGGTCAACGGCAGGAGCCTGGAGGAGCACTTCCCCCGGCTGACCCTGCAGCGCAACATCCGCCAGCCGCTGGAGACGGTCGGCTACGAGGACCGCATGGACGTCGTCGCCCGCCTGCACGGGGGCGGCATCTCGGCACAGGCCGGGGCGCTGCGCCACGGGGTCTCAAGGGCCCTCCTCGAGGCCGATCCCAACCTGCGCGGGGAGCTCAAGCGCCGAGGCTTCTTGACCCGGGACTCGCGGGCCAAGGAGCGCAAGAAGGCCGGCTTGAAGAAGGCGCGCAAGCGTCCGCAGTTCTCCAAGCGCTAGGGCGCCGTCCAAGAGGAGGAGAGGATGGCCCGCAAGCTGTTCGGGACCGACGGCGTTCGGGGCCTCGCCGGAGAGCTCCTCACGGCCGAGCTCGCCCTCTCCCTGGGCAAGGCGGCCACCCGCCACACCGGGGTGCAGCGGCCCCAGGTCCTGATCATTCGCGACACCCGCCAGTCGGGCGAGATGCTGCAGGCCGCCCTGGCCGCCGGTGTGAGCGCGGCGGGAGGGGACGCCCTGATCGGCGGGGTCCTGCCGACCCCCGCCGCCCCCCTGTTGATCGCCCGCTACGGGCTCCACCTCGCGGCCGTCCTGTCGGCCTCCCACAACCCGTACCAGGACAACGGCATCAAGTTCTTCGCCGCCGACGGGTTCAAGCTCTCCGACGAGACGGAGCTCGAGATCGAGCGGGAGCTGGACAGCGGGGCGGCTGCGGTGGGGGGCACGGCGATCGGCCACGTCAGGGAGCTGCGTGGGGCCCCCGAGGACTATCTTCGCGAGCTGCACACCCGCTTTGCCGACCTGGACCTGCGGGGCCTGGACGTCCTGCTGGACTGTGCCAACGGCGCCACCTACCAGGTGGCCCCCGAGATCTTCAGGCGTCTCGGCGCGAGCGTCTCGACCGTGGCCGACGCCCCGGACGGGCGCAACATCAACGCCGACTGCGGCTCAACCCACGTCGACCGGCTCGGAGAGCGGGTCCTCGCGGGCGGCCACGACCTCGCCTTCGCCTTCGACGGGGACGGGGATCGGGTGCTGGCCGTGGACCGCCGGGGAGAGGTCGTCGACGGGGACGAGCTGATGGCTCTCGCGACCCTCCATCTGCAGCGCCGGGGAGAGCTCGCCGGCAAGGGCGTGGCCGTCACCGTCATGACCAACTACGGATTCCACGCCGCCATGCAGAACGCGGGCGTGGAGGTCCAAACGACCCAGGTGGGCGACCGTTACGTGCTGGAGGAGCTGAGGGCCCGCGGCTGGAGACTCGGAGGGGAGCAGTCGGGGCACATCATCGACATGGACTTCAACCGCACCGGCGACGGGATCGCAAGCGCCCTGCTGACCCTCGAGGCCCTCGGCGGAGGCGACCTGAGCGAGCGGGATGCGATGGCCCGGCTGCCCCAGCGGCTCGTGAACGTCCCGGTGCGCGACCGGGACGCCCTGCAGGGCGCGGGAGGCCTCCAGGAGGCGGTGAGGGGGGCCGAACAGGAGCTGGCGGGCCGGGGGCGGGTGCTCGTGCGGGCCAGCGGGACCGAGCCGCTAGTACGGGTCATGGTCGAGGCCCCGACCGAGCAGGAGGCCGATCAGGTCTGTGGGCGCCTCGTGGAGCTGGTCGGGCGCGAGCTCGGCTAGCGGGCTGCCCGGTCGGCCCGGCGACCCCGCTGGTATCTTCGATCCGGTGTGCGGCATCGTTGGCTACGTCGGCAGGCGCCCCGTCGCCGAGCTCCTGCTCGCCGGGCTCAGCCGGCTGGAGTACCGCGGCTATGACTCCGCAGGGATCTCCGTCCTGGCCGAGGACCGCATCGAGTCGGTCCGGGCCGTCGGCAATCTGAGCGCCCTGCGGGCGAAGATCGAGGCCGGGGGCACGGCCGTCGCAGAGGGGTCCGCTCCGGTGGCGGTGGCCTCCCGTCCGGCCACCACCGGCATCGGCCACACCCGCTGGGCCACCCACGGGAGGGTGAGCGAGGAGAACGCCCACCCCCACAACGACACGGGCGACCGGATACACGTGGTCGTCAACGGGATCGTCGAGAACTACATAGCCCTCAAGGAGCGGCTCCTCGCCAGCGGCAGCCACTTCACCTCCGAGACCGACGCCGAGGTGATCGCCCACCTGATCGCCGAGCTGTACGCGGGGGACCTGGCTGAGGCGGTCCGCGCCGCCTACGCCCAGCTGGAGGGGCACTTCGCCTTCGTCGCCGTGAGCCTCGACGAGCCGGAGGTCCTCGTCGGCGCCCGCCGGGAGTGCCCCCTGATCATCGGCCGGGGAGAGGGGGAGCAGTTCGTGGCCTCGGCGGTTCCCGCCTTCCTCTCGGAGACCAGGCGGGTGCAGTTCGTGGAGAACGGGGAGATCGTCGTGCTGCGGCCCGACGGGGTGTCGATCATGACCGCCGACGGGAAGGCGGTGGAGAGGGCCGAGCAGACCGTGGACTGGGACCAGGAGACGGCCGAAAAGGGCGGCTTCGAGACCTTCATGCTCAAGGAGATCCACGAACAGGCCGACGCGGTGGCCGACGCCGTCTCCGATCGGACCGCCCGGGGGGACGGGGTGGACCTCCAGGAGGATGGGGCCATCGACGAGGCCATCCTCGCCGACGTCAGCCGCATCGTGATCGTGGCCTGCGGCACCTCCTACCACGCGGGCCTGATCGGGCGCTATGCGATCGAAGAGTGGGCAAGGCTTCCCGTCGAGATGGACATCGCCTCGGAGTACCGCTACCGCAACCCGGTCGTGGGCCCGGGGGACCTCGTCCTCGGGATCACACAGTCGGGGGAGACCGCCGACACGCTCGCGGCGATGCGCCTGGCCCGCGAGCGGGGAGCGAAGGTGCTCGCGGTGACGAACGTGATGGGCTCCCAGGCCACCAGGGACTCCGACGCCGTCCTGTTCACGCGGGCCGGCCTGGAGGTCGGGGTCGCCGCCACCAAGACCTTCCTCTGCCAGGTTGCCGTCATGTATCTGCTGGGGCTGCGCCTGGCCGAGCTGCGGGGGCAGCTCCCCCCCGCGCGGATCGCCGAGCTGGTCACCGAGATCAAGCGGCTTCCGCACTGCATCGACGAGATCCTCGGCACGGCTGAGGAGCAGGTGGCCCCGATCGTCGAGAGCCTGTGGCAGAGCGAGTTCTTCCTCTACATAGGCCGCCATGTCGGCCTGCCGGTGGCGCTGGAGGGCGCCCTGAAGCTGAAGGAGATCTCCTACATCGCCACCGACGCCTACGCGGCCGGGGAGATGAAGCACGGGCCGATCGCCCTGCTGGACGACTCCACCCCTGTGATCTGCCTGGCCACCGACTCACCCGTCCTGGAGAAGGTCGTCTCGAACATGCAGGAGGTCCGCGCCCGGGGGGCCCAGGTCATCGCCGTCGCGACCGACGGCAACGAGAGCATCGCCAACCTCGCCGAGGCCGTCATCCGCATCCCGAACATCGACTGGATGCTGCAGCCGATGCTCGCCATCGTCCCCCTGCAGCTCCTGGCCTACGGCATCGCCCGCCGGCGGGAGCTCAACGTGGACCAGCCCCGCAACCTCGCCAAGACGGTCACGGTCGAGTAGCTCCGCGGCCGGCCAGCCCGGGCCCGGCGAGGATGGCGGGAGGAGGGGGGGACCCTCTAGCATCGCGTGTCGTGGAGCCCCTGCCGCCCTGGCTGACGCCCCTGCCCGACGCCGAGACCATGCGCGGCGTGGACCGCTGGGCGATCGAGGAGCGGGGCGTCGAGGGCCTGCAGCTGATGGAGCGGGCGGGTGCGGGCGTGGCGGATGCGGTCGAGGAGCTGGCCCCCGACGGGCCGGTGGCCGTGTTCTGCGGCTCCGGCAACAACGGGGGCGACGGGCTGGTGGCCGCCAGGCTGCTGCGGGAGGGAGGCCGGGAGGTGACCGTCGTCTGCATCACCGATCCCGAGAAGCTCGCCGGGGATGCCCGGACGAACCTCGAACGCCTCCCGGGCGAGGGGCCGGTCAGGATGGACGGGACCCCGTGGGGCGGCAGGGGGGAGCGCCGGCGCAGGGGGGATCGCACCGCGGAGGACATCGCCGCCGCCGTCGCGGCCGTGGACGCCCTGCTGGGGACGGGCTTTCGGGGCGAGCCTCGCGAGGAGGCCGCGGCGGCCATCGAGGCCATCAACGGGCTTGGCTGTCCGGTCGTGAGCGTCGATGTCCCGAGCGGAGTCGACGCCAGCACCGGGACGGTCGCCACGGCTGCTGTGCGGGCCGCGATCACCGTCACCTTCCACGCCGCCAAGCCGGGTCTGTGGATCCGACCTGGGAAGGCATATGCGGGACGGGTCGAGGTGATCGACATCGGCATCCCCCGCGGCGCCCCGATGGACTGCTCCATCGGCCTCATCGACGGCTCGGTGCTCGACCTGCTGCCGAGAAGGGAGGCCGCCTCGACCAAGTTCCGGTCCGGCCACGTCCTCGTGGCGGGCGGCTCGCCCGGCCTCACCGGCGCCCCGGCGATGGCCGCCCGGGCGAGCATGCGCGCGGGCGCCGGCTACGTCACCGCCTGCGTCCCCGCCGCCGTGCAGCCCATCCTGGCCAGCGGTGGCACCCCCGAGATCATGACCAGGGGGCTCCCGGATGACGGACGCGGCCTGACGGTGGCCTCCGTGTCGATCGTGCTGGAAGCCAGCGCCCGCGGCGGCTCGATCGCACTCGGCCCGGGGCTCGGCCGCCGGGAGGGAGCCATCGCATTCGCCCGCATGCTGGCCCACGAAGCGAGGGTCCCGATCGTGCTCGACGCCGACGGCCTGAACGCCCATGCCGGGCTGCTTGGCAAGCTCGCCGGCCGCCGCGCCGCCACGGTCCTCACCCCGCACGCCGGGGAGCTCGGCCGCCTGCTCGACCTCGACAGCTCCCGGATCGATGCCGAACGCCTCCGCTACGCCCGTGCGGCGGCGGCCCAGGCCTCGGGGGTGCTGGTGCTCAAGGGCGACGACACCCTCGTAGCCGATCCGGAGGGCCGCGTCGCAGTCAACCCGGGCGGCAGCCCGGCCCTGGCCACGGCGGGGACCGGGGACGTGCTCACGGGGGTCATCGCGGCCCTGCTCGCCCAGGGGCTGGACCCCTTCGCGGCCGCCTCCGCGGGCGTCCACCTGCATTCCCTGGCCGGGCGGGAGGCGGCCCGGAAGGTCGGGGCGGCGGAGGGAGTGATCGCCTCCGACGTAATCGAGGCGCTGCCCGTGGCGCGCCACGGGGCGGCGCGACTGGTGGATGAGCGAGCCGGTGGTTGAGCGCTCCCCCGGCCCGCCGGGCGGCGTCCTGGAGCAGGGGCCCGAGCGGGCCCTGGCCAGGATCAACCTGGCGGCGATCGAGCGCAACTGCTCCCGCCTGCGGGCCGGTCTGGCCCCGGGAGCGGAGCTCTGCGCCGTCGTGAAGGCCGACGGCTACGGGCACGGGGCGGTGCCGAGCGCCCGGGCGGCCATCGCGGGCGGGGCGAGCTGGCTGGCCGTGGCGGGGGCGGGGGAGCTGCGGGAGCTGCGGGAAGCCGGGCTTCGCGACGTCCGTGTGCTCGTGATGGGTGCCCTCAGTCCTGTGGAACTGGCCGAGGCTCTCGGCGCGGACGGCGAGGTCGTGGTCTGGAGCGAGCGCTACCTGGCCGCGGTCGCCGCGGCGGGCGGAGGGCGCGTGCATGTCAAGCTCGACTCGGGGATGGGCCGCCTGGGCACCCGCGATCCCGCCGAGGCGACCCGGGTGGCCGAGGCCGCCATCCACACCGAGGGGGTGCAGCTGACGGGGCTGATGACCCACTTCGCGACGGCAGACGACCTCCAGGACCGGGGGTTCTTCGCCGGACAGGTGGAGGCCTTCGCCGGTTGGGTCCGCGAGGTCCGGGCGATGCAGCCGGATGTGATCGTGCACGCCGCCAACAGCGCCGGCACGCTGCGGGAGGTCTCCGCCCACTTCGACATGGTCCGGTGCGGGATCGCCATCTACGGGATGGATCCCTTCGGGCGCGATCCTGCCACCAGGGGTCTCGAGCCGGCCCTGGAGCTCAGCTCCTACGTGGCCGAGGTCAAGCCCTGCGCAGCCGGGGAGAGCGCCGGCTACGGGCGGCGCTTCGTGGCCGAGCGGGACACCTTCATCGGGGTGCTGCCGATCGGCTACGGCGACGGCTGGAGGCGCGGCCTCTCCAACAACGCCGATGTCCTCATCGCCGGACGGCGCCATCCTCTGGTGGGCACCGTCAGCATGGACAGCATCACGGTCGACCTCGGCGGCGAGGGCGACCCCGAGCGAATGCGGGGGGAGCGGGCGATCCTGATCGGGTTCCAGGGGGGCGAGCGGATCACCGCCGAGGAGGTCGCAAGGCGCCTGGACACGATCAACTACGAGATCACCTGCGCCCTGACCCCGCGCGTCTCGAGGGTCTACCATCGCGACGCCTCCGACGGCGCCCCCCAGTCGGGAGAGTCCCCCCCGACGATGCCATGAGCGCCGGTCTGCAGGCCGCCCGCAGCGCCCTTCAGGGCAGGTCCGCATGGCTGGTGGGCGGGGTCATCCGCGACCGCCTGCTCGGCCGGCCCACGGCCGATCTCGATGTGGTGCTGGAGGAGGACACCGAGGGGGCCGCGAGGGAGATCGCCAGGGCCGCTGGGGGAGCTGCCTGCTTTCCCCTCTCGGAGGGTCACGGCTCCTGGCGGGTGGTGGCCAGGGACCGCTCCTGGCAGGTGGACCTGGAGCGGCTGCGCTCAGAGAGCCTCGAGCAGGACCTCGCCCTGCGGGACCTGACCATCAACGCCATCGCCGAGCCGCTCGCAGGTGGGGAGCCGATCGATCCCCTGGGAGGGATCGCCGATCTGCGGGCGGGCCGGCTGCGGGCGGCGGCGCCCGAGGCCTTCCGAGACGATCCCCTGCGGGTGCTGCGGCTGGCGCGCCTCTCGGTCGAGCTCGGATTCGAGGCCGAGGAGCAGACGCGCCGCCTTGCGGCGGCAGCCGCGGGGGGCCTCGCGGGCGTCTCGGCCGAGCGCGTCTTCATCGAGCTGCGGCGGATCGTCGGCTCCGAGCAGCCTCGCAGGGGCCTGGAGATGATGGGGGAGCTCGGGGCCGGCGCCGTCGTGCTGCCGGAGCTCGAGGCGCTGCGAGGGGTGGAGCAGAGCCGCTACCACCATGCGGACGTCTACGGGCACACGATGGAGGTCCTCGAGCGGACCATGGAGCTCGACTCCGCGCAGGCGGGCGACGAGGTGGCGGCCGTGCTCGGACCCGACCGGGCGAGGCTGCAGGAGCTGCTTGCCGAGCCGTTGGCGGACGAGCTGACCCGCGGGCAGGCGCTTCGCTGGGGGGCCCTCCTTCACGACGCCGCCAAGCCCGCCACCCGCGAGGTGCGCCCTGCAGACGGGCGGGTCACCTTCCTCGGACACGACGTGCGGGGCGCCGAGCTGGCCCGGGAGGTCCTCACGCGCCTGCGGGCGAGCGAGCGGCTAACCGCCCACGTAGCCGGTCTCGTACGTCACCATCTGCGGCTCGGGTTCCTCGTCCACGAGCCCCAGCCGCTGGCCGCCCGGACCGTCTACGCCTACATGCGGGACTGCTCACCGGTCGAGGTGGACGTGACCCTGCTCTCCATCGCCGACCGGCTGGCCACCCGGGGGGATCGCTCCCGGGAGTCGATCGAAGCACACATGGGCCTCGCCGCGGAAATGGTCGGTGAGGCACTGCGCTGGCGACAGGACGGACCGCCGCGACCCCTGCTGCGCGGCGACGAGCTCGCCCGCGAGCTGGGCATCCCCGCCGGGCCCCAGCTGGGGAGGCTGCTGGAGGAGCTGAGCGAGGCGCAGTACGCCGGGGAGATCCGCGATCGCGCCCAGGCCCTGGCCCACGCCCGGTCGGTGCTCGAGGGCGTCTGAGCGACCCCGCCCAGGCCGGGTGGGCGCTTGGCATAGGATCTCCCGATGGCCGATCCCGACTGCATCTTCTGCAGGATCGTCGCGGGCGAGCTGCCGGCGACGATCGTCGACGAGGACGAGCGGACGATCTCCTTCATGGACATCGCGCCCGCCACACGCGGGCACGCCCTCGTGGTCCCCCGGGCCCACTCGCGCGACCTCCTGGAGGTCTCGGAGGAGGACCTGCAGGCGACGGTCATCGCCGCCCGTCGCCTGGCGGGGAGGATGAAAGAGCGGCTGGACGCGGACGGGGTCAACCTCCTGAACTCCTGCGGGGGGACCGCCTGGCAGAGCGTCTTTCATTTCCACATCCACGTGATCCCCCGCTATGCCGAGGACCCCCTGCGGCTGCCCTGGGTGCCAACCGAGGGGGATCCGGAGGCGATCGCCGCCGCCGCGCAGGAACTGGCCGGACGGTAGCGAAATAGTCAAACCGCTACATCCGGCACGCGGCCGTGTTGAATGGGAGACATGAGACGGATATACCTTGCCATCGTCGGGAGCGCCGCCCTCGCGCTCGCCCTCGCCGCGCCCGCGGTCGCCCCGGCGACCCTTGCGGAAGTCGGCGTCATCGGGACCACCTCGCCTGCGACCGTTCCCAGTTGCCCAGCCACCCCCTGCCTGGCGGTCAGCCGCACGACGGGCTTCCAGGTCAGGATCGGAAAGGTCTCCAACCCGCTCTCGGTCCCCCGCAGCGGGACCATCGTGGCCTGGACGATCACCCTCGGCAAGCCCAACGCCACCCAGATCAAGTTCTTCAACGCCAACGAGGGCGGCGTCTCAGAAGCCGGCATCGCGGTTCTCAGGGCCCAGAAGAAACCCAACCTGACCTACAAGCTGGTGGCGCAGAGCCCGACCGTCAAGCTGCAGCCCTACTTCGGCAAATCGGCCCAGTTCCCCCTCGAAACGACCATCCCGGTCAAAAAGGGAGACGTGGTGGCCCTCACCGTGCCCACCTGGGCGCCGGCCCTGGCCCTGGGCTTCGGCAACGACACCTCCTGGCGTGCCAGCCGGCCGCGCAAGCAGTGCACCAGCACCAGCGCCCAGACCACCCACACCCAGATCGGGGCGCCGGTCCAGTACTACTGCCTGTACCAGACCGCGCGGCTCACCTACAGCGCCACGCTGATCTCCACCCCGTAGGGGCCCTCCCGGAGCGTTAGGGGGCGCTCGCCCCGCCCGTGGGGCTCGATCCGCCACCGGCGGATTCCCCGCCGCCTTTGCTGGTTTCTTTGGTGGCTTCCCCTTCACCGGCCGGAGATCCGCCGGCTGCGGTTTCTTCGCTGGCGGTCCCCCCGGAGCCTTCCGAGCCTTTTTCGCCTTCTTCGGATTCCGAGGAGCCTTCCCCGGTCGTGGAGGTTTTTTTGCTGGTGGTCGAGGTCGAGGTCGAGGTCGTCTGCGCGGCGGCCTTTTCGGCGCTCGTGTCGTTGGGCGGGATCAGGTCGGGGGTGCTCTTGGGGGTGGCGTCAGAGACGCTGCTGCTGCCGCAGGCGCCCAGGGTCAGGCCGGCGAGCAGCACCAGGCATGCGGCGAGCGCTATGCGCGTCCTGGCGACCACGGCTCAGCGGGGCGGTGCCGGAGGCCCCATGCGCCGGCCGCAGGTGGGGCAGTCGTTGAGGTCCTTCTGTGCGAGCTGGTCGCACCAGGGGCAGAAGCGGAGATTCTCCACGGTCCAGGGCAGGTGCGAGGCGGACGGGGCCAGCGGCAGGACCATGCCGACGACTTCGAGGACGTCCCCGGTCTCCCTGTCGCGGTAGATCTCTCCCGGCTCTGCCTCGATGATGGTCTCCCGGCCCGTGGCGGGGTTTCGCAGGCGGTATCGCTGTGAGGTCTGCACTACCGAGACTCTACCTGAGCCGGTGGCGGGCGGATCGCCCCGGGCGGGCGTGCCGCCCCCCGGGGCCGGCGGTCCCCCAGGGTAGGCTGGCCGTCCGTGCGCATCCTGATCTTCCACGGCTATCTGCTCGGAGGCACCGGCTCCAACGTCTACAACGCCCGCCTCGCCGAGGCCCTGGTGGGGCTCGGCCACGAGGTCCACCTGCTCTGCCAGGAGCGCCACCCGGAGCGCCACGCGTTCGTGACCGCGGCCGGGGACTGGGACTCGGGCAGCCTCACCGTCAGGTCGCTGGGATCCCCGACGGAGGGCGGCTGCACGGTCTACCGGCCCAACATCGGGACGCTGCTCCCCGTCTACGTGGCCGACCGCTACGAGGGTCTGCAGGCGCGCACCTTCGCCGAATGCGACGACGAGCAGATCGCTGCCTACCTGCAGGCGAACGTCGAGGCCGTGCGGGAGGTCTCAGAGCGCGTCCGCCCCGAGGCGGCCCTCGCCAACCACCTGGTCATGGGCCCCGTGATCCTCGCCCGCGGGCTCGGGGAGGAGGTGCCCTACGCCGTGAAGGTGCACGGCAGCGCCCTCGAGTACACGGTCAAGCCGCACCCGGAGCGCTTCCTGGCCCCCGCCCGGGAGGGCCTGGCCCGTGCCCGCACGATCCTCGTCGGCTCCCGGCACACCGCCGAGAGCCTGTGGGGGCTGCTCGGTGACCCGGAGATCGTGCAGCGCACCCGGCTCGGCCCCCCTGGGGTCGACGTCGCCCGCTTCGCCCCCCGCGAGCCCGCCCAGGCCGCCGCCGGGGTGCGCGACCTGGCGGCCCGCCTGGCAGCGCAGGCGCCCGGACGGGGAGAGGACGACCCCAGCGCCTTCGCCCGCGACGAGGCCGCCGCAGCGGGCGCCCTGCAGCGCCTGGACCCCGAGGGGGACGCCCTCGTCGCCTTCGTCGGCAAGCTGATCGTCAGCAAGGGGATCGACCTGCTGCTGGCCAGCTGGCCGCTGGTGCTCGAGCAGGTGCCGAAGGCACGGCTGGTGGTGGTCGGCTTCGGGTCCTACCGGGCCGGCGTGGAGGAGCTGCTGGCGGCCCTGCAGGCGGGAGACATGGAGCGGGCGAAGGGCATCGCCCGCTCCGGTCGCTCCCTGGAGGGGGAGGGGGCTCCCGAACGGCCCCTCGTCCATCTGCTCGCCTTCCTGGAAAGCCTGCGGGGGGAGGAGCTCGACCGCTACCAGCGGGCCGCCCGCTTCCTCGGCGAGAAGGTCGTGCTGGACAGGCCGCCTCGATCACGAGGAGCTCGCCGACCTGCTCCCCGCCTGCCTCGCCCTGGTGGCCCCCAGCACGTTTCCCGAGGCCTTCGGCATGGTCGCCGCCGAGGCCGCCGCCTGCGGCGCCCTGCCCGTATGCGCCGCCCACTCCGGGCTGGCCGAGGTCACCGCTGCCCTCGCGGAGTCGGTGCCCCAGCAGGCCGCCTCATGGCTCTCCTTCCCGGTCGACGATCACGCGGTGAGGGCTCTCGCCGAGGACGTGGTGGGCTGGCTGCAGGCCGGCCCCTCGCTGCGCGAGCGGACCCGGTCGGGTCTCGTGGCCACCGTCCGCGAGCGCTGGTCCTGGCAGGGGGTGGCCCGCGGCGTGATCGCCGCGGCCCGGGGGGACCTGGAGGGCCTGCCCAGACCGTGAAGGCGGCGTCCTGGAGGCGTCCGGCGGCCCGGCGAGGCACCCGCCCCTTCGGATAGTGTTCCGCCCGCTCATGACCTTCAGGCCCCGAAAAGAGCCCGGCGCAGTCCGCCGCATAGCCCGTCCGGCGGCGGTCGCGGCCCTGCCCGTCCTCGCCCTGGTCACCGCGGGCTGCTCGGTCAAGGGGGCCGACAACGCCAACCTGATCGCGGGCAAGCAGGCCTTCGTGGCCAAGTGCGGCTCCTGCCACGTGCTCGGCCGGGCCGAAACCAAGGGCATCGTAGGACCGAACCTCGACGAAGCCTTCCGGGCCAGCATCGCCGAAGGGCTGGAGCGCAGCACCGTGCGGGGCGTCGTCGAAGGACAGGTGCTCAACCCGAACCCCGAAGGGGCGATGCCGAAAGACCTGGCCGGAGGGAGCACCCTGCGCAACATCGCCGCCTACGTCTCCCAGGCGGTGGACAGGCCCGGCAAGGACAGCGGGCTGCTCGCCACGGCCGTCCAGGCGCCCGGCGCGGGCAAGCCGGCGGTGGAGAAGGGCGGCAGGCTTCAGGTCCCGGCCAGCCCGTCCGGACAGCTCGCATACACGACCAACAAGGCCTCCGCGAAACCCGGGCCCTTGACAATCGAAATGCCGAACACCTCAGGCGTGTCCCACAACATCGCCATCGAAACCGGCGAAGGCGGAGCCACCCCCAAGGGCAGCGTGGTCGGGGCGAGCAGTTTCACAACCAAGGGAACCGCCACGGTCAGCGTCAACCTCAAGCCCGGCACCTACACGTTCTTCTGCCAGGCCCCCGGCCACCGCGCGGCGGGGATGTACGGCACCCTCACCGTCAAGTAACCCCCCTGGGGCCGTGGACCGGCGCGAGGCTGCGTCCTCGGTCGCTCGCTTGCCTGCGCCCCAGAGGGGTGTGCCCCGCAGGGGTGCGTGCTTAGCACGCCACGCTCCCAGCCTGTGCACCGGATGGGTACGTCCTGCCTCGTTTGGTCCACGGCCCCAGGGCCCGCGTGGACGCTGCTGGGCGGCTCTCTAGAGCAAGGCCCGCAGGACTACCACGAGAACCGCGATCGTGGCGATCACTGCGATCGCGTAGAGCAGGAAGCGGAAAGCCTCCTCCTCGGAGCGCAGGGGGTTCAGCATGATCGCGGGGGAGGACCCCTAGATGATGTAGACGGTCGTGTAGACGACCAGCCACATGACGTCGACGAAGTGCCAGTAGATCCCCGGCACCTCGACCCCGCGATGCTCCTCCGGAGAGTAGTGGCCGCGGAAGGAGCGGATCGTCACGAAGAGCAGGAGCAGCAGGCCGATGAAGACGTGGGCTCCGTGCAGACCCGTGAGCGAGTAGAAGATGGTCTGCTGCGCGCCGTCCTGAGGCGCGAAGCCGATGTTGGCGTACTCGTTGATCTGGATGAAGAGGAAGGTGCAGCCGAGCAGGAAGGTTGTGAGGATGCCCGCCTTCAGCCCGAACCGGTTGCCGTTCCTGATCGACGTCTGGGCCCAGTGGATGGTGAAGGAGGAGGAGACCAGGATCGCGGTGTTGACCCCCGCCACTTCCACGGGAAGGTGCGTTCCGGGGGCCGGCCAGGGGTCCCCCTGGGCGACGCGGATGAAGAAGTAGGCCGTGAAGAAGGCCCCGAAGACCATCACCTCGGAGACGATGAAAAGCAGCATCCCCAGCAGCTGGGACTCGACCCGCGAACTACGGTTCGCCGGCGGCGGACCGTGGTGCTCGTGAGCGTGGGGGATGCTGGCTGCCTCCATCTGGATGCCTAGGCGGCCGGGGCCGGGGTCGGGGTTGCCTGGGGGTCGACCACCACGTGCTCGACCTTCGCCGAGGTGGCCCCCTGGACCCGCTCGATCAGGTTCGAACGCAGCCAGCCCGAGCGCTCCCCGGGCAGGGTGGAGATCACCACGTCGTCCACTCGGAACAGCTCGAGGGCGTTCATCGCCGCGGTGTAGGGGTCCGGGTCCCCGATCATGCCGGAGCTGAGCAGTCCCGCCTCGCTGAGGCGATCGAGCATGCTGGCCAGGCGGGCCCTGGCCTCACGTGGCGCGTGACCGCTTCCGTCGACCTGCGGCACGACGGCGATGAACATTCGCGGGGTGCCCTCGGCGGCCATGCCGCGGAGGTGCTCCATCAGCTCCTCCCCGCTGGAGGTCTTGTTGGCGATGACGAGGGTCACCTTGAAGGGCAGGCCCTCGCTCTCGAGATCCACCACCACGTGCTCGACGGGCAGGCCCGAGGCGTTGCGGATGCGCTCGACGAGGTCGCGGCGAAGCCAGCCGGAGTGGATGGCGGGATGGGTCGAGACGATGATCTCGTCCGGGCGGTGGGCGGCCACGGCGTCCATGGTCGCCAGGAAGGGGTCGGGGTCTCCGACCTCCCCCGTCGCCTCGATCCCCTCGGCGGCCACCGCAGACAGGGCAAGGTCCACCCGCACCTGGGCCGATTCGCGGACCGCCTCGTCATAGATCACGAGCCCTGCCGACGGGTCGCTCTGGGGCACGATCAGCCGGAAGCGCACGTCACCCTGCGCCGCCCGCGTCCGCACGGCCTCCATCAGCTTCGCCCCGCCCAGGGTCCGGCTCGCAACAACCAGGATCTCCTTCATGGCCACGCCCTCCTCATTCGCTCGGCGCCCGGGCTATGCCACCGGCTCCCGCCGCCGCCGGAGCGGGGGCGAAGATGCCGTGCACGGCACCCGGCACGCCGTACTCGTATGGACCACCGACCACGGTCGGGACCTGGTCGAAGTTGAACACCGGCGGCGGCGAGGAGACGTGCCACTCGAGGGTGAGGCCGCGCCAGGGGTTGGAGACCGCCACGGGCCCGCCACGCCAGCTGGTGACCACGTTGTAGACGAAGATGAGCGTGCTCAGCCCGAGCCCGAAGCTCGCGATCGAGATCATCAGGTTGAGGTCCGAGAACTGGGTGGCGTAGGTGGAGACCCGCCTCGGCATGCCCTGCAGCCCCAGGACGTGCATGGGGGCGAAGGTGAGGTTGAAGAAGATGAAGGTGCTCCAGAAGTGCCATTTGCCCAGGCGCTCGTCGAACATGCGCCCTGTCATCTTCGGGAACCAGTAGTACACGCCCCCGAAGATCGTCATCAGCGAGCCTCCGAAGAGCACGTAATGGATGTGGGCCACGATGAAGTAGGTGGCGCTGACGTGGATGTCGAAGGGGATCATCGCCAGCATCACCCCGCTGATCCCTCCGAGGGTGAACGTGGTCAGGAAGCCGAGGGCGAACAGCATCGGGGTGTCGAGGCGCAGCACCCCCCGCCACAGGGTCGCCAGCCAGGAGAAGATCTTGATCCCCGTGGGAACGGCGATGATCGCCGTGGTGATGGCCATCGGGATCCTGATCCAGGCCGCCATCCCAGAGGTGAACATGTGGTGGGCCCAGACGGTGAAGCCGAGGCCGACGATCGCCAGCAGGGAGAAGGCCATCATGCGGTAGCCGAAGATCGGCTTGCGCGACTTGACCGCGATGATCTCGCTGATGATCCCGAAGCCCGGGAGCATCATGATGTAGACGGCCGGGTGGGAGTAGAACCAGAAGACGTGCTGATACATCAGCACGTCCCCTCCCTTGCCCGCGTTGAAGAAGTTGAAGCCGAGCCCCCGGTCGAGCAGGATGAAGAACTGGGAGGCGGCGATGAAGGGGGTTGCGATCACGACCAGCAGGGAGGTCGCGAAGTTCGCCCACACCAGCAGGGGCATCCGGAAGAAGCTCATCCCCGGCGCCCGCATGGTGATGATCGTGACCAGGAAGTTCAGCGCCGTCATGATCGAGGAGGCCCCCGCGAACTGGACGGCCACGGAGAAGAAGGTCTGGCCGATCGGCGCGTTGTCGGACAGAGGCGCGTAGGCGGTCCAACCGTCCGCGAAGGCCCCGCCGGGGGCGAAGAAGCTGCCGAGCATCATCAGGCCGGCCACCGGGAGCAGCCAGAAGGAGAGGGCGTTCAGCCGCGGGAAGGCCATGTCGGGGGCCCCGATCATGAGCGGGATCACGAAGTTCCCGAGGCCCGCGAAGACCGGGATGATGAAGAGGAAGATCAGCAGCGAGGCGTGGACGGAGAAGAGGCCGTTGAAGGTGTTGGCGTCGACGAAGTGGGACCCCGGCTGGGCCAGCTGCGCCCTCATCAGCATCGCGATCAGCCCGCCCACGAGCAGGAAGAAGAAGGAGTTGACCGTGTACTGGATGCCGATCACCTTGTGATCGGTGTTGATGCGGAAGTAGTCCTTCCACGTGTAGGCCCCGTGGCCCGAGTGGTCCTCGGGACGGGTCCGCTTGCCGGCGGCCCAGTAGAACCAGTAGTCGAAGCCGCCGAGCCCGAGCAGGAATCCGAACGGTCCCGCGATCAGGGCCACGCTGAGGATCGCGTCGGCCGAGAGGTAGTGGTGGAAGGTCTCGTGGCCGGTGGCCATGCGGATCACCCACGTCAGGAGTGCCGCGAGAAGGATCCCGAGCAGGAGTCCGACGGCGGCCCGGTAGAGCCCCGGAGCTTTGAGCCTCGCGGCCATCAGCCTGTCATCCGTTCGCAGGTCATCGAGGTCCCGGACATTATCCCGCCGAGCCTCCGGCCGTCGTCGAGCTCGAGGTGGTGCTCATCTGGCTGTGGATCCACGCTTCGAACTGGCTGTGGGTCACCACGTGGATCCGCGAGCGCATCAGGGAATGGCCCAGCCCGCACAGCAGGTTGCACACGATCGGGTAGGTCCCGAGGCGGTCCGGGGTGGCCCGCCAGTGGGTTGTGATCCCCGGGACGACGTCCTCCTGGATGCGGAAGGCGGGGATCCAGAAGGCGTGGATCACGTCCTTGGTGTGCAGGTTGAACTTGACCGACTCGCCCTTGGGCACGTACAGCTGGTCGCTGTTCAGGGGGGCTCCCCCGGTGATCGAGGGCGGGTACTGGTAGGACCAGGCGAACTGCTGGGCAGTGACCCCGATCTGGATCTCCCTCGCGGGCGTTTTCTCGTTGTCGCGCAGGACCGCGAAGGAGTACCCGACGAGACCGAGCAGCAGCACCGTCGGGATGGCCGTCCAGAAGACCTCCAGGCGGGTGTTGCCGTGGATCGGCGGGCCGTCCTTGAGCTCCTCCCCGGGCTTCATCCGGAACTGCCAGACGGAGTAGAGGACGACCGTCGTCACGAGCACGAAGATCGGGATCGAGGCGATCACGAGGACGTGGTAGAGGCGGTCGGTGTTCTTGGCCTGTGTGGACGCCTGGGCGGGGAACCAGTGGATGACGAAGCTCAGGGCGATGCCGATCGCCACCGCGATCAGGGCGGCGACGACAGCCACCAGCAGCGGACGGCGGACCCTAGGCACGGCGGTCGGCTCCGGGGTCGCAGGGACGGCTCTGTGCTGGCTTCCTCTCCATCGGGAGCGTGATCCTAATGCCTACGTCCCCGGACGGGCTTCGACCTTGACGAAGGGCCACCGGCGCGATAGATTGAGGCAATAGTTGCAAGCGGTTCTCCGCCGTATGGCAAGGGTAAGGAGAGGACGATGCGGGTCATCGGAAGACAGCTAGAGGGGCGGTAGCCGGATGCAGGTACGCGAGGGCATGAGCGGGACGGTGCTGACGGTGGGACCCGGGCACACGATGCGGGCCGTGGCGCGCCTGATGTCCGAGCGGGCGGTGGGAGCGGCGGTGGTCATGGACCCGGACGGCGCCGGTCCGGGCATCATCACCGAGCGCGACCTGCTCGTATCCGTGGGAGTGGGTCAGGATCCTGACAGCGAGCTGGTGGCCGACCACCTGACCCGCGACGTCGTCTTCGCCTCCCCCGACTGGTCCCTGGAGGAGGCCGCCGCGGCCATGGTGCGAGGCCGCTTCCGCCATCTGATCGTCCTCGACGGGGGAGAGACCGTCGGCATCATCTCGGTCCGCGACATCGTGCGCTGCTGGACCGAGGACGGTGCGATCTGTCCGGTGCCAGCCCGGGTGGCCGTGGGGTGAGAGGGGCGGTGTGCCTGCCGGGGGGCGGGCACACCCTCACCACAGCGGCCGGGCGCGGCTGAGGGGCCGCGCCCGGCGCTCCACGGAGACCGACCCCGCCCTGGCCGCCTGCGCCGGAGGAGCCTCACGCGCCTCGGCTCGCGATGGCGCTGCGCCGCGCCCGCCTGGCGCCGACGACGCCGAGCTCTGCGGCCACCACGGCGCTAACGGCCTGTGTGGCCAGCATCGCTCCGGTGCTCGCTCCCCGAGGTCCACTGCGCGACGCGGCCAGCCCCGGCGCGCCGGCCCACAGCGTGGCGAGAGCTAACGATCGTCGCCGAGCGGCAGCTCGTCGACTTCCCGGCGGGTGTCTTTGATCCAGCGCACCACGCAGCCGAGCGTCAGCAGACCGCCGATCACGCTCAGCTCGAAGAAGGTCGTGAGGCCCACCAGCAGGAGCGTGACCCCGAGCGCGGTCAGCACCGGGAGGATGCTCGGCCCGGGGAGGTGGATGTCTTCGCCGGCCGGCGGGACGTCTGGCTCGAGGGGGGTCATGAGACGTAGACGGCTGCCACCACGAAGGTGATGCCGAACATGAACATGCAGATCGCGGCGACGATGAAGCCGGTGCGGACATTCTTGCGTGCCAGGCGTCGAGTCATCATGGGCGGAGAAGGATACCTCCTGGGACCGTCACGGCCGCGCTCGAGCGGCGTGCTGGCCTAGAGATGCGCATCGGCCACCATCGCGCAGAACAGCAGCGCCAGATAGGCCAGCGAGAAGAGGTACAGCCGCAGCGCCGAGCGCCGGTCGGCGCGCCGCTGCAGGCGCACCGCGCCGGCGATGAAGCCGAGGCCCAGGGCCAGCGAAGCCCCCAGGTAGATCAGCCCGAAGCCGCCCGCGCAGAAGGGAAGCTGGGTCACGGCGTAGAGGAGCACGGCGTAGAGCAGGATCTGCCTGCGGGTCTCCTCCTCCCCCCGCACGACCGGGAGCATCGGGATGCCGACCTTGCGGTACTCGTCCTTCATCAGCAGCGAGAGGGCCCAGAAGTGCGGCGGCGTCCAGAAGAACACGATGAAGAAGAGGATCACGGCGGTGCCGCTGACCGACCCCGTCACCGCGGCCCAGCCCACCAGCGGCGGCACGGCACCGGCGGCGCCCCCGATGACGATGTTCTGGGGTGTGCGGCGCTTCAGCCAGACGGTGTAGACCAGGACATACCCCAGAAAGCCCCCGAAGGAGAGGCCCGCGGCCAGGGGGTTGACGGCGAGGGAGAGCTCGAGTACCGACAGCGCTGCCAGCGTGCACCCGTAAAGCAGGGCGGCCCTGGGAGAGACCCGCCCGGCGGGGATCGGGCGGTTGGCCGTGCGGGACATGAGCCCGTCGATGTCCCTGTCGAACCAGTGGTTGACCGCCCCGGCCCCGCCGGCGGACAGGTACCCACCCAGGCAGGTGAGGGCGACCAGCAGCGGGGAGGGGTCCCCGGCCACGTACATCGTGGCGATGGTCGTCAGCAGCAGCAGCGACTGGACCTTCGGCTTGGTCATCTCGACGTAGTCGGCGACCACCTGCCGGGTACGCGGAGCCAGGCCGAGGCGGGGCGCCTGCAGCGCTCCCGCGGCCCCCGGCTGAGGGGCGAGGCTCAACCTAGACCCCCACCTGGGTCGCACCGGCGGGCACGGTGGCCTCGCCGGCGACCCTCGCCCCGCCGCTGCGCCGCTCCACCTCGCGGCGGACGTCCTTCATCGGCTCGGAGGACCTCACCAGCGGGAGCACGTCGAAGTTGTTGGCCGGCGGCGGCGATGTCGTGTACCACTCCAACGTGTTGGCCTTCCAGGGGTCGGGCCCGGCGATCACCCCGACCTTCAGGCTGCGGGCGACGTTCACCACGGTGGCCAGGACGCCCGCGGCGAGGATGAAGGAGCCCACTGTCGAGATCACGTTGTAGAGGCCGAGGTTGCCGACGTTTTCATACTCATAGACTCGACGGGGCATCCCGTCAAGCCCTATGACGTGCTGGATCAGGAAGGTGCAGAGCACGCCGATGAACATGAGGGCGCAGCTCAGGCGGCCGAGGCCTTCCCCGAGCATCCTCCCCGTCATCTTGGGGAACCAGTAGTAGATGGCCCCGAAGATCGCGAAGACGGCGCCGCCCATCAGGACGAAATGCAGGTGGGCGACCACGAAGTAGGTTTCGTTGACCTGCCAGTCGATCGGGAAGGTGGCCAGGAAGACCCCGGACAGACCCCCGATCAGGAAGATCGCGATCGCCCCCGCGCAGAACAGCAGGGGGGTCTTGAATTCGACCGTCCCCCGCCACAGGGTCGCGATCCAGTTGAGGACCTTGACCCCGGTCGGAACCGCGATCAGGTAGGAGCTGAGCATGACGAAGACGAGGATCGCCTCCGGGATCGGGGCCGTGAACATGTGGTGGGCCCAGGTCAGAGAAGCCCAGGAAGGCGATCGCCACGGTCGAGGCCGCGATCGCCTTGTAGCCGAAGATCGGCTTGCGCGCGAACACGGGCAGGATCTCGGAGATCACGCCGAAGCCGGGCAGGACCATGATGTAGACCTCGGGGTGCCCGAAGAACCAGAACAGGTGCTGCCAGAGCACGGCTGAGCCGCCGTTGGCGGGATCGAAGAAGTGGGTCCCGAAGTGGCGGTCGGTGAGCAGCATCGTGACCGCCGCCGCGATCACCGGCATCGCGAAGATGATCAGGACCGAGTAGGTGAGGATGGTCCAGACGAACAGCGGCAGGCGTCCCCAGCTCATGCCCCGGGCCCGCATGTTGGCGATCGTGGCGTAGAAGTTGATCGCGCTCAGGATCGAGGAGAGACCGGTCAGGTGGGCCAGGTAGATCCAGGCGTCCTGGCCGCCGCTGGGGGCGAAGTTGGAGCTCGCCAGCGGCACCACGCTCGTCCAGCCGGCTTCCGGCGGGTTCCAGAACAGGGACGCGTAGAAGACGATCCCTCCCGCCAGCAGGAGCCAGTAGGAGAGTGCGTTCAGGCGGGGGTAGGCCATGTCCCGCGCCCCGATCATGAGGGGGATGAAGTAGTTGGCCAGGCCGGCCATCATCGGCACGACGAACAGGAACACCATCGTCGTCCCGTGCATCGTGAAGAGCTGGTTGTAGACGGTGGGGGAGACCAGCGTGTTGTTGGGGGCTCCCAGCTGCAGGCGCATCATCAGCGCCTCGACGCCGCCCAGGCAGAAGAACACGAAGGTCGTGACGATGTACATGATCCCGATCCGCTTGTGATCGGTGGTGGTGATCCAGCTCGTCCAGCCGCGGGCCTCGCGCTCGACCGCGTGGGCGCTCAGCTGGGGTATCGGGGCTGCATAGGTGGCCATCTGTGAGCGGTCTCTCCTCGAACTTCCTGTCTAGGGGTTTTCTACCTGTCCAGCGCCCGTCTGTGCGCCGAGCTTCGCCCGCGCAACCTTCGCCTGGGCGTTCGCTTCGGCGATCTCCTGCTTCTGGTAGGCCAGCCAGGCGTCGAACTGCGCCGGCGGGACGGCCTTAACGGTGGCGATCATGCGGGCATGGCCGCGGCCGCACAGGAAGGCGCACTGGCCCCTGTAGATGCCCGGCTTGGTGATCTTGAACCAGGTGTAGTTGTGGTAGCCCGGAACCGCCTGGAACTTGCCGCCGAGTTCGGGGATCCACCAGGAGTGCACCACGTCGGAGGAGACGATGTCGAGGGTCACCGTGGTGTTCGTCGGCACCACCATCTCCTGGTAGGAGTACGGCGCCCCGAGCCCGTCCGGTTCGTCGGCCCCCGGGTAGACGAACTGCCAGATGTACTGGCGGCCGATGACCTGGATGTTCAGCGATTTCCCGTTCGCGGGCAGCTTGCGCTCGGCGCTGGCGTAGAGCCTGCTCCCGTTGGCTGCCAGCTGATCGCCTTCCGGACCGGAGTTGGGGGGATTCTGGATCGAGGAGAGCTTGGCGAAGGTGACCACGGCGAGCGCGACCAGGATCACCGCTGCGGCGGCCGTCCAGCCGACCTCGAGGCGGGTGTTCCCGCGGATCTGGGCGGGCACCGCCCCCTTGCGCGCGCGGAACCGGAGCAGGGCGTACAGGAGGCCTCCCTCCACCGCCACGAAGATCACCAGCGCGATGTAGAGGGTGATCTTGTACAGGCTGTCGATCTGGTTCGCGTTCGGCGAGCCGCCCGACTGCGGGGTGAAGAAGGCGAGGGTTGAGGGGATGATGTGGCCCAAGGCGCGCGGGATTCTATTCAGCCCCGGGCGGGAGGCGCTTGATGACCATTGCCACGAGCCGCCTAGCGTCCGGAGAAGCGGGGCGGGCGCTTCTCGACGAAGGCCATCGCCCCCTCGAGAAAGTCCGCGCTGCCGGACATCTCGCGCTGGATCTGGGCCTCGAGCTCGAGCTGCTCGTCAATGCGGGAGTACAGCCAGTTGTTCAGCTGGCGCTTACTGCCCGCGTAGGAGCGGGTCGGTCCGCTCGCCATGCGGGCGGCCAGCTCGGCGGCCGCGTCGAGCAGATCCCCGTCCGGCAGGACCCTGTTGATCAGACCCCAGTCCAGCGCCCGCGCCGCCGGCAGCCGTTCGCCGAGCATCGCCATCTCGGTCGCCCGGGCCATGCCGACGCGGGTGGGCACGAACAGCGAGGAGCCCCCGTCGGGCACCAGGCCGATGTTCACGAAGGCGAGCAGGAAGTAGGCGCTCTCGCCGGCCAGGATCAGGTCGCAGCAGAGCGCCAGGGAGCAGCCGATGCCCACGGCCGGGCCGTTGACGGCGGCGATCACGGGCTTGGGCATCTCGCGGATGGCCTTCATGATCGGGTGGTAGCGCTCGGTCAGCGTCTTGTAGACGTCCGGGCGTCCTTCGGGAGTCATCTCCCCGCTCATGTCCTTGAGGTCGGCTCCGGAGGAGAAGGCGCGACCGGCCCCGGTGACGACCACTGCGCGCACGTCCTCGCGGTCGCCCGCCCCCACGACCGCGGCGAGCAGGTCGGCTCCGAGCTGGGCATTCCAGGCGTTCAGCGCCTGGGGCCGGTTCAGCTCGATCGTGGCCGCCCCTTCCCGCACCCGCATGTTGACCGTCTCAAGCTGCATGTCCGACACGCTCATGGCGCTCCTCTCATCGCACGATCGCCTCACGGGCGGCCCTCGATGCGCCGGCAGGGCCCGTCCGGCGAGGCTTGATCCTATGGTGTAGGGCATGCGACGTCCCATCATCGGCATCTGCACCGCTCTGGAGCGAGCGCGCTGGAGCGTCTGGGACCAGCAGGCGGCCCTGCTGCCCTTCAGTTACGTGGAGGCCGTCCAGCGGGCGGGCGGCCTTGCCGTGATGCTTCCCCCCGACGGCGCCCTGGTCGAGGAGCCCGATCAGGTCCTCGACCTCGTGGATGGGCTGATACTGGCCGGAGGGGCTGACATAGACCCGGCCTCCTACGGTGAGGCGCATCACCCGGAGACGGCGGACACGGTTCCGGCCAGGGACGCCTTCGAGATCGCCCTGGCCAGGGCGGCGATCGAGCGGGACCTGCCCGTGCTCGGGATCTGCCGCGGCATGCAGCTGATCAACGTCGCCTGCGGGGGCACCCTGCTGCAGCATCTGCCCGAGCACTACGGCCACCACGAGCACCGGCGGGTGGTCGGATCATTCGACGGGGCCGACCACGACGTGCTGCTCAGCGAGGGCTCCCTGGCAGCCGCCGCGGCCGGAGAGGCCCGGCACCCGACCAAGTCCCACCATCACCAGGGGGTCGACCGCCTCGGAGAGGGCCTGACCGTCAGCGGGGTGTCCGTCCTGGACGACCTCACCGAGGCGATCGAGCTGCCCGACCGCCGGTTCGTGCTGGGGGTGCAGTGGCACCCCGAGGTCGACGAGGCCAGCCCCGTCGTGGCCGCCCTCGTGCAGGCCGCCGCCCGGACGGCGATGGCCCCGGCGGGCGAGTAGGCGTCCCGCGGGGCGGGGCGTTCCGGCGCCTCCATATACTCCGCCCGCAGTGCGGCTGTCCAGGGCGATCAGAGCAACCGCCTGGGGCATGGTCGCGGCGGGGGTCGCGGCACCGCTGCTGCGCAAGCGCCTGAGCGCCCCCCCGCTGGTCGTGCAGACCGTCGCCTTCGGCGCCCCCCTGGGCCTGTGCGTCGCCCTGCCCAGGTCACGCGGGCGCGACGTGGCCGCCTGCGCCCTGCAGATGTGGGCCTACGTGGCCGCCTACAAGTATCCCCACGACGACCCCGAGGCCCAGCGGGCGCGGGTGCACATCCGCTACCCGATCGTCGCCGACCGGATCCTCGGACTGGGGGAGCTTCCCAGCGCGCGCCTGCAGCGCGTCCTCTCCCGCAGCGGGATCGACGGCCCCGAATGGCGAGCCTTGGACCGGGTCCTCGTGTGGGCTCATTGGAGCTGGTTCATGGTGCCCCACGGCTCCCTCCTGTACATACTCATGCGCCGTCCCGACGGCTTCCCGCGGGCGGCCGTGATGACCTACGCCGTCTTCGACATCGGCGCCAGCGTGTACTGGCTGGTGCCCACCGCCCCGCCCTGGTACGCGGCCGAGATGGCGGGAGAGGAGACGGCGGCGCCCCCGGCGGTGCGGCGGATGATGGTCGAGTACGGGGAGCACTTCTGGCGTGACGGCTGGGGCTCTCTCTACAGTGTGTTCGGAGGCAATCCCTTCGCTGCGATGCCCTCTTTGCACTTCGCGACATCCCTGATGGCCGCCATGCTTCTGGCCGAGGTCGGCCCGCTTGCGGGCGCTCTCGGCATCGCCTACTCGGCGACCCTGGGCTTCGCCCTCGTCTACCTGGGCGAGCACTATGTCGTGGACCTGCTGGCGGGTGCGGCCCTGACCGGGGTAGTTCGAAGGTTGGGCCCCCGCGCGGGTCCGGCGATCGGCCGCATCGGCCGAGCGGTGGCGGCGCTGGAGGGGATCGCACACCAGCCGACCTGAGAGCGAGGATGACCACGGACGAGATGGCTCGGGAGGAAGTAGGCGGGGGGGACATGGAGGACGAGAGCAGGCTCCTGGCGTCGGCGAGGGCCGCCGAGGAGGAGATGCCGCGTGTGCGGCTCACACGGCGGCAGGTGTTCGCCTTCGTCCTGTTCGTCCTGTCCGGCATCGCCTTCCTCTACTTCGTGCTGCCGAAGCTCGCCGGGGTCGGCACGACCCTTCACCGCATCGAGAGCGGGGACACGTGGTGGATCGCCGTGGGCGTGGTCTTCGAGCTGCTCTCCTTCGCGGGGTACGTCCTCCTGTTTCGCGCGGTGTTCATCCGCGGCCACGGGCGCATCGGCTGGAAGGTGAGCTACCAGATCACGATGGCCGGCCTGGTCGCGACCCGTCTGTTCGCCGCCGCGGGGGCGGGAGGGATCGCCCTCACCGCCTGGGCGCTGCGGCGCTCGGGCATGGAGCCGCGCCTGGTGGCCAGCCGCATGGTCGCCTTCATGGTCCTGCTGTACGTCGTCTTCGCGGGCTCCCTTCTGATCGACGGGATCGGCCTGGGCACCGGCCTGTTCCCGGGCGGGGGCTCCTTCGCGATCACGATCATCCCCGCGATCGTCGCCGGCGTCCTCTTCCTGGCGGCCGGGGCGGTCGCGCTGCTGCCCGGCGACATCGAGCGGCGGCTCGGGCGCTGGGCGGAGGGCTCGGGGAGGCCCGCCCACTGGATCGCCAAAGGGATCGCCGTCCCCGCCCTCGCCGCCAGCGGGATACGCACGGCGATCGGCCTGATCCGCTCGCGCGATCCCGGCCTGTTCGGCTCTCTCGCCTGGTGGGGGTTCGACATCTGCGTGCTGTGGGCGATGTTCCACGCCTTCGGGTCCCCGCCGCCCTTCACGGTCATCTGGATGGCCTACTTCGTGGGCATGCTGGGGAACCTGCTTCCCCTGCCCGGCGGCCTCGGCGGCGTCGAGGGAGGCATGATCGGGGCCTTCGCCGCCTTCGGGGTCGACTTCAACCTGTCGGTCCTCGCGGTGCTCTCCTACCGCGGGATCTCCTTCTGGCTGCCCACCATCCCCGGGGCCATCGCCTACCTGCAGCTGCGCAAAACGGTCGCCCGCTGGCGCGAGCAGCAGGGCGCCGCCTCGGCCGACTCCCCGCGGGGGGAGAAGGCCGAGTCGGCCGCTCCGGCCGGCGCGCTGTAGCGCCCGCGAGAGCGCTATACTATACAAAGTAAAGTGACCCCCGGGGACACACCCTGCGCGGGGCCATAGCATTGGAGGCCTGATGAGCGAGCTCGAGAACGTGATCATCGTCGGAAGCGGGCCAGCCGGCTACACGGCCGCCCTGTACACCGCCCGGGCGAACCTCAGCCCGCTGGTGATCGAGGGGTTCGCCTGGGGCGGGCTGCTGCAGCAGACCACGGACGTCGAGAACTACCCCGGCTTTCCCGAGGGCATCATGGGCCCGGAGATGATGCAGCGCTTCCGCGACCAGGCCGAGCGCTTCGGAGCCCGCCTGCTGACCGAGCAGGCCGATCGCGTGGAGCTGGCCTCGGAGCCGGGAGGCGTGCACCGGGTCTGGGTCGGCGAGACCGAGCACCGCGCCCGCACCGTCGTCCTGGCGATGGGGGCCGAGCACAAAAAGCTGGACGTCGTCGGTGAGGAGGAGCTCGGCGGGCGCGGGGTCAGCTACTGCGCCACCTGCGACGCCGCCTTCTTCCGGGACGCTCCGACGCTGATCGTGGGCGGCGGCGACTCGGCCATGGAGGAGGCGATCTTCCTCTCGAAGTTCGCCTCAAAGGTCACGGTCGTCCACCGGCGAGAGGAGTTCAGGGCGTCGAAGATCATGCTCGAGCGTGCCCGGGCGCAGCAGAACATCGAGTTCCTCACCCCGTACCGGGTACGGGAGTTCGTGCCCGGCGGGACGGGGGCGCTGGGCCATGCGATCCTCGTCCACACCGAGACCGGCGAGGAGCGCGACCTGCTCGTGTCGGGAAGCTTCATCGCCATCGGCCACGAGCCCCAGTCGGAGCTCGTCGCCGGACAGGTCGACACCGACGAGAACGGCTACGTGATCACCGAGGGACGCTCCACACGCACCAACCGGCCCGGGGTCTTCGCCGCTGGAGACCTCGTCGACCACGCCTACCGGCAGGCGATCACCGCTGCCGGATCCGGATGCCAGGCGGCGCTCGACGCGGAGTGGTACCTGCGCGACACTCCCGGGATCCCGGTGCCCGGTGAGATGCCGGCGGGGGACCCCGCCGAGGCCCAGTGGGCGCCGCCCGCCGTGGAGAACCCGGCCGGCACCCCGGCCGCCTAGGCCTGGAGCGCCCCCTCGAGCTCCAGCAGCCAGCGCTTGCGCTCGGGGCCGCCCCCGTAGCCTCCCAGCAGGCCCCCGCTGCGCAGGACGCGATGGCAGGGGATCACGATCGGGATCGGGTTGGATCCGAGGGCGTTCCCGGCGGCGCGCGAGCCGCGGGGGCTGCCCGCCTCGGCGGCGACCTCGCCGTAGCTCAGCCAGCCGCCGTAGGGGATCTCGTAGGTGGCACGCAGGACCCGCCGCCCGAAGGAGCCGATCAGCGACCAGTCGAGGCGGCTGTCGAAGCGGCGCCGGCGCCCGGCGAAGTACTCCTCCAGCTCCCGCCGGAGCGGGTCCAGCGATTTGGGCGCCTCGACGATCCGCGGCGAGAGGCGGCTCGCGAGGCCTTCGAGCACCGCCTCCACGCTCTCCTCGGGGAATGCCAGGCGTACGAGCCCGCGGTGGGTGATGGCCGCGGTCATCACCCCGAAGGGGGAGTCGACCGAGCCGTAGCTGACATCGGCGAGCCCCTCGGCCGCGAGCCGCTCCGAGAGTCGCCTGGCGGCCTCCCTGGCCCCGGCGGGTGGCCCGGGCGACGCCTCGCGCAGGGCCCTGATGATCGTGTCGTTCTCATCTCCTGCAGGCCGCCTCATGCCGGCACCACCTTTCTCAGCTTGTTCAGTCCCTCATGAAGCGAGCGCCGGGCAGCCTCCTCGGAGCAGCCGATCGCAGCGGCGATGTCCCGGTGGGGGAGGTCGGCGACGTACCGCAGCACCACCGCCGAGCGCTGGCGGGCGGGAAGCTCGTGCACCGCCTCCCAGAGAGCCTCGTCCCTCGGCGCCGAGGAGGTCTCGGTGCGGCCGTCCACGGCCTCCGGCGCGGCGATGGGCACCGCCCGCCGGGCCCGGCCGCGATGGGCGTCAAGCGCCTTGCGGTGGGCGATGGTCAGCACCCACGCGTGCAGGTTGGAGTCGGCCCGCAGCTGCGGGTAGGCCCGCAGGGCGGCGATGAAGGTCTCCTGGAAGCAGTCCTCGGCCTCGACCGGTCCCACGACGGATACGAGGAAGCGCCAGACGGCGTCCCGGTTCGCGTCGAGGAAGCGCTGGAAGGGGGGCATGCGCTCGCTCACGACGGTCAAACGTCCCCGGTCGCGGGAACGTGAGATCAGTCCTCGTAGTCGAAGAAGCCCGCCCCGGCCGCTCGGCCCGTCCGTCCCGCCCTGACGAGCCGGCGCAGGGCCGGGGCCGTCCGGTAGCGCTCCTCGCGGTACTCCTCCCAGAGCCCGTCGAGGACGTCGATCACGTGGTCGAGCCCGATCGCGTCGGCCCATGCGAAGGGGCCGCGGGGGTGGCTCAGGCCGAGGACCATCCCGAGGTCGATGTCACGCGCCGCGCCCACCCCCTCCCCGAGGGCGAAGGAGGCCTCGTTGATCACCTGGCAGACGATCCTGCCGAGCACCATCCCCGGGGCGTCGCCCACCCATGCGACCTCCTTGCCGAGGGCGGCGAACAGCCGCTCGGCACGGCTCGCGGCGAGGGGGGAGGAGCTCTCCGAGCGGGTGAGCTCGACCAGGCGGGACTCCCGGAATGGGGGCAGGGCGTGAAAGCCGATGGCGCTGCCGCCGGGATCGAGGGCGCCCAGCGAGCCGCGGGAGCACAGCACCAGGCGGGCGCCGCCCTGGCCGGCCGCCGCCAGCGGGGCGCCGCCACCGGCGGGGACGCAATCGCAGTCGATCACGAGCGCCGGGAGCACCCCTCCGCTGGGGGCGCTGGGAGAGCGCACCTCGTATCCGGCATCGGTGGCCGACGCGCGCAGTTCCTCGGCCAGGACGCCCTCTCCGTTGACCACCATCACGCCTTCCTCGCTGCCCGGCGGGGTGGGCTGAGGCTCGGGGTCATCGGGGCGGTAGCGGCCCCCCTCCCCGGAGTAGTCGTAATAGCCGCGGCCGCTCTTGCGCCCGTACAGCCCGGCCGCCACGTACCGGGCCGTGATCGTGGAGGGCCGCCAGCGCGGCTCGCCGAAGCTCTGCTCGAAGAAGCTCTGGGAGATCTGAAAGCCGATGTCCACGCCGACGAGGTCCATCAGCTCGAAGGGGCCCATGCGAAAGCCGCCCTCCATGCGGCAGATGCGATCGATCGTCTCGATGTCGGCGATCCGCTCCTGTGCCAGCCGCAGGGCCTCCAGCCCGAAGGGCCGGTTGCAGCGGTTGACGAGGAACCCGGGGCCGTCGCTGGCACGGATCACGGTCTTGCCCATCGCCTCGCCCGTCGCCTCCGCCACGGCGAGGGCCGCCTCGGCGGACTCGACTCCTGCCACGACCTCGAGCAGGGGCATCACCGGGGCGGGGTTGAAGAAGTGCATGCCGACGACCCGCTCCGGGTTGGTGGCGGCGGTGGCGATCGCCGTGACCAGCAGGGAGGAGGTGTTGCTCGCGAGCACGCATCCCTCTGCGACGACCCCCGACAGCGACCGGAGCAGGTCGTGCTTGAGCTTTAGGCTCTCCGGGACCGCCTCGATGACCAGCTCGCACGGGGACAGAGCGGCCAGGTCCTCGACGGGGGTGAGCCGCTCGGCGGCCTCCCGGGCCTGATCCTCCTCCAGGCGGCCCCGGGCGGCTTCCCGGCGCAGGCCGTCCCGAACCCGCTCGACCCCTCGCTGCAGGGCCTCGGGGATCGGGTCGTAGAGCAGGGTGGCGGCCCCCGAACGGCAGGCCAGCTGGGCGATGCCGGCTCCCATCGTGCCGGCCCCCAGCACCCCGATGACACCGGCCGGGGCGGCCTGCGCGCCGCTGCTCGTACTCTCTGCCATGGGCTGCGGGTCTCCCCCTAGGAGGGGACAAGCGCGTTGATCCCCGTCATCGCCCTCCCGATGATCAGCTTCTGGATCTGGGAGGTGCCCTCGTAGAGGGTCGTCACCCGCACGTCGCGGAAGTAACGCTCGACGGGGTGGTCGTCGACGTAGCCGGCCCCGCCGTGGACCTGGATGGCGGTGTTCGCGCACTCGACCGCGGCCTCCGTGGCGTGGAGCTTGGCCACCGACGTCTCGAGCGTGTTCGGCAGCCCCTTGTCCTTGAGCCAGCCCGCCCGCCAGACGAGCATTCGGGAGGCATCGGTCTTGAGGACCATGTCGGCGATCATCCCCTGGACGAGCTGGAAGCTCGCGATCGGGCGGCCGAACTGCTCGCGCTCCTTGGCGTACTTCACCGACTCCTCCACGCACCCCTGGCACACGCCCACGCAGCCGGCCGCCACGGAGAAGCGCCCCGAGTCCAGCGATGACATGGCGACCTTGAAGCCGTCCCCGATCGTCCCGAGCAGGGCGTCCTCGCCGACCTCCACGTCTTCCAGGGCGATCGAGGCGGTGTCGGACGCGTGCAGCCCCATCTTGTGCTCGATCGGCTGCGGTTTGTATCCCGGCTGGTCGGTGTCCACCAGGAAGCAGCCCAGCCCCTTGTAGCCGAGCTCCGGGTCGGTCTGGGCGAAGATCAGGGCGACCTTCGCGTAGTTGCCCATCGAGATCCACATCTTCGCCCCGTTGATCACCCATCCGGAGTCGGTCCTGCGGGCGCGGGTGCGCTGGTTGGCCGCGTCGGAGCCCGTGTCGGGCTCGGTGAGCCCGAAGCACCCGAGCCACTCTCCCGAGCAGAGCTTGGGCAGGTACTTCTGCTTCTGCTCCTCGGTCCCCCACTTGAGGATCGCCGAGCAGACGAGGGAGGTCTGGACCGAGACGACGGTCCGCACCGACGAGCAGCCGCGGCCGATCTCCTCGACGACCAGGCCGTAGCTGAGGTAGTCCAGGCCCGCCCCGCCGTACTCCTGGGGGATGATCGCCCCGAGGTAGCCCTGGTCGGCGAGTTTGCGCACGATCTCCAGGTCGAAGTGGTGGTTGCGAGCGTTCTCCCGGGCTCGGTCGACGATCTCGTTGTCGGTGAACTCCCGCGCCGTCTGCTTGATCAGCCGCTGCTCGTCGGTCAGGTCGAAGTCCATCGCGCTCCTTTTACTTGGGGGTCTTCCAGGGCGCCGATATGCGCCTCTCGATCTCCTCGCCGATGCCCTCGATCGGGAGGCGCTCCTGGGAGAGCGAGTCGCGATCGCGCAGCGTCAAGGTCCGGTCCTGAAGGCTCTGGTGGTCGATCGTAAGGCAGAAGGGGGTTCCGATCTCGTCCTGACGGCGGTAGCGGCGACCGATCGCCCCGCCGGCGTCGTACTCGGCCTGGACGCGGCCCCTGATCGCGGCGTGCACCTCCCGGGCGAGCTCGGGCTGGCCGTCCTTGCCGACGAGGGGCAGGACGGCGGCCTTGACCGGGGCCAGCCTCGGGTGCAGGCGCAGGACCGTGCGCCGCTCCCCCTCACCGGCGCCCTCCCGCTCGACCACTTCCTCGTCGTAGGCGTCCACGAGGAAGGCCAGGGTGGCGCGGTCGGCCCCCGCAGCCGGCTCGATCACGTGGGGCACGTAGCGCTCGCCCGTCGCCTGGTCGAAGTACTCGAGCTTCTCCCCGGAATACTCGGCGTGGCGGGAGAGGTCGAAGTCGCCGCGGTTGGCGATTCCCTCGAGCTCCGACCAGCCGATGGGGAAGAGGTATTCGACGTCGCTGGTGGCGCTGGAGTAGTGGGACAGCTCGTCGGGGTCGTGGGCCCGCAGGCGGAGGTGATCGGGCCGGATCCCCAGCTCCACGTACCAGCGCTCCCGCTCGGCCAGCCAGTGCTCGAACCACCGCTGCGCCTCGTCCGGCGGCACGAAGTACTCCATCTCCATCTGCTCGAACTCGCGCGTGCGGAAGATGAAGTTGCCAGGGGTGATCTCGTTGCGAAACGACTTGCCCACCTGGGCGATCCCGAAGGGGGGTTTCTTGCGCGAGAACTGCAGGACGTTCTTGAAGTTGATGAAGATGCCCTGGGCGGTCTCCGGGCGCAGGTAGGCCGTCGAGCCGGAGTCCTTGACCGGTCCGATCGTCGTCTCGAACATGAGGTTGAAGTCGCGTGCCTCGGTGAGGGAGCACTCCTCGGCTTCGCCCGGGTGCTTGGAGGGTTTGCGCCCGCAGGCCAGCTCAGAGAGGTGGTCGGCCCGGAAGCGCTGGCCGCAGGTCCGGCAGTCCACCAGCGGGTCGGTGAACCCCGCCAGGTGGCCCGAGGCCTCCCACACGCGGGGGTGCTGCAGGATCGCGGAGTCGATCGCCACGATGTCGTCGCGCTCCTGCAGCATCGCCCGCCACCACTCGTTCTTGACGTTGCCCTTGAGCAGGACCCCGTAGTGCCCGAAGTCGTAGGTGGAGCCGACGCCTCCGTAGATCTCCGAGGAGGGGAACACGAAGCCGCGCCGCTTGGACAGGGCGACGATCTTGTCCATGGTGACCAGGTCGCCGTTCATGGCGCCGGGATCGCGGGGGGTGCGAGACGGGGGGACATGCGGGCGGGGATGCTATTCCACGACCGTCCCGCGCTCTTAAACGCGCAAATACCGGCTTGTCGGCTGGACACTTGTTCGAAGCCTCCCGCCCAGGGGTACAGATTCCGCCGCCCGAGCCGAGATAACTCATGTCTGCGCGTATGGGTCACTGTCGCCTGCGCGCCGGCGCAGTCCGACAACCAAGGTCAGGAGCACGCAGATGCAGGCTGTGGGAGACACATCAGGCGACCCGGATCGGGACTCGATCGAGTTCCTGATCGGGCAGCGAGACCTCGGCAAAGGGGCCCGGCTGCTGAGCGTGGAGGGGGACCTGGACCTCGCCTCCGCCCCGAGCCTGAAGTGGGCCCTTGCAGACGTCCTCGGTGCCGGTGCGAGGCATGTCGTCCTGGACCTCTCCAGGGTGACCTTCATCGACTCGACCGCCCTCGGCGTCCTGGTCGGCGCCCAGCGGGCGCTGCCGGCCGGTGCCACCCTTGCCATCGCCTGCGACCAGGAGAACGTGCTGCGGATCTTCGAGATGACCGGGCTCGACGGGATGTTCGAGATCCTCCCCACTTTCGACGACGCTCTCGAGTTCGTCCGCGGGAGCGCCGCGGCGGCGGGCTGACGTGGGTCGGGTGCGGCTGACCCGCTCCTTCCTCCCGCCGGCCGGGCTCGCCCTTGCCCTGGCCTGCTGGATCCTCTCGTCCACATGGTCAGCCCCGGCCTCGGCGAAGAGAGTCAGCGCTCGCACCCCCGCGGTCGCCACGACCCCCGAAGGGTCCCCCGCGCCGAGTTCCTCCCAGCCGGTCGTAACCCCCTCGCCCGCCACGGGGAAGGGTCGCGTCAAGGTCACGGGCCCCAAGGCCGCGGGCCCGAAGGCCGCCGGCCCGAATGGGACAGGCGTCGTCGCCCCGGCCGCCGGGCAGGGCTCCGCGTCCGTCCAGCCCAAGGTCGCCAGGCACGCCCGTCACGCGGGCCGCTCCGACGCCGGGGCGGGCGCTGAAGCGCCGGCGGGCGGCGCCCGGGCTCCCGGCGGGGTCAGCGCCGATGCGGTGAACAGGGCCGCCGGCGACTCCAAGCGGGGGCATGGCGGCACCAGGCACGCCGAAGCCATCGCCCGGCACGCCGCCGAAAAAGCCGCCGCGCGCGAACGCGCAGCCAAGGAACGCGCAGCCAAGGAACGCGAAGCGGGCAACTCCGGCCACAGCGGGGCGACCGCCGCGCGGGTGGATCCGCCGCGGGCCGTCGCCGCCCCGACAGCCGCCACCCAGTCGGCGCCCACGGCGACCGTCCCTCCCGCGATCGCAGCCAAAGGCGCCGCGCCCGCCTCGCCCGCCCGCCGGGCCGCCTCGCGGCGCCCGCACTCCTCCACGGGCGCAACGGGCCGGGCCCCCGCGGCGTCCGCGCCGGTCTCCGTCCTTCCGGTGGTCGCCCCTGTCTCCACGCCGACCCGAGCCGCGAGCGCGCCGGTCCACCGCTCCAAGCCTCGCTCTCAGCCGGCGAGCTCGCCCCTGGTGACGACGGTGACGAAGATCATCAACGTCGTCCCGCCGCTTCTGAGGGTCCTGATCGGGGCGCTCGTGGCCCTTGCCCTGGGGCTCGCAGTGATCACCCGGCTGGCCGCCATGCGGGCCAGGCGCCTGGCCCGTCAGCGCACCCAGCTGCTCGAGGACGTGGGGCTGCTGCAGGCCGCCCTGCTGCCCACCCTGCCGCAGCGGCTGGGCCCGGTCGCCACCACGGCGGCCTACCGTCCCGCCTCGGGCCCCGCCGCCGGGGGCGACTTCTACGACCTGTTCGCCCTGGCCGATGGACAGGTCGGGGTGATAGTGGGGGACGTCTCGGGGCACGGGCGCCAGGCGCTGCCCCACACGACCCTGCTGCGGTTCACACTCAGGGCCTACCTCGAGGCGGGCCTCTCTCCTCGCAGCGCCCTGCGCACCGCGGCGCCTGTGCTCGAGCGCCAGCTCGGGGGCTCCTTCGCCACCGTCGTCATCGCCACCTACGACCCCCGCGAGCGCATCCTCGTCTACGCGAGCGCCGGCCATCCGCTGCCGATCATGAGCGGGACCGGCGGGATCACCCCGATCACGGCCTGCTCGGCCCCGCCGATCGGGGCGGGCCAGCAGACGGGAACGCGCCAGACGGTCGTGTCGGTGCCGGGACGCACGCTGGCCTGCTTCTACACCGATGGGGTGGTCGAGGCGAGGGTGAGGGGGGAGCTGTTCGGCTCCGACCGGCTGGAGTCGTCGCTGGCGGAGCTCGGGCCCCAGGCCACCGCCGCCTCCCTGCTGGAGAGGGTCTCCGAGCAGACCGACCGGCGTCCCGACGACATGGCCGCCTGCCTGCTCGGCATCGAGGGCGAGGAGCTCTCTCCGCAGATCCTCGTCGAGGAACTCGAGATCGACAGGCAGGAGTCCTCGCGACGTCGCCTGGAGCGGTTCCTCGCCGCCGCCGGGGTGGGGGAGCAGGAGATCACCGCCGTCGCCGAATCGGCCCGGCGGGCGGTGGAGCGGGAAGGCAGCGTGGTGCTGCAGCTGCGCCCGGACGGCGCCGCCCCCCGGATCACCCTCAGGCCGAACAACGTGACCCATATGACGATCCAGGCCCGCGCGGCCGCAACCGCCTCGGAGGTGCTTCGATGAGTCAACGGCCAGTTCCCGGAATAGACGCTGCGATGGTGCTCGGGATGGCGTCCACCGCGATCCCGTTCGCCGACTCGCGTGAAGCGGAAGCCGAGCGCTGGCTGCGGCTGCTGCGCCTCCACGGGCACGCAGGGACCGCCCTGCAGGCACTCGGAGTCAGCGAGGGACCTCTTGAAATCGCCGAGCACCCACCCGCCCACGGGGCGGGTGGAGAGAGTCGCTCCCGGGACGTCGTGGAGGCCGTAAGCGACGGGGCTGTCGGGGCCGCCGAGGCCAGGGGAGCGCAGACCGTGGACACCAGCGACGTGCTCGTCGCCGTGATGCAGGAGTACGGGCGGGACTTCGACAACGTGCTGCGGGCCCACGGGACCGACCGCGAGGAGGTCCTGGAGCGGCTGTCGCTTCAAGCCGCCTGAGGCCCGCGGGCGACGGCCCATAAGATGGCGAGGTGTGGCGAGGATCCTGATCGTCGGGGGCGGCTGCCGGGGCCGGCGGCTGGCAGCCGGGCTCACGGAGGAGGGGCATGCGGTGAGGGTGAGCACCCGCACGGAGGCCGGCAGGGCCGCGATCGAGTCCGCCGGGGCCGAATGCTGGGTCGGGACGCCTGACAGGCTCGCCACGCTGAGGGGCGCCCTCGACGGCGTGACCGTGCTCTGCTGGATGCTCGGCACGGCGCAGGGGGCGCGGGCGGAGCTGGAGGCCCTGCACACCGAGCGTCTGCAGTTCTTCCTGACCCAGGCCATCGACACGACCGTGCGGGGGGTCGTCTACGAGGCGGTCGGGACGAGCACCCCGGCGGGGGTCCTCGCCGTGGGTGAGCGGATCGTCCGCGACATGGGCGCCCGCAACGCGATCCCCGTCGCGATGCTCGAGGAGGACCCGTCGGACCCGGAGGCGTGGCTCGACGGTGCCAGGAGGGCGATCGAGAGCATCCTCGTGCCGTCCTGACCGGCTGTGCTTGGTAACAACGCGCACAATCGTTCGCTCAGGTCAAGCCAGCTGGAGTGCGGGCCGATGAGCGGGACAGAATGGCAGGCGAGCGCTCCCGATACGGCCTGGTGGTCTCGGCTCTCGGCGCCGTGCTGCTCGCCGTGTCGGTGTTCCTTCCCTGGTACGGGCTGAGCCTCACGTCCGCCGGGGTGGCCCTCGCGCAGCAGGCCGGCGACCAGATCGCCTCGCAGCTCGGCGGGGGCGCCCTGCAGCCCTACGCGGGGGAGATGCATGCCGGGCTGGCCGGACTGGCGGGCCAGCAGCTCGTGGCCGTGAGCGCCCATCAGATCCTCAAGGACCTGAATGTCCTGCTGCTGGTGCTGGCCGGGCTGGCCATGGTCGACACGCTCTTCCCCCTTGCCCGCTCGGCCTCCTGCGTTCCGGACGGGGCGGGGCGATCGGTCGTGCTGCTGGGCGGGCTCGCCTGCGCCTGCATCCTCTACCGCATGGTCGTGATGCCAACCCCTGCGGGGGGCATGGTGGCCCTCTCCCTGCGTGAGGGTGCCTGGCTGGCCCTGGCCGGCTCCCTGACGATGGTCCTGGGCGGCATGTGGCCCCGCCGCTCGCTCCTGGAGACACGCGCGAGCGACCTCCTGTCGGGTCTCTCCGGCTGGACCCCGCAGGCCTGACGTCGACCCGCCGCGGGGGCTCTCGTGGAGGCCGGAGGGCTGTTCCCGGCCGCTATCCTGGAAGGTAATCCGATTAAACCCGATCAGGATTTACGAAAGGGGCGGTTTCCCTTGACCGACTACGCGAAGGACGTGCTCGTGGAGGCCGATTGGCTCCAGGAGCACCTAAACGACGACAACCTCCGGATCGTCGAGGTCGACGAGAACCCGGCGCTCTACGAGGCCGGCCACATCCCCGGGGCGATCGGGTTCGACTGGAGGAAGGACCTCCAGGACCCGGTGCGCAGGGACTTCCTCGGCCCCGAGGACTTCGGCCGCCTCTTCGGCAGCCACGGGGTCTCCAACGACCACACGATCGTCCTCTACGGCGACCGCAACAACTGGTTCGCCGCCTACACCTACTGGTACCTGAAGTACTACGGCCACGACAAGGTCCTGCTGCTCAACGGTCCGCGTGAAAAGTGGATCGAGGACGGGCGACCCACCAGCACCGAGGTCCCCTCCTACGCTCCGGCCACCTTCGACGCCCAACCCGGGGACGAGGAGATCCGGGCGCGGCGCGACCAGGTCCTGGCCGCCATCGACTCCTCGACCAAGCTGGTCGACGTCCGCTCCCCGGCGGAGTTCGCGGGGGAGATCATCTCCCCCCAGGGCTACGAGCAGGAGGGAGCGCAGCGCGCGGGCCACATCCCGGGCGCGGCCTCGATCCCCTGGGCCCAGGCGGTCCAGGAGGACGGGACCTTCAAGTCGGCCGACGAACTGCGCGAGCTCTACGGCGGCAAGGGCGTGCTCAACGGCGACGAGGTGATCGCCTACTGCCGCATCGGCGAGCGGTCGGCTCACACCTGGTTCGTCCTGCACGAGCTGCTCGGCCACGAGCGGGTCAGGAACTACGACGGCTCCTGGACCGAGTGGGGGAGCCTCGTGGGGGTGCCCGTGGAGACGGGCGCCTAGGCCAACCCGGACTCGACCGGCCGTCGCGCGCCGATGCGCGGCGGCCGGATCAGCTCAGCCGCAGGAGGCCGTCGTCGGAGGCGAGCCGCTCGAGGAGCTGCTCGATGATGCGGGCCGTGGCGCCCCAGATCAGGTGCTCGTCGACGAGGTAGGCGTCGGTCTCGAAGGTGATCCCGCGGCGTTCCATGCGGGTTCGGGTGCGTCCCGAGCGGACGGCGCCGACTGACAGCTCGAGCACGGCATCCACCTCCCTGGCAGAGAGGCGCCAGGCCACCCCGGCGGGGATCGTGGCGACGTAGGGGTGGATGACGTAGTTGGTGGCGAAGGTCGAGGTGGGGGGCAGGCTCCCCGAGCATGCTCACCTTGCCGCCGGTCGAGGCCGATCTCCTCCTCGGCCTCCCGCAGGGCCGTCTCGCGCAGGTCGGCATCCTCGGCGTCGCGGCGGCCCCCCGGGAAGGAGATCTCACCGGCGTGGCGGCGCAGGTCCGCCCGGCGACGGGTCAGGACCACGATGGGGCTCCGCCGTCGACGGAGGAACAGGGGGACCAGGACGGCGGCCGCCTGCGGCTCGCCTCGGGCGGCGGCCGCGAGGCCGGGGGCGCCGGAGGGCTCAGGCGGCCAGGTGGACCCGCTCAACGCGCTCCTGGAACATGACCTCGCCGTCGAGGGCGCGGTGGACCGGGCACTTCGCGGCGATCACCCGCAGCCGTTCCACCTGCTCCTCGGGCAGGTCATCAGGAAGGCGCATGACGAGCTGGAACTTCGTGGGACAGCCGCGCTCGGCGGGGCTGTACTCGACGTCCACCTCCACGTGGCCGATGTCCCAGCCCTTGCGGCCTGCGTACATCTCCATCGTGATGGCGGTGCAGGAGGCCAGGCTGACTGCGAGCAGCTCGAGCGGATCGGGTCCGGCGTCCTCTCCTCCGGACTCGACCTTCTCGTCGACGGTCAGGTGATGGTCGCGCACCTGCACCGTATGCCTCAGCGTCGCCCCATCCCGGCGGGCGGTGGCTTTCATCCGTGTGAGCCCTTGCCTCTCGGTCATTTCCAACCCTTCAGTAGTGCTTCCCTCTTGGCTTGATGATCATACCTTTTGCTCATGCTAGAACAGCGGATTGAAGAGCAGGCCGGTCAGCAGCTTGGGGAAGAAGTAGGTCGACTTCGGGGGCATGTTCTCACCCGCGGCGGCCAGTTCCCGGACCTGCTGGACGGGGGTTGGCCGCATCAGGAAGGCTGCGTCGTAGTCGCCCGAGCGCACCATCGCCTGCGCCTCCGCGGCGTCACGGGCGTAGAACAGCCCGTTGAAGTGTGAGATGTCGTCGTCGCTGAGGCCGAGGGCGTTCTTGAGGATCAGTGTCTCCAGCACCCCCGTGTCGAGGCGGCGGTAGGGCTCGGTGTGGTCGGAGAGGGCGGCGTCGGCGATGGCCTGGTCTGTGAGCCGCAGCCGGTAGGCGCGCTCGTCGTCGCCTTTGATGTAGCCCATCTCCAGCGGTGTCGTCCCGTCCCCGGGGGCGGGGCCAGCTCCTCGAGGGGAACCTCGGTGACCTCGAAGTCCCGGGCCAGCGCCTCCTCGAGGGCTCTGCTGCGCGCGGCGTCCAGGCCGCCGACGAGACGGTGGGTGGGAAACACCGTCAGCCCCGGGTCCTCGAGGGCGACCAGGCACATGAGGATGTAGCGGTGCTCGCCCTCCCCGCCGACCTCATCGGCGTAGGCCTGCATCGTCTCGTAGCGGTGGTGGCCGTCCGCGATCAGCAGCTCGGCGTCCCTGGTCGCCGCCTGCACGGCGGCGATCGCGCCCGGGTCGCTGACCCGCCAGAGCCGGTGACGGGTCCCGTCACCGTCGGCGACGTCCGCCCAGGGCTGCCTCCTCGGTGGCCGGGCCGAGGGCGCCCCAGGCCGCCGCCTGCGGGTCGGAGTAGAGGGAGAAGATCGGGGAGATGTTCGACCGCGTCGCCCGGGTCAGGCGCAGCCGGTCCTCCTTGGGCCCGGGATGGGTGCGCTCGTGGGGACGGACGCGGCCGGGCCCGTAGGCCTCGATGCGAACGCGGCAGAAGAAGCCGCGCCGGGTTCGCGCCACCCCGTCCGGTCCGGAGTAGTCCTGGGTATGGGCCCAGATCGCCGGGGCGGAGTCCCGCACGAGGGCTCCCTGCAGCTGCCAGCTCTCCAGCAGTTCAGCCGCCGCCGCATAGGGGTCCGGATCGCCCTGGGGAAGGTCGAGGGCAACGACGTTGAAGGGCGAGCGGGCGATCAGCTGCGCGCGCTGGCCCGCATCGATCACGTCGTAGGGCGGGGCGACCACGTCTGAGATCGCCCCCACGACGGCCGGGTCGTAGTGAAGGGCGCGTAGCGGTTGGACGTCGGCCATGGCGGTGGCGGAGGCTAGCAGCGGGGGAATGTGGGCGCCTCTTGTTCCCCGGGTTCTCGACCCAAGGTCGATCTCGATCGGGAGTTCGGGCCGAGGCCGATGGGAACATATGTTCTGTGGCGCACGCACCGTACTTACGCGAGAAGGCCCGTCTGCTCCGGGTACAGCGAAGGCTCACGATCGACCAGATAGCCGAGCGCCTGGCACTGCCACGGTCCACCGTCTATGCATGGATACGGGACCTGCCGCCCTGCCGGCCAGTATCTGCCAATGCCGCAGCGATCGCCAGGCGCAGGGGAACGCGTGCGATGCAACGCAAGTACCGGCTGCTCCGGGAGGCGGCGTATCAGGAGGGGATCTCGACCTTCTCCGCGCTCAGCTCGCAGCCGGGCTTCCGGGACTTCGTCTGTCTGTACATCGCGGAGGGCTATAAGCGGAGCCGCAACACCGTCCAGATCTGCAACTCGGACCCGGCAGTAATGAGGCTCGCAACGAGGTGGCTTGGTCGCCTATCAGCGAGACCACCGACCTATTCGATCCAACATCATGCGCACCAGGATCTCGTTGAGCTGAGGCGGTTCTGGGGCGACACCCTGGGAATCGACCCTGCTGCGATCCGGCTTCAGCGCAAGTCAAACAGCGGCAAGTTGAAAGGACGCTCATGGCGGTCGCGTCACGGGGTTCTCACCGTGTGCGTCCACGACACGCTCTTGCGGGCTCAGCTGCAAGCCTGGATCGACCAGGTGCGCCAGGCCTGGCGTTAGACTCGTTCACTACGGGACGTGGCGCAGCCTGGTAGCGCACCTGCCCTGGGAGCAGGGGGTCGCCGGTTCAAATCCGGCCGTCCCGATCATTTTCCCGAAGGTCGAACCACGCCGGCCCCCGGGAAGGGAGCCGGGGATTCGGCTTCCGCAGAGCGTCGAGCCCGGGTGCGGCAGCTGGTCGATGCTCTGGTGGCGTGCCACGGATGAGTCTGTGTGGGGCGCCGCCCCGGGGACACCGCCTACGGGTGCGTCCCGTCAGGCTGCTGTCTTTTTCCGGCCTGCGGGCTTGCCGCCATTGTGCTCGGCGAAGGCGACGTCGCGAGCCTCGTCGACGATGTCGCGTCCTGCGTGAACGGCGGGCGCGGTCACCTTCTTGACGCCAAGCAGACCGTAGCCCAGGCCTTTGCCCACACCGTGACGAACTTTCTCCGACATGATCGCTGCGGTGGCGCCCGCGAAGAACGCGACCCGCGGATCGGTCAGCGCGCTCATGCCAACCCCTTTCCTAGAGCATTTGCAGGACGTCATCAACCTAGCCAAGGGTTCTTTTCGCGTCATCCGCCCGCAGTACGCAGAGAAGTTCCGGCGGACTACGTAGCGGCGAGGGCAGACGCGCCAGCGTGGCTGGTGGGCAGCGGGAGCGTGCGGCCGATCGCGACGGCAGCGAGGGCGGCGAGAACAGACATACCAGCCCCGGCGCCCGACAGCGGCGCAAGCCCCAGGAAGGCGGGCAGCGGCGGCAGCCACAGGGAGGCCGCGAGCACCGCGAGAGACCCGACCGTGGCGCGTACGACGGGACCGGTCGGGCGGCCTCCCTCGGTGCGACCCATGTCGAGCGTCTGCGCCAGTTGCGTGGTGACGATAGACGTGTAGGCGACCGTGCGCGCGCCGCCCACGTCGCCGGCCCGCGCGGCCAGGAGGTACACCGCCAGGGTCGGCGCGGCAGTGGCCACGCCGCGCCTCACGATCTCGTCGCGCAGCGGCGCATCGAGCGCCCTGCCTCCCTCGCGCCGCAACTCCGACAGGTTGCGGTGCTCGGGCTCCTGTACGGCGACGGCGACGGCGGGGAGCACGTCGGTCACCAGGTTTACGCTGAGCACTTGTCTGGTGGTCAGCGGCGTGGGAAGGCCGCTGATGCCGGCCCCGACCATCACGCTAACCTCGCCGGCGTTCCCGCCGAGCAGCAGCCCCAGTGCGCGGCGCATGTTGCGCCAGAAGCCACGGCCCTCGACGAGCGCCTCGACCAGGGTCGAGAAGTCATCGTCGGCGAGAACGAGGTCGGCCGCCTCGCGGGCGACCTCGGTGCCGCGTCGGCCCATCGCGACGCCGACGTCAGCCAGTCGCAGCGCCGGCGCGTCATTGACGCCGTCGCCGGTCATCGCGACCACGTGTCCGCGCCGCTGCAGCGCTTGCACGATCCTGACCTTGTCCAGCGGCGTGGTGCGGGCAATGACCGACGTGTGCTCGAGCCGCGTGGCCAGCTCCTCGTCGTCGAGTTGGCCAAGCTCGGAGGCCACGAGCACGGTGTCGTTGACCGACAGTCCGGCCTCCCGTGCGATGGCGCGGGCGGTGGCGGGATGATCGCCGGTGAGCATGATGGTCCGCACTCCGGCCTCGGCGCAGCGTCTCACGGCAGCCGCGACGCCGGGCTTCAGCGGGTCGCTGATGCCGACGAAGCCAAGCACCGTCAGCTTCTCGGGCTGCTCGGGCGCGCAGTCGGGCGCGGCCTGCGCCACCATGAGCACCCGTCGTCCCTGCGCCGCGAGCGTCTCGGCGCGCTCGAGCAGCGCCAAGCGCTCGGACGCGCCGAGCGGTTGATCTCCGTTCCCGGTGCGCATGCGGGTGCAGAGCGGTGCGAGGACCTCGACGGCCCCCTTGACGTGCAGCGCGCCGGCACAGATCGCGGCGTGGAAGCCGCGGATCGGGTCAAAGCTCGACTCAGCATCGCGGGGTCTGGCGGCGAGGGCGCCCAGTCCGGCGTCGCGCGCGGCGTCGACGACCGCGACATCGGTGGGGTGGGCACGTGCATCGGGAGCGTCGCGATGCGGACTGGCCAGGGCGGCGCTGAGCAGCACCGCCCGAGCGCGATCGGAAAGTTCCGCCGGTCGTTGCGGGTCGCCATCCACGGGCGTGATGTCGCTGACGACGAGGCGACCCGCGGTCAGGGTTCCGGTCTTGTCTGCGCAGGCGACGTCGACGCGTCCGAGGGCCTCGACGGAGGGGAGCCTTGTAACCAGTGCACGTCTGCGCGCGAGCCTCCGGGCTACCCCGGCCTCGGCCACGCTGGCCATCAGCGGCAATCCCTCCGGCACGGCAGCGACGGCCACGCTGGCTCCGAGCACGAGCTGGGACACGAGCGGGCGCCGCCACAGCACGCCCGAGAGGGTCACGATGCCGGCTCCACCCGCGATGTACGGCAGCGAGTGCCAGAGGATCTGACCCATGCGCTCCTGGAGAGGGTTGTCGCGGTCGGTGTCTTCTTCCAGCGCCGACGCCAGCGATCCAAGCCGCGTGTCGGGACCGACCGCGACCGCGACGGCCCGACCAGTTCCGGCCGTCACATCAGAGCCCTCGAGCACGACGCGCGCGGCTTCGGTGCCAACGTCGGCGGACTTGGAGACCGGGAACGACTCGCCTGTGAGCGCGGCCTCGTCGACCTCCAGAGCGCGAGCTTCGATCACTCGCGCATCGGCGGCCACGCGCTCCCCGGGTGAGAGCACGATCAGGTCTCCGGGGACCACATCGCCGGCTGGCACGACGAGGTCTGCCCCCTCGCGGATGACGCGCGCCGTGCGGGGCGCCATCGCCCCCAGCGCCTCCGTGGCACGGGTGGCCTCGGTCTGCTGCTTGGCGCCGACGACCGCATTGGCGACGACGACGGCGCCGATCATCGCCACGTCGGCCAGTGCGCCTACGGCGAAGGAGAGCACCGCCCCCGCACCGAGCACTGCCATGACCGGAGAATCGACCTGGGCGAGCACGGCAGCGAGGAACGGACTGTGGCCGTTCTGCTCGGCTGGAGGCGACCAGCGCGCGTGCGCCTCCGCTCCGGTCAGACCGGTGCGGCTGGTGTCGAACTGGCGCAGCACCTCCTCGATGGGCTGACGTCCCCACCGCTCGGGCAGCGGATCGCTGATCCGTTCGGCAACGGAACGGGACGGCCGTCCTCCATGCATCCGCATCCAGGCAACTGCCATCGACGCCAGCCCGCCGATGTGACCGGGAATGGGGCCGCTCTGGAACGGTGGCGCGCTTCGCAGGCCCCATACGGCCCCGCCGGCATTGGACACAATCGCGCACGCAACAACGTCTCGGACGGCCGCATCGCGCCGCGCGCCGGTCTCGATCAGAGCGGCCACGGCCGCGGCGCCGGGGGCCAGCACGTCGGCGCGGGCGGGGAAGCGGGCGGTGCGCCCGGAGCTCATCCCGATGGCCAGGTCACACATGTCAAAAGCGCGCGCCGCCTCGACGCGGTCAGATACCACCGCGACGATGAGGCCATCCTCCCGCAGTGCCCGCACGCGCGCGTGTGCGGGGCCTGCGACGACCTTCGCGTCTGCGCGCTCGGCCAACGCGAGCATCGCCGGAGACCGCTCGGCGATGATCTCCAGGCGCACGGAGTGGCGAGCGCAGGCCTTGCGCAGCCGGCCCACGCCGCGAGCGAGGCGGGGACGAAGCGCGAACAGCCCCTGGACCTGGTCGTCGCGCAGTCGCCGCAGCACAAGTACGTGGTCCCCGGGCTGAAGCTCAGAGCGGGCCACGCGAGGCGGCTCGCCGTGCAGGGGCTCCAGCGTCCAGCGGTCGCCGTCGATCTCTGCGCTGGCAGCATCACCGTCGAAGGTCCCGTCGACCGCACCGACTTGCCCGGTGGGAGGGAACACGGGACCCCACGGTGAGCCGGCCGCGGCGGAGATCCACGCCCCGAGGCGGCCGAGCTCGGCCTCCTCGGTCGCATCGAGAGCGACCGTCGCTCCAAGCTCCCAGCCCTCGGTCAAAACGCGTGGCGGGTCGACCAGCAGCACGTCCGGGCAGCGGATCGGCCGATGCGGCCGCGAGCCCGCAATCGTCACGCCGGAGCGCAGGGCGCGTGCGGCCGCTCCGCGGTTGGCAGCCTCCTCGCCGGCCAGCGCCGGCCTTGGGTTGACCAGCAGCAGCGCCGTAAGGGCGCGGCGTAGCGAACGCGTCATGAGCAGCGTAAGCCCCGCGTAGGCGCCAGAGACGAGGGGAATCGCGGCGAGGTAGCGGTCGTGCACTCGCGCGGGCGCCGGCGGCCCGGCCTCCCGCTCAAACCGCCCGTCACTGGACAGCACTGCCCGGACCGGTCCTCCGTACACGCGCGCGCCCGAGGGTAGCTCGGCGCCCGGGCTCAGGGCGATGGGAAGCCCCTCCGCCCCGGTGGCCACGCCGAAGCCGTCGGTGACGACTCCCGGCAGTGGCGCCCGATCACCGCCGACGAGCACGACCTCATCGCCGGGGTGGGCGGTCGGAAGTCGCTCCACACGATCCTCGTAGCGGCGCCAGCTGGACCGGCGCCCCACCACCTCGCTGAGCATGCGCACCCCGGCGAACGCGGCAACCGCCAGCCCCAGCGATCCGCCGGAGAACGTCAGCGACACGAGGCTCACCGTTCCCAGGACCAGCTCCTTGGCGTTGTGACCGAGCGCGTCCTCGAGCCTGGTGGAAGCGGCCGGCACAGCCTCGACATAGCCGACGGCTGCCGCGATCTGCCCCGCACCGGCCCCGCCGACGGGCGGCCCTGTACGCCCGAGGCCCCGTCGTACGATCAACAGACCCAGCCCGAGCAGCGCCCCCGCGGTCTTCGCCGACGCCTCGATCAGCGGACCGGCATCCAGCGGATGCGCTGGGAGCGGCTCGGCATCGGGAACCTCGAGGCCAGTCGCCTCTTCCACGAGCTCATCGAAGTCGGCCAGCGCCTCTGAGACCTCGACGAGCACACGGCCGGTCAGCGGGCTCGCCGAGGCGCGCGTTACATGCGGATGAGCTTCAAGGCGCTGGACGACGCGACGTGCAAGCTCAGGGTTCCGGTCCATCCCGCGCACAGCGATGCGAGCTCGGCGGGGCTGCCTTCGCTGCCGGTCGAGCGCCCCACGGTCAGGGCCTTGGTGGAGACCGGCGTCCTGAGGGTCGGCGGAGTTCGGGCCGAGCGGATCGGACCCGGCCGCGTCAGGCGGGTCAGACGAACCCTCGCGCGGCGATCCGCCGACGTCGCCGGCTGCTGTCCGGCGGCTCACGGCCCGGTCGATCGCGGCAAGCAACGACGAATGGTCCAGCCCGCATGCGTCGTAACGCACGAGAACGTTGCGTGTGCGTGAGTTCGCGCGGGCGTCGATAACCCCCCGAATCTCCGTGATGACCTCGACCACGCGGCCTGGGTCCTCGCCCGACCATGTCGCGAGATGCACCCTCACGCGTCCGCGCAGCGAGTGCAGCACACGTGCGTCGCCGACCCCGGCGCTCATGGAGCTACGCTTGAGTTGCTACCGATGTCCGTGGGTCCCACGACTGTCGGGGGCCCCATCGCGCTACCACCCGCGTCTCAGATCCTGAGCCTCAGCCCAGATGTCCTCGGCCTCCTCGCGGAGACGAGCCCCGGCCCGGGCGATCCAGTCGCCCGCCTTGCTGGCCCACTCCTCGGCAATCCGCTCGGCATCGTCGATCACCTGCTCGGCGCGGTCCACGTCACTGGCGCCTGTGCCCCCCGAGCCGTTGCTCTCAGGGATGCTCATCCGCCGGGACCTGTCTTGGCTGTGGCACTTGGCGCTGGGTGCATGTCGGCGGCCTTGCGGGTCGCGTCCTTCTCGCGCGCGCTGGGCGTATCGGCGCCTGCGCGATCCTGGGCCAGCCCATCCCGGTCGCCGCGCGCGGCGCCACGCGCGGCCGAGCCGACGACATCGCCCGCCTTCAGGACGCCGGCCAAGCCGTAGACTGCCCCCTTGCGGGCGAGCTTGCGGGCCTTCGGCGACAGGGCGACCGCCGTGGCGCCTACTGCGGCCACCATCTCTCGCTCGATCAGAGCCATTGCATACCTCCCAGCTGTCGATGCACAGCCAAAGAGGCATCGTATCTCTCTCTCGCCGGCCCAGCCCCTAAGACGTGGTCCCGGCTCTCGCCCTGAGAACGACGCTGCTCGCTCAGCGGCTGACGATGACGCGCGGCGCGCGTCGCGGCGAACTGGAGATTCCCCAGAACTGATACAGGGCCCAGCGGATTGCAGGCGACATACCCCCAGGATTCGCGGCACCCGGCGTCATACCTGTTACGGGATTGTTGGTGACTTGTGAACATCATGAGAAGCAGAGGCCCCGTCACGAGCAATGCTCGTAACGACCCTAGCGCTACCACTCGCGCCGGCATCCGCCGTTCCTACGGGTCGGCGTGCGGGAGAAACGGGTTGTCGAGGGTCCTGCCGCTGGGAACACTTCGTCCTGGCTCGACAAAGTTCGATATGGAGGTGCGCCTGTGCCCGCAACCGGCGTCTCCCACAGGCCGCACCGAAGGTTCGCCTCGCCCTCACCGTCGGTCCGGTTCTGCCGCGGCACCCGGCGGCCGAACGGGCTTCCTCCACAGAGCCGACGAGCATGATCGGCGTGCTGCTGGCAGTGGTGCCACTGGCGATGGTGGACTCGCTCAACCCGGCCACGCTCACGATGGGAGCCTGCCTGACGATCGTCGATCGGCCCGTGCGTGCGCTGCGGGCCAACATCGTGGCGGTCTACATCACTTACTACTCCATAGGGATCCTCGCCACGCTTGGCCCCGCCGCCGCGATCGTCAGGGCCCTCAGTGGCAACTCGGGCTCCGCCGCCCAGGTGGCACACCTGGTGGAGGGGCTGCTGCTGTTCGCCGCAGGCGCGTATCTGTGGCACAGACGAAAGCGCACATCAGGCACCCCACGGCCTCCCCCCACGATCGGGCGCGCCGGTGCGGCGCTGCTCGGCGTCCTCGTGACGATCGCCGACATCCCCACCGCGGTGCCCTATCTCGCTGCGATCGCGATCCTCGCCTCTTCGCATCTGGCGGTCAGCGGAAAGCTCATCGTTCTGACCGTCTACTGCCTCATCTACACCCTGCCGCTACAAGCCGTGCTCGCCATCCAAATTGTCATGGGACGAGCGGGCCGTGGCCTGATCACCGCGCTTCACCAGGGGGTCGAGCGTTGGGCCCCGCTGGCGCTCAGCGCGCTCTGCGTGCTGCTCGGCGTCGCCCTGACGGGTGACGCGGTCGCCATGTCCGTCGGTTGACCGGGGCTGTTAGGGCTCCGACCACCCGCGTGACCGCCTGCTGGGCGACGCTTGCTGCCCCACTCTCTCCACAACTACAGGAGGTCGTCGGCCGCCTCGATGAGCGCCTCCCGCGCCTCGCCCACCGCCCCCTCACGAGGCACGTTCCGGGCACGCTGGTGCAGGGCGTGCCCGGTGCCGATCAACGCCGCAGTCGGCCACGACACCCAGCCAGCGATAGCCACGGCACCGATGGCTGCATAGAACACGGCGTCCTCTACCATCGTCGGCCCGACGATCGGAAGCGAGCACGCCGGCTCCGGCTGGGCTGGTTGAGCCTGTGACACGGACATGGTCCCGAGGCTAACGGCTCGCGAGCGCGACTGCGAGCGGCATCCCCGCGGCATAGGTTGAGGGTTTCCACGGACTGCAGGTGCTGCAGCTTGCAGGTGGGCGGTGCCGCGTGCCGGCTATGCAAGGCCCGCGGGGGTTTCTTGGTGGCGAGCCTGCTCGCGGGTGTGGCCGTTGCCGACAGCTCCTACTGCCCGCGATCGCTCGATTCTGACTCCGGGAGGAAACTACGGATGTGCGGCCCACAGGGCACAGCGAACCTGTCGAAAGCGCCGTGACTCGGCGTCACGCGAGATCCGACCAGGGAGGAGCACGATGGAGTCGATGGCTTCGCGCACGGGCCGTGAGATCTTCGCGCACCACGCCGAGGTGCTTGGCGCTGAGGACCTCGACGGTATCGTCAGCGACTACAGCGACGATGCCTTGTTCATCACGCCAGACGGCGTGCGTCGTGGCAAGGCCGGGGTGCGCGAGGGCTTCGAAAAGCTCCTCGGCGACGTTCCCGGCGCGAAGTGGCAGTTGCCGACCCAGATCTACGAGGATGACATTCTCCTGCTCGAGTGGACGGCCGAGTCGGACTCGGCTGGCGTGCGGGTCAACGATGGGATCGATACGTTCGTGTTCCGCGACGGCCTCATTCGCGTGCAGACCGTCCGCTACACGCTCGTCCCAAACGGCTGAGCTGCCGTGAGGGCGGCCCGCCTGCACGAGTACGGCAAGCGGCCGGAGATCGAGGAGGTCGTCGAGCCGCACATCACCGATCCGCTGGACGTGATCGTACGAATCGGTGGCGCTGGATTGTGCCGCACCGACCTGCATATCGTCGAGGGCCAGTGGAGGGAGAAGAGCGGCGTCGCGCTCCCCTACACGCTCGGGCATGAGAACGCCGGCTGGGTCCACGAGGTTGGCGCGGCTGTCGGCAACGTTGCGCCCGGCGACGCGGTGGTTGTCCATCCGCTGATCACCTGTGGGCTGTGTCGCGCATGCCGTGCAGGCGACGACATGCATTGCGCGACCAGCCTCTTCCCCGGTATCAGCGCGGACGGCGGCTTCGCCGAGTTGCTCAAGACCAACGCCCGCGCGGTCGTCAAGCTCGACGCGGGATTGGAGCCGGCGGACGTCGCCGCCCACTCGGACGCGGGCCTGACCGCGTATCACGCCGTCAAGAAGGCGGCCAAGCTCCTGCATCCAGGCACGACCGCCGTGGTCATCGGCGCCGGCGGCCTCGGTCATATCGGCATCCAGTCGCTCAAGGTGCTTACGCCGGCGCGTGTGATCGTCGTCGATCGTTCTGAGGAGGCGCTCGAGCTGGGACGCCAGGTGGGCGCCGACGATGCCGTGCTCGCCGATGGAAGGCAGGTCGAGCAGCTGCGCGAGCGCACCGACGGGCTCGGCGCCGAGGTCGTTCTCGACTTCGTCGGCGAGGGCGGTGCGCTCGAGGACGCGATCGGCATGCTCAAGGAGGCGGGCACGCACTACGTGATCGGCTACGGCGGCGAGCTGCGGGTGCCAGCCATCGACGTCATCTCCGCGGAGATCAACTTCGTCGGCAACCTTGTTGGCACCTACAACGAGCTGGCGGAGCTGATGACCCTCGCGCGGCAGGGCAGAGTGACGCTCCGCACACGCGCCTACCCGCTCGACGCGATCAACGATGCGATGGACGACCTCGACCACGGCCGCCTGCACGGCCGGGGCATCCTCGTGCCGTAGAGCCTCGGCGGTGCGGGGATCGCGAGAGTGGCTTCGCCGCCGCCGCGGAACAGCCAAACCTGCATGGATGCGGTCGAGCCCCGCACCAGGGCGCAGGATCTCCCGCCGATACGGGCTCAATCAACCAAGCGCACTGCATCGCTCAGGCTGAGGGCCGAGCGCCGAAGGCTCAAATCCTGTCTCCCCGATCGTTTGACCGAAGGTCCCGGGAACCCCCGGCTCCCACAAGGGAGGCCGGGGCCGTGCGGTGGCTAGGAATGCGGCGGCGTTTCGTAGAGCTCGATCAGGCGCTTGTCGGGGGCCTCGCCCTTGAACTTGATGTCGTCGAGTCGGGCTCGCTCTACACCGGCCACCTGCTTCTCGATCCCGAGATGCTTCACGATTGCAGCCACCGCGGTCTGCAGCTCACGCACACGGTGTTCGAGTTTGGTGATCCGCTCCTCGTCAGTCATTGGTAGTCCTTTGTGGTCAATTGGTCTCTCCAGGACCGATCTAGCTTGATCTCGGCACCCTCTCGTTGAGGTGCAGAGGCGTCACCTCTCGCTCCTTCGCTGGCTGTGGCGCCAATGGCGCAACTCAACTATGGATCGCACGGCATGACAAGCGCGTAACGATCAAGTGCGCAGGTGCAACGTTTTCGTTAAGACGCGAGATGGCCGGTCATCGGCCAACGTGGTCACGAGCGCAGGCGAGCCACCTGGTGCTGACGCCTACCCAGAGGAGCGAGCCGCGCCGCGGCTGAGCGCCGGCGGGGCCCGCTTCAGCGCACGTTGCTTGTCGGCTGCGGGTCTCCGACCAGCACGACGTCCAGGCTTGGGTCGCGGGCGACGATCTCGTCCGCCAGCGATCTTTGCGGTCGCCCGAACCTCCGGCGAATGTGCGGCGTGCCCATGATGATGTACGTCGACTTACACCGAGCAGCGACGCGCGCCACCGCCCGGGCAACGCTGCGGTCGGTCTCGACGATCATATGCGCGCCGAAGACGGCGGCCAGGCGGCGCAGCTCGTCCACGCGCCGGCTGGTCTCTCGATCATCGGCCTGCTCGGAGAGCGGCTCTAGGTGACCGCGTATACGAGGTACACGAAGAGCGCCACGCCAACGACCAGCGCGATCGCGTCAGCGAGGCTCATGGGGCAGCCTCCCGGCGTGGCCTCATATGCGGTCGAAGCCCGCGATCAGCGCACCGAGGAGGCCGAAGATCAGGGCGGCGATGGCAATCGCTACAACATCCATCCCACCTCAGGATCCCACTCGCGTCCGACGAGTCATCCAAGACGAGCCGCGCGGGAGCCCGAACCGCCGCCGGTGATCCGCCGCACCCGGGCGCCGTCCTCGCGCTCGACCTCGTCGAGCCCGAGCTCGAGATCCGCGAGCGCACGCTCGTGGGCGGGGATCCAGCGGCGCTCGATCGCGATGCGCCGCAGGGTGCTCGCGCGCAGGTCCGCCTGGATTCGCTCGAAGGCGCTCTCGAGGACGCCTACCCGGACGGCTGCCTCGAGCGCCCGCCGGTGGGCCGCGGCGGCGCACGTGCAGCGCGGCGCCGGCGCCCGCCGGGACGAGCTCGCGATCGGAGGGCAGCCGCGAGCTGCGCATCCGCCGGGCACCTGACGCCGAGGATCGTCCGCCACCTCACCGTCACCTCGCGCCAGCCCGGCGGGCGGCGCGGGCACGAAGTCGAATGGCCGCTCCCCTCCGAGCATCGCTGCACGCGCAGCCACCGCTCCGCCTCGGCGGGCGCGCCGCTCCCATTCGCTCGCGCGCCTGCGCGAGCAGCGGCTCGAGCCGGCCGCGCTCGCGCAGGAGAGCGCCGCTGCTTCTCCTGCAGCAGCTCGGCGCCGCGGCGCGCCACCTCGAGACGGTGGGCGAGCCAGGGGCGGCCTGCGCGGCCGGGCGGATGGCGGACCTTCATCGCTCGCGCCCGGCCGTAGTGGGCGTCCAGCGCGGCGCTCGGAGAGCATCGTGAGCTCCGAGCGCGGCAGTCGCGAGACGGCCCGCCAGCCGCGCTGCAGCGTCTCCTCGCAGCGAGCGGTCCTCCTCGCGACCCTGGGCCAGCAGCTCGGCGTTCATCGCCGCGGCGAACTCCAGCCGCCTGCGCTCCGCGCTCGACAGCGCGTCCTCGCCGAGCACCTCGGCCAGCTCGCGCGCGCGGCGGGCCTCGGCGGCCAGCGCGTAGATCTGCGCGGCCAGCTCGAGATGGTCCTCGCGCGTGCGGCCGGGCCCGGCGCCGAGGCGCATCAGCCGCGACAGCGAGCCGAGCGCGTCGAACGGGGGGTAGACCCCGGCGGCGTGCAGCTCGGGCGAGAGCACGAGCTGGCCCTCGGTGATGTAGCCGGTGGTGTCGGGAACCGGGTGGTTGATGTCGCCGGCGGGCATCGTCAGCACCGGGAGCTGGGTGACCGAGCCGGTCCTGCCCTTGATCCGCCCCGCGCGCTCGAGCAGAGAGGCCAGGTCGCTGTAGAGGTGACCGGGATAGCCGCGACGCGACGGTATCTCCCCGCGCGCCGGCGGCGACCTCGCGCAGCGCCTCGCAGTAGCTCGTCAGATCGGCCATCACGACGAGCACGTGGCGGTCGCACTCGAATGCGAGGTCCTCGGCGATCGTGAGCGCGATCTGGGGGGTCACGATCCGCTCGACGAGCGGGTCGTCGGCCGTGTTGAGCAGCACGACGAGGTCGCCTCCCGCGCTGCGGGCGGCGAGCGCTGCGCCGACCTCCGCGGCGTCCGCGTGGGTCATCCCGATCGCTGCGAACACGACGGCGAACGGCTCGTCTCGCCGGCGCGCGCCTGCGCGGCGATCTGGGCCGCCAGGTCGAGGTGCGGAAGCCCCCCGACGGAGAAGATCGGCAGCTTCTGACCGCGCACGAGCGTCGCCAGCCCGTCGATCGCCGAGACGCCGGTCAGGACGGCTTCGCTCGGCGCCGACCGCGCCGTCGGGTTGATCGGCTCGCCGGCGATCGCGTGCGTCCGCTCGGAGAGGATCGGCGGCCCGCCGTCGAGCGGCTCCCCGCGGCCGTTGCAGATTCGGCCCAGCCATGCCTCCCCGACCGGGATCCGCATGGGCGAGCCGCTGAAGGCCGCTCGGATGCCACGGGTGCCGATCCCGCCGGTGCCCTCGAGCACCTCGACGACGGCCAGGTCACGCTCGACGTCGATCACCACCCCGTGGCGAACCTCGCCCGACGCGAGCCGGATCTCGCCGACCTCGTCCCAGCTGACCCCCTCGACGTCCCCGACGACCAGCAGCGGGCCGCGGATCTCCCGCACGCAGGTGTACTCGATCGGCGCGCTCACCCGAGCCCCCCCAGGCGCTCCAGCAGCTCGTCGCGGATCGCGGCGACGCCGCGTGCGTCGTCGGGCCCGACGCTGTCCCGCGCCCTCACGGCGTCGGACAGGTCGAGCTCCTCGATCTGCGCCGCGGGGACGCCGTCGTCCACGAGCTCGAGCGCGCGGTCGTGCAGGTCGAGCACCATCGCCAGCAGGGCGGCCTGCTTGTCCGGTGCGCAGCGCGCGTCGTTCTCGCTGAGCGCGCTCTGCTGCAGCACCGCCTCGCGCAACAGCCGTCCCGTCAGCAGCACGATCCGCTCTCGGTCGGGCAGCGAGGCCACGCCGACGAGCTCGGCGACGGCCTGCACCCGATCGGCATCGGCGAGCAGCGCCACCGCTCGTGCACGTCGCTCGGCCCAAGCCGCATCGCCCTGCTGGGCATGCCAGCGCGCGACCGGTGCGGCGTCGCGCGAGGAGGACGCGGTCCAGCTGACCGCCGGGTAGTGGCGTGCGTAGGCGAGGTCGCGGTCGAGCGACCACATCGTGCGCACGAAGCGCCCGGTGTGCGCCGTGACCGGCTCGGCCATGTCTCCGCCCGGGGGGGAGACGGCGCCGAGGATCGTCACCGAGCCAACGCCGCCCGCGAGCGTCTGCACGCGTCCCGCGCGCTCGTAGAACGATGCCAGCGTCGGCGCAAGGCTCGCAGGGAACCCCTCCTCGGCAGGCAGCTCACCGGTGCGGGAGGCGAGCTCGCGCAGCGCCTCGGCCCAGCGCGAGGTGGAGTCGGCGATCACGAGGGCGTCGTATCCCATGTCGCGGTAGAGCTCGGCGACGGTCGCGCCGGCATAGACGCTCAGCTCGCGCGCCATCAGCGGCATGTTCGACGTGTTGGCGATCAGGACCGTGCGCTCGAGCAGCGAGCGTCCGGTGCGAGGGTCCTCGAGCGCGGAGATCTCCCCGAGCAGGTCGGCGAGCTCGTTGCCGCGCTCGCCGCAGCTCACGTACACGATCACGTCGGCGTCGCACCACTTGGCGATCTGCTGGAGCAGCACGGTCTTGCCGGTGCCGAAGCCGCCTGGCACCGCTGCGGTCGAGCCGCGGGCGACCGGGAACAGGAGGTCCAGCGCGCGCTGGCCGGTGCCGAGCGGCAACGAGGCCTCGATCCGCATGCCGCTCGGCCGCGGTGCCCGCAGCGGCCACGGGTGCGCGAGGCGCAGCTCGCGCCCGCCGACCTCGGCGATCGGCTCGGCTGTCGTGTAGTCGCCCTCCGCCGCCACCCACTCGAGCCTCCCGGCGAGATCTGGCGGCACCAGGACGCCCGCGTCGATGGCCTCACTCTCCGGCACGGTGCCGAGCACGGCGCCGCCGCTCACGTGGTCGCCGGGGCTCACGCGGGGCGTGAACCGCCACCGGCGGTCCGGGTCGAGCGTCGGAGCTCGCATTCCCGGAACGAGGCGCTCGCCCATTCCCGACAGGCGGCGCAGCATCCCGTCGAACACCCCGCCGATCAGCCCTGGCCCGAGCTCCACCGTCAGTGGACCCGAGCCGAGCCACGCCGGCGCACCCGGGCCGAGGCCGCCGGTGTACTCGTGCGCCTGCACGACCGCCCGCTCGCCGCGCAGCGACATCACCTCGCCGACGAGGCGTCGGGGCCCGATCTCGACCAGATCGAGGACGTGGGCAGCGCCCATCCCTTCGAGCTCGACGATGGGTCCGCTGACCCGCACCACGGTCGAGCGGCTCTCGCCGGTCCCGTCGGTCACGCCCACATCCGTGCCAGCGCAGGACCCAGGTCACGCAGGCAGCGCTCGGCGAGCGAGGCCAGCGTGTAGTCGACCTGGCGGCTTCCGGCCCTGGCACGGACTCCTCCCAGCTCGGGGGGATCGATCTCGAGCTCGGCGGCGTCGCCGAGATCACGGCGAGCGGCTGCGGCCAGCCGCTGGAGCAGCTCTGCGTAGTCGCGCTCCTCGCGCAGGGCCATCACCTCCGTGCTCAGCCGCCGGCGAAGCTCCTCGTAGGAGGTCCGCTGTGCCGCCAGCACCTCCAAACGGGTGAGCACGCGATCGAGGCCGGCGTCACGAGCCGCCTGCGCCCGGCCGGCGGCGAGGCCCTCCTCGCGAGCCCGCGCGATCAGCTCCTCGCCGTCGCGCTGCGCCTGGGCGATCAGCTCGCGCGCCTGTTCCTCGGCCTGCTGGAGCAGCCTCTCAGCCCGCTCACGCGCGTCGGCGAGCAGAGCGGCGCGCGCGGGCTCGACGCTCGCCCTCAATCCGGCACCACCGCCCAGACGAGATACGGCCGCTCGTGCAGACGCGCGGCGAGCGCCGTGTGAGCGGCCCGGGTCAGGACGAGACAGGCCACGTCGTCGGGCAGCTGCTCCCACGCCGCGACGAGATCGTCCTCGCCGGTGGCCGGGTGCAGCTCGGCACCCGCGAGCGTATAGCCGCGCAGGCGCAGGCGGTCGCCGATCGCCGCGACGGCGGCCACGGTCAGGCCTTGCCGATCAGCACGATCGCGATCACCAGTCCGTAGATCGCGATCCCCTCGGCCAGACCCACGATCACCATCGCCCGGCCGAACAGCTCGGGCTTCTCGCTGATCGCTGCAAGCGCGGCAGCCCCGGTGTAGGCGACCGCGATCGCCGCGCCGAGCGTCGAGCCCGCGATCGCGATCCCCGCGCCGATGAACGCGGCGCCGGGATTCGCGCTCGCGGTCGATCCCGCCGCCTGGGCCGGATCGACCAGGCCGAGAGCCATCGCTCCGAGGACCGCGAGCGCCCCGACGCACGCCGCGGCGTTGAGCACCACGAGCCGGCGCACCGCGCGTTGCGGGGAGCGTCGCAGCCAGATCACCGCGCCGAGGCCGACGCCGACGGCCACCGGAGCCGCGGCGAGGAACGAGGCGATCATGTCGGGCTCACGCGACCAGTCACGGGCATCCTCCACGGAGCAAATGGCTCGCCCTCGCCGGCAAACACCCGCGAGAACAGCTCATAGTACTCCAAGCGCATCGCCTGGACCGCGGCCACGAGCGCCTCGAGCGCGAACGCGGCCGCGTTGCCCACGACGAACAGGACGACCCCGGCCGCGACACCTGCCACCCCGCTGTGCCACAGCGACCGGGCGCCGTCGAGGACGACCGAGCCGAGCGCCGCGTGCATCAGCCCGAATGCCGCCAGGCGCGTGAACGAGATCAGGTTCGCGCCCACCCGTATGACCGCGTCGAGCACCTCGACGAGCGCCTGCGCGACCGCGGCGGACGAGCGCTCGGATTCGGCGGCGAAGCCGACGAACAGCAGCACGATGCCCGCGACCACGACCACGGCCGCGACGGTCAGCAGCACGGCCGCCCCGAGGTAGATCCCGAGCGCCAGCAGCCCGCCACCGACGAACACCGCGAGGCCCGCGATGCCCGAGGGGGCGCTCAGAGCGGCCGTCCAGCCGGACTCCTTGAGGCGGTTGACCGTTCCGATCCCGTAGCCGGCGGCGAGCAACAGCGCGCCGACGGCGAGCCCCGCTGCGAGCAGCCGCGTGGGATGGTCCAGCGGCTTGATCCACAGCGTGGGAACGATCCCGGTGGGCCCGAACGCCTCGCCGTACAGCAGGCCGAAGAGCGTCGCCAGGAGCCCCCCGGCGACCGCGAACGGCCACAGCGGGCGCAGCGGCAGCAGGCGCGCCCAGCGAGCGGCGCCGCGGGGGCCGGTCGCCCGGCGCAGGGCGAGGCCGAGCGCCGCCAGCAGCAGGCCGTGCCCGGCGTCGCCGAACATCATTCCGAACATGAACACGAAGGACACGGCCGCGAACGGCGTCGGGTCGATGTCCGCGTAGCGAGGGGAGCCGTACGTGGCCACCAGCGGCGCGAACCGGCGCGCCAGCCCACGCGTGCGCAGCAGCGTCGGCGGCTCCACGAAAGGCGGCCGCGGCAGCTCGACCGCCGCCGCGCCGACCGCAGCCAGGGCGTCGCTCAGGTCCGCCAGATCCGCGCTGGGCACCCAGCCCACCAGCACCGCGAAGCCCCCGCGGTGGATCGCCGCGTGCGTGCGCCGCTCCAGCTCCACCTCGCCCGCCAGCAGGTCGCGCCTGCCATCGCGCTCGAGCTTGGCCACCTCCTGCGGGAGCTCGAGCAGCCGTGGCTCGGTGGGCTCAGCCTGCGGCTGCTCGCGCTCCAGGCGCCTCAGCGCCTCCACCGCCTCTCCCTGCGCGGCCGCCGGCGAGCCCACGAGCTGCACCGCGCCCGATCGCGCGAGGACGACGAGCATCGCCCGCAGGCGGGGGCTCGGCGAGATGAGCGCGACGCGAGTCATCGCGACGGGGACCCGGCCTTCAGGCAATGTGCTCGAACGCCTCGATCGCCATCGGAGATCCGCCGCGGGCGGCGGACTCGAGCGCCGCAGCCACACGCAAGGCGTCGACGCCGAGCAGCGCCACGACGCCGATCACCGTCGCCCGGCCCATCTGGGGCTCGCGTGCCAGACGCTCCGCGTCCTGCTCGACCCGCCGCCACCATGCGGCCTCCCCGAGCCAGATCTCATCGGGCTCGGCGAGTCCGATGAGCGCCCAGCCGCACTCCGGCGGCAACGCCCGACGCAGCGCGTCCACGCTCTGGGATCGCGTCCACGCCGTTCCGGGAACGGGAGGCCGCAGCGCCGCGAGCTCCTCGGCGGAGCGCCCGGCGAGCAGCAGCGCTCGGGCGAGCAGCAGCGCCATCGCGCCGAGCGCCCACTCGCGAGCCTCCGCCACCGTCGCGACCGTGCGGCGCGCCAGGGAGAGCTGCAGAGCCAGCCGGATCACGGCCGGATCCTCCGTGCCGGGATCGCCCCACGGCGATCCCCTGAGGGCCTCACGCACCTCGCCGATGCTGAGCGCACTCTGCAGGCGCGCCCCGACGGTGGCCAGGCCACCGAGCACGAACGGGGTGCTCAGCGGCCCGCCGGCGAGGTAGGCGAGGCGATCCTCGACGTTCGCCAGCTCGAACCAGCCCGCCAGCGTCCTGACGAGCTCTATCTGCCGCGGCGGCATCCAGCCGGCGAGCACGCGCATGTGCCACAGGGCTGTCGTGCCGATCGCGCGCTGGGCGGACCCCAGGTCCATTCCCTGCCGCACCGATCGCCCATAGGCGCTGCCCGAGAGCACCCCCAGCGCGTCCTCGAGCGACGCCAGGCCGGCCAGCGACCGCGACTCCTCGCGGGTGAGACGGCGCGCGAGCATGTGGCGCGCCCGCACGCTGCCGGCGACCCACCCGGGAGTCAGCGGCCGCTGCGCCGCACGCACGCGAGCACCTCTGAGACCAACTCCGGGACGCGGTTCTCGCCGGCTGCACGGATCCGCTCGGCCTCGCGCCTGGAGAGCTCGTGCAGCTCGAGCGCCTGGCGCTCCCGCTCAGCCCGCGGCTCGAGCGCCGCGCGAGCGCGCTCCTCGCCGGCGCGGCGGGCGGCACGCTCGAGGATCGCGCTCGCCTGCGCCTGGGCCTGCGCGCGTCGCTGCTGAGCCTGCTCGACAGCCTCGCGCTCTATCTCCTGCGCCTGCAGGTCGACCGCCTCCAGCTGCTCGGACAGGGACTCCAGCTCGCCGCTGAAATCCTCGTCCGAGGCCGGCACGCCGATCGCCTCGCCCGGGCGCCCGGGCGGCGCCAGCAGCCGTCGAAAGCGATCGAGAAACGAGGGGAAGCTCGGCATCAGCTCAGCCTACCGGCGGGAATCGTCCATCACACGCGTGACAGGCTGACCAGCAGGGTGGTCGGAGTTGGGCGTGCCCGAACGCGGCGGGGAGGGCCCAGATTCCGCATTCCGATGCGGTCTCAAATCCGGCCGTCCCGATGCCGATAGGTGTCGTGTGAGTGCATCTCACGACCAGCCGGCGCGGGATAAACGCCTGATGGCCTACACCGCGGCGGCCATGTACGGCGGCGCCACCCTCGACGCGGCGATCGAGGGCATCGTCCCGGGGGATCCGAGCTTTGCGATCGCCCCGGCCCTCATAGCGCTGGTCCTCGTTGCCGTTCTTCTTCTGGTGGGTCCGGCGTACGGGCCCGCCGTGACGGCACCCCCCTCGCGATCGTCACGTTCGACATCGATCACCCCAAGCGGGTCAACAACGAGTGGGGACACGACGTCGGCGATCTGGTCCTCATACGCACCGCCCGGATCCTCGCGTCGGAGTCCCGAGGCATCGACGTTGTGGCCCGCCTCGGCGGGGAGGAGTTCGTCGTGCTCCTTCCTGGCTGCGGCGCCGCGGATGCCACGGCCCTCGCGGAACGAGCTCGCACGGCTGTCGCAGGCGCCGGCTCGGGCGACCTTCCGACGGTCCGGATGAGCGCCGGAGTCGCATCGGCTGACGCCCCGGAGAGCATCCAGGCGCTCGCCCAGGCTTCCGACATGGCCCTCTACAGCGCCAAGCGGGCCGGGCGCGATCGGATCGCGCAGTTCGAGGCCATGGAGAAGCCGTCGCGCCCGAGTCTCGCGGCATCGGACCAGGACCAGCGTTCGACGTTCGTCCGATAGTCGACCCAACCCATCCGTCTAGAGCTCCTCCATACGTGGGATCGCGCCCGGTGCGCTGGCGACCGCCGGCCGTAGCTATCCCTCGGGCTCGTCGGATTGCGCCGACCGGGCGGGGTCGCCTGCCGCTGCAGCGGGATTGGCGGCCCTGCCCCTGACAGCCGGCTGGGCGTCCACGCTGCGGCGCCGGCCGAGGTTGCTCACGAGCAGGGCGACGATGGTCACGAGGTACAGCTGGCCCGTCACCCCCTCGAGCACGGACAGGCTGCGTCCTATGCCGAGAGCGGGGGTGTAGTCGCCGTAGCCGACGGTCGCGAGCGTGATGAAGGAGAAGTAGACGTCTTCGGAGACCGCCGTCGCGCCGCGACCGGCGAAGTAGGGGCTGGAGGCTAGGTCGGCGATCCCCGAGATGAGCAGGCCGAAGAACATCCCGATCAGCAGGTAGATCGACAGCGCTCCCGCCACGACCCGCAGGTCGACGCCCTCCTCGAGCACGTGGTGCAACAGTCCCCGTCCGAGCACCAGCGGCGTGCCGATGATGAGCACGCTGTTGGCGAGCGCGATCAGACCCCGCGCCACCGGACCGCCTCCGGCGCCGCCGACGGCCACCGCCCCCAGGAGGGAGAGCGCCACTGCGGCCCGCCCGAGGAGCTGAAGGGAGTGCCCGCTCCCCGCCGCATAGAAGGCGGCCAGCAGAACCGCGCCGAACAGCGCCACCGAGATCACCCGCGTGACGTCCCCCGGCGGGGCCGCGATCGTGAACATGAAGCTGGCGACCACCAGGATCAGGACCAGCCCGTACCTCTCGTTGCCCCCTATCTTGTGCGATCGCATGTCCTGGCAGCCTCGGCTGTGGGCCCGGGCAGCGCCGTCCCGGCGGCCAGCGCGGCGCTCATCTTGATCGCCCTAACCGCGCCGGTGGCGCCCGCCTGGAGTGTGAAGCCGAACACGATCAGAAGGATTCCCGGAATCAGCAGCAGACGGGATCCGAGCATCAGTATCCCGATCCGCCCGAGCATGTAGGGGGGAGTGCACACGGCCACCCCGAGCACGCTGCCCACGATCGACGCCGTCAGCTTGTCCCGTCGGGACTGGACCGGCTTGACCCCGACGATGCGCGAGGGCACGGCGACGTAGCACAGCATCATCACGCCGACGACTATCCCCAGCGTCAGCGTGAACCACGGTGGCCCCCAGCGCGGGGAGACCGTCGTGGCGATCGCCAGCAGCGCCCCCACGGCGGCGCCCCAGGCCAGGATCGGGGCGAGGTGGGCCCGCGCCGTCTCATACGCCCTGGAGATGATCGGGGGGCGCGGACCGGTTATCGCGAAGGCGAACACGGCGTTCAGGAAGAAGGCTCCCGCCGTGAGCGCGACGATCACCAGGCCGATCGGGATCAGGATCGGCCCGCGGACGACGTTGAGGGATCTCCCGTGCAGGACGTGCAGCTTCAGGTCGAGCATCGCCAGCCAGATCCACAATGCGGGTGGCGTCTGGATCAGCAACAGCCGCCAGTTGGCGAGCAGCAGCCTGATGCCTTCGAACAGCATCATGAACGCACCGGCGGTGAAGGCCAGGGGGGCGAGGACCCGGCGCGAGCGGCTGAGGCTCAGGAGCCTCTCCAGCAGGGCCTCGTCGTCGTTCTGGATGGCGTGAACCAGTTGCCTGGTCTGCGCCACCAGGCTCTCACGGCGGGACCTGCGATTCGCCGCGCCCGCGCCGGTCCTGCGGGTCATTCGCGCCAGCTGACGTGGAATACGGCCCCGCCGGAGTCCGGTTCCTCGCGTGGCCGGGTGCCGTTGCGCAGGGCGATGTTGACCAGCCAGATGATCAGCACCCCGGCCATGGTCGACCAGAACCCGCCGACGTCCAGACCGGACACGATCCTGCTGGTCAGCCACAGCATCAGCGCGTTGATGAGCAGCAGGAACAGGCCGAACGAGAGCAGCACCGCCGGCAGGGTCAGCAGGATGACCAGGGGCCGCACGGCGAGGTTCACGAGCCCGAGGATGGCCCCGGCGACAAGCAGCGTTCCGGCGTCGTGCCCGTAGCTGATCGCCGGGACGATCGCGGCCGCGAGCAGCAGGCCCAGGCAGTTGCCGAGCCAGGCGAGGATCAGCCGGGTCCACAGTCCGCCCCTCATCGTCTGCCTGACAGTGTCGCGCAGACGGCTCTCCACGGGGAGAGGCTCGCGGCCTGGAGCTCCGTGTCGCGTCAGCCGGATGCGTCGGGACGCGCCCCAAGCGAGAACAGCGGCCAGCGGCCGGGCACCCCCTTGAGCTCGTGGAAGCCCTGGTCCTCGAACTCGAAGGGGCCTCCCACGACCGTTCCGAAGACGGTCCCCGAGACCAGCACCTGGTTGGCCCGGGCCAGCCCGCAGACGCGCGAGGCGATGTGCACGGCCATCCCGCCGACGTCGTCCCCGATCAGCTCGCACTCGCCGGTGTGGATCCCGATCCGGACCTCGATCCCGATCGCGCGGGCCGCCGCGGTGATGGCCAGGGCGCATCGCAGCGCCCGCGAGGGCGGTCCGTCGAAGGTGGCCAGAAAGCCGTCCCCGACGGTCTTGATCTCCCGCCCGCCGAACCTTGCGAGCTGTGCCCTCACGTCGTTGTCGTGCTGGGCCAGGAGATCCCGCCAGCGCCCGTCCCCCAGGTCGGCTGCGAGGGCGGTGGCGTCGACGATGTCGGTGAACATGACCGTGAGCAGGTCCCGGGCCACCTCCCCGCCCCTGCGCCCGCCAGTGAGGAACTCCTCGATCTCCTCGACGATCGCGTCGCTGTCGCCGAGGAAGGGCAGGGAGTCGATGCCCTCGAGCTCGACGTAGCGGGCTCCCGGGATGTGCTCGGCCAGGTAGCGGGAGTGGCGCACGTCCCACACGAGCTCCCGCGGGCGGTGCATCACGAGGGTCGGCACGCGGATCTGGTCGAGGACGTCGCGGACGTCCATGTCCACCACCGCGCCCGAGATCGTGCGTGCCTCGCTCGGGCTCGCGGCGAGACGCTGGGTGCGGGCGAACCAGGCGGCGAGGGCCGGATCGTCGGCCATCGAGGGAGCCAGGCGGCTCATCAGGAGGCTGTCGGCTTCGCCCCACCGTTCGAGGTTCGACGTCGCCAGCTCTTCGCGTTCCTTCCTGGTCATCGCCCAGTCGTAGTCGGGGGCCCAGGAGGTGCGGGCGATGGAGGCGTACATGATCAGCGCCCCGATCCGCTCCGGGTGCTCGGCCGAGAGCTGCGCCCCGACCATGCCGCCGGCCGCGTAGGTCAGCACCGCGGATCGTTCGCTGGCGACGGCGTCCAGCACCGCCACCGCGTCGCGGACGTCCTGCTCGAGGGTGTAGCTGTCGAGCACCCGGTCGGAGAGCCCGGTGCCGCGGCTGTCGTATAGGATCAGGCGGCCGAAGGCGGTGAGGCGTTCGAGGAACCGCCTGTTGCCCGGGGCCTCCCACAGCTGCTCGATCTGGGAGATCCATCCGGGCAGGAAGAGGAGGTCGAGGGGCCCCTCTCCGGCGACCTGGTAGGCGATGCTGGCATCTCCGCTGCGGGCGTAGCGTGTTTCGGGGACCATCAGTCCTCCTCGATCATGGCGCGAAAGCCAGCGGAGGGCTCGACGGTCGCACCAGCCGCCCTGACCCTGTCCCCGAGCCACACGTCGGAGGTGACCACCCGGATCGCCCCCGGCTCGGCCTCGAGGGAGATCAGGCGCACGATCTCGTCGTCGGCCGAGTCCCTGCGTGGGCGGGGCGCATGGGCGACCTCGATGACGGTCGAGCGGATCGGGGGGGAGGGGGGCTTCTCGAAGACCACCGTGACGTCCTCGCCCGTGGCCGCCGCCCAGCGCTCGAGCATCGCGACCAGGTGGACCATCGCACGGTGACGGTCCCGCCACCAGGCGTCCGGGCGCGTTCCGATCACGTTCATGCCGTCGATGAGCCAGCGCACCCCGCCAGCCTACGACCTGACCGCCCGGTCAGGAGGCCCCGGACGGGAGCCGCGGCCCGATCTGCTGGAGTTCAGGCCGTGCGACTGGAGGGCATACAGACGGGAGACATCGTGGAGGTCGACCGCAAGGGCCGGCGCTTTCACGCTGTCGTGACCGGGACGGCCCCCGGCGGCCTGGCCCTGCAGCCGACGGACCGCCGCGTGAACTACTACAGCTGCCGAAGCCGCGAAGTGATCGGGCACTGGGCCAAGCGGGGCCGCCCGCGCCAGACCGCCGAGCCGCTTCGCCCCTCTCCCCGCCAGCTCGAGATCGATCTCTCCCCGCCGCCGGAGCCGCCCGCCTGAGCGGTCGCTCAGACGCCCGAGCGGTAGGCCTCGGCGGCCGCCGCGAGCCGGTCGTCCCCCCAGAAGAGCTCGCCGTCCACCTCCACGGTGGGGACCCCGAAGACGCCCGCTGCCAGGGCCTCGTCGGTGACCTCGCGCAGCCCCAGCTTGACCGCATCGCTGTCGAGCGCCGCGTCGAGGTCGCCGGGGTCGAGGCCGGCGCGTTCCCCAGCCACGAGCACGATGTGGCGGTCACCGAGGTCGGCCCCCTCCAGGAAGGCCAGCCGCATCGCCGCCAGGGCGAAGGGCCTCAACAGGCCAAGCGACTCGGCGTGGACCATCCCGCGCCCGGCCAGCAGGTCGGAGGTCGGCCACGGGTCGGGCCAGCGGAGCGGCCCGAGCCCGTGGGCGGCGGCGCGCTCCTCGCAGTCGGCGATGCCCTCTGCGCGGCGGTCGGTCAGGCCCCAGGAGGCCCGGCCGCTTGCCTTGAAGACGGCCCCGGCGAAGACACCGCGCCAGCGGGCCTCGGGGAGGATCTCGGCGATCCGCTCGGCGGCGAACCACGAGTAGGGGGACATGGGTGCGAAGAAGAACCGCGGCCGGGTCTCAGTGTGCACAGCGAACCGCCTCCCCGGACCCCGGCTTCGGGCTGTCGCCCGCGCCGCGCTGGAGGGCGTCGGCGCAGCCCTGCGAGCAGACGTCCACGGTCCGGCCCTCGTGCTGGACGCGCAGCGCCTTGTCGCGATCGACCTTCATCCCGCACACCGGGTCGGTGGCCCCGCGGCGCATCGTCAGGGCGAACAGCGCGATGAAGATCGCCGCGCCGACGATGTTGGTGAACAGCTTGTAGTCGACCCGCACGCTGGAGAAGATGTCCGAGCGCGAGGGCCGGGTGTGGGGGATCAGGCCGGCCAGCGAGAACACGCCGTCCACGGCCAGGGCGGCCAGGACCATCGTGACGAGCATCAGGGCCACGAGGCGGACGGTGAGCCGCCCCCCGTAGTACTTGCGGTAGATGAGCACGATCGGAATCACGATCAGGTCGGCGAAGATGAAGGCCACGACACCCGCAAACCCTATGCCGCCGGACCACAGGACGGCCGCGAGGGGGATGTTCCCGACCGAGCAGACGAAGCTCAGGACCGCGATCGCGGGGCCGACGAGCACGTTCTCGATCGTCCTGACCGCGGCGGGGGCGTCGGTCAGGAAGAGCCCGTTGAAGAAGCTGTTCTCCAAGCAGCCCGACGAACCCGGCGATCAGGAAGCCGGCGGCTATCTCCTTGTAGAGCATCGCCCAGTCGTTGCGGAAGTTGTGGGCCACGTCCGACCAGGCGGACAGGGAGGTGACCCGCCGTCGCAGGGGCATCGGTTCCCCGGCCGAGTGGTGCTGGTGCCCGGGCCGCCGAGGCCCCGGCGGCGAACAGGGACCGGGCGATCGCCACGGCCGCGTATGAGCAGGAGGAGGATGCCGCTCCGAGACCGGTCGCCGGCGAGACCGAGCGCAGGCCCCCGCCACCGAGCGTCCGCTCGATGCGCGCGCGGGGCACCCACGCCTGCACGATCCCCGAGATGGCGAAGCCGAGGACCAGGGCCCACCACACCTGCCATGCCATCAGGAGGGCGTTCGCGACGCCTTCCCAGAGGGTGTTGAGGACGGTGGCGCTGGTCGTCATGCCATCAATCATGTGAGCCGCGGGGCTGCGGCGTCCGCCCGGGCCGGCGGCCTCCCACACTAGCGGCGGCGGGGGGCGCGGCTCACCCGCGCTCGCCCCCGGGGCCGGTGCCGGGGAGGAGATGTTCGCTCGCGGCTATGTAGGGTGACCTGCCATGGGCAACCGTGTGCTCATCCTCTCCTGGGAGTACCCGCCGGTGATCGAGGGCGGTCTAGCGCGCCATGTGCGCAAGCTCGCCGAGGCGCTGGCGCGGCAGGAGGTCGAGGTCGAGGTGCTCACCCGCGGCAAGGGCGCCCTCGGCGAGGTCGATCCGGCCGGGGGCGAGGAGGTCGGGGGGGTGACGGTGCACCGTGTCCCGGAGCCGGGCTGGCCGAGGGACCTGGACCGCTTCCTGTCCTGGGTGGACCGTATGAACGAGGACATGCTGGCGGCCGGGGAGGCGCTGGCCCAGCAGAGCTCCTTCGACCTGATCCACGGCCACGACTGGCTCGTGGCGAGGGCGGCGGCGGAGCTCGCCGACCGGCTCGGGGTGCCCTATGTCACGACCGTCCATGCCACCGAGCACGGACGTCACCAGGGCTGGGTGGCGGACCCTCCCCAGTCGCACATCCACGCGGTGGAGCGCTGGATGGCCCGCCGCGCGGACTCGGTGATCGTCTGCTCCCACTACATGCGGGGGCACGTGGCCGACATCTTCGACATCGACGAGCGGCGCATCAGCGTGATCCCCAACGGGGTGGACCCGAACGACCTGCGGCCGGTCGACGACCTCGCGGCGCTGCGGGCGAGCTTCGCCGAGCCGCACCAGAAGCTGGTGCTGCTGGTCGGGCGGCTGGTCTACGAGAAGGGCTTCCAGCTCGCCCTCGACGCGCTGCCGGAGGTGATCGAGAAGGTGGGCAACGTGCGCTTCATGGTGGCCGGCAGCGGCACCCATGAGGCCGACCTGAAGGAGCAGGCGCAGCGGCTCGGGCTCTCGTCCCACGGGACCTTCCTGGGCTGGATCGGGGACGACGTGCTCCACTCGCTCTACCGCATCGCGGACCTGTGCGTGATCCCCTCCATCTACGAGCCCTTCGGGCTGGTCGCCCTGGAGGCGATGGCCTCCGGGTGTCCCTGCATCGTGGCCGACACCGGGGGGCTGCGGGAGGTGGTCCCCGTCGGCGAGCGGGTCGGGCTGCGCTTCAACGGCGGCGATGCCGAGCACCTCGGGGTGATGATCGAGCGCCTGCTCGTGGACGGCCAGCTGCGCGACCGGCTCGTCGCGGAGGCCTCCGAGCACGTCCTGCGCTTCGACTGGGATGACATCGCATCGCGGACCCGCTGTATCTACGATGACCTCTCGCTGCCGGCGCGGGAGGAAGTGAGGAGGGGATGAACCAGATGCTGCAGGGGTTGATGCAGGACGACTTCCAGCTCACGCTCAACCACATCCGTCGCAGGATGCGCACGTGCAACCCGGGCGCGGAGATCGTCACCCTGCGTGAGGGGGGAGGGGTGGCCCGGATCAGCCATGCGGCCGCCACCGAGCGCATGGATCGCCTCGCTCGCGCGCTGAGAGGTCTGGGCGTGAGCCAGGGCGATCGGGTGGCGACTTTCGCCTGGAACAACCAGAGCCACCTCGAGCTCTACTTCGCCGTCCCCTGCATAGGGGCCGTGCTGCACACGCTGAACATCCGCCTCTTCGAGGAGCAGCTCACCTACATCGTCAACCACGCCGAGGACAAGGTCATCTTCGTCGACGACTCCCTCGTCCCGATCCTGTCCAAGCTCGCCCCGACCTTCGAGGGCGTGGCCCACTACGTGGTGATCGGGGACGGGGAGACCGGCGACCTGCCGGGGGCGCTGCGTTACGAGGAGCTGCTCGACCAGGCCGGCCCTGGCGACTTCGACTATCCCGAGCTCGACGAGTGCCAGGCCGCCGCCCTCTGCTACACGAGCGGCACCACCGGCAACCCGAAGGGGGTGCTCTACTCCCACCGTTCGATCAGCATGCACTCCTCGGCGACCCTGATGACGGACAGCACCGCCCTCTCCCGCACCGATCGCGTGCTGGCGGTCGTCCCGATGTTCCATGCCAACGCATGGGGGCTTCCCTACGGAGCGGCCCTCGCGGGATCGGACCTGATCCTGCCCGACCGCTTCCTGGCCGCCGAGCCGCTCGCGAAGCTGATCGGGGCCGAGCGCCCGACCCTGATGGGCTGCGTGCCGACGATCTTCGCCGACCTCCTGCACTATGCCGACGAGCACCCCGAGGTCGACCTTTCCTCCCTCACCAACGCCGCCTGCGGAGGCTCGGCCGTGCCCAGGCAGCTGATGAAGGACTTCGAGGAGCGCCACGGGGTCCGCATCTTCCAGGCGTGGGGGATGACCGAGACGAGCCCGGTCGCCACCTACTCCAGGCCGAAGGACGGCGAGCGCGACGAGGCCCACTGGGATGACCGGGCCAAGCAGGGCCGGCCGCTTCCGTGGGTCGAGCTGCGCCTCGTGGACGACGAGGGCCGGGAGGTTCCCTGGGACGGGGAGTCCACTGGGGAGATCGAGGTCCGCGGGCCCTGGATCGCCGCCGACTACTTCCGCGACCCCGACGAGGACAAGTTCGACTCCGGATGGCTGCGCACGGGGGATATCGCCGCGGTCGACGAGAACGCCTTCGTCCAGATCACCGATCGGGCCAAGGACGTGATCAAGTCGGGGGGCGAGTGGATCTCCTCGGTCGAGCTCGAGAACGAGCTGATGTCCCATCCGGCGGTGATCGAGGCGGCCGTAATCGCCAAGCCCGACGAGCGTTGGGCGGAGCGCCCCCTGTGCTGTGTGGTGCTGCGTGACGAGGGGGCCGCGACGGCGCAGGACCTGGTCGAGCACCTGCGCGGTCGCGTGGCCCGGTGGTGGCTTCCCGACGAGTTCGCATTCGTCTCGGAGATCCCGAAGACGAGCGTGGGAAAGTTCGACAAGAAGGTGCTCCGGGGGCAGCTCGCCGACGGGCGCCTGGAGAACCGGGTTCTCGTATCCTGACCGGGTACCCGCTCTTTCCGCCAATTTGACCCTCGCGGGCGCGATTTTGCGACCGCTGCAGGTGATAGACCTTGGGCTCGGCATGCAGGCCACCGCTCATGCATGGCGAACCTGAGACAATGCCTTGCCACAGTACGGTGCCGGGAACGGCAGAGAAGGCCTCCTGCGGGGGGCGCAATCATCACATCATCAACGGGAGGTTGGCATGACTCGGACCGATGTCATGGCCTCGAGCAGGCCACTGACTGCAGGTGCAGCGCCGATGGGCAGAGGATCGACAAGCGTCTTGCGCAGGCTGGCGGTGATCCCGGCTGTGCTTCTGGCGATCGCCCTGCTGGGGCCGGGCTCCGCCCTGGCCGCCGAAGGGACCTCGGGCTACAACCAGGAACCGCCCAAACCGGGGACGACGACGACCACCACGACCCCCAAAACGGAAACGACACCGAGCACCGGGACCTCGCCTTCGAAAGAAAGCACCACCCCGACCACGACCAGCAAAGAAACGGCTCCCGAAAAAACCAGCACAACGCCGGTCACCGCGGCCAAAGCCAAAGCCCTGCCGTTCACCGGCTTTGACCTGCGCTGGAGCTTCGGCATCGGACTGCTCCTGATGGGCGCCGGTCTGTCGATCGTCTTCGTCCAGCGCCATCGCCGCGCGGGCGGTCGCTGACCTCAGGACACAATCTGCGCAGCCGCCGGTCTCAACGACCGGCGGCTGCGTTGCTTTGCGCGGGCCTGCGGGCGTTGGTATAACGGCCCGATGGAGGGCCCAACCGAGATCGTTCCGGGCGTCTACGGCCTCGGCTCCGAGCTCGCCAACTGGTATCTGGTCGAAAGCGAGGGGCGGCTGACAGCCGTCGACGCCGGACTGCCGGGGTTCCGCGGCAGCCTCGAGGTCGACCTCGGCCGGATCGGCCGCTCCCTGGCGGACCTCGATGCGGTCGTGCTGACCCACTCCGATGCCGATCACACAGGCCTGGCCCCGACCTTCAAGGAGGCCGGGGCGAGGGTCCTGATCCATGCCGACGATGAGGCGACGCTGCGCAGGCCCCGGCCCAAGAGCGGAGACGCCTCGCCGGTCCATATCCTGCCCCATCTGGCCAACCCGCACTTCTGGCGGATCTTCGGGCACATGGCCAGGCGGGGCGGTGGCTGGCCGGCCAGGGTGCAGGGAGCGGAGACCTTCGCCGACGGGCAGACCCTCGAGGTGCCCGGGCGACCGCGGGTCATCCACACCCCGGGCCACACCCCCGGCCACTGCGCTCTGCTGTTCGAGGGTCACGGCGCCCTGTTCGTGGGAGACGCCATGTGCACGTGGAACCCTCTCACGGCCACCACGGGCCCCCAGCTGATGCCGAGCGCCTTCAACGTCAGCAACGACTCCTGCCGGCGGTCGCTCGATGCCCTGGAGGGTGTGAGCGCGGACGTGCTGCTGCCCGGCCACGGACAGCCCTGGCGGGAGGGGCCCGCCGCCGCCGTCGCGAGGGCGAGGGAGCTCGGGCGCACCTGAGGCCGGCGCGCCGCTAGCTGTTCTGCCTCGGCTGGTTCCGAACGCGGCTGATGGGTGGCCGGTTGCCGATGCCGCTGTGGTTCCTGGTGGTGTTGTAGTGGTTTAGCCAGATGGGCAGCGCTGTGGCTCTGGCGTCGCTTGAGCGGTAGCGCTGTCCGTAGCCCCACTCGCGGGCGAGGGTTTGCTGGTAGCGCTCAACCTTTCCGTTGCGCTTGGGTGTGCGTGGGGGGATGAATCGGTGTTGGATGCTGTGGCTGGTGAGCAGTTCGCGCAGGCTGCGATTCTTGGCGTAGGAGAAGTGGTTGTCGGTCTGCAGGCGGCGGGCTGTGATCCTGTGGCCGGCAAAGAAGCCGAGTGCCCGGGCCACGAAGCCGGTGACCGTGGTGGCCTGCTCGTTGGCAAGTCAGCTCGGTGTAGGCCAGGCGGCTGTGGTCGTCGATCATCGAGTGCGCGAACTCCCAGCCGACCCTTGCGCGCTTCTCCTGGCCACTGCGGTGCCGGTCGCCGGTGACGCGGTGCCCCGGACTGTGAAAGCGCGCGAAGCGCTTGACGTCCATCTGCAGCAGATCACCTGGGCAAGGCCACTCGAACCGGCGGACCTCCTCACGCGGGCTCACAGGTCGGCGCGAGAGTCCTCTGCGCGACAAACAGCGCGAGACGGTCGCGTGCGCCATCCCGAGCTCTGAGGCGATCAGCCGTGGCCCCCAGCCCGGTGCGAGCGCGAGCCTCGCAGACCCGATCGTGCACCTGCTCTGAAGAGCGAGCAGGCTGATGGTGGGGCACCGAAGGACGGTCCTGCGCCCACGCTCCCGACAGCTGCTCGGGTTCGCTTGCCCGCCGATACCGGTCGATCCAATACTGCACCGTCGAGACCGACACACGTCGCCAGGCCGCGGCCTGGCGACGTGTCATCCCCTTCACAAGGCACTTCTCGACCAGCTCAACGCGCTGCCAGCACGGCAGCCACCTACGCTTGTCCAGCATCCGGGTCCTCCTCGTCGTGGATCTCTCGAAGGACCCACAGCGTCGGCTGCGACCCGGATGCCCTACTCAGCCGTTCGGAACCTCCCGAGGCACGTCAGCTAGCTCGCGCGCCGCATCGTTGACAGGCGGTGCGGCCATCCGGCGTCGGCGCAGAGGCGCTGCACGAGGTCGATGGCCTGATCGTCGGTGAGCCCTTGATCGCGCACGAGCGTCCTCCACGTGTCGAAGCTGAGAGCAAGCGCGATGCCGGCGCGAAGTTGCGCGCGGCGGCGCCCGCGTGCCTTCCAGGGGGCCAGAAGGACCTCCACGGCTTGCTGCCAGTAGGCGTGGTATGGCTTCATGACCTCGTGGTCGCGCGCGTCGGCGAGGACGTGGGTCATCATCGCCTCGGTTGTGCGGTGGTAGGCGTAGGTCTCTTCGAGAGCGGCGCGCAGGCGCTCGTCCGCGTCCGGGATCGCCAGCCAGCGCTCGGTGTCCGGGGCGGGGTGGCCCTCGAAGTAGTGGCCGCTGCACGCCTGGGCGAGCGCGAGCTCGCTGGGGAAGTGGCGGTAGACCGTCACCCTCCCCACGCCCGCGCGCTCGGCCACGTCGCGTCACGGTCGTGGCCGCCGGGCCGATCGTCTGGTGCAACTCGATCGCGGCCTCGACGATCCGCTGGCGCGTCTGGTCCTGGCGCTCGGCGCGCTTCTTGAGCTGATACGGACGGGCCATTACTTCATGATACACACCGTAACGCGAACTTGACATCCCCCCGCGAATGGCGTAGGCTGCCGCCATCATCGTGAAACACCCCGTATCGCGAAAAAACGAGAGGACTGAGATGAGCACCATCAGCAGCAACCCCGTCGCCCCCATCGCCCTCAAGCGCAACGAGGGTGAGGCTCTCTGGTTCATGGGCGTTCTCGCCACCATCAAGTCGTCTGCGAAGACGACCGACGGCAAGGTCGCCGTGATCGAACATCTCGCGCCGCTGGGCTCCGGCTCACCGCTGCACGTCCATCGCCGCGAGGACGAGTGGTTCTACGTGATCGAGGGCGAGCTCACCTTCTGGGTCGGCGGCGAGATCATCAAGGCCCCAGTGGGATCGTTCGTCTACGGCCCACGGGACATCCCGCACACGTTCCAGGTCTCCTCAGAGAAGGCCCGCTTCCTGCTCGTCACCGAGCCCGCCGGGTTCGAGGACTTCATGCGCGCCGCGGGGGAACCCGCCCAGACCCTCACCATCCCCGCGCCGCCGAGCTCGCCGCCCGACCCGGCCCAGATGGCGGCCGTCGCTGCCGAGTATGGGCTCGAGATCCTGGGACCCCCCGGCATCCCCACCTGAAACACGCCCGCAAGCCGATGCCGCCCCGATCCGTCGGGGCGGCACTCAGTCCGCCACGGCGGGCCCGCCGACTTCTGTGAGGCGTTACGCCGGGGCGCTCCCGGGACATCGCCCACCCGTAGACTCGGCGTCACCCCGAGCGCGTGTCCGAAGGTACCTGTCGGGATGCCGTTGAGCGCTGCTTTCGCACTCAAGCGCGCGCGGAGGATCGAGCTCCACATGCCCCCTTTGGACGGTGGGTGTCGCGCAAAGATTCGCGGCCACGGTGACGACGAGGTTGTGGCGGTGATCGCCCCGCCGGTGGTGTGTGTTCCTTGGGCCGTAGGTGCTGCCAGGCGGACCAGTGACCGCCAGGGCGGCCTCTCAGGCGGCTGCGACGGCCATCTGGCGCCTGTAGAGCTTCAGTAGGTTGTGGGTGGCGGTGATCAACCGCCATTCGGAGAGCGCGGCGGAGCCTCCTCGTTGTTGAAACTGATTGATGCGCCGGTTGTGCTTGGTCTGTGCGAACACCGGCTCGACCATCGCCTTTCGTCTTCGGTATAGCCCGCCGCCGTAGTCGGTCTGAAGTGTCTTGCGCATCGATGTGTAGCGCCCGCCATCCCATCCGGGGCGTGGAGTGCTGCGCTTGCCGGCATCAGGTGGGATCAGCACCTGGACATGCTCGTTTGCGACGACGTTGTCGATCTGCTCCTCGTTCCAATAGCCCGAGTCGGCGAGCGCAACCCCGGGCGTCTCTGTGACACCGATCGCCTGGAGTTCTCTCTTTGTCGCCTTGACCATCGGCTCGAGGTGCCCGAAGTCTGGGGAGCTTGCGCTCACCTCGGCGGCGAGCACGATCTGGTGCTCGTTCACGACGGCCTGGCCGTTGTAGCCCTGGGTGTAGCTGCGCGGGGTCTTCACGTTGCGCGAGTCCGGATCGGTCGTGTTGATCTTCCCGGCGGGGGTCTCGGGCGGCTCGTATGGCTTCGGTGGGCGGCCGAGCCTTCGGCCCTGGGTGTCCCGTCCGTGTGCGCGGTAGTGCTCATAGGCCTCGTTCGCGGCCCGCTCGACCTCGAGGTCTTGCGCCATCCGCCGCTCTGCCTCAAGGAGCCGCTCGGCACGTGATCGGGGGATCGGTTTCGCCTCGCGGCGGCGGTGCTCATCGAGCTGGCGGCGCGCCTCGAGCAGCCATCCGTCGCGGCCCTGAACCCGTGGGACGATGACCTCTGAGGCAAGCTCGATCTTCACCTCGGGAGCCTCGGCTTCGCCGGCCTCCTCGCGCTCGCCTTGGAGCTTGCGCTTCGCCTCTGCCAGAGCGGCACGGCGCCCCTCTGCGGTCTGCAGGTGCTCGGGCAGCTCATCGCCACACGCATCCCCGTAGAGCTCGTCCTCTGCCGCGTCGATCTCGCCGGCCTCCCTGATGATCTCCCGCGCGAGCTGCTCGTAGTCGAGGTTGCAGTGATGCGAGGCATTCGCATGAACCTTCGTGCCGTCGATCGCGATCACCCCGACCTTCACCAACCCCGCCTCCTTGCACAGTCCAAGCACCGAGCTGAACAGCTCGGCCAGCGCGTCCTCATGGCGGGCACGGAACCTCGCGATCGTCGCGTGATCGGGCTTCTGCTGAGCAGCGATCACCCGGTAGGCGACATCCTCAACGCACCTGCGCTCGATACCCCGCGATGAGCGTTCACCCCGCGCGTAGGCGTAGAGCAACAGCGAGACCATCATCGAGGGCTCAAACGCCGCCCGGCCCCAGCCGTCCGCGCGGTAGGAGCCGTAGAACGCTGAGAGATCCATCTGCTCCACCGACGCCAACAGGAACCACGCAAGATGGCCCTCCGGCAGCCAGTCCCGCGGGTCCGGGGGCATCAGGAACGCCTGCTCACGATCGCATGCCAAGAAGTTCATAGCCATGGCCTGAATGGTCTTAAGCCCCTCGGACGGAGCGGAGGGTTTACGCGACACCCACGACGAAAAGCAGCAGCGGCTGCTCAGCCGGCTTGGCCACCTCTGACAGGGGCCAATTTCGGATCAATGCGGATGCGGGTACAAAGACGGAACCACGACGGCCTCCTTGAGCATCTCATGGAGCCGGTCGCGCGGCAAGCGCGTCGGCGGGCTGCGGACATGATCCGCGACGCGGCATGACGATCGCGAAAGTGGGTTCGGGCCTCCTTTCGACGGAAGGCCCGGAACTCGCTTCAGCTCGTCCTTGGGTGCCCTGCAGGAGCGGCTCACTCTCGCATGTTGCGGATTGCGAGCGCGCTCCTAACGTCGGCGAGTCGCCTGCTGTCGTCCAAAGCAGCGACGCCATCAGCGCCGACGCCAGCTGCCGCTCGCCGAGGGAAAGCAGGCGTCTGGCAGCCCTGCCATTGGCGATTTCCGGGTGCGGGTCGGCTTGAGAAACGTGTGCTGGTTTCATGTCAGCTCGGGCACATCCCCGCATCCCGCGAGCCGCGCTCACGATGCACCAGGAGTCCTCAGGTTCTTGGTGACCGCGCTCGGGGCGTCAGTCGCCCAGCTGCGACCAGGGCACGATCCCCAATTCTGGTCGAGCTGGACCGTCGAGCATCGCGAGGTACTCGAGCTGGTGACGGTCGGGGTCATGAAAGTAGATCGCTGCGGCAGGCATCCATCCGATGACACTCGGCTCGTCTGCGGGCTCGCCGAAGAAGGAGAGCGGCTGAATGCCCTGGGAACGCAGGCGTTCCGGAGCGGCCAGCACGTCAGGCAGGGACATGCCGAAGGCGATATGGAGCTGCATGTTCATCGGTGCTGAGCCGATCGACCACAGACCGAGCATGGCTTGTCCCGGTTGTCCGATCCAGTGGAACGCCGCGCCGCGCTCAGGTACCTCGAGCGCCACGGGGAGCCCCACGACGTCGCGATAGAAGGCCACCGAGCGGGAGAGGTCCGCCACCGTCAGGTGCGTCTCAAACAGTCCGCGGACGCTCATCCAAGAGTCATAGCACCGCACGCTTTGCGCGGCGTGAAAGGCGCCACACAAGGACCGAAGTTGAGGTCGCTTGTGCTGGTGTTAGCGCACCCTTTCGCTCCGCCGAGCCCTGCTCTGCGAATCGAACGCGACTCTTCCGTGATGGTCTCGAAGACCCCAACGCGCGGGCACGGGGGCTTGGCCGCCGCGTCGATGCGCGACTGAGCTAGCGACAGCCAGCGCGGCGTCGCGGAGCGTTCCGCGTGCATGGATCGCTGCCGCAACGCTGGCCGAGCTCTCGCTTCGGACCCCTGACGTATTGTGGTCGTCGTGCTGAGGATCCGGAACGCGACGGCGACGGAAGCGCCGGTGCTCGAAGCGTTGCAGCGCCGATCATCCGACGTATGGGAGGCGTATCGCGAGCAACTCGCTGCCAATCCCGATGCGATCGAGCTGCCTCAGGCCTTGATCGACAAGGGATGGGTCCGCGTCGCGATCGACGTCGACGAGACGCCGGTTGGCTTCTCGGTTGTCGTTCCGGCGAACGGTCCCGTTCACGAACTCGACGGGCTGTTCGTCGAACCAGATCAGATGTCCGCCGGCGTCGGACGAGCGCTCGTTGAAGACGCAGCCGCGCGCGCGTCAGATCAGGGTGCCGAAGCGCTCGAGGTGACCGCCGGGCCCGCGCAAGGGTTCTATGAAAGGGTCGGCTTTAGCCGACCTGCAACGCGAGTTCGCCGTTGAACCGTGCCGCGATGGTGACTTCGTCGATCAACCGTCGCTCCGCGAGTGGCGATCTCCGCGTCGGCATGGTCACGTCGCCTTCGCGCTCGTCGCCGCTACAGGCAGGGCTGGTGCGTTGGCCGAAGCAACGCTGGCCGCGACGTTCACGATCTCGGCGAGTTCATCCTCCGGGCGATCGGGCGGAAGAACGAGCTGCACGCTGTCGGCACCGGCAGCAAACCATGCAGCGATCGCTTCTTTGGCCTGATCGTAGGTCCCCATGAGCGTGACCTCGCGCGCGAGATCCTCCGCGACCGCGGGCAGTTCGGGCCGGGGGTTGCCGTTCGCAGCCTCGATGACCGCATTGACGCCGGCGGCCATCTCGAAGCGCTCTCCGAGCATCCGTGGATACAGGGGTCCCATGCGCGTCGTGTAGGCCGACAGCCACCAGGCCGCGAGCCGCCGGGCGCTCTTCTGGTCAGGCCCGAGCGCTACCGGGACACCGACGGAGACACGCGTCGGCGTAGGCACCTCGACACGAGACTCGCCTTCCTGCAGAAGAGCCCGCCCGTCCTGCACGCGCGATCGTGCCCACAGGAACGGCGCCCACCCGTCGGCCAGCTCACCGGCGAGCCTGATCGAGCCCGACGACAGTGCCGCCAACGTGATTGGCACGGACACATCAGGGAGCACGCCCAGGCGCAGCGGTCGGGCATCCGGCGCTGGATTCGGGAGCCGATCCCCGCTCAGAAGCGCTCGAACCGCCGTCAACGTCTCGCGCAATCGCACGAGTGGCCGCTCCCACGCAATGCCGTGAAAGCCCTCGGTCAGCGGGGGGCTGCCGGCGCCGATACCGAGCGAGAATCGACCTCCGGAGCACCGCTGCAGGCCGGCCGCGCCGAGAGCGATAGTCGCCGGCGTGCGTCCCCACGCCGAAATGACCGACGTCCCGAGGTCAATGCGCGAGGTCCGAAGCGCCAGCTCCGCCAGCAGAATCATCGAATCGTGAGTCCACCCCTCAGCGACATCCACGCGATCAAGACCCAAGTCATCTGCCCGGGTAGCAAGCCGCAAGATGACGTCGGTGCGCGTCTCGAACGGAGTGAACGCCACGCCGACGCGCATTCGCTCACCATCGACGCTCATCGGCTTGGGACTTCGGTCGTGCTCGGCCCGCAACGAGTGGTCTGACGATCGGCGGCATGCCGCGCCATGACGCTCGACGCACATGGTCGACCTCGAGATCACCCGCCTGGATCAGCTCGACCGTCGCACGGTTGCAGCGGCAGCCCTCAGCGAATCGCCGCCAGGGCTCGGCGAGGCGGTCCTGCCAGGAGGCGAGTCCCGGCGACTCGGACCGGACGTGCTCGATGAACAGCAGCTGACCGTCGGGACGAAGTACGCGGGCAATCTCCTGCAGAGCGACATCGGGCGCGTCGACGGTGCAAAGAACGAGCGTTGAGACGACAGTGTCGACCGAGCCGTCGGCGAACGGCAGCCGCTCTGCGGCTGCGCCGAGCACGCGCGCCGAGCGTCCACTGCGACGCAGCTTCCGCTCCAGGCGAGCGCGCATCGCCACTTCGGGCTCGGTCAGGATCAGCTCGTCGAGGTCATCGGGATAGTGCGGCAGGTTCAGGCCGGTCCCGCTGCCCAGCTCAACCGTTCGCCCGCGCGCATGCCGAAGCAGTTCCTGGCGGTGCGCGCGCATTCCCACCCGCTCGCCGACCCACAGGACCGGGTCGTACAGAACCGCGAACGCCCGGGTCCAGAGACCCACGCTGGGCGACGGCGAAGTCGCCATGGTGACATTGCTCATGTCAGCGACCATACGCGGGCGGCTTTCGCTGCGCATCGCACGCTAAGGCCATCTTCACGCGATGGCCCGTCCGGGCGATCGGTCTCAGATGAGGCCCAGGCGCGCCGCCTCCGCGACCGCGGCCGCGCGGGAGCCGCGTCCAAGCTTGTGCCTGATGTTCGCGACGTGGCGGTGGACCGTGTGCCGGCTGAGAACGAGCTGCTCGGCGATCTCCCGCTCGCTCAACCCGCCGCGACGAGCGCCAGCACCTCGCGCTCACGTCGAGAAAGCAGCACCGCCGCGGGCTCGCCCTCGACCCTCGCGGCTCTGGCGTCCGGCACGAGGAACGAGCGCAACGCGCGAGCCACCGACTGCGCATCCCCGGCCCACGGAAGATGCGCGCTTCCCTCGAGCGGGATCAGCGTCGCTCCCGAGATCGCAGCCGCCAGCGCCCGGCCCTGCTCGTATGGGATCGCGCGATCGGCGCGACGGTGCACCACCAGCGTCGGTGCGCGCACCCGCTCGAGCTCGGCCCGCACGTCGAGGCGGTAGACCAGCTCAAGCAACGCGGCCGCGGTCTCGGCGCTCGCCGCCGCCCGTTGAAGGCGCGCGAACCGCTCCCGCTCCTCCGCGTCCGCGTCACCGAGGAAGATGTCCGCGAGCACGCGCGAACCCAGGCCCCAGTGCGAGCGCACCGTCACGACGATCGCCTCGCGAACCTCGGCGGCGCGATCGAGCGACCATCGGCATATGCGCCGTACAGCAACAGCCGCTCCACGCGGTCGGGGAACCGCGCGGCGAACGCGATCGCGGCGCAACCGCCGGATGACCCCCCGAGCAACGTGACTCGCTCCAGCCCGAGCTCGTCCAGGACCGCGCCCAGCAACGCCACCTCGGTCTCTAGCGTCCGCTCCGCGGCTGCCAGTCGCGGTCGGACATGCCGACGCCCGGAGGGTCGTAACGCACGAGCACGATGCCCCTCGCCGACAGATTCCCAGAACGATCGAAACGCCCCGTCGCGCCAGTCGAGCTCCAGGTGGCTGACCCACCACGCCGGCACGACCAGCGGCGGTCCCTCCCCGTTCACAGCATACGCGACCCGCCGGCCCCTGAACCGCATGAACCGGATCTCCACCTCGCGCGCCACGAACCCCAACGCTACACAAGCTCCCTCACACCGAATGGCAGAGACAGCGCCCCACCAAGAACAACGCGGATGCCAGCGCTCGAGGTCCTCTGGACCGAGAGACCGCTCTCCGTCTGCGACGCTCAGGGCGTCGATCGCGGCCGCCCAGCTGCGGGCGGCCTAGGCTTCGCGGCCTCGTCGGACTGCGTCGATCGTCTCCACGCTGCCGACCTTAACGGCTCGCCCACGCGCAGCCGGACCCTCCACGGGGTCACCCTGACCGGTCCGCGAGACAAGAGCGAACGGGAATCAGGTCTTCGCCTGGATCCGCTTCGCTGGCCGTGGAGCAGCAAGCGGCATTCCGATCCCCACGGAGCTGGCGCATGTTTGCACTATGCGTCGGGGCAAGACCGCTCGCCTGGTCGAGTACACGGACCGAACTGAGGCCCTCGAAGCCGTGGGCTGACGTAGTAGACGCTCCGACGAAGGCGGAACGGCATCCGATCGATCTGAATGCTGCTTTCGCGTGATTCCGACACTCTCGACCGCGTGTCGGATCGCTAGTGCATGGGACGAAAAGCATGCGCACCCATGAAAGCTCTTCCCACGCCTGCTTTCGCGCGGATGCATCGTGCACACTCGCGGCACAGAGACGCGGGGACTCAAACCATGCTTACCCTGGAAATCGGCAGCTTCGAGGCATGGCGTTTCTGGCTTCTATTCGCAGTTTCGGCTCTGCAAAGCCATAAATGCGACGAAGTGCGGATGAGAGGACTCGAACCTCCACCTGGTTGCCCAGACACGGACCTGAACCGTGCGCGTCTACCAATTCCGCCACATCCGCGGGTGGGGAGGCGAAGATAGCGCACCGGGTGCGACGGTCGCGACCGACTCCGGCCGGGGCCCGGCCCGCCAGCCGCTCGGCCGCCCTCGCTCCGGGGGCTTTGCTAGCCTCAACCCGTCCGATTCGCGCCGCTATCGTCCAGGGGACTAGGACGCCGCCCTCTCATGGCGGAAACCCGGGTTCGAATCCCGGTAGCGGTACTCCTCAAAAAGCCCTGCTAAGCAGGGCTTTTTTGGTGCCCGCACCCGCACCCGGCGCAGCCTCCGGACCCCGTTTGGACCCCGGTCGGACCCTGAGAAACGGCCGCCGGGAGGACCGGGCCAGCCGCAGGCCCGCATGGGCCGCGCCGGACCAGCCTGGGCCGCCGCCCGCCCAGAGAGCAGCGAAACGCCCAGGCCGACCTCCGGACGCTAGTGGACGGTCCTGAAGGTCAGGTATCGCGTGGTCCCGGCGTGGCCCGCGCGTGTGACAGGCGTAGCGGCGAGACGGTATTGGCCCGCCGGGATCGTGCCGAGGGGCACCGTGAGCCGGTTCGCCCCCGCGCGCGCGTTGACGTTGAGCTTGATCTTCGTCCGCACCCAGAGGCTGCATGAGCGGGCACCGTTCTTGCAGCGGTGGCTGATCACCCGCCGGTAGACCACGAAGACGACCTTGGCCGGGTCCGATAGCTGGTAGGTGACAACGAGCTTGCCCCGGTGGGAGCGCAGCCTGGAAGCCGAGGCGCGGATCTGCAGCTTCGTGAGGCTTGGCGGGCGTTCGCCGGTAGGCGTGGGAGGGGGCGGGGTGAAGCCGGCGGTGGTCACGACTCCGCCGCTCCCCGCGGCCCTTGCCCTGGCTTCGCGTTCGGCCTGTTCTTGGGCTTCGCGTGCTTCGCGTTCGGCGATTTCCGCGCCTTTGATCGCGTGTTCTTCGCGTTCTTTCGCGGCTTCCTGCTTATACAGTTCGCGTTCTTCTTCAGAGTCCGCGCTGAAGCCAAAGGCGTCGCCTTCGCTGTTGGCCACATAGATGTAGCCCTTGTGCGCGACGGGACGCGAGAACTTCTCGGCGATGCCGATCGACGCGCCCCAGAGCGGCAATACTTTTTCTTTTTCTGTGCTTTTCGGCACGGCGGCGTAGGCGCGCAGTTCAGCGCTTTCGCAGCCCTTTTCTTTTGGTTTTTCTGCTTCGCCGGGACATCTCGTTATCCACACGAGCGCTGAGCCGGCTTTGATGCCGTCCGACGTCACGATCGGGGAGCCCGATCCGAAACCGAAATGCAGGGCGCCTGCCGTGGTCGCGGCGAGTGAGAGGTGGGGTTCCCCTTCTTCTTCCCCGTACTTGAGGAACTGCAGGCTGCCTCCGTCCGCGGAGTCCGTTTTGCCTTTCGAGACCGAGGGCACGTAGACGTAACCGCCTTCACCGGGCCAGGCGGCCGCGCCATCCCACACGCCGCCGAATTCCCCGACCCTCTGGACGACCGCATCAGGGGTTTCGCCGCTTCCCTGGGCCGTGCCCCCGAGCGCTTCCCGGTCCAGCAGGTACACCTCGCCTTCCTTGCCCGACTGGACGAGGAGCTTGGGGTGTTTGGCGTTGCCGAACTGTTCTTGGGGCAGCGCGATCGGAGCGGAGGCCCCCAGGTCCATGTCTTCTTCGTCGAGTTGTTCGGTGTTGAATGGAGAGAAGAAGTCCTTCGGCTTGATGCTGTGGTCGCTCTGCACTTCTACCCGCACCACAGAGTTGGCGAGTCGTCCCGGTTGCGGTTCGTTGCCCGGGCCCGGGAGCGGGAAAGCTTCGGCACCGGTGCCGGGACCGTTGCCGGTGGAGAAGATGATCCGTCCCGCGCCGTCTGAGATCAGCCCGCCGCCCGCCTGCCAGATCGACGCCCCTTCTTTCGCCGTGGCCCATTTGGTGACCACCTGACCGCCGGTGGTCACGCCGACGAGCCAGCCCTGGAACGGCGTGTTGTCGCAATGGCTTCCGAAGCCGGCGTAGACGACTCCGTTCATCAGCAGCAGGGCGGGCCGCTGCAGGGACAGCACCGGTTCGAATTCCACGCCGGGGAGGTTTTCGGCTGTGCCTTCGATCCTGACCGGGAAGTTGCGGGCCTCTTCTCCGTTGCTCAGGCTGATCGCATGCATGTACCAGGCGATCGGGCCCGAGCTTCCGGTGACGTAGCGGTTCGAGACGAAGTAGGCGATGTTCTTTTCCGTGTCGATCACCGGCGTGCTCGTGATGCCGACGTACGGCTTCATATCCGGGAATAGGCATTGGACAGTTGCTTCGGTTCCCAGTTCGCCTGCCGTTACCGGCTTGCCGAACTGCCTCTTCCACAGCACTTCGCCCGTGGCGGGGTCCAGGCCGGAGACCCAGTCTTCCTCCGTCGCCACCAGCAGCGTGCCGTTCGCGACAAGCGGCTGGGCGTAGACCTGACCTTCGAGGTGTTCGGCCTTGAACGCTTCTTTGAAGGCCCCCCCTTCTTCGACCGCCGCGCGTGTGAGCGACGGCTCATCGCCATACCAGCCTGTGCGCAGGTTGTCGGCGGCGCCCGTCACTTCCCCCGCGAACGCCGAGCCCACGCCCGCAAGGCCGAGGATCGCCGCTGCGATCAGACCTGCCCCCCAACGCAATGCGTGCTCTCTCCGTGTCACCGAGATACCCCCGGCCGTCGCCATTCCGTTGCCGACGGTGCAGATCGAATGCTGGACAAGGTACACGAACATTGGCTCAGGGGTGCCCCTTCGCGTTCCGGGACGGCCCCGGCAAGCTAGCGTTGGCGTGTGGCCCTTCCAGCGCTCGGCGGGTCGCCGCCTCAGAATGAAGGGGCGCGCCTGGCGCGCCGTGCCAGGACTCTGTCCTGGCTGACCATCGGCTGGATGACGATCGAGACGGGCGTGGCGACCGTCGCCGCCTTCGTGGCGGGATCTGGCCGTTGCGGCCGTCCATCCCCCTCGGCCCGCTCCATGCTGCCGCCTGACCCGTGGCGATGGCGGAAAATAAGGGCCCCGACCGCGCCAGCGTCAGGGTCAGCAGCGGCCGGGGCACGCAGCGGCGAGGAGCCGGCCGCCGACGGGGGGGCGGGGCGGCCGACGCGCCGCTGCACCTTCCACATTAGGAACCCCCGAGCGATTGCCGGTCCGACGACGGTCGCTCGGACCTGGCTCTTGCGGCGTCCGGCGCAGTGATCGCGGCACTCATGCGCAAGCGGCGACTGCGAGCTAGCGTTGGAGCATGGCCGTTCCCATACACGTTGGGTCGCCATCCGCAGACGAGCATTCTCGTCTGACGCGCCGCGCCAGGGCGCTGTCGTGGCTCAGCATCGGCTGGATGACGATCGAGACGGGCGTGGCGACCGTCGCGGCCGTCGCGGCGGGTTCCGTCGCTCTGCTCGGGTTCGGTCTCGATTCGCTGATCGAGCTCGTCTCCGCGAGCACGATCCTCTGGCTTTACGGCGGGCGGCGCCAAGGCTCCAAGGCCGCCGAGAGACGCGCCCAACAGGTCATCGCCGGGTGCTTCGCCGCGCTCGCGCTCTACCTGCTGTTCGACGGGATCGACACCCTCGCCGGCGGCTCGCACCCGCAGACGAGCTGGCCCGGTGGCGCAGTCTCGCTCGGGGCGATCGTCGTCATGCCGCTGTTGGCCCGTGCCAAGGATCAGGTCGCCGGCCGGCTCGGTTCGGCCGCGATCTCCGGAGACGCGGCCCAGTCGTGGCTGTGCGCCATCGCGGCCGCAGGCGTCCTCGTGAGCATCCTGGCGAACGCGGTGCTGGGCTGGTGGTGGCTGGACCCGGTCATCGGGCTCGGGATCGCCGGCCTCGCCGTCCACGAGTGCCGTCGCGCATGGGCGGGCGAGGTGTGCTCCGACTGCGCCCCGGTGGTGCCGAACCGCTGAGAAAAGCGGCGGGGGCGCATCGTGCGCCCCCGCCGGCTTCCATGCTTCCTCCGTGAAGTTCGCGGCGGAAGTGGCCGGCCACTCCACGGTGCCCCGATCCTCGCGCCCGTGGCTGCAGACCACCTCCGCTGTTACCCGCAATTCGGGAGAAACGAACCACTGCACGTGTGGCGTTCTGGGAAACGGGTAGTCAGCCTGTGCATCGGAATGGATGCCCTTGCGCTCATGGCTGCCGCTGGACGCGCATACGTGCCGAGGTCCGCTGCAAGTCGGAAACGTCCCTCGACTTTGAGATCTACGCCCATGAATCTCCCGCTTGCGCCCAGTCCGGCACCGCTCCGCGCGGGGATCCGGCGGTCGTCCCCGGTCGAGGGCGCCATCAATACACCGGCAACACGGATGACGAGGCGGGAGAGATGGCCCTGAAACAGAAGAGATCCACCGGCGGGGCACGGCTGCGCCCCGGCCCCAACGGCCTTCCCAGAGGCCAGGTCACCGAGATACAGCGCAGCCGCATGCTCGCAGCGGCCGTGCGCACCGTTGAGGAACTGGGCTACGCCCAGATGACCGTCGCCCAGGTGATCGGCAGGGCCCGGGTCTCCCGCAAGACCTTCTACGACGTCTTCTCCGACCGCGAGGACTGCTTTCTCGCGGCGTTCGACGAGGCCCTCGAACGGGGTCGGGCCCTCGCCACCGAGGCCTATGAGCGCGAGGACGGCTGGCGGGAGGGGGTTCGTGCCGCTTTGGCACGACTCCTGGCCTTCATGGACGAAGAGCCGGGGATGGCGAGGCTGTGCATCGTGGAGGCCCTGGCCGCCGGCGAGCGCGTGCTCGAGCGGCGGGCGGAGGTCCTCGAGGAAATCGCGAACGTGATCGACCGTGGCCGGGAGGCGGGCGGTGGCCAGCGCGAGCCACCCGAGGTCACCGCCGAAGGGGTCGTCGGGGCGGTCCTCGCCGTCCTGCACGGCCGTGTCGTTGAAGCTGGTCGGGAGCCCTTCCTGCCACTGCTCGGGTCGCTCATGAGCATCATCGCGCTGCCCTACCTGGGGCCGCGAGCCGCCAGCCGCGAGGCCGAGCGCCCGGCGCCGGAGCTCCCTGCGACGTCCCCCGGGCGCAGGCGGGGAGGCAGTCCCGATCCCCTCGCCGGGCTGAACATGCGCCTGACCTACCGCACGGTGCGGGTTCTGGCCGTCATCGCCGAGCATCCCGGCGCCAGCAACCGCGAGGTCGCCGAGGGCTCGGGGATCACCGATCAGGGCCAGATATCGAAGCTGCTCAACCGCCTCGGGCGCCTGCGCCTGATCGAAAACCTCGGCGAGGGGCAGGAACGGGGCGCGGCGAACGCCTGGCACCTGACGGCGCGGGGTAGCGCCGTCGAGCGGGCCACCCGCTCCGCCTGAGCTCCCTCCCGAAGTCCCACAGCCCCGCCACGCGTCGTCAGGAGGCGTGACGGGGCGCCCCGGCGGGCGTCCCGGCGAAGCCAACGCATCGCAAGGGAGGCAGCATGACCACGGCAGTTCCCCATCGGGCGCCCCGACCTGTCCGCGCCGCCCGCCCCCGCGTGCCGGCGCCGCGAAGGGGCGCCCGGCGCGTTCGCACCCTGGGGTCCTACTCCGATGGGGAGGGCCGCAGGCGGGAGGTGGTCGCTCGGGCCGGCTCCTCGGGGACCCTCCTGGTGATCGACCGTGACGAGGCCAGCGGCCGGGAGGAGCGGCTCGTCGCCCACCTCGGCGCCGACGAGCCGGCTGGAAACGCGGCCCTCGTCTGCCGCGGGTACCTCCGTGGCGGCCTCGGCCCCGCCGGACCGTGCCGCCCGCTCACCCCCCAGGACGCCAGCACCGTGCCCTTCCCGGACGAGGCCGCCGGTCCGCGCGCGGAGTCGGCGGTGGGAGAGGTCGTGGCGATCGACGGGCTGGGCGCCGCCTACATGCTGGCACCGTGCAGCTCGCGGATGTCGATCCCGGAGCTTCGCTGGTGCCGGGCGCAGGGCGCCCCGCGCCCGGTGAGCCTGCGCGAGGCGATCGGGGCGCTCGAGGACTACGAGCCCCTCTGTGCGGTGACCAGAGAGGCCGTAAGGCGACACCGCGACGACCAGTCCCTCTCGACCACGGTCCTGCAGGCGGAGCTGGAGAGGGTGGCCCGGAGCCCGATCGTCCTCAACCGCAGGCTGCGAGAGGCGGTGCTCGCGGTGGTCGAAAGGGGAGAGCTGAGCATGAGCGAGATCGCCATCCGCTGCGGACGGGTCAAGCGGGATCGGAAGGGGAATCGCAGCGGCGAGACGAGCTGGCTGGCCCGCCGGCTCGGCCTGCTGGCGGAGGGAGGCAGCGCCAGGCCGACCCCCTGGGTCCACAGCGACGTGCTCGGGCTGATAGCCCGGGAGGGGCTCGGGCTGGCGCCGCGGGAGGTCGAGCTCTGATGAGCCCTCCCCCGGAGGGGCCGATCCTCGTGGTCGAGTCCGATCGTCGCCTGGGGGACGCGATCGCAGAGCAGCTGCTCGCGGACGGCTACCGGGTCGAGGTCGCCCGCACGGCCCGGCACGCGCGGGTCCTCGCCCGGCGCAGCGCTCCCCAGCTGGCCGTCCTCGGGGCCGTCGACGCTCCACGCGGGGCGCTCGGGCTGCTGGAGGAGATCCGCGGGTCTGCCAACGGCCACCGCGAATGGGATCCCGGCATGCCCGCGATGCTCCTGGCTGCCCCGTCCCGGGAGCTCGACGCTCTGCGGGCGTTCGAGGCGGGCGCCGACGACTTCATCTGCAGGCCCGCGGGATACCTCGAGCTGCGGGGCTTCATTTCAAATACGGGGTCGGCGGAATTTTCAAGTACCGATCCAGCACTCGGACGAGCCGGAAATCCGCAGAAACTCGGATCGGCCCGATGTTGACACGACCCAAGGTGTGGCCTCGCTGGCCACCAGCCGAGCTGCGACCTGAAGCGCCCAGGGGCTTCCCTGGGCGCTGCGTTCGAGGCGAGTCTGAGGACGGCCGCGCCGCTGCTAGGCGGCGCTGGCGAGGGCCGGTGGCGGTGGCCCGCTGCTGCCTGCCCCGGCCAGCGTGGCAGTCGGCGCAGCCTTCTGGGCAGCGCGTCGTCTCTGCTCTTTCGCCAGCGAGTGCATGGCGCTGAAGACGAGGAAGAGGTCCCGCTCAGCCTGGCGCCTGTCGCGGTACCAGGCCTTCTCCTTGAGCAGCCCGAATCTGGTCACGAGAGCCCCATGGAAGCCCTCGTTCTGCCCGAAGCGAGCAGACCCATACTTGGCGCTCAGGGGGTCGTTGAAGGTCAGGGGGTTGCCCACTCGCCAATCAATCTTGTCCTCCTCGCCGCGGAGCGCCTTCGCGACGCCCTGCGTCTTGCTGCTCGCGTTCCCGACGAGCCGCCACTGCCCAGCGGTCAGCGAGACCGAGCCGCACTGCTTGCAGGAGCCCTCCAAGCGGGCGACGGCCTCGCCGCTGCGCTTCTTCGTGACGCGGCGGAACGTCTTGCCCTGGCCACAGGCGCAGCTCAGCTCGTGGTGCCCCGAGAGGTGCCACTTCTCGTGGTAGCGGATTTTGAGCCGGCCCCTGTCCTTCGCTTCCGCGTTCAGTTCTGAGCGCTTGCGCTCGGCGTGCGAGACCGGGTGGCAGTTGGGCACGAAGCCAGCGCGATGGACGAGCTGGCGCGTGTGCTTGCCCGAGTAGGCCGCGTCGAAGGCCATCACCCGGATGAGGTCGTCCTGGAGGTGGGGCGCGATGATGCGCCGCCACTCGTCCTCGATGATGGCCCTCGCGGTCTTGCCCTCACCCACGTTGATGCGCGTCAGCCGGGCACAGAGCGGCAGCCCGCTCTGCGTGACGGCGGCGACCATGTTGAAGCCGTCGCCGGCCTTGCCCCAGTTGTCGCGCGTCCGCGGGCGGAAGTCGCCACCTGTGAGCGTCGGTGGCTTCACCTCTCCCGTGCGCCGGTTCACGCGCACGCGGGAGGTGTAGTGCGTGAGCAGGACGGATCCGTCCCAGTGGACGACCCTGGCCTCGTCGGACATCTGCTCCGGGAACTCCTCGAAGTGCTCCGTCACGAGGCGCTCGAACAGCTCTTTGTAGGCGCGCGCGTGCTCGTCCAGGCCGAAGCGCTGCTTGTGCCGCCAGACCGTGGCATCGGATGGCACGCCCTCCTTGGAGGTCACCAGGTGCAGGCTCCTCCCGACGCGGTCGCGGTGCTTGTCGAAGCCGAGGACGGCTCGGTCATGTTCGCCGCGGTCGCCACCGAGGAGCGCGCGGGCCTCAGCGTAGGTGCTCGCCCCAGCGAGGCTCTGGAACAGCAGGCAGCTCTCCAGCTCCTCAGAGCTGTAGGAGGGTTTGGGGCCCTTCTTGGGCCGGTCTTTGTCCAGCCCGTCCAGGATGGGCCTCAGGATTTCGTTCCAGGCCGGCGTGCTCATGACGATGCGGACCTGTTCGCCGAGCGAGAGTCCCGGCCAGCTCGGGACGCGACTTGGCGTAGGGCACATCGCCTTTGATGGGCTCCGGCCAGGTCCCGAAGCGGCGGCGGCGCTTCCTGGGCGATTCGCCGCCATCTTGGGCGGCATGCACCCCGGCGAGCCTGGCCCTTTGGGGCCCTGCCTGCTCGGTCCTTTGGGGGCTTCCTTGCCTTCCACCTCCATAAGCTAGGGCCTGCTGAGGATCCGACCGGGCAGGACTGAAGGAAACGTTGCAGCCCCCAATCCACAGGCCGCTGGTCGCTGGGGAGCGGGATCAGGCTCCGGCCCGTGCCGGGGTAACGTTGCCCTCATGGACAGCGCCCCGCAGGCGAAGCAGGCACTCCCGTCAGCCGAGCCGCTCCTGCCGGCGATCCTGCGTGCCCGAGAGTCGGTGCGCATGCTCATCGCCAAGAGGGGCTGCGAGATCGCGAGCTGCTTGCTGGCGCTCGACCTCCTGAGCGATGGCCACGCTGCCGCGGTGGTGACCGGGTGCTTCGCAGGGGGCGAGGAGCGGGTCCCGCACACCTGGGTCGAGGTCGAGGGGAGGGTCCTCGACCCGACGCAAGAGCAGTTCTCGGTCCCTCCTGAGGCGGAGGCCGACACAGGGCGCTACGTCGAGCGCACCGGGAGGCTGACCGGGACAGCGGAGATCGAGGCTTCGCTCAACGAGTGGCTGACTATGCAGACCTCGAACGAGGAGCGGCGGCAGCTCGTGGAGGAGGTGGCATGTCGCCACGCCCTCGCCATCAACGCGGACGCCCTCCTCGAAGCCCATGGGCCGCTCATGGAGCGCATCACCAGCGACGCGAACTCAGGCAAGCTGTCGGTCACGCCGATCTCAGAGCTGAGGCCGGGGGACAACGAGAGCTAGCGCCTGACGCTAGCCCCCGTTGCGGCCCACAGGCCGCAGCCTCAGCTGGCGAGCGTGAGGTGGCCCTGTCCGACCAGGGCCGAGCGCCCGCTCGCGCTCAGCGTCAGCCGTGCCGTGACCGGCAGCCGGTGGCGCCTGGCAAGGAGGCGCTCGCCTTGCCGGCTGAGCGTGAGCGTGATGCGCGCGCTGCGCCTGGCGGCGACGGTGAACGAGCGCTGCGCGATCATCAGCTGCCCTGCCGAGGTCCGCGTGAAGAGGCCCAAGCTGAGTCGGCAGCGCGTCGCCGCCAGGCACTCGACCGAGGCCTGGATGCGGTGGCGGAGAGCATGGAGGCCCAGGAGCCGTGCCCTGTGGCCGCTGGCCGCGGGCGTCGGGGCTTCCGGAGCGCTGCCACTGGGAGCGCCCACAGGCGCTTCCCCGGCCTTGGGTTCCGAGCCCGTTGGCAGCACCGGGGGCGGGGTCGTGGTGGTGAAGACGGCATTGACAGCCTCGTTGCCGCCTAACGTCACGGAGCACGTGGGAGCGGTGCCGGCGCAGGCGCCTTCCCAGCCCTCGAAGGTGGCGCCTGGCGCGGGCGTGGCGGTGAGTTGGATGGTCGTGCCGGGCCGGTAGGGGATGCTCGCGCCGCAGGGGCCCGGGCATGCGAGGGCGGCGTTCGGGACGCCGTCTTCGGCGCCGGCCACGAAGCCACTGCCGCTGACGGTCTCGCTCAGGGTGTAGCTCGGGCCGTTGTAGGTGATGACGTCCGTCTGTTCAGAGGTGGCGATGCCGATTTCGCCTTCCGCGTCGGTGGCGATCACGGTCACCTCAGTCTGCGCGCCAAGCAGTTCCCAGGGCAGCGTGAAGGTGCTGTCCGTCTCGTAGTCGATGTCAGTGCACACGTACTGGTTGCAGCGCAGCCACTGGTAGCCGTAGCTCACGATGGGGGACGTCGCGTCCTTCCACGTGCCCGGACTCGCGGTCAGGGTGTGTTCGGGTTCGAGCACGCCGGCAATCGCTGGCGGCGAGATGTTGACGGGCGCGGCTTCCGCGCGCGGCGGCGCTTTGAGGAATAAGGCTCCCGCGGATACGGCGGCGAGGAGCGGTTTGAGGCGGACCGAGGGACGCGCTCGCCGGGGCTCTGCCTGAAGGCGGGCGCGGACGACATCGAACAGCTGGGCCATGGTTTCCTCTCCATGAAGACCCCGATGCTGGGTCGCGCTGCCACACGGGGTGGCACGCGGCCCGTCGTAATCGGAGTGGTTGCCGGACACCCACGCGGCAGGCCACGACTGATGCCAGAGCGTTTCGTCATGTCAAGCCTCATGGACGGCGTGCACCGTAGGGCCCGCAGTTCGCCTGGCCGGAAGGTTGCGAAGGAGCTGGCGCTCCGCTGTCGACTCGGATGCCCCACGAGCAGGGCGCTTTGGACCCGCTGTCCGACAAGTGAGTAGCGATTGCCCGTCGCCCGGATTCGCCCGCCGATTCGACTGGCGCGCGTCTCGTGCATCGCGCGGCCCTTGTCACAGCTGGTGCGTGTCGCTGCAATACATGGTTGTGCGGGATCGAAACCGAGAGGATGGGGAGCTTCTGCGGGACCCATTGAGCGACCCTGAGGGCTTCGGGCTGTTCTACCGGCGTCATGAGCGCGTCGTGCTCGGGTTCTTCGTGCGGGCGACCGGTCGCGGCGACCTGGCGCTCGACCTGACCGCCGAGACGTTTGCGCGTGCCCTGGAATCGCATCAGGGATTCGATGCCGGCCGGGGGGAGGCGCGGGGCTGGCTGCTCGGTATAGCCAGACATGTGCTCGCGGGGAGCCTTGCCCGCGGTCGGGTGGAGGCGAGTGCGCGCTCCCGCCGGGGGATGGCATCGCTCACGCTCGATGAGCGGCTCGTGGCCTCTATCGAGGAGACGGCGAGCCTCGTCGCCGAGAGTGCGGTCGAGGGATGGCTCTCGGCTCTGACGTCCGAGCAGCGCGTCGCTGTGCAAGGACGCGTGCTCGACGAGCGCTCATACCGCGAGCTTGCGAGCGAACTCGAATGTTCTGAGGCTGTGGTGCGCCAGCGAGTGCATCGCGGCCTCTCGCTGATACGGAAAGGCTTGGAGGGACCGCGATGACCGAGGTGCATGACGAGATGGATCGCCCCAGCGCTGTGGTGCCCGAGCTTGAACGCGAGCTTGTGGACGCCGCGCGGCGGGGACCGCGCCTTGTTGCGGTCGGCGCCCGTGGTCGCTCTGCGAGCCCGAGGGTGTGGTGGCGCTCGCCGCTGCTCGCCGCCGCTCTGCTGATCCTGGCGTCGGGGGCTGTCGCGCTGGCGGCGCAGGGGCTATTCCTGAGCGGTGCGCCGGTCGCTCTGCCGCGCGGTATCCCTCTGCAGCCACGCAGCGGGCTGGGCATCCCACTGCCAGGCACCTCTGCGGCCATCACGATGCAGGTGAGCGACCCGGCGGGGGGACCGCCTTGGGGCGCGCGCTTCATCGCCACGACCCGGGGGTACGGCTGCTTGCAGTTCGGACGTGTCGTGCGAGGAGAACTCGGCGTGATCGGCCAAGACGGCGTGTTCTCCAACGACGGGCGGTTCCACGCCCTGCCGGCTGACTATCTGGAAGGCCCGTTCCCGTGTGCGCCCCTGGACGCGCGCGGCCACGCGTTCGCAGGGGTGTTCATGGATGGAACGCCTGCCAGCGGACAGGTCGTCGAAGAGGCATGCTCAGCACCCGGTAGGCGCATCAACCCCCCACAGCCGGTCTGCGCGGCACAGGATGAGCGGCTGGTGATGGCCGGGATGGCAGGGCCGCTGGCGCGCACCGTCACCTACGCCGAGCCGAACGGTCAGCTTCACACGGTCTCGACCAGCGGAGGGCAAGGTGCCTATCTCATCGTTCTTCCAGCCCCGGCGAAGCTCGGGCTGGAAGGCGGGGGGTACGAGCCGGGCGGCCCGGGTCTCGGAACCATCCGCCAGATCACCTACGCCAACGGCCAGGTCTGCCACACCGGACAGGAACTCGGCCGCACAGCACGGGCCTGCCCGCCAGTCGGCGAACAGCCGATCGCCCAACCGGCCGTCACCGCAGCCACCGTCGCGTCCCCCGTGTTCGTTGTCCTTGCCAAGAGACCGGTGCGACTGCGCTACCAAACGGAGGTGCTGCCGATGTTCGTCATCAGCTTCCGCGCCCGCGTGCCCGTCACCAGCGGCGCCTCCGCGTATCTCGTCTCGGTCAGCTGCGGCGTTGACACGCAGGAGGGCCCGGTTCAATCCGACGTCCGCGCCGGCCAGATCATCACGCAGGAAATGGCTCAGAACAACTGCCGGGGCACCGCCCACATCAGCGTTCTCTACGAGCACGGCGTGAACACAAACGGACCGCCCCCTCCCGCGACCGGCAAAAGGCTCGTCGTCGGCACGCGAACCATCGTCGTCCGCTAAGAAGGCGTGCCCCGCGCGTCCATCGCCTAACGATGACCGGCGGCGCGCTGTCTGCCTCGGCCGTCGGGATGAGGTGGTATTGGACGACGAAGCAGAGGCTCTCCGCGTAGCTCGATCTACGGTTGACATGTGGACTGTGCCTGATTCCGTTGTTCCTGGATTCATCAGCTTTGGCTCTTCTGTGCACTGGTCCCAAGCCGGGCAAGCGGGCACAACGCCCGCGCTCCCTCGCCAGCGAGCGCGCCTTCGGCTGAGCGCTCGCCTCGGACGAGGACGCTTTGTCCCCGACCCAATGCAGCCGGGCGATGGAACGCTTTGCCGGCCAACAGGGGTTATGGGGATGATGCGAGACCCAGCGAGGATGGGCGGCCAGGCATGGACTTGCTGAGAAGAGGCAGGGCGCGTGCGGAGTTCGAGCGCTTCGCGGCGCTCCACGCCGACGCGCTCCTGCGCAACGCCTACCTGATGGCCGGTGACCGCGGCGAAGCTGAAGACCTCGTGCAGGAGTGCCTGCTGCAGCTCGCTCGGAGATGGCCTCGGGTGCGCTCGATGGAGCACCCTGGCGCCTACGCCCGCCGGGTCCTCTTCAACCTGATCCTCGACGGCGGGCGTCAGCGCGCCAGGAGGCGCACGGAGCTGCTGGCGGCCCAAGCGACGGACGGGCATGGCGGCGCGGACGAGGCGACGGCCTCGCTTGAGGCGCACGTCGAACTCCTGCAAGCGCTCGCCGGGCTGCCGCCCCGCCAGAGGGCCGTGCTCGTGCTGCGCTACTTCGCAGATCTGCCGGCGGCTGAGGTGGCCACGATCCTCGACTGCCCGCCCGGCACCGTCAAGAGCAGCACGTCGCGCGCACTGGAGCGACTGCGCGAAGCCCTCGACCCCGCGGCACCGCTCCCGACGGCCGATGACACATCACCAAGGTGAGGAGGACGATCCCATGGACACCCAGGTAGAGCATCAACTGCGAATCGCGCTCGCTGCAAGAGCCGCAGAGCTGCCATCTGACGCGAGCAGCCACCTGCTCGCCGCCGACTACCGGCCCCGCCCAGGGCTCCAGCGACCGGCGCTGGCGGCAGGCGGGGCCGCGGTGGTGGCGGGTGCAGTCGCGGCGGGCTCGCTGGCCGGCCTCGGCACGGGCACGCCGCGCGCCTTCGCAGGCTGGTCGGCGACGCCCACCGCCTCTAGCGGCGATCAGGCGCGGAAAGTCGAAGAAGCGTGCCTGTCCCGGCTGCCCACCTCCGCTCGCATCGAGCACGCCCAGGAAACGGCTTCCGGTGCGCACAAGCCTTGGCCGATCCCCTCGATCACGGCGGGCAGCTGGCGCACGGTCGTCATCGACACCCGTGGGCCATACACCGTGATCCTGTTCGCAGCGGCCCACGATGCGGCGGAGCTGTCGTGCTTCTCAGGACGCCAGCCGGTGCCCGCCGCCATTGGTGGGAGCTTTGGCACCCATCCACCGCCGCCGGTGCCAGCCGGGCACGTGTCCATCGTCTCCTCGGGCAGCCACACGAGCCCGCCGGACGAAGGCTCCCAGCAGTTCTCGCAGCTCGTGGGCCGCACCGGCCCAGGCGTCACCGGCGTGACCCTGAGGCTCCGCGACGGCAAACGCGTCAAGGCCAGCCTGGCCCACGGGTGGTTCATTGCCTGGTGGCCGGGGACGCACGGGGGCACCGCCACCGAAGTGACGACCGCCACGGGAACGGCAGCCCCGTCGCGCGGCGGCAGCTGAGTTGGCTGGCGGCGCGGCCTTGGCGACGAGCGGCCTTAAGACGCCGCGACAGCTCAGCTCCGTTGTGCCTGCGGGCCACCCTTGGCCTCCTCCTCCCTGGTCGGGGGAGGAGAACCTCGACGTTGCCGACGCTCGGCCGCTAAGGGCGCCCATCAGCTGTCTTCGGTCTCGACGAAGACGCTGTCGGTCAGCTGCGATAGACGCCGGCGAGCCCACTCGCTCGCGCCGGGGCCTGGCGTAGGCAGGATCTCACCTAGCTCGATCGGCTCCTGGCAGGCTCGGCAGATGAGCAGCGGATCGGCGTCGCTACCGCAGCGCGTGTGCTTGAGGACGATCGATGGGCCGCGTGAGCCGGCGAGATACCTATCGCCCCACTGAAGGAGCGCTACGACGATCGGGAAGATGTCGCGTCCGGCCTGTGCCAGGCGGTATTCGTTGCGGGCTTTGCTCGGGCCGTACGGGCGCTCCTCGAAGATCCCCTTCGACACGAGCAGCTTGAGCCGGTTGCTGAGAATGTTGCGCGAGAGTCCAAGGTTCTCCGCGAACTCGTTGAAGCGTCGCGTCCCAAAGAACGCCTCTCTGAGGATCAGGAAGGTCCAGCGGTCTCCAAGCAGCTCAGAGGCCGCGCCAACGGAGTCTTCGACGTCTTGCTCTGCGCGCATCGCATGATGGTAGCGTCCCACTATCGATAGTGATACGCTACCGATAGCTTATCAATACTGAACTGTTCGGGTGGCGACAAGCTGCCCCGAGCGTAGAAGGAGAGAGATGAGCCAGGAGACGTCGACATCCGTACACGATCCCGAGAATCTCCATCGCCTCTTCGCCGAACGGGCCAGCGCCGGCGATCTGCAGGGACTGATCGCGCTGTACGAGGATGGAGCGGCGTTCGTCGGCCCCGACGGGACGGATGCGAGCGGCAGTGATGCGATCCATGACCGTCTGGAGGGCATGCTTGCGATGGCGCCGCAGATCACGCCTACCAGCAGCCGGGCCGTGATCGCGGGAGACCTCGCTCTGCTGTCCAATCGCTGGCGGATGACGGTGGGCACGGGCGAGGGCGAACGGGCGGGACTGGAGGGGACCAGCACGGAGGTTGCGCGCCGCCAGGACGACGGGAGCTGGCGCTATGTCATCGACGATCCGGCTTCGGCAACGGTATTGCCCGGGGCTAGGACACCAACCGCGGGCGACACTTCGACGTTTGAGCAGCTCCTCTATGAGCAGGACGGCCCGATAGCCCGGATCACGCTGAACCGGCCGGAGCGACGTAATGCACTGTCGATGCAACTCTCCGAAGAGCTGGTCGCAGCGCTTGAGTTCGTCCAGCGCTCGGAGACGGTCAAGGTGCTCGTCGTCCAGGGCGCGGCTGGCACGTTCTGCGCGGGCGATGACATCACCGAGATGGGGCTTTGGGGAAACGCCAACCAGATCGTGCGACGCGTCCGCGGCTACCAGCGGATGGCCGACGCGCTCGCGGACCTCGACAAGATTACGATCAGCGCCGTTGACGGTTTCGCCGTCGGCGGTGGCCTTGAGATCACGATGGCGTGCGACTTCGTGATCGCCACGCGGCGCGCGAAATGGGGCATGCCGGAGGTCGATGTCGGTATCACCCCGGGCTGGGGTGGCACGACGCGGATGGCACGCCTCATTGGACGGCGGATGACCAAGGAGATCAACCTCCTCGGGGCACTGCACCCGGCGAGCCGCGCATCCGAGCTGGGACTCTGGAACCGCGTGGTCGACGACGATCGACTCCAGGCGGAGGTCGATGCGCTCGTACAGGTCCTGCTCTCAAAGAACCAGCAGGCGGTGCGGCAGCTGAAGTTCATCATCGACAACGGTGTCGAGGCAGACCTGCACACGGCGCAGGGCTTCGAGGCGCTCTCGGCCGGGCTCACCGGCGCCGTCAACGGGATGTGGCAGATCGAGGACGCCGATCAATCCAGCGGCATCGTCAGCTTCGTCACGGGCGGCGAGCAATGGCAGACGCGACGCGCGCTGGCACGCGACTTCTGGGCCGATGCACACGGAAGAGCCGAGTAGTGACTACCGGCGAGGCCGGGCGGGGGAGCCAGCGTGCCGCGACTGCTAAGAGCGCAATCGGGGACTTGCCGTTCATCGACGAGCACTCGCTCGCGGTGAACGCGCCGCCCGAGCATGTGTGGGACGAGACTGCGCAGGTGACTCGGCGGTGGGTGGAGCACCTCATGCCACGATTTGGCGGTACGGCAGGACCATTGCTCGCCGGGCTGCTTGGCTGCTCAAACGTTGATCCGCCGGGGCCGGGAGCGCCCGAGGCAATAGTGGGCTTTCGCGTTGCGTGGGCCGAGCGACCGCAGCTGATCGCGCTCGAAGGCGAGCACCGCTTCTCGCGCTACGCGCTCACCTTCCGCATAGAGCCCACCGACAGTTCTTCGTGCATCGTCAAGGCCGAGACCAGAGCCGCTTCCCAGACCGCGCCGGGCGCATCTATCGAACAGCGGTGATCGGCACCGGCGCGCACGTGTTCGTCGTCCGCCGCCTGCTGTCATCGATCAAGCACCGAGCAGAGCAGAGCTGATACGCGCAACGCCTGTGTGCAAGCCTGGTGGCCACTGCGCTCGCCTCGTCGCGGAGGGCTCGCCGCCAGAACCTCGCAATAGAGAGCCCGGATGTGGGCACCAATCGCTGACGGTGGAGAGTCGCAGGGCGGCGTCGACTGCAGCGCGCGGGCTGCTCGGCACTACACGATCGCCCCTCACGGGCGCTCAGAAGAAGTCGGACATCATCGAATGGTTCCCACAAGGCACGGTCGCCGGAGGCGATGTGGGCGAAGTGGAGACGGCGCGATAGGTTTCTCCCATGGCCCGCCACATCCCGCGCTTGTGCCCGAAGGATGGAAGCCCGCTGACCGCGACTGGCCTCTGCACGAAGTGCAACGAGCGCCATCCACCGCCCCAGCCGCCGAAGCCCCCAGACGAGCCTCTTCGCCTCCGTTACGAGGACGTGGAGAAGGTGGAGTTCTGACGCGGACTGTCCGGCCACTGCGCGGGATGGGCCGTGATCCATCGCCAGCAGACACGGCGCAGGTGCCCTCCGGTCGGCCTGTGGACGGGTCCCCATCGGCCGAAGTGGGCCGGTGGCCCACGACTGATGGGCCGTGCGAGCCGAGTCCGGGCGGGCGGCTCCTCTACGCGCTCGGGCGGCTGACGGCAGGCCGCTTCGCACGCGCTGTCGGAAGGAGCGTCCCGATCAGGCCGCGCACGCTCGCGGCGATGAACGTCAGGTGGTCGGCGTAGTCGCGCCAGAGCGTGATATGCCCATCGCGAACGTCGAAGCGCCCGACGACCCAGAACTGGATGCGCAGGCGTCGGAACTTCAGGACGTCTGTGCGCTCTGTCAGGACCGTTGAGCCCTCAGCCGAGATGGCGTGCACATAGACCTCAAACCCGAACCCGGCCCGTCCGAGCGTGGTACGGAAGAGCCGGCGAACACGCTCGCGTCCGTGGATGGTGGGGAGCCCTGCGTTCTCGTACTCCGCGTCCACCGCCAAGAGATCCACAGCGCCGTCAACGTCTCCGCAGCGAAGCAGATCCAAGAACCGTTCGACCACCAGCTTCGGTGTCGAAGGAAGCTCCTGCACGCTCGCGGCGGCGCCACTCACCGTCTCGGCCATGGCCGTAACCATACGGTGATCCTGCCAGCGAGGCTCAGGCGTCGCGCGCAGCGAGCTGGTCCGGAGAGATGGCAGCGGCGAGGCAGGGCAGTCGTTGTAGGACGCGCGCCCTGAGCCCCCGAGGGTCCTCCCGCCGTGGAATAGGTCATCCATTAGAGTGCCTCTCTCCGTGGAACCGAGCGACCGCGATGACCTCCTCCGTAGCATTCGCCCAGGACTGGTTGGGTGGTTGGCCTTCAGCGTGAGTGCAGGCCTCGCACAGGGCTTCATGTCCCGAGCAGCAGCTCGGCATTCAACTTGGCCGCATTCTGCGGGTTGGCAGCGCGAGATCGCTCTTTGGAACGTGGGTCTCTCCTCGGCTCTCCTGCGTGGCATCCGTGAGCCGGAGGAGCCGGCCGCGATCACGCTCGGACACAGCCTGCGCATCCTCTCCATCGTTCTTGGCCTGAACCATGTGGTTGCTCTTCGGAACCCGCCACGCTTCGTCCACGTCGGAGGGGCCGGTGGGAACGCCCTCGCCGTGGCTTTCCTCTCGCGGGCTCTGCGCAGCGCACGCAAGTAGCCCATCTCTCTAGGGGCGTGACAGAACCGAGCCATTGCTGCATGGGCTGTAGGGGGAGCCGGACCCCGTAGAGCCCGGCTCCCATGGTGGCCATCGTGCACCCCACCCGCGGACGCCTGGACCCTGCGCTGCCTCAAGCGCCACCTCGCCCGCAGGTACATCGGCTGCTCAGCGATCAAGACACCGTATCGAGCATCAGGTGTACCCTGGCGTTCGGTAAGAGTGAGCCATTCACCAACCGAAGGCGAACTATGAGCGCCACACTGCAATTCGACGAGGACGCCTCCCGGCGCGTAGAGAGGATCTACACCACGCCCGATGTCATCGAACAGCGCCAAACGATCCTGCGGGCACTCGCGCTCCAGCCCGGCGAGCGCGCGATCGACATCGGTTCGGGTCCTGGTCTACTCGCGTGCGAAATGGCCGTTGCTGTCGGGACCGGCGGGCGGATCTGCGGGGTGGACGTCAGCGAGAACATGCTTGCCCTCGCCAGGGCGCGCAGACCACCAGCTGGCAGCGGCCCGATCGAGTACCAAGAAGCTGGCGCGCACACGCTCCCCTATGCGGACGCGAGCTTCGACGTCGCAGTCTGCACACAGGTCTACGAGTACGTCGATGATGTTCCCGGCGCGCTGCTGGAGCTAGGGCGGGTGCTGCGCCCGGGAGGCCGGGCGCTCGTGCTTGACACCGACTGGGACTCGATCGTATGGGCTTCGAGCAACAACGAGCGCATGGACCGGGTGCTCGCCGCGTGGGAGGAGCACCTCGTTCACCCTCACCTGCCGCGTACGCTCACACGGCTGCTGCGCGATGCTGGACTGGAAGTCACCGACCGCCAAATCGTGCCGTTGTTCAACGCCGGCTATGACCCCAACACCTACAGCGCCGGAATGCTTGAGCTGATCGCCACGTTCGTACCCGATCGCAACGGCGTGAGCGAGGCCGAAGCCACAGCATGGGCACAAGACCTAACCGAACTCGGCCCCAACTACTTCCTCAGTCTCAACCGCTACCTTTTCCTGGCGCACAAGCCCACCTGACGACCGGGCAGGTAGCCGTCACCGAGGAGCAGGAGAATCGGCTGCGCTTCGCCGATTCCCCCGAGCACGTTCTGACCCTGGATGCGGAAGAGGAAGCCTAGGGCTCCCAAGGTTGGGTGCGAACCCGCCTGAGGCACCCGCTTCGTCCCGGAACAGCGTCCATCACGATTGGGTCAGGTGCGCTGGGCCTTGACGCAAGCGAGGCCTAGCAGCAGCTCAGCCATCCGTCCGCTCGTGGGGTGGCGCGGCAGGAGCGCCGCCGCCAGGGCCCGATAATTGGAGACATGGGCGGCTACTCATACACCCCGGTGGAATTCAAACCCTTAGGTCCTCCACCCGAGGCGAAACCTGACTTGGCACTGGCGACGGAAGAGGCCATGGTGCGCATCATGCGAGACATCCTCGTCCAGCGAGGTGCCCTTGACGTCGAGGCCACGCCCGAGGGGGCAGATGGAGCCGGAGCGCAGGTGCCTGCCTACAAGTTCGCCGATGCGGCGGTTGGCCACCCCTGGCAGCTCAGCCCTGAGGAGTGCGACCTCGTGCGTGATGCCTTACTCGGGACCTCGGGCGAGGACGTCATCGCAGCCGGTATCAACTGTGGGGATAACGGTGCGAGCTGGGTGGAGTCCTGCCGTGGATGGGCTTCGTTCTTTGACGAGTGCTCGGCCGCAGGTGGCGTGCGCATCGACTGGCTGCCTGAGCGTCTTGAGACCTGGTAGGCGGCGCTAAGCGCCGAGCGTCACTCGACCGCGGCGCACGCGGAGTCTTCTCGGTGCTGGTGTCACTCACGCCGTGAGGTCCGTCGACGCGGCCTCGGTCGCTGGGCCACGCGCCTACGACCAAGCCTCGTGATGCCGTCGCAGTGCGCATGCGCCAGGAGACATAAGCGAAATCTCGGCGGCCCTCCGCTGGCCGAGCATTGTCGATGCATGGGCCGTGGCCAAAACACTCTCCTGAGCACGGGCGCGACAGGCGTGCCTCCGCGGCCCGTGGCTGAGACTGGTGCGCCGGCCGACCTCAGCGCGTGCCTCGCGGCGATGGCCTCGACGTATCGTGAGGATCCGGTGAAGGCGGTGCGCAGCAGCGGCTTCATCAAGCAACTGCACGCCTACCTCGGCAGGGAGATAGATGCCCGCCTCACTCCATGGGCTCGGAAGCAGGGCTATGCCGTCAAGTACGAAGCCGGGATACTCGGCTCCTACAAGACCAAAGCCGTGGATGTGACACTGATCGCGCCCGACAATGGCCCTCTCATGTGCATCGGCGTCCGCAGCCAGATGTCAGGCATCTCGAAGAACGCGCTCAACTACCACGAAGGCATCGTCGGCGAGTGCATGGCGCTGCAGAGCCGCTTCCCGCTGGCGGTCCATTCCTATGTCTATCTGATGCCAGTCCAGATCATCAAGAAGAAGCGAGCGGAGGCGATCGATCACGCGCGCTACGCCAAGCTCTTCGCCGCGGTCACCGGACGCGGCGGCGTGGGCTGGGAGCAGATACGCGGCAAGTTCGATGAGTTCGCCTACATGGTGGTGGATTTCGAGTCAGACCCACCAGCGCTCCGTGATGATCTCGTGAGAGCGGGCGTGACCGACGTCGATCTGTCGATCACCACCTTCGTCGACAGGATCATCGAGACCTTCGCCCAGCGCATGTTCTTCCTCCCCCGGCCCATCTTCGACGTCGCAGCGACGGCTAACATCTCGCGGTAGGGCCGCGCCCGCACCTCCTACTTCGCATTGGCTGTCGTGCGCCAGCGCGCCAAGGTCTCATAGCCGCCTTCGATGAGGGCGAGATCGTGCGGCGCAAGGCCCAGCGCCGGCGCCAGCACCTTCTCGTCTCCCCACCGGAGGGCATCAGGCACGGAACCTGCACGTACGAAGGCGTCGAGCTTCTTCAGCACCCTGGAGGAGGACGGAGCGCGAGGCAGAATGCGCATCGCGGAGACTTCGCGGGGGACCAAGACGAGCACGCCTCCCCCCAGCGAATGGACATTGAGCTCAAGCTGCAGGGCGGTGAGCGAGGAGTACCAGCCGGCTGCGAAGCTCTCGCGCGACTTCCCAGGCTTCATGTAGGCACAGAGGAGGCTGTTGGAGGCGGCGACCCCGGCGTCGTTGATGAGCGTGAGCGGGTATTGCGTGAAGACGGGGAAGATGAGGTCAGGGGTTCGCACGTCGGGCACGACGAACCACGGCTCGCGGGTGCGGCATTTGTAGCCGGAAGAGGCGCCTGTCGCCTCGCCGTGGGCGATGTAGCGACGATCGCCGGCCGCCAGCTTCCGCGCGTCAGGGAAGAAGAGCTCGTCTGCCCGGCAGCCAGAGGTCCAGATGCCCTGGCGCGCCAGCTGCCTGCTCGACGTGAGCGCCGGGCGCAGGCTGGCAGCTGCGATGCCGTACTCGGCGACGTTCTCCGCTCTGGGGTGGAAGAAGCCCTTGTCGCCGGCGACGTAGCCAATGCGGATGTTGGCAAGATCCGTGACCGAGACCGTGGCTGGCTCCACCACTTCCCGCAGCAGCTCACGCAGGTCCTCTCCGAGGAGGGCCTCGATGAAGCGCCTCTCCCCAGCTACGACGTCCGCTAGGGCGATGTCCTCGTGCAGGGAGGGCTTGTCTCCCAGGAACTGCGCGCAGGTGTCGAACACGTCGTAGCGGATGGTGCTGGTGCTCTCGCCGTAGGCATCGGCGTACAGCAGGACCGTCTCTTGCAGGATGTCCGGGAAGATGCGCTCGCCCACTCTGACCACCCGCAGGCTGCCGAAGTGCCGGCTGAGGAAGTCCCAGAGCACCCTCGCGTAGCGCACGTAGGTGATGTCGTAGGGCAGGACGAAGGCGAGTCGACCGCCGGGCGCCAAGAACTGGGAGGCATGGAGGATGAAGGGCATCCAGACGCTTCCGCTGGGATCCATCGGCTCGCCTAGGGCGCTCCTCGCGCGATCGAGGGCGCGCCCTGCCTCATCCGTTGGCGCGTGGCGAAGGCGCACGTAAGGCGGGTTGCCGATGACGGCCTGGACCTGGAACGGCTCGACCGCGAGGAAGTCTGAGCAGATCGCATGGGCTGGCTCCAAGAGCTTCTGCTCGACCACCTCATGCAACGTCTCGGGTGACCATTCGACGCCGGTGATGGTGAGGGCGCATCCGCTCTCCGAGGCTACTTCGCGGAGCGCCTCCAAGAACACACCCTCACCTGTGCTCGGTTCAAGAACATGTGCGCGGGAATGCCCCTGCACGGCCCAGCGCGCCATCGCACGTGCCGCGAACTCAGGTGTGTAATAGACGCCGCGCGCGCGTTGATGGGAAGGCCCGCTCGCCGTCGGCACGTCCACTGCAGAATGGCTGGTTGGCGCAGGATTTGACATCAGAGATCAAAAGTACCGACCGCATGGGGGCGGCGAGGATTTTGTCGTTAGTCTCGATGGTGGTCCTGGGAAGGTGTCCGTCGGGATTGGTGACGGACGAACACGCGGCGCTCGACGCAGAAGGTGGAACGCCCCCGCCGCGAGCTCGCACGACGACCAAGTCTACGAGCGAAGGCTCAGCCACCAGCCGCGGAGACGACGCAGGACACCTGGCCGGTCCCGTCGCTGAATAAACGGCGGCTCGCCCCAACGGTACTGGCCTGCCGGCGCCTCGAGATCTGGGACGGTCTGGCGGAACGCGGATGCCGCCCGATCACGCAAGACCTGGTCATGCTCAGCGCTACGCAGCTGAGCGCCGAACTGATCAAGCGTCGGTGATCGCCAAGCTTCGTGCTCCCGATTCATGTCCCCACCGCGGCGCGAACGCTACCAAAGACGCCAGGAATCCTCCCCCGCTCAGTGCCGGAGTTGGCGCACCTGATCGTCCGCCTTAAGGAGCGAGTCCATCTCGTGCGCGCCCGCCGCGAGGGCATGCGGGGTTTCTCGGCGCTGCCGTCGCCGAAGGACAGCACGGCGGGCTGCTCGGACGTGGTGGGCGAGGCGCCTTTGCGGCGCTCGTGCGGCCAACCGCGGCAGTAACCGCTAGACAGCATGCCGTGGTGGACCTCGCGGAGTGGAGCAGGCTAAGCAGCGAAGAGGTCGGGTGCTGTCGCGCGGTTAGGGCCGAGGGCAAGGCCCGAGCCCTGTTCCGTGAGAACCCTACGTTGTGCCTTGCACAGACTCTGCGCCAGTCCTCGCCTATGGTGCGTCATCGGGTCGGGGATCGGGAGCGACGGTAGACGGGCTCGCCGGGTGGTCGTACCCCACTACTCGCGTTTACCGACCCGCCTTCACAGTGTCGTGATGGCGGCAGTAGCGCCCGGAAGCCCTTCGCGGAACATGGCTGGTCGGATGTTTGTCTAGCCTGGCTGGCGGTGGCTGTCGTGGGCTCGCCAGGAAGGCTCTTGCGGTGTACGGTTGGTTGCGTGAACGACGGCGAGCGGCATCGGACGCTGGCGCGGAGTCTTGGAGTCAACGCCGGTGCGCCTGGGACGCGCGTCGAGGTCGACGGTCTCGCGCTGGCGAGGGGAGATGTGTCCGACGCGGCTGAGGAGTCGTCGGCGGAGCTGGTTCTACGGGTTCCTGAGGAGCTGACGCCGTTGCCGGCTGTTGATGCTGCGATGCCTCTGCTTGGGTTGTTCGCGGCGGTCGTGGGGCGTAAGCGGGCGCGCTACAAGATCGCGCTGTTGAAGACGGTTCAGGCTGATGGGTCGGGGCGTTGGAAGATTCGTCGTCTGCAGGAGATCGTCCATTGGCTTGAGCCGGCGTCGGTGACGGAGGTCGTTGCTGAGCTGCGGGCGGTTGATGTGCTGGCTTATGAGCCGGTCACGGGGCTCTACCGGCTGACGCCTGCCGCGCGGGTCGTGACGGCGTTGCTGGACGCGATGACGATCCCGGAGGTTCACCCCCGCTCGCTGATCAAGTTCTTGAACAAGGCGATGGCTTTGGCGCAGGCGGGCGGCGCCGGGGAGGATGTGGTGCTGCGCGGGTTTCAGTCGGCGATCGCGGTGCTTCGCGGCGATTGGGAAGACCTGACGCGGCTGATTGACGACTTCTCGGATACGGCGCTGCTTGAAGCGGCCGAGCTGGTGCGTGTGCATGTCGATGACATGCGGGAGCTGCTGGATGAGCACCAGTCCTTCTTCGCGACCCAGCACGAGCGGGCGCTGTTCCTGGATGCCGACCAGGAGGCGCTTGATCTGATCGCTCGTCTGGGCAAACTGGCGGCCGATGTGATCGAGGCGCTTTCCGATCGTGCGAGCGGGCGGATGCGGTCGGGGCTGCGTGTGGACCGTGTCGATGTCCGGGAGTTCTTGCTCTCCCAGACTGAGGAGCAGCTCGCCGGGCTGCTTGGCGATCTGGCGTTTCCGCCGCCGTTCATCGTCGCGCTCTCCTCGGCTGCGGCGTTTGACGCCCTCGCTGAGGCATCGGAGCGCGTGCCTAGCGCGCCGCCGCCGCTGCCGGCGGCTGTTGTGCCCGTGCGTGAGCGTCCCGAGCTGCTGGCGGATCCTGCGGAGTCGATGCGCGGTGAGTTGTGTGCGCTGGACGCCCCGGTCACGGTCGCTGGGTTGACGGTTCGTTCGAGTTGGGGGGAGTCGATCGCTCGCCATAGCGCCCTGGTCGATGCGTATTCGCGCTATGACGGCCTGCCTGATCTTGATCACCAGCAGGGCGTGGAGGTGTTGCCCGAGGGCGAGGTGTGGCGCGTCTCTAAGACGACGATTGAGGCGGGCGAGTGAGAACACCGGCGCAAACCGCGTCGCTGCTGGTTGCCGGGACGCTCGATCGCTCGCAGTGGCCGGAGCTCGACGAGGAGGAGTTCGCTGTCGAGGTGCGCGAGCGGCTCGCCCATGTCGGCTTGGAGCTTGTCGGTGCGGGCGGTCGCTGGCTGGCACGGCCCGTCACGGTCGCCGCCGACGAGGAGGGCTTTGAGCCGGCGTTTCGCCTGCACAGCGTGGAGCTCGCGGTGGTCGCCGCCCTGTATCTGCATTTGCGTTACCTGCCGCGGCAGGCTGGGGAGGACGTGGCGGCGTCGGAGGAGCCTTCGGTTGAGATTGAGGAGCTGCTGCGCGCGTTTCCTGGGCATTCGCGGCAGTACTTGGAGCAGATCGTGCTCGGGCATCTGCGCAACGCTGGGTTTGTCCGTCGCGAGAGTGGTCGTCTGTATGCGGGCCCGTACCTGGCCGCGCTGAATGACGTTGAGGCGGGTGAGCGGGCGCAGGCGGCGCTGGGCAGCTTCCAGCTGCGCCGTTATCTGCGCACTCGCGCGCAGGAACTGGAGGGCGAGCATGCCGCAGGTTGAGCAGCTGCAGCTGTTCTACTGGGGGTCGCTGCGGGCCGATCCTGTCGATCTGGCGGTGGACGGGATCAACGTCGCGACCGGCCCCAACGGTTCGGGTAAGACCACGAGCCTTGACGCGCTGAAGCTGATTCTCGGCGTCTCGGATCTCGGTCGCCGTCCCGCGGACTACATTTATGACGGCGGCGGTGGGGAGAACCAGCGAGCCGAGCGTGCCTTGGTGAAGGCGGTCTTCGCCAACCCGGTGCGCCCCGGTAGCGCGGGCCGGGTCTTTGCCGATGCGGGTCGCGGCTGTGAGTCAAGCGCGCACGTGACCGCGATATGCGAAGTCTCACGCGAGGGCCGCCGCCGCTTCGCGCTCTTGCCCGGCCCGGTCATCTGGGGCGCTAACGGACGCGACGTGGAGGAGGACGTTCAGGCGATGCGTTCGCAGATCCCTGGGTCGCGGTGGATGACGCCCGGCACGTGGGATGAGCTGCTGGCGCGTGCCGGGGTCTCCAAGGCGCTGCGCGGCGTGATCGCGGTCAAGCAGGGTGAGACCGACAAGACGATCGAGGGATCCCCGGAGGTGTTGCTTCGGCGTGTGCTGGAGCTCACCGGCAAGCAGCAGACGCTCGATGAATTTCGTGAGGCCAAGGCCCGCCTGGTCGGTGCCCGCGCGGCTTACGAGGAGGCCAATGATCAGCTGGCCGCCGAGCGACGCCACCTGAAGGCGCTCAACGTGCAGGCCATCCATCACCACGACTACGTGCAGGAACGCGAGCGAGCCGAGTGGATCGAGCGGGTCGGCCTGCCGGCAGCCACGCGCATCGCACGCGGCCGCGAACGAGAGGCGCTAGCGCGCGAGCGTGACGGGCAGGCCACGACGCTGGTGCGCGATCGTCAGGAGCGTGCCGCGCTTGAAGCGTCGATTCCGCAGCTGCGGGAGCGCGCCTCAGAGCTAGAGGCGGATGCGGAGCGACTAACCGTCCGTGACCACGAGGCGCGCGAGGCCTACAGCGGGGCAGCAGACGCCCGCGCGGAGGCCCACGCGGCCGTCGAGAGCGCTCGACGTCTGATCGATGATGCGGTGAGGCTGGCCAGCGCCGGGCCGCTCGATGAGCAGCGCGTGGCCGCCGCACGGCAGCAGGCGATCACCGCGGGCGAAGAGGTGGCCGCGAGCGAGCGTAGGATCGCGAGCCTGGGCAAGGAGATCGACGAGCTTGAGGCGGGGCGGCCCGTGCGACCGCCGTCCCTCGATCAGTTCCGCTCTGTGCTGGCCGAGGCGGGCATAGCGAGCGCGTTGATCGCCGAGTCCCTGGAGGTGGAGCGGTCGACGGCCGCGGAAGCGACGCTGGCCGACGGCATTTGGGGGCTCGTCATCCCAGCGGATCGGCTTGACGCTGCCGTAGAGCTGGCTCGTCAGCACGACCACCGCCTCCCCCTCGTGGCCGCGGGCGCGGGTGTGCCTAAAGGCGTCCTCGCGGGCGCGAGCGGGTTGGATGACGCGCTCGCCTACTTGGCTGAGATCGATCTGCCCTCGGGGGCGCCGGGCGTCTCCGCTGACGGTGTCGTTCGCGGGCAACACTGGGCCGCATCGCGGGCGCCAGAGCCCCCCGTGCTCGGCCACAGGGCCAGGGCCTCGCGGCTGCTCGCCGCCAAGTCAGAGTTCGAGCGTCTCAACGCCGGCCTAGCGGCGCTGAAAGAGCACGCTGAGGGAGCATGGGTGATCGCCAACGCGCTCTCGCGGGCGCTACCGGCGCAGCGGGAAATCCATACGCTGCGCGAGACGCTCGCCCGCGCCGACGGCGCGCTTGAGGACGCGCGGAAGGCGGCCGAGCAAGCCGCAGCCGGGATAGGCGACTCACGGCAGGAACTCGGGAGAATCGAGGTCGAGCTAAGCCAGCAGGATCAGCGGCTGAGTGAGCTGGTCCGCGGGATCAACGAGCGCGGCCCGCTGCTGGCCACCTATGATCAACGGCTTGGTGGCATCGACGAGGAGCTCGCCACGCTGCCGCCCCTGCCCCAGGACCTCGACGTGGAGGAGCTTGCCGGGGTCGAGGCGCTGCAGAGCGAGGTGGGCTCGATCGCTGCTCGCCTGCAGGACGAGGGGCGCTTCCCGGAGGAGGTTCGCAGCGAGCTGATCCTCGTCCATCAGCAGTCCCAAGAGTTCTCGGTTCGGGAGGTTGAGCAGCTCTTGGGTGGCCGGCGGGAGGACCTCGAAGCCGTCAGCGGCGAGGTGGAGCGGGCGAAGCAGCGTTATGACGAGCACATTCGCCAAGTCGTCCATCTGCTTGCGAAGCGCTTTCGAGAGGTATGCGAGCAGGCTGGGATGGACGGCGACATCGAGCTGCGGCCAGGGGACATCGAGGGCGAGTTCGGGATCGACGTCAAGGTCGCCCACGTCCGCGGGGAGGCCAAGCGCTCCTATCGCAGCGCCGCGCACTCAAGCGGCCAGCGCGCCAAGATCTCGCTGTTGATCCTGCTCGCCGCGATGGGCCTTGAGGGATCAGCCGACCTGCTCATCATGGACGAGCACGCCGCCCACCTGGACTCCCGCAACATCGACGCCGTGGCCGAGGTCATGAACGCGCTCAAGCACCGGGTGCAGTTCATCCTGGCCACGCCAACCAACGCGGAGGCCGGGCGGCTTTCTTGGTGCGATCACCAGATCGCGTTCTACCCGCGCGCGTCGGGCGAGCCGTTCGCTCCACCTGTGCGTCTGTACACGCGCACCCCCGAAGACGGGGAGCGCTACGCCGAGATGGGGCAGCTCGCGCTTGCGGACTGAGCGCTCACACGAACAAGACGGCATCCGCTACCGCGAGCTTTGGCAAGAGCGCAAGCGCTACCCAGCCAAGCCCCTGCGCCGACGGCGCACCCCCGTAGCGGCACCCGACCCGGACAACGTGCTCGCTCGCCTCGATGACGAGCGCGCGGCGATGGCCGAGCGTGTCCTCAGGGCGGGCATCAAAGGACGCCGGCGCTGGTCGACGCTGCGCTCGCGCAGCGGACCGGCGTTCTCGCCGCTGCTCGTAGAGACAGAGCTGCTTGACGATCTCTGTCGCCGCGCTGGGCTGATCGTTGACGATGTCTGGCGCGCGGACCGCTGGGTAGTAGACGCTTTCGCTGTTGAGCAGTCGATGCGCTCATGGCTCGGCCTGATCAACCCCGAACTACTACGCGCCGAATTGACGGACGAGCTGCGCCACCGACCGGCCCTCCTACGTGCCCTCTCCGCCGGGCCCCCAGCGGGCATCGACTGGCGGTCCTTCGCCTTCGTCCTACGTGCCGGTGACCGCGCGATGGATCTACGCGAGCACGGCCTGAAGGCCGGGCAGCGCGAGCTTGCCGGGCTCGTGGACCACACCAAGGCTTGGACGCCGCGCCGCAAGGAACTTTTCGCCGAGCTCCTCGGAGAGCCATTCGAGTCGCTAGTCGCGGTGCTCGACCGCCAACTCGGTGTTCGCGGCCCCATCAGCCATCCAGACGGCGGCCTATGGGCATCCGCCGTCGGAGAGGTCGACCTCGCCATCGCCAGCGACCTGAAAGGTGTCCTACTCGTGGAGAACCTGGAGACCTTCAGAACCCTCACCGTGCTAGCCGAGGAATCCTGGCTGGTCCTGCACGTGCCCGGAGGGCCGCCGCCGCCCGAGTGCCAGCTCATCGAACGCATTAGCGCACTCGCACCAGACGTTCCCTTCCAGGCGGCGTTTGACCTCGACCCCGCAGGCATCGGGATCGCCCGGCTGGTCCAAGCTCGCACTGGCATCGAAATCACCGTCGACGCGATGACCCCCTCGCTCCTCAGCGCGGGAATGCCCGGCCTGGAGCTCTCCCAATGGGACCGCGACCAGCTCACGCGCCTAGCCGGCCAAGCAGGCCCCCTTGAGGAACTGCGAACCGCGATCGAACAAGCGGGACGCAAGGTCGAGCAAGAGACCGCACAGCACCAGCTCTTAGCGATGTTCAGAGCATCGCCGACAGAGAAGCGTCCACGAGACTGACGGGCCTCGGGAGGACACCGACAAGCCCGGACGCCGTCTGTCCCCACCTGATTGGAGCCCCCAGCCGACGCTGGAGGGCTCCGGTGGCTCTCTCTTCATGGCTCCACAGCCGGCGCCACCTGGGAGAGATGACCGTCAGCCGCCGCGACCGGCCACCAGACAACACAACAACGTCCAAGCAAGCGTCAATCGTGGCCGACTGTCGCGGCCGTGGTGGGTGCGACACTATGCGTCGTGGACGGGATCAACACCGCCGAGTCGTTTCTCGAAAGCCTGCGGCTGCACCAGCCCTCCGAGTGTCCGGACTCGCAAGAGTCACTCGACGCTTGGCTGGACGGATATGACTCGGGCGTCATCGGCGCAGCCGCACGGGTGCTGGTGCGTCAAGAGGGAGAGCGGCTACTCGGACATCTCGGGATGCTCGCGGAGGGCAACGAGCCGGGTCTCAACGAGTTCGTCGAGCGCGAGAGCAACATCAGCCTTCTAATTGCGCTGCTCATCGTTGGCCGGGAACTTGCCGAAGGCGGCGTCGAAGTCGTTGCCGGAAGGCTCAGGTTCGGGGACCATCCCAACGGTCTCTCCGAGGTCCGGATCGAGATCAGCGCGGCACGCGGAGACTTCGGCATTGAGTTCGTCATCGCCTGGGAGGAGTACGGACCCAACCCCGTCCACTACGTCGACGAGTCGGCGCCGATCTCGCTAGAGAAGACGTACGAGCTCGCGCTCCTTCGCGACCAGGCCGGCCCGGGCGAGCCCCACGCATCGGATCGCAAGACCCGTCGGATCGGCACGGAAAGCCTCGGGCTGATGGTCGAGACCTACACGGACGACGAAGCAGGCCGGGATCCATTCGGCGTCGCGCGCCGAGCGTACGCGCGACTGCGCCGGCGCGTGGACGACGACTTCACCTGCTAGCGATGACAGCCGTAGGGGGTAGCAAGAACGTCTCGGGGTTGTCCGTCGTTCTTGGCCTGAACCAGGTGGTCGCCCTTGGGAACAAGCCACGCCTCGTCCGCCTCGGAGGGGCCGGTGGGAACGCCCTCGTCGTGCCTTTCCTTTCGCGGGCTCTACACGGCGCGCGCAAGTAGTCCGCTCTCGCCAGGGGCGCGACCGAGCCGGGCTATCTGCTGCGGAGACTGTGGGAGCCGGACCCCGTGGAGCCCGGCTCCCGTGGTGGCCGTCGTGCACCCCTACGGGCTGCCACCTGCTTGGACTGACCACGACGCCGCCGACGCGGCCAACGAGTTTCGCCCGGCGCGGCGCGGCGCGCGCCCTCACGGCGGACCTTGCTGGCGTCCGTCGTGCCGGGTTACCTCCGATCGCGGCTCTACCCTTGCGGTGTGGGCCTGACCTACTTCCTCCGGGAGTGCGACGAGCAGGACGCGTTCTGCGAGGCGCTGGTCCGAGCGCTGCCCGATCACGTCATCGCGGCCAGGCAGCCGGCGCGCACGGGCCGCAATGTCGCGTCGCTCTACCTGGAGGGGCGCGGCGACCTCTACCACCTCGTCACGGACACGCTCCACGCGGCGGTTCCGTGGGAGCTTTGGACGGCCGTCAGCAGCCACCGGCTGGATCGGCACACCGCCGACGCGACCGAGCAGCGCCCGCTCCTTCGTAGCTGCTGACCGCACGAGCTTGACTCGGGCGGCGCCCTTAGTCAGGGGTCCACGCGGCGCGCTCCACGTCGTCGGTGGCCGTCTGCAGGGTGTCCGAGAGTGCCCGTGGCGCCAACACGGCGCCTAGATCCTTGCCGCTGCCGGAACGGATGCTCCAGCTCATCACCGGCTGAGCGCTCGGCGCGGCCTAGGTGATCTGGTAGAGCGGCCCATCGCCGCCCTCGGGCGTGGTCAGGCGTCCGCCCTTTGCGGTGATCGCGCCGCATTGCACGCAGTTGGTGTAGTTGACGATCACGTCGACCGGCCCGTCCTGGGGGGCGTCCTCGGGGATCTCGTACACGCCTGCGGGGCACATCCATTGCCACATCTCGGCGATCTCGCGTGGGACGTGTTTCTGAACGCGGATGTGGTTGGGCGCGTTGTCCCGGGTCGCGTTGCCTGTGAGGAAGACGCTTGAGAGCTTGTCAAATGTGTACTTGCCGTCTGGCTTCGGGTAGCGCTCGCTCGTGCTCCCTACGAACATTGGCCGCAAGTCGTTGCGATGCAGCGGCCAGCGTCCGCCCGGGAAGCGCCCATTCGTGGCGATCATGAGGTTGACGAGGGGGCCGCCCGCGAGGACGCCTTTCTGGAAGGGCTGGCGCGTGTTGCGCTGCTGCCACAGCTCCCGCCCGATGATGGAGTCCGCGACCGCGGTCTCGTAGGCTTCAAGGCTTGTCTGGCCGCTCGCGAGCGTTGCGTGGATCGCCTCGGCGGCAAGCATCCCCGACTTGATGGCGTAGTGGATGCCCTTGAGGGAGGCGAGGTTCATCATCCCGGCGGCGTCGCCCACGAGGACGGCGCCGGGCATTGAGAGCTTCGGCATCGCCCAATAGCCGCCAGACGGGAGCGCCTTCGCTCCCCACGCGATCCGCTCCCCGCCGTCCAGTACCGCGCGCACGAGCGGATGCGTCTTCCATTGCTGCAAGAGGTCGTGGGCGGAGGTGGTCGCGTCCGCGTAGTCCAGGTCCAGGACGAAGCCGATGCTGACGAGATCATCCCCGGTCTTCTCGTCCTTCATCGGGTACATCCACGAGCCGCCGATCTGGTGGTACTTGGCGGGGATCTTCAACGGCCAGCCGGCGAGCGTGTGGATCACGCGGTCCAAGGGCTTCCTGACTCGCCAGACCTCCTTCACGCCCAGCTCCCACCCTGGCGGCTCGCGGCCAGCGGCGAGGTCGAACTCGGCGACCGCGGCGCCGGTGAGGTGTCCCCAGCAGCCCTCCGCGAGCACCGTCGCCTGCGCCTTGATGTCCGTCCCGGGCTCGAAGTTGCCGAGCGGCTCGCCGTGTTTGCCACGGCCCTTGTCGCCCGAGCGGACGCCGAGCACGCGACCGTCCTCGACGACGAGCTGGGTGGCTGAGGTCTCCGTCAGGACGTAAGCGCCCGCCTCCTCGGCCCGGCGCTGCTGGAACCGCGCAAGCGCCGAGACGGACAGGACCTCGTTGCCGTGGTTCCGCTGTGGCGGCGGCGCCGGTATCCGAATCTTGCGCTTGCCGTTCGGGAGGACGTAGATGGCCTCCCTCTCGACCTCGCCGAACGCGAAGCCCTCGCGTCGCCAGTCCTCGCGCGTGAGGTCGGGGAAGAGTTCCTGGAGCGGCCCCGGCCGCATCACGGCGCCAGAGAGGTTGTGCCCACCGCAGACCTTGGCCTTCTCAAGCACCGCCACTGGCACCTCGCCGAGGCGCTCCATCGTCTCGGGGTCGTCCGCGAGGAGCTGGAGGAGGCGGTTGGCGCACGCCAGGCCAGCCGTGCCGCCGCCGACGATCAGGACGCCGACATCAATGCGCTCGTCCGCGCCGTCCAGGCCGCGCTTGACGAACTCCTTCCTGGAGTCCACGGGCGGCGGATAAGCCGCAGGGATGACGTGCCCGTTAGGCGACCTCATGATTGGCTCGCCGCCTGCTCGTTGACCCCAACTCGGCCACGTTCGCTGCCCCTAAGCAGCACCTCAGCGATGAGGTCGGGATCGTCCCAGAACGGGACGTGGCCGCAGCCCGGCAACGGGACGAACCGCGCATCCGGCATGGCCCGCTGCGCGCGAGCCGCCTGCCGTTGGCTGAGGAGGCGGTCGCGCGTTCCCCACGCGATCGTCACGCGAACCTCTGCCGGCGCTGGCCCACCGTCCTCGTAGCCCTTCGCGGCGCGCACCTGGTCGTGGAAGCCGGGGGCGCTCGTCATCGCACGGGCGCCGCGGAGCGCCTCCCCAGCCGGCATCCGCCACGGTCGCCCAGCGGCCTGCCACAACGCGAGGGTGCGCCCGACGCGGCTGCGGAACAGCAAGGGCGCGACGGGGCGCGACAGACGCGCCATCCGGTGCATGGCGCGCAACGAGAACGCGGCGTAGGCGAACTCGGCCGGGGTTGAGAAGCCGATCGGAGAGATAGCGGTCGCGCTGCACGCTCCGCCCGTCCTAGCGAGTTCCAGGGCGACCGCGCCGCCGAGGGAGTTCCCGGCGACGTGCGGGCGGTCAAGTCCCGTCTCGCCAGCCCACTCCGCGACGGCCGCGGCTAGGCCCGCGATGGTCGCAGGGCGCTCGCGTGGCAGTGGCTCGGAGCCGCCGAAGCCGGGGAGGTCAATCGCGAAGACCTCCCGCTGCTCCGCCAGGCGGTCAATAACGGGGAGCCACGTCCGCCAATGGCCGCCCGTGCCGTGAACGAGGAGGAGCGGAGGACCACTCCCGGACGTTTGGTAAACGAGCGTCACGGGGCTGGGACATCCGAGGTGCGGCGGCCGGGGCGCCTGCGTACAAGGGTCTGCGACATGCGCCGGGAAGCCTAGCAACAGCGATCCGAACGGGACGGTCCACCTGAGCACCACGAGAGGTGACCAATCCCCATGAGCGCGCGAGCAAATAAACGCGCGTGACGCCGTTTGCCAGCCGGTTGCTAGGGTGCCGGCCCGGCCGACTCTTGGCTTACGCGGCTAGGGGACCGCCTGTCCCATTGCGACTAACGCCCTCTCATGCCAATCGACTTCCGGCCTGACTTCAATCCCTGCTACCTCTAGCCCAAGGTTCGATGAAGAGCATGGCAAGCTCGGTACGAGCCTCTTCGGGATGAGCGCGGAGGTAGATGTAGAGGTTCCGTCCTCGTCCCGCATGCCCTGTTCACAGTGCAGGTCATGGCCAAGCGACTAGGCGAGGCCGCCGGCCACTGCACACGAACGCCGACGCGCGAGCCTCGGGATCTTCATGGTTTGAACCCAAAGACTGGGCATCTCAAACCCGGTCGCTAAGCGACACAGGGAAGTTCCGAACGAACCGTGCGCGGTCACGTTGGTGCTCGTAGCCCACCGTCGTCCAAAAGCCCGTCGCGGCTACCTCGTCGGCGGCGACAATTGCGTCAATCCTGACCGCTCCACGGTCGCGCAGGCGCTTCTCGCCCTCACGCCCTAGGCGCGTTGCGAGCCCGCAGCGTCGGTGGTCCGGGTGGACGGCCAGCCGATAGAAGCTGCCGCGCCATCCGTTCCACGCGGCGATGAGCGAGCCAACAGTCTTTCCGCGTGCATCGGCCAGGAGGAGCGCGTTCGGGTCATCGGCGATGAGCGAGCGCAGCGGCTCGATGCTGTCGGTCACGGTCGGCAGGGCTGCTGACAAAGCCCAGAGGTCCAGCACGTCGCCAAGGTCGTCGGACGTGCCATAGCGGATGCTCCAACTGCTCATGCGCGAAGTGATAGCAACGAGTGACCTGGCTCTAGGACGGCTTCCGAGGGATGCCCAGGAGGTCCGCGAGATGCATGAGCGATTGGATGGTCTCGGCGCCCGCCTCCCGCAGAGCACGCTCATCGCTATCAGCGGCGAGACCGATGGCGCGCATCCCGGCTGCCACCGCGGCGGTGACGCCGGAGTGCGTGTCCTCAACGACAGCGCATCGCGACGGTTTCGCGCCCATCGTCTCGGCCGCGTGGAGGAAAAGGTCGGGGTGGGGCTTGCCGCGCGGCACCGAGTAAGCCGAGAAGAGAGCGCCAGCCGGGAACAGCTCGCGAAGGCCGGTGAGGCCGAGGGTGAGCCGCGTCTTCTCCAGCTTGCCCTGCGAGGCGACGCAGACGGGGATGCCGGCGTCGCGGACGCCCCGCACGGCCTCGGAGGCGCCGGGCACGGCGCGCAGTTCGCTCCGGAACGCTTCGTCCCGCTCGCGCTCGTACTGGTCAAGCCAGCCGTCGGGTAACGAGCGCCCGAGCTGGACCTCCGCGCTGCGCACGAGGTCAGCGAGCAGGAAGCCTTGGTAAGTGGTCCGTGATGCCTGGAGCGTCGTCGGCAACCCCACGTCGGTCAGGGCGCGTGCCAGCACTGCGTTGGAGATTGTCTCGCTGTCAACGAGCACGCCGTCGCAGTCAAAGATCACGAGTTCCGGCCGGATCATCGGCGCCTGCTCTCGCGAGTGCCCGTCGCGACGCTCAGCCGTCGTGCGGCGTCCCGGGCTCGCCACGCCAAGCCGCAAAGCACGTACCCAATCGCGATTGCGATGAGCGTGAACTTGATGCTGGAGCAGATCGTCGCGATCAAGGGAGCGGACTCGCCACCGTGACCGCCGAGGATGAGCAGGAGGAACACGTTTTCGATGGCGTCGAACGCTGCGGCGGCAGCGGCGAAGAGCGGGAGGATCGCCCCTGCGGAGGCGAGCCGCCGCCAATCGCGGGCTCGCGCGAGGTCTCGGGTGGCGAAGCCAGCGAGCGTGAAGAACCCGCCGTAGCTGATCATGTATGCGTAGTCGACGATGAGGGAGAGGCGGGCGATGTCGCGGCCCTTCGGCCCCCACTCGGCGAGGATGTGCGCTGCCCGCGCCTTCGTGGCGGCGAACTCCAATCCGACGATCCCCGGCCCGCCGGTGTGTTCCAGTCGTTTGTCAAAGACGATGGAGGGGACGACCGTGAGCGCGACCATGGCGACGCCCAGCACGACGAGCCACTGCTTGCGATCCATCAGGAGGACCTTCCGTCGGGCTAGTTCTGGCACAAGCTCGGCAGAGCGACTCAACGGCCTGAGGCATGGGCATCGTCGCGGCGCAGCAGCTCAGACCGGAAGCGCCACGAGAACCGCAACAGCGCGACGCTCAACGTCAGCGTGACGAGGTTGATCCCAAGCTCAAGAAGGCCACCCTGCGGCTTGCCGTAGATCCCGTTCTCTAGGTCGTAGAGCACGTCGAGCGCGACTAGGTAAACACCCGCTCCGCCGATGACGATCAGCCACAGCAGCGCGCTGGGGCGGCGGCGTCGGAGCTGCGCGACCGCGATCACCATCGCTCCGAGGAGCCACGCGTCCGCGAGCGGGAACGACTGCTCAAACGCGATGTATGCAGTGGTGTGATCGCTCGCCACCAAGCCCCTGTCGCTGAACCAAGCGATCCAGTACGCCACCAGCACCGTGATCGGGAAGATCATGAGCCGCATCAGGCGCGCCCTCCAGAGCTCGAAGTCATCCAGCGCGAGTGCTGAACGCCAACGCTGCGAAGCAGGCGCGCACCAATCGGACGCGCGCGCAATGCCCTGAACGGTCATTTCGGTGGTGCGGCGACAGACGTAGGGGTAGGTCATGCACAGACTCCTTCTCGGTGTCTTCGCGGCGAGGCCAGGTCTCGCCGTCCTCGCCGCGGCTTGCGGGCGCTGAACCCGACGCGGCGCGCCCGAGCCTCCCCGGGGACTCCTCGCCCGCCGCGCGTTAGGTGGGACGGGGGCTGGCGAGCAGGGGACGACCGCACCATGAAGGCGCTGATCCTATTCCAGCGCGGGCGTTTACGGACGCGGGACGGCGGGTCACGTGGATCGGCCTGGGCGGCTGAGCCATTGGCTCGTCGCCGACCGAACTCCGGCTTCGCGTGCGCCGAGATACCGTGCATGGCGGCGTTTACCAGCGGTTGGTAGGGTGCCGCAGGTCCCATGCTGGCACGCGCTGCTGACCTCCTCGTTGACCTGACCGCGCGACGACCGACCGGATGGATCGCGCGCAAGACCTACGGCGGCACACTCGGCGCGCCGAAGGGCCACGAGGCCGTCTTCGACAGGATGATCGACGCGCTCGGGCCGTTGCAGGGCGAGCGCTGCCTGGAGCTTGGCTGCGGTGGGGGCCGGCTCCTGGAGCGAGTACTGGCCGCGGGAGCTTCCGGCGCGGCGGGGTTGGACCACAGCCCGGACATGCTCGACATCAGCCGCGAACGAACCGAGAGGCGGGCGACCGCGGCCTCCTGGAGCTGAAGCTCGGTGAGGCCGAGCGACTGCCCTGGCCCGACGGCGCGTTCAGCGTCGCGTTGTCGGCCAACACGTTCTTTTTCATTGCCCAACCCGAGCGAGTCCTAGCCGAGCTTCACCGCGTCCTGTCGCCCGGCGGACGTCTCGTCATCGCCACGGTTCCGGGACCGCTGCCGTCGCCGTCGCTGCGCAACTGGTGGGTCTACGTGTGGGGATCACGGATGCACGTGTACGACGAGCCGACGATGCGTGCGATGCTGGAGCGCGCCGGCTTCGGGGACACGACGATCACGCAGACCGCCGGAAAGGAACCGCTTCAATTGATCCGAGCGAGCCGATGAGCTGCGCGATGCCTCAGCAGGACTCACCCGGCCTCGGCTTCCTGCCGATGGCCCCGGGCCGCTCCCTCAGCGAGACGGAGACGGGGCTTCGCAGCGCGTTGCATGAGGCCGAGGGCGGCGAGTTGGGCCAGCCGCGCACCGCAGCAGAACTCGCCACAGCCGCATGTGAGCTGTTCGGCGCCTCCGCCGACGTCGACCGGACGGGCTCAATGGCGTGGCTGCGAGCCAAGCGATGACATGCTCCGGGCGCCCGCCGTGTGGGACACGCGCCGTTGCGCACGCGCGACGAGGACGACGGCGCTGAGCGCGTCGCGATGACTGGCCGGCTGGCACAACGCGTCCACGACCGCTCCCGCCTAACGGGGGAGTTCGTGTTGCGCTCCGGCGTCGTGAGCGACACCTATTTCGACAAGTACATGTTCGAGGCCGATCCCGGGTTGTTGCGCGAGATCGCCGAGGCGCTCGCCGACCTGCTTCCCGAGGGGGTCGACGCGGTGGCCGGGCTGGAGCTGGGCGGCGTCCCGCTCGCGACGGCGCTCTCGCAGGTCACAGCGCTGCCGACCCTGTTCGTGCGCAAGCAAGCGAAGGCCTACGGCACGCGTCGGCTGGCTGAGGGCGGGGAGGTCGCGGGCAGACGGATCGTCGTGGTTGAGGACGTCGTGACCTCCGGCGGGCAGGTGATCGAGTCCTGCGGCGCCCTGGTCGCGCAGGGCGCCGTGATCGCAGACGTGCTCTGCGTCATTGATCGCGAGGCCGGCGGCCCGCAGACGCTCGCAGACGAGGGCCTGCGCCTGCTCTCGTTGTTCACCGCGAGCGAGATCGACCGCGTCGTCTCGGGGCTGGGGCGCGAGTGAGCTGCGACGGGCCGCGGGTGCTGTTTTATGCCGCTTCCCGGATTATGCCGAGCCGCCTGGTGAGGATCAGTGTTGGCGGGCCGACTGTTGCTTATTGGTCGGCATAAACGTAGGTGGTGAGGAGGCGGCATGGCCGAGTGGCTACGGCGCAAGGGGGAGCCGGCGCCGCGCGTGCCGGGTCGATTCGATCTTCCGGAAGAGGAGCAGGCCTGAACGTCGGTCCCGGATTGCCTGCCGAGCATCACTCACAGACTGGAGGGCGCTGCTCGGCTCTGTTCTGTCGCTCACCGCAGCGTCTGGATCATTTCTATGAGCTCCTCGCGCCGGTAGCCGTTGCGGCGCGCGAACTGAAGCAGCTCTCTGGCCTTCGCAAGCACCGCACCACGCTCGGGAGTTCCGGCCACACTCACGCCGTGGCCACGGCGGAACTCGAGCAGGCCCTCGTCGCGCAAATCGCGCAGCGCCCGCAGTACCGTGTTGGTGTTGACGCCGAGCACTGCCGCCATGTCGCGCGCTGGCGGGAGGCGCTCGCCGGGATGGGCCTCGCCTTCGGCGATCGCGCGGCGGATCTCGCCGGCGACTTGCTCGTGGAGCAGCGCCGGGTCGCTTCGGTCCACCTTGGTCAGCATAGTGCTAATGTTACTAGCTCCAATGTCGCCCGTACAAAACCCGCTTCGCCCTGTGTCAGCGTCTGCTCCCGAGCACGGCCCCTGGCCCGACCCCCAGCAGGGCGTGATTGAAGAGGCGCGCCGGCGCCGGCGCCAGCGTCGCACACGCCTTGCCATCGCCGCGGCGACTGCGGCGGGACTGCTCGCGCTCGCCTGGGCGCTCATCGAAGCCTCGCACGCCACCCCCGTGCGCACGGGCACGGGCGGTCACGGACCGGCCACAAGCCCCGGCGCCTCCGGCGCCGCGGCCTTCAACGTCAGGCTCGCCCCGAGGCTCGAAGTCGGCCAGGCGGGATGGCAGCTGTTCTTCGAAGAACACGGCGCCCAAACGGGAGGCCAGGTTAACGGCCCGGCCCTCAGCTCGGACCCCATCATCGCGGGCGGGGGCGGTGGGGTCGGCGGCTCGCATCGATGGACCACGATCCTCGTGACCACGCCGAACGTGGCGGCGATCCTGGTCGACGGCAAGACCCGCGTGCCGACGATCGCGCTGCCGGGGCTTCCCTACGGCTATCGCGCAGCGCACATCGTGACGGAACTTGCGCCGGCCGAAGAACGCATCCCGCCGGGCCTCGGCCGCCGCCCGCAGGGGCCCGCCTCACTCATGCCGCTCGACGCCCGAGGCCAGACGATCCACTACAAGACGAACAACCTGACGCCCTTCCAGGGGAAGGTACGCGCCTGGGAATACCCGGCGCGGACGCCGGAGGGCTCCTGCGGCCTGCACGCAAGCCCGCTACCCGGGCTGACGGTGCAGGGCGGGAAGGCGCTGAGCGCCGTGCGACCCTATCCCGCAAGCCTCATCGGCGGGCAGATCGAGGGAGCCGCCTTCCTGCCATGCGTGTCCGTCGAATACCAGCTACGGGGCATTCCGCTGCAGGCGCTGGTCTTGCTCGACGCCGCCGCCCCGGGCACCCGCGCCAGCGCCCTGCCCGACTTCAAGGCCGTCCGCGGCTCGCCCGGGTTCTTCGACGAGGGCGGCCTGACCGCGAGGCGCGAAGGAAACGCCTGGCTGATCGTCGGGCAGGGAAGCGGCGTCGCCCAGCGAGTCGCTCTCCTGCGTCACCTCACCGCCCTCGTCAAGCTCGGCTCCCTCGTCCCGGCGTCCACCGGCGCGCCCGAGCACGGCCAGTCAAACGCACCGCCGCCACCACCCACCCACCCGGCCAAGCTGCGCGTCGCGCCCGCGCTCGAAGCAGGCGCCCTGGGCTGGGAATACATCGAAACCGAAGCCGGCGGTGGCGGTGGCGGCAGCTGCTGCGGCCCACTTACGCACCCGGCCCAACTCTTAAGCACCTCCGGGCGTGGCTCGTCGCCGTGGTCAACGGCCACGGTCCTAACAGCCCCCACGGTCACCGCGGTGTCCGTGGAAGGCCGCGCAGCGGTCCCCACACGCTCCGGCGGGCTCCCCTACGGGATGCGCTACGCCGCGCTGCCCGTGAGGAGCTCGAACGTGACGAACGTGGCGCCAGCGGCTTTCAACGCGCGCGGGCAGCGCATCACCGCAGCCGGCTTTGAACCGACGCCCAAGCGCCACGAGTTCGAAGGCCCCTACGCGCCCCACGCCTGGACCGCACCGGCACCGCCGCCAGCCGCTCCCTGTGAGCTGAGCGCCTCCGGCTTGAGCGACCTCTCCCCGGTGGGCGGCGACGTGATCCTGCAGGTGAAGGGCTACCGCATGTTCGAAAGCCGCGCCTTCCAATCGTGCGCGGACACCTACTACGCGCTTGACAGCTCGACGCTCGAGGCCGCCGTCCTGCTCGACGCCGAACACCCGGGCGCCACGCCGGCGGCCTTCCCGTACGTCAAGGGGGCGCCCGGTGCCGCTGGCGTGTTCGACGCGCCCGGAGGGATCATGCGTGGTGGGCATTCAGGCAGCAACAACCTGACAGCCGAGCGCCTGCCCGGCGCCTGGCTGGTCGTCACTGGCGGCAGCGGGCCCGCCCAACAGCTCAAAGTCCTGCGCCACCTGCACGCGACCATTCACATCTGAACGAGGCGCGCGACCGCCGCGCGAACTCGCAGGGGTCGGCATAACGCCAGTGGTTCTGGCGATCCTCGTTCTTCTTGTTCTCGAAGAAGGAGGAGATGATGGCTGTGCCTGGCGGCAAGGTGAGCAGGGTGTTGATGACGGGGCCGTTGGCCCCGTTCGCGGATGCGTATCGGGCGGAGCTCAGGAAGCGAGGATATACGCCCTTCTCGACCGTGGGCGCGCTGCGGCAGGTGGGGCGGCTGAGCCGTTGGCTTGGGGAGGGCGGCTACCGGGCGAGCGATTTGAGCGAGGAGAAGGTCGAGCAGTTCCTTGCCTGGCAGCGCGCTGGTGGCCGTCATCGCGGCCAGTGGTCGCGTCCGGGTCTGGTGTGTCTATTGGAGGTGCTTGACGGTCTCGGGGTTCTGGCGGTGAGGCAGCCCGCGCCGGTGGGTTCGCCGGCCGATCTGCTGCTGGCCTCGTTTGAGCGCCATCTGCTTGTGGAGCGAGGATTGACGGCAGGCGCCGTCCGCGGATACCTGTTGCACGCGCGCCGATTTCTGGGCGACTTGGGATCTGGTGGCGAGCTTGCCGGGCTCTCGGCCTCCGAGGTGACAGACGCGGTGATGCGCAAGGCATGCTCGGGCGTGTCGGTGAGCGCTGTGCAGCTGTTCGTGTGCGCGCTGCGGGCGTTTCTGCGGTTCTGCTTCATCGAGGGGCTGCTGGAGAACGATCTGTCGCAGGCGGCGCTTCCGATCGCCGGCCGGCGGGTGTCGTCGCTGCCCAAGGGGATCAGCCGCAAGGATGCCGCGGCATTGCTGGCCGCGTGCGATCGACGCTCGGCGCTCGGGCGGCGTGACTACGCGCTGATCGTCGTGCTTTTGCGACTGGGGCTACGGCGAGGCGAGGCCGCTCGCCTGAGGCTCGATGACATCGACTGGCACGCAGGCGAGCTGTTGGTGTGCGGGAAGGGCGGCCGTGAGGATCGGCTGCCACTGACCGCCGATGTCGGTGAGGCAATCGCTTCATACCTGCACCGCGGGCGTCCCGGTAGCGATCGACGGGAGCTGTTCCTGCAGGCCAAGGCTCCATATGAGCCGATCGCTCCCAGGACTGTCGGCTCGGCCGTGCAGCGCGCGTGCCGGCGTGCTGGGATCGGCGAGTTCGGCGCGCACCGCCTGCGTCACACGATGGCGTGCGAGATGGTCAAAGCAGAGGTTCCGTTGGGCGTGATCGGACAGGTGCTGCGACACCGCAGCCTGCAGAGCACCGCGATCTACGCACGCGTGGACCTTGACCAGCTGCGGGGACTCGCGCAGTCGTGGCCGGAGGGGGGCGAGCAGCGATGAAGAGCCTTCAAGAGCATGTCGATGACTATCTGAGGCTGCGTCGTGCGCTGGGGTTCAAGCTCGAACGCGACGGACAGATCCTCCCGCAGCTGGCCTCCTATCTACAGGCCGCCGGTGTCAGCACGGTCAAGTGCGAGCTGGCGATCTCCTGGGCACTGCAGCCGGCCGGCGCGCATCCGAGGTACTGGGCGGCCAGGCTGACGATCGCGCGTGGCTTTGCCGCCTACATGCAGACGATTGAGCCAGCGACCGAGGTTTCCCCGGCCGGTGTGTTCGCCGTCCGCTACCAGCGTCCCACTCCGTATCTGTGGTCGGGGCAGGAGGTCTGTCGGCTACTCGGGCAGGCACGGGCGCTGCGACCGCCGTTGCGGGCGGCGAGCTACGAGGCGCTGCTCGGCCTGCTCGCCGTCACGGGCATGCGAGTTGGCGAGGCGATCGCGCTGCAGCGCGCAGATGTCGATCTCGGCGAGGGCGTGATCACGATCTCCGAGCAGATCGCCAAGCGCGGGCGTGCCCGACTCATCCCCCTGCACCCCAGCACCGTCGATGCGCTCGACCGCTACGCCGCAGCGCGAGGGCGCCTGTGCCCCAAGCCCAGATCGAGCGCGTTCTTCCTCTCAGGGGCCGGCACCCCAATCGACCGCAGCAGCGTGAGCAAGACGCTAGGCAAGATCACCACCGCGCTCGGGTTGCGCACCGCGAGCGTCCACCCCCGCATACATGATCTGAGACACAGCTTTGCGGTCAACACCCTCATCGGATGGCAACGATCCGGGGGGCGAACCGACGAGCGGATCATCGCCCTGTCCACCTACCTCGGGCACGCAAGCCCGGCAGAGACCTACTGGTATCTGACCGCTACCCCCGAGCTGATGCAAGCCGCCGCACAACGCCTCGACTCGCGGTTCGGAGCACCGTCATGAGCGCGCTCGCACCATCTCTACAGGCCTATTTCACTGAGCGGCTAATCCGCCAGCGGCAGGCCAGTCCGAACACGATCAGCGCCTACCAGCTCACGTTCAGGCTGCTGCTCTCATTCGCCCAGCAGCACACCGGCAAGGCGCCCAGTCAGCTGGACATCGGGGATCTCGACGCACCCCTGATCGCCGCGTTCCTCGAGCACCTGCAGGCAAAGCGCGGCAACCAGGCGGCGACCCGCAACAACCGGCTGGCCGCGATCCACTCGCTATTCGCATATCTCTCCCTCCAGCACCCCGAGCACTCGGCGTCGATCCAACGCGTGCTCGCGATCCCCTACAAGCGAACCGAACGCAACCTGCTCACCTATCTCACCGAGCAGGAGGTCGACGCGTTGTTGGCCGCTTGCGATCAGACCATGTGGACGGGGCGGCGCGACCACGCCATGTTCGCACTTACGATCCAGACCGGCCTGCGGATCTCTGAGCTGATCTCGCTGGCCTGCCAAGACATCACGCTCTCCACAGGCGCCAACGTGCACACCCTCGGCAAGGGAAGAAAGGAGAGGCGAACCCCACTCACCTCCGCAACCCGGAAGGTACTCCAAGCCTGGATCACCGAGCGCGGCGCCCCCGACGACCCGCTGTTCCCGACCATCACCGGCAAGCGTCTGAGCCGCGACGCGATCGAGCGCCGGCTCGCCCGACACCTCACCATCGCCAGCGAGGAATGCCCCTCGATCAACAGCAAGCACATCACGATGCACACGCTCCGCCACACCGCCGCGATGCGTCTGTTGCTCGCGGGCAACGACATCACCGTGATCGCGCTGTGGCTCGGCCACGAGCAGATCACAACGACGAACATCTACCTGCACGCCGACATGACCCACAAGCAAGAAGCGATCGACCGAACCAAGCCACTCGCCGCCACACCCGGACGCTACCAGCCACCCGACACCCTCATCGCCTTCCTGGAAGCACTCTGATTATGCCGACCCCTACACCGCGATCAGCCCAGCCCGAGAGGGCTTCCCCACCAAGATCGGCATAACGAGCAGATCGGCATAAAAAAGGTTGTGCCGATGTCGGCACAACCTCTTCTTCGGGGATTCCCTCGTCGCCGGGGTCGGCGACCCGACCGGCCTCGGCTGGGTCGGGCGCATCGTCGCCGCCTCGTTCGCGTCCGGCACGAGCCTGACCGGGTACAACCTCGGGGTCAGGCGTGAGACCTCCGTGCAGATCGCTGCGCGCCTGCGCGCCGAGGCGCTCCCCCGGCTCGTTGAGTCCACCGACTGCCGAGTGGTGCTCTCCTGCGGCGCGAACGACACGACCATCGAGGACGGCCGCGTGCGCGGGACAGAGGGCCGCTCGACGGCAGCGCTCGCGACGATGCTTCGCGAGGTCGCAGGCCTTCACCTCTCCGCGTTCGTCGTCGGCCCGGCTCCCGTGGCGGTCGCCGAGCAGAACGAGCGCCTTGGGCGGCTGTCGGACGCGTTCAGCGCGTCGTGTCGGCAGCACGGCGTACTGTTCGCGGACGTGTTTGGACCACTCGCGGAGTCGCCTCTCTGGAGCGATGAGGTCAGTCGGGCCGACGGCGCTCATCCCGGCGCCGACGGCTACGAGCTCCTCGCGAACCTGCTCGCCGAGGAGGGCCTCCTCCCGTGGTTGCAGTCCAGCTGACATCAGCAGCTCGGCCGGGGCCGGCGCGCCCACTCAGCAAGGCCAGGCGGCAACGGCAGCGTTGCACGACTTCGGCCGACTTGGCCGCGGCCCGTCAATGAGCGGCGACGCACGCCTGGCCGTCTGCGCGGTGTTCCGCGACGAGGCGCCCTACCTCGCCGAGTGGATCGAGTTCCACCGGCTCGTCGGCGTTGACCACTTCTTCCTGTACGACGACCGCAGCAGGGACGCCGGGCGCGAAGTCCTCGGGCCGTACGTCGCTGGTGGCCTAGTGACGTTGGAGGAGTGCGCGATGCCGCTCGCGTCCGGTGGGCAGGGCTGGGCGTACGACGATGCGCTCGGCCGAGCGCGTGGGCAGTTCCGCTGGCTCGCGTTCATAGACGTTGACGAGTTCCTGTTCTCCCCGGAGCAGGATTCGCTCGTGAATGTGCTCGCGGCGTTTGAGGCGCACCCAGGCGTGCTCGTGAACTGGCAGGTGTACGGCTCCTCGGGACTGCAACGCCGGCCCGACTGGCTCGTGATTGAGAGCTTCACGCGGCGGGCGCGGACGGAGTGGGTGCGCAACCGCAGGGTCAAGAGCATCGTTGACCCGTCGCGAGCCCTCCGGAGCATGGGGCCGCACTTCTTCGCCTACGGCCCAGGCGAGCGGGCGGTCACGGAGAGCCACGAGCCGGCCGTCGTCGCCGAGGTCAGCGGAGGCAGGAGGCGTCTGCGGCGCGTGCTCGCGCGCGTTCCCGGAGTTGAGGTCGACCCGTACGCGATACGCGAGTCCTCGATCCGGAGGGTCTCGGTCGCGCGCCTGCGGATCAACCACTACGCCGTTCGCTCACGGCAGGAGTTCGCTGAGAAGCTGGCGCGACACGGCGACGCCCCGGCCGGCGGCGCGGACGGCACCTCGCGCCTGCGCCGCGGGTACTTCGCCTACCACGACCGCAACGAGGTAAGCGATCCGATCCTCGCCGCGTACGCGCCGCGGGTGCGCGAGCGCATGGCCCGCCAGCGGTCGCCGTAGGCCCGTGAGCGGGTGGTGTTCAGCCCGTGGCGAGCTGCGCGGCCCGCATCGCGCTCTCGTACACGACCTCGGAGAGCAGCCCGGGTGCGGCCACGGCGTTGCCGACTAGGTAGATGCCGTCGCCCTGCTCAATCGCCGGGCGGTCGCGCCAGGTCGTCCCGGGGCGATCCACGGCACCGGTTGAGCCCTCGGCGACGCTGCGGCGGCGCCACGTCTCGCGCTCGCGCCATCCGGGGTAGGCGTCGTCCAGGGCGGACTCGACTCGGGTTGTGGCCTCCCCGACCGACTCCGCTGGGCGCATCCCCGCGCTCGTCTGGATCAAGTCCTCGCCGGCCGGCGCGAGGCTGTGGTCGGGTCCGCTCGTGCGCGTGAGGTAGAGCCGGTCGGTCAGGTCAAACACGCCCCGGGGCGACCTCTTCGCGGAGCGGATCGCCACATCAAGCAGGAGCACCCGCGCGCCCGGAGCGTGCAGCTCGCGGTCGGGGAGGAGCCTGCTGGCTGCGCTCAACGGGAGGGCGAGGATGACCGGCGGTGGGGGCAGCTCGTTGACTGGCGCTTCGGTCCGGACCTCCACGCCGAGGTCGTGTGCGCGCTTGGCGAGGCGTTCCACGAGGACGCTCCAGCCGCCTACGACGTAGCGCACGCGGTGCCCGTGGTAGACGAGCCGGTCGAAAGGCTCGTGGCCAGATCCCCGCGATGACCGCTCGGGTCCAGGCGGCCCACCACCTCGGTCACCTGCTGGTGGATGGCGCCGCGCGGGACTCGCCGCCGAGCCATCACGCGGTCGCGGATCGGATGACCGCCTGGCAGCAGCAGTGGACGAGCGCCCGGTTCGCGGACCCCGTCGCGGCTGGTGGGCCGCCGACTCGCCTGACGGACTTCCAGACTGGGTTCTACGACGCCGCGCGTCTGCTTCGTCACGCCGGGCTCCCGGGAGGGCATCCCTGATCACGCCATGAGGTTGAACGGGGCCGTCTCGCCGGACCGACGTCTGCTCGCTCTACGTGATGGCGCGCCCAGGCGGGCTTGTCCATGGACACGATCGACTTCATCCCCCTCGTCAAGGCCTACCCGGCACTGAGCCGCAAATACGGCGAGGTGTCGTGTGTCGCCGGCGTGTAGATGACCACGGACGGGCCGCGCTGGATTCGCCTCTATCCGGTCCCGTTCCGAGCGCCGGAGGACAAGAAGCAGTTCCGCAAGTATCAGCCTGTGCGCCTGCGGGTCGCGCCGCACCGTGGTGACCTGCGACCCGAGACCCGCCGTCCGGACCTCGACTCGATCGAGCTGCTTGGCGATCCCGTCTCTTCGCGAGACGCGTGGGCCTTCAGGCGCCGCCTCGTCGAGCCGCTGATGGAGGCTTCAATGTGTGAGATTGCGCGCCGCCAGCGGCGTGACGGGACCTCGCTCGGCGTCTTCCGTCCCGGGCGAGTGATCGGGCTGGAGATCGAGAAGGCGAGCGTTGACGAGGGTAAACGTGCGATCGCGAAGGCCTGGCTTGCGCAGACGAGCCTCCTCGATGGCCTCGGTACAGAGGAGCGGACCAGCCAGCTGCGCGAGCTTGAGCACGCCCCCTGGACGTTCAAGTACCGCTACGAGTGCGAGGACACCGGATGTCCCTCACATACCCAGTCGATCATCGATTGGGAGATCGCGCAGTTCTATCGGCGGGTGCGCCGGCGCGAGGATTGGCGCGACCGGATGAAGAACCGCTGGCTCGGGGACCTGTGTGGCCCCGGCCGCGACACGGCGTTCTTTGTCGGCAACATGCACCAGCATCCGAGGTCCTTCCTGGTCCTCGGCGTGTGGTGGCCGCCGCGGCGCCCGGAGCAGCTGGCGCTAACCGATCTCGCCAACCTCTAGCGCAAGGCCGAGCTCTCGGCAGAGTGCCTCGACGATCACGGTCCGGTGGCAGGTCGTGGGGTCGTGCTCGACGCACATGAGGGCGGACCGCTTCTCGCGTAGCAGCGGAACGAGGTCCTCGAGTGCTCCCCGGCGCTCGCCCAGCAGGTGCTCTTCATAGCGGCGTCGACCCTCGTCGACTCGCCCGCTCTTGTAGAGGTCCCGGTAAGGCTTCGGATTGCCGAGGGCCTTGATGTGGATGTACTCGACTCCGACATCCGCCATCGCTTGAGCCAGTGCGCTCTTTGCGTAGCCGCGCCGTCGGGAGATGGGAAGCTCGCGGACATCGATCAGGCGCTCCACGCCGGCCGCCTGCACGTGGCGCGCGAACGCGAGGTGGTCTTTGTGCAGCTCGTAGCCGATGGAGCCGACCCAGAGTTCGGTTGCCCCCTTTGGGCTGCTGGAGGCTGGGAGGTCGACGAGCTCGAGATGTGTGAGCACCTGATCGATGGTGAGCGCCTCGCCGAAAAGCGCTGTGGTCAGTTCGGCGACCGACCGTGTGTCGCTCCGAGCCGTCGCGATTGCCACCTCGTCATCGTGTCAGATCTCGCGGGCGTCCCGGACGGATCGAGGTCTTGGGTCCACCGGGGATGCAATCGCCTTGCCTTTAGCGAACCCCAGAGGGGAAGGGTGTTCGCCTTTCCGTCCGCACGTCGAGGGCGATCTGACCCATGTCTACTCCAAACAGAAGGACAGTGGCGCCTCACGATAAGGGCTGGGCGGTCGAGAAGCCCGGCACCTCCCGCGTGAGCTCCATCCATGAGACCCAGCGAGAGGCACAGGAAGTCGCTCGTGGTTCGCTAAAGCGAACCGGCGGCGGCGAGCTGGTCACGATGGGAGTCGACGGTCGGATCCGGGCGAAGGACACAGTTGCGCCCGGGCACGACCCCTTCCCGCCTCGCGGTTAGCGCTTGCATCTAGGTCGGCGTGGGTCACCGCGTCGACCCAGAGCGGTCGGGTACGGCGACCCAGAAGCCTCGAACGTCGCTGAAATGAGAGCGAGCGTAGATGGCAGTGGCCAACCGCACGCCACCATCTATCCCCACGGCCACCACCGACCCCCTAGTCCGTGCAACACAACGTCCCGATCCGCACCGCGCCGAGACCGCAAACACCAGCGACAGCGTTTTTGCAGATGTCCACATCTGACCCGAAATCTGTAAACATCGCGTAAAACGAATGCGCAGCGGGAGAATCCACCGCCTGTCCGCACGCTAGTATTGCCTGCCTGCTGACGTTTATCCAGCAGGATCAGAACCCTCCGGCAGTAGTGGTCGCTGTCGAAATCGCCGGCAACGGATGCCAAGCACCTACCCATCTCCTCGTGCCACTCGCCCCGGAGCTCGACGCGCCGCCGACAGGCGGCGCACGCCGGCGCGTCCTGCGCCCGCTCCGCGGACTCCGCCCAGCCGTGCCAGGCGCCTCCAGCGCGCGCGGATACTCACCGCCGTCATGCGGGTGGCTGATGAGCGGGACCGCGGCGGCGTCTCGATCACCGCGATCGTCAAGCACGCCGGCCTCTCGCGCACAACGTTCTACGCCTACTTCCCCTCTGGCGAGCAGGCCCTCCTGGCCGCCGTCCAGGAGTCTCTCTCAGGCTTTCACGGTGCCGCGCGCCCCGCCCGGCAACCCCGCGGCGGGCACGCCGAGAGACTCCGCGCCGCGCTCGGCGCGCTCCTCGAGTACTGCGAACGACACCCCGATATCGCGGGCTTCACGATCGCCTTCCTACTCGACCCTCAAAGCCCCGAGCCGCGACCGCGCACGCTCGCCCTGCTGCAGCGCGCCGTCGAGGATTGCGCTCACGGCAAGGGGGCGGGCGCGCCGCCTGCGATGACCGCAGAGGTGATCGTCGCGGGCGCACTGGCTGCCGTTCACGCGCGCCTCAGCGCCGGTTTGCCGCTCGCCGATCTGCTGAACCCGCTGATGTGGACGATCCTCCAGCCCTACCAGGGTCCCGCTTCAGCGGCCCGAGAGCTGAGCCACGCCGTCCCGGCGCGCGCGGTTCTGCCCGCGAGCGAGGTCCTCGCGAACGCTGGCGTGCGCTTGACGCCCCGCACGGTGCGCGTGCTCGCCGCGATCGCCGCCCACCCCGGCGCCACCAACGTGCAGGTCGCCCGCAGCGCCGGGGTCACCGACGAACCCCAGATGTCCAAGCTGCTGCGCCGCATGCAGGAACGGGGCCTGGTCGTCAATGAGGGCCTCAAAGGCAATCGCAACGCGTGGTCACTCACCCCCAGCGGCCGTGACCTCGACGTCGCGATCACACAGCTGGCGGGGGACGGCGGATGAGCAACGATCGCGCGTCCCTGGCGCGTAACAGCAGCGCTTCAATGGGCGGATCGCGCGCGCTCTCGCTGCGCGCGAGCGCCGCTGAGCGTGCCCGGATCCTGGAGGCCGTGGCGGAGATCGCGCGCGAGCGCGATCTCCGCTCAATGACGATCGACCGGATCATCGAGACTGCCCTGGTCTCTCGCCGCACTTTCGACACGCTGTTCGAGGACTGCGAAGCGTGCGTGCTCGCCGCGATCGACCGTGCCGCCGCTCACGCCCGCCGCCGTGTGCGCGACGTGTATGACCCGCACGCTGATTGGCCCGAGCAGATCCGGACCGGGCTGAACGCGCTTCTGAGGCTGTTCGAGGAGCAGCCCGCGCTTGCGATGCTGCTGATCGTGCACATCCAGGCCGCCGGCCCGCGCGCGCTTGTCCGCCGTGCCCGCCTGCTCGAGCAGCTCGTGCACATCCTGGAACAGGGCCGTCGCGGCAGCCACCTGCGCCCTCCGCCGCTGATCGGCGAGGTGCTCGTCGGCGGTGTGCTCGCCGTGATCTACGCGCGACTGACGCCCCGTCCCGCGCCAAGACTGACGGAACTACTGAACCCATTGATGAGGTTCATCGTGGAGCCCTACCGCGGCGCTGATGCCGCCTGCATGCAACTCGATATGCCGGCGCCGCAACCCGTCCCCGACACCTCGCCGCCGCCGGAGCCGAGCCCTCTGGATGGGCTGGACATGCGTCTGACCTACACGACGATGCGAGCGCTCTCGGCTATTGCCCGCCACCCCGGCATCAGTAACAGGCACGTCGCCGATCAAGTCGGCATCACCGATGCCGGTCAGATCTCCAGACTGCTGCACCGTCTGGCCGGCCTCGGCCTCGCCGAGAACCATGCCCAAGCTCCGAAGGCCGCAACCAAAGCGTGGCGCCTGACCGCCCGCGGCGCCGAGGTCGAGCGCCACCTGCGCCCGAGCCTCCCCGCCGGAGACACAGTGGCTCCGCCTCTTCAAGGCCCGAGCGGCTCTGCCCCAGCGGACTCCATGTCCCGTTAGTCGCGACGCGCTAACGGCGCGCAACGCACCGCAGAGCAGCAGCCTCTGGTGCTCTCCTTAGGGCTGTTGGGCGTTAGACACCACCAGCCTCCGAGGAGGCCCGGATGAACAAACCGGACGAACCCGCCTAGGAACTACGCCTAGGAGGGTTTGGCGAAACGACTAGCGAAACGGGGATTGTCTAGGTCCCCGACGGTCACGGTGAGCTTGCGCCCGTCGGAGTCCGCGATGTCGCAGTTCCATTCGGGGTTGTCCGGTTCGTGGACCCATACGTTCATGGCGTCCCAGAGCTGGATCGCCTCCTGGCGCGTCAGGTAGGCCCGGGCCGCGGTCAGCGGCTGTCCGGCGTCGCTCTGTATTCGCGGGCTCACACCCGAGGACGCTACTACGCTGCGAGCTTCACGGTTCGCTCTGGCGAGAGCGCAGGAGAGCTTGGCGAGGATCGTCAGGTCGGCGTGTAGCCGCACACGCTCGATGCGACGGACGCGCAGCGGCGCGAGCGCCCATTCGTTCTTGAGCCTGCCGAACTCCCGCTCGACGGCTCCGCGGCGCTTGTACAGGCCACGCCAGCGCAGCGTCTCGCGCGGCATGAGCGGGTGCAGCCGGTCAGCCTTGATCCACACCGACGCTGGCTCGCACTCGCCGGTCGGGCAGCGCCACTTGGTTGCCTGGCGCTTGTAGTCGGCTCCGGCGAATCGCCACTCGCCGTGCTCGCAGCGCGGACGGCGGTCGTCTCGCGCAGCGGGATCACGGGGGAGACGCCGTGTTCGGCGCATTCGCTGTAGACCCGCTCGATGTCGTAGCCCTTGTCCATCCCGCAAGTCTCAGGCCGGATGTCGAGTCCCGAGAGCTTGTCGAGCAGCAGGGCGACCATCGTGGACTCGTTGGCCTTCGCCGTCTCCACCGACCACGCCAGCGGCAAGTCGGTCGCGGTGTCCACCGCCATGTGCAGCCGGTAGCCGTAGAACCCGCCGCCCTTGCGGGTCGAGACGGCCGAGCGGTGTCCCCATGAGGCGTCGGCGTCGGAGAACTTCTCATCGGATCGTTGACGGCCACCCTTGGAGACGAACCGCTGCCCGTTGGCGTAGGTGGGCATGTCCGAGGAGTCGATGGCGACGTTCTCGCCCAGGTCGGGCATCTCGGCTTTCACGGAGGCGATGACCGGGGCGATGCAGGGATCCAGCAGGGCGCCGTGGTCGCGGAGCTTCGCCGTGAAGGGGTAGCAGGCGTAGACGGAGGGCACGTCGCCGTCAGGGGCGATCACGGCCGCGAGGGCTGGGTGCTTGGCCACGAGCGCCACGACGCGGCCGCCACGTTCGACCCGCCGCCGCTCCGCTCAGCCCCGCCTGGCCCGTGAGACCCCGCGAGCGCCGCGCTTCCCAGCGCGCTCGCCCACCGGGCGGTCGGGAGCGCGTCCGAGTCCCCGGTCGAGCTCCTTGCCGAAGGCCACCTCGACGGCCTTTGTCATCGTGGGCTGGAAGCCGGCGGTGAGCGCCTCGGAGGCGAGCGGCCGCAGCTGATCGAGCGCCGCTCGCACCTGGGGCCAGTCGGACTCGGGCCGGCCGGCGTCGTCGAAGGGCTTCCAGATGAACGCCAGGAACATCTGCACGAACGCCTCCGCGATTCGCTCGGTGTGGCGTCTGAGCTTGTCCATCGTCTCCAGGGCGGCCTGCAGGGGGACGCCCAGGCCGACCAGCCGCTCGCCGGCGGCAAGCAGGGTCGGGCTGGGAACTTCGAAGCAGTCCCCTGCGATCGAGATCACAAGGCCGAGCTTCTCCGCCTTGGCGATGAGCTTTGGGTCGACGTCCCCACCGAGGCGCGCCAGCAGCTCGGCGTGCTCGACGATCTCGGGTGCCTCGGTCTCGAAGGGGGTCATCAGCGCGCGGGTGAAGCCGAGGACCTGCTCTCCCGACCCGCGAGCTTCCTGCACCAGATGGGCGATCGCGGCGAGGTTGAACCCCTGGGCCTGCATCTCGCGGATCAGCTGTAGCCGCGCCAGGTGCTCGGCGCCGTAGTAGCCGACCCTGCCCTGCACTTCGGGTGGGGGGATCAGCCCGCGCGACTGATAGCTGCGCACGTTTCGCACCGTCAGTCCGGTGCTCTGTGCGAGCTGGTCGATCGTCAGCCGCTGCTCGGTGTGCACTTTGGCCATGCCCCAAGCATATTCCAGTGATACACGTCACACTCATCACTGTGACATCAAAATATGATACAACGTATAGAGGTACGTTGGTGGGCGGTGTCGCCTTCGACGATCACCAGCCAGGAGGCAGCCATGAGCAGGCCACGAAGTGAGCCGACCGGCACCACGCCGAGGTTGCGATCGTGGTCGATCCTGATCGCCTGGGGGGTGGCCATCGCCGTGCTCGCGCTCCTCGGCCGCGACCTGCAGGGCAGGCTCGCGCCGATGTCCCTCGCGGTGCCCGGCAGCCCCTCCTCGCGAGCCGAAGCGACGCTCACCGCCAGATTCGGCAACACCATCCCGATCGCCATCCTCCTGCGCGGCCCACCCGCCGAGGTCGACCGCCAGGGGCAGCGGCTCGTCGCCGCCTTGCGCGTGATCAGGCAGGTCCAGGTGCTCTCGCCGTGGGACCGGTCGAGCACGGCGGCCCGGTCGCTGCGCCCGGCGCCCGGAGCCGCGTTCGTGCTCGTCACCTACATCCGTCCCGAGAACCGGGCGATGGCGGTGGTGCCCGCCACCGAAGCCGTGATCGCCCGCACCGTGCAGCGCCCGGTGCGCAGCTACCTGACGGGTGTGGCAGTGATCGGGCGTGCGCTTCAGAACGCCACGATGGCGGACACCGAAAGGGCCGAGATGATCGCGCTGCCGGTGCTGATCCTCGTGCTGCTGATGGTCTTCCGCTCGCCGGTGGCCGCCGCGGTCCCGCTCGCGATGGGGGGCGCGACCGTGACGGCCGGCCACGGGCTGCTGTGGCTGGCGAGCTTCCTGACGCCGGTCAACTCGCTGGGCGTCGCGATCGCCGCCATGATGAGCCTCGCACTCGGAGTCGACTATGCGCTGCTGATGGTCTCGCGCGTCCGTCAGGAGCTGGCCGGCGGCTGCGATCACCAGGCGGCGGTCGCGATCGCGTCCGGCTCAGCGGGGCGCACGATCGCCGCGGCGGGCGGCACGCTGGCGCTGACGATGCTCGCGGCGAGCGCCGTCGCGACACCGGGGCTGCTCGGCCCCGTGGCGATCGGAGTCGTGATCTCAGGCATTCTGAGCGTCGCGCTGGCGCTCACGGCGATGCCGGCGCTGCTGCGCCTGCTCGGCCCCCGTCTGGACTGCTGGCAGATCCGGCTCACCCGCTCTCACACCGCCGGGCGCCGCACGCGACCGGGAGCCCTGGCGGAACGGCTGATCGCCCACCCCGCGATCACGGTCCCGCTGATCTTCGTCGGGATGCTGGCGCTGGCGGCCCCCGCCGGCGCGCTTCGCATGGGCCCACCGGACGCATCGGAGCTTCCCGCCTCCAGCCCGGCGCGCGTCGCGGTGCGAATGGTGCAGCGCACGATCGGAGCAGGGTGGTCGGCGCCGTTCGTGATCGTGGCGAGCGCCCAGCGCGGCGCGATCACAACACCCCAGCGCCTGCGGGCGCTGATGCATTGGCAGGAAGCGATCGCCCGCGAACCCGATGTGGCGGCTGTGCTCGGCCCGGCGTCGGTCGCCGGCGCGCAGCGACAGCTCTCCGAAGCCCACGCTGCACTCGCGTCCGCCCCCAAGCGCCTGGAAGGCGCCCAGCGCGGGATCAAGGGTCTGCGCTCGGGACTGAGCCGCGCAAGCGACGGCGTCTCCGAACTGCGAGGCGGCCTGGCCTCGGCGGCGGCCGGCGCAAGATCCCTGGGTTTAGGCGCCGGACGCGCCCAGGGCGGCGCCGGTGCACTGTCCGCTCGGACGGGCGAAGCCGAAGAAGGCGCCAGGCGACTGGCGGGCGAAACGGCCCGCGCCCACGCCGGCGCAAGGCGACTCGCATCCGAAACGGGCCGCGCCCACGCCGGCGCAGGGCAACTGGCGAGCGAAACGAGCCGCGCTGGCGACGGCGCCAAGCGGCTGCAGACGGGCATCGCCCAGGCGGCGAGCGGATCGGCTGCGCTCGCGGGCGGGCTCGACGAAGCCGCTGCGGGCGCCGAACGACTCGCAACCTCCGATCAGCCACTCACGGCCGGCGCGGCGCAGCTGGCGGGCGGCATGGACACCCTCGATAACACCGTGCACGCGCTCCTTGCGCCGATCGACCTGCTGGCCGAACAGCTCCACGGCTGGGGCGGCTTCCTCGCCACGCTGCAAGCCTCCGATGAACAGCTGCGGATCCGGCTGGGCGAAGCCAGGCACGAACTCGACGCGATGAGCGTCGGACGCGGCGACCCGCGCTATCCCGCGCTGGCAGAAGACATCGCTGCCATCGCGCAGCTGATCGAAGAGAACGGCCTCTCACAGCTCTCCCGCATCCAGCAGCAGCTGGCCCAGGGCTCGCAGCGGCTCGCGGATCTGCCCGCGGAGCTCTCACAGCTGATCGCCGGCCTGGACCGGCTGCGCTCGGGCGCCGACCGCCTCGCGACCGGCACGAGGGAATCCGAACAAGGAGCTGTCGGGCTCGACTCCGCCCTGCATCGCCTCGCGACGGGCGGACACACCCTCTCAAACGGACTCGCCGGGCTGAGCGGCGGCGCAGGCCAGCTGACGAACGGCCTCGGCAGGCTGGCAAACGGCAACGCACGGCTTGCCAACGGGCTCGGCAAGCTCGCTGCCGGCAACGCACGGCTCGCGGGCGGGCTCGGCGGGCTCACAAACGGCAACGCACGGCTCGCCGGCGGGCTCGGCAAGCTCGCTGCCGGCGACGCACAGCTCGCGGGAGGGCTCGGCACCATCGCTGCCGGCAACGCACGGCTGGCCGGCGGACTATCCGCCGGTGAGGAGCGCACCGGAGCGCTCGCCGCTGGCCTGCAGGGAACGCAGCGGCCGCTTCAGAGCTACGCCACGATGCTGCACGGCTACCAACAGGACTCCCGGCTGCTACACGCCGCGGCGCCGAACGCCCTGGACTCCGGCTACCTCGTGCTCACGGCGCTCGACGGCACCGTCTCGACCCAACGCGAACAGGTCGCCCAGCTCGTCAACGTCGACGGGGGCGGCCAGGCCGCCCGCATGATGGTCATCGCCTCCAGCGCGCCCGACTCGCCCGCGACCGCGGCTTTGAGCAGGAGGTTGCGGCGCGCGCTGCCCTCGCTCGCCGCGGCGACCGGCAGCAGGGTCGAGATCGGTCAGGGAGCGCAGTACCTGCTCGACTACACCAACGCCAACACCGCCCGCTTCCCGTGGCTGGTGCTGGCGCTTGCGATCGTCGCCGTGCTCACGCTGATCGTGGTGCTGAGGGCGCTGCTGCTGCCTCTGATCGCCGTCGCGCTGAACCTCGCCACGATCGCCGTCGCGCTCGGGGCGCTCGAGCTGCTAACCGAGGGACACGTGCTCGGTGGCCCGGGCTACATCGACGCGGCGTCGGGCGCCGGCATCATCTCGATCATGTTCGTCCTGTCGATCGACTATGAGGTCTTCCTGCTGACACGCATGCGCGAACGGTGGGCCGCACACGGCGACTCCGAGGACGCGATCTCCTATGGGCTGCGCCACACCGCGGGCGTGATCACAGGCTCCGCGGCGATCATGACGGCCGTCTTCCTCGCGTTCGCCGCAGCCGACGTCATCCCGCTGCGCCAGTTCGGCGTCGGGCTGACGATCGCCGTGCTGCTCGATGCGACGATCGTCAGGCTCGTGCTGCTGCCGGCGATCATGCGCATGGCGGGCCCGCGCATATGGTGGCTGCCGCACTGGCTGGCCGTGAGGCTTCCGGCCTTCGAGTGACTGCCCAGCCGCGCGTCGGGAGCCGCTGCGGCGGGCGACCGGGCGTTCCGAGATCCCAGAGGCGAAGTGGAAGCCCCGTGCCCGCCAGAAACCCAAGCGAACTGTTTATCGCGACTACGGCAGCACCGGCCGGGCATCTCGTGTCCCTGCAGAGGTTTCGCCGTAGATGCGATAAGAGCGGCGACTCGCGAGTCCGCGGCGACGGCAGTCGCGGCGATGGGCTAGCGTGTAGCGGCAACGTTTATAGAGCGACCGGACGGGGCGAGAACGCCCCGCCCTTCTACGTGGCGGCATTGCAACCGCCGATCATGGTGTCCCAGACCATTCAGACATCACCGTCCAGGCACCACGGCCCTCCCTACCGGCGCGAGGTCGTGCCGCTGGGTCCTGACTCGCTCACCTGGCGGCTCTTCGGCGACTGGCGTAGCGCTCTCCTGGTTCTGCGCACCGGCACTCTTCAGGCGATGCACCCCGCGATCGCCGCCGCACTGATCGAGCACTCCAACGTCTTCGAGAACCCTTGGGATCGACTGCTGCGCTCGGCGCCCCAGATCCTCGAGACCGTCTACGGCTCCGATCCGCTCACGACGGGAGCGCGCATCCGTGACTATCACCGCCCTGTGCACGGGACCGACGCTGACGGACGTCGCTATCGTGCGCTTGACCCCGGCGCGTACTACTGGGCGCACGCGACGTTCTTCGAGTCTCAGATCGCCGTCGCCGAGCTCTGTGGCGATCCGCTCTCCGAGCGCGAGAAGCAGCAGCTCTACGCCGAGTCCCTTGAGTGGTACAGCCGCTACGGGGTCACGACCCGCCCTGCCCCTCCCGACTACCCATCGTTCCTCTCCTACTGGGAGCAGGTCGTCGCCCAGATACTCGAGCCGACCGACGTGGCGCGCTGGGGCCTTGCGCAGGCCAAGCGCTGGCCCGCGCCGTTCGCTTGGATGGACGGGCCGCTGTGGCTGCTGTTGCGCCTGCCGGTCGGAGCCGGGCTCGCGTGGATCGCGCGCGGCACGCTCGGGCCCGTGATCCGAGAGCGTCTGGGCCTTCGGTGGAGCCCGGCTGAGGATCGGCTCTTGCGGGGTTTCGGTCGAGGCGTGAGGTGCCTGTGGCGCTTGCTGCCGGGAGATCTCGGGATGGCGCGGACGGCTCGTCTCGCCTATCGACGGGAGTGCAGGACGGCGACGCCGCGACCGTTGAGGCTACTTGGCATGACTGGGCCGGTCGCTCGGTTCTTGGGCCGGTTGACGCTGCCGTGACGCTGACCGTCATCAGCCGGGGTGAGGCCTTGATCTTCACCGCTCTTGCCGACGCCTTCGTGGCGCCCGAGCCCCTGCTGCCCGCCGTGCGCGACACGGACGCGCTCAGCACCTTCGATATGTGGCTCGCGCGCTCGCCTCCGCTCAACCGCATAGGGCTACGCGTCCTGTTGCACCTCGCCGAGCTCGCCCCCGTGCTGTCCGGTGGCGGCGGGCGTCTGCGGCGGCTGGACGCCGAGCGACGGCGCAGTTGGCTGAGCCGTGTCGAGCACCTGTCCTTGCGTCCCGTCCGCGACCTGACGCGGGCCCTGAAGGCGCTGACTCTGCTCTGTTACTACGGCGACCCAGGGGTGATGGCGCGCCTCGGCTACGACGCGCAGGCCAACATGCTGCGTGGCCGTGAGCTGCGCCGCGCGGAGGGACGGCCGTGAGCTCGGGCGAGGTACGTCCCACGACGGGCGCCGCCTACACCGACGGCCGGGGCGCCTTCTCACCGACCGTCGAACGCCTGGAGGATGGCTCGGGCATCTCCGGGGCCCGCCGCGTGCATGTCGACGCCGTGGTGGTGGGCACCGGCGCCGGCGGGGCGACGGTCGCCAAGGAGCTCGCCGAGGGTGGCCTGCGCGTGGCGATGATCGAGGAGGGCGAGCGCTTCACGCCCGACTCGTTCACCGCGCGGCCGAGCGAGATGACCTCGCTGCTCTACCGCGACGCGGCCCAGCTCATCACCGTCGGCAACGTCTCGATAGGGCTGCCGTTGGGGCAGGCAGTGGGCGGCACGAGCCTCGTGAACTCGGCCACCTGCTTTCGCACCCCGCCGGCGGTACTCGAGCTGTGGTCGCGGCGCTTTGGCCTGGAGCAGTGGACGCCGGCTTCGCTCGACCCGTTCTTCAGGCGCGTGGAACGCGAGCTGAACGTCGCCAAGGTTCCCGAAGAGCTGGCTGGGAACAACGCGCTGGTCGTACGCCGCGGCGCACAGGCGCTCGGCTGGTCGGGGGACTTCATCCACCGCAACGTGCGCGGCTGCGTCGGCTCGGGCGTGTGCAACTTCGGCTGTCCGACCTCGGCCAAGCAGCACGTTGGCATCACCTACGTTCCGCGCGCCTGGGAGGCCGGCGCGGTCACCTACACCGGTGCCCGCGTCAAGGAGGTTCTCGTTCGCGGCGGCCGTGCCCGCGGTGTCGTGGCTGTGACCGCCGGCGGCGGGCGCCTGGAGATGAGCGCCGAGCTGGTGGTGCTGGCCGCCGGGGCCATCCACACGCCGCTGCTGCTCGCCTCCCAGCGGCTTGCAGCGGGCTCCGGCGAGCTGGGTGGGAATCTCTCGATCCATCCCGCCACGGCGGTCCGTGCCCTGTTCGAGGAGGAGGTGAACATGGCGCGCGGCGTACCCCAGTCCTACTACATCGACGAGTTCGCCGATGAGTGCATCATGTTCGAGGGAGCCGGCGGCCCACCGGACTACACGGCCGCCTCGCTCGCCTCCTATCCCGCCGGGCGCGCGCGGGAGATCATGCTCTCCTATCTCCACATGTCTCAGTTCGGCGCGATGGTCTCTGACCGCTCGCGCGGACGGGTGCGCAGGCGTGCCGGGCGTGTAGAGATTCACTACGAGCTGCTCCCCGAGGACGTGGCCACGTTCAAGATCGCGCTCGAACGCCTCGGAGAGCTCTACGCCGCGGCGGGTGCCCACACGGTGCTCTATCCGGTGGAGGGGCTCGACCCCTTGCCCGCCGGGGAGTTCGGGCCTCTGCGCGCCCACGACCTGCGCGCCCACGACCTGACGCTGATGGCCTTTCACCCGCTGGGCACCGCCAGAGCCGATGTCGATCGCTCACGCGGCGTGGTCGATCCCAACCTGGGGGTGCATGGCATCGCTGGCCTGCATATCGCCGACGGCAGCGTGGTGCCGAGCTCGCTCGGCGTGAACCCGCAGCTGACGATCATGGCGCTTGCCACCCGCCTTGCCTTCCGCCTGCTCGGGCGCTCTGACCCTCTCGATGAGCCCGAGCCCGAGACCCTGGCCCAGCCGCGCATCACACGCGTCCACGAGGCCATCGCCGCCTGACCAACGACCCGAGGAGATCGACATGTCGTTCCTGATCGACCCACCCTGGCTGTACGCGACAGGCCGTGCCTACGGCCGGTTGATGCCCGAGGAGACACCGGCCGCGCGCGCCGTGAGCAAGGCGACGCTCGGCGTGTTCGTCGCGACCAGCATCTCGCTTTACCTCAACCGCCCCTGGACGCGTCGGATCTGGGAGGCGTGCCGCGCAGAGGACGGGCGCGACTGGATGCTGAACTCCGGCGTCCTGCACATCGACCGTCGCCGCACGGATCGACGGACGCACGTCTCGGCTGCTCTGATCTTCCTCACCTACCCGCTGTGGCTATGGCTTGGCGAACGACGCGGGCGCGCTTGACTCGCGTCACGCGTTCAAGCTCTTGCGCTTGGTGCGTAGCCGTCTATCGGCGTAGCTCCTGCCTCTGCCTCCCGAGATCCCTTACTTCCTCGAAGCTGTTCAGCCCATACCTCGTCTTGATCTCGGTCAGAGTCGCGTCCGGCGTGAAGACCCGCAGTTCGGGATAGGTCTCTGCCAGGATCCGCATCATGGTTGCCCCGCTGCTCGCTCTGATTTGGCCGTCGGGGTCGAGAGTCTCCTCTGAACGCGTCTGTGTCACGGCTTCTCCTCTCCTCTGTTGCCGACTCCCTCGGGTTCTCCGGGGTTCCGGTGGCTGCGCGCCTAGTGCAGCGCTGCCGCCATGTCCGCTCGTGAGAGCCACGGCATCTCGCGCATCAGCTGAACGCCCAGATAAACACCGACACTCAGGCTACAATTCCGCTCGGGCGCTCAGTCTACAGCAGTCATAGCTGATGGTGCCACGCTCGATAAACGCGACGCAGAGGTTTTCATGTCCGCCGCCTGTCCGCTCCTAGTCGCTGTAGCGTGAGCTCATGATGTTCATGGGCTCAGCCCCAGATTCGCCCGCGGGGCCCGTCGACGTTGCCGAGCCCGTCCACCGCCCCCCGGCGGTTCCTCTCCCGGGTCCGATCCAGATGCTCCGCTTCAGCCGCCGGCAGATCGAGTTCGTCTTCCGTGCCCGTCGCGACCTCGGCGAGGTTTTCCAGATGCAGGCGGGCATCTCGGGTGGAACCGTCGTTAGCTGTCACCCCGACCATGCCCGCTCGCTCTTCACCGCGAAACCCGAGTTGGTGCCTTCGCTGACGGCGGAGTCGCCGTTGCGGCCGATCGTGGGCCCGGCGTCGGTGCTCACGGCGAACGGCGAGCCCCATCTGCGCCAGCGCAAGCTGCTCCTCCCGTCCTTCCATGGCGATGCGGTGGAGCGCTATACCCAGATGATCGGCGAGGTCACCCAACGCGAGATCGACGGCTGGCCGCTGGGCGAGCCGTTTGCCCTGGCGCCGCGCATGCAGGCGATCACCCTGGAGGTGATCATGTCCGGGATCTTCGGCGTTCAGGGGCAGCCGGCGCCGGGCAGCGCCGAGCACCGGCTGCGTTCGGCCGTCAAGTACCTGACGGTCGCTTCGACGTCACCGCTGGCGAAGATCGGCGAGCTCGCCAACACGGGCCGCGCGGAGCCGGTCGGGTTGGTGCGCGCCGGTGTGAGCGTGCTCGACCGAGCGATGTATGCGGTGATCGAGGCTCGCCGGCGCGCCGCAGACCTGGCTGAGCGCGAGGACATCCTGTCCCTCCTGCTCGCCGCCAGGACCGACGACGGCGAGGCCCTCTCCGACGCCGAGCTGCGCGACGAGCTGGTGACCCTGCTGCTCGCAGGGTTCGAGACGACCGCGAACTCTCTGGCCTGGACGTGGGAGCGACTGCTCCGTACCCCTGACGCACACCAGACCTTGATCGACGCCGTGCGCTCAGGCGAGCGGGCGAGCGAGGTCGTCGAGGCCACGATCGTCGAGGGCATGCGTTGCCGACCTGTCGTTCCGATCATCGGCCGGCGTGTCGCTGTCCCGTGGCGGCTCGGAGAGTACGTGCTGCCCGCGGGGAGCGCGATCAGCATCAGCATCCTGCTTCTGCACCACCGTGAGGACCTCTATCCCGAGCCGTTCGCGTTTGTACCCGAGCGCTGGCTCGAGCGAAAGCCCGCCACCTACGAGTGGATCCCCTTCGGCGGCGGGACCCGTCGCTGTCTGGGCGCGACCCTGGCGATGGCCGAGCAGCGCGTGGTCCTTACGGCGATGGCCCGACGCTTGGACCTGGTGCCTGACCGCCCCGACCCCGAGCGTGCGCAGCACCGAAACGTGACGATGATTCCCTCGCGCGGCGCCCGCGCCGTGCTGTGTACCAGGGTTGCCTGAGTCGAGCCGAAGGTCGCGCCGCCTGTGGGCTGGTGCCCCCCGCCTAGCCGCGACGCTCCACTATAAACGTTGCCTGTGGCTCACTGGTCGCCTCTGCAACGTAGCTCTCATGAGGCTGAGAGTAGGCCCGATTACTAATGTTGAGAGGCAGTCATGTCCGATATGCCAGCATCGTCAGCGAGCCTCCTGCGCTAGCGGCCTCCCCAAATAAACGCGAGCATGGCTTCAGACAACCCATCCGCAAGCCGCCTCGGACCGCGCAAACCAATGCAACCTGAGCCCTCTGACCCGAAAGCATCACGGGAGACCGCGCCTCCCGCCTCAGCATCGCTCACAGACACTCCCGAGGGGGTTCGTCGTCTGGGTGAGTCGATGATCGCGCACGCCGATGACGTGCTCGAGCTGACCCGGACTCGGATGATGGGGTCTGGCGCGACGATCGACGCCCTGGTTCACGAGAGCTTTGAACGAATCAGCCTCACGTCCACAGTCGCCGTCGCACGCTGGATGCTCGGCGAAGGTTTGGAGGTCGCTCGTGAGGCCGGCAGCGAAACGTGGCTGATCTTCGGCGAGCTTGCGGCCCGTCGCGCCGCGTCTCTCGACGAGGTAATCCGTCGCTGCCTGTGGTGGCGAGATGCGACGGTCGAGGTGCTGCGCAAGGACGCGGCGAGCCTCGCGGTCGGGCCCGAGGCGCTCTCTCAGGCGCTGAACATCGTGCAGCTGAGCCTCGAGTTCACCCTCGTGCGCATCGCCGAGTGCTTTGAGGCCGAGCGCAAGCTCACCGATGAAGAGCTCAACAGGCGTGGGGAGGAGCTTGCGTTCCTCGCGACTCACGACGCCTTGACGGGCCTGCCGAATCGCACATTGATCCTCGATCGTGTCGAGCAGATGCTCGCCCGCTCCGCACGCACCCAGACGCCGGTCGGGGCGCTGTTCATCGACCTGGACAACTTCAAGGGCATCAACGACACGCTCGGCCATGGTGTCGGCGATGAGCTCCTGCGCGCGGTCGCTGCGAGGCTGGACGGCGTCGTCCGCGGCGCCGACACGCTCGGGCGCCTGGGCGGCGATGAGTTCGTCGTCATCTCCGAGGACCTCTCGATGTCGGCGGGGCCGGAGCTGATCGCCGAGCGTGTGCTTGAGGCTCTGAAGCATCCGTTCAACCTGGGGGCGGACAAGCAGACGCGCGTGACCGTGAGCGCGAGCATCGGTATCGCGACCGCAGAGGCAGCGACCGCGGAGGAGTTGCTGCAGGACGCGGACATCGCGATGTACAGCGCGAAGTGGGGCGGCAGGTGCCGCTTCGTCGTCTTCGAGAGCGACATGCAGGACACGATGCAGTACCGCATGGAGCTCGAGATGGATCTGCGCGAGGCGCTCGGCAACGACGAGTTCTTCCTCGCCTATCAGCCGACCTTGGACCTCAATGACATGCGCCCCAACGGCGTTGAGGCATTGATTCGCTGGCGCCATCCTGTCCGCGGCGTCGTTGAGCCGAACGACTTCATACCGCTTCTGGAGGAAACCGGACTGATTACCGAGGTCGGCCGCTGGGTGCTCTTCGAGGCGTGCGCCCAAGGTGCCGCCTGGCGCAAGACGGGTTATCCCATCGCGGTCGCCGTCAACGTCTCCGCCCGCCAGCTCGACAGCGATCAGATCCTTCAAGACATCGAGGAGGCACTGTCCGCGAGCGGCTTGGATGCCCCGGGACTCACGATCGAGATCACCGAGACGGCTCTCATGCGCGACATCGAGAACACTGCCCACCGGCTCGCCGCGCTCAAGCAGCTCGGGTTCGGATAGCGATCGACGACTTCGGCACCGGCTACGCCTCGCTCGCTCACCTCCAGCGGTTCCCAGTCGACGCGCTGAAGATCGACCGCTCGTTCATCTCTGGCCTTGCAAACAACGAGGAGGGCGAAACGCTCATCCGCACGCTGGTGCAGCTCGGCAAGGCACTGGCGATCGAGACGTTCGCCGAGGGGATCGAGCAGCAGCACGAGCTCTCGCTCCTGCGGGATGAGGACTGCGACAGTGGGCAGGGGTTCCTGTTCGCCCGTCCACAGGATGTCGCTGCCACCGAGGCGTTCCTCCAGAAGCTGTGCGTGCCGGTCACTCCGCCGTCGGGGCAGCCGCCGCAGCTGTTGTAGGAGCCCGCGCTGGCAGCTGTGGAGACTCAGCACTGCCCGACCCAGCTGGTCGCGGCGTGCCCTCCGTGCCCGTCAAGGAAGCCTTCGCGATGCCCTGCTGTCCGGCCCGCCGCCCACGCGCCCGTTCCTGTGCGGCTGCCCCAGATCCCTGAGCTCGCTCATGGTGAACAGCGAGCGCATCTCGAGACCTGCGCGTCTCAGGTTCGCTGCGCCGCCGGCCTCTCGGTCGATCACGCACAGCACGGCGAGGATGTTCGCGCCGTCCAGCCGCAGCTTGCGGCTGGAGTCGATGACCTGACCGCCCGTGGTGATGACGTCCTCGAGGATCACCAGCCGAGTCCCGGCAACCGGGCCGCCCTCGGCGAGCCGGCGCGTTCCGTGGCTCTTGACCCGCTTGCGCACGAACAGTGTCGGTAAGCCGCATACGTGCGAGCAGGCTGTCGCGAGCGGCACGCCGCCGAGCTCGAGACCGGCGAGCGCCTCGACCCTCGGGGGGAGCAGGGACGCCAGCTCCTGGGCGATCCGGTGCAGCAGCCGCGGGTCTGACTCGAACCGATACTTGTCCAGGTACTCGCCGCTCAGCTCCCCCGAGCGCAGCTGGAACTCGCCGCTCAGGTGTGCACGCTCCCAGATGCGCTCGGCAGTCGACAGTCGCCTTTGGGCAAACGGATCGCTCACGCGGATACTGCGCGATCGCGAGAGCCGCCTGTCAACCCATCGCCACATTCGGGGTCTGTCCCCGAGTGTTCGCACTCCTCATACCCCGATGGCTTGCCTGAGGTTGACCCGCTCGAGCGTGAGGACGCTCCTCGGATCTGATGAGCGTGGGGGGGAGGCGTGCTCTTACCCCACCCTGTGATCGTGGACCGATCAGAACCCCGAACCATGCGTTTATGCTACTCGTACCCATGAGCCAGCCTTCGGCCGTCACTCGCACGCGACGCGGCGAGACAAGTGTCATCCAGAGCATGAACCGACATGGCCCGGCACGATCCGCTAGCGTGCGCGACAACGTTTATTTTCCCGGCCGCCGGGTGGCGGCGCCTCGACTGATCGCGCATGCAGCGCCGGCGCTCGGGGTGCTGCCGTCGCTGCTGCGGGTGACTGCCCCTTTCCGACCGCGAACACCCTCCGCGAGTGCCCACACACACAGTACGTGATGGCCAACGACGCCCACGCACCTCGGGGTGCGGCGGCACCGACCTAGCGCGGCGCTCGGACGCCCGGTGCGTCAGACCCTTTTCTGGCAGCGCTACCAGCGAGCTGCCGAACGCGGCCGGCGCCCCCGGCGAACCGGGGATGCCCACATGACTGGCGCTGTTCGCCGTGTGGCGATCCTCGCCGGCAACCGCATCCCCTTCGCGCGCTCGAACTCCGCCTACGCGCACGCGTCAAACCAGGAGATGCTCACCGTGGCGCTGGATGGCCTGATCGCCAGGGCTCATCTGCAGGGCGAGCTGCTCGGCGAGGTGGTCGCCGGCGCGGTGCTGAGGCACCCGCGTGACCGCGACCTCACACGCGAAGCGGTGCTGAGCACGGCACTGGCGCCCGAGACACCCGCCTATGACATCCAACAGGCGTGCGCCACGGGTCTTGAGGCTGTGGTGGCCGTCGCGAACAAGATCGCGCTCGGACAGATCGACGCGGGGATCGCGGGCGGCGTCGACACGACCTCTGATGCGCCGCTCGCACTGAACGATGACCTGCGCAGGCTGCTGCTCGATCTCAACCGCACCCGCTCCGCTGCCGGCCGTGTGCGTCTGCTGAGGCGCCTGCGTCCCTCCCAGATCGTGCCCGAAATTCCGCGCAACTCCGAGCCCCGCACGGGTCTGTCGATGGGGGAGCACTGCGCGATCATGGCCTCCGACTGGGGCGTGACGCGCAAGGAGCAGGATGAGCTTGCCGCACGCAGCCATCAGCGCATGGCAGCCGCCTACGAGCGCGGGTTCTTCGACGATCTGCTCACCCCATACCTGGGTCTCCAGCGCGATCAGAACCTACGCCCCGACTCAACGCCTGAGAGACTCTCAAGGCTTCCGGTCGTCTTCGGTGGCCCGGACGGCACGATGACGGCGGGCAATTCCACGCCGCTCAGCGACGGTGCCTCGGCGGTGCTCCTCTCAAGCGAGGAGTGGGCGCGTGAGCGCGAGCTGCCCGTGGTCGCCTACCTCACCGACGCTCAGACCGCGGCGGTCGACCACGTGCACAGGCGCGAGGGCCTACTGATGGCTCCCGCGTATGCGATGCCCAGGCTCCTCGACCGCGCCGGCGCGGGGCTCCAGGACTTCGCGCTGTATGAGATCCACGAGGCGTTCGCCGCCCAGGTGCTCTGCACGCTGCGCGCCTGGGAGGACCCCGGGTTCTGCCGCGAGCGCCTCGGCCGCGAGGCCCCGCTCGGGTCGATCGACTCAGAGCGGCTGAACGTCAACGGCGGCTCGCTGGCGGCGGGCCATCCGTTCGCGGCGACCGGCGGGCGGATCGTGGCGGCGCTCGCCAAGGCTCTGCATGAGCGGGGCGGCGGGCGCGGTGTGATCAGCATCTGCGCGGCCGCTGGCCAGGGCGTCGTCGCAGTCCTGGAGGCGCCATGACTGACCGCTACGCACGGCTCGTCGGCTCCCGCCCGGGCGGCATGCTCGCGCGGCGGCTCGGTCTCCCGCGGCCAGTTGTGCTCGAGCGCCATCACCCTGGTGACCCGGTTATCCAGGGCACGGTGTTGCTGGGCGGCCCGCCGACGGGACGGCTGCTCGCATCGGTCGCGGCCGTGCTGGCCGAGGCGGGCGTGGAGCTCGCGACGGGCCCCGAGGCGCCGACGCGCGCGCTCCTGGCGGCCGCGGGCATCGAGGCGAGCATCTTCGAGCGCCCGGTGCCCGGCGATCGGCGTTTGAAGGCCCTCGTCTTCGACGCGACCGGAATATCCGACTCCGGTGAGCTGCAGGCGCTGCACGGCTTCTTTCATCCCACCGTGCGCCGACTGGAGTGCTGCGGCCGGGTGATCGTGCTCGGCACTCCTCCCTCGGATTGCTCCTCCGTGCGTGAGGCGACTGCTCAGCGCGCGCTTGAGGGGTTCACCCGCTCGCTCGGGAAGGAGATCGGCGGTGGCGCGACGGTGCAGCTCGTGCTGGTGGCGCCGGGTGCCCAGGACGCGGTCGCCTCGACGCTGCGTTTTCTGCTCTCGCCTCGCTCTGCCTACGTCTCGGGCCAGGTGGTGTGCATCGGGGCCTCTGCACCGCCCCGCGGCCTCGACTGGGAGCGCCCGCTGACCGGCAAGGTCGCGCTCGTAACCGGCGCCTCGCGTGGGATCGGGCAGGCCATCGCTTGCACTCTTGCGCGCGAGGGCGCCCACGTCGTCGGCCTCGATGTGCCCGCACTCGCGCAGGAGCTTCGCGGGGCAATGGGACCGATCGGCGGGGAGACGATCGCCCTTGATATCACCACGCCCGACACGCCCGCCGTCATAGCCGAGCGTTTCCTCGACGGGCTGGATGTCCTGGCGCACAACGCCGGTGTGACCCGCGACCGCACGATCGGCAAGATGCCCGCCGAGCGCTGGAGCGAGCTGATGGAGATCAACCTCTCCAGCCAGGAGCGCATCGACGAGGAGCTCCTGAACGCCGGCGCCCTGCGCGAGAACGGGCGCATCGTGTGCGTCTCCTCGATGAGCGCGATCGCGGGCAACGCGGGCCAGACCAACTACGCGACCTCCAAGGCGGGCGTCATCGGCAGGGTTCAGGCGCTCGCACCGCAGCTGGCCGAGCGGAACGCGACGATCAACGCGGTGGCCCCCGGTTTCATCGAGACCGGCATGACCGCCCGGATGCCGATCGCGATCCGTGAAGCCGGCCGGCGCATGAGCAGCCTCTCCCAGGGTGGCCTGCCGATCGACGTGGCGGAGACGATCGCCTGGCTCGCCCACCCGGCCTCGGGCGCCATCAACGGCAGCGTGGTCCGCGTGTGCGGCCAGAACCTGCTGGGGGCGTGATGGCGACCCGCGAGCTCTCAACCGCCCCACGCATCCTGCCGTCCTACGCCCGTGCTCTCGCGCCGCTGCTGCCCGGTGCTTCACACCTGCCGGGGATTCCGGGCGGTGGCGGGGCGGTCCCCGACCTGGAGCTGACGCTGGCCGGCGCGCGTGTCGACCTCAAGCGCCTGGCGGATTACGACCAGGTGTGTTGCTTCCCCGGGCACGAGGTGCTGCCGGCCACCTACCCCCACGTGCTTGCGTTCCCGTTGCAGCTCGCGCTCATCACCGACGGCCATTTCCCGTTCGCCGCGGTCGGCCTCGTCCATGTCGCTAACCGCATCACCCAGCACCGCCCGATACGACGCGAGGAGCGCCTGGAGCTGCGGGTCCGCGCGACAGCGCTCCAGGAGCATCCCCGTGGCCAGAGCTTCTCGCTGATCACTGAGATCCGGGTCGCGGGCGAGCTGCTCTGGGAGGAGATCAGTACGATGCTGCACCGCGAACAGCGCAGCGGCTCTGCGGCAGGGCACGATGAGCAGCCCGAGGCTCCGCCCGCGCCGCGTGCCGCGGCATGGCGCCTACCTGTGGATCTGGGCCGACGCTACGCGGCCGTATCGGGCGATCGCAACCCGATCCACCTGCACCGGCTGACCGCGAAGGCGTTCGGCTTCCGGCGGGCGATCGCGCACGGCATGTGGACCAAGGCGCGCTGCCTGTCCGCCCTCGAGCATCGCCTGCCCGACGCCTTCAGCATCGAGGTGCGCTTCCGCCGGCCGATCCTGCTCCCGGCCACGGTCGCGTTCAGCAAAGCCCTCGACGAGGACGGCATCCGCTTCTGGGTGCACGACCCTGCCGGTGAGATCAGGCATCTCGACGGCCGGGTCAGGCTCGCCGCCGCAGCCGACCATGACGAGGAGGAGCAGTGAACGCCACTGAACGCAGCATGCGCCTCGGCCTGCGGGGCCTGAGCCATCTGGCCGGCGGGACGCTGCTTGACCGCCTCCGACTCCGAAAGCCCGCCGAGCGATGGGTCTATCGCGGCAGCCGCGGGGGGTTTCGCACTGCCGCCGCGGCGAGCCGCACCTTCAGGGCGGCGGGGCGGCTTGCGAGCCCAGCTCGTCAGGGGCCCACGCGCGGCGGCGAGCTGTTCGACCTGGGCCCCGATGAGGAGCAGCAGATGCTGCGCGAGGCGATCGGATCCTTCGCGGCGGAGAAGGTTCGTCCCGCCGCCTCGGCCGCCGATGCCGCATGCGCCACCCCGTCGGAGCTCCTGGCCGAAGCCGGCGAGCTCGGCGTCACGACGCTCGGCATACCGGAGCAGCTGGGCGGGGTCATGGCCGAGCGCTGCGCGGTCACCGGCGTGCTCCTGGCCGAGGCGCTCGCTCACGGGGACCTCGGGATCGCCTTTGCCACGCTCGCGCCCGGTGCGGTGGCGAGCGCCATTGGCCTCTGGGGCGATGAGGAGCAGCAGGCGTCCTACCTGCCGGCGTTCACCTCGGAGAGCCCTCCGGCAGCCGCGCTCGCTCTGCTCGAGCCGCAGGCGCTGTCTGACCCGATGCGCCTGGCGACCCGCGCACGACCGGATCCGGAAGGGTGGGTTCTCAACGGTGTGAAGACTCTCGTGCCGCGTGCCGCGCAGGCCGAGCTGTTCGTCATCGCCGCTGAGGCCGAGACCCTTGGGCCCGCGTTGTTCATCGTGGAGTCCGGGTCCAGCGGTCTGTTCACCGAGCCCGAGCCCGCAATGGGCCTGCGCGCCGCCGCGACCGGGCGCCTCGCCCTGGAGGGCGTGCGCGTGCCCGCAGGCGCGCTGCTCGGCGCAGGAAGCCGCGAGATCTATACCGAGTGCGTGCAGCGCGCCCGGCTTGCATGGTGTGCCCTGGTCCTCGGCGCCGCGCAGGCGGTCCTCGACTACGTGATCCCCTACGTCAACGAGCGTGTCGCGTTCGGCCAGCCGATCTCAAACCGCCAGGCGGTGGCGTTCGCGGTCGCGGACATCGCGATCGAGCTCGAAGGGATGCGCCTGCTCACCTACCGTGCGGCCAGTCGCGCCGATAACGGCGGGAGCTTTGACCGCGAGGTCGCGCTCGCCCACCGGCTGTGCGCGGAGAAGGCGGTGCGGATCGGCTCCGAAGGCGTTCAGCTGCTCGGCGGGCACGGCTATGTCAAGGAGCACCCGGTGGAGCGCTGGTTCCGCGACCTGCGTGCGGCGGGCGTGATGGAGGGCGCCCTGCTCCTCTAGAGCGATACAGATCGCATGATCAACCTCGAGACCCCCAGGAAGTTCGCTCCGCTGATCGCGCAGGCGCGGCAGGTCGCGGGCGAGGTGTTCCGTCCCATCTCACGCAAGTACGACCTCGCCGAGCACTCCTACCCAAAGGAGCTCGACATGCTGGCCGCGCTCATCGACGGGATGAATGCCGGGAGCGCGAACGGCGCCGGTGCGGCCGGTGTCAGGCGCGAGAGCACACCCGGCGGCGATGCTGGGAATCGCAACGGCTCGAACCTCTCGACGGTGCTGAGCGTGATCGAGCTCTGCTGGGGCGACGTGGGGCTGCTTCTGAGCATGCCGCGGCAGGGGCTCGGCAACTCCGCGATCGCCTCGGTTGCCACGGAGGAGCAGCTTGAGCGCTTCGAGGGCCGTTGGGCGGCGATGGCCATCACCGAGCCCGAGGCCGGCTCGGACTCGGCGGCGATCCGCACCACCGCCGTGCTCGACGGCGACGAGTACGTGCTGAACGGCGAGAAGATCTATGTCACGTCAGGTGAGCGCGCCGAATTGGTGGTGGTGTGGGCGACGCTGGATCGCTCGAAGGGTCGCGCGGCGATCAAGTCGTTTGTCGTGGAACGCGAGAACCCGGGCCTGAAGCTCGAGCGTCTGGAGCACAAGCTCGGCATCCGTGCCTCCGACACCGCCGCCTTCCGCTTGGAGGACTGCCGGGTGCCCAGCCAGGACATGCTCGGCAGCGCGGTACTCGACGCCAAGCAGGGCTTCGCCGGCGCGATGCAGACCTTCGATAACACGCGCCCGCTGGTGGCGGGGATGGCGGTCGGTTTGACCCGCGCGTGCCTGGAGGAGACCACCAGCCTGCTCGCAAACGCTGTCACCGTCGACTACGCCGCACCCGCGCTCACCCAGCACGCGGCCGCCGCGCGCCTTCTCTCGATGGAAGCCGACTATGAGGCCGCGCGCCTGTTGACCCTTCAGGCCGCGTGGATGGCCGACAACAGCAAGCCCAACAGCCTGCAGGCTTCGATGGCCAAGGCGAAGGCCGGACGTGTCTGCGTGGATGTCGCACTGGAGTGCGTGGAGCTGTGCGGCAGCCTCGGCTACAGCGAGCGGGGCCTGCTTGAGAAGTGGGCGCGGGACGCGAAGATCCTCGACATCTTCGAGGGCACCCAGCAGATCCAGCTGCTGATCGTTGCCCGGCTGCTGCTCGGCAAGACATCCGCGGAGCTGGGTTGAGCCGCTTCGGGGGAGCCTCCTCGGTGGAGATCGCCGCACCGGTGGCTGTCTGCTTCCAGTGGGTATGCGACACGCCTCGCACGCCGGAGTGGCACCAGGCGATCGCGGCGGTCGAGGTTCTCGAACGCAACGACGAAGGGCGGACGTCCCTCGTGAGGGTCAGGATCGACGCAATGGTCACACAGGTCGAGCTGAACCTACGTCTGAGCTACGAGGAGCCGCGGGTTCTGCACATGCGCCGAGAGTCCGGCGACCTGAGGCACCTCACCGCCACATGGGAATTCGAGGAGCTCGGCGACATGCGCACCCACGCGAGCTTCCAGACCGAGTTCGACCCAGGCCGCGTCCTGTCGCTCCTGGCCAAGGGTCCGATCGTCGGGAGGCTTGAGGCCCTTCTTGCCAAGCAGCCGCCCGGGGGTCTCAAGCAGGCCATCGAGGCTGGATCGGGCTGATTCGGGCCCTCGCCCGCTCAGCGTGCGACCGACGAGGGCGCGCGGAGCGACGGCGTGGCACCGGCTGCTCGCCCCATCGATGTTCACGCGTGGTCCGGCGCGGCGCCCGCGACGGCTCTACTTGGCGCGCGAGCCGAGACGCCGCACATCTGACGCTCCGACCTTCCTGGCTAGTAGGACCCTTCGGGGTGAACGGGGACTCCCGGGGGAGCTCCTACGCTCGCGGCGCCCGATGCAGCTTCTACGTTTATTTCGAGCGGACACCCCAGCCTGGCGTCACCGGTGCAGCCCGCTTTCGCCGATGTGACGACGGGTACCCTGACCGACTCATTGACGGCGCATCGGCGGTGGGCTAACGTGCTAGCCGACGTTTACTTCTCCGCTTCGATGTTGACGGCGGTCCGGTCCAGTTGCCCCTCGGACCGCCGTGAGTGCGCCGTCGCGGTGGGCCGTCCAATCGCGGGGGCATCGCCATGCACGATCTCGCGCAGTCAACAGCACACGCTTCGGCCGACCAACGCGAACGGATCGTCTCGGCGGTCATTGACCTGTCGGTGGGCGCCGCTCTACAGGACCCGAGCGTCGCCCAGATCAGCTCACACGCCGGCGTCTCAACCGCCACGTTCTACGACCTGTTCGACGGCAAGGAGGCTGCGACGCTCGCGGCCTACCGAGTTGCCGCTGAGCGACTGCTGCCGGCCCCCGTGCTCGCGATCGACGACCGCGGCTGGCCACAGGCGCTGCGTACGGCGCTCCAGACGCTGCTCCAGGGGGTCTGCAACGACCCGGCGGCGGGCTGGATGCTCTGCATTCAAGCTCGGTGCGCCGGACCCCTTGTCCGCCGCGAGCTCGAGGCCACGCTCGAGCGCTACGAGCACGACATCGAAGCGCTGCTCGCACACACGCCGACCGAAGGGGGCACCCTTGATCTTCCAGCGGTTGCGCTCTTCGGCGCGCTGCGCAGCATCTGCTCTCGATATCTACGCACGCGAAGCGAGGAGCACCTGCCGTCGCTGGCCGAGGACCTCCTCGCGTGGATCGTCTCCTACCACATACCAGCCGGGCGCGAACGCTGGAGCGCCAAGACCCACGGGAATTCGCGTGCTGTCATCCCGTTCCCCGGCTCGCGGGTCACGGCGCGCCTTCCCCGCGGACGCCACCGCCTGCCCGCGGGTCTCGTTGCACGCAACCAGCGCGCCCGTCTGCGCAACGCGACAGCGGAGGTCATGCTCCAGAAGGGATACGCCGACACCACGGTCGCTGACATCGTCAGCCGGGCCGGGGTTTCAAGGGATGTCTTCTACCAGCATTTCGCGAGCAAGCAAGCTGCGTTCCTCGACGCCCAGCAGCACGCGACAGCGCACCTCATGGAGGTCTGCGCGGACGCCTACCTGGCCGGTCCGGACTGGCCGCAGCGGATTTGGAATGTTCTCGAGGTGCTCCTCGGCGCGGTCGCTGCGCATCCGGCGCTCGCCAATCTGCAGCTGATCGAGTGCTACCAGGCAGGACCACCCGCCCGTCGCCTGCTCGAGCAGACCACGAGGTCGTTCGCGCTCTTCCTACGCGAGGGCTACCGCTACGCGTCGCCCGCCCACGTGCCGTCTATCTACTCGCACGCCACCGCGGGCGCGGTTCTCGAGATCATCCAGCGCGACGTAGCCCGCGGCGAGACCTCCGCCATCCCGCGCAGGCTTCCGCTGCTGGCGTATCTCGCGATCGCTCCCATCTCGGGCGCCACGAGGGCCGTTGAGCTCGTCGAGCAACTGGCGGCACGCGAGACCCCGCTGCCCGAGCGCTTCCCTGGCCCACACTCCTGCGCCTCTGCAACAGGCACGTTTATCGCTCCCTCGCACTGATCTCAGGAGACCGACCCTCCGGCCTCGGCCGCATGGCCGGAGTGCCGTGCGACGGGACTCGTGGCCGTCGCCTCTCCTACCCGCTCAGACGCGGCCTGGAGACACCTCCGAAGCGACGTGAAGTTCACAGCGAGCTGCGGGCGCCTCGGGTCCTAGCTTTCGTTTACTCTTGCTTGACAATGAGAGTGGAGAGGGACGCGCAGGCGGCTCCCATGCATTCGCAGGTCAACTGGGCTCTGCTCGGACTCGTGATCGAGCGTCCCAGCTACGCCTACGAGCTCGCCAAGCGCTTCGAACGCACATACGGCGAGGTGCTGAGCCTTTCGAGCGTCTCGCACGTCTACACCGCTCTGGCGACCCTGAAGGATCGCGCGCTCATCGAGGAGCTTCCCGGCACGCGCACCGGCCGCCAGCCCAAGCCGCGCTACCAGGCCACCGAGACCGGGCTGCTCGACTACGCGCAGTGGCTGATCGGACAGGCAGGTGAGGATCGCCGCCGCCAGCGGCTGTTCGTGCTCCAGCTCGGGCGCTCGCCCGCGACCCCGACGCCGCGCGCGAGGTCCTCGACGGATATGAGCAGACTGCCTCGCACAGGCCCAGGCGACCCCGATCGCCGCGCGGCCGCGACGGCGTAGCGGACGGCGCCCCCCAGCTAGCCGCTCGACTCGCGGGCGAGGAGAGCCGCCTTGCGCTCGGCGCAAAGCTCGCGTGGGTGCAGTACGCCCGCCGGGAGCTGACGGCGCTCGCTGAGACCCGCAGGCCCTTGCGATGAGCCTGCTCGAGTTCGACCGGGTCGCCAAGCGCTACCGTGACGGCGAGCTCGAGCGTATCATCCTGCGCGAGGTCTCCCTCAGCGTCGAGCCAGGAGAGCTCGCTGTCATCTGGGGCCTGCGCGGCTCCGGACGTTCCACGCTGCTGCGCCTTGCCGCTGGGATCGAGTCACCCGACAGCGGCTGCGTGCGCTTCGACGGCTGCGACCTGAATGCTCACGCTGAGCAGCTGCTCGGTGCCGGGATCGGCTACTGCAGCAAGACGCTGGCCAGTCAAGGCGCTCGGCCGTGCTCGAGCTCGTGATGCTCTCGCTGCTCGCCCGCGGAGTGCCGCCCCAGCGGGCCCGCGCGAGCGCCTGCCAGGCGCTTGATCGTGTCGGGGCGGGCGAGTGCACGACCCTTCGCATCTCGGCTCTCGACACCGCCGAGACGGTGCGGGTCGCGATCGCGCGAGTGCTCGCATTGACCCCACGACTGCTCGTCATCGATGACCCGATCCAGGGTGTCGATCTGCTCGAGCGCGACGCGGTCCTCGGCTGCTGCGCTCCCTCGCCGACGAGGGCATCGCGGTGCTCGCGAGCGCCGGCGAGTCGACGGCTCTCTCCGGGGCCGATCGGACGTTCTCCCTCAGCGAAGGGGAGTTGCGCGGCTCGCCTGCTGGCGAGCTCGCGACCGTGTTGCCGTTGCGCCGCGCCGCGGCGGGGCAAGCCGGCAGCGTGAGCATGATCGAGCTGAATGCGGGTCCTGAAGCGCTACCGGGCCGGCGGCGAGGAGGTCCGCGCGGTCGACGGGGTGAGCCTGAGCGTCGCCGCGGGGGAGATGCTCGCCGTCCAGGGACCCTCCGGCTCGGGCAAGACCACGCTCCTGCTCCTCATCGCGGCGCTCCTGAGCCCCGACGAGGGGACGGTCCGCGTCGCCGGGCGGGACCTCTCGAGTCTGGCCGAGCAGGAGATCTCCGACTATCTGATGCGCGATGTCGGCTTCGTCTATCAGAGCTACCGTCTCATGCCGCGGGTCTCAACGCTCGAGAACGCGGCTCTGAAGCTGCTGGTCGGCGGCGTCGGGATGCGCGAGGCGAAGGACCGCGCGCTCCCGTGGCTCCAGCGCCTCGGCCTCTCAGACCGGCTCTCCCACACCCCCGAGGAGCTCTCCGGCGGCGAGCGCCAACGGGTCGCCATCGCCCGCGCGCTCGCCGGCGAGCCGCGGCTTGATCCTCGCCGACGAGCCGACCGGCAACCTCGACAGCGCCCGCAGCGCCGAGACGGTCGCGCTGCTGCGCGAGCTGGCGCACGAGCAGGGCGCGGCGGTCGTCCTCGTGACCCACGACGAGGAGGCCGCGGAGCTCGCCGACCGCCGCTACACGCTGCGCGACGGCAGGCTGACCGATGCGAGGAGCGCCCCGTCGGCTCCCGGCCGGCTTCCCGGTCCGGGCACCCGTGTCGCACGAGCCTGAGGCACCGGTGCACGGCGGGGAGCTCCGTACCCGCGCGCTGCGCCCCTATGCGCTGCTGTACATCTATCGCAGGCGTCTGCGCGTCAACGCCGCCCAGGAGCTGCTCGCCGGTGTCGGCGTGGCGGTCGCCGTGGCGCTCGTGCTCGCTGCCACCGTCGCTGAGGGCAGCATCGCCGGCTCGAGCCGCCAGGTCGTCCACGCCGTCGTCGGGCAGGCGAGCCTGCAGCTGCGCGCCCCCGGCAACGGCACCTTTGACGAACGGCTGCTTGCCCGCGTGGAAGCGATACCTCAGGTCAAGCAGGCGGCGCCCCTGCTCGAGCAGCCCGCGACCGTGACCGCCGTGACCGGGCGCCACGTCGCGGTCGATCTTGCTGGTACCGACGTGAGTCTCGCGGTGCTCGACGGGCTTGCGCACACGCTACCGCTCGACGCGTTGACGCCCGGCGGCATCGGCCTCAGCAGAGCGAGCGCCCGGAGGCTCGGAATCGCTCGGACCGGTGCCACGGTCCGCCTCTCGCTGCGTGGGCGCACCGTCCCGCTGCGTGTCTCGGCCGTTCTCGGCAGCGAAGCGGCAGGCGCCGTTTCGGGCGCGCTGGTCGCGGTCATGCCGCTCGCGCGCCTGCAGAGCCTGGCTGGCCAGCCACGGCGGATCACGCGGATCCTCGTGCAGACCAAGCCCGGCGCCCAGGCACAGGTGCGCGTGCGTCTGAGGGGCCCTGGCCGCCGGAGGCCTGACCGTTGCGCCGGCCGACCAGGACGTCACGTTGCTCGAACAGGCGCTGCGCCCGAGCGACCTCGCCAGCCAGCTGTTCGCCGCTATCGGCGCGCTCCTGGGCTTCCTGCTCGCATTCAACGCGATGCTCCTGACCGTCCCCGAGCGCCGCCAGGCGATCGCCGACCTGCGCCTCGCGGGCACGCGGCGCAGCGCGATCATCCAGATAGTCGCGTTCCAGGCCCTGTGCCTCGGCGTCCTGGCCTCGGCCGTCGGCCTCGCCCTCGGCTACGCCCTCTCGATCTGGGTCTTTCATCAGCCGACGGGATACCTCGCGGAGGCGTTCACCATCTCCAGCGCCACCGTCGTGGGCCTCGGACCGTTGCTGCTCGCCGGCCTCGGTGGCCTCGCAGCCACCTGCCTGGCCTCGGCGGTGCCGCTGCTGGACCTTCGCCACGGACGCCCACGCGACGCGGTCTACCGCGAGGCGGGGGTGCCCGGCAACGCCCTCGGCCCAGGTGCTCAACGCACTCTGTTCGCCGTGGCGCTGGCGGTCGTCGTCGGCGCGACCGCCGTGTTCGTCCTTGCGCCGTCCGTTGCGATCCTCGCGGCGGCGATGCTCGCGCTCGCCACCGTGCTCGCTGTCCCGCTCGCGTTCAGCGGTGTGCTCGCTCTCGCGCGCTTGATCGCGAGGCGTGCCCAGCGCCTGACCTCCCTGCCGGTCGCGCTCGCCTCTTTGCAATCGACCACACTGCGCTCGCTCGCGCTCGCGGCGACCGGCGCGGTCGCTCTATTCGGCAGCGTCGCTCTCGGCGGCGCCCGTCAGGACCTCCTGCGCGGGATCCACACGTTCGCCTCCAGCTACGTTGCGGACGCACCGATCTGGGTCTCGAATCCGGACGATAACCAGGCCGTCCAGGAGTTCCCTCAGGGCGCCCGGGCCGCCACGATCTCCGCCATCCCCACCGTCGCCGCCGTCAGCTCCTTCCAGGGAGGCTTCATTCAGCTCGGTCCGCGGCGGGTGTGGGTGATCGCTCGACCCCCGGGCGGCGCACGCCACGTGCTCGCGAGTCAGATCACCTCCGGGCACCCGACCTCCGCAGGCGCAAGGCTCGCGCGAGGGGGCTGGATCGTCCTCTCCCAGCAGATCGCCTCAGAACACCACACGGGGGTGGGGGGCACCCTCACTCTGCCGACCCCGTCGGGTCCGCGCAGCTTCAGGGTCGCGGCCACCACGACGAACCTTGCCTGGCCGCCCGGGGTGATCTTCATCGCGGCAGCCGACTACTCGCGTTACTGGCAGACCGCTGCTCCGACGGCGCTCGCGGTCCAGCCAAAGGCGGGCGTGAGCCCGCGCGCGCTGCGCCGCGAAGCCATCTCGGCCCTCGGCCCCTCCAACGGCCTTGAAGTGTCACTCGCCTCCGAGCGGGCCGCGAGGATCGACAGCCTCGCCGGAGAAGGCCTCGGACAGCTCGGCGAGATCTCCACGATGCTGCTGATCGCCGCGATCGCCGCCATGTCCGCCGCGCTCACCTCGAGCATCTGGCAGCGGCGCTCCTCGCTTGCCGATCTGCGGCTCCTGGGTGTCAAGCCCAGCCGGCTGCGCCGGGTGTTGCTCTTGGAAGCTGCGCTGATGCTCGGCGCCGGCTGTGTCACGGGTGCGCTCGCGGGTGTCTATGGTCAGCTCGTGCTCGACGGCTATCTACGGCGCGTTACCGGCTTCCCGCTGGCGCGGGTCGCGACGGGCGCGAGGCCCTTTGAGATCTTCGCGCTGGTGCTCGCGGCCGCCCTGGCGATCGTCGCGACCCCGGGCTGGCTGGCCTCGCGCGTCCCGCCCGCACTCGCGTTGGAGGACCGCTAGGGGTGTCTCGGCAGCCAGAGCCCTCGCCGCCCGCCACGGTGCAGAGGCCCCCCGCAACGCAGGGGGCCTACGGCGCCGCCTCGCCGCACTATGTGGCGATCATCGCCGATGGAAACCGCCGCTGGGCCCAGCGGCGAGGTCTGCCGTTCGCCGCCGGGCACGCCGCCGCCGCGGACACGCTCTCCGAGCGCCTGCCCGACGCGGTGGCACTCGGCGTCCGCGAGCTCACGGTGTTCGTGTTCTCGACCGAGAACTGGGCGCGCCCCGCCGCTGAGGTCCATCAGCTCATGAAGATGTTCTCGCGGCGCATCGCCGCAGAGACTCCGCGCCTGCACGCCAAAGGGATCAGAGTGCGCTTCATCGGCCACCGCCAGGGGCTGGACAAGAGGCTTCTGGAACGGATCGAGCACCTCGAGTCCCTCACGGAGCAGAACCGGCGCATGACGCTCATGCTCGCCTTCAACTACGGTGGCCGCGCTGAGATCCTCGACGCCGCCAGACGCTTTCACGGCGGGGACGAGCAGGATTTCGCCCGCCTGCTCTACGCCCCGGAAATGCACGATCCGGACATCATCATCCGCACCGGCGGCGAGCAGCGGCTCTCGAACTTCCTGCTATGGCAGTCCGCCTACTCCGAGCTCGTGTTCACCGACGAGCTGTGGCCGGACTTCACGCGCGAGGCCTTCGAGCGCTGCATGCTCCGCTTCGGCGAGCGTGCTCGGCGCTTCGGCGGACGCTGAGGCTCAAGCCGCTACCCTGCGGCGCTGTGTCAGCCCAACGCGATCGGCGGCTGATGGCCCGAGTGCTCCTCGCGCTGCTGATCGCCAATGTCCGCTACTGGAGGACCGTCGCGCCCCTGCTGCGCGTCGAGCTGACTCATTGGCGCCGGCGGGCTGGCGCTATCTCGGATCCCGAGTTGCGCGAGCTGGCCCTTCGCAAGCTCAGCGAGGAGAGCTTCAACGCCGAGGCCGCCGGCATGCTCGCGACGCTCGCACCACGCGCGAACCGCGCACCCGTCGTGCGCGCGATCGTCGCGCTGGAGGTGCTCTTCGACCTGCTCGACGGGATGACCGAGCGCCCGTTGAGAGATCCGCTTGGCGATGGCGAGGAGCTGTTCGGCGCGTTCACCACTGTCTTTGATACGCCTCCCGCTCCCGCTCCTGGCGCCGCGCCCGGCTGCGGCTACCTGTCTGAGCTCTCGCTCGCGGCCTCGTGTGCCTTGGCCGAGCTGCCCGCGACGGGCGTCCTGCGCCCCCGCTTGCAGGCGTGCGCTTCCCGGGCAACGCAGGCGCAGATCCACATGCACGCGTTACCCGCGCTCGGCATGGACCAGCTGGAGGCCTGGGCACGGACGCACGCCGTCCCTACTGGCCTCGGCTGGCGCGAGCTGCTCGCCGGCTCGGCCTCTTCGGTGCTCGCCGTGCATGCGCTGATCGCGGCGGCGGCAGACCCGAGCAGCACCGCCGCGCAGGCCGAGCAGCTCGATCGCTGCTACCTGTCGATCTGCGTGCTGGTGACGCTGCTCGACGGCCTCATCGATGTGAGCGAGGACGCGCGCACGGGAGAACCGAGCTACGCCAGCCTGTTCGAGAGCCGCGAGGCGCTGGCGCAGACCCTCAACGACCTCGCTGCCCGCGCCGCGCGGGAAGCCCGCGCGCTCCCCGACGGAGCGACACATCTGATGATCCTCACGGGCGTCCTCGCCTACTACCTCTCGACGCCGGGTGCCGACGGGCCAGCACTCGCCGAGGTCAAGCGCAGCATGGGGCCGCTCATCCTCCCGGCCCTCGCCGTGATGCGAGCTTGGCGCGCCACCCGGCGCGTCCTCTCAAGAGCCCATTGACACGGCGCTGATGGGAGCCGCGGGCACTATCATCTGTCTGTCCTTCTGGCCGCCCGCCGCGGCCGGATCCCGGGCGGCAAAGGGGTGAGACCGACGATGCGCCACAGACGATCCGTGCGAGCTCTCGCGCTTGCCGGGGCGAGCTTCGCGATCTGCCTTCCGGCCGTCAGACTCGCCGCCGCGGCGGGGCCGCTGCGATCGCCCGCGCACGCCGCGCGCACCCTCAACGTCCACGATGAAGGCCACTTGCATTTCATCCGCGCGTCGGGCTCGACGCTGCTCGACGAAGGTCACGTGTCGGGGACGTTCCCTGGATCGGTGAAGGTGCGCTTCGTCTATGACGGGAAACCGACCGTCTCAGCCAAGTTCACGATCTCGGGCGCAGGTGGGTCGATCAGCGCCAGCGCCACCGGAAAGTTGAGCAGCCCCACCACCCCCGATCCGAGCTTCAAGGGTACCCTGCAGATCACGGGGGGCACCGGGCGCTACGCCCACGTCCACGGCAGCGGGCAGCTGTTCGGCGTCTTCAACCGTCGCACCTACGGGCTGACCGTCCAGGCGATCGCCAAGCTCCCCTACTAGGAGCCTGGGGCTCACCGTGCGCCACGCAGCAAGCGTCCTGGCTGCAGCGCTCCTCGCCTCCTCGCTGCTCGCCTCCGGGGCCGACGCCGAGCAATCGGCGAGGATCTCCGCGCGTTTCACTCCGGAGCACCTCGGGGCGGCGACCACGGTCTCCTTCTCCTTCCGCATCATCCCGACCGGACGCGCGCCGGCCCCGATGAGCGCGGTCGAGCTCGGCTACCCGCCGAACCTCGGGTTCGCGACCAGCGGCCTCGGCGTGGCCGCCTGTTCACCTCAAGCGTTGGAAGAACTGGGCTCGACGACCTGCCCCGCGAACTCCAGGATGGGCTCTGGGAGCGCCGAGGTTGAGATCCCGATCGGTCCCGCCCTCGTGCGCGAGGATGTGACCCTGCAGGTGTTCGCCGGTCCCTCCCCGGACGGCTACCTGCACGTGCTCGTCTACGTCTCCGGGGAACATCCGGTCTACGCCCAGGTGGTGCTCGCGGGGGTGCTTTTCCCAGGGCGCCTGCGGCTCGTCATCCCACCGATCCCCAGCTTGCCGTCGGGGCCTTACGTGGCGGTGAGTCACATGAGCCTCACGCTCGGCGGCAACCTCACCTATTACGAAGGCACCGGATCGCGCAGGGTCGCCTACCGTCCCCCCGGCGTCGGTCTGCCGCGCACCTGCCCTCGTGGCGGCTTCGCGTTCATCGCGAGCTTCGCGTTCATCGATGGCAGTCATTCTCGTGCCCGAACCGTCGTGCCGTGCCCGCGTCGGCATTGAGGTTGGCCCGAGCCCTGGGCTCCCGGCAGGTCTCACTTCCACGGCAGTCAAAGCGTAGAACCTTCTAAGCCTTGACTTAGCGAGACTCCCTGTCCGCAAGATGATTGCGAGCGTGGGAGGCCAGATCCACGCGAGGGGTACGGGGGGTAGGAGTGCTCGATTCCCGACGATGCAGCGCCCGACACGCCCGCCGCCCGCACGCAAGCATCCGCCCCGCGACCGGCACGTCACCTCGTCGAGAGGCGGGGTGCCGACGAAATCCTCGGCTCAGCGCGATCGGATCATCGACGCGATGACGCGCCTGCTCGAGCGCGAGCACTACAACGAGCTGACCGTCGCACAGATCATCGCCCTCGCCGGGGTCTCGCGACCCACCTTCTACGAGCACTTCACCGGCAGAGAAGCCGCCCTGCTTGCAGTTCTCGCACCGATCCGCGAGCAGCTGCTGCGCCGAGCACGAACGACGGTGCGAGGGCTCCCGCCCGGACGCTGCGCGTCCGGCGTCATCGAAGCGATCGTCCAGTTCGCAAGCTCCGAGCCGGTGCTCGCTCGTATCGCCATCAGCGAGACCCTGAGCGCCGGGCGCGGTGCTCTTGACGAGCGCGATGAGCTGATTGGGAGCTTGGCGTCCATCATCGAGGAGTCCTACCGCCAGGCGCCGCCGGCCACGCTCGCTCCCGATGTGCCCAGCATCGTCCTGACGGGCGCCGTCAGCCGGATGCTCGCTGCCGGCCTCTCTCACTGCCAGCCACCGGGCGATGAGCTCTCCCGGCAGCTCACCGCGTGGCTCCAGAGCTATCAGGTTCCCCTCGCCGAGCACCGCTGGCGCTCGCTGCGAGCAGTCTCCGACCCCGCGCCCTCGCCCTTCTTGGCGCCCGGGCCGCTGCGGGCACCCGCCGACCGCGTCTCTGGACGCCACGCCCTCCAGCCCTCACGAACCATCGAGCGACAGCGCCTGCGGCTCATCTTCGCCACGGCGGAGATCGTTCACCGCGACGGCTACGACGCGGCGAGCGTTGCCGCGATCGCCCGGCATGCCGGTCTCGACCCGCGCGTCTTCTACCGGCTCTTCGCGGACAAGCGCGAGGCGTTCACGGCCTGCTCTGAGTTGCTCTTCGGCCACCTGATGGCGGTCACGGCCGGGGCGTTCGCTTCCGGCGCTACTTGGCCCGAGCGCGTGTGGGAGGCCGCGAGGGTGTTTGCTCAGTGCCTCACCCAGAACGCGACGCTCGCGAGCGTCGCGCTGATGGACGCTCACAGCACCGGCGTGCACGCTCCGCGGCGTGCCCAGCGCACCGCGGGCGCGTTCACGATCTTCCTGGAGGAGGGCCTTCGCGAGCACCCTCCGTCCGGTGTTCCCGTCGAGGTGTGCCTCGACGCGCTCACCGCATCGATCTTTGAGCTCTCCTACCAGCTCGTACGCCGCGAGCAGCCTCCGCCGTTCTGCGGCGTGCTTCCACATGCGCTGTTTCTCACCCTCGCGCCGTTCCTGGGCGCCGGGCAGACGAATGCGCTGCTCGATCGCCAGATGGCTGGCGCTGGGGATCGGGCGCGTACGCCTCCGAGCCCGAGCGAGCACGCTGTGCCGACGTTTGCTCCTGGCCCAGGCTGAAGCCCGCCGCCGCCGCGCCCGCGTCAGCCGCCGCGTTCCACGCTGCTCACACGCGCGATCTGCCTGTTCGCCTCTGCCGAGCCCATGAACGGCGCAAGACATATGTGCGTCAAGTGCCCGAGTAGCTCCGCAAGTCCCTCGACCTTGCCGATCGATGAGCTCCGTGCACGTCTGTAGCCGATCTCGAAGACGCTCATCGCGATCGCCTCGAGCGACACCTCCGAGGGGCCCTCTCCCTTCAGATAGCCACCTCGCAGAAAGATCGTGAACGCGCGCGTCAGCTCATCCACCCTCTCCACGACGCTCGGGCCGCCCGCATAGCTCTCAAGCAGCGAGGCGCGGGCGAGGACCGGGTTCTGCTCAAGGAACTGGGTCAGCGCGCGCCCGGCGGCCCACACGCGTCCGGGCCAGTCCCCGGCGCTGAAGTACGCGCCGGCCGTGATCGCCATCGTGCGTTGGAAGCTCAGCTCGTGGATGCCCCGGATCACGTCGCTCTTATCCGCGAACAGCGAGTAGAACGCCCGCCGCTCGACGCCGGCGCGAGCGGTGATCTCCGTGATCCTGATCGCCCCATATCCGCCGTTTGCGAGGATCTCGGCGGCCGCGAAGAGGATCCGTTGGCGCTGAGCTTCAGCGACCGCCGCCGGGCTCATCCGTGGACGGCCGGGTCCCGGTGGTGCTGGCGCTCGCAGCGCTCTCGCCGCCAACAGCGGAGAGCGAGATGGCCTCGCCCCCGGGGTCAGGCGCCGCCAGCGGTGAGCGCTCACCGGCGCGCTGTAGCTCTCGAGCCAGCTGCTCAGATCCTCCTCGAGCCCGGCCGCCGGGCCTTCGCCCTGGCGCAGCCTGCAGGCAAGCAGCCGCTGCACGCCGCCCACGAGGGCGAATGGCGAGATGTCCGGCAGCCTGCTCGCGCCGTCCACGCTCTCATAGACGCTCTCGATCAGCGTCGCGACCTCCCCGACGGTGCGATCGCGGGCCTCGAGCACTCGCGGCCCGCCCGCGAGCATCTCGTTCATGAGAACCCGTGCCATCCCCGGCTGCTCTCGTGCGAAGGCGACCAGCGCACCCACCGCGCTCTGTGTGACGAGCCTCGGAGGTCCGTCCACAGCGCGCTGGACGTCGCCCAGAACCCGCTCGCCGATGCGGCTGCCCGCCGCGATCAGCGCGTCCTCCTTGCCGTCAAAGAGCTCATAGAACGTGCGCCTGGAAACCCCCGCCCCGATGATGATGCGCGCGACGCTCCCACCCTCATATCCGTGTTCGCAGAAGACGTCGATGATCGCGTCCAGTAGCCGCTCGTGCTGGGTCCTGCTTGCGCCGTCCCTCGCCACGGTTCGGTTCACAGCCGGTCCGGGCTCCGCTGCGCCCCCGCCGACGATCCGCGCCGTACCGTCAAGCGTCAAGCCGCGAGTCCTCGCCGCGGTGCGCGATCGTCGGGGATCCTCCGCGCGCTCCTTGCCAGATCGCGTCTTGGCCCGCGCTTGCGGCCCGCCCGCAAAACCCAAGCGCGCCGTTTACGCCAGGACCCCGCACGCCGGAGCCGCGCGTTCCCAAGGGCTCGAGAGACCCCGATATTCAATGCGGGTTCGGTGAGTTCTGCCGCGCTCTTGACAGTCATCGTCACGATAGGCTATCGTCACCGACGGCGTTTATCTAGTCAACCCGACGCCTCCCCGGCTGCATTGGTCGGGGGTTGTGCGAGCTCACCTGGCTCCCTCCGGGTGTGCTCGGAGAAGCCCCGGCCACCCCTCGGCCGGTTTCGGTGCCGCGGCTTCCTCATGGCCGCGGCACCGCTCGTTGTTCTTAGCTGCGCTGGCGCGAGGTGCTGACCGGACCGCTGTGTGTGCTCAGGGGTGCTCGCGTGTCCGCTGGCGCCGGGGGGACGCCTGAGTGCGTCCTCTGGCCCGCGGCCTTTTTGCCAGCTTGCCGTCGATGAACTCGTTGCTCGCCTCGCTGCCTAGGAACGGCGTCAGGCACATGTGCACGATCGGCGCGAGCAGCGCGGCGCTGCGCGGCGAGTGGCTCGCGCGGGCCTCGAGGTAGACGATCTCGAAGATCGTCGTGATGACCGCCTCCAGCGCATCCTGCGACGGCGCCGCGCGGCCGTCCAGTGAGCGGTAGCCCTCCTGCAGGAAGATCGTGAACGCCATCCGGCTGTCCTCGACGCGCTGAATAGCGCGCGGCCCGACCGCGTAGGCCTCGACGAACGCGACGTGTGCGAACGTGGGCGTTCGTCGATGCTCTGTGTGGCGACGCGGAAGGCCTCCCATATCCGCTCCGGCCAGCTCTCGCCGGAGAAGAACGCGCCGGCGGTGGCCGCCATCAGGTATTGGAACCCGAGCTCGTGGATCGCGCTGAATGCCTCCTGCTTGTCCGCGAACAGCCTGTAGAAGCCGCGACCGTCGACGCCGGCGTGTTTGATGATGTCCGCCACCCTCGCCGCGGCGTAGCCTTGTTCCTGTACGACCTGGGCGGTGGCGAACATGATCCGCTGGCGGTGGTTTTCGGCTATCTCCTCCTCTGCCATGCGCGGGCGCCCCGGCGGCAGCCGCGAGGGGGGCGCAGGCTCGTGCGCGGCAGCAGCGCAGAGCGCTCGGGGGCGGCCTTCGCTTTGAGCTTGCGCCAGCGCTGTTCTGCGGCGGGGGCCGCGTAGCTGTCGCTCCAGGCGACCAGGTCGCTTCCGCAGCCCCCCGAAAGCCCGCTCGCCGCGGCGCAGCCGGGAGGCCAGAAGACGCGCTGACGCGCCGATCACCGCGGCAACCGGCACGTCCGGGATCGAGCTCTCCGGCGGGGATCGCTTGACCGCTTTCTCGACCACCTTGGCGATCTCGCGGATTCCATCGTCACGCGCGTCGAGCGCGGCCGGTCCTCCGGCGAGCGACTCCTTCATCAGGAATCGTGCCTCGGCCGGCTCCTCGCCTGCGAACGCGACCATGCTCGAGAGTGCCGCGCTCAGCGCCTCCTGCGGCGCACAGGTTTCGATGCTCGCGCGGACTTGGGTGAGCAGACGCTCGTACAGCGCGTTGATCGTGGCTACGAAGCAGGCGTCGCGATCCTCGAAGTAGTCGTAGAAGGTTGGCCGCGACACCCCGGCCTCGGCGATCACGCTCGAGACCTTGGCTCCGGCGTAGCCCTCGCGGTTGGCGGCGACGACCATTCCATTCAGTAGTCGCTCTCTCTGGGTCGCCTTCCGGCGGTTCTGCACCGGCGTGTTTATCGGCGGCTCGGCGTCTTTGCGGCTCGGCATTTGGCGCTAGACCCTAGCGTGCCCGCCAGCAGAGCGCCTGAAAACACGGGGCATTCGGGTCGGTTCCGCGGCTCGCGCGCGGCTCGCCAACCTAGGGGGTTGACTCGACAGCGTGCCGCGGGCGAACCTCCGGGTAGCCGTTAAGTCCCCTGCCGATGTTTACGCGATCCTGACCGCGCCAACCTACATGGCTGAGAAGAGCCCCTCGCCGCCGTTTATCGCGCACTGCTCTGCCGATCGCGCGCGCGACCCCGGCGCCTCCATGCCGCGTGTCCTCCGCTCGCTCTACGTGCCGCGCTGGCAGCTAGCTCTCGAGCTTCCCGCCGATGAAGGCGTTCGCCTCGACCGCGCCGAGGAATGGCGCGAGCGCTAGGAACGCCATGTGACCGAGCATCCCGCTCACCCGCGGGTCATCAGGCCTGCTTCGCGCCTCTCGGTAGACGATCTCAAAGATGCTCGTGATGATCGCCTCCAGCGCCAGGCGCGACGGGGGCGTGCGTCGCGGCTTCTGCCTGATAGCCCTCCTGCAGGAAGATCGTGAACGCGCACGTGGCTGTCCTCGACTCGCTGGACCGCTGCCGGGCCCGACCGCGTAGGCCTCGACGAACCCGACGTGCGCGATCATCGGGTTGCTCTGCAGGAACCCGGTGAACGCGCGTCCCGCCTCCCAGATCCGCTCGGGCCAGCTCGCGCCCGCGAAGAACGCGCCCGCCGTTGCGCTCATCACCTGCTGGACGCCGAGCTCGTGTACGGCCATGAACGCTTCCTGCTTGTCGGCGAACGCGGCGTAGAATGCGCGCCCGTCGACGCCCGCCAGTCGCGTGATGTCGCGCGATCGTGGTGGCGGTGTAGCCCTCGTCTCCGCGACGCCTGCGCGGCGGCGAAGCATGATCCGCTGGCGGTGGTTTTCGGCGACCTCCTCCTCGGATAGTCCGCGGTCGGTCCCGGCCCAAGCGGCTGCGGGGCCGCAGCGGCGTCCGTCGGCAGCACGGCGGGTGCGCCGGCGCCGGGTCGTCGCTCGCAGCGCTCGCCAGCGCTGCTCGCCCGCGGGCTGCCCGTAGCTCTGACCACGCCCTCAGGTCCTCGAGCAGCCCGGCCGACACCCGGGCTCGCCGCGTCGCAGCCGTGACGCGAGCAGCCGGTAGAGCGCCTCCGATGCGACGCGCGGACGGGAACGTCGGGGATCACCGACGTCGGCCGGCACGCGGCTGTAGGGCCTCCTCGATCACCCGCTCGATCTCGCGCGATTCCCCGATCCCGCTGCGTCCAGCGCGCCGCGGCCCGCCAGCCATCGCCTCGCTTCATCAGGAACGCGCCTGCGCCGGCTCGGCTGCCGGCGAACGCGACGATCGCCCTCAGGCTCGCGGCCGCAGCGCCTGCTGCGGGCGCATCATCTGCCACGGCGCTCCGGCGAATCTCGCCGAGCAGCCGCTCGTGGACGTCGGTGACGTGCCGCGATGAAGCAGTCGTCGCTGTCGCGCGAAGTAGTCGTAGAAGGTTGGGCGTGAGACGCCCGCCTCGCGCGATCACTCTCGGAGACGTTCGCGCCCGCGTACCCGTCCCGGTTGGCGGCCGTGACCATGCCCGCAAGCAGCCGTTCGCGCTGGGTGCTCTTGCGGCCTTTCTGCAACACGCCGTTCTCCGGCCGTGGGGGCGCTGTTCGTGGACTCATGGCCGACTAGCCCCCGGCTGCGCAGCGCCGAAAGACACGCGGGAAATAGACGCTCGCTCGGGCCGCTCCGCGACCTCGCGGCCACGCTGCTGAGCTACCGAAGCGCCACCGATCATCGTCTCCGTCACGCTGAACTCCACTGTAGGCGTTTACGGCTAGAACTCCCTCCCCAGTACAAGGTAGCGCTAATGGTCTGCCGACAGTGCCTCTAGCCTTCTCAACGAGGGATTCGCCGGCGCCTCGCTGAGATCGGGCCATCCAAAACTGGGCGTTTATGCCGTTTCGGTAGCGCGTAGGAGTCGGCCGCGCGGGACATCCTCTACCATCGGCGCCGATGGTTAACTGTTCGGATAACTAGGAATTATCGCGGGAGCGCTGGCACGTTGGACGACGCACGTGTCGCGATCGTCGTGCGGCCGTTGGACAGAGCGCTCGCCATCTTGCGAGTCGGCCTTATCCCCACGATCGCGCTTGCGCTCAGTCTGCCGTCGATCGCCTCCCTCGGAGAATCCGTCGGGCACAGCCCGACAAGCTGGATAGTCGGCGCAATCGGTCCTGCCTTGGCGCTCGCCTACCTGCTTGTGCTCCAGACAGAATCTGTCGGGGCGCGCGTGGATCGCGCCCTGGCGCAGTTCCGCAGACGGGTCGCGCTGGCGTGCAACCACGACTACGCCACCGAACACCAGGACAACGGGGGCGTCGCGTGCTGGCTCACGCCGGAGGTGTTCCAGTCGCCCGTTTTCCGCTACGACCAACAGCACGCAGTCGTCTCAAAGCTCGTGGAGGCCTGCGGCGAGGAGCAGCCGGGCGCGTACTGGTTCGTCGAGGGCAACAGCGGCAGCGGAAAGACACGCACCGCACTGCTGCTGGTACAGACGCTCGCTCGTGACCCTCGCCTGTGCGAGTTCGCGGCGCGGTGCTACCTCTACGACTTCAGCGACTCTGAACACACTCAGGATGAGCTGCTCAGAGCGCTCACCACCTCGCGCCATGATGGTGCAGTCGTCCTGGTCGACAACTTCCAACTCGTTCGCCCGATCGTTCTGAATGCCCTGACCGACCGCCTGGTTGACCGCCAAGTCGCGCTGCCGCAGCGGCTCGTCGTCTTCCTCTCGCGACCTCGCGATGCGTGGAATCTCAGTCCCGGCTCCGATGTGCGGCTGCTATCGCAAGCCAAAGCCCAGCGGCGCTACCTCGAATCACCGAAGTCGGGTAGTGGTCACCGTGGGCGCCCAAACATCTGGGAGCCCGCCAGCACCGCGAAGCAGCGAAGGCGCAGCGGACCGTCCCGGCCGCTGCGATTGCTACGGCTGGTTCTTGACGCCGATTAAAGGAGCCGCGTCGGATGGCCGTAACGTACATGGTACACGACGTACCATAGCTGCTACAGTGTGCGCCCAAGGAATCTCATGGCTACGACACTCGAAAAGCGACAGGCGAAGCAGGATGTTGGCTATCACGACCGGCGTCTCGCTCGGCGTCTCCAAGAGGACCCCGAGTTTCGCGCCGAGTTCGAGCGCCAGCAGCGCGAGATCGCCGCGATAGACGCGATCGTCAACCAGCTCGATGCGCTGCGAGAGGAGCATCGCATGTCGAAGGCCGAGCTCGCGCGGGCTATCGACAAGAACCCCGCCGCAATTCGTCGACTGCTCACCGCCTCTGGAAATCCCGAGCTGCGGACGGTCGTCGCGATGGCTCAGGCTCTCGGCGCTGACGTCAAGATCGTCCCGAAGCCGAGCAAAGCCCGGCAGACCAACCCGAAAAAAACATCTCGTCGCGTGCGACAAGCCGCCTGACGCCAACCCTTCGCAGTATCCGGGCACCTGCCTAAAGTCGCTCGGATGTCATGGGGTGTCGTCTACTACCGAACCAGCCGTGGCCAGGTCCCGGCCGAGGCGTTCCTCGACGCTTGCCCGGCGAAGGTCGAGGCGACGATCCTGGCTGTGCTCGAAGCGGTACGCGCTGCGCCGCCACCAGCGTTCAGCGGCGGCGGCAAGTGGGAGGCGATGCACGGCAGCATGGGTGGGTACTACGAGATCCGCGTCACCGGCCCGGGGCGACGGCACTATCGGTTATTCTGCGTGCTCGACAACGGCTCTGCCGAGGAGCTCGCCGAACGAGGCTTCCAAGACCCGCAGATCGCACTGATCAACGGCATGGTCAAGGACCACATGACGGAGTTCTCCGACGCCGAGTACGCCACCAACGTACGAAGGCTCGGCGAGGACTACCTCGCGACACTCCCACGGAGAATCGCTACCGGCGACAACGGCGAGTAGTCGCCCGGCGCGGCTGCGGCACAGCAGAACCCGGGCAAGACCGCGAACTGCCGGGCAAGCCGAGAACTGCCGGGCCGACCCCGGGCCGCTCCCGAAGTACATCCCAACCCGGCGCGGGTGGCTTCGTGTCCCACTCGAGCGCAGACTCGTCTACTTCAGCCCCGCGGGCCGGGGTAAACGACGCCGAGTGGCCAATGGTCTGCTTGCGATGACTCAACGGCGCGTATCGTCTCCCTCTTGTCCGCTGATTACCCGATACTTCTCTCTTCGCCTTCGGTCGGGTATCGCCACTGGAGCAGGTCGTCAATGCTCAGATTGACTGTTCGCACAGCCCCCGTCCGGTCGACAAAGCGGAACGACCCACCTGCGCTCGAGACGCGGATCTTCATGTGCTCGTAGAGCTCCGCGTAGGGCACGATCAGCTCCGTGATGGTCGCCGTCACGCCAAGATAAGAGTCTTCGCTGCGGTCGTTCATCTCGAGGGCGATTACGCCGTGGGTCGCTCTCAGCGGCACGAGGCGATCGTCGAGGAAATGCTTGGCGTTGCGGGTCACGAGGACTCGTCGGACTCTGGCGGCGAAGGCGATCTGGAAGCGATCGTCCTTGCCGCAATTCCCCGCTTCGTCGGTCGTCAGGACGTTTGCGCCGCCGACGCTGAGCATCTCGATCGCCCGAGACGGTACGTCCTCGTCGCTGTAAAGTCGCAGCCGTCGAGACGGCGTTTGCAGCCACTGGCGGCGATCGCGGGCCTTCAAGCGGCTCCGCTTGTCGGGCATTACTCGATGCAATCACACGAGCACGCCAACCGGCAACTCATCCACGCCGGCTCGAGCACGACGAACTATCGGACTTGGACGCAGTCAGAGACGACACACACGTCGCGCCCTCCTACTTCGCCGACTCGGCGGAGGGGATTACGACTTTCGCTGGCTTCAGATCAGACAACGGCCACAAAGCGACCTCGGTCTGGCTCACATCGCACGTCAAGGAGCTCAGTAGGCGCTACGAGAAGAAGCCTGCGAGCAGCAGTCAGGCGGGCCCGCGTCCGAGAAGGCCGAAGACCCGCAGATTCTGGCGCTGATCGCAACCAGCGGCGACACGTGAACCCGAGGCGCGCGCGCAGACCCACCTTCTTTCGCGGACCGTTCCCCTCGCCCGCTGGCTTCCGATCTAGCCAACGCGACTCCTCCCGCGCGCCCCTATGAGGTCCAATCCTCGGCCACGCGGTTCCAGTCCAGGTCGCGCTCGGCCTCTCCGGTCCATACCTCCCAGTAGGCGGGATCCGCGGATTTGGGTCGCTGCTCTAGCGGCAGGTGTTTCATGCGAACGAGGACCGGGACGGGCGTCGCCCATCCGAGCAGGATCGCCTGTTGTGACGGCAGGCTTGGCAGCTCGCTGAGCAGACCGCCGAGATTGTCGGGCACCAGGTGACGCACCAGGTCCTGGTCGCGATCGTTGACCAGACGGTGCAGTAGGAACGTGTTGCACTGGGCAAGTACGGTCTGCGAGAGCTCGTATGGCCGCTGGGATGAGAGGACCAGTCCGAGCCCAAACTTCCGGCCCTCCCGCGCGATCCGTTCGAAGGTCTCCCGGCACATCCGCGCCGGGGTTGCGTACCCCGGCTCGTCGCCGAGCTGGCGCTGGACGAACGTGTGCGCCTCCTCGAGCACGAGCACCGTGGGCAGCTCCTGCTCGTACAACTTGCGGTAGCGCTGCAGCGCCTCGAAGACCACTCGCGCGACGACCGCGACGACGACGTGCAGGACGTCCGAGGGGACCATTGAGAGATCGAGGACCGCGATCTGCCCGGCATTGGCTTCTGGTGCTCCGATGTAGTCGGTCAGCCACTGCACGAAGCTGATCTCCTGGGTGGGGGAGATGATCGGGGACAGCCGAACGTCGGCCAACATCGAGCGCACCCGGAGCATCAGAGTGCTGACGAATGCCGCTGACTGCGCGAAGTCTTCGCTTCCGGCGAGCATCTCAAGGTGCCCCGGCATGTCGCCTGGGTGGAAGGGCAATGGGGCGTCTTCGCTCGGCCCCCCGACCGTGGCGACCTCGGGCAATTTCTCCAGTACCGCGTCGGCAAGCTCGCAGATGCCTAGGAGAGTGCCCTCGTCGAAGTCCTCAAATCCGTGGGTGTCGTGCCACGGAAAGCGCCGCTCGCCCGCGGTTCCCTCAGCGCTCGCTATCAGCGCTGCAAGAGCCTCGTCGGCGTGCGGGCACTCTCCGACGTAGCCTGCGAGGTCGCGCCCGAGCGCTTCGAGAAGTCCCCCGAGGGCCTTCTTCGGTCCGAAGTTCCCGACGTAGGCCGCTGGTCCCTGCGCGATCTTCTCCTGAAGCTGTCCCTTGTAGGCTCGGACGAGAACGGCGAGGCGTATGTCTCGGCTCCCCTCGAGCGTGGCGCCCGCACGAAGATTGCGAAGGCTTTGCATCAGCAGCGGTCGCTGGGTCCCCGGGGCCGCCTGCGCGAATGCCGCCCACTCGCGGCTGTTCCAGATCCAGGCGGGTACGCGAAGCGGCTCCGCGTTCTCGCTGGGAGAAACCTGGAACACGCGTACGTCATTCAAGTCGGCGAACGTCTTTCGATACTCGCCGTTCGGGTCGAGGACGAGAAATCGGGCGTTCGGCATCCCCTCGCGGCCGGTCGCCTCTCGCTGCGCTCGTGCGGCGTCGAGCGACCATCGAATGAGCCCTGCCACCGAGCAGGACTTTCCGCTGCCGGTGTTTCCGAGGACGGCGAGGTGCCGCCCGAACAGCTTGTCTGGGTCGACCGAGATCGGAGCGTCGGCGCCGATCGGGGAGCTGCCGATCACGACGCGGCGATCCTCATCGCGCGCCTCCACCAGAGCCCGCAGCTGCTCACGGCTCGGCAGAACCACCGGGTCGCCCACAGAGGGAAAGCTGATCACCCCGCGTTGGAGTCGGTAGGTGCTAGCCGCGGCCCCTGTGTCGGCGACCAGCGTGCCTAGCGGGACTAGCGACAGCTTGCGCAGCGGAAACGGCAAGTCGATCAGGCCGAAGTCCTTCAGCCCCGTTCGCTTGGGGTAGGGCGAGCGCTCGACTCCCAGCCATGAGACGAGCCCCACCAGGGCGCCGACCTCGTTTGGGATCAGCACGAAGCCGTTGATGCGCGGGAAGCGCTGTGGCGCTCCAGCATTCAGCGCCACGGCCTGTGGCGCGTCGAGATCCATCACGACTCGTATCTCATCGGGGGCGACCGACTCGACCGTGCCGATCGTGAGCGCCGCCGCCTGCTCTACTGGCGAGGTCACGCTGGCGCCTCGCTGGTCCCGGGATGTTCCTGATCATCATCGCGCTGAAGGCGCCGGCGCACCAGGTCGGCTTCACGCAGCGAGATCGTGTCGATCGCGGCCTTCGGGAGATAGTTGTTCACAAGCGTCTCGAGGTCACCGAAGTGCGGGCCGATCAGCAGCGAGACCTGGGCGTCACGGCCGATCTCGTCGAGGACGCTCTGCAGGCGTCCTCCGCACCAGTCCCATGCGAGCACAACGAGGTGAGTGGATGGGATCGAGAGCATGTCGGCGATCACGCGGTTGATGTGGTCATCACCGTAGCCATAGCCGTAGGTGACGAGCGCGGAGTTCGGGCGACAGAGCGCCGCCGAGAGGTCGCGGAAAAGCTCGGCGTAGGGGTATTGCAGTGTCTCGACGTCCTTCGCTGGGTTCGGGTAGACCATCAGCCCCTGGCTGGGACTCTCCGGGACGGACGGGTGGTTATCGGACGCGCCGAACGGCAGACTGACTCGTCGCAGCTGCCCTTCGGTGAAGCGCCAGTCAAGTGAGCCGTGGATCTTGCCTAGTCTCAGCACGCCCTCCAGGTAGCGGGGCTCGCCGCGGATTCCGGGCGGGTTGTAGTGGAGGTCCACATCCAGGCGCGATGCACGGAATACCGGCTCCAGGGCCCCGACGAACCGATCGAGCGGACGAAGCCCTGCGAGATCGCAGCCGAACTCGACCAGACGGTCATAGTTGGTGGTGAACAGGTTCAGGCGCTCGCGCGAGGCCGTACGGCTGGCGAACGTCAGCAGAAACGACACCAATAGCCGATGGGCCAGGATCCCCTGTCGTCCGCCGGCGCGAATCGCGGACTCGATTTCTCGCTCACAGCCGAGGACGGCGTGCACGAGGGCGAGTAGCGCGTGGTCCAACGCTCGAAGCCACACCTCGGCGCTCGGGTCTGCGAGCACCTCGAGTCCGCCAATGAGCTGCAGTGCGGCGTGAATGCGATCCTCGACGTTCGGAGCATCCCGTCCGATGCTGTGCGCGGCAGACTGCGCAAAGGTCTCGACGGCGTCGCGATAGTCGCCGAGTGCGGCAGCCGTGAATGGCGCTGCGTCGAGCCCCGGCGCGTTGGCTCCCGCTGCCATCGCCAGACCGGTCGTGAAGCCGTTGCCCAGCACCAGCGCAAGGTGCTCGCTCTGCAGGATCGCGGACAGCCATGGCTCGATTCGATGCCGCAAGACCCCGGCGTCGGGAGTCTCATCGATCGCTACCTGCTCGCCACCGATGCGAAGGTAGTGGTCAGTCACAGGCTGTCTCTCGCACAAGGATCTCCCCCGGTAGGACGTTGAGCCCGGGCTTCGACTCTTCCGTGGACGAGCCTGCCGGATCTTCCTCGTACGCCTGCCGTAAACGTTGGCTGGATCGCATGGACGCCAATGAGCATACCCCTGACCGCCGCGTTGACTCGTACGCGCGCTGTTGGTTCCGTGCCTGGCTTCAACCCCGGCCCGGGACGCCAATCGCACAGTCTCAGCCAGGGAACTGTAGACCCCGATTCAGCGTGCGAGAAGGGCGCGACGGTGCCGGACCTAGCGCCCGGACGCGTGCATCCGCCCGCAGCTCACCCGCACGCGCCAGCGTGCATCCACGCCCCCGCCTTTGCACGCGAAGCGTGCATCCAGATCCTGCAATCAGAGCACCACGACCAGCATGCGCCAGCATGCATCCAAGACATCTCTCCGGGACGCGAGGCGTGCATCCGGGTCACCCATCCAGCACGCGCCAGCGTGCATCGCCAGCCGCCAACCCGCACGCGTCAGCGTGCATCTAGAACCCCGCCCCACCGCACGCGAAGCGTGCATCCCCATCGACCCCCAGGCCCCCCGAACTCACCCCCCGCTAGCCAAGCCCCGAAGCACCGCCCCCCGAAGCATCGCCCCCCGAACTCCGCCCGCACCCATCCATCCGAAGCCTCCGCCCGCCCGCACCCTGTGCGGGCGCGTGCATCCCACCGCCACCGGCCCAGGCCGTCCCTCGCATGCGCCTTCACCCGGCGCCCATCCCGACCACCGCAACCAGCCCCTCGCAACCTACGTGACCTCCGCAGCCCAATTCGTCGGCAGTCGTTTATCGCCTGCGCACAGCCGCGCCCCTGAACCCCCAACCCAACTCCCAACCCCGCCTCCGAACCCGCCTGCCTCCACCTCACCCGCCCGCCCACTCCGCGGCGAACACCCCCTCCAACCACGCCGCCGACCATAATCCCACTCGCGAACCCCAACACACCCGTTTACGCCCCCGACCGCGGTCTCCCTCTCCCTGTCTGCTCGCCAGCGCCAACCCACCAGCCCCTGCAGCAAACTACCCCACGAAACGCCCCCGCTTGACAAGTCGAGCTACCATGCGCTAACTTGCCCGTTAACGTTTATACGCGTCAGCGTCTAAGTCTCGCCGGTCGGGGATCGGCCGCCGTTCCTGGAGACTCAGCAGCACGGGAGGGAGAGCCACATGAGCCACGGAGGGTTCTACACCATTTCTGCGCGCGATCGCCCCGCACAGCTTCCGCATCGTGTCCGCTTCGTGCTGGACGATGTTTATCGCTCCGGTGCGCCGGGCGTCCCGCGGACGCGGCGGCGCTGCGATCGACCGATCTCGTCCCGGCGAGCTGAGCGCTGCGCGGCCCGCTCCGGGCGTGCGAGCGCCCGTGCGCACGGCCAAGCCCCTGGACGCGGGAGAGGCTGATCCCGTGACGCTGCTCGTGAGCGCCACGATCCCGTGGCGTCTGACGGTGATCGCCGCCGCGCTGTTCTTGCTCGCGCTGTTCGCGCTGTCTCGTGCGCCCGTGCGCCAGGCCTCGACGTCCTCGCTCGCCTCCTCTGCGCTCGCGTCTCATCCCGCGCTCTTCGATCTGCCCGCTCCCGCACAGAGCGCGATCTCCGAGACGCTCGGCGCCGCCCGTCCGGTCTACCGCGTCAGCCGCGAGGGTCGGGGCTTCGCCGCGCTGAGCCCGCCGCAGAGCCTGTCCGCCGCCTTCGCTCGCACCGGCGTCTCGCTGCGCCCCGGCGCGCTGCACCTCACGTTGAGCCTGCGTGCCATGGCCGAGGGCGGCTCGATCCTCCCGGTCGGTGCGGTGAGCCCCACGGCCGACGCCAACCGCGTCGCCTACCTCCACGCGGGGGTCACCGAGTCCTACGTGAACGGCCCGCTCGGCATCGAGCAGGTCTTCACCGTCCCCGCGCCGTTGCCGGGGGGACACTCGGGCGGACCGCTCACCCTCTCGATCGCGATCTCCGGCAACGCTCGCGCCTCCGCGGCTCCCAACGGCTCGAGCATCCTCTTCACCGGCCCCGGCGGCCCTTCGCTCCGCTACACCGGCCTGCACGCAACCGACGCTTCCGGCACGCCGCTTGCCTCCTCGCTCGCGCTGCACGGCTCTGCTCTGCAGCTGCGCATCGACACCCGCGGCGCGCACTACCCCCTCCGCATCGACCCCCTGATCGTGCAGGCCTCGAAGTTCGCCTCCGGCCAGTCCCAGGCCGGCGGTCTCTTTGGGATCAGCGTCGCGCTGTCCGCCGACGGGAGCACCGCCCTGATCGGCGCCCCCGGTGAGGGCGGCTTCGCCGGGGCGGTGTGGGTCTTCGCCCGCTCGGGCTCGACCTGGACCCAGCAGGGCGAAGCTCTGCTCGGCGGCGGCGAAGGCGCCGTCCAGCCCGGCGAAGAATGCGAAGAAGAACAAGAAGGCGAATCCGAAGGGTGCGCGTTCGGCCGCTGGGTCGCTCTCTCCGCGGACGGGAACACGGCCGTGATCGGAGCGCCGCGCGAGGACTCCCACCGGGGCGCCGCATGGGTGTTCACCCGTTCCGCTGGCACCTGGTCACAGCCGGCCGTCAAGCTGACCGCCGGCCCGGAAGAGAGCGCGAAAGGCCATTTCGGTCGAAGCGTCGCGATCTCCGCGGACGGCCAGACCGTTCTGGTTGGCGCGCCCGCCGATCGCGCCCACCGCGGGTCCGCGTGGGTGTTCTCACGCGCGGGCGAGGCGTGGACCCAGCAGGGCGCGAAGCTCACGGGCGCCGGAGAGTCCGGCGAAGGCTACCTGGGCCGCAGCGTCGCCCTCTCCGCCGACGGGAGCACGGCGCTCGTCGGCGCGCCCGGCGACAGCGGTCACCTGGGGGCGGCATGGGTCTTCTCACGCTCCGGGGAAACATGGACCGCGAGCGCAGCCAGGCTCACCGGAGCCGAAGAGTCCGGCCAGGCGCGCTTCGGCTACAGCGCGGCCATCTCCGCCGACGGTGACACCGCCCTGATCGGAGGCCGCGGCGATGACAGCTACGCTGGCGCTGCCTGGGTGCTCACCCGTACCGGTGAAGCCTGGTCCCAGCAGGGCCGCAAGCTCGTCGGCCCGGACGAGAGCGGCCCGGGCGAATTCGCCTACAGCACCGCCCTCTCCGCCGACGGCGACACCGCGCTGCTCGGAGCGCCTCGCGACAACGGCCATCTCGGCGCCGCCTGGGTGTTCACTCGCGCCGGTGAGACCTGGACCGCGCCGGCGGAAAAGCTCACCGGTGAAGGAGAGGCCGGCAGAGGCCGGTTCGGCGCAAGCTCGGCGCTCTCCGCCGATGCGAGCACGGGGCTAATCGGCGCCCCCCAGGACAACAGCCAGCTCGGCGGGGCTTGGACGCTCCTGCCGGGCCTCGCGCCGCCACCCGCCGTCACGGGGGTCACCCCCGACCACGGCCCCGCAGCCGGCACCGGCACCGTCACCGTCTCCGGTCACGGCTTCTCGGGCGCCACCGCCGTCAGCTTCGGCTCGACACCGGCCGCCGGCTTCACGGTCGACTCCGGAACGTCGATCACGGCAGTCGCTCCGGCCGAGCCCGCTGGCACGGTCGACGTCCGCGTCAGCACCCCTGCCGGGTCGAGCGCCGCCGGCCCTGGCGACCTGTTCACGTTCCGTGGCCCCGGCCGCGTAGGGCAGGTCCCTGCCGAAGAACCCTTCCCTGGGGTGCCGCCGGGCGCCGGCGTCCTCGCGTACAGCTCAACCGGCACGTCGTCCCCGCCCGCGTGCCGGGTCTGGGTCGCTAGCAGGATCGTCCGGGTGCACGCGCACGCACGCGCTGCGCTGATCCTCACCCGCACGGGGACGGGCCGCTGTGCCGGCAGGTTGACGTTCAGCGTCAGGACCAGGACCAGCACGGGCGGTCGGCCCGCGCGCCTATCGGCTCACAGCATCGGCGCTGCGAGCTTCCTCATCCCGCCCGGCGGGACTCAGCTCGTCCACATCCAGCTGACTCCTACCGGACGCCGTCTTCTCGGTGCCGCTCACGGGCGGCTGAGCGCCACCCTGGCGATCCTCCGCCTCTCCCCCGCCCCTTCGCAGACCCGCTCTGCGGCCGTTCGCCTCGCGCCCGCCCCGACTGCGCGCGGCCTCAGGCACTAGGACGACCCCATGACGCACACCTCCCCTCATTCTCCGCCCCAGGCCTCCATAACTCCATCTCAGCCGTTTACTCCAGCTGATCCTTCTCGGCCGGATTCACCCGCACGACCAGCCCGACCTGCCACGCGGCCGCGATTCGCCCTTGGCTTCCCGCCGCGCAATCTGAGCCGCCGACGGCTGGGGCTCCGGGCAGCTCTGACTGCCTCCCTTGACACCTCCACGGCTGATGCTGTAGCCTGCGCTCCACTGTTTATTTCACAGGGACGTGGGGGTGTCGCGCCAGCTACCGATCGGGTGCGACACCGGAGATCAGGACTCTCAGCGACAGACACGACAGGTAGGGGAGAGACGGGGCAATGCAGGCTTTGATGGAGGGTGTTCGTGCGCCGTTGCCTGGGCGCCGTGGTTGTGCTCGCGTGGCATATCGCGTGCTCGCTGGCGGCCCCGGCCCGGCAGACGGCCGCCGTTCTCCCTGTTCGCGGCTGGAGGCGTCCTGCGACTCCCAGCCGCGCGTTGGCCTTCCTGTTCAGGGCCTTCCTGTCGGCGACCCCGCGCTCGGCGCTGGCACAGGGGCGCTCTCTCCTGCTCGCGGGCGCGCCTGTCGGCTCCGCCGCACACAGCCTTCTCACCCCGCTACCCCCAAACGTGTGTCGAACCGGGTGCCTCTGGTGCCCCCGACAACGGGCGCACCAATCCCGGTGCATCACCGACCCGGCTGCGCCGCAGCAAAGACCGGCCCAGGCAGGTCTCGAGGGATGAGACCCCCAGCGCCGTTCACCCAAATCAAACCCAAGAGGAGAGATAGATAGTGAGACACGTAAGGATACTTGGACTCGCCCTGGTCGCGGTGTTCGCGATCACTGCGCTCGCCGCGGCGAGCGCCTCGGCGGCCGAACCGGAATACAAGATGTGCAAAAAGGCCGCGAAGGTCGAAAAAAAATACACCGGCGGCTATAACGACAAGAGGTGCACGGAAGTGAACGTGGGAGGCGAAGGCAAGTACGCGACCTCTCCCGTGGCGCTGCCGCTGAGCTTCGAAGGCAAGAGCAAGGCCAGCACCTTCTACTACTCCAAACCGGGTGGGGGCGGCATCGTCTGGGAGGTCGTCTGCAAGAAGGACAAAGACAGCGCGACGATCGAAGAACCCTCCTACCTGGAAGGGACGATTACATTCGAAAAGTGCGCCGCAACGAACGAGGTTACAAAAGCGAAAGCCGTGAGCTGCGCGGGTAGCATCGTCGTCCCGTTCGTCGGCCTCCTGAGGGAAGAAACGGTCCCTGCGACCCCGCACCCGGGTATTACGGCGATGTTCCTCGCTCCGGCCTACTCCTGCGGTGGCGTCTCGTTCGAAAGCGTGACTGCCTACCCGTTCGTCACCGGCGAAGTGTCCCCGACCGCGAAAGGCGAATTTGGCGCCTGGACGGTCAACAAAACGACCGGTGTGCAGAGTCTCGAAGGTTGGATGGAAGAAGGCGAACCCTCGAAATGGGCGCCGGTGGAAGCGGAAGTGACCGAAGGAGCCGGCACGGAAAGCCTCCGCTTCGGTCTCGAAACCACTGAGGCCCTCGGCCCGAAGAAGGAAGTCGTCATCAAGTAACGGCGGGCACGCCAGACGGCAGCAGCCGGCAAGGCGTTGCGGGTGTGGGGCCCTCGGGCCCCACACCCCGGCGCCTGGCGTGCCACGCGAGGGCGCCCGGCGTACCGGGGCGAAGCAGAGCCCCGTGTGCCCAACACCAACAAGGATGTCGAAGATGTCTCATCGCCTGACCAACGCTGAGGAGAGGATCCGGATCCGATGAATGCCCGCAGCCTGACCCTGACCGGCTTGCTGTCCCTGTGCGCGATCCTCGCGGCGTTCGCTGTCGCGAGCCAGCCCGCGCTGGCGAGCGAAGAACACCCGTATCTCTCTTCACAGTCCTTGATCGACGTCTTCTCGGAAGTGACCGCGACCTCGGGGGTCGTCACCGACTCCCACGGCGACATCTACGTCTCGGAATACAGCCAGGACAAAGTCACCGTCTACTCCCCGACGGGCAGCGTGATCACTGCGTTCAGCGTCACGGCGCCGAAAAGCTTTGGGCCCTCCAGCTTGGCGGTCGACTCGAGCGGCGACGTCTACGTCCAGGTCTACAACCGTGGGGTCACCAAGTACAAGCCCACGGCGTTCCCCCCGACCGCGGCCACCACATACGAAATCGACAAAACGGCCGGCACGGAAGGTGTCATCGTGCCGAACTCGGCCGAAGCCCACGCGGTGGCGATCGACCCGGCCAACCAGGACCTCTACGTCGCGGAGGCCAAACACATCGCCTCCTTCAGCCCCAAAGGAGTGCTGATCTCCTCGACGATCGGCGAATCGGTGGTCTCGGAACCGGAATACTACGGCGTGGACGTGTATGGGACGACCGGCGATGTCTACGTCATCGACAAAAACCACTCGAGCGCCTACGTCCTGAACCCGGCGGGCACCGAAATCCTGGCGAAGACCAAGTTCACGTCGTCGCCGAACCTGTTCGACCTCGCCGTCGACCAGTCCAGTGGCGACTTCTTCGTGATCTCGTCGAAGCCGAACGAAGAAGGCACGACCAGCGTCGTCGACGAGTTCAGCGCCTCCGGCGCATACGTCTCGAAACTGCCGAAGGAATTCGGGGCCTCGCTGCACCTGCAGGACATCCGTGGCCCGTCGGACATCGCCGTCGACAATGGCTCCTCGAGCCCCAACACCGGCGACATCTACGTGGCCTCCCGCGACCAAGCGCACAGCAAAGACAGCGTCTATGCGTTCGGACCGCTCGCCGCCCCGCCGGTCAAGGACAAGCTGACGGTCGCGCAGGGCGGGAACGGCATCGGCAAGCTCATGTGCGAAGTCAACGAGGCGTTCGAAGAATGCGCGGGCGAATACCCGGAAGGCACCGAGATCACGCTCAGGGGCACCGCCGAACCAGGTTCCGTGTTCGCCGGGTGGAGCGATGGCACCGGAGCCGCCTCCTCCTGCGTGGGCAACGGCAGCTGCACCTTCGAGCTCACGGGTGACAGCAGTCTCGACGCGACGTACCTACTCGAAAACACCGTCGCGCTCAGGGAGGTGGGGACAGGGCTCGGAACCGTGACCAGCGAACCGACCGGGCTGGACTGCGGTCTGACTTGCGAAGCCGTCTTCTCCCACAACCAGACCGTCACGCTGAGTGCCGCGCCGAGCGAAGGCAAAGTAGGCGGCTGGACTGGATGCGAAAGCGTCACCGGCCCGGATGGGGAAAAATGCACGGTCCAGGTCACGGCGGCGAAGATCGTGACGGTCGAATTCGAGGCTGAACCGCTCCTCACGGTGTCCAAGGAAGGCACGGGCGCAGCGGAAGGCAGGGTTACCTCGACGCCATCGGGAATCGACTGTGGCAGCGAATGCACCCACCCTGTCCCGATCGGCGACACGGTCGTGCTCGAAGAGCACGGCGAAGGCACTTCGTTCGGGGGGTGGACGGGCTGCACGAGCGAATCGGGAGGCAAGTGCGAAGTCTTGATGAGCGCGGCCAAAGAAGTACGGGCCAAGTTCACAGCGGTAGCGCCCGCCGACTTCAAACTGAAAGCCCTGGTGGAGGGCGGCGGCGAAATCGTCTCGCAACCCGGGACGATCGCTTGCAAAGAAGGCGCAGCAGCCGGACAGTGCGAAGAAGAAGTCGCGTCGTCGACCACCGTCAAGCTCAAAGCGCAAGCCGAATTGGGCTGGACCCTCGAAGAATGGACCGAAGGGCCCTGCGCGGGGGCGAAGACGACGAGCTGCGAATTCACGATGCCGAGCCACGACGTCAACATCGGGGCTAAGTTCTCTGTGTCGCACCAGCGCAAGCTCACGGTCGTCAAATTCGGCGAAGGCGGGGTGAAAACAGCGACGCCGCCCGGCTTCGCATGCGGGCCCGCACAACTGGAATGCGCGACGGAATTCGACGAAGGCGCTCGAGTCGTGCTCGAAGAGAGCCCTGCGACGGGCTACCAGTTCGCCGGCTGGATCGGCTGCAAGGTCAAGAGTCCCACCAGCTGCGAAGTCGAAGCGTCAAGGGACATCGAAGTCGCGGCCATCTTCCTCAAGGAAGGACAGCCGGGCAAAGAAGGATCGAAGGGCGAGCCGGGCCCGCAGGGTCCCGAAGGTCCCAAAGGGACCGACGGCGAACCGGGCGCGAATGGGGCACAAGGCGAAACGGGAGCCGCGGGTGCCCCGGGTGCCCAAGGTCCCGCCGGCCCGCAGGGCCCCGTCGGCCCGCAGGGGCCCGCGGGCCGGCCTGGCACGGTCGAGCTCGTGACATGCCAGATCGTCAAGCAGAATGGAGTGAGGGTGCGGAAATGTGTGATCAAGCAGGTTCCAGGCCCAGTCACGTTCAAAGTGACGGGGTCCGGCGCGCGGGCGACACTTTCGCGTCGCGGCGCCGTGTATGCGGCCGGGACAGCGCAGGGCGGTCCGCACGGGCGCCTGCGCCTGAGCCTCGAGCCGCTTCGCCGCCTGCGGCCGGGGCGCTACACGCTCACCCTGATCACCGGGTCCGGCGCGCACGAGAGGATCCGCAGCGAGAGGTTCACCCTGAGCGCTCCCGTGGTGCGCCGTTGAGCACCCTGGGTTGTGCGGGCGGACGGCTCACACCGTCCCAGGGCACCGCGCAACGCTCCATGGTCGTACGCGAGCTTGACGCCCTCGGTCTCGACGAGGCCACGGCGCGCCGGTCCCGGGACCGCTCTCGATCGCGAAAGGACTGCCGAGCGGCTGGAGGCCTGGGGGGCGGGCGCCGGGTGTCGTCTCGCGCGCTCCGGGCCCGCAGCTCCGGCTTGCCACCCACCGGTCAGCTGCCGTGCCGGTTTGTTACGGCCGGCGGCCGGCAGGGCTCTTCTACCCCTTGACTTATCTGGAGGCTCTCGCCGTGGGATCGTATGCATCGTGGAGAGGAACGCGATTCGCTGCGGTCGTGCGGGGCGGCCCGGGTGGGGGTGCGCGTCGCGACCGCTAATCCCAACGGCGACGTTTACCCGGTCACCCCTGGCGTCAGGCGATGGGTGTCTTGCGCGAGCCCGTGACGGCGGTCAAACGTCGGTTCCATCGATCCGCGACTGCAAGCGGGCGCCCCTGTTGAAGTACTCGCTTGACTTCCATCGAAGCGCTGCGGTATCGTGCTCTCGCCTGTTTATCGCGCGTGCTGATGAGGTCGTCGGGCAGCATTTTCGCCGCGAGATCCACGTTCACACAAGCAGCACCGAGGAGGAGAGGGACGACGCATGACCACGATGTTTGAGGATGCCGGCAGCGAGACGCTGCCGCTAGAGAGATGGGAGCAGATATCGACCCGCGAGCCGGGGGAGAGGGGGCGTCCCTCGGTCTTCCGATGTGGCGATCATCTCCGCCACGGCGAATCCGCGTCGGATGCGCAAGCCGCAAGCCGTCGAACGACCCGCGTCGCGGTCGCCGACACCGACTCAGGTGCGCCCACGGGCCACCCGCTCTTCGGTCTCTCGGCGCCGGACCGCGAGCCTGGCCCGCGTCGCGCAACGTGCTCGCAACGTGGCGCCTGGCGGGCGCACGGGGGGCGGCTCGGTGCCTGCGGCTGGGCCACTCCGCGCGCGGGGTCGACCCGCTCTGTCTTTACCCGAGAGCCATGCGTGCGTAGCGCTGAGCAGCGTCTCCACGCTCTAACCGAACCAGGAGGAGAAGTCGAGAATGTTCTCAGCAATACGTAGGAGGATCCATCTGACGCCCGGCACCGTCATCGCGACCATCGCGCTCGTGTTTGCGATGACCGGTGGCGCGTACGCGGCCAAGAAGTTCCTGATCACCTCCACCAAGCAGATCAGCCCCAAGGTGTTGAAGGCGCTCCAGGGTCGCGCGGGCCCGGCGGGCCCGGCGGGGTCGGCTGGTGCGAAAGGCGAAACCGGCGCACCGGGAGCGAAAGGCGGTGCCGGTTCAGAAGGCAAAGAAGGCAAAGAAGGCAAAGAAGGGAAAGAAGGGAAAGAAGGGGAAGAAGGGACACCAGGTAAAAACGGCAAAGACGGTAGTCCATGGGTGGTCGGAGGGCTTCCCGAAGGAGCTACGGAGACCGGTGTGTGGGGACTTTCGGTGCTCCCCGCGAAACCAGGGCTCGGAAAGGTGCACATCCCGATCTCCTTCGCGGTCCCGCTCGCGGCTCCGCTCGACGAAAACCACGTCCACATAATTGGTGAAGGCGAAACGGGCGCGGCAGGAAAAGGCTGCGGTGGCGGCAGCAGCGCGAACCCGACGGCCGAAAAAGGCAACCTGTGCATATACATCGCCAACGCATTCGAATTGGAACCGTCGAACTTCACGGTGCAGGACATTGAATCCGAAGTAACCGGGGCGGGACGCACCGGTGCGGACATGCAGGGCCTGACCCTGGAAGAAGGAGCGTTCGGACGCGGCGACTGGGCTGTGACGGCTGAATAGCAGAGCGCGGACGCGGCCGGCGACTGGCTGGCCGCGTCCGCTCGTTGCTTAGCCCGCCGGTGTTTGCGCCGGCGGCGCTCAAACCGCGACGTTCGTTCGCGGAACCGCAATCGAAGGACAAGATCTCCCAGTGACAAAGAGCCCCAGAACCCTCCTCGCGTCGCGCCGGCGCGTCCTTGCCCGTCTCACGTGCGTCCTCGCCGTCTCTGTGGCGACGGGGCTCGCAGCCGATCCCGGAAGCGCCGCGGCGTTCCCGTACCCGCTCGACTTCGCGACGGAAGGGCAGGGCGCCGGCGAGGTCTACTTCCCGTCGGCGTCCGCGGTCGACCAGTCGAACGGAACGGTCTGGATCGCGGACGAAGGCAACCACCGCGTCGACGCGTTCAGCGGGGCTGGGGCGTTCCAGCGCGCGTTCGGGTTCGGCGTGCTCAACGGCGCCGAACAGCTGCAGGTCTGCACGACCTTCTGCCTCTCAGGCACGCTCAACGCTGGCGGCCCTGCACCTGGAGAGGTGTACCCGGAGGCTGTCGCGGTCGACGACAAGACTCACGACGTCTACGTCGGCGATCGAAACGAGAGTCGTATCGAGAAGTACGGCCCGTCGGGCGAACTTCTCTGGCTGATCGGGGGCGGCGTCGACAAAGGGAAAAAAGGAAAACTCGAACCCGGCAACCGATGCACCGAGGCCGCGATCGAAAAAGAACACGAGGAATGCGGCGAAGGGACCCCCGGGCCGGGAGCCGGAGAGTTCGAAGGCGAAGGCTACGCGATCGCAGTCGACAACTTCGCTGGCGAATCGGCCGAGGACGTGTTCGTTGGCACGAGCGAACGGATCGAGCGGTTCAATGCCGCCGGCGAATTTCTCTCGGAACTGAAACTGCCCGGAGCCGGCGAAATCGTCTCGCTCGCCGTCGACGCCTCGGAAAACCTCTACGTGCTGAGCAGTGCGATCAAAGGCGTCCGCAAGCTCGCGCCGGATGGCACGCCGCTGTACACCGTCGACGCTGTCGGTAAACCGGGGAGCGCTGGCGGACCGGAGTCCGTCGCGCTCGACGGCTCCGGGCATCTGATCGTGGTCGACCTGGAAAAGGGCCCGGAAGTCTTTCGCTTCATCGAGTTCGACGCCGTCAGCGGCACCGAGGTCGAGGTGTTCGGCGCCGGGGAAATCGCCGGCAGGCCGAACGGCGGGCCCGGCTACCAAGGGGGAGTCCTGTCGGTCGGTCTCAAAGCGGCACGCCTGTACGTCGCGAGCGACACTGGCGGCTTCCGCCCGAGCGTGGCGCAGAGCTTCCCGTCTCCCGTCCCTGGACCGTGGTTGCGCGGTCACAGTCTGTTCGCCTCGGAAATCGGAGGGTCGACGGCGACGCTCAACGCGATCCTGAACGCCGAGAACCGCGAAACAAAATACCACTTCGAGTACGTTGACGATGCGAAGTTCAAGAAATCGGTGGAAGAACACGGGGCCGGCCACGGCTTCGACGAAGCCGTCTCGACGACCGAGAAGTCACTGCCGGCGAGCTTCTCGGAACCGACGGAGAGCGAACCGATCAAAGGCCTGAAAGCCGAAACGGTCTATCACCTCCGCGTGATCGCATTCAACGAATGCGAAGCGGGTAAAGAGTGTCAGGCGCAAACCGAAGAACCGACGTTCGAAACCGGGCCGCCGGTGAAGATCGAATCGCTGGGGGCCAGCTCGGTCAGCTCGACGTCGGCGACGCTCGAAGCGAAGATGAACCCGCTGGGCGTGCCCTCGAGCTATCGCTTCGAATACCTCACCGAAGCCGAATTCCAGGCCAATGTGGCCGGCGCGCGCGACCCGTTCGCGGGCGCGAGTCGCGCGCCCGTCCCAGATGGTGCGCTTGGCGCCGGCTCGCATGATCTCGCGATCTCCCAGACCATCGCCGATCTGCATCCGGGCACCATCTACCGCTACCGCGCGAGCGCCGGCAACGTCGGTGGAGAACATCGCTCCGAAGCGTTGGCGCTCACCACACAGACCCCGGGCGCGTTCTCGCTGCTCGATGGCCGTGAATGGGAACAGGTCTCGCCCGTGGAGAAGCATGGGGCGCTGTTCGAGTCGTTCGCCGAGGCCGGAGTACTACAGGCCGCGGCCCAGGGCAATGCCTTGACGTACCTCGCGAGCACGCCGACGGAACCCCGCCCGCAGGGGTACTCCAATCAGGTCCAGGTGCTCTCGGCGCGTGGTCCCGGAGGCTGGAGCTCGCTCGATCTCTCACTCCCCCAGGAAACGGCGCCCGGCGCCAGCATCGGAGAAGGGCAGGAGTACCGCTTCTTCTCGCAGGACCTCTCGCTGGCCCTCGCGCAGCCGTTCGGTGCCTTCGTGCCCTCGCTCTCGCCCGAAGCCTCCGAACAGACCCCGTTCCTTCGCACCGACTTCCTGGGCGGCGACTCGAGCAAGCCGTGCATGTCGTCGAGCGTGCCCTGCTATCGCCCGCTGATCAGCGGCTGCCCGCCGGTCGAACAGACATGCAGCCCGGTCGTCGCGGCACACGCCGATGTTCCGCCAGGGACGGTCTTCGGAGTCAGCGAGTCGACCCTCGAAGCGTGCAGCGTCGGGCCATGCGGGCCGTTGTTCCGTGGCGCGACGCCTGACCTGAGCCATGTCGTGTTCGAATCGCCGCGTATCGGTCTGAGCGGGCTGCCGGGGGACCAGGGCGGGCTGTACGAGTGGGCGAACGGAAAATTGGCGCTTGTGAGCGTCCTGCCCAGTGGAGAACCGGCGAAAGGCGGGCCGGCCGAAGCTCCGACGCTCGGGCACGCGAACCGCATCTCGAGGCATGCTGTCTCCGACGATGGCTCGCGCGTGATGTGGTCCTTCGGACCACATCTCTACGAGCGCGACATGACGCTCGGCAGCACCGTCAAGCTCGACCTCGTTCAGGGCGGATCGGGGAAAGAGCCTCCCGGTGCGGAAGCGATCTTCCAAGCGGCCAGCAGCGACGGCGTCACCGTCTACTTCACCGATCAGCAACAGCTCACGCCCGGATCGACCGCGTCAGAAAAAAACCCGGACCTCTACGAGTGCGAAGTCTTTGAAGAAAGCGAAAAGCTGCACTGCAAACTCTCCGATCTGACACCTTCAGGCGCCGTCCAGGGGACGGTGCTGGGGTCCTCCGAAGACGGGTCCTATGTGTACTTCGTCGCCGACGGTGTGCTGGCGGCGGGTGCTACCCCGGGCACGTGTGCGAACCAGGGCCTGCTATCCGAACCCGGCAAGAGCTGTGATCTGTATGTCCGCCACGCGGGCGTGACGAAGCTCATCGCCTCCCTCTCCGGCGAAGACGCCCCTGATTGGGCGCCGGAATTGAACCATCTTCCGGCTCGGATCTCGCCCGACGGCCGCTGGCTCGCCTTCATGTCGCAGCTGCCCCTGACGGGCTACGACAACCACGATGCGCACAGCGGCAAGCCCGACGAGGAGGTGTTCCTCTTCGACGCGGCGGCCAACGGCGGCGAAGGCAGCCTCGTTTGCGCCTCCTGTGACCCGACCGGAGCTCGACCCGTGGGGGCCGAATACGGCGAAGCGCTGACGCTCTCCAGCGGCGACCGGGTCTGGTCGACGCACGCATGGCTCGCCGCCAACGTGCCCGCCTGGACGGCCTACCAATCCGGTAACGCGCTGAACCAGTCGCGCTACCTGTCCGACAGCGGACGGCTGTTCTTCGACAGCCACGACGCGCTCGTCCCGCAGGACACCAACGGCACCGAGGACGTGTACGAGTACGAGCCCCCCGGCGCCGGCAGCTGCACGAGCGGCTCCGCCGCGTTCGCGGCCCCCTCCGGCGGCTGCATCGGCCTGATCTCCTCCGGCTCATCTGCTCAGGAATCGGGGTTCCTCGACGCCTCCGAAACCGGTGCGGACGTGTTCTTCCTGACCGCCGCGAAACTCTCGCCCGGGGATCGCGACACGGCGATCGACGTCTACGACGCGCACGAATGCACGACGGCATCGCCGTGCATCGCCCCGCCGCGATCCTCGGCGACGGTGTGCGAAGGCGAAGCGTGTCAGGCGCCGGTGCCGCCTCCGAGTGAAGTGACGCCGGCGTCGATGACATTCTCGGGCATCGGGAACCTCGCGCCGTCGCTGACGGCGTCAGGTCCCTCCAAGCCCAAGACGCTCACGAGGTCCCAGAAGCTCGCCGCCGCGCTGAAGGCGTGCCACAAGAAGCCGAAGCGCAAGCGGGCACGCTGCGAGCGCCAGGCCAGGCGGGCCTACGGATCCAGGTCCCAGAAGTCCTCGTCATCCAGCAAGCCAGTCCGCAAGAAAGGCGCCCACTCATGAGCTCGCAAGGCACCTCTCTGCCCGTCCGGCTCGGGCGCCGGGCCGGACTGGCGGTCTCCGTGATCGCGTCCTGCCTGTCGCTTGCCGCGATCTACCCTGCTCTCGCCGGTGCGGCGTCCGGCTGGTGGACGGTCGGCATCGAGGCCCGTCCCGCGGCGCTGCAGCCCGGGACCGCCACCGACGCGGTTCAGGAAGTGAGTGTCAGCGCGACCAGCGGCCAGTTCTCCCTCGAACGAGAAGAAGGCACCAACGCATCCGTTCACATCGCGTTCAACGCCACGGCGGCAGCTGTGCAGAGCGACCTCGAAGGCCTCTACGGCGCGGGCAACGTGCAGGTCGCAGAAGGTGCGGGCAACACGGCATCGTCGCACTCATGGGTCATCGCGTTCATCGGGAAGCTCGCGGATCAGCCGATCGCCCACATGCGCGCGCAGTCGGTCACACTGGCGGGCGGCACGCATGAAGCGAGCGACGCCGTGAAGTCACCCGGCGGCGCGGATGGACAGATCGTCCTGACGGCGGAGAACGTGGGGGTAGCTGGGATCGAAGGCACGCCGGATCCGATCCAGATCGCGGGCATGCTGCCGCCAGCGCTGACGGCAGTCGGCATATCGGCGACGGCCCCCGCCTTCGGTACCGCAAGCGAACGTGTCGCGATTCCCTGTTCGCTTGAATCGTTGACCTGCACCTACACGGGCGAGGTCGTCCCCTACGGACAGCTCGAAGTTCGCATCGACGTCATCGCCGAAGCCACGGCCTCCTCCGCGGAAAGCTCCGGGATGAGCATCTCTGGCGGCGAAGCGCCGGCCGCTTCGACCAGCCGGCCGCTCGTGGTCGGGCTTGCACCCGCGTTCGGAGTCGAAGATTACGAGATGCTCGCCGAAGAAGAACGTGGGCAGCCCGCGACCGAAGCCGGCTCGCATCCGTTTCAGCTGACGACGACGCTGGCGCTCGACCAGCGTGCCGATACCGATGCGCTCGGGCAGAAGCCCAAGGTCGAACCCGTCGCCCTCACCAAGGACGTCAACGTCAGGCTGCCGCCAGGACTGGTCGGCAACCCGCAGGCGCTGCCCCGCTGCCCGCTCAGCCAGTTCCTCACGTTCGTCGAAGTCGGGTCCAGCGGTGGGAACGGGTGCGGCGACCAGACAGCTGTCGGCGTCGCCTCGGTGACGGTCAACGAACCTGGGGTCCTGCACGGTTTTGCGACGTTCACCCAGCCCGTGTTCAGCCTGGAACCGGCCTATGGCGAGCCGGCGCGCTTCGGCTTCTACGTCGCTCCCGCCAAAGTACCCGTGCTCCTCGATACCTCCCTGCGCAGTGGCAACGGCGAAGACTACGGCGTCACGGTGAGCTCGCTGAACACGCCCGAGACGGCCGGCTTCATCGCGAGCACCGTGACTTTCTGGGGAACGCCAGCTGATTCCCGTCACGACAACGTTCGCGGGTGGGGCTGCCTGCAGCGGGCCCGCGGGGAAACGAAAGGATTCCCGTGCTCGCCGTCCTCTGAGTCGCAGCCGCCGGCCTTTCAGACGCTCCCGACGTCCTGCTCGGGGCCGCTCGCGTCGAGCGTCCACATCGACTCCTGGCTGCAACCCGACAACGTCCTCATCTTCCCGACGGGCCTGCCGATGCCGGCCATGAACAGCTGCAACCAGCTGCGCTTCGCGCCCACGATCGCCGCCCAGACGACGACCGAAGCGGGGAGCTCCCCGACGGGGCTGAACTTCGACCTCGACGTCGACGACGAAGGGCTGCTTGCGCGGGAAGGGAAGGCACAGTCGCAGATCAAGAAGGTCGTGGTCACGCTGCCGGAAGGCGTGACGGCGAACCCGTCGATTGCCGCTGGGCTCGGTGCCTGCTCAGAAGCCCAGTACCAGTCGGAGACGATCGACTCCCAGCCGGGCACGGGGTGTCCGCACGAGTCAGAGGTCGGCAACGTGGAAGTGAAGTCGCCGCTGCTCGAACAGACGCTCACGGGCAACGTCTACATCGCCCGCCAGAACGAAAACCCGTTCGGCTCCCTGCTCGCCCTGTACGTGGTCGTGAAGAACCCCGAAACGGGGGTGCTGATCAAACTCGCCGGCAAGCTCGAAGCGAACCCGACGACGGGTCAGCTCACTAGCGTCTTCGACAACCTGCCCCAACTGCCGTTCAGCCACTTCCGTCTGAGCTTCCGCCAGGGTCAGCGCAGCCCTCTCGCCACGCCGCCGGCGTGCGGCGCCTACACGACCCGGGCCGAGCTGTATCCCCACTCCGAACCGGAAGTCTCGAGGCTGCAGACCACGACCTTCCAGATCACCACCGGCGTCCGGGGCGGCCCCTGCCCGGCGGGCGGCGTGCTTCCGTTCCAGCCGTCGCTGGCGGCGGGAACGATCAACAACCAAGCCGGCGAATTCAGCCCCCTCTCCACGACTATCAGCCGCGAAGACGGCACCCAGCCGCTGGGGTCGGTTCAGCTGCACATGCCGCCGGGCCTCGAGGGCCTGCTCTCGGGCGTCAAGCTGTGCCCGGAAGCACAGGCCAACGAAGGCACCTGTGGGGCTGAAAGCCAGATCGGCGAAGCGACGGTCACGGCTGGAGTTGGCAGCAACCCGGTCGTCGTGCCGGGCGGCCGCGTGTACATAACCGAAAAATATGCGGGCGCGCCGTTTGGCCTGTCGATCGTCAGCCCCGCGAAGGTCGGGCCATTCGACCTCGAGCACGACACCTCCAACCCCAACCAGCAGCCCCCCTGCGACTGCGTGGTCGTCAGGGCCAAGATCGAAGTCGACCCCCACACGGCCCAGCTCACGATCACCACCGACCCAACGGGCCCCCACGCGATCCCCCACCTGATCGACGGCATCCCCGTCCAGATCAAGCACGTCAACGTCAACATCAACCGCCCCAACTTCACCTTCAACCCCACCAACTGCAACCCCCAGACCCTCGCCGGCACGATCGGCAGCGACGAAGCCCTGAGCTCGCCGGTGCAGGTCCCGTTCCAGGTGACCAACTGCGCCACCCTGAAGTTCACGCCTAAATTCACGGTCTCGACGACCGCCCATACCTCTAAAGTCTTGGGTGCAAGCCTGACCGCAACCGTCTCAGAGCCGGCTGGCTCGTTCGGCACTCAGGCGAACATCACGAAGGTCAAAGTCGAACTCCCCAAGCAGCTCCCCTCGCAGCTCAAAACGCTGCAGCAGGCCTGTCTGGCCAAGGTCTTCGAAGAAAACCCGGCCGCCTGTCCACCCAATTCGATCGTCGGGCACGCAAAGGTCATAACGCCGTTGATCCCCGTGCCTCTCACTGGGCCCGCCTACTTTGTCAGCCACGGAGGGGCAGGATTCCCCGACCTGACGATCGTCCTGCAGGGCTACGGCGTCGCCGTCGACCTCGTCGGCTCGACGCTGATCCAGAACGGGATCACCAGCACGACCTTCAAGACGGTCCCGGATACGCCCTTCAACAGCTTCGAACTGACGCTGCCTCAGGGCAAGTACTCCGCCCTAGCCGCCTACCTGCCCGCAAAGGCCAACGGCAGCTTCTGCGGCCAGAAACTCGTCATGCCCACCGAATTCATCGCCCAGAACGGCGCCGAAATCCACCAGAAGACCCCCATCGCCGTGACAGGCTGTCCCAAGCCCCCGACCCGCGCGCACCAGCTCGCCGCGGCCCTGAAGGCCTGCCACAAGAAGAAGCGCGGCAAGCGTGCCGCCTGCGAACGCCTAGCCCGCAAGAAGTACGGTCCCGTCAAGAGGAAGAAATAGCCAACCCCCGACCGCGTCTGAGCGTGTCTTCCCAGCGCTCTCGAAGCTCACCCGCCGACCGGTGAACTAGCCGCGCACAAGGTGCATCGAGTCGAAGGGCGGGCGGGTGGGCAAGCACCGCAGGCGATAGTCCGAACCCATAGCCGAGTCTTTCCACAACTCTCGAACCTAACCCCGCCAGCCCCCCGAACTCCCCGCGCACAGAAGTGCATCGAGTCGATGGTGGGCGGGCGGGATCCGGACGCCCAAGCGTATTCACGCCCCCAGCGCGCATCCGCGCCGGCGTCCGGATACAGCACGCCCCGCGCGTGCATAAACCTCCCGCTGCGCGGCCGCAAGGGGAACACCTCGCACGCCCAGCGTGCATCCGCCTCCCGAACGGCAGTTCCACACGCCCCAGCGTGCATAGGTCTCCCGGACGGCGGTACCCACGCCCCCAGGCGTGCATCAGCCTCCCGAACGGCGGCCCCGCACGCGCCAGCGTGCATCCTCCTCCCGAACGGCCGTTGAGCACGCCGTCCGGTGTGCATCGGTCTCCGGGACGGCGGTTCGGTATGAGCAGCTACATGAGCGTCAGATCGGCGCGCTCACATCCAGTCCGATCGTCATCGCGCCGCTCTTCTACGCGCAGGAACTGGCGGGCCTGCCCGGCCGCGTCTCGCGCATCCTCGTGCGCAGCGCGCCTGGTCACGAGATGGCAGTACGCGCCGCTCTGGAGCATCTGGCCCAAGGACGCCTGAACGTCGAGCCGACCATCTATGACGAACGGCTGTTTGCCACGGCGGCCTCCGCAACCAACCAGTCCACCGCCCTGTTCGCCGTCATCAGCGCGCTCGTCGGGTTCCTGTTCGCGTTCAACGCGATGCTCCTGACCGTTCCGCAGCGCCGGCGGCTGATCGCCGACCTACGCCGCGACGGCTACCCGCCACGCACGGTGCTCGGGGTGCTCGTTTTCGACGCCGTCGTCCTGGGTGTGGCTGCATGTCTGCTCGGCCTGGTGCTCGGCGAGGAGCTCTCGATCCACCTGTTCCGATCGAACCCTGGCTACCTGGGGTCCGCCTTCGCCGTCGGAACCCAACGCGTGGTCGCCTGGCAAAGCGTCGCGATAGCGCTCGCCGGCGGCATGCTCGCCGCGACGGTGGCGGTGCTCAGTCCGCTGCGCGACGTCCTCTCTCGCGACCCGCTCGCCGCGATCACCCCCAAGGAACGCACCGCCGCTGCTCGCGCCACCGGTGCGAGCGCGCTCGCGGGACTCCTCGCGCTCGCGACCTCGACAGCGATTCTCCTGGCCGCACCGAAGCTCGCGATCCTTGGCATGGCGGCGCTGATCGCGGCGGTGCTGCTTCTGCTGCCGCTCGCCCTGCAGACAACACTCGAGCTGCTCGCGAGGCTCGCGCGAAGACGCACGGGCGCCGTGCCCCACATGGCTGCCATGGAGCTCAGCGCAGCACGCACCCGGGCGTTAGGGGTCGCTGCGACCGGGGCAATCGCGGTGTTCGGCGCGGTCGCGATCCAGGGCGCGCACGCGGACCTGCTCAAGGGCCTGCAGAACGCCGCCCACGACGAGAACGCGTTCACCGATGTGTGGGTCTCCCCGCCCGGCGCCTACAACCTGCTGAGGACAGCCCCCTTCACCCCGACCCAGGCCAGCGCCCTGCGCCGCCTGCCGAGTGTGCGGGCCGCGCGCGTCTACCGCGGCGGCCTGCTCGACTGGGGTTCCCGACGGTTGTGGGTGATCGCGCCGCCCGCCGCGGCAAGGCCTCTGCTCCCGGCCTCACAGATCCTCGAAGGCTCCATTGCGCAGGCCACGCTGCATCTACGGGCGGGGGGCTGGGCCGTATTCGCGCAGGCCCTCGCCGAGGAACACCACCTGCACATCGGTGAGCTTGTCACGCTGCCCAGCCCTGTCCCGATCACCGTCAGGGTGGCCGCGCTCTCGACGAACATCGGTTGGGCGCCGGGCGCGATGATCCTGGGCGCAGCCGACTACGCCCACGCGTGGGGCAGCACCGACGCCGCCGCCTACAACGTCCTGCTGGACCCTGGGACCCCCGCGGCCCAGGGCGCCGCCGAGATCACCAGGGCGCTCGGTCCCGCGTCGGGTCTCCGCTCGCAGACCGCACGCGCACGCGCCGCACAACAGAACGCGCTCAGCCGCCAGGGACTGCAGCGCCTCACCCAGATCGCGACCCTGATTCTCCTCGTGGCCGTGCTGGCGATGGCCGCGGCGATCGGCAACCTGCTCTGGCAGCGTCGCCCGCGTCTGGCCAAGCTCAAGCTGGAGGGCTTCCCGCGCCTAGAGCTCTGGCGCACGATCCTGCTCGAGAGCCTCCTCCTCCTGCTCCTCGGATGCTTGACGGGTGCGATCTTCGGCCTCTACGGCCAGCAACTGCTCGACCGGGCTCTGGCGAACGTCATCAACTTCCCGGTCGTGCACTCGATAGCCGTCGTGCCCGCGCTCGTGAGTCTCGCGGTCGTTACCGTCACGGCGAGCGTGATCATCGCGCTGCCCGGCTATCTGGCCGCCGGGGTCTCGCCCGCGGTCGCTCTCGAGGACTGACTGCTTGCCTCAGGTGACATCACGTCGCCTGGATTGCGCCTGTCTTGCAGGCGGCGCGCGTTCGGCCTCTCAGAGTACGGATCGGTGCCCGCCCACACAACAGCACTTGCGGCGTTTATATCGGGCGTCGTCTCTCTTCTTAGCGGCCGCCATCTCCGACGGCCTAATCGCCGATATTGACAAGCCACCGGCGCATTGGCTAGGCTGCGCGTAGACGTTTATGCAGAGACCAACACTCATGGCAAGGATAGTCCCGCAGCCGACCGGCGCCAGCATCGCCCCGAGTGCGCGCTCCTAGCGATGGCCTCCGCACCCTCGAGCGTGTTCAACGGCACGCCACACGCCGAGCCCGGCCACTCCGAGCGGACGCACGTCACCGCGATTCAGCGCGCGCGCGTCATCGCGGCGCTCGTCGAGATGACCGATGAGGACGGCTACGCGCACGCCACCATTGGCGCCGTGATCGGTCGTGCGCGCGTCTCCCGCAAGACCTTCTATGACCACTTCTCCAACCGCGAAGACTGCTTTCTGGCGGCGTTCGAGGAGGCCGACGCTCGCGCCCGGGATTTGATGTCCGCCGCGTATCTCGAGGAGTCCGACTGGCGGCGAGGAACCCGCGCCGCGCTGCAGGCACTGCTCCAGGCGATGGACGAGGAGCCCGGATACGCGAGACTTTGCATCGTGGAGGCGCTCGCAGCCGGAGAGCGTGTTCTTCACCGCCGCGCCGAGGTTCTCTCTGATCTCACGCGCGCGATTGATGCGGGCCGCTTGCCGCCGAGAACCAGCGGCGCCGGTCTCACGCCGCTCACGGCGGAGGCTCTCGTGGGCGCGATCATCTCGATCCTGCACACCCGACTGCTTGCCCGGGTGCAGGATCCGCTCGTCTCGCTGCTCGATGAGCTCATGAGCATCATCGTCCTGCCCTATCTTGGGCCTCGGGCTGCCCAGCACGAGCTGCGCCAGCGGGCGTCTCAAAGCCGGCGCCCCGCCCAGCGAGGCGCCAGAGCTGAGAAACCGGATCCCTTAGAGAACCTGAATTTCCGCCTGACCTATCGAACCGTGCGTGTCCTGATGGCGGTAGGGGAGTACCCCGGAGCGAGCAACCGACAGGTCGCGGAGAGCTCGGGCATCATCGACCAAGGGCAGATCTCAAAGCTCTTGGCTCGACTCGCTGGCCTCGGCCTGGTCGAGAATCGGGGGCTGGGTCAACCCAAGGGCGCCAACAACGAGTGGCATCTCACTCCCCGCGGCGCCGGCGTCGAGCGAGTCGCACGCCCCCGCTAGGGTACCGCCGCTGGCTCCTCCTTCTCGACGGCGTCCAACTAATCGCGATCGGCGCGCCGTGGCGATTTCGCGGTCGAGGGCCGGTCCCCGGCGCAAGCCGACGGTTATTCCACTCCTAATGTTTGTCGACTTAGCGTCCTTCCCATCCCTACCGTTGGCCACAGACACACGAAGTCCCAAGGAAATACGGCATTCCGATGGTCCGTTTGCGGCCGATCTCGATGAGCTAGACTGCGAGCGGACGTTTATCGAATCCAGGAGATCCGCCCGCACTGACCTATGCGTAAGGGACAGCGATCGACATGAGCAGGGGCCAGGCGACCGCGAAGCACGACGCCCTCGGCGCTCTTGGCCTGCTCGAGCGATGCCCCCTCTTCCTTGGCGGCACGCTCGAAGAGGCCTGGACTCGCTCTTTCCTCTGGCGGGTGCCCGGCTGGGCGCCGTGGCCATTCCCTCCGGCCGCGGCGCCCACCTATCTCCTCCTCACGCGGCACGCCGACCGGGGCGCGAGCGTGAGCGCCGCGCACGGACGTCCGCGACGTGCGGGGCGCCGCTTTCTCAGCGCCGCTCTGGGGTCGCTGCGTCTCGATAGAGCGCTTCGTGCTCGCTCGCTGCGGCGGCGTTGGGGGCACACGCCCGCCGGCGCGTATGCGCTTGCGGCGCTACGTAACCCCCACGGCGCGGCGATCGTGGACGAGCTCGGTACGTTGAGCTTCGCCGAGGTTCACCAGCGCACCGACGCTCTCGCCGTTGCGCTGCGCGAACGTGGCGTCGATCATCGCGACACGGTCGCGATCCTGTGTCGCAACCACAGCGGCTTCATCGAGGCGTCGGTCGCCTGCTCAAAGCTCGCCGCGAACGTTGCTTACCTCGATCCGGGCGCCGGTCGCACCGCGCTTACACGGATCATCCGCCGCGAGGACGCGGGAGTGCTGATCTGCGACCAGGAGTTCCTGACCCTCCTGGCGGATGTCCCGTGCATCGCTACCCGTCTGATCGCGTGGTGCGACCCCGGAACTGACCTCGGCCATCCGACGCTTGACGGACTGATCGCAAACGCGGGACCCGTATGCCTGAAGCCCCCTCAGAAGGGGACTGTGAGACACCCGACGTTCACGCTCTCCGGACCGCGCGCCGGAGCGGGCTCCAGCCGCCGCAGGCTCCCGGCGACGCTTGGGACCCCCGGCGCGAGGCTGTCGCGTATCCCGCTGCGGCGAGGCGAGCCGACTGTGATCGCCGCCCCGATGTGGGAGCGCTGGGGGTTTCTGCATCTCACGCTCGGCCTGCGCCTCGGCTCGACGCTGTTCCTGCGCCGCGAGTTTGAGCCGGTCGAGCTCCTTGAGACTCTCGAGGATTCTCGCGCGACCGCGGTCGCGATCCTCCCGGACATGCTGCAGCGGATCATGCGACTGCCCGCGGAGACCGTCAGGTGGTATCAGACCGACGCCCTGAGCGTGATCGCGGTGCGCAGCGGTGAGCTGCCGTGCCGACTCGCGATGCCCGCGATCAACCGTTTCGGTGACGTGCTCTACAGCCTTCGCGGCCCGGCGATCGTGAGGCTCGAACCGCGATCCCAGGAGCCGGACCTCTCGGTCGCGCCGTCTCCGCGAGTTGCTTCTGATCCCTCCGTCCAGGTCCCGGTTGTCGCTGTCCCGGAAAGGCCTGGAGTGCGGGGCGCGTCGGCGTGAGGGCGAGACGGGCCTCACGATCACCTTGACGAAAGCACAGACGAAGCGCATCGCCCGCGAGTTCGCTGGCGGCAACGGTGGCCTTGCCCCGCTTGTGCATCTTGGTGCTCTGGAGTGGTTTGCGACCGCGGTCTCCTCGAGCCTCGAAAACCGTCGGCTCTCGCACTCGACCCTGCGCGCATTGCTCGTACTCCTCGCCTTGCCCGCCGACGGCACGCCACGCAGCCTGAAGCAGGTCGCCAATGCGGTCGGGCTCACGCCCAGCACGACCCACCGGTATCTCGCCACGTGGCTGGCCGTCGGGCTGCTGGAGCAGAGTCCGACTTCGCGGCGCTACCGCCGCACCCTCCCGTCGGGTCGTTAACCGTCCTTCCCCACCGGCGGGGCAACGCGAGCGCCCTCAGGATTGCCCACCGGTGGGCGTCTCGCCGAGAGCATCTGCTGGCCACCGGAGTTCCACAGGATGGGCAGCTCTTTGATGTGGAGGCGCACCCAGCAGGCGATCTCCTCGTCGGCATCGATCATGTTTGCCACGGCGCGCTCGGGCTCCGAGTCGAACCACTCCACGGGGAATAGGGAGCGGGTCCAGCCCTCATAGGCCTTCGCTTTCGAGAAGGGGCCCGGGCAGGTCCATCCCGCCTATCTGCTCGTCTCCACGAGCCTCGATCACGTTGACCCCGGCGGTCGTGGCGGCAGCTGGCTTGACGAGGACAACCTCGTCACCGCCTGTTGGCCGTGCAACACCGGCAAGGCCGATCTGCGGCTGGAAGAGGTCGGATGGGCACTCCTCAGCGAGGCGGACGTGCGCAGCGACTGGGACGGCCTCACCGGCGCGACGAACGCCCTGTGGGAGCGCGCCGGCCAGCCCGACATCTACCGCGACTGGCGCCGTGCTCTGTCATCGGTCCCGTGACCGGAGGCTGCGTCGTGGCCCAGCGGCATCAGCCAGCCGCCTCTATGCGCATCGAGGGGCTGCCCGCGCCCTGAGCTGCGACGGATAGCCGGGGCGACCCAGGCACCCATCCGTGGCCAGCAAGGCACCGCGCTGCTGCCCTCCGGTCAGCCCAGGGGCGAGCCCTATCTTGCTGAAGTGGGTGAGTGGCCGACGTCTGATGAGCCGGGCGAGCCGACCCCAGGCGAGCGGCTCCTCTACGCGCTGGGGCAGCTCTTCAAGCAGTGGCACGTCCGCGCCACGCTGACGCCACCGCACGAGGTCGATGTCGTGGAGGTGGCCAAGATGCTCGGCGTCTGGGGCGAGGTTGAGTTCGTCCAGGACGGCGACGACGAGGACGAGCCGGCGCAGTACCTGCACTTCCCACACGAGGTCTTGGTCATCGACCCCCGCCGGCAGGAGTTCCCGTGGCGCCTGCTCGCCGACTGGGAGTGGGCCAGTGAGCAAGAGGTCAAAGAGTTCTGGCGCTACTTCCACTGATGCTCGCTGCAGCGACAGGTCACAGGGCGGAGGTCTCGCGATGACCCCAGCCAGCGGAGCTGATGCCCTGGTGGTGCTCTACGGGGCGCTCTCGCCCGAGGAACAGGACGCAGCCTACGAGAGGATCTACGAGGCTCGGCTTCGCCAGCAGAAGGTCGCCGAGACCGAGCTGGCCATGCACGTCCGCTCGCTGCGGCGAGTCGCCGAGGCCATCGGCCACACGCCAGGAGTCGACGAATACAAGGCGGTCGCGCGCGTCCTCACAGCTGAAGGCGAGGACGTGCAGCCCTTCTCGCGCCTCTACAAGTTCTTCGACTGCTCATGGCCGCGGGCGCGCGAGGCCCTGGAGCTGTCAGGGGGCGCGAGCACGCGGGCGATTGAAGCTCGCTTTCGGCACCGTCAGCTCGGCAAGGTCGTCCGCTACTCCGAGGATGTCCTCCGGGAGACGCTCACACGAGCTGTCGAGCACTACGGTCGCCCACCCACGACCGACGAGTTCGCGTGGTGGCGGGATCGCCAGATCGAGCTGGCTCGCGCCCAAGGCGAGGAGCAGCCGCACATCCCCACGGACAGCGGGTACAGGAGGAGGTGGAAGACGTGGGAGGGCGCGCTCCTGCACTTCGGCTACACACCGGAAGAGGTGGCGTTGCGCTTGGAGAGCCAAGGCCAGGTCTTCAACGCGAACGCGGACCCGTACCTGCCTGATGACCTGCCGGTCGCGGCGCTGGCGGCGGCGCTACCAGAGGGCTCGCCGCTGAGCCGGCAAGAGGCTCGGCGGGTCCGCGACGCCTACGACAGCTTCCCGCGCCGCACGCGCTACGTCCTGACGGTCCGCCTCGGGCTCGGCGTGCGCAAGCAGACGCTGCGCGAGGCAGCAGAGCCGCTGGCGCTGCATCTCTCCCGCATCCAGCAGCTCCAGCTCTACGCGCTGGACGCGCTGCTCCACGCGGCCAGCGAGGGACGGAAGTCCACTCGCCCTGGGCTGCGAGCGGCGGTCATCGAGGGACTGCGGGCGATGGCTCGTCCGTGCCGCGCTGATGACGTGCCAGGCGCGGGGGTCTAGCGATGAGCCCGGCCAGCGGAGCGGACGCCCTTGTCGCCCTCTACGAGGCGCTCCCGACCGAGGAACAGGACGCAGCCTGCGAGCGCATCTACGAGGCGCGGCTGCGCCAGCAGAAGGTCGCCGAGACGGAGCTGGCGATGCACGTCCGCTCGCTGCGGCGGGTCGCCGAGGTCCTGGGGCGCGAGCCAGGGGTCGATGACTACAAGGCCGTCTCCCGCGTCCTGATCGATGAGGGCGAGGACGTGCAGCCCTTCCGACGCCTCTACAAGTTCTTTGACTGGTCGTGGCCGCGCGCTAGAGAGGCGCTGCAGCTCTCTGGCGAGACGACGACGCGGGCCATCGAAGCGCGCTTCCGCCATCGCCGCCTCGCCAAGGTGGTCAGCTACTCGGAGGAGGTCCTGCGGGACACCCTGGCGCGAGCCGTCGAGCACTTCGGGCGCCCGCCGACGAGCGAAGAGTACGCCTGGTGGCGGGATCGCCAGGTCGAACTCGCCAGAGCCCAGGGCGAAGACCACGTGCACCTCCCGGTGGATAGCGTCTATCGGCGCCGCTGGAAGGGGTGGGAGGCCGCGCTCCTGCACTACGGCTACACGCCCGAGGAGGTGGCTCGTCGCCTGGAGCAGCAAGGGCAGGTCCTCAACAAGAGCGCCGATCCGTACATGCCCGACGACCTGCCCGTGGCCGTGCTGGCGAGCGACTTGCCCGAGGGCCTGCCTCTGACTGAAGGGGAGGCCGTGCGCGTCCGCGAGGCATATGAAGCTCTCCCGAGCCGGACGCGGTACATCCTGACTGCTCGCTTGGGGCTCGGCGTCCCGAAGCAGACGCTCCGAGAGACGGCGGAGCCCCTCGTGCTCCACTTCGGGCGGATCAAAACGCTCCAGGCCTACGCCATCGACGCCCTCTTCCAGGCAGCGAGCGACGGGCACAAGAAGACGCGGCCTGGACTGCGTGTGGCGCTCATCGAGGGGCTGCGGCAGATGATCGGCGAAGATCCCGCCGGTGGCGCCCGCGATTGACCTCTCCAAGCTGACCACACGGGAACTGCTCGCCCTCTGGGCGCAGGCGCTTCGCGAGCTTCGCGACCGCGATGTCGTGCGGACCTTCAACAACCCCATCGGCGACATCGCCGAGGCCCTCGTGGCCCTGCACTACGACGGCGAGCATGGCTCGTTCTCCCAGGCCTCATGGGACGTGAGGACTCCGAGCGGCGAGCTGCTCCAGGTCAAGGCCCTGCGCCGGACCGGAGCGAAGACGCGCCGCAACCTCTCGCCGGTGCGGTCAGACAGCTACGACGCGGTCATCGTCGTCATCTTCACCGAGGACCTCCGCGTCGAGCAGGCCATCCGCGTCCCCCAGCCGGTCGTAAACGAGCTGTTCGCCTGGCGCGATCACGTCGCCGGGCGTGTCATCACCGTGACGAAGAAGCTGCTCGACCACCCCGAGGTCACGAGCATCGACCTCTCGGACGAGCTGCTCGACGCGCCCGTCAAGGCGAAGAGCTAGGGCGACAGCCGCTTCTCTCCCACGCGTGGCTAGATCGAGTCGCTCTTGCGGCGGTTGCAATCGGCGCACAGGAGCTGGAGGTTCTCAAGCGTGGTCGCGCCGCCGAGCGCTACGGGAAGGATGTGGTCGTACTGGAGGTCGAAGGCCCCGCCGCATTCCACGCATCGCCCGCCATCGCGCTCGAAGACCGCACGACGCAGCTCGGTGGGGATGGGGACGCGCGTCGGGCGGCCTGCCTCCTCAGCCCGCATCATGCTCCGCGCGGAGTTGAGCTTCTGCTCCGTGCGACGCTTGCGCTGGAGGACGAGCGCCTTGACGTCGTCTGCGTCGAGTCCGTCATCGTCCCAGTAGAAGCCGTCCAGGTAGTGCCAGAGGTTGCGCCGCCCGTCTCGGCACACCTGCACAGGCTCGTTCGCCTGTGCCTGCTGCGCAGCCCCCACCTGCGCCTTCGTCCAGCGCAGCTCTAGGACTTTGCGCCCTGAGCGCACGGCGTAGCGACGGCCCGTGAGCATGCGAGAGAGCGTCAACGGCAGCTTGACGAGCTGGGCTTTGTTGTCGGCGCGAAGCATCCCGCGGTCGTATCGGCATCTCGACCACCTTCATGAAGACAGTCATCGCGATGGCAACCTCCTCGTGGGTGACATGACTCCTTGGCTTCGCTCGCCCAGTGCATGATGCGCGCCGCGGCCATGTCCTGGTAGCCCTCGACCTCATCGAGCTCGCTGCCCGTGAAGCGGCGATTCGCAAGGACAGCCGCGCAGCCGGTCGTGCCCGAGCCCATGAAGGGGTCCAGGACGATGCCACCCTCTGGGCACGCGAGCCTGACGAGCCAGCGCATCAGAGCGATTGGCTTGACCGTCGGGTGCACGTTGAGGCGGGTCGTGGCGACCTCATCCCTCGGCCCATAGGCGAGGCGATGGGCGCGCCGGGCCTGGAACTCGCCGCTCGTGAGGCCGGCCTCGCGCTCGCGCTTTGTCGGCTTGGGCGTGTACAGGAAGGCAGGCTTCTCCCTGCGAAGGACCTCGTCAAGCGCGGAGAAGGTCTCGAAGTAGCGGGAGGGCATGTTGCCTTGCTGCTCATTCAAGGCGGCTACGGGGCAGCCGGGAGCGCAGGCCCACCTCTCGGCTGTCTCACGCCCAGGCGCGAAGCTCTCGCCGTCAGCTACCACCTTGCCGCCGCCGAAGCGGCCATATCCGGACATCCTCTGCCCTGGGGCGTGAGCGCACGAGGCAACCTCCTCGCATCCGAGCAGGCGGCACGCCTCAGTGTGGGAGAAGAGGGCGTTCGTCGGCCAGCGGCCAGGCGGGCCACTCGCGCTCGTCTGCGTCGTGCCAATGCGGGTGGCGTCGATGTTGATGCCACCCGTTCCCCACTTGCGAGCGTTGGCAGTGAGGCTGAGGCCCGGCTCTAGCGGCCTCCGGGCGACGATGATGGGCTCGTAGGAGGGCTTGAGGGCCGAGCCGACAGCCGTGCCCGAGCTGTCCCCGAGCTGGCGGCCGAGGTTCCGCGACTTCGGCATGCCCTGGCCGTAGTGCCAGATGAGGGTGTCGCGAATCTCGAACCCGGCCAGCCGGAGGGCCAGGGTGGTGAGGTCGGCGGTTCGCGTGCCTGCGAAGGCCAGGCAGTGCCCTCCGGGCTTCAGGACGCGCAGGGCCTCACGCCAGAGCGCGGGCGATGGCACTGTGGAGTCCCACGCCTTGCCCATGAATCCGCTGCCGGTGCTCTTGGGCTCCCCGCCCGCCATCCACTCCTTGAGGAGTTCCTCGATGTCGAGCGGGGCGTCTGTCAGGCCATAGGGCGGGTCAGTGACCACCGCGTCAATCGAGTTCTCCTCCATCTCGGCCATCCTGAGGCGGCTGTCGCCCTGGATGAGCGTCACGCCCGCTTCGGCGAGGGGCTCCCTCAGGCGGTCATAGACCGAACCGCACCTACACTGTGAGTGTTCTGATTTGACTCCTGTCCGCTTGGGGTTTGCCTTCTTCGTCTTGTTCGGGCTTGGCTTGTTCCTAGCAGACCTCCTTGTCTTCGTCGGTTTCATTGTCGTCCTTGTCGTTCACACCCGTCAGGCGCGACGGGTGTGAATAAGACAGGGGGAAACAGGGGCCTTACCGGTAACTACGACGCCGAGTAGACGGATGATCGAGCGGGCACGAGATTGCTCAATGATTTGTGAGCGGAACCGTGAAGTAAAAGCCCAATGGCCTGTCGTGCGCTGCTTACGATCATCTCATGGCACCGTCCGATCAGCACATCTCGCCTCGCCCCGTGCTCCTCAGCTTCCATCCCTGGGTCGCGCGGGACATCCTCGCCGAGATAATCCCCTGGGACTTCTGCAAGAGGAGATCAGGCCAGGAGACCGGCACCCAGGTCCTGATGTACGCCTCGGGCGAGGTGCGCGCCGTCGTCGGCACATACAAAGCCGGGACGGTCTTCGAGTATCAGAGCTTCCCCGCCCTCAAAGAGGGCGTCCATCGCTCGGAGATGGCGAGATTCGGCGAGGACGAAATCAATGAGGAATGGCTGGAGGAGATCTTCAAGCACCTGCCTCGTGGCTGGGCCGTTGAGATCTGTGAGCCCCGCGCGTTCGTCCCTAGTCTCGCCTTGGGCCACACCGCCGATGGCAAGAAGGTGAAGGGTCCCCCCGGCTTCCAGTACCTAGATCTAGGGAATCCCGAGCACGCGAGGCTTTGGAGCCAGGTCCAAACCTCTAGCCGCTCCTGATGGCGACTCCCGCAGGCGCGTGCCTGACCGGAGCCGCCAGTAGCCTCGGGTGCCATGCCGGACAACCATGAGCCGAGCCGCACCGACCTCTCCGTGAGCCCTCAGCGAGAGGCGAACGTCGCCTACGCCAACGCCCTGATGGACACTGAAATCGGGCAGCGCAACACCCGGAAGGACTCGCAGGAGGCGACCGCGCGCTGGATCGTCGCCAGCACGGGGATCGTGATGACGCTGCTCCTTGGCCTCGCCAACGACGAGGGCGTCTTCAGCTCGTCGGCGTCGGGGGTTGCGCGGGCAGCTCTCGTGGCGACGGTCGCCTTGGGCAGCCTGACCGCCGTCTGCGCCATCGGCTGCCTATGGCCCCGCCGGTACGACCGTCTCGGCGCGAAGGGCCTCGTCAACCTCAACGACACGACCTTCCTGGACAAACCAGAGCACGAGGTCATGGGCCAGGTCGTGGCGACGCGCATCGCCATCGCGACCAAGATGGACGATCTGCACGAGGACAAGGCGACCTGGCTGAAGTGGTCCTTTCGGTTCTTGGCGTGCGCCTTCGCGGGCCTCGTCCTACAGGGAGCGGTGCTCGCGATCAGCCCGCCGAAAAGTCCGTCCGAACGGACCGCCAACATCCAGGGTGGCGCAAAGGCGGCTGAGTCAGGTCCTGTCCTGGCTAGAGGCGCCAAAGCAGCCGCTGGGAGCAAGCGATGACTACCAACATACCTCTACCCCTCTACGACCTCGACGCGCTGAGAGCGATGGCGCGAGCGACGGCCTACCCGCCGCTCCCGATTGAGCCGCACGAAGAGCGCGCCCCCATCTCTCCGCTTGTCGCCGACAGCAAACCAGCCGCCCCCAAACCCGCTCCGGCACCCGCTCCGGCACCGAAACCGGCGTACGAGCCGCTGCCGACCGAGATCGACACGCGCAAAATCAAACCGGGCACGACGAGATGAGCGACGAAGAGACGAGCGAGCCAGCCGAGGACATCGGCCCGCAGGAGCCCGAGCCAGCCCCTGAGCCGGCTTACCCAGCACTGGAGCTGGACCAGCTCCGCGAGTCGGACCCCGGCGAACGCGCCGGCTGGCGCTCGCTGGACGAGGGATAGGGCGAGTGCCGCGCCGCTGAGTGCGCTCTCGCCTCCGCGCACGAGCTGAGATCTCGATGACCACGACCTCAAGCAAGGGAGCGGGCTAGCGATGGCCACAGAGAAAGTGCCGGTTTACATCAGCTTCGATTACGACCACGACAGCGACCTCAAGACGCTGCTCGTCGGCCAGGCGGCCAACGAGGACTCGCCGTTCAGCATCGCCGATTGGTCGATCAAGGAGCCATCGAGCGACTGGAAGGACAAGGCGCGTGAACGCATCAAGCGCGTCAAGCAGGTGATCGTGCTCTGTGGCGAGCACACTGAGACCGCCACCGGCATCAATGCCGAGATCGCCATCGCGCGTGACGAGAAAAAGCCGTACTTCCTCCTGGCGGGCCGAGCCTCAGGCAAGAACAAGAAGCCCACGGCGGCCCTGTCCACGGACAAGATCTACGACTGGACGTGGGACAACTTGAAGCTGCTGATCGCTGGCGGACGCTGATCGGGACGGGGCGGCAGTGCCAGGGCGAAAGGCATCGCGGGTCTTCGTCAGCTACGACTACGACAACGACCTGGACCTCAAGAACCTCCTCGTCGGGCAGGCGAGGCACAAAGACACGCCGTTCTCCGTCGAGGACTGGTCAGTGAAGTACGCGTCGCGGGGCTGGAGGTCCGACGCTCGCTCGCGCATCAGCCGAGCCAGCCAGGTGATCGTCATCTGTGGCCACCACACGAACCAGGCGGTCGGGGTCAGCGCCGAGGTCGAGATCGCGCGCGAGACCGGGACGCCCTACTACTTGCTGCGGGGCCGCAAGAGCGGCACGGTGCGGCGTCCGCAGGGAACCTGGTTCTGGGAGACCGTGCATCCGTGGACTTGGGAGAACCTGCGCGCGATCACGACCGGGCGCGGGTGACGGGAGGTGCCTGGCGACGATCAGAGCACGGTCCTTGAGCTGTACAAGAGCGCAGTCGAGATGGCGGACCGTGTGTCGTCGCGCCGCGCGGGTGCCAACACCTTCTTCCTGACGCTCAACACGACGCTCGCGGCTGTCGTCGGCATCGTCAGCTCGGCGCGCAAGCCGCCGTCTCATGGGCGCGCGCCATCGTTCGATGCCTTTGGGCTGGTGCTCACGGCAGTCGCAGGCATCGTCCTCGCGATCGTCTGGCGGGCGCTCCTCGCCTACTACCGCCGTCTAAATGGTGCCAAGTTCGACGTCATCAACAAGCTGGAGAAGCAGCTCCCGGCGCAGCCCTATGCAGAAGAGTGGGAGATCCTTCATCCGGATGAGCCGGATGAGCCAGAGACGAAGCTTGAGTGGTGGCAGCTCGTCAAGCGCTTGCGACGTTGGAGGCGGAGGTCAAGGCACCGCGAGGCGACGGTCATCGAGCAGGTGGTGCCACTCGTGTTCGTGGTGATCTACGTGGCGCTGGCGGCGCGGGTCCTGGTCGAATGACGTACCTTGACGCGCTTGCCGAGGAGATCCGCCGCGCCGTCCCATCGGATGTGCTCCCCGAGGAGGACACGTCGAGCCTCTTTCGCATCTACGCGGTGCTGCTGCTGGCCAAGGGCGAGGAGGTCACGCGCGAAGACGTCCACAACGCGTGGGTCGCGTGGATGCTCGACCGAGGCGAGACGCACGAGTCGATGGTCCCATTCGCCGAGCTGTCCGCCGAGACGCAGGCCGAGGACTCGCCGTTCATGGTCGCGGTGCGGACGGTGGCCCGACAGCGCACGCCCGACAGCGACTAGCCCAGACAGACTTGCGTGCTGACCCGTCAAGAGGACGCGTCGAGTTACCGTTACCAAGGACCATCTCTGGCTGTTGCATAAAATGCCGCCGAACGATACCGCGCAGGGCTAGCTTAGGTTTGTGCGTCGTCTCATCGTACGTAATACATCGATCATTTCGCCTGTAGCCATTCTGGTGAGCCTCATTGTGATCGTTGTGCGACGTGAATGGCCTCTCGTGGTCGCCTCATGCTTCATCGTGTTACCTCTTGCTTTTCTTGTGTGCGAGAATGTTTGGGATCGCAGGCATGAGCGTTTTCAGAGCTCCGACTCTTAACTAGCTGTCACGACAGCAGCAGCGATGAAAGCGATGGCTGAAAGTGCCGACCACAGTTGAACATCATTGGCTAGGTCTTCGTGCCGTTCAATGTACGAGGCTAGCCCTTCGGCCTTATGGAAGACCATCTGCCCGGTTGCTTCGTCGCCCTTGGCCTGAGCGTACATGTTGCCGGTAACTATGATTGCAAATGCGGCCACGAACGACAACAGGCACAGTGAAAGACCAAGTGCAGCGACCGTGCGGGCCGGGCCGGCTGTGATGAAGAGTACGCCAGAAACCATCAAGCAGAGTGTGCCAATGAAGAAGGAGTATTCTGACGCGTGCGAAGCACGCATAAGCCACTTGTCCAAGCGTTCATGTCGTATCCGGCGCTTGTGTCGCCGCCGCTGTGCTCGCTTCATCGCCCAGCGGTCTATACGTTTCAACGACGGAGCACGCAGCAGGCGAGGCTTCCCAAAGATGAGGCCGACTGTGGCCGATAGCTGTGCCAGCACTGCAAACGCGCCCAATGTCAAATACAGCGACACCCCCGTGGCCGAGACGATAGTCAGCAGCGCATAGTAAACAGGGCTAGCCGCGACATACGGTCGGTGTGGATCCGGAGCATCGTGCCGTTGCTGAGGCGGGATACTGTTCATCGCTAGGGCGACTTGGTTCGTTCGGTCATGTGTGGGATCGAGCGTGCTTCGGCAGGAGCTGCCTGCCGCGAGTCTCAGGTGCTTATCGGACGCCGTGGGCATTCCTCAAGCATCGGGACGCTGCCAAGGCAAGCGGCTGGTGTTCGGAGTCGCAGATCACTCGCGAGAGAGCTATGCCCTTTCGTGCCTGCGTGCACGTTCGCTCCCGGAAGGCCTCCGCTTCCGTCCGAGGACCTGGCTGCGCTCGGTCGGTCCTCGTGATGCGGGAGACTGCCGGCCATGCCGACCAATCCCGTCGCCGCCGACCTACGCGAGCGTCTTGAGGGCTTCGTTCGCTACCGCCACGAGCATCTGACGGGCGACGAGAAGGGCGAGGCCGCCCTCTTCCTGGAGAACCTCTTTCGGTCGCTCGGCCACGAGGGCGTGCGCCAAGCCGGCGCGACTCTGGAGAAGCGCATCAAAAAGCACGACAACGGAGGGACGGCGTACGCCGACCTGGAGTGGAAGCCTCGCGTTCTGATCGAGATGAAGAAGGCCGGGCGCGACCTCAAGCGCGACTACCGCCAGGCGTTCGAGTACTGGATCGATCTCGTGCCCGACCGGCCCGAGTTCGTGGTCCTGTGCAACTTCGACGAGTTCTGGATTTACGACCTCAACAGCCAGCTTGAGGAGCCCGTGGATCGCGTCAGCCTCGACGCTCTCCCGCATCGCTGGGAGGCTCTGGCCTTCCTGCTCCCACGAGCAGAGAAGCCCATCTTCCACAATGATCTCGTAGCTGTCACCCGAGACACCGCCGCGAGGGTCTCCGCGCTGTTCAACGCTCTCGTGACGCGCGGCGTCGAGCGCGACTCAGCGCAGAGGTTCATCTTGCAGGCGGTGATGGCGATGTTCGCTGAGGACATCGGCTTGTTGCCGAGCAAGTCATTCACAAGCGCCGTCCGGGACGTGCGTCGAAGGCGTGGGCACGGCCTATGACCTGCTGTTCGGTCTCTTCCGCGAGATGAACGAGCGCGGCATCACGCCCGGAGGCAGATTCGAGGGGACCCCGTTCTTCAACGGCGGCTTGTATGCCAGCGTCACGCCGTTCGACCTGAGCGCGAAGGAGGTTGCTGACCTCGCGTCAGCCAGCGAAGAGGACTGGTCGCAGGTGCGCCCGGTCATCTTCGGCACCCTCTTCGAGCAGTCTCTCGACAAGCCCGAGCGCCACGCCTACGGCGCCTACTTCACGAGCGAAGCTGACATCCAGAAGATCGTCCTGCCGACCATCGTGCGGCCCTGGCGTGAGCGCATCAACGCCGCTGAGACCCTGGAGGAGCTTGGCAAGGTCGAGGCCGAAATGCTCAGCTATCAGGTGCTCGACCCCGCCTGCGGCTCGGGGAACTTCCTCTACGTCGCGTACCGCGAGCTGCGGCGCCTGGAGCGCCAGCTCGATGAGAAGCGACAGACGATGAGCCGGCGCGGCGGGCGACGCGAAGAGCTGCGCCTGGCGTTCGTCTCCACCCGCCAGTTCCACGGCATCGATCTGCGGCCTTTCGCTGTCGAGGTCGCGAAGGTGACGCTCATGCTGGGACGCAAGCTGGCGGCTGACGAGCTGGGCGACGAGCGCACGTACCTTCCACTCGATGACCTCGACGCCAACTTCCAGACCGCCAACGCTGTCACCGCGACCTGGCCTGCGTTCGATGCCTGCATCAGCAATCCGCCCTACCTTGGCGCGAAGCGGCTGCTGGACGAGAAGCCCGCCGAGGAGATAGCGGCGCTCCAGAAGACCTATCCCGAGGTCGGGGGCTTGGCGGACTACGTCGTGTATTGGTTCCGCAAGACCCACGACCTGCTGCCTGAGGGCGGGCGCGCCGGCCTGGTCGGCACGGCGAACATCCGCTCGGGCGACTCGCGCAAGTACTCGCTCGACTACATCGTGGACAACGGAGGCGTCATCTATGACGCCGTGTCCTCTCAGCCCTGGTCAGGAGACGCGATGGTCGAGGTCTCAATCGTCAACTGGGCGAAGGGTGCCGTCGATGGGCCGAAGACGCTTTGGCTGTCGCGAGGGACGACCAAGATGGAGGTGGAGACCATCACGGGCTCGCTCTCGCCGAACACGGACCTCCGCGCGGCTGTCAAGCTGAAGGCCAACACGCGGCCCAAGGTCTGCTTTCAGGGGCAGACCCCGCAACACACGCCGGGGTTCGTCCTGTCGCCTGAGGCAGCCGCCAAGCTCGTTGCCGCCGATCCCATCAGCGCCAGGATCATCCACCCCTTCCTGATCGGCGAGGAGCTGACCGGCGATGGGCGCCCCTCACGTTTCGTCATCGACATTGACGCGCCTGATGTCTTGGCGGCGGAAGTCCAGGCAGGACCTGCCGTGATGGATCATCTGCGGGGCACGGTGCTCCCGGATCGCGAAGCGAACGCCGCCAAAGAGGCCGAGAGAAACCGCGCGCTGGTTGAGGCTGATCCCACTCGCAAAGTCACCTGGCATCAGAGGAACTTCCTCGACAAGTGGTGGCAGCTCGGCTGGCGCCGAGGCGAGATGGTGAGTGCCCTGAGCAAGCTGAGTCGCTACATCGTGCTGTCTCGGGTGGCGGTCGTGACTCGGCAATCCGTCTATGCGTTCGTCTCGCCAGAGATACGCCCCGCTGATGCTCTGCAAGTGTTCGCCTTCGAGGATGACTACTCGTTCGGCGTGCTGCACTCCACCCATCACCGCTCCTACTTCGAGGAGCGCTGTTCGAAGATGAAGGTGGATCTCCGCTACACGCCCAACACGGTATGGGACACGTACCCGTGGCCGCAGGCGCCGACGACCGAGGCCGTCGAGATGGTCGCCGACACAGCGGCGCGGCTGATCGACCTTCGCGATGATCGACTTGGTGCCGGGCTCTCGCTGGAGGCGCAATACAACTCGCTCCGGGACCCTGGACGCAACCCGCTTCGCAAGCTCCAGGACGAGCTGGACGCGGCTGTGGAAGTGGCCTACGGATTCAGCTCTGTCGAAGACACGCTGGCCCAGCTTCTCGCCCTCAACCAGTCGATTGCCGACCAGGAGCGCAGCGGACTCACCGAACCGCGGCGACCCGGCAACGAAGGGCTGGCTGGGACGAAGCGCACGAGCAGCCGAATCGAGCCGCCCATTCGCTTGTGACGCTAGCCGGCAGCAGGGCCAAGGAGGCCGAGCTGAGCGCTCTTCGGCTTGCGGTTCGCCTTCTCCCACAGCTCGACAGCCGTCGCCTTGCGCGACGCGAGCACGATGTCGTAGAGCGGCGAGTTCATCGGAATGGTCCTCACGCAGCGGCGGGCGATGTGGATCAGCCCGAGCCCACGAAGCTGCTCGTCGTAGTGGGCGCGGATGGCGTCCGCGGTGCTGCCCTCGTCAGGGCGCAGGAGGTCGGTCGGCTGCGGGTGGTTGAGCATCCGGCGCGGTGCCTCGACGCCGCCGGCTGCGAGCGAGCGATGGATGCCGGAGACGGGCAGGTTGATGATCGCGTCGAGGTACTGGAAGCGCTCGACCAGCGAGCGGACCGTCGCGAAGTGGAGGTTCGGCTTCGCTGGATCGAGGTAGGCGATGACGAGCGCGCGCGGGTTGATGTGCGAGCAGACGCGCTCCAGGTGCGCGGGATCGTTCGCGTCCCCCGCGAGCACGTCAGTCGTCGGTAGGCCGGGTGACGCAGCGCGCAGCGCCGTGATGCGCGTGCGCAGCGCATCGACGCAGACATCGGAGGAGTCGGAGAAGACGTAGTGATCGAACGGGGTGGTGATGCCGAGCGCCTGCAGCGGCGAGCCGGGCACCTCCTCGCCGCTGGCCTCATCGAAGAGATATCCAGGGCCACAGAACAGCTCCAGGTAGTGCACCTCGAACCACTTGCGGTTCATCGCCCGCCCGACCGTCCCGAGGTCGCGGCTGACCATCCGCGCCTTCTCCGCCGAGTGGGGCTTGACGAGGCGCACGGGCAGCCCATCCGTCGCTCCTGGGACGAGGCCAGCTCCATCGCGGCTGAGGCGCAGCTGCTCGCTCGGGTCGGCGGCGGCCTCAAGCTGCGGACGGCGAGCGTGCTTCGGTGTTCGTGGGCCGTACTCGTCGGGGTTGAAGAGGCGCTTCTGCTTCCGTGCCATGGGGTCAGCCAGAGTACGGCCTGCCCAGGACGGCTTCGGGCGGATCTCAGGCGACGGCGAGCAGCTCGCTGCCGCGGGCGGTGGGCATCTCGTCCCACGTCTGCCCGTCGAGTTCGCGCCCGCCGGTCTTCGCCGTGCGCCCTCCCCACTGCTTGAAGAAGAAGGCGACGCTCTCGCCGGCGCAGCGGTCGCGGAGATCGCGGACCCACTCAGCATCCACGCGACGGTGGCCCGGCCCGGACTCCCCGCCCGCGATGAGCCAGTCCATGCCCGTGATGTCGAGACTTTCAAGCGGGCCGAGCAGAGGCTCCGCGGAGATGAAGCGCACTGCCGCCGGCACCTCGCGCAGATAGTCGGCGCGGTGCACGAAGCGCCGGTTCTCGATGCTCACGCCCATCCACACGTTCTCGGGCCAGGGCAGGAGCGGAGCGAGCTCGGCGAGGCGCTCATGGCGCTTCGTCAGCACCTGGAAGACGTGATGGTCGGCTCGCCGCATCACGTCGAAGACGGCCTCCACGTACTCGACCGGGATGCGCTCGTGGAAGAGGTCGCTCATCGAGTTGACGAACACGAGCTTGGGCTTGCCCCAGCGCAGTGGCAGCTCCAGGCGCTCGGGCCACAGGCGCAGGTCGAAGCCCTGCTCGTAGGGATGCCCCGGCACGCCGCGGAAGCGCTCGGCGAAGGTCTTCGCGTAGCAGTGCGCGCAGCCCGGCGACACCTGATCGCAGCCGGTGGCGGGGTTCCAGCTTGCGGAGGTCCACTCGATGCGGCTGCGCTCGCTCATCGCCGCGTACATCTTCGCCGGTTGCGGCCAAGCACCTGTACGGCGCCCGAATCAACGGGACCAGAGCCTGATCGTGACGATGGCTGGAGCGCCGGTCGAGCGCCCCTCGGAGCGCCATGTGAGCGGCTCTGCGCTGCGGGCGCGGCGTCGCGCCCGGAACTGGCTCAACGCCGCCGGCATTCGGGGCGACGGGTTCGAGGCGGATTGGGCGAGCTGCACCAAGGGATCTGCCATTGTGCTCAGCAAACGGAAGACGCTGGCCATGCGCTTAAGCGAAAAATCAACAGCGAGATAGGAGTTGGCTACTTTTGTCCTATGGGACGAGGACAAGGGACACAGCAAATAGGTGCCGATGTGGTTGGTAGAAGAGGCTCTGCGGGAGGAATGCGAACCACGAGGTCTCTCCTTAACCACGATCCTTCTGGAATGACGGATAGGGCACCTGAGTACACGCGGCTGCACACAACTCTCTCCGTTCCCGTGAGAGCTGAAGGTGCTGGGCAAGGGCAGCAAGGGCAAGGGCAACAAGGAGGGGGTCAGGGAAGCCAGTGTGGCAGTCTTGGAGCGACGCGTGGTGGTACGCGGGCGCAACCGGCAGTGGGAGTTGAACTCACCGCGAGCGTCAAATCGCTGCTACAGGAGCACCGCTTCAATCACCCACGGCTGGCGGAGACTTTGCTCCGTGACGAAGCCCATCGGAGTGTCGTTGAGCGTGTACGTGCTGCTGAGGGCGCGCCCGATGCCGGGGATGAGCAGCTTTCCGCCTACTTGGAGGCGATGGATTCACTGGGGCGTGAGCCTGATGAAGACATCGAGAAAGGCGTGAGCCTCTCAAATGCAGCCGAGGAGCTTCAGAGGGAGACCGAGTCTTTCACCTGGACGGAGCCGTTGTCTGAGGAACTGTTGCGGCTGCGAGATGCTAACAAAGCCGTACGTGCCGAGTTGGGGGAGTGGGTTGCCGCCCATCATGCCTTTACCGCAGTAGCACGCAGCGAGGAGAGAAGCTTGCGCAGAGCCGAGGGATGCTGCATCTCTTGTGGGCAGCCACTCAGCCGTATGGAACGCACGCTTGGCAGGAGTACCCACTTGCGTGGGGCATGTTGGGTTGCCCCCTAAGACGAGTGGCAGCTTTTGGCTTTCCTTGCGCTGCTCTCAGCTAAGGACGCAGGCGCACGGATTGTAACTCCGCCCGGTCGCGCTGACAGCCATCGCTTCTGTCAAAGTCTGGAGCGAGCATGAGACCGCTTCGTTACCGGCCACCGCTAGTGACCTAGCGTGTATGCCCTCCACCGGAACGGTAAGCCGAAGTACGTAGGAAAGGCCAAGTGCCTTCAGAAACGTGTCTGGAAGAACCACGGCGGGGGGAAACAGGGGCCCAACCGGTAACTACGACGCCGACTAGACGGATGATCGAGCGCTCACAACAGACGATGCCCGTCTTGTAGTTGGGAGCGAGTCGTGGCCGCTGCTTGTGCCCTTAAGCGAAAAGTCTGCAGAGCGTCCTCGTCTTGCTACGTTCCTCGTATGGGACGAGGACAAGCACAAGGGCAATCCGTTACTTCAACAGCATCACGCAGGACGCGTTCCCCGCGGGTCCACTCACGCTCTGAGCTGCTTGACGCGCTTTCTGGGCAACAAGAGTGGCCTCCTAAAGGCAAGCTCTACGACCGGGAGGCGGATGCCCTGGCGGACATCAGCCTGCGTCTGAAAGAGAACCCTTCAACCCTCTTGGTCGATCTGTCGGGCTCTGTCGTCAGCGACGCGAGAATGCGTAGGGAGCTCTACAGATTCTTGCGGCATGTTGATGAAGAGGCGCGATCCGGGGGCGCTAGCCTTGAGATCTTTGGCTACGACGGCTCGTCCTTTGATGCAGACATCTACGAGCTGCGTCCGTCCGGAGATCCTGATGGCAACGCTCTGGACACCCTCTTCGCAGGAGTGGTAGGCGGAGGTGGCACACCCACAGAGAAGATCCTAGGAGAGGTCTTGAAGAACGCCTCTGACGACGCACGCGTCGTGGTGTTGACAGACGGCATGACATTCTCTCCGAAAGAGATGCTGGGGACCGTCAAAGGAGCGCGCGCCTGTGGCCGGCATGTGGCTGGCGTCGCCTTTGGTGCGGCGACGGAGGAGCCGGGACTCATGGATGAGCAGTTTGGCGCAGGGACTTGGTTTGAGGTCAAGGAGCGGGCAGATGGCTCTTTCTATTCGGCCGTTGCGCAGGCTCTGCAAAGCACAGAGGTCTGACGAAGGACGGACACTCACGCGGAGGCGCTTCATCCTCGCCACATGCACACGCTCTCGCAAAGAGGTGAAGGTTACCTTGGCTGCGCTCATGTGTGGATTGTACGCTGGGTAACGAAGGGGATACCCCATCAAGCGAAAAAGCGGTGCTTCTCTTAGTGACAGCTACTATCTCATTATGGGACGGGCGCAAAGCCAGGAGACGAGTCTGGTTACGCGGAGGCGAGCGGCGTCCTTCGGCGTTAGACAAGAGCACCTAGCCGACAGGTTCTCTTCTATCTTCGGTGACCGTCGCGGCGCCAGCCGGGACGAAGAGGTAGTGGAACCCGCAGAGCTGACAGAGCGGGAGATCGGCGAATACCGCTTTACCGTCTCGCCGCCGAGGGCAAATAGCTCCATGAGGCCAAGTGAGAACCAATACTTCTTCTCTCAGCTGCTCCTTAGTAGCAGTTGCAATGCGGGCGCGGAAGAGATCAATGCTCGCCACCTTGTATCGGAGTTCTTCCGCCAACTCGTGGGGCACTCCTGAGGCCACAGCCACTGGTCTTGAACGCGGCGAGCACGTACCGCTCGCGCATATCCCGGTCACGGTCCGGGCGCCGTACCGCTTGCAGCTGTGCAGCGGGAAAGGTCGTTACACTCGCGTCAAGCTTCATGGCCGTTACGCGACGCGAGTCTTGCGCTACCCGGATTGTCGAGCTTCCTAACAACCCGCGTGCAACGGAAACTGCCGATGGACGTGGCATGACCGCTTCGTCTGACAGAACCACTACCAAGGGAGGGATACCATGCCTGCTGATGTCCTTGAGCGAGTTCGCAGCGATATCGAGGAGCGCCTCGGGGCGCTGGCAGGGCCAGTCGCTGAAGCGCGGAGGTTGGAATCCGCCCTGGGCGCCCTGGGGGAGCTGACCGGCCCGGGCGCCGCGAGGAACTCGTCCTCTCTCGCTCCGGGCGCCGCGAAAGCCCGGAAAGCGCGTCGAGCTGCTGGGAGACGTCGCCGCAAGTCGGCTGATAGTGCTCAGCTCGTGCTGAAGGCTCTTGACGGACAGGCAGAGGCCCTGGACATCAAGACCGTCTCCGCTCGCGCTGGCCTGCCGCTCCAGACGACCTCCTACACGCTTAGGAAGCTCGCGAAGCAGGGCCTCCTCACACGAGGATCAGCGGCTGGAGCACGCGGCAAAACAAAGCTCGTCTTCACGGTCGCCTCGCCAGCGCTTGCTGCCCCGAGCAAGAATGGAGCCTCTGAGGCCACTCCTTCTACTACTGCGCCGAAAGCGAAGCGCAAAGCGCGCAGAAAAGCGGGCCGCAAAGCGAAAGCAGCAGCGAAGGCTGCGTAGACCTCACGCCAGTCCGGGCGGCATAGGAAGGTTTGTCGCTCGTGAGACTCCGTAACCCATTCCGCTCGTCGCGCTCCTTCAGGGTAGGCACGAACACGGCGACGCCGAAGGAGGCCCGCTCGGCACTAGAGCGGGCGCTCAAAGGGCAAGAGAAGCGGCTGGAGCGAGCCGAGAGTGAGGCGGTTGATGTGCAGCTCCTCGGACAGCTCTCACCCGCTGAGGATTGGCCGAAGGTGCTCGGGGCAAGCCGGAGAAGGGGCGCTACCTGCATCCCTCCGAGCACCGCCCCATAACGGTCAGGGAGGCGGCCCGCTGCATGTCCTTCCCGGACGACTTCATCCTGCCCGAGGACCAGGCCCTCACGATCATCGCCAAGCAGGTCCGCAACGCCGTGCCACCGCTGTTCGCCCGTCGTGTGGCCGAGGTCGTGGCCGACCTTCTTGATGAGGCAGACGGCCATATCGAAGAGAGCCAGCCGCTGCTCGCGAGGTCGCAGCGGTCGTGGCTGCGTAGAGGGCTTGGCGAAGATCGAAGCCTGTTACTGTCGCGCCATGCCAGCCGAGCCCCAGATCCAGGTTCGGTGGCCGTGCGAGAGCTGCGAGGGTACGGGCCGAATAGCTTGGAAGCCGGACGGCGGGGTCGTGGTGCTCGGCTCGGAGACGAAGCCGTGCCCTCACTGCCAAGGCAGCGGAGTCGCGAACCAGGAGTGGCGGCCGCTCTCCGAGCTTGAAGACCGTTTCGCCAGGCGCTTCGCCAAGCCCTCCTAGGCTGCGACTCATGGAGTCTGTCTTCATCAGCTCGCTCGCGCGCGGCGACCTGGCCGCCGTCCGGGCGTCCGCGAGGGCGGCCGTGGAGTCGCTTGGGATGCGACCCGTGATGTCCGAGACCGCGCCGGCGAGCCGGGAGGACTCCCGCCGTGCCCTCCTCGACGAACTCGGCGGCTGCGACGTCGTCGTGTTGCTCCTCGGCGCTGAGTACGGCGAGCGCACCGAGCACGGCGTCAGCGCCACCGAGGACGAGTTCAACGAGGCGGTGAGGCGAGGCATCCCCGTGATCGCGCTGGTCCAGGAGGCCACGAGGTCGCCCGAGCAGGCGGCTTTCGTGAGCCGTGTGCGGGGCACCTGGAGCGACGGCCGCTTCGCACCGGGGTTCAGGGACGCGAGCGACGTCGGCTTCGCGGTCGTCCGCGCGCTGGACGCGTGGCGGCAGCGCGGCACGACCGACGAGCTCCAGGCCGCGGCGCTGGAGCGTGCCAGGGCGCTCGCGGTGGGCTCCGGCCGGGCCGGGCAGAGCCACACCGGCGCAAAGGCGCGCGTGGTCCTCGTGCCGATCTCGGGGCGGCGGCTAATCGACGCGGTCATGCTCGGCGAGCCCAGCCTCGGCGACGACCTCGGCATGAGCGTGCGCACGAGCGGTCTCGTCCGCCACGACATGGCCATGAAGCAGAGGCTCACAGCCGACGGCGTCGAGTTCGAGGCCGCTGACTCCCGCGGGTTCGAGCAGCTGCGCTTCCTCGTGGCGACGGACGGCGCGATCGTCGCGGAGGGCGCCGTCTCTGGCTCCGGCCTGCTCGGCTCCTCGGTGATCGAGGCCCCGAACGTGCGCCGCGTCGTCGAGCAGAGCTGTGCGTTCGCCCGCGGCGCCTGGAGCCGCATCGACCGCCGCGACGAGGTGCGCGAGATCGCCGCGACCGTGGCGATCCCCGACGCCTCGATGAAGGCGTTCAGCGACTCCGAGTTCACCGGGAGCTCTCTGAGCATGGGCAGCATCTTCGGCTCCCCGGCGGTCGTCCTAGCTCCCGATCCGCCACGCCTCACACGACGCGAGGATCTCAGCTCGCCTGAACTCGTCGAGCAGCTCGTCGCCGAGGTCCGCCAAGCGTTCCTCGTCGAGGGCCGGGCCCGTTGATGGCGGTGCCGCCGCGCCATCGGGTAGAAAGCACCGCGCGTAGCTGATCGTGGCGGCCGGCTTCCGGGGGTGGTGCCCCGGGAGCCCCGTCCGCAGGTCGTCCGGCCCTGGTGGGATGCTGACGAAGCTCGGAGCCGGGCGGCTCACCACCGCCCGTTGGACCGGCGCCGGGCGCAATGACAGCTAACGCAAAGGACTCAACATGTCCCAGTTGTTCTCGCTCGCCGCGCAGAAGGCGGGCTTCCAAGCTCACGCGAACGCGGAGGCCGACGGCCTCGGCATCGTCGTGAGCACCGATGCCGGCCCGACCCGCGTGCGGACGGTCGACGCCGCGATGCGCCTCGCTCGTGACCACATTGGCCAGTTCCTCGCGCCGGCGAGCCACGGCGAGATCCCGTGGGGCCTCCTCGTGAGCGTCGCCGAGGGCTCCGCCGCATACGGCGAGTGGCCGCTGTCCGGCGGGACGGCGGCGCCGAGCTTTCAGCAGACCGCGCTCGCGCGCATCCGCAGGCGTTGGCACGACCGCGGCCCGCTCTCGGCGCTGGAGAACGCGATGGAGATAGTCCGTGCCTACAACGGCGGGAGCGCCCGTGTCAGGCGCGCCGCGTAGTTCCCACCCGCGTGATCCGAGTCCGCTACTCAGGACCAACTCGTGGCGCCCACATGCTGTCCCGAGCGCTTTCCGACGGAGGCTTCAGAGCGGAGTTCCCTCCGCCTTTGGAGCGGCGCGGCGTTGGACAGGATGTCGTCCACGTCACGATGGAAATCGCGTCGCAGGCCAAGGACGGGCTGATCGGCTACGCGGCTATCGAGGCGGTCAAGCGCATCGTCGGCGCCTTCAAGGAGCGCCATCCCGGAGTGGAAGCGGACACCGAGGCCGACGAGGACGAATAGCCCACGCCAAACGCCGGCGTTGAGGATTGTCGATGGATGCACAGCCCGAGCCGCTACGAATTGAACCTCGACGTCTCCCGGCCTACGTTGAGCGCAACCGTGCACGACAGGCAGCTACTGATACCGCAGATCACAAGCGCTACGAAAAGGCCATCGACGCACATCTCGCCGCGCAGCGAATGGCGCTCGATGGGATCGAGCACGTCCATCAACAACTCGCAGACGGCTATGACTTCGATCTCGTTGCCGACACCCGACCGGCGGCGATCTGGCAGATGTCGGGGCGTTGCATCGGGATTGCCCGCCTCGTTCTGGATGCGGTCGCGCTCGGGTACACGTCCGAGCATTTGATTCTCATTCGGTCGCTGCATGAGGCCGATCGTCTTCTGGACGTGTTCTGCGATCCCGCCGAGTCAGGGCTGTTGGCGCTTTGGCTCGCCGACGAGCGGACCATCAAGCCGTCCGAGCCCCGGAAGGCTGAACAGCGGTTCGAGGAGGGGCTTGGGGAGTGGATGACCGAGGAGGGCCTGCCAGAACTCCCGAGGACGGAACAGCACACCCGCAAGCTCTACGGCAAATACTCGGAAGCGGCCCACCATCGCCGCGCCTACGTCCAGGAGCTCGTGTCGTCGCCACTTCGCCAGATGCTGCGAGGGCCGGCAACGGCTTGGGAACGTCGGGCTGTGGCGGTCGGCGTCGCCGTAGCCGCGGTAGAGGAGGCTGTGGAGTCGGTCGGCGGCGGGCTCGCGTTCTTCTACGGCGCGCCCTGGTACGAGCAGAACATCAAGCCGTACATCGAGAGCTTCGCGGCGCTCCGCCTAGCGCAGCCTCTGCGGTAGGCGGCGGTCACAACACGCACGCACGACGGGCTGCGGCCATGCGGTAGGGCGCCTTTGCGAAAGTGGACGAAACGACCTAAGACGAGGGTTGGCCCTCATCTCGGTCGCTCCCAAAATTGACTCTCGACACTGGGAAGCTGAAAAGTAGGAGCTGGCTGTCGGTGCCTCAGGCACGCAGCGCTGCGCTCCCCTGTGGCCCGATAATGATCAGGGCCACCTATGCGTCGTTACAGGCGATGTAAGCGAAGAATCAGCAAATGTCTGTCTCGCCCATATTCTCGTCTTATGGGCAGAGGGCAAGGGCAAGTGGATGGCGCCGTCGCAGTGACCCGGCGCGGGAAGGAGCAGCAGCGACCTCGGCCAGAGGTGGAGGGCTTGGAGATGCTTACTCGTGATTGCCCTTACTCGGACGTCTATCGAGCGCTCGCCAAGGAGATCTGCAGGCAAGGCTACTCCTTGCACGTCGTGCCCGCTGGGAAGCAAGGAGAGAAAATGATGCGGCGGGCGTTCGAGCAGGCGCGGGTGGACATCCCGGATGACTCACTGCCAGTAGGCCTTCTCTGGCCCCTCGGACAACAGTTCTGGATGCACGCTACCGAGCCACGGGAGAAGCTGCTGTTCACTACCTTCCACGAGATGGCCCACATGCTCGTTCCCGAGGAGTGGCGGGACGAGAGCTATGACTTCTTGACCTCATCTAGCGCTGAGGCTGAGGATGGCTACCCAGACTACATGGAGCGCTACGTCGCCGCTGACGAGATCATCGCTGATGAGGTTGCCTGCGCGGTGCTCAAGGATCTAGGCCTCTTCGAGGTGGTGTTCGATGCCGTCCCTGGACGCCAGAAGGAGGTCGCAGAGCGCATCCAAGCCAACCGGCAGACGCTTGGTGGCGCGCTCCGACTTCAGGGCGTGAAGAGGGGAATCTACGAGAAGCTGATGGGCTGCATGGAAGCGCGCGAGGGCTCAAGAGACCTCCCTCGAACGCGCGTCTCGGGCTAACCCGTCCTCCACGGAGACGATGACGGGGAAGGCCGAGGCCCAGCCCCAGCCCGCCTGAATGATCTCTTGAGCGTCCAGAGCTCGCGCATTGCCCCTCATGGCAGAGAGTGAACCCGGAAGGCGCATCACTGCCGGGCAGCACACCGTCCCGCGCCACACGCTTGCTCTGTTCGCAGCCGACGGTCCACCCCGGAAAAGTGGACGAAACGACCTAAGACGAGGGGTTGGCCCTCGATCTCGGTCGCTCCCAAAATTGAACCTCAACACTGGGAAGACAAAAAGTAGGAGCTGGCTGCAGTGCCTCTTGGCACCCAGCGAAGCGCTCCCCTGTGGCCCGATAGTAGATCCGGTTCGGAAGCGCGCACGCATGATTTTCGGGGCGCATCAGGCTGTGGCGGGAGCGAAGAGGCGGTTGAGCCGATGCCGATCACTGGGGCCAAACGCAAACGTGCCCAAACCTCCGCAATCCGCCCGGTGGCTTGTGACGCGGTGAGATGCGCGGCGCGGGCGCCGAGGGGCTGGCTCGGGGCCTCGTCCGCGGGAGGTCGCGGGCGCTCGGGCCCGAAATACTCGCCGTGCGCTCGGACGACGAAGACGCCCAGCGGAGCGATGCCGAGTGGAGGCTGCTGCTGCACCGCGTCCTGGAGATGCCTGAGGCGCAGCAGCTGCGGATGCAGCGCGCCCTGAGCGATGCCGTTGGCGGGCGGCTAGGGCAAGAGACAGAGCGGGACGCGAAGGCGCGCAGGCGCCTGGAAGCTGTCGAGGCGATGCGCGAGGCAGCGGCCTACCTCGGCCTTGAAGAGGGGAAGGCGCCGCTCGTGGAGGAGTTCAAGAAGGCAGACAAGGAGACTCAGCTGCCCATGCGCTTCCGCCCGGTCTATGCCGCTTTCGACAACTCGTGGGAGCTGGCTACGCGCTGCTTCGAAGAATTGCCGATCCCTCGCAACGCGGCCCAGCGGGCGCTCTACCGCGAGGTCCTCCGTGGCCACGGGAAAGACCTGCAAGACCCTCTCATCGGCTTGCGGATGTGGCTGGAGGACGCCCCTGCCGATGGAGCCTTCGACCCGAGCGACTACCAGGCATGGGCGGTCGAGGTCAACGAGCGTCGAGATCCCGGCGAGCGGCGTCTGATCGAGTCGCCGACCACTGCTCCGCGACCGCCTTCGCCTCTCGTGGCCGCATGCGCTCAGCGTCGCGCGCGAGGAAGCGACGCTCGAAGACGCGCGGCATGCCTACCGAGAGGAGCTGCTCGGCTCCCGAGGCGACCTCCTCTCGCGGGCCATGGTCAGGGTCGTGCTCGACCTCCCGCCCGAGAGCGACGAGATGGACGACGACGGCTTCCCCAGACCGATCATGTGGTGGAGCGGGGCGCACTGGGCAAAGTCGGACATCCGCGCCTATCGGGAAGGGCGGCGCTTCCACGGCCAAGGCGAGAGGAGCATCCGCGACGAGTACATGGACGCCACGGAAGTCGCCGACTACATCGATCTCGAACGACCCAAGCTCATGCAGCGCGTCACGGCTGCCAAGCCGGACTACTACAAAGTCCCGCCACCGGCAGGGAAGACCGGCAGGGCCTACTACTGGAAGCGAGCCGAGGTGAAGAGCTGGCTGGAGCGCTTCAAGGCACGGGAAGCGGACCGTCGCAGCATCGTCCTGGGCCGCCCCCTCCTGCGCAAGCGTGGCCGGAGGCGCTGGAAACAAGACGAGCCGGAGCCCTAAACCGCGTCAACGCTGATCATGCGCGCGTCCCAGCGTCGTCCCGCTATCGGGCGCTGCATCTAGCCGAACACAGGCGACCAAGAACCGCATCGCAGAGCCAAAAGCGCGGTATGTCGTCCCGCTAAGCGCGCCCGAGGAGGGCGGAAAACGCGCGAAAAATCCCGCTAAGGATTATGACCACCGGGAAAGCCGCTTTCTAGAGCCATTCCTTACTTGAAATCAAGCCCTGCGTGCCCGCCTGCGGGCGATCCTGAGGCGCAGCGCCCGGACGCACCGCTGCGACGTCCCGATCCGGGTGGGGGAGCTGCGGGTCGACGCGAGATCGCGCAGGGCGCTGGTGTCCGGATGCGAGGTGGATCTGCGGCGTCTGGAGTTCGACCTGCTGGTCCATCTCGCCCGCGAGCCCGAGCGGGTGTTCACGCGCGAGGAGCTGCTGCGGGCCATCTGGGGCTACCGCTGCGGGGGATCCACCCGCACCGTGGACAGCCACGCCAGCCGTCTGCGCCGCAAGCTCGGCCACGGCTGGGTCGTGAGCGTGCGGGGCGTTGGCTACCGCCTCGTCTGACCGGTGGATCCGCTGGCGCCCCTTCAGACGCTCCTGCGGACAGCCATCGAGGTCGGTCTCGCCCTTCCCTGCGGCCTGGTGGCCGCACGGCTCATGCGCCGAGGGCGGCTGCACTGGAGCTGGGCGGCCTGCCTCCTCGCGCTCGTCGTCCTCGCACGCGCCGCGCCCGCTCTCGCGGCGGGCGCGCTCGCGGCGGCTGTGCGCGGGCGCCGCTGGCAGCGACGGGACCTCCAGAGCGGAGGCGAACGAGCCGCGCTGGCGCGGGCGAGAGTCACCCCGCTCGCCGCCCTGCGCCTGTTGAGCCGCGCGATCGGCCCGGGGATCGCATGGAGGGGGTGGACACCGCGAGGCGAGCTGATCCTCGGGCGCGACGAGTCGGGGCGCAGCGTGGCGGTGCCCTTCGGCGGCGGGGCGCATGGCGGCAGGCACGCCCTCGTCGTGGGAGCGACCGGGTCGGGCAAGACCGTCACGCAGACCCTGATGGCGAGCCGGGCGATCGAGCGGGGGATGGCGGCGGTGGTCGTCGACCCCAAGGGCGACCTCGGCATGTGCGATCAGCTCAGACAGACCGCCGCGGCCGCCGGGCGGCGCTTTCTGCACTGGAGCCCCTCGGGGGAGGCCGTCTACAACCCCTACGCCCGCGGGAGCGAGAGCGAGATCGCCGACAGGGTCCTGGCGGGGGAGAGCTTCACCGAGCCCCACTATCTTCGCCAGGCCCAGCGCTACCTCGGGCACGCCGTGAGAGCCCTGCGGGCCGGTGGCGCGGAGGTCAGCCTCGCCCGCCTTGTCGAGCAGCTGGACCCGGACCGGCTCGAGCTGCTTGCGCGCACCCTCCCCGAGCCGGTCGCCGCGACGACCCACGCCTATCTGGACTCGCTGACCGCCCGTCAGCGCCAGGACCTCGCCGGGGTGCGGGATCGGCTGGCGATCCTGGCCGAGTCCGACATCGGCCCTTGGCTGGATCCCGACACCGCGGGCGCCCCACGGGCCGACCTGATCGAGGCGATCCGCTCGCGGGCGGTCCTCTACTTCAGCCTCGAATCCGACAGCCGTCCCCTGCTCAGCCAGATGCTCGGGGCGGGGATCGTCCAGGACCTTCAGAGCGCCGTGGCCGCCATGCAGGGGCGTCCCGCCTCGGCGGTCGTGCTCATCGACGAGTTCGCCGCCCTGGCAGCCGGCCGGGTCGTCGGCCTGTTCGGGCGGGCCCGCTCTGCCGGCTTCAGCCTGCTCCTCGGCACCCAGGAGCTATCGGACCTGCGGATTCCCGGGGCCGAGCGGACGCTCGATCAGGTGATGGGCAACCTCACCCTGCTCATCGCCCACCGCCAGGTGGTGCCGTCCTCGGCCGAGCTGATCTCCGCGATGGCGGGCGGGCGAGACGCCCAGCGCGGGGGAGGTGAGACCGCGCGCATCCGCCTCCGGGATCCCGTCCTGGCCTCCGAGCGGCTGAGCTCTCTGCCGACCGGATGGTGCGCGGTGATCGAGCCGGGCTCGCCTGCCGGGCCCCGCATCACCCGTGTCGAGGCGAGGCGGCGGGGGTCCTGAGATGGAGCACGCCATCGGCGCCCGGCCACCCGAGCCGGTCCCCCTTCTGCGCTGGGCGGCAGGCCTGGGGGCGGTCACCGCCGAGGCGCTCGCCCTGCGGGAGGGGTGCGGGCTGCACCGAGCCCGAGGCCGGCTCTCGGCGGCATGCCGAGCCGGTCTGCTGCGCCGAGCGCGGCCGCTGCGGGCGGAGCCGTCGCTGTACACGGTGACGGGCGCCGGGCTCGCGGCCGGCGGCCTGCCGGAAGCCCGCTCGGGCCGCGTCAGTCCCACCGGCGCCCGCCATGCGATCGCATGCGCAACGGCTGCCGCCCTGCTGGAAGGCATCTACCCCGGGTCGGAGGTCATCGGCGAGGGGGAGCTGCGCCGGCGCGAACGCGAGCCCGGCGGCCCGTATGCGAGCGCGATCCTGGACGTGCGCCCGGACGGGTCATCCGTGCTTCACCGCCCCGACCTCGTCCTGGTCGCCCCCGGGTCGGTCCTGCCGACGGCCGCCGAGGTCGAGCTGACCGTCAAGGCGCCCGAGCGCCTGGACCGGATCTGCAGGGCATGGGCGAGGTGCCGTCACGTCGCCGGAGTCCTCTACCTGGCAGACCCCGCCGCCCGCGGGGCGCTCGAGCGGGCCGTCGGGCGGGTGGGCGCGGGCGAGCGCATCCTCGTGCTCGACCTCGAGGGCCTCCGCGGCCGGCCGAACGTGAGAACCGTCCCAGGCGAGGCGTACCTTCGCTGCCCGGGGGGTCAAACCATCTAGCCATTGGAGAACTCGATGTCCTCTTTCAACATCAACCGCGTCGTGCTCGTGGGACGTCTCACCCGCGATCCCGAGCTGCGGGCCCTCCCCTCGGGAACGAGCGTGTGCAGCATCCGGATCGCCTGCAACTCCCGCCATCGCGAGGATGACGGCGAGTACACAGAGCGCCCCAACTTCTTCGACGTCAGCGTGTACGGAGGTGCCGGGGAGAGCGTGGCGACCTACATGCGCAAGGGCAGCCGGGTGGCCGTGGACGGGCGGCTGTCGTGGCGCGAGTGGGAGACGGCCGAGGAACAGCGCCGGCAGGCCGTGAGCATCGTCGCCGACACCGTCCAGTTCCTCGACCGCAGCGAGCCGGCGGAGGGAGAGGGCGAGCTCGTGGGGGCGGGGGCCGGCTCCTTCTAGACGTCGCCCGGGACTGCCCCGGCGCCACCGCCGCGCCGGGGTCCTCCGGCGACGATGCGCCGCTCGCGGGGCGGCCTCGCCTTCGACGCGCAGGTGGCTGGGTGTGCGTAAACTGGCCCGCCGCAGGCACCCCGAGACCCCTGCAAGGAGCCCCATGCCAGTCAACACGAAGGCCGTAGGCAAGAGATACGAGCCCGTCCTGTACGCGGTCGGGCGGGAGAAGATCAGGGAGTACGCGCGGGCGGTCGGTGAGACCAACCCGGTGCACCTCGACGTCGAGGCGGCTCGGGCGGCCGGATACGCCGACCTCGTGGCGCCTCCCATGTTCGCCGTGGTCTACAGCGCTCCGGCGGTCGGCCCGCCCATCTTCGACCCTGAGATCGAGCTGAACTTCGCGATGATGGTCCACGGAGGCCAGGAGTTCGAGTGGGGCCAGCCCGTCGTCGCCGGCGACGAGATCTCCACCGTGGCGAGCGTCAAGGACATCCGGGAAGAGGACGGACGCGGCTACTACGTGTTCGAGTCGATCTCGACCAACCAGCGCGGCGAGCAGGTCTGCCGCGGGACCTGGACGAACATCGTCCGAGGAGTGTGAGGCATGCCCGAGCTTGAGGTGGGCCAGCAGATCCCAGAGGTGAGGGTCACCCCCGACAGGTACCTGACGGTTCGCTACGCGGGCGCCTCCGGCGACTTCAACCCGATCCACATCGACGAGGAGTTCGCCCGCTCGGTCGGCCTGCCGGGCCGCATCCTGCACGGGCTCTGGACGATGGCCCAGGTGGCGCGCGCCCAGACCGAGGCCGCGGGCGGCCCCGAGCACCTCAAGCGGCTGTCGGTCCAGTTCCGCGGCATGGGGATGCCCGAGCAGGAGGTGGTGGTCAGCGGCACCGTGCGGGAGCTCGCGGACGGAAGGGCGATCATCGACACGGTCGCCGAGCAGAGGGGAAAGCAGATCATCCGCAACGCGGAGGCCGAGGTCGAGCTGTAGGGCCCGAGGCCGGCGTCGTCTCGGCGCCTACAATCAGAGGCATGCTGACCCCTCGCCAGGAGCGCATCCTCGGCAAGGTCGTGGAGGACTACCTGCGCACCGGCCAGCCGGTCGCCTCACGTGCCCTAGCCGCCGACCCCGAGCTGGACTGCGGACCTTCGACGGTCCGCAACGAACTCGCCCTGCTCGAGGAGTACGGGCTGCTCGACCATCCCCACGTGTCCGCCGGCCGCGTCCCCACCGATGCCGGCCACCGCTACGTCGTGGATCGCCTGCTCAGCTCGGGATCGGCCTCCCTGGTGCCGCCCAGGCGGCTCGAGCTGTCCCTCATCCGCCAGGAGGTGGACGAGGCGATGCGGGCCACGACCGAGGCCCTCTCCCAGATGACCAACCTGCTGGCCGTCGTCTCCGCGCCACCCCTTAACACGGCCACCATCCGCCGCGTCGAGGTGCTGGCCCTGCAGCCCCAGGTGGTGCTGGTCGTGATCATCACCTCCACGGGAGGGGTCTCCAAGACACTGGCCACCTTCGAGCGGCCGGTCGACCCGGGCCTGGTCGGTTGGGCCGGGGAGTACCTCAACGAGAGGCTCGCCGGACTCGGGCTGGGGGCCCGCATGCTCCAGCAGCGGCTGAGCGACCCCAGCCTCTCCCCGACCGAGCTGATGTTCCTGGCGCGCTTCGCCCCGGCCTTCGCCGAGCTCGCTGCGGAAGGGGAGGACGCCCTCTACCTGGAGGGGACCGCCCGTCTCTTCCAGGCCGGTCAGATCGAGGACGCGGCTCGCGTCAACGAGCTGATCGGGCTGCTCGAGCAGCGGGTGGCCCTTCTGAGCGTGCTGCGGGCCGCCCTCGGGGAGTCCGGCGTCTACGTGCGGATCGGGCGCGAGAACGAGCTCCCCGAGATGCGCTCCCTGGCGGTCGTGGCGACCTCCTACGGGATGCCTCGGCGCAAGCTCGGGACCGTGTCGGTGATCGGACCCGTGCGGATGGACTACGCCGGAGCGATCGCCACCGTCCGCGAGGCCGCCCAGGAGCTCTCCCGGTTCGTCGAAGACGCCTACGCCGAGAACTAGCCGAGGCATGCCGCGCGATCCCTATGAGGTGCTCGGCGTCGGGCGGGGCGCATCCGAGCAGGAGGTCAAGAAGGCCTTCCGGCTGCTCGCCCGCGAGCTGCACCCGGACGTCAACGCCCACGACCCGGAGGCCGAGGAGAAGTTCAAGGAGGCGGCCGAGGCCTACGAGATCCTCTCCGACGCCGAGCGGCGGGCTACCTACGACCGCTACGGGCACGACGGGCTCAGATCGGGAGGCTACGCCCCCAACTTCGAGGGCTTCGGCTCGATCGGCGATCTCTTCAACGCCTTCTTCGGAGGCGGTCCCGGCGGGGGGATGTTCGGCCCCGCCCAGGGCGGGGACCTCGCCGTCGCTGCCGAGATAGACCTGGTGCAGGCCGCCCGCGGCGCGACCGTGACGGTCTCCTACGAGGCGATCGAGCGGTGCGAGCACTGCCACGGCAACGGCGCCGAGCCCGGTACCCCGATCGACACCTGCGAGCGCTGCGGCGGCAGCGGCCAGCTCCAGGCCGTGACACGAACGCCCTTCGGGCAGATGGTCCGGACGATCGTCTGCGACGCCTGCCAGGGGGACGGGAAGGTGCCCCGGGAGCCCTGCCGGGAGTGCCGCGGGCGTGGCCGTCTGGCCCGCCGGCGCCAGGAGGAGGTCGAGATACCGGCGGGCATATCCGATGGCCAGCGGATCAGGCTGACCGGACGGGGCCACGCCGGGGAGATGGGCGGACCGGCGGGCGACCTGTACGTGCTGGTCTCCGTGGGGGAGGACGAGCGCTTCGTGCGCGAAGGGGACGACCTCATAACCGCCGTCGACGTCGCGGCACCGCTGGCCGCCCTGGGGACGACGCTGGAGGTCGCCACCCTCGAGGGCACCGCCGAGGTCGAGCTTCCCCCCGGCATCCAGCCGGGCGAGGTGCTGACCCTGCGCGGGGAGGGCATGCCCGGGCTGAGGCGCGGCCGGCGCGGGAACCTCAGGGTGGTCGTGAACGTCGTCATCCCGCGGCGCCTCAGAGAGGACCAGCGCGAGCTGCTGGAGCAGCTCAACGAGAGCCTCACCGCGGAGAACCTGCGCTCGCAGGAGTCGATGTTTGCCAAGCTCCGGCGGGTCCTCGGCAGCCAGGCCGCGTGATCCGCCTCGCCATCCGCGTGCGTCGCGAGCAGGCGGAGCTCGTCCTCGCGGAGCTGCTCGAGCTGACCCCCACCGGGGTGGAAGAGCTCGAGCCGTCCCCCGGCACCGTCGAGTACGCCGTCTACGGGGCCCCCGGGGAGCTGCCGGCCCTGCCCGACCTGAAGGCCGCCGCAGGTGAGGCCCTGGTGGAGGTCTCCACAACCGAGGTCCCCGACGACTGGCACGAGCGCTGGAGGGACTTCCACCGCCCCGTCACGATCCCGGCCCCCGACGGCGGGGACCTTCCCGGAGTGCGGGTGCGCCCGCCCTGGGAGGCGCCCGCCGGCGAGGGGGGGCTCCTGGAGATCGCCATCGACCCCGGGCAGGCCTTCGGCACCGGCGGCCACGCGAGCACCCGGCTGTGCATCGAGCTGCTCCTGGAGATGGCGGCCGAGGGGCAGCCCCGCGCCCCCGTCCTCGACGTCGGCACCGGCTCGGGCGTTCTGGCCATCGCCGCCGGGCTGCTCGGCTACGGGCCCCTGCTCGGCCTGGACAACGAGGCGGAGAGCGTCCGCGCCGCCGCCGAGAACGCCGCCCGCAACGGGGTGCAGCTCGAGGTCCGCCGCTTCGACCTGCGCAGCGAGGAGCTGCCCTGGCCGGCGCCCGGGCCCCGAACGCCCGTGATCGTGCTCGCCAACCTCCTGCGGCCGCTGCTGCTAGAGATGGCCGAGAGCCTGCCCGGGCCTCCGGCCCACCTGATCGCGGGCGGCCTGCTGGAACCGGAGGTCGAGGAGGTCGCCGCGGCCTTCGCCGCCCGGCTCGGGCTGCGCGAGCGCAGCCGGCGCCTCAGCGGAGGATGGGCCGCCGTGTGGCTGGCGGCCGGCTGATCAGCTCCCGTCGACGATCTCGGTCGATGCCCTGACGTTGGCCCGATAGACGAGGTCGATCGCCGCCCGCACCCCGTCGGGCTCCTCGAGCAGCACGTTCGCCGCCTCCAGCGCCGCCCCCATCGTCTCCAGCGCCTCCCCGACGTCCGCAGGCTCGGGGTCCCTGCAGGCCGCGATCGCCATGTCCAGCATCGCCCGCGCCTGCTCCACCACCCCGGTGAAGAGGGCGGGCCCGACCAGGCTCGCGTATCCGTACACCCGCGCGAGCCGCCCCGAGAGGTTGATGGAGGGACCCCGCCGCGGCGGGGTCGTGGCGGGCAGCCCCTGCCCGTCCAGCAGGGCGGCCATCGTCCCCCCGAGGATCCCCTTCGTCGTCTGCTCGTCCAGCCGGGCCTGCCTGGCCACCCGCAGGGCCATGTACAGGGTCGTGGCCGGAAGCCCGTAGGGGGGGTCCGAGGCGAAGACGATCCGCTCGGCCGGGGCGCGGGCGAGCAGCTCGATCACGTCGAGCGTGAAGAAGCAGGAGATGTCGTAGAGGACGCCGGGATGATCGCCCAGGCGGGTCGTGAGGATCCCCTGGTCGCAGATCGCCCCGTGGGCGAGGATCAGGACCAGCTGGGGGTGGCGCAGGGCGAGATCGACAAGGCCCTCCGCGAGGGGGGGCAGGCCGCGCCCCGCATGGATGAGCACCGGCAGGGCCTCCGCTTCGGCCAGCTTGAAGACCTCGTCCAGATGGCCGCCGTCGAAGTCGAAGTCCTGGGCGCGGGGGTGCAGCTTGATGCCGCGGGCGCCGGCCGCCACGCAGCGTTCGCACTCCGCCAGCGGGTCTTCGGTCGGGTCCAGCCGGCAGAAGGGGACCAGCCGGTCCCCGCTCTCGGCGGCCCAGGCCAGCACACGGTCGTTGGGCAGGCTGTAGGAGGGCCGGCGCTCGGGGTCGTGCAGGGGGAACACGCACGCCCTGCGCGCCTCGGCGGCGTCCAGCTGGGCCAGCAGCTGCTCGAGGGTCAGCGAGCGGCCGTCCTCGTCCAGGCCGAGATGGGTGTGGGCGTCGATCACTTCCGTGCCGGGCGGGCGCAGCTGGCGCGTCTCGGCGAGGAAGGGGGCGAGGGCCTTCTCGTAGAGGGTGCGGTTCACGGCCTGCACCCTATTCTCTCCCCGTGGGTTGGAAGGTCGTGATCGCCGGAGGCGGATTCGGCGGCTTCTACGCCGCCCGCGCCCTCGAGCGCCTGCTGCCGGCCCAGAGCACCCGCGTGACGCTGGTCAACGGCTCGAACTTCCTCCTCTACACGCCGCTGCTGCCGGGAGCGGCGGGTGCCACCCTCGACCCGCGCCACGTGGTGGTGCCGCTGCGCACCGAGCTGCGCCGTACCGACCTGCTGATCGGCGAGGTGGCCGAGGCCGACCCGGCGAGGGCCACGGTGACCGTGCAGCGGATCGACGGGGAGCGGGTGCAGCTGGACTACGACCACCTGATCGTCGCCCTCGGATCCGTCTCCCGGACCCTGCCGGTCCCCGGCCTCGCCGAGCACGCGATCGGGTTCAAGTCCCTCTCCGACGCCACCGCACTGCGCAACCAGGTGCTTCGCTGCCTGGACATCGCAGAGTCCGTGCAAGACCCGGCGATGCGCGGCGAGTACCTCGGCTTCGTCTTCGTCGGCGCCGGATACGCGGGGGTGGAGGGGCTGGCCGAGCTGCAGGACTTCGCCGCCCAGGCCATCGAGCTGTATCCCCGTTGCCGCTCGCAGGGGATGCGCTGGGTCCTGGTGGAGGCGAGGGACCGGATCATGCAGGAGGTGCCGCCGAGCCTCTCCCGGTTCGCGCAGCTGGAGCTGCAGCGGCGGGGGATCGAGGTGCTCACCGGCACCACCCTCCGGGAGGTGACCGCCCGCACGGCGAGCCTCTCGGACGGGGAGATGGTGTCGGCGCGGACGGTCGTGTGGACCGCCGGGGTCAAGCCCAGCCCGGCCGTGGCCCGCCTCGGCCTGCCTCTGGACCCCCAGGGGCGGATCGTGGTGGACCGCACGATGCGGGTCGATCCCGGCTCGCTGCCTGCACCATCCAGCGGCCGCGGCGCCGCCGTGTGGGCGCTCGGGGACTGCGCCGCCGTCCCGGACGCCTCCCGCGGCGGGGCGCCCTGCCCGCCCACCGCCCAGCACGCCATCCGCCAGGGCAGGCTCGTCGCCCGCAACGTCGCCGGCGCTCTCGCCGGCAGGCCCCCTCGCCCGTTCTCCTACCGCATGAGAGGGGTGGTCGCCGAGCTGGGGCGAAATCAGGCCGTCGCCATCACCCTCGGCATACGCTGGCGGGGCTTTCCGGCCTGGCTGATCGCCCGCACATACCACCTGCTGCTGATGCCGGGGATCGGGCGCCGGCTGCGCCTGCTGGCCGACTGGAACGTCGCCCTGGTGTTCGGCCGTGACCCCGCCTCGCCGGGGCGTCTGGGCAGCGCCACCCCGCTCGACACAGAGTGACCCGGAGGCCTCTTTACGACTTTGTCTCCCCGTCCGTGGGCGACCGGGCGTATCCTGGATGAAGATGGCGATACTGGAGCAGATCAAAACCGACCTTCAGGGTGCGATGCGCGCCGGCGAAAAGGAGAGGGTCGGGGCGCTCAGGCTCGTGATGTCCGAGCTTCAGAAGGCGGCCAAGGAGGGCGGCGGCGGCGAGGTCGCCGTGCTCCGCAGGGAGCGCAAGCGCAGGCTCGAGGCCGCCGGCCAGTTCCGCGAGGCGGGGCGCGAGGAGCTCGCCGTCGGGGAGGAGGCGGAGGCGCAGCTGATCGGCGGCTACCTGCCGGCTGAGCTCTCCGACGAGGAGCTGAAGGCGATCGTCGAGCAGGCCGTCGCCGACAGCGGAGCCTCCTCCGCCAAGGACATGGGGACGGCCATGCGGACGGTGATGGCCGCGGTGGACGGTCGCGCGGACGGCAAGCGGGTGTCCGGGTTCGTGAGGGCCGCCCTGCAGGGATGAGGACCCAGATAGAGCTCTCCAACGAAGTGGCCGCCGAGCTGGCCGGAAGCCAGGACGTGGTCCTGCGGGCCCTCGAGGCCCACCTCGACTGCAAGGTGTTCCTGCGCGGCAACCTGCTCACCTTCGAGGGGGAGGAGAGCGAGACCCTCGTCGGGGAGCGCGTGGTGCGCGAGCTCTCCGAGCTCATCGCAAGGGGCCATCAGATCGGCCCGGGGACGATCGCCGCCGTCACGGGGGCCCTCGACGCCCACGAATCACCGGCTCGGGTGCTCGAGGACATCGTCTGGAGCCACCGGGGCCTGCGCGTCGCCCCCAAGACCGTCAACCAGAAGCGCTACGTCGACTCGATCCGGCGCAGCACGATCACCTTCGGGGTCGGACCGGCGGGGACCGGCAAGACCTTCCTGGCCGTGGCGATGGCCGCCGCGGCCCTCTCCCGCCACGAGGTCAATCGCATCATCCTCACCCGCCCCGCCGTCGAGGCCGGCGAGCGGCTCGGGTTCCTGCCGGGTGACCTGATGGCCAAGGTCGACCCCTACCTGCGTCCCCTCTTCGACGCCCTGCACGACATGCTCGACCCCGAGAAGGTCTCCCAGCACATCGACCGGGGGGTGATCGAGATCGCCCCCCTCGCCTTCATGCGCGGGCGCACGCTGAACGACTCCTTCGTGATCCTCGACGAGGCCCAGAACACCACTCCCGAGCAGATGAAGATGTTCCTCACCAGGCTGGGCTTCGGCTCCAGGATGGTCGTCACCGGGGACGTCACCCAGGTCGACCTGCCCCGCGAGCAGCAGTCGGGCCTGATCGTCGTCGGAGACATCCTCGACGAGGTCGAGGGGGTCGAGTTCGTGCGCTTCGGAGGCCAGGACGTGGTCCGCCACAAGCTCGTTCAGCGCATCGTCGAGGCCTACGACGCCCATTCCCAGCGCGAGGACTCCGGACAGGGCTCGCGCGGCGGGGCGCCCGGGCGGGAACGCGCCGAGGGACCCGGGCGGTCCGCGATTCGCAGCGCCTGAGGGCGATGATCGAGGTCGAGGTCCTCGGAGCATCCTCCGTGAGGGGGGCCCCGTCCCGGCAGGAGGTCGGGCGACTTTGCGAGCTGGCCGCCGCTGCGCGTGGGGTGCATGACGGGCACGTCGCCATCGAGTACGTGGGGGCCGGGCGCATCGCCGAGCTCAACGCAGAGCATCGCGGCCGCCAGCAGCCGACCGACGTGCTCTCCTTCCCGATCGACGGGGCACGGCTCCTGCCCGGGCAGCCGCGGGAGCTCGGGGACATCGTGATCTGCCCCGAGCACACGGCCGACCTGCGCGAGGCGATCGTCCACGGCATGCTGCACCTGCTGGGGATGGACCACGACCGCGACGACGGCGAGATGCTCGCGCTGCAGCGCGACCTGCTCGCCGCCCCGCGCTCATGACCCGCAGCGGCTTCGTGGTCCTGGCCGGACGGCCCAACGTCGGCAAGTCGACCCTCGTCAACGCCGTCGTGGGGGAGAAGGTCGCGATCGTCTCCGACCGCCCCCAGACGACCCGGCGGGCGATCCGCGGCGTCGCCCAGAGCGGGGACACCCAGCTCGTGCTCGTCGACCTGCCGGGAGTCCAGCGCCCGCGGGACGCCCTCACCGCCCGCATGGCCCGGCGCGTCCAGCAGGAGCTCGAGGGCGCCGACGCCGCCGTGCTGATGCTCAACGGCGAGCAGGGGGTGGGACCGGGCGACCGCTTCCTCGCCCAGGCCCTGGCCCGCGCCCGCCTGCCCGTGGCGATCGCCGTCAACAAGGTCGACCGCCTCTCGCGTCCGGCCCTCCTGACGGCTCTCCAGGAAGCAGCCGAGCTGGAGCTCGAGGGGGACGTCTTTCCCATCTCGGCCCGTCGCGGAACCGGCATTCCCCCGCTGCTGGAGCACCTCTCGGCGATGATGCCCGAGGGGCCCTTCATGTTCGATCCCGGGACATCCTCCGATCAGCCCACCGAGCTGCTGGTCGCAGAGCTGATCCGCGAGGCGGCGATCAAGCGGACCTTCCAGGAGGTGCCACATGCGGTCGAGGTCGTGGTCGAGGAGATGACCGCCGAAGGCCCGGGCCTGACCCGCGTACGGGCGCTGATCTGGGTCGAGACCAACTCCCAGAAGGGGATCCTGATCGGCGCCCACGGGCGCATGATCAAGGCCATCGGCACGGCCGCCAGGAGGGAGCTCGAGCGAGCGCTGAGCAGCCGTGTGCACCTGGACCTCTCGGTCCGCGTGCGGCGCGACTGGCGGGCGGACGAGAGCCTGCTCGACCGGCTCGGCATCACCTAGCCCGCGCGGGGCTCAGAGCCGCGAGGACAGGCGCTCGGCGATTGCCTGCACCGCCGGCAGGTCGATCACGGCACGCCACATGAACGGCACCGGCAGGACCTCGAAGCCGCGCCGGCGCAGGCGCTCGACCTGGCCGTGCTGTAAGCGCGAGCGGTCGTGCACCTCGCGGGCGGCCCTCACCGCCGCCCTGGTGACCTGTGCCGGACTCGTCCGTCCCTGCGGGCGAGTCGCTGCGGTACGGGGTCGAGCGCCGCCGCCGAGTGCCCCGACGCGCTCGATCTCCGCCGCGGTGAAGCGGCGCGGCAGAAGCCCGTTGACGACCACGGCCGCGAGGTCGCGCGAGAGCGTCGAGCGCAGGCCGTCCTGCAGCTCGAGCGCCTCCGTGACGGCCATCTCGCTGCCCAGGGCGACCGCCAGGTAGTCGCTGCGTCCCGGGTCGGCCAGCAGCTCGCCGATCTCGGCGGTGTGGCGGGCGATCGGTCCGACGCGGGCGATCGCCCCGAAGGTCTGCGGGGAGCGGAGCATCCCCAGGGCGTGGCCGGTCGCCGGAGCATCGACCACCACGAGCTCTCCCGGGCTGCCGCGGCGGCCGCGCGCCAGCTGCCACAGCTTGACCATCGTCACGAGCTCCCTCGCCCCGGGGGCCGCGGCGGCGAAGTACTGGAAGGTGCCGCTGGAGGCGAGGATCCGCCCCGAGATCCGGCCGCCGAGGTGCTGGAGCCACTCCAGCAGCGCCCTGTCCGGGTCGACGGTGATGCTGGAGAGGCCCTCGCCCAGTCGCGTGCGCATGCCCGGGGCGGCGGGCGCCACGCCGAAGAGTGCCGGCAGGCGGCTCTGCTGTCCGACCTCGACCACGATCGTCCGGCGCCCGCCCCGCGCGGCGAGGAGGCCGAAGGCCGCCGCCATCGTCGTCTTGCCGACGCCTCCCTTGCCGGTGACGAACAGCAGCTCACGGTCGAGAACGTCCCGCATCCGGCCAGTGTGTCTGAAACCGCCAGGCTCGGGCGGTACCTACAATCGTCCGCATGGGCACCAAGGGCGGCGATCTCCTCGAGGGGCTGATCTCCTATGACCAGGACGGACTCGTTCCCTGCGTCGTGCAGGACTGGACGACCGGCGAGGTCCTCACGCTCGCATACATGAACAGCGAGGCCCTTGCGCGCACCCGCGACACCGGTGAGCTTCACCTGTGGAGCCGCTCGCGCCAGGAGCAGTGGCACAAGGGTCAGACCAGCGGCAACGTGCAGGCTGTCAGGGCGCTGCGCCTGGACTGCGACGGCGACACGCTCCTGGCTCTGGTGGACCCGGTCGGGCCGGCCTGCCACACCGGTGAGCGGACCTGCTTCCACCGGGGCGAGCTCACGCCCGGTGCCCCCTTCGAGGCGCTGCCCGCCCTCGAGCGGACCCTCGCCGTGCGCGCGCGGGAGCGCCCCGCAGGCTCCTACACGGTGGAGCTGCTGGAGAACCCGCCCCGGATCGCGGAGAAGGTGATGGAGGAGGCCGAGGAGGTGACCCGAGCCGCACGGGAGGAGTCCGACGAGCGCGTCGACGAGGAGGCGGCTGACGTCCTCTACCACCTGCTCGTGCTGCTGCGAAGCCGCGGGCGCTCGCTCACCGACGCCGAGCGGGTGCTCGATGGCCGCCGCTCCTAGCGCCTCCGAGGGCGCCTCGGAGGTCTCCGCCGAGGCAGGGTCCCAGGACGCCATCGGCGTCCGGCCCGGAATCGATGCGGCCCGCGCCCTCGCTCGCTCGCACAACCTGATCCCGCTCAGCGTCAGCTTCGTGGAGGACTGCGAGACGCCGGTCTCGGCCTTCCTCAAGCTGAGGGCCCTGGCCCCGGGAGAGCCCGCCTTCCTGCTCGAGTCCGCCGAGCAGGGACAGAGGGTCGGGCGCTGGTCGTTCATCGGCTTTCGGCCGCGGGCGGTCCTGCGCTGGTCTCTCGCCGACGGCGGCGACCCCTACGCGCTGGCGATGAAGCACCTGGCCCGCTACGACCAGGCTCCGATGCAGGACGCCCCTCCCTTCACCGGCGGTGCGGTCGGCATGTTCGGCTACGACCTCGTGCGTTCGGTCGAGCCCCTCGGAGAGCCGCCCCAGGACCCGGTCGGGCTGCCGGACATGGCGCTCATGCTCTCCGACGCTCTGGTCGTGTTCGACCACCTCAAGCACACCGTCACGATCCTCGCCAACGCCGACCTGGAGGCCGAGCCGGATCTGGAGCGGGCCTACGAGTCGGCGGCGCGCACGATCGCAGACGTCCGCCGCGCTCTGGCCGGACCGGTGCCGGGAGCGCACGCTCCCGGCCGCGCCCCGCGGCCGGCCCCGGAGTTCGTCTCGAACATGTCCCGCGAGCGCTTCGAAGCGATCGTGCAGCGGATCGTCGCCTACATCCACGCCGGCGACGCCTTCCAGGTCGTTCCCTCCCAGCGCTGGTCGGCTCCCAGCCCCGTCGAGGCCTTCTCCATCTATCGCGGGCTGCGGACCGTCAACCCGAGCCCCTACATGTACTTCCTCGACTTCGGGGACTTCCAGGTCGCCGGGGCGAGCCCCGAGCCGCTGCTGACCGTCAACGGGCGCCACGTCTCGACCAAGCCGATCGCGGGCACCCGCCCACGCGGGTCCAGCCCGGAGGAGGACCGCAGGATCTCCGCGGAGCTGCTCGCCGACGAGAAGGAGCGGGCCGAGCACGTGATGCTGGTGGACCTGGGCCGCAACGACCTCGGCCGCGTCTGCGAGTACGGGAGCGTCACCGTCGACGAGCTGATGGAGATCGAGACGTACAGCCACGTGATCCACATCGTCTCCTCGGTGTCCGGCACGCTGCGTCCCGAGGTGGGGGCGCTCGACGCCCTGCGATCGGTGCTGCCGGCCGGCACCCTCTCTGGAGCCCCGAAGGTGCGGGCGATGCAGATCATCGACGAGCTCGAGCCGGTCAAGCGCGGGGGTTACGGAGGGGCGATCGGCTACCTCAGCTACGGCGGCGACCTGGACACCGCGATCCACATCCGCACGGTGGTCGTCAAGGACGGGATGGTCCACGTGCAGGCGGGCGGGGGGACCGTGGCCGATGCCGTCCCCTCATACGAGTACGAGGAGTCGGTGGCCAAGTCCCAGGCTGCCATCCGCGCCGTCGCCCTCGCCTGCGAGCAGACCGACTGGCCATGAGGGTCCTCGTCCTGGACAACTACGACTCGTTCACCTACAACCTGGTCCAGTATCTGGGGGAGCTGGGGGCGGAGGTGGACACTGTGCGCAACGATCGGGCCGGGGTGCAGGAGCTGCTCGACGCCGGCTATGAACGATGCGTCGTCTCGCCGGGGCCGTGCACCCCGGACGTGGCCGGGATCAGCCTGGAGGTCGTCCGGCGCCTGCCGGAGGCCGGGATCCCGACCCTCGGCGTGTGCCTCGGCCACCAGGCGATGGCGCAGGCCTTCGGGGGGGTCGTCAGGCTGCACGAGCCGGTGCACGGCAAGGCCACCACGATCGAGCACGACGGGCGCACGATCTTCCGCGGCCTGAACAGGAGCCTGACGGTCGGTCGCTACCACTCCCTGGTCGTCGACGACCGGCTCCCGGACTGCCTGGAGGAGTCCGCCCGCGGGGGCGGGGTGCTGATGGCGCTGCGCCACCGGGAGCTGCCGGCCGAGGGGGTGCAGTTCCATCCCGAGTCGATCCTCACCGAACAGGGCAGGGAGCTGCTGGCGAACTTCCTGAGCGACGGCGCCGGCACGGGTGCGCCCTGATGCCCAACCCGATCCTCACGCGGGCCATCGACACGCTCGCCTCAGGCCGGAACCTGACCCAGGACCAGTCCGCGGAGGTGCTCGCCGAGATCATGCACGACGAGGCCTCGGAGATCGAGATCGCCGGGTTCCTGATCGCCCTGAGGACGAAGGGGGAGACCGTGCAGGAGCTCGCCGGGCTCGCCCGCACCATGCGGGAGCTCGCGGCAAGGGTTCCGGTCGACCGCCACGACCTGCTCGACACGGCCGGCACCGGGGGAGGTCGCAGCTCCTTCAACGTCTCCACGACGGCCGCCCTGATCGCGGCCGGGGCCGGCTGCGCCGTGGCCAAGCACGGCAACCGCTCGGCCACCAGCAGGTCCGGGTCGGCCGACCTGCTCGAGGCTCTCGGCGCCCGCATCGACCTCACCCCGGCGGAGGTCGCCCGCTGCATCGAGGAGGCCGGCTTCGGCTTCATGTTCGCCCCCACCCACCATCAGGCCACCCGCTTCGTGATCCCGGTCAGGCGCGAGCTGGCCGTGAGGACGATCTTCAACCTGCTCGGCCCGCTCACCAACCCCGCCGGCGCCCGCCGCCAGCTGATCGGGGTCTCCGACGCGGCCTTCCTGGAGACGATGGCCGGCGCCCTGGCCGAGCTCGGGGTGGACCGGGCGCTCGTGGTCGCGGGGGAGGATGGCCTCGACGAGGTCTCCGCGAGGGCTCCCACCCGCGTGGTCGAGGTCAACGGGCGGGAGATCCGCTCATACGTGATCACCCCCGAGGAGGTCGGGGTGAACGCCGGCGGGGAGGAGCCGGGCGGGGGGACGCCGCAGGAGAACGCCGCGCTGACGCGGGCGATCCTGGAGGGGGCGCCGCCGGGCTCTCCCGCACCCCCGGGGGAGGCCCTCGCGGCGATCAACGCGGGGGCCGCCATCTACGCGGCCGGTGCCGTCCGGTCGATCGCCGAGGGGGTGCAGGCGGCCCGAGAGGCGATCGCCGACGGCAGGGCCGCGCATGCGCTGCAGCGCTACCTGACCGCGAGCCGTCGCCCCCAGTCGGCGCGGGCGGCCACATGAGCACGGCCACGGTGCTCGACCGGATCGTGGCGGAAACCCGCGAGGAGGTCGACCGGCGCCGGCGCCGGCGGCCGCTCGCCCGCGCCGAGCATCCCGGGGGGCGGCCGTTCCGCGAGGCCCTCGCCGCCCCGGGCGTCGGCGTGATCGCGGAGTTCAAGCGCCGATCGCCCTCGGCGGGCCTCTTGCACGAGGAGCCGGACCTGCCCGCGATCATGCACGCCTACGAGCGCGGGGGCGCCGTCGCGGCGTCCGTCCTCACCGAGGGCCCCAACTTCGGGGGCTCCCTGGAGGACCTGCGCACCGCCCGCGCCGCCTGCGGGCTGCCGCTGCTGCGCAAGGACTTCGTGGTCGACCCCTACCAGCTGCTGGAGGCCGTCGAGGCCGGCGCCGACGCGGTCCTGCTGATCGTGGCCGTCCTCGCCGACGCCGAGCTCGCATCTCTTCACGCCGAGGCGCAGGATCTCGGGCTCGACGTGCTCGTAGAGGTGCACGATGGCGAGGAGCTGGGGCGGGCCCTGGAGCTGGGAGCGTCGATCATCGGCATCAACAACCGCGACCTGCGCGACTTCACCGTCGACCTCGAGCGGACAGAGCGCCTGATGGACGCTCTCCCGCCCGGGCCGATCGTCGTCTCGGAGTCGGGGATCTCGCAGGCCGGGCAGCTCGCACGCCTGCAGGACCGGGGGGTGCAGGCGGTGCTTGTCGGGGAGACGCTGATGCGCTCAGGCGATCCGGAGGCGGCGCTCAGGAGCCTCAGGGGCCTGTGAGCAACTTTCTGTCCTTCTGAGGACACCTTTATATGGTCTTCACACCGGCCATTCATCCTTGCCTGCAATGAAACGCATGTTCGCCATCCCCTTCGTCTCCGCCCTCCTCGGCGGCGGCATCGTCGTCGCCGTGATCGCTGCCTTCGGAGGCCTGAACGGGGGGGGCACGACCGTCACCACGGTTCAGGGCGCTCCGGTAGCCCCTTCGAACGCCTCGCAGCGCAGCTTCGGCCTGACCCCCCACCAGGTCTACGAGCGGGCCGCTCCGGGCGTCGCCTTCGTCACCTCGACGATCGTGCAGAAAACGGAATCGCCGTTCTTCTTCGGAGGGGAATCCCAGCGTCAGGGAACGGCGACCGGCTCGGGCATCGTGATCGACAGCAGCGGCACGATCCTCACCAACTACCACGTGGTCGAGAATGCGATCAAGGTCACGGTGAGCTTCGAAAAAGGCAAGACCGTGGAAGCCCAGGTCGTCGGCAAGGATCCCTCCAACGACCTCGCCGTGCTGCGCATCCGCACCGACGGGCTGACCCTCCACCCGCTCACCCTCGGGAACTCCTCCAAAGTGCAGGTCGGCGACCCGGTCTACGCGATCGGCAATCCCTTCGACCTCGAACGGACCCTGACCACCGGCGTCATCTCGGCCCTGCAGCGCCAGATCACCGCCCCCAACGGCTTCACCATCGACAACGTCATCCAGACCGACGCCCCGATCAACCCGGGTAACTCGGGCGGCCCGCTGCTCGACGCAGCCGGCCGGGTGATCGGCATCAACTCCCAGATCGAGACCGGGAGCAGCGGCGGCGGCAGCGTGGGTATCGGCTTCGCCGTGCCGATCAACACCGCCAAGAACGAGATCGCCCAGCTGGAGAAGGGTGGCACGGTTCGCGGGGCGTACCTCGGCCTGACCTCCCTGACGATCGACGGATCGCTGTCCGCCCTGAACCTGCCCGTCAAGAGCGGGGCCCTCGTGCAGAGCGTCCAGAAGGGGACGGCGGCGGAGAAGGCCGGCATCAAAGGCGGGACGATCAGCACCAGCGTGGAAAACGGCCAGGTCGCGGTCGGCGGCGACATCATCGTCGCGGTCGACGGCAAGACGGTGGCCAGCTCCGAAGACCTGTCCAACGACATCGCCGCCAAGAAACCCGGCCAGACGATCACGATCAAGCTCCTGCGCGCCAGCGGCCACGGCACCTACGAACCGAAGACCGTGAGCGTCACCCTCGGCAGCCGGCCCAACTCGGTGCCGAACGCCAACTCGCCCGAAGGCTAGAGCGGACCGGCACCGGCCGGCCCGCTACCTTTGGGGCATGTCAGCGACCGGGCAGAGCAGCCCGCGGGTGAAGATCTGCGGGATCACGAACCTGGCCGACGCCGAGCTGGCGGCCGGGCTGGGGGCCTGGGCGCTCGGGATGATCTTCTACGAGGGCAGCCCGCGCAGGTGCTCGGTGGCGGAGGCCGGGGCGATCGTCGCCGCCCTGCGCCGCCGGGTCGAGCTGTGCGGCGTGTTCGTGAACGAGCCCCTCGATTCGGTCCTGCGGATCGCCGACGAGCTCGAGCTGACGATGCTCCAGTTCCACGGCGACGAGGGCCCCTCCTACTGCGCGGAGGCCAGGCGGCGGACCGGGGCGAGGGTGATACGCGCCGCCCAGGTCTCCGGCCCGGGCGACATCAGGGCGATCGAGCGCTTCCACGTCGACTTCCACCTGCTGGACGCCCGTCCCGTCAAGAGGGCCGCCCAGGGACTTCGCGGGGGCACCGGGGAGACCTTCGACTGGGGGCTGATCGCAGGGCGGCGCTCCGCGGTCCCGCTGATCCTCAGCGGGGGCCTGCACGCGGGCAACGTCGCCGAGGCGATCGAGACGGTGCGCCCGTTCGCGGTCGACTGCGCCAGCGGCACCGAGGCGGCGCCCGGCCACAAGGACCCGCAGCGGATGCGGGACTTCTTCGCCGCGGTCGCGGGGGCCGGGACGCGGGCGTCCGAGGTCGGTCAGCCGGCGTGAGCGCGGGGGCGGCCGAGCAGGGGGTCGAGCACCGCTTCGGCCCCTACGGCGGGCAGTTCGTGCCCGAGACGCTGATGCCCGCCCTCGCGGAGCTGGAGCGGGCGTGGGTGGCCGCCCGTGCCGATGCCTCCTTCCGCGGCGAGCTCGAGGTGCTGCTGCGGGACTTCGCAGGCCGGCCCACCCCTCTGTACCGTGCCCGGCGCATCTCCGAGCGCCTCGGCCGTCCCGTGTATTTCAAGCGGGAGGATCTCAACCACACCGGCTCCCACAAGCTCAACAACGCCCTCGGGCAGGTGCTGCTGGCCAGGCGCATGGGCAAGCGGAGGATCATCGCCGAGACCGGGGCCGGCCAGCACGGCGTCGCCACGGCAACCGTGTGCGCCCTGATGGGCATGGAGTGCGTGGTCTACATGGGCGTCGAGGACATCCGGCGCCAGCGCCCCAACGTGCAGCGGATGGAGCTCCTCGGGGCGACCGTGCAGCCGGTGGACGCGGGGGCGAGGACGCTCAAGGAGGCCACCTCGGCGGCGATCCGCGACTGGGTGACCAACGTCGAGACCACCCACTACGTGATCGGCTCGGTGGTCGGCCCCGCCCCCTACCCGTCGATCGTCCGCGACCTTCAGCGCGTGATCGGCGACGAGGCCCGCGCCCAGATGCTCGAGCGCGAGGGGCGGCTGCCGTCGCGGGTGATCGCATGCGTCGGCGGAGGCTCCAACGCGATCGGGATCTTCGCCGCCTTCATTCCCGACAAGGAGGTCGAGCTGGTCGGGGTCGAGGCCGCCGGGGAGGGCCTGGACTCCGGTCGCCACGGGGCTCCTCTGACCGTCGGCGGGCGTCCCGGCATCCTCCACGGCTCCCGGTCGGCCGTGATGCAGGACGAGGAGGGGCAGATCCTGCAGGCCCATTCGGTCTCTGCCGGCCTGGACTATCCCGGCGCGGGGCCTCAGCACGCGTACCTGCGCGACAGCGGCCGGGCCCGTTACGTGGCCGTCGAGGACCGGGCGGCGGTCGCGGCCTTCCGCGAGGTCACCGCCCTGGAGGGCATCATCCCGGCGCTGGAGACCTCTCATGCCCTGGCCTGGGTCCTCGCCCAGGCCGAGGGGGAGCTCGACCTCGTCTGCCTCTCCGGGCGAGGAGACAAGGACCTGGCCGAGGTGGGGGCGTGAGCACGGTCGACACGACCGGGGTGCAGCGCATCGCCGACGCCTTCGCCGGACACGGCAAGAGGGCCGCCCTGATGCCCTACGTGATGGGCGGCTTCCCGAGCCTCGAGGAGTCGGTCGCGATCGGCGAGGCCTGCATCCAGGGCGGAGGCGACGTGATCGAGCTCGGGCTGCCCTACTCGGATCCCCTCGCCGATGGCCCGGTCATCCATGCCGCGGCGACCAGCGCGCTCGCGAGCGGAGCCAGCGTGGGAGGGGTCATGGAGGTGGCCCGGGCCCTGGCCGGGAGCGTCCCGGTCGTGCTCATGGCCTACGCCAACATGGTCTACGCGCCGGGCGTGGAGGCCTTCGTGGAGCGGCTCGCACGGACGGGGGCCAGCGGGCTGATCGTGCCCGACCTGCCCCAGGAGGAGGCGGGCGAGGTGCTCGCGGCCTGCGACCGGCAGGGGCTCGCCCTCGTGCCGCTGGTCGCCCCGACGACTACCCCGGAGCGCCTGGCCGAGATCGGGGCCCGCGCCCGGGGGTTCCTCTACACCGTCTCCGTCGTCGGGACGACCGGTGAGCGCACGGCTCTGAGCGAGCGCTTCGCGGAGGTGGTCGCGGCGGCCAAGGCCGCCACCTCCGTCCCCGTGGCCCTCGGCTTCGGGATCGGAACCCCCGAGCAGGCGCGCCAGGCTGCCGAGGCCGGAGCCGACGGGGTGATCGTGGGCACCCGGCTGGTGCGGGCGGCGGCCGAGAGCGAGAGCCCGGCCGATGCCGTCGGAGCGGTCGTGCAGGCACTCGCCGCGGGGCTCGCCCCGACCGATCGGGGATCGGCCAGCTAGGATTCCGCCCCCATGGGTTTGATCCTCACCGTCACCGCCGGCCTGGTCGTCTGGATCGTGCTGTGGGCGCTAGGGGCCAAGGGCTTTGACGCCTTCCTCCTGTCCACCGCGATCATCCTCGTCGGCGCCTCGCTGAAGATCCTCTCCGGCTACCTGCCCGGCCGTCGCAGCTAGACCCTCGTGGGCGTGCGCTGGGTCGGCCTCGCCGCTCTCGCCGTCGCGGTCCTCCTCGCGGCGGGCTGCGGGGGCGTGCCGGTCTCGGTCTCCGAGACCACGGGAGGCAACCAGCTGACCGTCTACTCCAGCCTGCCCCTGCAGGGGGAGTCGGCCGTGAACTCCCAGCAGATCGTCGACGGCGAGAAGCTGGCCCTCTCCCAGGCCGGCGGACGGGTCGGCTCGCTCAAAGTCTCCTACGTCTCCCTCGATGACGCCAACCCCGCCAGCGGCAAGTGGAGCCCGGGGGAAAGCGCGAGCAACGCCAAGACGGCGGCTCAGGACACGAGCACGATCGCCTACATCGGCGACTACAACTCGGCCGCGACCGCCATCTCCCTGCCGTTGATCAACGCCGCCGGGATCCTGCAGGTCAGCCCGGCGAGCCCATACGTCGGCCTCACCTCCTCTCTCGATGCCGGCCAGGACGAGCCGGAAAGGTTCTACCCCAGCGGCAAACGCAACTTCGGCCGCCTGCAGCCGGGGGATCCGGTCCAGGCGGCCGCCCAGATCGACCTGATGAGGTCCCTGGGGGTGCACCGCCTCTACGTGCTCGACGACCAGGACCCCTTCGAGGCGCCGCTGGCCACGATCGTGGCCGAACTCGCCTCCCGGGCCGGCATCCGGGTCATCGCCCACGACAGCCTCGCCACGCCGGCCGGCGCGACCTTCGCCGGAGAGGTGGAAAAGGTGCAGGCCAGCGGAGCGCAGGCCGTGTTCTTCGCCGGCGGGGGCGGGCCCGGGGCCGTGACCCTCTGGCGCGAGCTGCACGCCGCCGAACCGCGGCTGCTGCTGCTCGGCGCGAGCTCGATGGTCAGCCCGTCCTTCGCCTCCCAGATCGGCCCGGCGGCCGGCCAGACCTACCTCACGACGCCGGTCCTCGCACCCAGCCTTTACCCGGCCTCCGCCCGCCGGGTGCTCGCAGACTTCCGGCGCGCCTACGGCATGGAGGGCACCCCCTATGCCCTCTACGGCTACGAGGCCATGAGCGTCGTCCTGGACTCGATCCGCCGGGCGGGAGCCGCCGGCAACGACCGCCAGGCGGTGATCTCCCGGTTCTTGTCCACCCACGAACGCGACTCGGTGATCGGCCGCTACTCGATGCAGGGCGACGGAGAACCGACGCTCTCCCGCTACGGGGTCGACCGCATCGTGGGCGGTGCGCCGGTGTTCTACCGCGCCATCGACACCGCCGCCTCGAAACCCTGAAGGCGCCGCGGTCCTCAGCCGGACTGGCGCAGGCCCAGGACGAGCCGGAATCGCTCCACGCCGCCGGACAGCTGCCTGCCGCCGCCGGCGAGGGTGGTGAGCGAGCGCAGGTAGGGCAGCACCCCGGTGAGCGACGGGTCTTCGCTGAGGCCCACCCCTTCCAGGAGCCCGAGCAGGGTGGGGAAGTTGACGATCACGCTCGGCTGGATGCCTTCCCCGAGGGTGCCGGCGGCGGCGCTGCGGGCGGCCGACGAGGCGAGCGTGCTCGCGGGGTTCAGGGCGGCGGCGACCGAGGGTTCCCCGAGGCCGAGCACGAGCTCCGTGCGGCCGCTGGAGGATCGGCCGTCGGCGATCGCCAGCACCAGCGGCAGGCCTTGGAGCCTCACACCCACGGCCGCATCCGCTCCGGGTATCGAGACCTTCTGAGGGGCCGCCCCCGACCGGCGCAGGGCGGCTGCCAGCTTGCCCACAGCCGCGCGCGAGGCGGCGGGGTCCTTCGAGTCGATCACCACCGCCCCCCTCAGTTCGAGCAGGCCGGTGCCGGAGGCGAAGATCCCCACGGGGCCCATCCAGGCCGAGCTGCCGGCGGCGAGGGCGTCGAGGGGGGCCGTGAGGGCTCCCAGCAGCGAGCCGACGCTGATCGTGCCGACGCCGGCCGATTCCCCTCCGCTCGGAGCGGCCAGCGAGATCAGTTCGCGCAGCCCCTTGATCCCGTTGCCGAGGGAGGCGCCGGGAGAGGGAAGGCCAGCCGCCAGCCAGGATTCGCCGGGCAGGCGCGAGAGGGCGTCGGCCGCTTCGGCGCTGGGCACGAGCAGTCCGGTCCCGCTGCCCGAGATCGACGGGAGGGTGTCGACATCGACCGCGATGGAGGTCGCCGCCGGCACAAGCGAGAGGTTGGCCTGGCGCCCCCCGGTGAGCAGGGCGAGCACGCCCGAGGCTCCTCCCGCGGCACCGGGGGCCGATGGGTCGTAATAGACGTGCGCGAGGACCTGCTGTGGCGCGGCCGCGGCCAGCTTGGAGTAGCCGCTGGCCCGCGCGAGGGCCGGCCCTCCGCGGATCGTGTCCACGACGCCCTTCAGGCCCGTCTCGGTGCCTACCACCGCGAACCGGTCCACGAGGCCGAATGCGACGCCTGACCCGGTCACCTCGTAGGCGACTCCCCGGTAGCTCGCCCCGTGCGCCCCGGCCCTCCGCGCCTGCCCGTTCAGGAACGTCCGGGCCCGGCCGGCATCGCTGGTGTCCATGACGATCGCGCCCTGGGCGCCCCCGGGGCCGAAGGGGAACGCCGCGGAGGAGGCGCCGCCGAGGAGTCCTCCCTGGAGCAGGCTCAGGAGCGGGCCCGCCGATCGCAGGGAGGCGAGGAAGATCCCCGCCCGCTGGCCGAGCCACGGGGACACGTCGCGCTTGTAGTCCAGCGCGGGGGAGCCCGGCGTCTGCAGGATGGCGACCAGCGGCAGGTAGGGGTTCGAGCGATGGGTGAGCGCCCGGCCTGACGCAAGCGCGGCGTCCTTCTCGGCGCCGCTCGGGCGGACGGTCGCACCGGCGTACAGGGGGATCCCGGCCGGCACGGCGGTGGCGGGGTCGGCCGCGGTGCCGCTGCCCTGGGATCCGCAGGCGGCCAGCACGAGCACGGCGATGGCTGCCAGCAGGGCGGCAAGGATCCCTGCCGCCGCCGGATGGCGGGGTGGGTGCGCGGGCGGCGGGACGTGGGCTGGGGGCAAGGGCGCGGCTCCTTCGGGGTCGCGGGGGGAGGCGATCGTATGCCGCGGGCGGGGCGCCGCGCAAGCAGGCGCCTGCAAGGTCCCTCCCAGAAGCGTCTCCTGCAGGGCGCCTTGCATGTGCGGGCGGCCTGGCGGCTGGCGCCGAGGTGGCCGTTTCGCCCGTGAAATCGGGCGTTCTGGGGCCTTGGGGGGCCGGCGGAGGGTCGGGTGGGAGAGAATGTGCAAATAGGGTTGCATTGTGGGAGAAAGTGGGATATGTTCGCGCCCAGCGAGCCGGGGTGGAGGGGCTCCTCCCACTCCTCCACCTCGGCTCGATAAGCAAGTCCGGGAGCTCTGCAGTGGTCCCCTTTCGAGGCACCTTCGACCATACGCTCGACGCAAAGAACCGCCTGACGGTTCCGGCCCGCTACCGGGCGGCCCTCGCCGAGGGCGTGGTGCTCGCGATGCCCGTCGACCTCAAGCCCTGCGTCGGCGTCTGGCGCCCGGAGGAGTACGAGAGCTACACCCGGCGGGCCCTTGCCGAGCTGCCGCCCCTCTCCTCGCGTCTGAGCGAGCTCGAGCGCTTCTTCTACGGCAGCTCCCAGGATGCGGAGCTCGACGCGGCCGGCCGCATCATGATCCCGGGGTTCCTCGGCGAGTACGCCGGTCTCTCCAAGGAGGTGGTGGTCGTCGGGGCCGGGGACCGCATGGAGCTCTGGGACCGGGTCTCATGGACCGAACACCGATCGACGTTGATGAGCGGCGTGGCGGAGGTGACTGCGCGTGTCGACGATGCTGCTTGAGAGCAGGAGCGCGGGGACTCCCGAGCTCGCCCGCCGCAGGGGCTCCTCGGGCCGGCGCGAGGCCTCCCGCGGGCGCCGCGCTCCCGCGGGCGCCGCGTCCTCCTCGCACATCCCGGTGCTCGCCTCCGAGCTGATCGGGCTACTGGACCCCCAGCCCGGGCAGATCGCGGTCGACTGCACCTTCGGCGACGGGGGGCACGCCCGGCTGCTGGCCGAGCGGCTCGGGCCCTCCGGCACCCTGGTGGCGATCGACAGGGACCCCCTGGCAGAGCAGCGCTTCGCCGCCCTGGCCGCCGAGACTGCCTGCTCGCTGCGCTTCATCCGATCCGGCTATGCCGAGGCGCTGGACCTGCTCGCCTCCGAGGGCGTCCGGGCCGACATGGTCTATTTCGACCTCGGCATGTCATCCATGCAGGTGGACACGCGGGAGCGGGGCTTCTCCTACTCCTACGAGGCTCCCCTGGACATGCGCATGGATCCCGCCCAGGAGCTCAGCGCCCGCGGCATCGTCGCCGAGTGGGACGAGCGCCGCCTCGCCGGCATCCTGCGCGACTTCGGCGAGGAGCGCCACGCAGGCGCCATCGCCCGCGCGATCGTCAGACGGCGTGCGAGCTCGCCGATCGAGACCACCCTCGAGCTCGTCGACACGATCAACTCCGCGGTCCCCGCCCCGGCCCGCTTCGGCGGGGGGCATCCCGCCAAGCGCTCCTTCCAGGCTCTGCGGATCGCCGTCAACGACGAGCTCGGGCAGCTCGATCGGGCGCTGCCGCTGGCCTGGGAGCTCCTGCGCCCCGACGGGGTCCTCGCCGCGATCTCCTTCCACTCCCTCGAGGACAGGCGCGTCAAGCGATTCCTGGCCGACCGCGCCCGCGGGTGCATATGCCCGCCCGACCTGCCCGTGTGCGTCTGCGGTCGCGAGCCGGAGGCGAGCCTGCTGACGCGCCGCTCGGTCGTGCCGAGCGCGGACGAGATCGCCACCAACCCGAGGGCGGGATCGGCTCGGCTGCGGGCCGCCCGCAAGCTCGACGGGGGCCAGGCCTCGTGACGCCCCCCGCCGCAGGCGCCGCCGCGGTCCGCCACCGCCCCTCCATCGCCCCCCCGCGCCCGTTTGCCGCTCCGCCCCGCCCCCGGCGGGTCTCCGGCCCGGCGCGTCGCGGCGCCCCCGCATCGCCCCAGGTGGCGCGCGACGGCCTCGCCCTCGGCCTGATCCGGGGGCTGGAGAGGCTGGCCGGCCACCCCCTCCTCGACCGGCTGATCCGCGGCCGCCTCTGGATCGGGCTCGTCGCCTTCGCCCTGATAGGGATCGTGACCCTGCAGCTGGGATTGCTCAAGCTGAACTCGGGGATCGGCCGGGCGCTCGTGCGGGAGGTCGCCCTGCAGCGCGAGAACTCGGCTCTCGGCATCGAAAACTCCGAACTCGCGAGCGGCGTTCGCATCCAGTCCGAGGCCCGGGGGCTGGGGATGCATCTCGTCTCCCCGGGAGCGCTGCACTTCCTGTCCGCGCACCCGGGATCCGACATCTCGCGTGCCGCCGAAGCCCTGCGCACCCCCGCCCATCCCGCCGCGGCCGCCACGCCGGAAGGCGGCGAAGCATCCGCGGCCACGACGCCATCCACCGGCGAAGAAGCCGCCACGAGCACGGGTACCACGACCACCGCCGAATCCACCCCGGCCTCACCGGAAGCCTCTTCGGAAGGCTCCGCAGGGTCATCCCCGGCTTCCGCCGAAGGGGGATCTGCGAGTGCCCCGGCGAGTGCCCCGGCGAGCGCCCCCTCCACCCAGGCGGGGGAAGGCGGCGGCACCCAGGCGGGGCCGGCAGGGTAGGCGCGTGGTAGTCGTACAGCGCCGCATCGGGGCCATCTTCGGACTCTTCTTCCTCCTGCTCCTGCTTGCGGCGGCGCGCACCGCCTACCTGGGCCTCGTGCGGGGATCCTCGCTGCGCCAGGCTGCCAGCGACCAGCAGATCACATACGAAACGGTGACCCCGCAGCGGGGTGCGATCAGCGACCGAAACGGGCAGGACCTGGCGGTCTCCGAGCCGGCCAGGGACCTGGCGGCCGACCCGTACCTGATCAAGGATCCCCTCGCGGCCGCCCAGCGGCTCGCCCCCCTGCTCGGCCAGAGCCAGGCCCTGGTGCTCGGCAAGCTCTCCGAACGGCGCGGCTTCGTCTACCTGGCGCGGGCGCTGCCGGCGCGCCAGGCGGACGCCGTCATGGCGCTGAAGATCCCCGGGATCACGGGAACACCCGTGATGCGACGCGTGTACCCCCGCGGGACCCTGGCGGGGCAGGTCCTGGGGGTGGTGGGCACCGAAGGCCATGGGCTCGCGGGCCTGGAGTACTCGGCCGAAGGCCTGCTGCACGGCCGCACGGGCGAGCGCCGGGTCGTCAGCGACGCGATCGGCCAGCCGGTGTCGATCACCGAAATCCATCAGGACGCCCCCGGCCGCTCGATCTCGCTGACCCTGGACGCGAACATCCAGCAGCGCACCGAAGACGTGCTCGCGGCCGTCTCCCAGGCCTTCAGCCCGAAGGACGCCACGGCGATCGTCATGGACCCCCGCAGCGGGGCCGTGCTCGCGATCGCCAACTGGCCGCAGGTCGACCCCAACCATCCCGAGAGCTCGGCCGCGGAATCCCTGCAGGACCGAGCCGTCGGCTTCGACTACGAACCCGGATCCACGTTCAAGGCCGTCACCGTCTCGGGGGCTCTGCAGCAGGGCCTGATCACTCCCGACTCCGGCTTCAACATCCCGGACAAGATCCAGGTCGCCGACCGCACCATCCACGACGACTCCGAACACGGCGAAGAAACGCTGACCACCTCGCAGATCCTGGCCCGCTCGAGCAACGTGGGGGCGATCAAGATCGGCATGCTCGAGGGCGCCGACCGCTTCAACTACTGGGTCCACCGCTTCGGCTTCGGCACGCGCACCGGGGTGGACCTGCCGGGCGAGGAAATGGGGGCGACCCTGCCCCTGAGCCGCTACTCGGGCTCCTCGATGGGGAACCTGCCGATCGGCCAGGGCGAGCTCGTGACCCCGATGCAGATGGCCACCGCCTACTCGGTGATCGCCAACGGCGGGATCCTGCGCTCGCCCCACATCGTGGCCTCCGTCGCGGGACGCCCAAGACGGCTGCCCGCGGGGCACCGGATCATCTCCGCCGCCACCGCCGCGGCGCTGCGGCACATGCTCGAAGGCGTCCTCGCTGCCGGAGGCACGGCCAGCGAGGTGTCGATCCCCGGCTACGCCCTGGCAGGCAAGACCGGCACGGCGAGCAAGATCGACCCGGCGACCGGCGAATACTCCAAGACGGCCTACATAGCCTCCTTCATCGGCTTCGCTCCCGCGGCCAACCCCAAGCTGCTGTGCGCCGTCGTCGTGGACGAACCCCAGGTGGGGTCGATCTACGGCGGCACCGTCGCGGCCCCTGCCTTCGGGCAGATCATGAGCTTCGCCCTGCCATACATGGGCGTACCGCCCGGATAGCCCTCAGATCCCGGGGCTTGGGGCTCCTTCGGGGGCGGAAACTAGACTCAACGCAATGCCCGCGCGGGGGATCGACCCATGAAGCTCGGTGAGCTGGCCGGCGCCCTCGAGAGGGGGTGCGACGTCCCGGACGCCGAGATCGAGATCGGAGCGCTCGCCTACGACAGCCGCTCCGTCGCTCCGGGGACGCTGTTCTTCTGCGTCCCCGGCTTCACGGCCGACGGCCACGACTTCGCCCCGGCGGCCGTGAGGGCCGGAGCGGCCGCGCTCGTGGTGGAGCGCCATCTCGACCTCGGCGTGCCCGAGATCGTCGTCCCGTCGGTGCGCGCGGCCATGGCCCCGCTGGCAGCCTGCTTCTATGGGCATCCGTCCCAAGAGCTCGCGATGATCGGGGTGACCGGGACCAACGGCAAGACGACCACCACCTACCTCGCCCGCCGCCTCCTGGAGGCCTGCGGAATGCAGTGCGGGCTGCTCGGGACGGTGAAGTCCGTCGTCGGCGGGCGGGAGCGGCCGGTTGCCCGGACCACGCCCGAGGCAATCGACCTCCAGGCCGACCTGCGGGCGATGCTCGACGGGGGCGATCGTGCCTGCGCGATGGAGGTCTCCTCACACGCCCTCGAGCTCGGCCGCACCCGCTCGATCGGCTTCGCGGCGGCCGTCTTCACGAACCTGACCCAGGATCACCTCGACTTCCATCCGGGCATGGACGAGTACTTCCTGGCCAAGCGGCGGCTGTTCCTGCCCGATTCCGATCCGCCGCCCGGGGTGAGCGTGATCAACGTCGGGGACGCCTACGGCAGGCGCCTGGCGCAGGAGATCCCCGGGACGAGGACCTATGCGGTCGGGGAGCCGGCCGACTACGCGGCGGCGAGGGTGCGTCAGGACCTCGACGGCTGCCGCTTCACCCTGAGCACCCCCGCGGGCACCCGCGAGGTCTTCCTGCCGATGCCGGGAGCCTTCAACGTTGCGAACGCCCTCGCCGCCCTCGCATCGGTGCACGCGCTCGGGTTCGACCTCGACCTCCTGCTTGGCGCCCTCGAGGGCGGCGTGCGGGTGCCGGGTCGCTTCGAGCCGGTCGACTGCGGACAGGGCTTCGCCGTGCTGGTCGACTACGCCCACACCCCGGACTCGCTGGAGAACGTCCTGCGCGCCTCCCGCGACCTCGCCGGCGGGCGCGGGCGGGTGATCTGCGTGTTCGGGGCCGGGGGCGATCGCGACCGCGGCAAGCGTCCGCTGATGGGAGAGATCGCCGCGCGCCTGGCCGATCTGGCGATCGTCACCTCCGACAACCCCCGCTCCGAGGACCCCGAGCGGATCATCGCCGAGATAGTGGCGGGCATCGCCCCCGAGACCCGCGTGCGCACCGAGCCCGACCGCCGGGCCGCGATCGGCGAGGCGATCGCCGCAGCCCGGCCGGGAGATGTGCTCGTGATCGCCGGCAAGGGCCATGAGCAGGGGCAGGAGCTGGCGGGCGGGCGCAAGGTGCCCTTCGACGACGTGACGGTGGCCAGGGAGTCGCTCGCGGCGCGGCAGGCGGCCACGGCGGGTGCGGCATGAGGCGCTGGGATGCGACGCGCCTGGCGCGGATCGCCGGCGCAACCGTGCTGCGCGCGGGCCGCGACGGGCCGCGGGGCGCCGCCGTCGACTCCCGCCTGGCCCGCAGCGGGGAGCTGTTCGTGGGCCTGCCCGGGGAGAGGACCGACGGAGGCGTCCACGCGGGGGAGGCGCTCGCCGCCGGGGCCTGGGGGGTGCTGGTCTCGCCCCAGCACGCCGAGGCGGCCGCCCGATCCTCCGAACCGGGCGCGGTGCTCGCCCACCCCGAGCCGCTCGCGGCCCTCCACGCCCTGGCGGGCGCCTGGCGCCGGGAGCTCGCCGGCAGCGGAGCGAAGGTCGTCGCGGTCACCGGGTCGACCGGCAAGACCTCCACCAAGGACATCCTCGCCGCCCTGCTCGGCCGGGGCATGCGCACCTCCGCCAGCCCGGCCAACCTGAACACCGAGATCGGGCTTCCCCTCGCCCTGCTGGCCGCACCGGAGGGCGTGGAGGCGGTCGTGCTGGAGATGGCCATGAGGGGGCCCGGCCAGATCGCCGAGCTGACCGCCATCGCCGCCCCGGACGTGGGCGTCGTCGTCAACGTCGGCCCGGCCCATCTCGAGCTGCTCGGATCGCTGCAGGCGGTAGCCGCCGCCAAGGCCGAGCTGATCGCCGGGATGCGTGCCGGGGCGACCGTGGTGGTACCCGCCGGCGAGCCCCTGCTCTCCGGGCACCTGCGCGAGGACCTGCACACGATCACCTTCGGCGAGGGCGGCGACGTCTCCCTCGCCGTGCACGACCCCGAGGGCAATGTGCTGATCCGCCACGAGGGGCGTGAGATCTCGCTGCGCCCCTCCTTCCGCCAGGGCCATCACATGAGCAACCTGCTGGCGGCCGTGGCGGCCGCGCGGGCGCTCGGCCACACCCCCGAGGGCCCGCTGGAGGTGACCTTCTCGGCGATGCGGGGCCAGCGCCAGCTGCTGGCCGGCGGCGTCGTCCTGATCGACGACTGCTACAACGCCAACCCGATGTCCGTGCGCGCAGCCATCGACGATCTCGCCGAGACCGCCCCGGGACGGCGTGTGGCCGTGCTCGGTGACATGCTCGAGCTCGGCCCCGAGGCCGGGCGCCTGCACCGGGAGATCGGCCTCCACGCACGAGAGAGGGGGGTGGACGTGCTCGTCACCGTGGGGCCGCTGGCGGCGGAGATGGCCGCGGGCCACGGCGGCCTCACCCACTCGGTGGGAGATGCGGCCTCGGCCGCGGCGCTGGTGGGGGATCTGCTTGTCGAGGGGGACACGGTCCTGGTGAAGGGCTCGCGTGGAGTCGGCCTGGAGCGGGTCTCGGACGCCCTGCGGGAGGCGGCTGCTGGAGACTCCCGGGGGGTCCTCAGCGGGCCGGGGAAGGGCTGAATGGGCCGCATTCTCTTCGGGGGCACTGCGGCGCTGCTGATCTGCATCTTCCTGAGCCCCAAGTTCATCGAGTTCCTGCGCCTGCGGGAGTTCGGCCAGCACATCCGGGAGGACGGCCCGGAGGGGCACCACCAGAAGGCCGGCACGCCGACGATGGGCGGCGTGATCATCTTCCTGGCGGTCTCGGTCCCCTTCCTGATCCTGACCAACTACGAATGGCGCTCGGTAGGGGTGTTCGGGGCGGCGCTGGCCTGCGCCCTGCTCGGCTTCGCAGACGACTACGTCAAGCTCGTCAGGCGCCGCTCGCTGGGCCTGCGCGCCCGCACGAAGCTGGGCGTCACGATCGCCATATCGCTGGGCCTCTGGTACATCGCCCACGAGCAGGCCCACCTGCCCTCGACGCTGTGGCTTCGCTTCGTCGACTACCACATCGATCTGGGGCCGCTGTACCCGCTGCTGATCTACCTCGTGGTGGCCGGCACCACCAGCGCCGTGAACCTGACCGACGGCCTCGACGGCCTCGCGGCGGGGTGCGCCGCGATCGTCCTGCTGGCCTACATCGGGATCACCTTCCTGGCCGGCGACTTCGACCTGGCGATGCTCGCCGGATGCCTGGTCGGGGCGTGCATCGGCTTCCTCTGGTTCAACGCCTTCCCGGCCACCATCTTCATGGGGGATACGGGCTCGCTGGGGCTCGGAGGGGCGATCGCGGGGCTGGCGATCATGACCAAGACGGAGGTGCTGCTGATCCTGCTCGGGGGCATCTTCGTGATCGAGGCCCTGTCGGTCGTGATCCAGGTCATCTCCTTCCAGATGACACGAAGGCGGATCTTCCTGATGGCTCCGATCCACCACCACTTCGAGCTGAAGGCCTGGTCGGAGACGAAGATCATCCTGCGCTTCTGGATCGTGGCCTCCATCTGCGGGGCGATCGGCTTCACGATCTACCGCCAGAGCAGGGGCGTCTGAGCCGGGGTCCGATCGCAGGCATGGCCCGGCCAGCCCCGACTTCAACGGCTCCGCCGGGTCCGCCGAGGGCGCCTCCGTGAGCGCCTAGCCACCCCCCGGATCCCGGCGCAGGCTTCGACGCTGTGGCGTCGAAATGAGCTGGGATGCCATCAGCCGCGCCAGCAGGGGCCCGGGCGAAGCGAGCCCGTGCCCGCTCCCCCCGCAACGGTGGGCGATCGCTCGAGCACCGGATCCTGCTGACGGCGACGATGTGCCTGCTCGCCTTCGGGGCGGTGATGGTCTACAGCGCCTCCTCGGCCACCACCCTGCTGCAGGGGCACGGCAACGGCAGCGGATACCTCATCAAGTTCGTCGTCTACGGCTCGATCGGGCTCGTCGTGATGCGGCTGCTGGCACGAGACGGTGTTTCGAAGGTGCACCTGATCACCTCCCCGCTCCTGTTCGTGTCCTTCGTGCTGGTGCTCGCGGTCCACATCCCTCATGTGGGGGTCAGCATCAACGGGGCGCGGCGCTGGCTCGGGCCGCCGCAGTTCCAGTTCCAGCCGTCCGAGTTGATGAAGCTCGCCCTGGTCCTCTACTCGGCAACCCTGCTCGCGCGACGGCCCCAGCGCGTCCACGACCTGCGCGAGCTGGCAAGGCCGCTGCTGGTGGTGGTCGGATCGGCCTGCCTGCTCATCTTCACCCAGCCCGATCTCGGCACCGCCCTGGTGATCGCATTCACGATCAGCGCGATGCTGGTGGCGGCCGGGATCCCGATGCGAAAGCTCGGCATGATGGCGGGCACCGTCCTCGGGCTCGTGTTCGTCTACGCCCTCGCGCGGCCCTATGCCCGGGCCCGTCTGACGTCCTTCCTGGACCCCTGGGCCCACGCCTCCGGAAGCGGCTTTCAGGCCGTCCAGGGCCAGATCGCGATCGGCTCGGGGGGCCTGTTCGGGGCCGGGCCCGGCCAGTCCGTGCAGAAGATCTTCTACCTCCCGGAGGCGCCCACGGACTTCATCCTCGCCGTCATCGCCGAGGAGCTGGGCATGGTCGGGGTCTTCTCCCTGCTGTTCCTCTACGGCCTGATCGCCTACGCCGGGCTGCGCGCCGCTCGCGGCGCCCGCAGCCTCTACAGCGCCCTGATAGCGGTGGGGGTGACGGGCCTGATCGTCTCCCAGGCGATACTCAACGCCTTCGCCGTGCTCGGCCTGGCTCCCCTCACCGGCGTTCCGCTGCCCTTCGTCTCCTACGGGTCCAGCAGCCTGATCGTGATGCTCGCGGGCATGGGCCTGCTGCTGAACGTCGCCTCCGGCGGCAGCGGGCACGTGCGCGCGGTCACGCCGCGGCGGCGGCGCTCGGCCGACGCCCGCGGCCGGGAAACGGCACGATTGGGTGGTGAGCGCACCGCCGAGGAGGATCGTGATCGCCGCCGGCGGGACCGCTGGGCACGTGGTGCCGGCGCTGGCCGTGGCGGACGCGCTACGGGCTGAGGGGGCGCAGGTCGCCTTCATCGGGTCGGGGCGGGCGGAGGCAGAGCTGGTGCCCGCCGCCGGCCTGGAGCTGCACACCCTCGCCGTGGAGGGGCTCAGCCGCTCGAACCCCCTGCGGGCGCTGCGTTCGCTGCGCCTCGCCGCGGTCGCGGTGCCCCGCGCCAGGGCCCTGCTCGCCTCCCTGAGGCCCGACGCGGTGATGGGGGGCGGGGGCTATGTGGCCGGGCCGGTGGGGGTGGCCGCTCTGAGCATGCGCATACCCCTCGTCCTGACCGAGGCCGACAGCCACCTCGGCCTCACCAACCGGCTGCTCGCCCCCTTCGCCCGCAGGGTGTGCCTGGCCTTCCCCGCACATCGGCGCAACGGACCCCGCTACCGCGTGACCGGGCGCCCCGTGCCCGCCGGCGGCGACCGGGAGGGCGCCCGCCGGCATTTCGGGATCGGTCCGCAGGAGACCTGCGTGCTCGTGTTCGGCGGCTCGCTGGGCGCCCGCTCGATCAACCGGGCGGCGGTCGAGGCATTCTCCGGGGCTCCCCTTCGCGTCCTGCACGTGTGCGGCCGGCGCGACCATCCCGAGCTCGCCGCCGGCATCCTGCCCGCGGGCTACGACCTGCGGGAGTACCTGGACCTGGCGGAGTTCGCACAGGCGCTGGCGGCGGCCGATCTGGTCGTCGCCCGCTCGGGAGGCTCTGTGTTCGAGATCGCGGCCCACGGGGTGCCGGCGATCCTGATCCCCTACCCGCGGGCCGCCGGCGACCATCAGAGCGCGAACGCCCGCTGGATGGCCGATGCGGGCGCCGCCGTGGTGATACCCGACAGGGAGCTGAGCGGGGCCCGCCTGGGGGCGGAGGTGGCCGCCCTCCTGGCCGACCGGCACCGCCTCGCCGCCATGAGCGCGGCGGCACGCGCGCTGGCACGGCCGCATGCCGCGCAGGATGTGGCCTCAGAGCTCCTGCAGGCGGCGGCCGCGTGAGCGACTCCGGCGCTCCCTGGCGGGGACGCCGACTGCATCTCGTCGGCGTCGGCGGAGCCGGCATGAGCGGATATGCCCGGGCCGCCCGCGCCCTCGGGGCCGAGGTGACGGGCTCGGACGGCGCGAGCAGCCCCTATCTGGAGCGACTCGCCGCCGACGGCGTGCTCGAGCCGCGGGTGGGCCACAGCGAGGAGAACCTGCCGGCGGGCGGGGGCGTGGAGCTCTTCTACTCCGCCGCCGTGCCCGAGAGCAACCTGGAGAGGCGGGCCGCCCGCGAGCGCGGGATCCCCGAGCGCACGCGAGCGCAGCTGCTGGCGGAGCTGACGGCGCTGCGCCGGACGATCGCGGTCGCGGGGACCCATGGCAAGACCACCACCGCCTCGATGGTCGTGCACGCCCTGCGCTCTGCGGGGATGAAGCCCGGGTGGCTGGTGGGGGCGCCGGTCGGCGAGGGCCTCGAGAACGCCGAGTGGACGGACGGCGAGTGGCTGGTCGTGGAGGCGGACGAGTCCGACCGCTCGATGCTGAGCCTCAGCGTCGAGATCGCCGTCCTCACGAACGTCGAGCTCGAGCACCACGCGACGTTCGCCTCCCTGAGGGAGCTGCGCGAGGCCTTTCGCAGCTTCCTGGCCGCTCCGGAGTGGGCCGTCGTCTGGGACCGGCCCGACCTGCTGGAGCTGCGCGAGGGGCCCGTGGTCGCCTACGAGGCCGTGGATCCGGTGCTGCTCGCCGGCGGGTCGCGCTTTGACTGGCACGGGCTGCAGGTGCAGCTCTCGGTGCCCGGCGCCCACAACGCCACGAACGCCGCAGGCGCGCTGGAGGCCGCCCGGCTGGCCGGCGCCGGGGAGCAGGCGGCGATCGCCGGCCTGGCCGGCTTCCGCGGGGCGGGGCGGCGCTTCCAGGCGCTCGGGGAGAGCGCGACGGGCGCCCGCCTGTATGACGACTACGCCCACCATCCGACCGAGATCGCCGCCACCCTCGCAGCGGCGAGGACGCTGCCCCACCGGCGGCTGGTGGCCGTCTTCCAACCCCACCTCTACAGCCGCACAGCCCTGCTGGCGTCGGAGTTCGGACGCGCCCTGGTGGCCGCCGACGTGGTGGTCGTGCTCGACGTCTACCCGGCGAGGGAGCGGGCGCGGGAGCATCCCGGCGTGAGCGGGCTGATGATCGCCGAGGCGGCCGCAGGCGAGGCGGGCGGGCGCTCGGTCTACTGGCTGCCCGGCTTCGCCGAGGCCGAGACGGTGCTGCGGGGACTTCTGCGGGAGGGCGACCTGTGCCTCCTGATGGGGGCCGGCGACGTGGATGCCCTCGGGCGCAGGCTGGTGGCCCGATGACCCCCGCCGGGGATGCGGGGGCCGACCGGGTGCCCGACGGGCTGCAGCGCGACTTCCCGCTGGCGCGGCTGACGACCGTGCGCACGGGCGGGCCGGCCGAGCTGTTCGCCAGGGTGGGCGACCAGGGCCGCCTGCAGGAGCTGCTCGCCTGGGCCGCGCAGCGCGATCTCCCCGTCAGCGTGGTCGGCTCGGGGTCCAACCTGCTGGTGGGCGACGAGGGGGTGCGCGGGCTGGTGCTCAAGCTCGACGGGGATCTTGCGAGCGTCTCGGTGCAGGGGGAGCGGATGCTCTGCGGAGGAGGGGCCCGTCTGCCCGCCATCGCCGCCCGCGCCGCCCGCGAGGGCCTGTCCGGGATCGAGTTCGGCGTGAACATCCCGGGGAGCCTGGGGGGCGCGGTGCGGATGAACGCCAACGCCTACGGGGGCGAGCTCGGCCGGGTCCTGGAGTGGGTCGAGGTCGTGACCGGGGGCGGAACGCGACGGCTGGCGCCGGCGGACCTCGACCTCGGCTACCGCCGGTCGAACCTCAGGGAGGGGGAGGTCGTGGCGGCCGCGTGCCTGCGGCTGGCCGCCGCCGACTCGGAGGAGGTGAAGGCCACCCTCGCCGAGATGCGCCGGCGCCGCCATGAGGCTCAGCCGCAGGGCATAAAGACGTTCGGCTCCACCTTCAAGAACCCCGAGGATCCCCTCGCCGGGGGGCGCAGCGCCGGCATCCTGCTCGCCGAGGCGGGCTGCAACGGCCTCACCGTCGGAGGGGCCCGCTTCGCGGTCAAGCACGCGAACTTCATCGAGAACACCGGCACCGCCACCACGGCCGACGTGATCGCCGTCATGGCCGAGGGCCGGCGGCGCGTGCTGGAGCGCTTCCGGGTGGCGCTCGAGCCCGAGGTGCAGACCCTGGGGGAGGTCCGCTTCCCCTGGTGAGCGGACGTAGGGGATGGGACCGCGAGGTCGAAGACCCCGGGTATGGAACGCTCCCTGGCCGCCCGCCTGTCGCGTCCGCTCGTGGGGCGGCCCGCCGCGGGCGCCCGTGGATCCCGCCCCGCGCGGCGGGGCGAGGCCGCCGTCGCCGCCCCCTCTCTCGCACGGCGAGCACTGCGCGCGCTCGGCCTCCCGCTGAGGGTCCTGCTCGCGCGACGCAGGGGGCGAATCGCCCTCGTCTGCCTGGCGATCGCCCTGCCGCTGCTGGGCGGTGGCTGGATGTGGCTGCGCCATTCCTCTTTCGTGGCGGTGCGGCAGGTGCGCATCAGCGGGGTGAGCGGACCCGACGCGGGCCCGGTGCGCGCGGCCCTCGCCGCAGCCGCCCGCCACATGAGCACCCTCGACGTGCGCTCCGGCACGCTGCGGGCCGCCGTGGCGCCGTTCGCGGTCGTGCGCGGCCTGCGGGCGATCCCCTCCTTCCCCCACGGCCTTCGCATCGAGGTGACCGAGCAGCCGCCGGTCGCCACCCTGGTCGTGGGAGGCACGCGCACGGCGGTTGCCGCCGACGGCGCGGTCCTCGGGCCCGCGCTGATCTCCTCCTCGCTGCCCACGCTGGGCGGCCGCGTGATGCCGCCCTCCGGCCGGCGCCTGCGCGAAGGTGACCTGCTGGCCTGCCTCACCGTGCTCGGCGCGGCGCCCGTCCCCCTCGCCGGACTCGTGACCCGGGCCTACTCCGGACCGCAGGGCATCACCCTCGCCATGCGCAGCGGGCTGCTCGCCTACTTCGGCGACGCGACCCGGCCGCACGCCAAGTGGCTGTCCCTCGCGCGGGTGCTGGCCGACTCCAGCTCGGCCGGGGCCAGCTATGTAGACGTGCGCGTACCGGGACGCCCCGCGGCCGGGTTCCCGGCCGGGTCGGGTCCCGCATCCGCCGGGGAAGCGGAAGGCGGCTCCGGCATGGAATCGACGATCGCGGCGCTGGCCGCCAAGCTGACGGCCGCCGGCGGCTCGACGACGGGAGCAGCCAGCGCAGCGCAGAGCACGAGCGAATCCGAAGGCGAAACTGAATCGCCGACCTCCTCGCAAGGCAGTGAACACAGCTCCTCGGAAGGGAGCGAACACGGTGTGGAATCGGCCCCCGAAAAGGGAGGATGAATACCCTCTAGCTCAACCTGAGGCCCAGGGTGGGTGTGCAACCATTCTCAGGGTCGGGTTGAGACTCCGGCGATCTGCAACGATTGTTGCGAGACTGGACCGCGTCGTTGACAGGGCGAGATTCCCTACATAACGTGCCCAACCCGGCGGTTCGGCGACCCGGTATGCTGCGAACCCTAAACGACTACTGAAGGCTTCGGACAGAACCATCATGGAGAGCAGCGGAAGCTATCTGGCGGTGATCAAGGTCGTGGGCGTCGGCGGCGGCGGAACCAACGCCGTGAGCCGCATGGTCGACGCAGGGCTGCGCGGGGTGGAGTTCATCGCCGCCAACACCGACGCCCAGGCGCTCGCCATGTGCGACGCCGACATCAAGCTGAACATCGGCCACGAGTCCACCAAAGGCCTCGGCGCGGGCGCCAACCCCGACATCGGCCTGGCGGCGGCCTCGGAGTCCCGGGACGACATCAAGGAGGCGCTGAAGGGCGCCGACATGGTCTTCGTCACCGCGGGCGAGGGCGGCGGCACCGGCACCGGGGCGGCCCCGGTGATCGCGGAGATCGCCAAGAACGAGATCGGCGCCCTAACCGTCGGCGTGGTCACGCGCCCCTTCGACTTCGAGGGCTCCCAGCGGGCCCGCATGGCCACCGAGGGCATCGAGCGCCTGCGCGAGGTCGTGGACACGCTGATCGTGATCCCGAACGAGAAGCTGCTGGCGGTGGTGGAGCGCCGCACCTCCATGCTCGACGCCTTCCGGGAGGCCGACAACGTGCTGCGCCAGGGGGTGCAGGGCATCACCGACCTGATCACGATCCCGGGCCTGATCAACCTCGACTTCGCCGACGTTCGCACGATCATGGAGGACGCCGGCTCGGCCCTGATGGGCATCGGGACGGCCAGCGGCGAGAGCCGCTGCGCGGAGGCCGCCCGCGCCGCCATCTCGTCCCCGCTGCTGGAGGAGTCGGTGGACGGGGCCACCGGGATCCTGCTCAACATCACAGGCGGCCGGGACCTCGGCCTGTTCGAGGTCAACGACGCCGCCGAGATCATCCAGAACGCGGCCGACGCCAACGCCAACATCATCTTCGGGGCCGTGATCGACGAGAGCATGGCCGAGGACGTCAGGGTCACCGTGATCGGGACGGGCTTCGATCACCGGCCCGGCCGCGGCGCCCGGAGCGAGAGCCGCGCCGCACGCCCGGATCGCGGCCCGCGCATCAGCGATCGCCAGCGCTCGAGCCTCGAGATCTCAGACGAGGACATCGACGTCCCGCCCTTCCTGCGGTAGACCCCGCAGGAGGCCCATGGCGGCGCCCGGGGCTCCGCTAGCCTGGGGCCGGTGAGCACCGCCGCCGCCCTCAGGCGCACCCCCCTCTACGAGCGACACGTTCAAGCGGGCGCGAAGCTGGTCGACTTCGCCGGCTGGGAGATGCCGGTGCAATACGGCGGCATCAACCAGGAGCACATGGCCGTCCGCGAGGCCGCCGGCATGTTCGACGTATCGCACATGGGGCAGATCGAGACGAGCGGGCCGCAGGCCATGGAGCTGCTGCAGCGGCTGCTGTCCAACGACGTGTCCCGGATCTCCCTTGCCGGCAGCGGCGGGGGGGCGCAGTACAGCGTGCTGTGCCGCGAGGACGGGGGCGTGCTGGACGACCTCTTCACCTACAGGCTCGCCCGCGAGCGCTACCTGACGGTGACCAACGCCGCCAACCACGCCTCCGACCTGGCCTGGTTTTCCGAGCACGCGGCGGCGTTCCCCGGGGCGGAGGTCGCCGATCGCATCGACCAGTGGGCGATGCTCGCCGTGCAGGGGCCGCTCGCCCGGGAGATCGTGCAGGCGAGCGCCGACTCGCCCCTGCCCGAGCGGATGACCGCCGAGCCCCGCCACCTCGGGGGAGCCGAGGTGCTGGTGTGCGGGACCGGATACACCGGCGAGGACGGGGTCGAGCTGCTGTGCCGCCCCGCGCAGGCCCCCGGGCTGTGGGACGAGCTGGTCCGCCGCGGTGCGATGCCGGCCGGGCTCGGCGCCCGCGACACGCTGCGCCTTGAGGCCTGCTTTCACCTCTACGGCAACGACCTCACCGTCGAGCGGGGGCCGATCGAGGCCGGGCTCGGCTGGTGCTGCAAGGAGGACACCGGCTTCATCGGCGCCGAGGCCGTGGCGGCGGCCCGCCGGGGGGGACCGGCCGAGAAGCTCGTGGCGTTCGCGATCGAGGGCCCCGGGATCCCGCGCCAGGGCAACCCCGTCCGCGGCGGCGGGGAGGTGACCAGCGGAAGCTTCTCTCCCTGCCTGCAGATGGGGATCGGCATGGCCTACGTCCCCGCCGAGAGGGCCGCTCCGGGCACCCACCTCGAGATAGACGTTCGTGGCAAGATGCGGCCCGCCGTCGTCAAGGAAAAGCCGCTCTACAGAAAGGGCTCATGAATGGCCCAGGCCAGCTATCCCGAGGACCTGCTCTACCACGCCGAGCACGACTGGGCGCGGATCGATCCCGACGACCCCGGTCAGGCGACCCTCGGCATCACCTGGTACGCCCAGGACGCCCTCGGCGAGGTCGTCTTCTTCGACCCCCCCGCCGTCGGCACCGTCCTGACCAAGGACGCGCCCTACGCCGAGGTGGAGTCGGTCAAGGCCGTCTCCGACGTGGTGGCCCCGCTGTCCGGCGAGATCTTCGAGGTCAACGAGGCTCTCGCGGACAACCCCGCCACGATCAACGAGGACCCCTACGGCGAGGGGTGGCTCGTGAGGGTCCGTCTCTCAGACCCCTCTGAGCGGGACCGGCTCCTGGACGCCGCCGCCTACGGCGCCACGCTCGGTGGCTAGGCTGCAGGGCAGTTGAGCAGATACACAGCCATCACCCCGGAGGATCTGGACGCGATGCTCGCGGCGATCGGCGTCGGCTCGCTGCAGGAGCTCTTCGATCGCCAGATCCCGGAGGGGGTGCGCCTCGGGCGCGACCTGCGGCTGCCCCCCGGCATGCCCGAGCAGGACGTCTACGAGCACCTGCGCGACCTCGCCGCGCGCAACACCAGCGCGGAGGAGGAGGTCAGCTTCCTCGGGGCGGGCATGTACGACCACTACGTCCCCGCCCTGATCGACATGCTGATGGAGCGCTCGGAGTTCCTGACCCCGTACACCCCCTACCAGCCCGAGATCTCCCAGGGAGGGCTGCAGGTGATGTTCGAGTACCAGACCGCGATCTCCGAGCTGACGGGACTGCCGGTCTCCAACGCCTCCACCTACGAGGGGCCCTCCGCGACGGCCGCCGCCGCGTACATGGCAAAGCTGCACAACGGGCTGGGCAGGATCGTCCTCAGTGCCGGCCTGCACCCTCACACGATCCAGACCCTGCGCACCTACGCCCACGGCTACCGCATGGAGGTGCAGGAGGTGCCTCTGCGCGACGGGGTCACCGACGCCGAGGCCTGGGCCGCGGCGATCGACGCCGACGCCTCCGCCGCGATCTTCGCCCAGCCCAACTTCTACGGCGCCGTCGAGGACGCCGCGGCCCTGGCCTCGGCGGCTCGCGGAGCGGGCGGCTCCGGACCGGTCGTGGTCGCCCAGGTGGACCCCCTCACCCTCGCCATCCTGCGCCCGCCCGGCGAGTGCGGGGTGGACGTGGCCGTGGGGGAGGGGCAGTCGCTCGGCAACCGGCTGGACTTCGGCGGGCCGTCCTTCGGCCTGTTCGCGGCGCGCGATGAGTTCCTGCGGCGGATGCCCGGGCGGATCGCCGGAGAGACGACCGATGTCGACGGGCGGCGCGGGTTCGTCCTGACCCTGCAGACGCGCGAGCAGCACATCCGCCGCGAGAAGGCCACCTCGAACATATGCACGTCCCAGGCCCTGAACGCCCTCGCCGGGGTCGTCTACCTCTCCTGGCTGGGCCGCAGGGGCATCGTCGAGCTCGGGGAGCTGCTGCTGGCCCGCACCCACCACGCCCGCGAGAGGCTGTCGGCCCTGCCGGGCGTCGAGAAGCTCCACGAGCAGCCCGTGATCCGCGAGTTCGCGCTTCGCCTCGACGCCGACGTCGCGGCGGTGCGCAGCCGCTGCGCCCGCGAGGGCGTCAACCCGGGAGCCGACCTGCAGGCCCTGACCGGACGGCCCGAGGACCGCGGCGGCCTGCTCGTCGCCCTGACCGAGCGGCGCTCCCGCGCCGACATCGACCGGCTCGAGGAGGTGCTCGGGGCGGCGGTGGCAGCAGAGCGAGGGGCACCGGTGGCGGCATGAGGACGATCGACGAGAACCACCTGCACTCCGACCCCGGCATCGAGGCCCACCGCCACGAGGGCGCCGCGCCCGCCGTCGCCCTCGCGCCCACGCCCCTGCAGCGGGAGCCCGCGCGGACGATCTTCCAGAAGGGAGCCCCCGGCCGCAGGGCGTTCGTCTGCCCCGAGCTCGACGTCCCAGAGGTGGACCTCTGCGAGCTGCTGCCCGAGCGCATGCGCCGCACCGAGGCGCCCAGGCTCCCGGAGGTCTCCGAGCCCGAGATCGTGCGCCACTACGTCGGCCTGTCAAAGCGCAACTTCGATCTCGACTCGGGCTTCTATCCGCTGGGGTCCTGCACGATGAAGCACAACCCCCGCCTGCACGAGCGCGTCGCCGCCCTGTCCGGCCACGCCCGTCTGCACCCGCTCCAGGACCCCGAGCGGGCCCAGGGGGCGCTCGAGCTGATGTTCAACCTGCAGGAGGCCCTGGCCGAGCTGTCGGGCCTGGCGCACGTCTCCCTGCAGCCCTCGGCCGGCTCCCACGGCGAGCTCGCCGGGGTGCTCCTCACCCGCGCCTACCACGAGGACCGCGGCGAGCAGCGCACCAAGGTGCTGACCCCCGACACGGCCCACGGGACGAACCCGGCGACGGTGACGATGGCGGGCCTGGAGGTGGTCAAGCTCGAGACCAACGACGACGGCGGCATCGACCTGGACGACCTGCGGGCCAAGGCGGACGAGCAGGTGGCATGCCTGATGCTCACGAACCCGAACACGCTCGGGCTGTTCGACCAGAACATCCTCGAGATCGCCGAGATCGTGCACGGGGCGGGGGCGACCCTCTACTACGACGGGGCCAACGTCAACGCGGTGATGGGGCTCTCCCGGCCCGGCGACATGGGCTTCGACATCGTCCACTTCAACCTGCACAAGTCCTTCACCCAGCCCCACGGGGGCGGGGGACCGGGGTCGGGACCGATCGCGGTCTCCGACCGCGTCGCCCCGTACCTGCCGGTGCCTCTGGTGGTGCGCCGCGAGGATGGCACCTTCGACCTCGAGCACGACCGGCCGAAGTCGATCGGGCGCCTGCGCGGGTTCCACGGCAACTACGGATGCTTCGTGCGCGCCTACTCATACATCCGCTCGCTCGGTGCGGACGGGCTGCGGGACGCCTCCGAGACGGCCGTGCTGAACGCGAACTACCTGCTCGCGCGGCTGCGGGAGCCGCCCGTCGCGGAGCACCTCCCGCTCGCCTACGGCGACCTGTGCATGCACGAGTTCGTGCTCTCCGGCGGGCCGATGAAGCGAGAGCTGCAGATAAGGACGCTCGACCTGGCCAAGCGGCTGCTCGACTTCGGCTTTCACCCCCCGACCGTCTACTTCCCCCTGCTCGTCGAGGAGGCCCTGATGGTCGAGCCCACCGAGACCGAGACGCGGGAGACCCTGGACGCGTTCGCGGAGGCGATCGCGGCGATCCTCACAGAGGCCGCCGAGGATCCCGAGATCGCCCGGCAGGCCCCCTACACCACGCCAGTGCGCCGCCTGGACGAGGTCGGCGCCGCCAAGCGTCCGGTGATCCGCGAGGCGCTTGGCTAGGGTGGCGCCGATGGAGCACCGCCAGCTCGGGAGCACCGGGGTCAAGGTCAGCCCGCTGTGCCTCGGGGCGATGATGTTCGGGGCCTGGGGGAACACCGACCACGAGGACAGCGTGCGGATCATCCACCGCGCGCTGGACGCCGGCATCAACTTCATCGACACCGCCGATGTCTACTCGCGCGGGGAGTCCGAGGAGATCGTCGGCAAGGCGCTGTCGGGCTCCCGGCGCGACTCCGTGATCCTGGCGACGAAGGTCCACGGCAGGATGGGAGACGATCCCAACGAGTTCGGCAACTCGCGCCGCTGGATCGTCAAAGAGGTCGAGAACAGCCTGCGCCGCCTCGGCACCGACTGGATCGACCTCTACCAGATCCACCGTCCCGAGCCCGACACGGACATCGACGAGACGCTGGGGGCGCTCAGCGACCTCGTCCACGCCGGCAAGGTCCGCTACATCGGCAGCTCGACCTTCCCCGCCCACCAGATCGTCGAGGCGCAGTGGACGGCCGCGAGGCGGGGCCGGGAGCGCTTCGTCTGCGAGCAGCCCCCGTACTCGATGCTGATCAGGCGGGTCGAGGGCGACGTGCTCCCCGTCTGCCAGAAATACGGGATGGGCGTGATCCCCTGGAGCCCGCTCGCGGGCGGGTGGCTGTCCGGCAGGTATCGCAAGGGAGGCGACTCCCCCGGCCAGAGCAGGCGGGCGCAGATGCTCCCGCAGCGCTACGACATGTCCATCCCGGGCAACCAGGCCAAGCTGGAGGCGGCCGATGCACTGGCCGCTCTGGCCGAGGAGTCGGGGATGACGCTGATCGAGATGGCGCTCGCCTTCGTGATCAACCACCCCGCTGTGACCGCGGCCATCATCGGCCCGCGCACGATGGAGCAGCTGGAGAGCCAGCTGCCGGCGATGGAGCGCAGCCTCCCGGCCGAGGTCCTCGACCGGATCGACGAGATCGTCCCGCCGGGCACGAACGTCAACCCCAACGACACCGGCTGGGACCCGCCCTGGCTCACCGACCCCGCCCAGCGGCGGCGCTAGCCGCGATCCGGCCACCGAGCCACGTGCGCATCTTCTCCGGCATCCAGCCCACGGGTCGCAAGCACCTGGGCAACTACATCGGGGCGATCGCCCAGTACATCTCCAGCCAGGAGCGCGGCGAGGGGATCTTCTGCATCGTCGACCTGCACGCGATCACCGTCGCCTACGACCCCGCGGAGCTGCGAGAGCGCCTCTACGACACAACCGCGATCCTGCTCGCCGCCGGGCTGGACCCCGCGCGATGCATCCTCTTTCGCCAGAGCGACGTCACCGAGCACACCGAGCTGACCTGGCTGCTGTCCAGCGTCACCGAGCTGGGGCGGCTGCAGCGCATGCACCAGTTCCGCGACAAGTCCGTGGCCCAGCGCGAGCTGGTCTCCGCGGGCCTGCTGCTCTACCCGGTCCTGCAGGCTGCCGACGTGCTCGCATACCGGGCGCAGGAGGTCCCCGTGGGCGAGGACCAGCGCGAGCACCTGGAGCTGATGCGCGACGTCGCCCGCCGCTTCAACGCCCGCTTCGGGGACGGGGAGGAGATCCTCGTGGTCCCCGAGCACCGCATTCCCGCGGTCGGGGCCCGGATCATGGACCTCCAGGACCCGACCCGGAAGATGTCGACGACCGGGACCGGGGAGCAGGGGACCGTCTACGTCCTCGACGAGCCGGCTGCGATCCGCAAGAAGGTGGGCTCGGCCGTCACCGACTCCGGCAGCGAGGTGCGACGCGATCCCGACAAGCCCGGCATAGCCAACCTGATCGAGATCCTGGCGGCGGTGCGGGGAGTGGCCCCGGAGGCGATCGAGGAGGAGTTCGCCGCCGCCCGCTACGGCGAGTTCAAGACCGCCGTGTCCGACGCCGTGATCGAGTACCTGGCGCCGGCGCGCGAGCGCTATGCGGAGCTGAGGGGAAGCGAGGAGCACCTCGAGGCGGTCCTCCGGGACGGGGCCGTTCGTGCGCGGGCGATCGCCGAGGAGACGATGGCGGCGGTGCGCGAGCGTATGGGGGTGGGACCAGCCGGGTTCAGCACGTCGGCGGCGGCCGGTACCGTGAGCGGATGAGCCTGGCCGCGCTCGAGCTGGACCTGGACGTGTTCAGCGGGCCCTTCGACCTGCTGCTGACACTGGTGCTGCGGGAAGAGGTGGACCTGCTCGAGCTGGCCCTGGCCGACGTCGTGCTGGCCTACCTCGACCATCTCGAGCAGCGCGGCGAGCTGGATCTCGAGACCGCGACGGAGTTCATCGTGCTGGTGGCCGCCCTGCTGGAGCTCAAGTCCCGGCTGATGCTGAGCGGCGAGGAGGAGGAGCTGCTGGACATCGAGCCCGAGCAGGCCGCCGAGGAGCTGCTCGAGCGGATGCTCGACGCGCGCCGCTACCGCTCCGCGGCCACCCACCTCGGCGAGCTTCTGGCCGGCGAGCGGGGCGTCCGCTTCCGCGACGCACCCCTGCCGGCGGCGCTGCGGCGAAACCTCCTGGCCCCCGCCGACGGCTCCCAGGATCCCGAGGTGCTCGGGCAGGCGATCGGCAGGCTCCTGCTGATGCCCCCGCCCATCAGCGTGCGCCACATCGCCGTCCCGCGGGTGACCGTGGCCGAGCGCCTGGCGCATCTGCGGGGACTGCTGGCGCGAGGAGCCTTCAGCTTCGACGAGGCGGTGCGGGGGGCCGACCGCATGACGGTGGCCGTGACCCTGTTCGCCCTGCTCGAGCTCTACAAGCTCGGCGAGGCGGGCTGGGAGCAGCAGGAGAGCTTCGGCGAGATCGCCGTGCGCGCACGGCGGCAGGCGACCGCGAGCGGGCTGGCGGTGGCTGGAGGATCGACGGGGGGAGCCTCGGCGTGAGCGTCCCGCACCAGGACCCGCGGGAGGCTCCCGCGCAGGCGGCACCCGCTCTCGCCCGGACGGTGGAGGCGCTGCTGTTCCTCTCCAGCGACCCCCTGAGCCCTGCCGAGCTGGCCGAGGCCACCGAGGCGGGGGAGGGCGCCGTGCTCGCCGCGCTCGCCCTGCTTGCGCAGGAGTACGCCCCGGGACGGCGCGGCATCACCCTGCGTGAGCTGGGGGGCGGTTGGACGTTCGCCAGCGATCCCGCCTCCGAGGAGGCCGCCCGGCGCCTGTTCAGCCGCCCGCGCGTCTCCACCCTGACCCCTGCCCAGGCCGAGACGCTGGCCATCGTCGCCTACCTGCAGCCGGTCTCCCGGCCGGAGATGACCCGCATCCGCGGCGTCAGCGCCGACTCGGCCGCCGCCACGCTGCTCGACAGGGGCCTGATCGAGGAGGCCGGGCACTCCCAGTTCGGGGCGGTCCTGTACCGCACCACGACTCAGTTCTTGAAGCTGTTCGGGCTGCGCAGCCTGGACGAGCTGCCCGACATCGGCCGCTGGGACCCCACCCCCGAGGAGCAGGCCGACCTGCGCGAGCGTCTGCTGCGGGCCGGAGAGGCCCGCGCGGGCGGCGGGCCCCCCGCCTAGGCGGCGCTGGCGGCGAGCTGCCCGCAGGCGGCGGCGATGTCGCGGCCGCGGGTCAGGCGCACGGTCGTGGGCACCCCCCGCGACTCCAGCGCGGCACGGAAGGCGGCGATCGACTCCCGGCTCGAGCCGCGGTAGAGGGAGGAGGTCGGGTTGTAGGGGATGAGGTTGACCTTGAACACGGACGTCGGCTCACCGCCGGGGTCCGCAAGCGCACGGGCCAGGGCGAGGGCCTGCTCGTAACGGTCGTTGATGCCGGCGAGCATCACGTACTCGACGAACACGCGACGGCGGCGGCGCGCGTGGAAGGCCCGGCAGGCCTCGATCACGTCGGCCAGGGGATAGCGCTCGTTGACCGGCATCAGCTCGGAGCGCAGGGAGTCCTCGGCGGCGTGCAGGGAGAGGGCCAGCCGCACGGGCATGCCGGCCTCGGCCAGCCTTTCGATGCCGGGGATCCATCCGACCGTGGAGATCGTGGTGCGCCGGTGGGTGACCCCCAGGTCCGGCAGCCGCTCGCAGGCGGCCAGGACGCCGTCGAGGTTCAGCATCGGCTCGCCCATGCCCATGAACACGCAGTTCGTGATCGGCGTCCCCCCATCGGGCGCCGAGGTGTCGGCCGGCAGGCGGCGGAAGTGCAGAGCCTGATCGAGGATCTCCGAGGCGGTCAGGTTGCGGGCGAACCTCATGGAGCCGGTCGCGCAGAACGTGCACGTGAGGGGGCAGCCGGACTGGGAGGAGAGGCAGATCGAGCGCCGGCCGTCGCGGTAGCTCATCAGCACCGCCTCCACGGGCCGGCCATCGGACGTCGAGAACAGCGCCTTGACCGTGCCGTCGCTCGCATGGGCCTGCTCGCGCACCGTCAGGCTGGAGAAGGGCAGGCGCTCGGCCAGCGTCTGCCGAAGGGGGGCGGGCAGGTCGGTCATCTCCTCGTAGCCGTGGGCGGCCCGGGCGGCCCACGCCCACACCTGCCGGGCGCGAAAGCGCGGCTCTCGAAGGTCGGCGAGGGTGTGCTCGAGCAGCTGCAGGTCCATGGCGGGCGGGCGCCCGCGCTCGCGGGGCCTGGCCCTATGGTTGCAGCACATGAGCCCGCTCACGGTCCGCCGGGCATGCGCCTAGCCAAGTACCTGGCCCATGCCGGGGTCGCATCACGTCGTGCGGCGGAGGCCGTGATCGCCGCGGGCCGGGTCACCATCGGCGGGGAGGTCGTGACCGATCCGGCCCGGGACGTGGGGACGGGGGACCTGGTGGCCGTGGACGGAAGGCCCCTGGAGGGACCCGAGGCCCGCATGGTCTTCATGGTGAACAAGCCGGTGGGCGTCCTCTCCACCGCCCGGGACACCCATGGCCGCCCCACCGTGGTCGGCCTCCTGCCCGCCACCGGGGCCCGCCTCTACCCGGTCGGGCGACTGGATGCGGACAGCAGCGGGCTGATACTGCTCACCAACGACGGGGATCTCGCCAACCGGCTGACGCATCCCCGCTTCGAGGTGCCAAAGACCTACCGGGCCAGGGTCGCAGGGGGGCCCGTCGGGGCCCGCGCCCTGGCGGCGCTGCGGGGCGGGGTGCGGCTGCAGGACGGCCCTACCGCTCCGGCCCGCGTCAGGCGCCTGGCCGAGGACGTGATCGAGATGACCATCTCCGAAGGGCGAAATCGCCAGGTCAGACGCATGTGCGAGGAGGTCGGCCATCCGGTGCTCGAGCTGCACCGGACGGCCCTCGGCCCGCTGCGGCTCGGGGACCTGGAGCCGGGGGGGCACCGGCGCCTGTCCGACGACGAGGTCGAGGCCCTGCGGGGGGTGGCGCTCTGACAGAATCGCCCCCCATGCGACTGTTCGCCCTGCGGGGGGCCATCAGCGTCGAGCGCAACGACGCCAAGGACATCCTGGAGGCCACCTCCGAGCTGATGGAGGCGATCATGCGCCGCAACGGGATCGGCCCCGAGACGGTGGTCAGCTGCATCTTCACGGCGACCCGCGATCTCAACGCCGAGTTTCCCGCCGTGGCCGCGCGGGCGCTGGGGTTCGATCGCGTGCCGCTGCTGTGCGCCCAGGAGATCCCGGTTCCCCGATCGATGCCCCGCGTGATCAGGGTGTTGATCCACTACTACGCCGAGGAGGGGCACGAACCCGCCCACGTCTACCTGGGCGAGGCCGACGCTCTGCGGGCCGACCTGAGCGCCGCCCAGTAGCCGCAGGCCGCACGCCCGGCCCACCCTCGGCAGAATGGGGGCATGGCGATCGAGTTCTCCGAGCGGATCCGGCGGATCCCCGTCTACCCCGCGGCCGGCGGGTACGCGCAGCAGGAGCCGCTCGTGCGGCTGGCCAGCAACGAGTCCCCCTACCCGCCTCTGCCGGCGATCCGGGATGCGATCGAGCGCTCCCTCGGCAGTCTCAACCGCTATCCGGACCCCTCCAACGCGCTCCTGCGCGGCCGCCTGAGCGACCGCTACGGGGTGCCCGCCTCGCGCATCGCGATCGGCAACGGGTCCTGCGACATCCTGCTCGCCGCGGGTGAGGCCCTGCTCGAGCCGGGCGCCGAGCTCGTGTACGCGTGGCCGTCCTTCTCGGTCTATCCGCACCTGGCCGCCGCCTCGGGGGCCCGCGCGGTGACGGTCGGGCTCGACTCCGACCAGCGGCACGACCTCGAGGGGATGCTCAGGGAGGTCACCGCCGCGACCCGGCTGGTGATCGTGTGCAATCCGAACAACCCGACCAGCACCGCCCTGCCGCTGGCCGATGTCGCCGCCTTCCTGGCCGAGGTCCCGCGGCACGTCTGCGTGATCGTGGACGAGGCCTACTGCGAGTTCAACCTGCTCGAGGACCCGGACGCCTCGGTCGACCTGCTCGACGCCCACCCGAACCTGGCCCTGCTGCGCACCTTCTCCAAGGTCCACGGGCTCTGCGGGCTGCGGGTGGGCTTCGCCCTCTGCGGCTCGGAGGAGCTGCCGCGCGCCCTCGACCAGGTCCGCCAGCCCTTCTTCTGCAACGCCCTCGCCCAGGCCGCCGCCGTCGAGGCGCTGGCCCACCAGGACGCGGTCCTCGATCGCGTGACACGCACGATCGCGGAGCGGATCTCGGTCGAGGAGCGCCTGCGCGCGCTGGGCCTCGACGTCGCCGACTCCCAGGCCAACTTCTGCTGGGTCCAGCTGGGGGAGGATCGCGACGAGGAGCAGATCATGAGCGGGCTGCTCGCCCGCGGGGTGCTGGTGCGAGGGGGCAGCGCCCTCGGCAGCCCCGTCCCGGCCCTGCGCGTGACCTACGGGCTGCCCGAGGAGAACCAGCGCTTTCTCGACGCCCTGGCGGAGGTGCTGCAGCCCGCCGGGGCCCGCTAGGGGAGGGTCCCGCCGACGGCATCGGCGCCGGGCGGCGTGTTGCGATCCTGTCGCTTCGCTTTACCGGGGGCCCGCTGTCTGCTACAAACGTCACAGGACGACCAATGACCGCGCCGGCTTTCACATCGAATTGCCTCACGACCGCCTATCGCACCTGGTCGTCCCGCTACGCCTGGCGATTTAGCTAGGCGCTCCGGTCTGCACCCGGTCCGTGAAGGGGTGTCACAAGGCCGCAAGTGGTCCCGAAGGGGACCGAGCGCCGCCCACCCGGGCGCTTGATGCGCCCTCACGGTCCCGCCGGCCGGTGGGGATGCAGCACCTCTAACATGCCCAGGCGTCAGCGAAAGGATGAATAGATGATGATCGTGATGAAGGAGACCGCCACCGAGGACGAGGTGGGGGCGGTCGTCGAGAAGATCGAGCGCGCCGGAGCGCTCGCCCATCGCAGCCGCGGAGCCCGCGTGACCGTGATCGGGGCGATCGGAGACGTGGAGCAGGACGTCAGCGTCGAGGGCCTCGGCCTCGAGGGCCAGCCCGGGGTCGACCGCGTGGTCCCGATCCTCAAGCCCTACAAGCTCGCCTCGGCCCAGATGACCCACGGGGACCGCACGGTGCTGGAGATCGACGGTCGCAAGGTCGGTGGGGAGAACTTCGCGCTGATCGCCGGGCCCTGCACGGTCGAGTCGCGCGAGCAGACCATGCAGACCGCCCGTGTCGTGCGCGACGCGGGGGCGACCCTGCTGAGGGGAGGGGCCTACAAGCCCCGCACGTCCCCCTACGCCTTCCAGGGTCTCGGCCAGGAGGGGCTGCGCCTGCTCGCCGAGGCCAAGGCCGAGACCGGGCTGCCGATCGTCACCGAGCTGATGGACATGCGCGACATGGACGTCGTGCTCGAGGTGGCCGACGTGGTCCAGATCGGGGCCCGCAACATGCAGAACTACCCGCTGCTCGCCGAGATCGGCCGCTCGGGCCGCCCGGCGCTGCTCAAGCGCGGACTGTCCTCCACGCTGGACGAGCTGCTGATGGCGGCCGAGTACATCCTCAAGGAAGGCAACCCGAACGTGATGCTCTGCGAGCGGGGAATCCGCACGTTCGAGACCGCCTACCGGTTCACCCTCGACCTGATGGCCGTGCCGGTGCTCAAGGAGCTCTCCCACCTGCCGGTGATCGTCGACCCCAGCCATGCGGCGGGCCGCCGGGACCTGGTGACGCCGCTGTCCCTGGCGGCCGCAGCGGTGGGCGCCGACGGCATCATCGTCGAGGTGCACCCCAACCCGGAGGAGGCCATCTGCGACGGGCCCCAGGCCCTTCGCGCCGATGACTTCGCCGACTACGCCCGGGCGGTCGAGCGGGCCGCGGCGCTCGCGGGCAAGGCGCTCAGCCCGGCGTGAGGGTTGCGATCCTCGGCGTCGGGCTGATCGGGGGCTCGATCGGCCTGGCGGCCCGCCGGCGCGCGGACGCCGAGGTTTGCGGCTTCGACCCCGACGCGGACGTGCGCGCCAGGGCGCTGGCCCTGGGCGCGATCGACAGGCAGGCCGCGAGCGTCGCCGAGGCGGTGACCGATGCCGACGTGGTGTTCGTGGCGGCCCCCGTGGGGGTCCTCCCCCGGATGGTGCGTGAGGCCCTCGCAGCCGCCGGCCCCGGCTGCGTGGTCAGCGACGTAGGGTCCACCAAGCGGGTGGTGGCCGACGCCGGCTCCGATGAGCGGTTCATCGGCGGCCATCCCCTCGCGGGAGACGAGACGGAGGGGGTCGAGCACGCCCGCGAGGACCTCTTCGACGGGGCCACCTGGTATCTGACTCCCGCCAAGGACAGCACTGCGGGTGTGCTCTACCAGCGCCTGCACACCCTTCTGCGCAGCTTCGGGGCGCGCCCGAGGGCGATCGACGCCGACACCCACGACCGCCTCATGGCCTGCGTCTCCCACCTGCCGCACGTCCTCGCCAACCTGCTCGCCGCCCAGGCCGCGGGGTTGCTGGCGCCCCGCGACGGGGTGCTGGAGGGCTCCGAGCGGCTGCCCGCGGTCGGTCCCAGCTTCCGCGATGCGATCCGCGTGGCGGGCGCCAACAGCGCGATCTGGACCGACATCTACATGTCAAACCGGGACGCCCTGACGGCCGCCATCGACGAGCTCGCCGGGCGACTGGCCGAGGTCCGCGACCGGCTCGCCTCCGGGGAGACGGGGGCGATCACCGCCTGGAACGAGGACGCCCGCACGCACAGGGACGCCCTGCTCGGCGCCGGGGTGCTCGGCGGCTCGGTCACCGAGCTGCGCGTGTCTGTGCCCAACCGGCCGGGTGTGATCGCGGAGATAGCCCTCGCCCTGGGCGAGGCCAACGTCAACATCGTGGACATGGCCCTCTCCCCCTCGGAGGACAACCGCCAGGGCGTGGTGGGCCTCTGGATCGGAGGGGAGGAGCAGGTCGAGCAGGCACGCGGCCTGATCTCGGACCTCGGCTTCCCCGTGGTGAGGGCGTGAAGACGATGCCCGCCAACGCCCGCTTCGAGCCCGCCGAAGGGCTCTCCGGCGAGCTGGCCGCGCCGGCCGACAAGTCGATCTCCCACCGGGCGGCGCTGCTTGGTGCGATGGCCTCCGAGCCGGTGAACATCGAGGGCTACCTGCACGCCGCCGACACGGACTCGACCCTCGAGGCGGTGCGGGCGCTCGGGGCCCTGGTGGAGGTGCACGGGGAGGATCTGGTCATCAGGGGGACGGGGCTGCGGGAGGCCCGCGAGCCTGACGGCCCGATCGACGTCGGCAACGCGGGGACCCTGCTGAGGCTGCTCCCCGGGTGGCTGGCCGCCCAGGAGGGGCGCTCCTTCACCCTCGACGGCGACGCCTCCATCCGGCGCCGGCCCGTGGACCGGATCGCCGAGCCGCTCCGCCTCATGGGGGCCGAGCTGCAGGCGCGCGAGGGCCGCTTCCCTCCGCTGCGGGTGACCGGCGCGCGGCTGCGGGCGATCTCCTACGAGCTCGAGGTCGCCAGCGCCCAGGTGAAGTCCTGCATCCTGCTCGCGGGGCTCGCCGCCGACGGGGCGACGACCGTCGGCGAGCCCGAGCGCAGCCGCGACCACACCGAGCGGATGCTGCTGCGGGCGGGGGTGGCGATCCACCGCCACGGGCGGCACGTGACGGTGGTCAACGCGGACGAGCTGCTGCTCGACCGGGTGACGGTGCCGGGGGACCCGAGCTCGGCGGCCTTCATGGTCGCCGCCGGGGTCCTCGTCCCCCGCTCGCGGCTGCTGATCAGGAATGTGGGGGTCAACTGGACCCGCACCGGGTTCCTGCGCATCCTGCGGCGCATGCGGGGCATCGCACTGGGAGACCTGGAGGACGAGGGGGACCTCTGCCCCGAGGAGCCGGTGAGCGACCTGGACGTGGCCCACGGGGCCCTCGAGGGCACCGTCGTGGAACCGGAGGAGGTGCCGGGAGCGATCGACGAGCTCCCCCTCGTGGCCCTGCTCGGCTGCTTCGCCGAGGGGGAGACGGTCGTGCGGGGGGCGCAGGAGCTGCGGGTCAAGGAGACCGACCGCATCGCCGGGGTCGTCGAGGGCCTGCGCGGACTGGGCGCCGACATCGAGGCCACCGAGGATGGGTTCGTCGTGCGCGGTGGCGGAGGGCTGCGGGGCGGGAGGATCGACGCCCGCGGAGACCACCGCCTGGCGATGATGGGGGCGGTCGCGGGCCTCGCCTCCCGTGAGGGGGTCGAGGTGCGTGGCATGGACGCGGCCGCCGTCTCCTATCCGTCCTTCACAGCGGACCTGGCGGGGCTTTGCTCATAGCGATCGACGGGCCCGCCGGCGCCGGCAAGTCGACCGTCGCGCGGGCGCTGGCGAGCGAGCTCGGCTTCACCTACCTGGACAGCGGGGCGATGTACCGCTGCGTGGCCCTGCTGTCGCTCAGGGCCCCGGAGCGGAGCCCGGGGGCACTCGCGAGCGGCGCCGAGATCGAGTTCGCTGGTGGGGCCGGGGACTCGGCGGTGCTGCTGGACGGGCGCGATGTCAGCTCGGAGATACGCGCCCCCGAGGTGTCCGCCCTGGCCTCCCAGGTGGCGGCCGACCCGGAGGTGCGCGAGGCGCTGGTCGCCAAGCAGCGCCGGCTGATCGCCTCCGGCGACTGGGTGGCCGAGGGCCGGGACATCGGCACCGTGGTCGCCCCGGAGGCGGAGCTGAAGGTATTCCTGACCGCCCAGCCCCGGGAGCGCGCGCGCAGGCGGGCGGCCGAGCTCGGGGCGGACGTGGAGACGGTGCTGGCCGAGCAGACCCTGCGCGATGAGCGTGACAGGACGCGCGCCCACAGCCCCCTGCGCGCGGCCGAGGGGGCGATAACCCTCGACACCACCGGCCTTGGCGTCCAGCAGGTTGTGCGCCTGATCGCCAGCCTCGCCCGCGAGGTCGGGCGTTCGTGACGGAGATCCCGCCCGCGCCGGTCATACTGGCTGAGGTATGAAGGTCGCGATAGTCGGATATCCCAACGTGGGGAAGTCCTCCCTGATCAACCGTCTCACGGGCACCCGCGAGACGGTCGTGCACGAGCGCCCCGGGGTCACGCGCGACCGCAAGGAGCTCGACTGCGACTGGAACGGCCGCCAGTTCAAGCTGATCGACACCGGGGGCATGGACTTCGAGGACGAGGACCCACTGGCCGGCTCGATTCGCGACCAGGCGCGGGCGGGGCTAGCCGATGCCCAGGTGGCCGTGCTGGTGGTGGACGCCCGGGCGGGCCTGCGCCCCGGGGACGAGGAGATGGCCGACCTGCTGCGGCGCTCGGGACTGCCCTGCATCGTGGCGGCGAACAAGTGCGACGGGGTGGCCGACATCCCCGCCGCCGCCGAGTTCCACCGCCTCGGGCTGGGCGAGCCGATCCCGGTCTCCGCGGCCCAGGGGCTCGGGTCGGGGGACCTGCTCGACCGCATCGTGGATCTGCTGCCGGAGGGGGAGCCGGACGCCGACCTGGACACGATCCGGCTGGCCGTGATAGGCAGGCCCAACGTCGGCAAGTCCTCGCTCGTCAACCGCTTCTTGGGGGAGGAGCGGGTGATCGTCTCCGAGGTCGCCGGCACGACCAGGGACGCGATCGACATGCCGCTGATGGTGGGCGACCGCAGGCTGACCCTCGTCGACACGGCCGGCATCCGCCGCCAGGCGAAGGTGTCCGACTCGGTCGAGTACTACACGGCGCTTCGCTCCCAGCGCGCCGCCGAGCGCGCCGACGTGGCCCTCGTCGTCTGCGACGCCTCGGACGGGATCACCTCGCAGGACCTGCGCATCGCCGAGCTCGCGATGAAGGCCGGCTGTGCGACGGCGATCGTCCTCAACAAGTGGGACACGCAGGAGGGCACCGGCGGCGACTTCGGCCCCGAGGGCCTGGATCTCGAGCGGGAAAGGGCGCGGGTGGCCGAGAAGCTGCGGCTGCGCCCGAAGGTGCTGACGGCGAGCGCCAGGACGGGCCGCCACGTCGGGCGCCTGCTGACCGAGGCGATCGCCCTCGGGGACCGCATGACCGGGCGCATCCCGACGCCCGAGCTCAACCGCTTCCTGTCGGAGGCCGTCCAGGCGCGCCAGCCCCCCGTGGGGTCGCGCCGGGGGGCCGCCGGCCACAGGCTGAAGCTGATCTACATGGCCCAGATCGGGGAGCGCCCGCCGCGCTTCGCCATCCAGGTCAACTCGCGAACGCGGGTGACCAGGGACTACGCCTACTTCCTCGAGAACCGGCTGCGGGTGCGGTACGGGCTCGACGGGATCCCCCTGATCATCGACTTCGTCGAGCGCGGGCAGCGCGGACGCGCCCGCGCTGCATAGACTTCTGCGACTTTTTCCTCCGATCCCACCGGCCCGCGCCGTGGACCGCCCGCCAACCAATCCCTGGAGCTGATCCGCCCGAACATGACTGAGCTTTCCGACACCGAATTCCTGTTCACCTCCGAGTCGGTCACGGAGGGACATCCCGACAAGATCGCCGACCAGATCTCCGACGGGGTGCTGGATGCCGTCCTGCGGGATGACCCCTACGGGCGGGTCGCCTGCGAGACGCTGGTGAACACCGGGCTGGTCGTGGTTTCGGGTGAGATCTCCACGAACACCTACGTGGACATCCAGCAGATCGCGCGCGAGACCGTGCGCAAGATCGGCTACGACAACGCCGCGTACGGCTTCGACTGCGACACCTGCGCGGTCATCAACGCGATCGACAAGCAGTCCCCCGACATCGCCCAGGGCGTGGATGCGGCCTACGAGACCCGCCACGACCCCGCCGACGAAGACGAGCTCGACGTGGCGGGGGCGGGCGACCAGGGGATGATGTTCGGCTACGCCACCCGCGAGACCGAGGAGTTGATGCCGCTGCCCATCGCCCTCGCGCACAAGCTCGCCAAGCGCCTCTCGGAGGTGCGCAAGGGGGAGGTGATCCCCTACCTGCGCCCGGACGGCAAGACCCAGGTCACGGTCCGCTACCAGGACGGGCAGCCGGCGGAGATCGAAAAGATCCTCATCTCCACCCAGCACGCCGACGGGATCGACAGCGAGAGCCTGATCAAGCCGGATCTGATCGAGCACGTGCTGCGGCCGGTGCTGCCGGCCGACCTCTACGACGAGAAGAAGCTCATCAGGAACTTCCTCGTGAACCCGACCGGCCGCTTCGTCATCGGCGGCCCGATGGGCGACTGCGGGCTGACCGGGCGCAAGATCATCGTCGACACCTACGGCGGCATGGCCCGCCACGGCGGCGGGGCCTTCTCCGGCAAGGACCCCTCCAAGGTGGACCGCTCGGCGGCCTACGCCGTGCGCTGGGTCGCCAAGAACATCGTGGCCGCGGGGCTCTCCGATCGGGCCGAGGTCCAGGTCGCCTACGCGATCGGCGTGGCCCATCCGGTGTCGGTGATGGTCGAGACCTTCGGCACCGAGAAGATCGGCCGCGGCCAGATCGCCAGGGCCGTCGAACAGGTCTTCGACCTGCGCCCGGGAGCCTTCCGCGAGGAGCTCAAACTGCACCGGCCGATCTACCAGAAGACCGCCGCATACGGCCACTTCGGCCGCGACGACCACGACTTCACCTGGGAGCGGACCGACAAGGCGGACGCCCTGCGGGCAGCCGCCGGCCTCTGACCGCACCGGCCTCTAGGGTCCGGGCGGTGCCCGCGACCGCCCCGATCGAGCCGCTGAGAACCCGGGCGACGCCCGCCGTCGCCCGGGTCGAACCGATCACCACTGCCCGTGCCCTGCGCGGGCCCTTCGACTACCGGCTGCCCGAGGAGCTGTGCGGCGAGGTGGACGTGGGCTCGATGCTGGTCGTCCCCTTCGGCCACCGCGAGGTGCTCGGCGTGGTCGTCGGGCTCTCCGACACCAGCGAGGTGGCACAGGACAGGCTGCTCGCCCCGTTGCGGGCCCTGGAGCTCGGCGTCCCGGCCGACCTCGTCGCCCTGGCCGAGTGGATCGCGGCGGAGTACTGCTCCACCCTCGCCCGCGCGCTGAACCTGGTCCTGCCCCCGGGTGCCGCCCGGCGTCTGAGCGGCCGCCGGCGCCGGGCCGTGAGCCCCCCTCGCCATCTCAGCGTGGGCGTCCCCAGCCCGCGGCCTCCGGACCTCACCTCCGACCAGCGGGTCGCGCTCGCGCCGCTGCTGGAGGCCCTGCAGACCCCCACCTTCCAGCAGATGCTGCTCCACGGCGTGACCGGGTCCGGCAAGACGGAGGTCTACCTGAGGGCCGCGGCGGCGGCCCTGCAGCAGGGGCGGGGAGCGATCGTGCTGGTGCCCGAGATCGCCCTCACCCCACAGATCGTCGCCCGTTTCAGGGAACGCTTCGGCGAGACCGTGGCGGTCCTGCACTCGCAGCTGACCCCCGGCCAGCGCTATCAGGAGTGGCGCCGGCTGAGGGAGGGGGAGGCCCGCGTGTGCGTAGGCCCGCGCTCGGCGGTCTTCGCCCCGATCGAGGGCCTCGGCCTGATCGTGGTGGACGAGGAGCACGAGTCCTCCTACAAGCACGAGGGGGATCCCCGCTACGACGCGCGGGACGTGGCGGCGGAGAGGGCCGCCCGCTGTGGCGCCCTGCTGCTGGTCGGAAGTGCCACGCCGCGTCCGGAGAGCGTGCTGCGCCTCCCGCTCTGCTCGCTTCCCAGGCGCGTGGACGGACGCCCTCTGCCGGCGGTGGGGGTGCTCGACATGCGGGGCCTGGCGGCGGGGCTGCATCCGCTCACGGCCCAGGCCCTGGCCGACGTCAGGTCCCGGCGGGGCAAGGCGATCGTGCTGCTCAACCGGCGCGGCTGGTCGAACTTCCTCTCCTGCCGCTCCTGCGGGCGGGTGTGGAGCTGCCCGGACTGCGACGTCGCCCTCGTCCTGCACAGGGCCGGCGGCTACGTCGCCTGCCACCACTGCGGCCACCGCGAGCCCGTCCCCGAGGACTGCCCCGACTGCCGCTCCACCTCGGTGGCCCGCCACGGGGCCGGGACCGAGCGCCTGCAGCACGACCTCGCGAGCGTCCTCGACGACGGGGCCTTTCCCGTCTTCAGGCTCGACGCGGATGTGATCTCCGCGGGCGGGGAGCCGGATCGCGGCGGGGCCGGGGCCGTCCTGCAGCGCTTCCAAAAGGCCTCCTGCGGCGTGCTGATCGGAACCCAGATGGTCGCCAAGGGACACGACTTCCCCGACGTCTCCCTCGGGGTGGTCCTCGACGCCGACGCCACCCTGCGATTCCCCGACTTCCGTGCAGAGGAGCGCACGTTCTCGCTCATCGCCCAGCTCGCCGGCCGCGCCGGCCGCGGCGCGGAGGGGCGGGTCCTCGTGCAGACGATCGCCCCCGAGGCTCGGGCGATCCTGCACGCCGCCAGGCACGACAGCGAGGGGTTCCTGGCTGGCGAGCTGGACCGCCGCCGGGCGCTGGGCTATCCGCCCTTCTCCCACCTGATCCGGGTCGTCTGCGGTGCCGAGCAGGCCGAGCGGGCGAGGGCGGCGGCCCTGGCCATCCGCGGGCGCCTCCCGCCCGGCGGCCCGGCGGTGCTCGGCCCGGCGTCGCTGTTCCGGCTCCGCGGCCGGGAGCGCCAGGTGCTCGTGGTCAAGGCCGCGCAGCGCCGTCCCGCGGTCCGGGCGGTCGGGGAGGCGGTCGCCGTCGTCGCCGCCGACCGCGCCCACGCGGGCGTGAGCTTCAGCGTGGATGTCGATCCGCAGTAGCGGGGGTTCAGATACCCGGTAGGATTTGCCTCCGGCAAACCAAGTGCAGGGGGATGGGGGCAGTGTCTGGAGAGGGCGGCGACTGCATGCAAGGATGCGACCGGCGATGACGTCCATGACGCGACGATCCGGAGCGGCCTGCTTGCTCCTTGCCGCCCTGATCTGGGCCGTGGCCGGCCTGCTCGGGCCGGGGGCCAGCCTGGGAGCCGGCTCCCGGAAGGCTTACGCCCGCCTGCACCGCGCGTGCCCGCCGCCCAGCAGGGACGCCGCCGGCTGCCTGGCGGTGGTCCGCATCCCGGCGGCCGCCACCGAAGCCGGCGCGAAAGGCGTGCATGCCTACACGGTCGGCGCGGGAGCTGCCGAAGCGGGCCTCGCCGGCGGTCTCACACCTCAGCAGCTCGCCACCGCCTACGGCTACGAACCCGCCAGTGGAGGCTCCGGGCAGACGGTCGCGATCGTCGACGCCTACGACGCACCGAGCATCGAAGCCGACCTCAATGCGTTCGACGAACACTACAAACTCGGGTCGTGCACCAAGGAAAACGGCTGCTTCCAGAAGGTCAACCAGGCAGGGGCCGCGAGCCCGCTGCCCCCCGCCGATGCCGAAGGCTGGTCGGAGGAGACCGCCCTCGACGCGGAGATCGTGCGGGCGGCCTGCGAAAGCTGCAAGATCCTGCTCATCGAGGCCCAGAGCCCGTCGTACAAAAACCTCGCCAGGGCCGTCAAGACGGCTGGAGAACTCAAAGCGACCGAGATCTCCAACTCCTACGGTGGCCCGGAGGAAGGCCTTGGATCCGAAGAACGCAAAGCCTATGAACAGCCCGGCGTCGTGATCACCGCCGCCAGCGGGGACGACGGCTATGAAGGCTGGGATTGGGTCAACGAAGAGCTGCCCCCGTACGAAACGCCCGAAATGCCCGACGCACCAGCCTCCCTGCCCTCAGTGGTGTCGGTCGGGGGCACCACGCTGACGCTCAACGAAGACGGAACCCGCGCCGGCGAGACGGTGTGGAACGACAACGGCCCCGGCGACGAACTCAACTTCCCAAGTGGGTTCGTGTCGGGCGGGGGCTGCAGCCTGCGGTTCACCGCCAATCCGTGGCAGAGCCAGGCCGCCGGCTTTCCGGCGGGGGACTGCGGCGCCGGGCGGCTGAACGTAGACATCTCCGCCGACGGAGACCCCTTCAGCGGCTTCGACATCCTCGACACCTACAACTTCTGCCTCGTGGCGCACACCGCCAAAGAATGCAAAGCCATCACCGAAGGCTTCAAAGCGCACAAAGGCTGGCAGACGTTCGGAGGCACCTCCCTCGGCTCTCCCCTGATCGCCAGCCTCTACGCCCTGGCCGGAGGCGGGGCGGGTGTGACCTACCCCGCCCTCACCCTCTACGGCCACCTCGGCGAAGCATCCTCGCTTCGTGACGTGACCACTGGCGGGAACGGCTTCTGCGACGCTCAGGTCGCCGCTCTGTGCGGCAACCCGAACACCCTCTACGAAGCCCTCGTCGACTGCGAAGGCACGACCGCCTGCAACGCCGCGCACGGCTTCGACGGACCCTCGGGCGTCGGCACCCCAGTGGGCCTCGGTGCCTTCAAACCGAGGTTGCCCGTAGCCGCGATCTCTCCGGTGGGCGCCCTCGAGCGGGGGATCCCCGCGAGCTTCAGCGGCTCGGGATCGACCGACCCCTATCCCGGCGGCTCGATCTCCAACTACATATGGCAATGGGGCGACGAAACGTCCTCTGAAACCCACAGCGCCTCGACCAGTCACACCTACGCCCACAGCGGTCACTACACCGTCACCCTCAGGGTGACCGACAGCTATGGACTGACCAGCGCTGCCACCACCAGGGAAGTTCAAGTGGCTGAACCGTCGGTCGAAGAAGAAGAACTGGCCAAGAAACACAAGGAAGAAGAAGCAGCAGCACGCAAACGACAGGAAGAAGAAGCCCGCCAGCGGGCGAGCCTCCTGGAAGTGGCCGGCTTCAAGTCCTCATCCCCGCCACCGAAGCCCAACGCACGGATCGCAGGTACGACGGTGAAGGTGGGCGTCTCCGGGAGGGTGACGTTGAGGATCACCTGCCCGGCCGGCGAGACGGCCTGCATCGGCAGGGTCACCCTGAGGAGGGGGACGGCGAAGCTGGGGTCCGCTCCCTTCATCGTGCCAGGCGGCAAGGCGAGGTTCGTGACATTCCACCTCTCCGCCGCCGCCCTGAGGCTGCTTGCGATCCACCATCCGCTGCGGGTGACGGCGAAGGTCCTCGCCCACGACCGCGCGGGTGCCGCGCACACCACGCTGGAGACGCTGACCCTTCGCAAATGATCTCCGGCGGGCACCGGGCGGCTGACCGCTCCCTCGCGCCGCAGCCCGCGCCTCATAGACTTCAGGCCATGAGTGAAGTCGAGCAGGTCCTCGAGGAGCTTCACCCCCAGAGCTCCGCGCCGGACGACGTCGAGGTCGAGCCCGAGGAGGGTGCCCCCGCCGTAGCCGAGCTCGATCCCGAGACCCGCGCGCGCCGGGATGCGGCCCTCGCCCACGTGCGCAAGTTCGGCGATCCCGTGCTGCGCACCGCCGCGCTTCCCGTCGACCGCTTCGACGACGAGCTCAAGGCGGAGGTGCAGCGGATGGGCCGGCTGATGCACGACGCCCTCGGGGTCGGCCTGGCCGCCACGCAGGTCGGGATCCTGCACCGCGTGCTCGTCTACCAGGCATACGCCGAGGATCCCCTGACGGCTCTCGTCAACCCCGAGCTGGAGTGGGTGAGCGAGGAGACGGAGCTCGGTGAAGAGGGCTGCCTGAGCCTGCCGGGGGTTCACGTCGAGGTGGAGCGGGCCGCCCGGGTCAGGGTCCGGGCCCAGGACGAGTCCGGGGAGCCGGTGGAGGTGGAGGCGGAGGGTCTGGCCGCCCGGGTGATCCAGCACGAGGTCGACCATCTCGACGGCGTCCTCATCCTCGATCGCATCTCCCGCCAGGCGCGCAAGGAGGCGATGCGGGCGATGCGCGAGGCGCAGGCGGCCGCGGCCTCAGACGCGGCGCCTTGAGCACGGTCTTCCTCGGGACCTCCGACTTCGCCGCCGGGATACTCGAGCGCCTGGCCCTCAGCGCTCCCGATCGCCCGTCCCTCGTGATCACGCGGCCCGACCGCCCCAGCGGCCGCGGCAGGCGCCTCACCTCTCCTGCGGTCGCCGAGCGGGCGCGCGCCCTGGGACTGGAGCTGGCCCAGCCCGAGTCGGTCAACGATCCGCAGGCACGCCGGCTCATCGCCCGCGCCGGAGGGGACGGCGAGGACGGCCCCGCCGGCGGTCACACGGTGGTCGTGTGCGCCTTCGGCGCCCTCATCAAGGAGCCCCTCCTGTCCGAACACGAGATGCTCAACGTCCATCCGTCCCTGCTTCCCCGCTGGCGCGGGGCGGCCCCCATCGAGCGGGCGATCATGGCGGGGGACGAGGAGACGGGGATCACGATCATGCGCCTGACGGAGGGCCTCGACAGCGGGCCCGTGTGCCTCGCCGGGCGTGAGCCGATCCAGCCGCAGGACACCTACGGGTCTCTCGCGGCCAGGCTCGAGCGGCTGGGCGGGGATCTGATCCTGCGCGCGCTGCACGAGCGCCCCGGCTTCGCTGCCCAACCCGAGGACGGGGTCACCTACGCCGAGAAGATCGGCCCCGCCGACCGCCTGCTCGACCCGAACCGGCCGGCCGTGGAGCTCGAGCGGGTCGTGCGCGCCCTGCACCCCCACGTGGGGGCTCGCCTGCAGCTCAGCGACGGTGCGATGCTCGGGGTGCACCGGGCGGCCCTGGCCGAGGACGCCGCCGGCCCCGCCGAGGGTCCCGGCCTGCTCGTGCGAGAGGGCCGGCTGCTGCTGGTGTGCGATCCGGGCGTGCTGGAGCTGCTGGAGGTGCAGCCGGCGGGCGGGCGGGCGATGGACGCGCAGGCCTACCTGCGCGGACGCGGGCGGGCGTAGGCGCTCACCGTGTCCGGCGGCGCCGTCCCCGGCGCCAGCCGCGGGTCCGGCTGTGGCGCTCCGGGCAGCATCTGCAGCGGCAGCACCCCGGCCCAGGCGGGCAGCCCGTAGTCCTCCTCATCGTCCACCGGGGGGCCGCTGCGAGCCTTCGCCGAGGCCTCCTCGATGGGCAGCGCCAGCACGGCCGTGGCGCGCAGCTCGCTCTCGGTCGGCGGGCGTACTTCCCGCCAGCGCCCGGGGAGCACGTGCTCGACGACGGCCTCCAGGGCGGTCATCTTCTCGGCCGGCTCCTGCACGGTCCGCGCCCGTCCCAGGATCACCGCGGAGCGGTAGTTGGCGCTGTGGTGCATCGCCGAGCGGGCGAGGACGAGGCCGTCCAGCAAAGACACCGTCAGGCATGCAGGGGCGCCTCCGGCCAGGGCCCGCAGCGTGCGGCTCGCGCTCGAGCCGTGGCAGTAGACGACGTCGCCGCGGCGGGCGTGGAGGGTCGGGATCACCAGCGGCTGCCCGTCGGGCTCGCAGATGCCGAGATGGGCGATCAGGCCCTCGTCGAGGATCGCGTCGATCGCCGGCCTGTCGTAGCTGCCCCGTTCCCTGCGCCGGCGCAGCCTCACCCGGTCGGTCGCCGGTGGGGCCGGTGTCTGGGCTGACACTGCATTCCCCCTTCTGTATCAGTACAGTGTGGTGACTGAGATGAAACAGTACAGGATCAAGGCGGCGAGCGCCTCCGAGCTGGTGCAGGAGATCGAGGCGGGGGTCGCCGAGGGCGCCCTCGTTCCCGGCCAGCCCCTGCCGTCCGTGCGGCGCCTGGCCGGGGAGGTCGCCCTCAGCCCGGTCACCGTGGCCGCCGCCCTCGCCGAGCTGCGCCGCCGGGGAGTCGTGGTGACCGAGCCCCGGCGCGGCAGTCGCATCGGAGAGGGCCCTCCGATCGGCGGGGCTCCGGGTCCCGCTCCGATCCCGAAGGGCGCCAGGGACCTCTCGCGGGGGAATCCCGACCCGGCGCTCCTGCCCGACCTCCGCAGGGCCCTGGGGCGAGCGGACCTGCCCGTGCGGCTGTACGGCGAGGAGGCGGCACTGCCCGAGCTGGCCGCCGTCGCGGCACGCCAGCTTCGATCCGACGGCGTCCCCGGGGACCGCCTGTGCATCGTCAGCGGAGCCCTCGACGGGATCGAGCGGGCGCTGCAGGCCCACCTGCGCCCGGGGGACCGGGTGGCGGTGGAGGATCCAGGCTACGCGGCCCTCTTCGACCTGCTGCGGGCGCAGGGCCTCGTGCTCGAGGGGGTGCCCCTGGACGACCGCGGCATGCGTCCGGAGGGACTCGGACGGGCCCTGGAGCGCGGGGCGCAGGCGGTCATCATCGCTCCCCGGGGCCAGAATCCCACCGGCGCCGCCATCGACGCGGAGCGCGCGCGGGCGCTGAGCGAGGTGCTGGGCTCGCACCCCGGAGTGCTCGTCATCGAGGACGACCATCTCGGCCCGGTGGCAGGGGCGGACCTGCATACGCTCGTCCGCGGGCGTGAGCGATGGGCAGCCACCAGATCCGTCGCCAAGGCCCTCGGACCCGACCTGCGCCTGGCGGTCCTCGCGGGCGACCCGCAGACCGTCGCGCGCGTGCAGGGACGCCAGCAGTGCGGCCCCGGCTGGGTGAGCCACATCCTGCAGAGCCTCGTGCTCGAGCTGTGGACCGACACAGCCGTGCGGAGCGGGGTGCGGCGCGCGCGTGCGACCTACGGGCGCCGCCGCGAGTGGCTGATCGACCGCCTGGCGGAGAGGGGGATTCCCGCGCAGGGGTCCTCGGGACTGAACGTGTGGGTACCCGTGCCCGACGAAAGCGCCGTCGTCGCGGCCCTGCTGCAGCGCGGGTGGGTGCTGGCGGCAGGCGCCCGCTATCGCCTCGGCGCGAGCCCCCCCGCCGTGCGCATAACGACCGCGACCCTGAAGGCGCCCGAGGCCGAGCGCCTGGCCGCAGATCTCGCCGAGGCTCTCGCGCCCACGGGCTCGAGCCGTTTCGGCTAGCCATGATCTAGGACATGCAAGAGCGTCCCGCCCGCCCCCAGGCCCGCACCGAGGCGCGGCCCGCGCCCGCGCCCGCCCGGGCATGCGCCTACCGCGTGCTGCGGCGGGTGTTCGAGCAGGGCGCATACGCCGAGAAGGCCCTCGTGGCTGAGGCCGCAGGGCTGGATGCCCGCGACCGTGCCCTTGCGATGCGCCTCGCCTACGGGGCAGTTCAGCGCCGGGGCACCCTGGACCATCTCATCGAGCGGCTGGCCGATCGCCCGCTGGAGAGGCTCGACCCGCACCTGCTGGCGTCGCTGCGGCTCGGCCTCTACGAGCTGGCATACCTGGCCGGGGCACCCGACTACGCGGTCGTGGCGGACGCCGTCGAGCTGGCCAAGGCGAACGGGCGCCGGGGCGAGGGACTGGTCAACGCGGTGCTGCGCCGGGCGGCCCGCGACGGTCCGGGCAGGCTGCTCGCCGGGCTCGCCGAGGAGACGCCCGAGCAGGCGGCCCTCAAGCACTCCCACCCCGAGTGGATCGCCCGCCTGTGGTGGGAGGCGCTCGGCCCCGAGCAGGCGCGTGCCCTGATGGCGGCCGACAACGAGCCCCTCGAGCTCGCCCTGCGGGCGAACACCCTCGTGCGCGACCCCGATGCCCTCGCCCGCGAGCTCCCGGTCCGCACCCACCGGGACCCGGACATCCCCGAGGCGCTGGTGCTCGAGGAGCCGCTGGACGTCCACGGCTCCCCGCTGTGGCGGGAGGGAGCCTTCCTCGCGCAGTCCCGGGCGGCGATGCTCGTCGCCCGGACGGTCGGGCCCCGCCCGGGCGAGAGGGTTCTGGACCTGTGCGCCGCACCCGGCGGCAAGAGCACCCACCTGGCCGCTCTGATGGAGGATGGCGGGGAGGTGGTGGCGGTCGAGCGCGACCCGCGCCGCGCGAGGGCGCTCGAGCAGACTGCGCGGCGGCTCGGGGTCGGGAGCATCACGGTCGAGGTCGCCGACGCGGCCGTCCCCAGACCGGGTCCACCCGCCTTCGACCGGGTCCTGGTGGACCCGCCGTGCTCGGGGCTCGGCACGCTGCAGGCGAGACCCGATCTGCGCTGGCGCGCCAGCCCCCGCGCGATCGAGCAGATGAGGGTCGATCAGGCCAACATTCTGCGCGCCGGAGCCGACAGCCTCCGTCCGGGAGGCGTGCTTGTCTACTCTACTTGTACGATCTCCCCGACCGAGAACGAGTGCGTGATCGCCGACTTCCTCGAATCCCGCACTGACTTCGCCCTCGACGATCTGACCGCCGAGATGCCTCGGCTGCGCTTTTCGGATCTCGCATCTCGGTCCGCCCCGGCGGTGGCCGGGATGGCCCTGCAGACATTGCCCCACCGCGATCGCACGGCCGGCTTCTTCATCGCCCGCCTGCGCCGGAGCTGACGGTGGAGGGCGAGGCGGACGCGGCGGCCAGGACGCCGGTCGATCTCGGGCCGAAGTGCCCGCACTGCGGCGAGCCCTGGCTGCGTCCCACGAACCTTCCGGGGCGCTACCGCTGCGTCTACTGCCTGCACCGCTTCGAGCTGACCTCGGTGTGCCCCAACTGCGGAGAGCATTCGACGATCGTGCGCATGTCCTCGACGGCGATCCTCAAGTGCAACAACTGCGGGGACTCGATGCTGCAGGCGGTATGAGCGGCTCCGGCAAGGCGCTCCTGGGCTCGGTGCGGGTGGTCCCCTCCATCCTCTCCGCGGACTTCGGGAGGCTTCGAGAGCAGGTGGCCGAGGTGCTCGCGGTGGGCGCACGGGTGATCCACGTCGACGTGATGGACGGCCACTTCGTGCCCCCGATCACCGTCGGCCCGCTGGTCGTGGAGGCCCTGGCGGAGACCGTCAAACGGGCGGGGGGCATGATCGAGACCCATCTCATGATCGAGCGTCCGGAGAGCCACGCCGACGACTTCATCAGGGCCGGGGCCGACTCCGTGACCATCCACGCGGAGGCGACCCCCCACCTCACCTACGCCGTCAACCTGATCCGCGAGAGCGGGGCCGGGGTCGGCGTGGCGATCAACCCCGGCACCCCGGTCGGGGCCCTTTCGGAGGTCGCCCACCTCCTCGACGTCGCCCTGTGCATGACCGTGAACCCCGGCTGGGGCGGGCAGCCCTTCATCGAGCACTCCCTGGACAAGCTGCCCCGCGTGCGGGCGATAGTCGGCGAGGGGGCCGCGGTCGAGGTCGACGGCGGTATCGACCCCACCACGGCGCCCTCCTGCCGCGGGGCCGGAGCCAGCCTGTTCGTGGCCGGGTCGGCCATATTCGGGGCCGCCGAGCCCGCCGAGGCCTATCTGGCCATCGCCCGCTCGGTCGACGCGGCCTGAGCGTCCGCGGGCGGGCGTCCGTTCACACGGCGCGCGCCGCGAGCGTCCGCGTCCCGCGCCGGTACAGCAGCGTCAGGGCCGCGGCCAGCAGGGCCGTCGCTCCCGCATAGCCGATCTCCACCCGAAGCAGCTGGTCGGAGACGGCGGGGAGGACCATCCAGCCCACGAATACGACCGCCGCCACCAGCCAGCAGCCGGCGGCCGCGCGCGCGCGGTCCCGGGCCAGGGCGGCCTGGTTGAGGGCTCCGGAGACGAGGTGCAGCCCCATGCCGATCCCGATCAGGGCGAGTCCCAGCGCTCCATAGGAGTAGTCCTGCCCGAACAACACGTGACGCAGGACGAAGGGTCCGACGATCAGCAGGCCGAGGGTGACGGCGCTCGCGAAGGCGGCGATCGCCAGCACGGTGATGCGGATCGCCCGGGCGAAGGCCTCATGCCCGGCCGTGGCCTCCAGGCCCGTGAGGTGAGGCAGCAGCGAGGTCTGGATCGCCTGGAAGAGCTGCAGCGGGGCGCGGGCGATCAGCAGCACGTTGAACACGATCCCGGCGAGCGCCTTGTTGGGTGAGGTCGCATCGACGGTCAGCACGGCGGCGTTGAGCAGGGTCTGCTCGGAGAGCATGATCCCCGACACCCAGACGGCGAAGCCGCCACCGCGCCGAAGGGACAGATCGGCGTGGCCGGCCGTCTCCTGGACCGCCTCGGTGCCGGGACCGGCGAGGGCGGCCTCCGCCTCGTCGACGGTGATCGGCCCTGCTGCGAGGGATTCCTCGGCCGCACCCGAGCCGGCGCCCGAGGTGGCGCTCCTGGCCCCGCGGCGGGCGAAGGCGACGGGTACGACGATGAGGGACACGAAGGGGGCTGCGGCGATCCCCAGCGCCACGGCGGTCTGGCCGCTGGCGAGGCCGACCGCCACCGCCAGCGCGAAGCACAGCCGGGAGGTCGACTCCATCAGGACCAGGCCGCCGAAGAGCCCGAAGCGCTGGTGTCCGGCCAGCCAGCCGCGGGCGAAGTAGCTGGCGGCATAGGCGAGGGTGCCCACCACGAGCACGTCGTAGAGGGCCTGCTGATTTTCGAAGGCCCGGAGCAGCTCTTCGTGCAGGGCGAGGGCGGCCACCAGGAATCCGAGTGCGAAGGCCCCCTGGATCAGGATCGGTACGCGCATGGCGTGCTCGGCGTGGCCCCTGGCCCGGCGTTCGGCGATCGTGCGCGAGAGCAGCTGTTCGATCGGCCGGTAGATCACGGAGATGATCACGAACATCACCGACCACAGCAGGTCGATCCCCTTCGCCGACTGTTCCCCCAGCACGTGGCTTGCGATCGAGAAGTAGGCGAAGGTCAGCAGGCCCGTCGAGGCGATGCCGATGGAGAGGATCCGGGCGCCGCTGCCGTAGGAGCGGGAGGCGCCTGGGGGGACCCTAGAGGCGGACAAGCAACATCGTCCAGGGGAAGGGGGCGCGGGCCTCCACCACCTCCCCGTGGCGTGAGAGGAGGCTGATGAACGATCGCCGCGACCAGTGGTTGAGATGTCCGGGGGTGTTGCCCAGCGCCGACCAGTAGGCGCCGCGGGCCATGTTCAGCATCCGCCAGAGGGGCTCGCGGGGGACTGACACGAGCAGGTGCGAGCGGGCGCACCGCGCCATCTCGGCGAGCGTGTGCTCGGGGTCGGGAAGGTGCTCGAGGACCTCGATCGCGCTGACGAGGTCGAACTCGTCGGCGGCGAAGGGAAGATCGCTCGCCTCCATCACGCGGTACTCCAGGTTGGGCGCCTGGTGCTCGGCCCAGCCGGCCTGGATGGACTCCTCCTCGAGATCGATCCCCACGACCCGCCCGCTGCCGAGCCGCCGGGCCCAGCGCTCCACGAGGACTCCCTCTCCGCAGCCGACGTCGAGCACGGAGCTCGGCGCCGCCAGACCGAAGAGCTCTTCGAGCGTCCCTTCAAAACCGCTCATCAGGTGCCGGACGACGGGGTTGCCGGAGCCGTACTTGTCGTAGGTGTTGCCCGTGACCACCCCGTCCCGGGAGACCGTGACGCCGCTCACAGGCGCACCGCCTCGCCTGGGCCGCGCACCCCGCCGGGCTCGACCTCGCCCTCACCGGGTGATGGGCTGCCCGGCCCTACCGCCCGGGGCCCCTCGGGGACGGATGGGTGCGGGGCGGCTCCCGGTTCGTAGTGGGAGGGCTCCACGCCGAGCTGCAGCTCGATCCGGCGCACCCGCTCGAAGGTGCGCTGGGTCATCACCCGCTGAGCCGCCAGCAGGTCCCCGATCACGCCCAGCGCCCACAGCACGACCGCCGCGATGAACAGAACCGCTCCGAGGATCAGCGACTGGACGTGTCCCTTGCCGTTGCCTTCGGCGTAGGCCACCGCGAAGCGGATCCACACCGCGATCGCGCCCAGCCCGATCACCACGGCGAGGCTCCAGAACACCCGCAGCGGCTCGTACTGGGCGTAGATGCGGAAGATCGAGACGGCGTTGCGCCGCACATAGGCGCCCATCGAGGGGAACAGCCGCGACTCGCGCGTCTTGGGGTTGGTCCGCACCGGCACGTGGTCGATGGCCACCAGCAGCTTGCCGGCCTGGATGATCGTCTCCAGCGTGTAGGTGAACTTCGAGACGACCATCATCTGGATGGCCGCCTCGCGGTTGTATGCGCGAAAGCCGGAGGTGGTGTCGGGAACCGACGTCGAGGAGGCCTGTCGCACGACCCACGAGCCGAGGCGCTGGAGCGTCTTCTTCATCGGGGAGAAGTGAGGTATGTCGCCGACCTCGCGGTCGCCCACGACCATGTCGGCGCGTCCCTCGAGGATCGGCTCGACCAGCCTTGCGACGTCGGGGCCGTAGTACTGGTTGTCCGCGTCGGTGTTGACGATCACGTCCGCCCCCAGCTTCAGGGCGGTGTCGATCCCGGCCTGGAATCCGGCCGCCAGCCCCTTGTTGTTCGTGAGCCTGACGAGATGGTCGACGCCGAGCCGGCGGGCCACCGCGATCGTCTCGTCCGTCGAGCCGTCGTCGATCACCAGCCACTCCACGACGTCGAAGCCCTCGACCTGCCGCGGCAGGTCGGCGAGCGTCTGCGGAAGCTGCTCGGCCTCGTTGAAGCAGGGGATCTGGATGATGAGCTTCATAGCCTTCGATTGCCTAGACTTGGCTCCCGGCAGTATCCCAAAGCGCAGGTCACGGTCTTGGTGCCAAGGTGTTGAGCCCACCCACCCGGCGCCGGCGCCGGCTCAGGTACGGCCAAGGCTAGATGGAAAGCGCGACTCTCACCCGGCGGGACCCGGGCTCGACCCGAGCCGGATGGCTGCGCGGCTCGTCGGCCCGCACGTGGGCGGGCCTCGGTCTGGGGGTGCTGTGCCTCGGCGCGCTGATCGGCTACTTCGCCTTTCCCACCTATCCCACCTACGACTCCTTCTACGCGCTGTTGTGGGGCAGGGACCTGCTGCACCTGCACATGCCCGACTTCCGTGTCTACCGCGGTCCCACCGAGCATCCCCTGGCGATCGCCTTCGGGCTGATCTGCTCGGTCTTCGGGCAGGGCGGGGCGCGCCTGATGGTCCTCGGCTCGATCGGCTCGTTCGTCGCCGCCGTGGCCGGCCTGTACAGGCTCGGTCGCCTCTGCTTCGGGCCGGTGGTGGGGCTGATCGCGGCGCTGCTGCTGCTCAGCCGCTTCTTCGTCGAGAACCTTGCGGCGCAGGGCTACCTGGACATCTCCTACATCGCCCTGATCGTGTGGGCGGTGGTCCTGGAGGTGGAACGGCCGCGGCGCGGGACGCCCGTGTTCATCGCCCTCGCCGCCGCCGGCCTGCTGCGCCCCGACGCCTGGGTGCTCGCCGGCGCCTACTGGCTGTGGTGCTCATGGCGGGCAACGATGCGAACGCGCCTGAGGTACCTGCTGCTCGCGGCGATCGCACCGGTGGTGTGGGCGACGATGGACCTGGCCGTGACCGGCAACCCGCTCTACTCCCTGACGGCCACGGCGGGGCTTGCCCAGGAACTGGAACGCACCCAGGGTCTCGGCAGCGTGCTCTCCTCGCTGTGGACGTTCACGGAAAGGATCGACAAGGTGCCCGTGATCCTGGGCGCCATCGTGGGCCTGCCGCTGGCGGTGTGGATGGCGCCGCGGCGGGTTCTCGTGCCGCTCGCCACGATGGTGCTGCTGTTCGCCGTGTTCGTCGCCGAGGGGGCGGTGGGAGCCTCGGTCATAGACCGGTACCTGATGGGGGCGGCCACCGTGCTGCTGGTGTTCTGCGCGGTCTTCCTGGGCGGCTGGGCGATGCTGAGACCTGGCTCGTGGCTGCGCAGGGTCTGGATCGCGGGGGCCGCCGCGCTGCTCCTGTACGGAGCCATCTCGGCCGCCACGACGCTCAACCTCACGACCCTGCAGACGACCCTGGCCTACCACGAGGAATTCCACAAGGGCCTCGCCCGCGCACTCGCCAACCCCGTCGTGAGGGGGCAGCTGCGCCGCTGCCCGCTCGTGTCGCTCCCGAACAACAAGCTGATCCCCGACGCTCGCTGGATCCTGGACACGGTGGGCCAGCGCAACATCGTCGCCCGCAGCCAGGCCCGGGCCGACGTGTCCAAGGGCGCCCATCAGCTCGAGAACAGGATCAAGGCCGGCAGCGTGGCCGTCTACCCCCTGGGAAGCGCCGTGTTCGTGGAGGCCATCGTCGACGTGGGAGACGATCCCCGCGACCAGGTTCCCCTGAACGGTTTCAGACGCGTCTACACGAGCCGCTACTACGCGGTGTATGCCAACTGCTGAGCTGGCTCACGAGCAGGCGCTCGCCCCCGCGCGCCGCTGGGCATGGTCCGGGCTGGCGGTCGTGCTGCTCGCGGGACTCGGCCTGCGGCTGTGGGGGGTGAGGCAGGGCCTCCCCTTCGCCTACAACGCCGACGAGGCCAACCACTTCGTCCCCCGTGCGGTGAGGATGTTCGAAGCGGGGAGCCTCAACCCCCACTACTTCGCGAACCCGCCCGCCTTCACCTACCTGGTCCACCTCCTCTTCGGCATCGCCTACGGGGGCGCCCACGGGGTCCAGCAGGCCTTTGCCGCTCACCCCGGCGACCTCTACACGATCGCCCGCGTGGCCGCGGCAGTCCTCGGCACCGCCGCCCTGTGGCTGCTGTATCTCACGGGGACCCGCCTGTTCGGCCGCGCGGTCGGCCTGCTCGCCGCGGCGATCGAGGCGGTCGCGTTCCTGCCGGTCTTCTACGCCCACCTGGCTCTCAACGACGTGCCGACCCTGGCGCCGTTGACACTCTCGCTGCTGGGCACGGCGGGGGTCCTGCGGCGGGGGCGTCTCCTCGACCACCTGGTCGCCGGCATCGGCCTCGGGCTCGCCTGTGCGAGCAAGTACACGGCCGGGATCGTCCTGCTCCCGTACGCGGCCGCCGTCGCCGCCGCATTCCTGCAGGCCGGTCCGGCGGCGGGCCGCAGGGCGCTGGCGGGGCTCGCCGTGTGCGGCGTGTCGGCCGTGGGGGCGTTCATCCTCGCCAACCCCTATTCGGTGCTCGACTACTCGAGCTTCCACGCGGAACTGGTCCACCAGTCCACCCTCTCGGCCGAAGCCCAGGGCAAGCTCGGCGCCCCGAAGGAGGGGGGGCTCGTCTACTACCTGTGGTCGCTCACCTGGGGCCTGGGCTGGGCGCCGGCCCTCGCCGCCCTGGGGGGAGCGATCGTCGTGTGGCGCCGGGAGCGGGCGCTGGGCTGGCTGCTGGTGCCGGCACCGCTGCTGTTCCTGGTCTTCATGGGCACCCAGGGCAGGTACTTCGGCAGGTGGCTGCTGCCCATCTTCCCGATCCTGTGCCTGCTCGCGGCCCTCTTCGCGATCGAGCTCGCCGGCGCGGCGGCCCGCAGGCTGCGCGCATGGTCGGCGAGGGAGGGCCGGCGGGGCCCGGCACCCCGGGTCCTCGCCGCGGCGCCCCTCGCGCTGCTCGTGGTCGTGCTCCTCGGGCAGGGCCTGCTCTACACCGTCCACTCCGGCCTGGCGCTCTCCCGCGCCGACACCCGCAACCTCACGAGGGCATGGATGCTCGGCCACATCCCGGCGGGGGCGAAGATCGTCGTGGAGCCCGTCGCCCCCGACAGCTGGGTGCGCCAGGTCCCGGGGGCGGCCGCCTGCCCCGGCCACCGCTGGTGCAAGTACGCCTCCGAGTACTCCCGCATCGGCCCCTCCGGAGCGCTGGAGAGCGGCCCCGCCCGCTTCGTGGGCATCGAGAACTACGAGCGCACCCTCAGCCCCGCCCTGATCGGCTATTACGAGCGGCAGGGCTACTGCTGGGTGATCGAAGGCTCCAGCCAGTCCGGCCGGGCCCTCGCCGACCCCGGTGCGGTGCCGCAGGCGCTCGCCTACTACCGGGCACTGCACCGGCAGGGGCGCCTCCTCTACACCGCCACGCCCTACGCTGCCGGGCAGGGGCCTGTCGCCTTCAACTTCGACTGGAGCTTCGACTACTACCCGCTGGCCTACCACCGGCCGGGGCCGCTGATGCGGGTGTATCGCCTGCAGGGCGGGCGCTGCGGCGCCTGAGGCTGACCGAGCCCCACCGGCCCGGGCGGGGCCGCCGGGTTATCCTGGGTTGACATGGCCAGCTCCACCGATACCGACAAGCTGTGTCTCGAAAGGGCCATCGAGCTGGCCCGACGGGGCACCGGCACGGTCAAGCCCAACCCCGTGGTGGGGGCCGTGGTGGCCCGCGACGGGGAGGTCCTCGGGGAGGGCTTCCACCAGGAGTACGGGGGGGCCCACGCCGAGGTGAACGCGATCGAGGACTGTGGCCTGGCGGACCTCGCCGAGGCGACGCTGTACGTGTCGCTGGAGCCGTGCTGCCACGAGGGCAAGACGCCGCCCTGCACCGAGGCCATCCTCCAGGCCGGGATCCGGCGGGTCGTGGTCGCCTCCGACGACCCCACCGAGAAGGCCAGCGGCCGCGGCCTGGGGATCCTCAGGGACGAGGGCGTGGAGGTCGTGATGGCCGACGGGGAGGTCGCCGCCAGCGCCCGCCTGCTCAACCAGGCCTTCCGCAAGCACGCGCGCGTGGGCAGGCCGTGGGTGCTGTTCAAGTCGGCCATGACCCTGGACGGCAAGGTCGCCACGCGGACCGGCGACTCGCAGTGGATCAGCGGCGAGGCGAGCCGCGAGCGCGCACACCGGTGGCGGGCCTCGTCCGACGCGGTCGTCGTGGGGATCGGCACGGCCCTGGCCGACGATCCTCAGCTCACGGCCCGACCGGAAGGGCTCCCCGCAGAGCCCGGGGTCCAGCCGCGGCGCGTCGTGTTCGACTCGCTCGCACGCATTCCGACCACCTCCCGCCTCGTCGCCGCTGCGGCCGAGGTGCCCTTGACGGTGATCGTCTCCCGGGCCGCGGCCCGGGCCGACACGGACGCCCTGGAAGCGGCCGGTGCGCAGGTGCTGATCGCCACCGGGGAAAACGAGCCCGCGCGGGTCAGGTCGGGCCTGGACCAGCTGGGGGCGATGGGGGTGGCCTCGGTGCTGCTGGAGGGGGGGCCGCACCTCGCCGGAGCCTTCCTCGACGCTGGGGAGATCGACGAAATCCGGCTCTTCCTGGCGCCCGTGCTGCTCGGCGGCAGCGCCGCCCGCGACCCGCTCGAGGGCGAAGGGGTGGAGCGGATCTCCGAGGCCACGCAGGCCCTCTCCTTCGACTGCGAAGGGATCGGCGAGGACCTGCTGATATCCGCCCGCCTGCGGGAGTGGTGAGGCGAGGACGGGCATGTTCACCGGGCTGATCGCCGACCTCGGCACCGTCACCGAGCTCCTCCGCGACGAGGCGGGTGCGACGCTCGCAATCGCCACCTCCCTGGCGGCGGAGCTGCGTGAGGGCGACTCGGTGGCCGTCAACGGGGTCTGCCTGACGGCGACCGCCGTCGACCGCGAGGGCTTTCGCACGCAGGCGATGATCGAGACGCTGCGGCGCTCCTCGCTCGGCGCGCTGGGCCCCGGGTCGAGGGTCAACGTCGAGCTCGCCCTGCGCCCCACCGACCGGCTCGGCGGCCACGTCGTGCAGGGCCACGTCGACGGCACCGGCACGGTGTCCGCCGTTCACGAGGAGGGGTTCGCGAGGGTGCTCGAGATCGAGGCCGAGCCCCAGCTCGTGCGCTACCTGGTGGAGAAGGGGTCCGTCGCCCTGGACGGGGTGAGCCTGACGGTCAGCGGCCTCGGCGACGAGGGCTTCGCCGTGTCGCTGATCCCCGAGACCCTCCAGCGCACGAACCTCGGTGCGCTGCAGGCCGGCGCCGTCGTCAACATCGAGGTAGACGTTCTCGCCAAGCACGTCGAGAGGCTGCTGGGGGCACGGGCATGAGCACCGCGCGGACAGGGATGGCCTTCGCGACCATCGAGGAGGCGATCGAAGACATCCGCCAGGGCAAGATGGTCGTGGTCTGCGACGACGAGGACCGCGAGAACGAGGGGGACCTCACCCTCGCCGCCCAGTTCGCCACAGCCGAGGCGATCAACTTCATGGCCAAGGAGGGGAGGGGGCTGATCTGCCTGTCCCTGACCCCCGAGCGCTGCGACGAGCTGGGGCTCGACCTCATGGCGGCCAAGAACGAGTCGTCCTTCGAGACCCCCTTCACCGTGTCAATCGAGGCCAGGGAAGGGGTCACGACCGGGATCTCCGCGCACGATCGCGCCCACACCATCCAGGTCGCGATCGACCCCGAGAGCCGTCCGCGGGACCTCGTGCAGCCGGGCCACGTCTTCCCCCTCAAGAGCCGGGCAGGGGGGGTGCTCGAGCGGGCCGGTCAGACCGAGGCGGCCGTCGACCTAGCTCGCCTGGCGGGGCTGAACCCGGCCGGCGTGATCTGCGAGGTGATGAACGACGACGGCACGATGGCGCGGGTTCCCGAACTGGCCGAGTACTGCGCCCGCCACGACCTCAGGATGATCACGGTCGCCGACCTGATCGCCTACCGCCGCCGCCACGACAAGCTCGTCGAACGGGTCGTCGCCACGAGGCTGCCGACCACCTTCGGGGACTTCGAGGCCGTCGGGTACCGCTCGCTCGTCGACGACAAGCACCACGTGGCCCTCGTCAAGGGGGAGGTCGCCGGCCAGCAGGACGTGCTCGTCCGGGTGCACTCCGAGTGCCTGACCGGGGACGTCTTCCACTCCCTGCGATGCGACTGCGGCGAGCAGCTCGAATCGGCCCTGTCGATGATCGATCGGGAGGGGCTCGGGGTGCTGCTCTACCTCTCCCAGGAGGGCCGCGGGATCGGCCTGCTGAACAAGCTGCGGGCCTACCGGCTGCAGGAGGAGGGCCTGGACACGGTGGAAGCGAACGAGCGCCTCGGCCTGCCGGCCGACCTTCGCGACTACGGCATCGGCGCCCAGATCCTGGTCGACCTCGGGCTCACCTCGATCAGGATCCTCACCAACAACCCGAAGAAGATCCGCGGCCTGGAGGGCTACGGGCTGTCGGTCAGCGACCAGATCCCGATCGAGCATGCTCCCAACGAGCACAACGAGGCCTACCTGCGCACGAAGGCCCAGCGGATGGGGCACACCCTGCATCACCAGGGCCTGAACCTGGATGAGGAGCTGCTGCGCTCCGGGCGCTCCCGGGAGCGCCCCGGCGAAGGGGAGCCGGACGGTCCGGGGCGGGACGCGGGGCGCCGCACGCGGTGAGCGCCGTGTATGCGATCGCCGTCGCCCGCTTCTACGAGGAGCTGGCGGAGCGCCTCGTGGCCGGGGCGATGGCCGCCTTCGGCGAGGAGGGGCACGCCGACGTGGAGGTCTTCGACGTGCCCGGGGCCTTCGAGCTGCCGCTGGCGGCCGCCTACGCCGCCCGCACGGGCCGGTTCTCCGGCGTGGCCTGTCTGGGGGCGGTGATCCGAGGGGAGACCGACCACTACGACTTCGTGTGCACCGAGGCCGCCAGGGGAGTGATGAGCATCCAGCTGGAGACGGGGGTCCCCTGCGCGTTCGGTGTGCTCACCTGCCAGACGATGGAGCAGGCCCTCGCCCGGTCCGGGGGCGGCAAGCGCGACCAGGGCAGGCACGCGGCGGAGGCGGTCATGGCGATGGCGGCGCTGCGGGCACGGCTGGCGAGCGGCTAGACTGCCCGCATGGCCAAGGTGTGCCACAGCTGCGGTAAGGGTCCCTCGTTCGGCCAGAGCCGCAGCCACTCGATGGTTGCCACCAAGCGACGCTTCGATCCCGAACCTGCAGAAGGTGAGGATCATGGTGGGTGCGGCGCCGCGGCGCGTCTACGTCTGCACGCGCTGCCTGAAAGCCGGCAAGGTCACCAAGGCGCTCTGAAACCGCCTGCCGCGAGCCTGCCCGTGCCTCGCGCGCAGCCACGGCGCGGTGCGGGAGCCGGCCCGCGTCGGGGGGAAGGTGATAGAGGTGTCGCTGTGACCGACACGAATCTGGTCCGCTTTCGAGCCGCCGTCGCCGGCGCCCTGGCCCACCTCGAATCGCGCCGGCAGGAGGTCAACGACCTCAACGTGTTCCCCGTGGCCGACGGGGACACGGGAGACAACATGGCGATGACCCTGCGGGCGGTGCTGGAAGAGCTCGACCGGCTGCTCGGGGCCGACGGGCAGCGGACGATCGACGAGATCGGCCGGGAGGAGATCGTGCAGACGGTCGCCCGGGCGGCACTGCTGGGTGCGCGCGGGAACTCCGGCGTGATCCTCTCCCAGCTCATCCGCGGTGCGGCGGAGGAGCTGGTCAGCCGGCCGGGCCAGCTGATCGACGCCACCCTGATCGGGGCCGCCCTGGCCAATGCCGCCGACCGGGCCTACTCCTCGGTCAGGGAACCGGCCGAGGGGACGATCCTGACCGTGGCCCGCGAGATGGCCCACAGGATCGTGACCGACGTCGCCCACAGCACCGAGAACCTCCGCCTGGAGGCCGGCACCAAGCCCACGGCGCAGGATCGGGCGATCGCCGCCGCCCTCGAAAGCGCGGTGGACGCCGGCCAGGACGCCGTCAAGAGGACTCCGGACCTGCTCGCGGCGCTGCGCGAGGCGGGCGTGGTCGACGCCGGCGGCTACGCCCTGACGATCATCTTCGCGGGGGTGGTCGCGGCGCTGCGCGGCGAGGAGCCGCCCGAGCTCGAGCATCATGCCCCGGCTCGCATCACCCACCCCGAGCACAGCTCCGGGAGCTACCGCTTCTGCACGAACTTCGCCGTGACCGGCCGCGGGCTCAGCCCCGGCCGCTTCGTCGCCGACCTGGAAGAGCTCGGCGACTCCGTCCTGGTGGTGGGGGACGAGACGACCCTGAAGGTCCACCTGCACACCGACCGGCCCGAGCTCGCGACGGCTATCTTCGCCCGGGACGGCGAGGTCTCGCGGCTGGACGTGGCCGACATGCGCGCCCAGGTCGCCGAGCGCGACGAGCGCCTCGGCGCGACCCCGGGTGAGACGAGCGGCGCGAGGGCGGCGGGGTCGCAGGACGGCGGGTCCGAGGGGCAGCAGCGCTGCGGTGCCGTGGCGGTCGTCAGCGGGGAGGGGGTGCGCGATCTCTTCCGGGAGCTGGGCGTCCACACCATCGATGGGGGCCCGACGCTGAACCCCTCCACCTACGACCTGCTGGCGGGGATCCACGAGGTTCCCTCCGAGGAGGTCGTGCTGCTGACCAACAGCGCCAACGTGATCATGGCCGCCGAGCACGCCGCGAGGCTGTCCGAGAAGGAGGTCCTGGTCGTCCCCACGACCAGTCAGCAGGCGGGTCTGGCGGCCGCCCTCGCCCTCGCCCCCGACCGCTCGGTGGAGGAGAACTCACAGGCCGTCACCGAGGTTCTCGCCCGGGTGCGCACCGGGGCCGTGGCCGAGGCCGCCAGGGACGACGTGTCCGGCCGCTTCAGGCGCGGCGAGGCGGTCGGCTTCGTCGAGGACGAGGTCCTCGCATGGGGCGACCCTCGGGAGACCCTGCAGGCGGTCCTGGGCGCGCTCGCGAGCGGCCGCGACGGGGAAGGGGGAGCCGGAGCTGATCAGCGTGCTGGCGGGAGAGGAGCCCCCGCTCGCCCTCGGCGAGGTCGAGCAGATGGCCGACGGGATCGAGCTCGAGCTGCGCCACGGCGGCCAGACCGCCTACTGGTGGCTGCTGGCGGCGGAGTAGTCCTGCCGGCACCGGGGCGGTTACGACCGCCGCCCCGATCATGATCCCTGACCGGATGCCGGGGAGAGCCACCCATACGCCGGAGGCGGTGCCGGCGGCCCGCCCCCTGCGGGGAGACTGGCGGGCGTGCCTTTTGGGGTCGACCCGCGCCATCGGCCGCGAGGAGCTGCTCGGGGCGCCCGTGCGCTGGCCCCGCCCCTCCCGCCTGGGCCTGCCCGTGCAGGTCGGGCGCGGTCGCATGGCCGATGGCCTGCGCGCGCTCGGGATCCACAGCGTGGGGGACCTGCTCGAGCACCTGCCCAGCGCCAGCCGCGAGGCCAGGACCGTGGCCGCCCTCGCCGCGGGGGAGCAGGCCACGGTGGCCGTCGAGGTGCGGAGCATCCGCTCGCGGCCGGTTCGGCGCAGGGGCATGCGACCGCTCGTGGAGGCGAGGGTCGCCGACGGCACCGGCACGATGCGTGCGACCTTCTTCAACCAGCCCTGGCTCGTCGAGCGCTACCCGCCGGGGACCCACCTGATGCTTCACGGCAGGGCCGACGGACGGGGCGGCTTCGCCGTCGCCCACCACGCACCGGCGGCTCGCGGGGAGGAGGGGGAGGCGGCCGCGGCGGCCGATGGCGAGGCGGTCGCCCACTACCCCGCCAGCGAGGGCATCACGTCCACCCAGATCCTCGCCCTCGTGCAGGGCGCGCGCCACGCCCTGGCGGACGTCCCCGAGGTCCTCTCGGCGGGGGCCCGGGTCAGCGAGGGCCTGCCCGAGCGGGCGGGAGCCCTGGCGGCGATGCACTTCCCCCGCGCCCCCGAGGACCTCGAGGCCGGACGGCGGCGGCTCGCCTTCGAGGAGCTGCTGCTCACGCAGCTGGCCTTCCTGCGCCGCCGCGCCGAGCGCCGGGCCGGTGCGGGGGCCCGGGCGCTCGACGACGAGCCGACCCTCACCGAGCGCTGGCTGCGGGAGGCCCTGCCCTTCGGCCTGACGGGGGACCAGCGCCGGGCGATCGAGACGATCAGCCAGGACCTCGCCCAGACGCGCCCGATGCAGCGCCTGCTGATGGGGGAGGTCGGCAGCGGCAAGACGGTGGTGGCGCTGCACGCGATGCTGCGCGCGGTCGAGCACGGCTGCCAGGCGGCCCTGATGGCTCCCACCGAGACCCTGGCCGAGCAGCACTTCCAGACCGTGCAGCGGCTGCTCGGCGCCGAGCCGGTCGCCGCCGCCCTGCTCACCGGCTCGACCCCCGCGGGCAGGCGCAGGGAGATCCTCGGCCGGCTGGCGAGCGGCGAGCTCTCGATGGTCGTCGGCACCCACGCCCTGATCGAGCCGGAGGTGCGCTTCCGCGCCCTCGCGGTGGCCGTGATCGACGAGCAGCACAGGTTCGGCGTGCGCCAGCGGGAGGCCCTCGACGCGGATCCCGACAACTGCGCCCACACCCTGCACATGACGGCCACGCCGATCCCCCGCACCCTCTCCCTCGCCCGCTACGGGGACCTCGACGCCAGCGCCCTGCGCGAGCTGCCGCTCGGACGCAGGCCGATCGGCACCCGCCTCGTGTCCGGGGAGGCCGAGCGGGCCGAGGCCTACGAGCACCTGCGCCGGGAGCTGCGGGCAGGGCGGCAGGCCTACGTCGTCTGCCCCCTGGTGGAGGAGGGGGACACAGACCCCGAGGCGGGGGCGGTCGCGGGGGACGGGCACACCGCGCTGCGGGCGGCCACGGCGGAGCTGGCACGGCTGCGGGAGGGGGAACTGCGCGGTCACCGCCTGGCGCTCCTGCATGGCGGGATGCGGCCGCGGGAGAAGCAGCAGGCGATGGCTGCGTTCGCCTCCGGTGAGGTGGAGGTGCTGGTCGCCACCACGGTCATCGAGGTGGGATCGACGTCCCGAACGCGACCGTGATGCTGGTCGAGAACGCGGAGCGCTTCGGGATCTCCCAGCTTCACCAGTTGCGCGGGCGCATCGGCCGTGGCGAGCACGAGTCCCGCTGCTTTCTGGTCGGGGCGCCGGGGGCCGTCCGCCTGCGTGCCCTGGCCGACCACACGGACGGCTTTCGCCTGGCCGAGATCGATCTGGGGCTGCGCAAGGAGGGGGAGCTGATCGGGACCCGCCAATCGGGGGTGGGGCAGTTCAAGGTCGCCTGCCTGCCCGAGGACGCCGCGCTGCTGGAGCGGGCTCGCGCCCGGGCCGAGGCGATCGTCGCCACCGATCCCCGCCTGGACTCGCCCGAGCACGCCCTGCTCGGCCTCGAGCTGGGGCGCATCCACGAGCAGGCGGGCGAGCCCCTCGCGGGCTAGCGGGCTCCGGCGGCAGAGCCGGGGGTGTCGGAGGGGCGGGAGGGGTGAGCTCCGTTACCGTGAGCGGATGAGGGTGATCGCTGGACGCCTCGGGGGCCGACGCCTCAAGGCGCCGCGGGGACGCGGCACGCGGCCGACCTCCGACAGGGTCCGGGAGGCGCTGTTCGGGATGCTCGGGCCGCTGCGAGGGGGAGCGCGTGCTCGACCTGTTCGCGGGCACCGGCGCCCTGGGGATCGAGGCCATATCCCGGGGGGCCTCCACGGCCGTGTTCGTGGAGCGGGACGGTGCAGCGGCGCGGGTCCTGGAGGCGAATCTCGCCGCGCTGGAGATCCCGGCGGAGCGATTCCCAGGTCCGCCGCACGGAGGCCCTCGCCGCCCTGCGGGCAGCACGCGCGGCAAAGAGACATACGATCTCGTCTTCATCGACCCCCCCTATGGGCGGGCCGGCGAGCTGGGAGACGAGCTGTCCAGGCTCCTGCCGCCGGTGCTGTCGCCCGGAGCGCGCATCGTGGTCGAGAGCGACCGGCGGGCGCCCCTGGAGCTTGCGGCGCGGGTCGAGCGGGAAAGACGCTACGGCGACACTTCGATCACAATCCACCGGCATCAATGACCCGACCAGAGAGAGCCATAGCCGTTTGCCCGGGCAGCTACGACCCGGTCACCAACGGCCACCTGGACGTGATCCGGCGGACCGCCGCCCTCTACGACGAGGTCGTGGTGGCGGTCGTCAATCGCTCGGTCCGCAAGAGCAGCGCCCTCTTTGGGATCGAGGACCGGGTCGGGTTCCTGGAGCGGGCGGTCGGGGGCCTGGAGAACGTCAGGGTGGAGCCCTTCTCGACCCTGGTCGTCGATTTCGCCCGCAGCGTCGGTGCCACCTCGATCGTCAAGGGACTGCGTGCGATCTCCGATTTCGAGTACGAGCTGGAGATGAACCAGCTCAACCGTCGCCAGGACCCCGAGATCGAGTCCGTCTACCTGATGGCCAGCCCGCAGTACAGTTTCCTTTCATCCAGCGGCGTCAAGGAGCTGGCCACCTTCGGAGGCAGGATCGACGATCTCGTCCCCGACGAGGTGGCCAGGCGCTTGCAGGAAGAGCTCAAGCGCTGACGAACTGACTGCGACACGCGCTGGAGCTCCGGTGCGTGAAAGATGGACGTCCTCGTTCTCATAGACAAGCTCGACGACCTGGTGCACAACGCCAAGACGATTCCCCTGAGCGACTCCGTGCGGGTCGACAAGGAGGAGATCTACGACATCCTCGACCAGATGCGCGCGACGATCCCCGAGGAGATCAAGCAGGCGCGGTGGATCGTCAAGGAGCGCCAGGAGATGCTCGCAGAGGCCAAGAAGGAGGCCGAGCGGATCATCAAGGACGCCCGCGAGCGTCAGGAGCGGCTGGTCGGCCAGGAGGAGGTCACCAAACAGGCCGAGCGGGCCGCCGAGGACATCGTCGAGGACGCCCGCGCCCGCGAGCGCGAGATCAGGCTCGGGGCCGAGGACTACGCGGACGAGATCCTCAACACGCTCGAGGTCAACCTCTCCAAGTTCATCGCCGCCGTCCAGCGCGGGCGGGAGCGGCTCCAGGGCAAGGACGAGCCCGCCGAGGTCGGCTAGCCCGCCGCGCGGGCTCCGCCGCGGCGCTGCCGCGGCCGGGCGCAAGCGTTGCGCAACCGATCTCCTTGGGTAGGGTCAGCTCGTGAACGCGAACACGGCGAGGTACAAGCTGCACGTCGCCAGGACCCTCCTCGGCACGGGCATGCTCGAGCCGATGCGGCCCGACAAGGCCGTGCGCTCGCTCGGCGCCCTGCGCCGCTGGGGGCCGACGCCGGCGGCCGCCTACACGGGCTACGGCGATCCGCTATCCCGACCGCACGGCGGTCGTCGACGAGCGGGGCACGCTCAGCTTCGCGGAGGTGCACCGTCGCACCAACGCGCTCGCCCGCGAGCTCGGCGCGAACGGGATCGGCGCGCAGGACGGGGTGGCGATCATGTGCCGCAACCACCGCGGCTTCGTCGAGGCCACCGTCGCCTGCTCGAAGCTGGGCGCCAGCGCCCTGTACCTGAACACCTCCTTCGCCGGACCTCAGATCGCCGACGTGCTCGCGCGGGAGAGACCCCGTGGCGGTGATCTACGACGAGGAGTTCGCCGGCCTGGTCGGCGAGGGCGCCGCCGCGCGCCAGCGATTCGTCGCCTGGAGCGAGCCCGGGGCGAGCCCTGGCGCGACCACGCTGCTCGAGGACCTCATCGCGAGAGGCGAGGACTCCGACCTGCAGCCGCCCGCCGAGAGGGGCGCGGTCGTGATCCTCACCTCGGGCACCACCGGCGCGCCCAAGGGCGCCGCCGCGCAAGCAGCCCGACTCGCTGGAGCCCGTCGCGGCCCTGTTCTCGAAGATCCCGCTGCAGAGCGCGCGAGACGACCATGATCGCCGCTCCGATGTTCCACTCCTGGGGCTTCGCGCACTTCACCCTCGGCCTGCCGCTCGCCTCGACGCTCGTGCTGCGCCGCCGGTTCGACCCTGAGGAGACGCTGCAGGCGGTCGCCCAGCATCGGGCGAGCGCGCTGGCGATGGTGCCGGTGATGCTGCAGCGCATTCTCGAGCTCGGCGAGCGCACGATCGCCCGCTACGACCTCGCTCGCTGCGGGTGATCGCCCTGAGCGGCTCCGCCCTGCCGGGCGACCTCGCGACGCGGGCGATGGACGTCTTCGGGGAGGTCCTCTACAACCTCTACGGCTCGACCGAGGTGGCATGGGCGACGATCGCCACGCCGGAGGATCTGCGCGCCGCGCCGGGCACCGCCGGGCGCCCGCCGCTCGGGACGGTCGTCAAGCTGCTCGACGATCGACGGGCGCGAGGTGCGGCGCGGCGGGGAGGGCCGCATCTTCGTCGCCAACGAGATGATGTTCGAGGGCTACACGGGCGGGGGCGGCAAGGAGATCATCGCCGGCCTGATGAGCACCGGCGACGTCGGCCGCTTCGACGAGGGGGGACGGCTGTTCGTCGACGGGCGCGACGACGAAATGATCGTCAGCGGCGGAGAGAACGTCTTCCCCAGCGAGGTCGAGGACCTCCTCTCGGGGCACGCCGAGATCGAAGAGGCGGCCGTGGTCGGAGTCGCCGACGAGGAGTTCGGGCAGCGGCTGAAGGCGTTCGTCGTCCCCCGCAACGGCGCCAAGCTCACCGAGGACGCGATCAGGGCCTACGTCAAGGAGAACCTGGCCCGCTACAAGGTTCCGCGGGACGTGGTCTTCCTGGCGGAGCTGCCGCGCAACGCCACCGGGAAGGTGCTCAAGCGGGAGCTGCACCCGCAGCGATGACGGTGCGCCGGCGGCCCGCGTGCGCCGGGGTCCGCCGGCGGGGCAGGCTCGCCCGGGCGGCTAGCCTGAGGGCATGGCCCCCGCAACCCATCAGCTCGACCTCGCGGGGCTCGGCCTCAGTCCCGGAGAGGGCCGCCGGATGAACCTGGCGGTTCCCGTCGAATCCCTCACCCTCGGCGGCGAGCGCTACGAGGCACGGCCCGCCCAGGTGCCCGTCACGCTCGAGGTCTCCCGCATGACGGGCGGAGGCTATGCGCTGCTGCTGCGCTTCTCCGCGCAGCTGGCCGGGCCGTGCATGCGCTGCCTCAAGGAGGCCTCCCCGACGATCGACGTCGAGGCGCGGGAGGTGGACCGCCCCAGCGAAGGGGAGGAGCTGCAGAGCCCCTACGTGCAGAAGGAGAGCCTCGACCTGTCCGCCTGGGCCCACGACGCCCTTGCCCTCGCCGGGCCCGTCAAGGTGCTCTGCCGCGAGGACTGCGCCGGCCTGTGCCCGATCTGCGCCGCGGATCTGAACGAGGCCGGGCCCGAGCACCATCACGAGCAGGCTCCCGACCCCCGCTGGGCCAAGCTACGGGAGCTCAAGCTCGAGTAGGGGCGAGAAGGGGAGGGCTGGGTCCTGTTACCCTTCTGGGCCGCATGGCCGTACCCAAGAAAAAGCAGTCGCACAGCCGCACAGCCAAGCGGCGGGCCCAGCACAAGATCTGCACGCCCGCGGTGAACTCGTGCCCGCAGTGCCACAGCCCCCGCCGGCCGCATCGCGTCTGCCCGGTCTGCGGCTTCTACGCCGGCCGCGAGGTCGTGCGTCCCGCCGCACCCGGCCACGATCACGATCACGAGCACGACGCCTAGCCGCGAGCCTTCCGTCCCGCCCTCGGGAGCCCCCGACGACACGGTCGTCGCGGTCGACTGCAACGGCGCCGACCTCGGTCCCGCCGAGGTCGCCGCCGGGGCGGCGCTGGCCGCCGCCCGGGGGGCTCGGGTGCTGCTGTTCGGGCCGGCCGCCGAGGTCGGGGAGCCCGCGCCCGGGGTGGAGGTCGTCGACGCCCCGGTCTCCATCGCCAAGGCCGAGGACCCGGTCATGGCCGCCCGCAGGACCCCGGAGGCCTCGATCGTGCATGGCCGCCCGCGCCGTCGCGGAGGGCAGGGCGCAGGCGCTCGTGTGCGCCGGGGGCACAGGGGCGGCCCTGGCGGCCGGCACCTTCAACATCAAGCGCGACGCGCGGCATCTACAGGCCGGCCCTCGCCATCCCGCTGCCCGTTCCCGACCATCCCGTGACGCTCCTTGACGTGGGGGCCAACGCCGAGGCCGGCGCGAGCACCTCGTGCAGTTCGCCTTCATGGGCGCGGCGCTCTCGCGAATCGTCCTCGGCATCCAGCGCCCCCGCGTCGGGCTGCTCTCCAACGGCGAGGAGGCCGCCCGCGGCGCGAGCTGGTGGTCCAGGCCCACGCGCGAGCTCGACGGAGCGGGCAGGTGCCGGGGCGGGGCCGATGCGAGTTCGTCGGCAACGTCGAGGGCGGGGACCTCGTCAGCGGCGCGCGGACGTGGTCGTCACGGACGGCCTCACCGGCAACATCGCCCTGAAGCTGATGGAGGGGACTCCCAGACGATCCTCGGTGCGATCCGCGAGGCCGCCACGACCTCGACCGCGGGGCAAGCTCGGCGGGCTGCTGCTGCGGGGCGCGCTGAGGGGCCCCGCGACGAGATCGACCCCGAGGCCAGCGGCGGCGCCTACCTGCTCGGACTCCGCCGCCTGGGCGTCGTCCCGCACGGGCGCTTCACGCGGGCCGGCTTCGCCCAGGCGATCCTGCGGGCGCGGCTCGGCGCCCGCGAGGACATCGTCGGTCAGACCCATCTGGCGCTCGCAGGAGGCGGGCGCGCTGAGGCGCTCCCCGGCGTCCGCGCCGGACGCTAGCCTGCGCCAGACAGGATGAGCCTGTCGCCCGTCAGCAGGTCTTCGAGCTGATCCGCGCCCACCTCGCCGACGAGCTGGACGTGGACCCGAGCGGCGATCAACGAGGAGACCCGCTTCAAGGAGGACCTCGAGGCGGACTCGCTCGACCTCTACACGCTCGTGCAGGAGCTCGAGGACACCTACGGGGTCCAGATGTCCGACGAGCAGGCGGCCCAGATCCTGACGGTCGGCGCAGCAGTGGACTTCGTGCTCGCCAACGACCGAACCGTCGATGAGCCCGAGCACGCGTAGCCGGCCGGGCGGGAGACGATGCTGCTGGCCGAGCTGCTGGACGAGCTGCCGGAGGATCTCGCGCGTCAGGTCTTCACCCATGCCTCCTGGAGCGAGCGGCGCGAGGACTCCTACACGCGCCTGGCCTTCCTCGGCGACAGCGTGCTGGCGCTCGCGGTGACCACCCATCTGTATCCGCGCCTGGAGGCCGAGCGGTTCGGGGCCGGGCGGCTGACGAAGATCCGTGCCCAGGCCGTCTCGGGGGTCTCCTGCCGGGCGGTCGCCGAGCGGCTCGGCGCTGCCGGAGCGGCTGCGTGCGGCGGCCCCGCCGGGCGTGCGGGAGAGCGCCGCGGCGCTGGTCGAGACCGAGCGGGTGCTCGCCTCGGTGATCGAGGCCGTGATCGGCGCCTGCTACCTGCATGCCGGCTACGAGCGGACGGCCGAGGCGGTCGTGGAGGCCTTCGGCCCGGAGATCGAGGACGCGCTCGACCATCCGGTCGACTTCAAGTCGGCTCTGCAGGAGCTGCTCGCCCGGCGCGGCGAGGAGGTGAGCTACGAGGTCACGGGGGAGGAGGGGCCGCCGCACGAGCGCGTCTACTCGGTCGTCGCGCGAGTGGAGGGCCGCGAGCTCGGGACCGGCACCGGCAGGAGCAAGAAGCACGCCGAGCAGGAGGCCGCACGGGGGGCAGTCGAGAGGCTCGCGGCCGAGTGAGCCAGGCCAGGAGCGCCCGATGCGCCTGAAGTCGCTGACCCTGAACGGCTTCAAGTCCTTCCCCGACCGCACCCGCCTCGACTTCGGGCCCGGGGTCAGCGTCGTCGTCGGCCCCAACGGCTCGGGCAAGTCCAACGTCACCGACGCCGTCCTGTGGGCGATGGGCGAGCAGTCGCCGCTGGCCGTCCGCGGGCAGTCGATGCAGGACGTCATCTTCGGCGGCGGCCGCGGGGTCCAGGCGCGCAGCGCGGCCGAGGTGGAGATCGTGCTCGACAACTCCGACGGCACGGTGGACCTCCCGCTCAGCGAGATCTCGATCGTGCGGCGGCTGGACCGCAACGGCGAGGGCGGCTACCGCCTCAACGGCGCCCGCTGCCGTCTCACCGACGTGATCGAGGTGCTCTCCGACACGGGGCTCGGCAAGGAGACCCACTCGGTCATCTCCCAGGGGAGGGTCGAGGCGATCGTCACCTCCAAGCCGCGCGAGCGCCGGCTGCTGATCGAGGAGGCGGCCGGCCTGGGCAAGCACCGCAAGCGCCGGCGCCGGGCCCAGCTGAAGCTCGAGCGCACGCAGGAGAACCTCGATCGCGCCCTGGACGTCGAGCGCGAGGCGCGGACCCGGCTGCGACCGCTCAAGCGCCAGGCCGAAGCGGCCGAGCTGCACGAGCGCCTGGAGCGCCAGATCCTGCGAGGCTCGCTGGGAGCTCGCGCGCGACGCCCTGCGGGCGAGGCGGTCGGAGCTGCAGGCGGCCGAGGAGCACGGTGACCGCGGCGCGCGGGCGCGCGGCGGGCATCGAGGCCGGGCTGCAGGAGACGTCGACCGGCGCGGCGAGCGCCGAGCGGGCCCTGGCCGAGCGGGCCGACCGCCACGACGCGCTGTCACGCCGCGTCTACGAGGCACGCTCGGCCCGCGAGCGGCTGGGGCTGCGCGCCGAGCAGGCCGGCGCCGCCGCGGAGAGCGCTGGCCCGCCGGATCGAGCGGGTGCGAGGCCGAGCTCGGGAGCTGTCGGCGACCGCCGCCGCGCCTGACGAGAGCGAGTGCCGAGGCCGACAGCGAGGACCGCATCGCCGCGCTCGAGGCCGAGCTGGCCGAGATCGAGGCACGGCGCGAGCAGGAGATCGAGGCGGAGCTCGCCGAGCTCGAGGAGCAGCTCGCGCGCCCAGCGCGGCGCTGGTGGCCGAGGCGCAGGGCGCCGCGGAGTCCGCCCGCGCCGCCGCGCGAGCAGGCCGACGCAGCGGGCCGAGCAGGCGCGCGAGCGCCTTCGGCCGCCGAGCGCGGGCCCAGCGAGGCCCGGCGCGAGGCAGCGGGCGTCGGCGCCGAGCTGGCGGCCGCCAACCAGTTCCTGCGCAGCCATGCCGGCGCCGGCGGCGAGCCGGGGTCCCCGCGCGGCCCCTCAGCGAGGAGCTGCGGGTGCAGGACGGCTACGAGCTGGCGCTGGCGGCGGCACTCGGGGGCCGTCTCGACGCGGCCCTGGTGGAGGACGTGCAGGCGGCGCGAGGCCGTCCTCGACCGTGCCGGGGCCGAAGGCGCGACCGCGCTGCTCGCCGTCCCGGAGGCGAGGCGAGCCGGTGACCTCGCCGAGCGCGGCGCCGAGCCGCCCGTCGCGGGTGCCCGCCGGCTGCTCGACCTGCTGAGCGGCCCGCCGGCCGTGCTCGCCGCTGGCGGCGCGGCTGCTCGCCGACGCCTGGGTCGTCGAGCGCCTCGAGGACCTGCCCGGACTTCCCCGGGATCGCGGTCACGCGCGCCGGGCCGCGTGTGGTTCGCCGCCTGGGGCGAGGTCCGCCAGCTCAGCGAGGGCGGCAGCGAGCTGGTGCTCGCCCGCCGCAACGAGCGCGACCGGCTGATCGCGGAGTCCGAGCGGGCAGCCCAGGCAGAGCGCGAGGCCGCGCCGGCCTGCGAGAGCGGGCTCGAGGAGGTGCGCGCGGCCGAAGCCGCCCGGGTCTCGGCCGAGGCGGGAGCTGCGCGAGGCCGAGCGACGCAGGGCCGAGGCGCAGGAGAACGCCGCGGCGCACCGAGTGGCTGATCGAGCAGCGCCGCTCCGCGCCCGCCGAGGGCCCGCTCGCGGTGCGCATGGCCGAGCTCGAGGGAGAGCTGGCCGCCGAGCGCAGGCAGGCCGCGCAGCGCGAGCAGGAGCGCCTGCAGCGCCGCGCCGGGTGCGAGCGGCTGCGCGCCCAGCAGGAGGCGGACGCCGGCGTCGCTCCCCGTGCCGCGCGGCTCGCCGCGGTCCTGGCCCAGGCGCGGCGAGGCGGTGCAGGGAGCGCGTGCCGTGCTCGAGCAGGAGCTCGCCGCCGACCGCCAGGCCGGCGAGGAGATGGCGGGCGCGCTGCGGGAGTGCGCCGCGCGAGGAGGCCGGGATCCAGGCCGAGCTGCGGACGGCCGCGGAGCTGGTCACCGAGGCCGAGGTCGCCGCCCAGCGCCTGCGCGACCAGGCCGCCGAGGCCGAGCTCGAGCTGAGCGGCGTGCCGAGCGGCTCGGGCTCGCCGCGCCGCCGGAGCAGGCGCCAGAGCGAGGCCGCTCGGCGAGGAGCGAGATCAGGACGCTGCAGGAGCGCGTCGAGCGCCTGGCCCGCCGGCGCGAGCAGCTCGGGCCGGTCAACCCTCTGGCCCAGGACGAGTACGCGCGAGGCGGTCGCCCACGTCGAGGAGCTGGAGGGCCAGCGCGGCGACCTCGAGACGGCCCTGCGGGAGCTGCGCACGCGTGATCAGGGACACCGACCGCCAGATCCAGCGAGACCTTCCAGGAGACCTTCGACGCCGCGGCCCGCAACTTCGAGGAGCTCGTCGGCGACGTCTTCCCGGGCGGCATCGGGCCGTCTGCGGCTCGTCGAGCGAAGACCGCGGCCCGCGCCCGGTGCTCGGCGGCGCAGCGCCTGCCGGCAGGGAGAGCGCGAGGAGGCGATCGAGGCGGCGAGGCCGAGGCCGAGGAGGCCGAGGAGGAGCAGCTGCCGGGTGTCGAGATCGAGATCACCCCCGCGGGAAAGTCCACCAAGCGCCTGACGCTGCTCTCGGGAGGGGAGAAGTCGATGACGGCGCTGGCCTTCCTGTTCGCCGTCTTCCTCGCCCGGCCCTGCCCCTTCTACATCCTCGACGAGGTCGAGGCCGCCCTGGACGACCTCAACCTGGACCGCTTCCTGGCGCTGCTGCGGCGCTACTCGACGCGCGCCCAGTTCATCGTGATCACCCACCAGAAGCGCACGATGGAGGCGGCCGACTGGCTCTACGGCGTCTCGATGGGCGGAGACGGCGTCTCGAAGGTCCTCTCGCGGCGGCTGCCGCAGGACTGCCGGCGGATCGCTGACCGCCGAGGTGGCCGAGGCGGCCGCTATCATCGCGCCGCCGTGGCGCGGGAGTGGACCGAGTGCTTCATCACGGCCGATCCTGAGCAGCGCGCGGCCGAGCCGCCAGCCCGAGCGCCGGCGGCGGGCTGTTCCGCAGGCTGCGCGAGAGCATGTCCAAGACCCGGCAGGCGCTCGGCAGCGAGATCCAGGCGACGCTGTTCGGGGTGCTCGACGAGCAGACCTGGGAACGTCTCGAGGAGGCGCTGATCATGGCCGACGTGGGCGCGAGCACGACGGCGTCGGTCGTGCAGACGCTCGAGGCCGAGGCCGGCGCCGGAACGCTGGAGGGCGGCGAGGCGCTGACCGAGCGGCTGATCGGCCTGCTCGCCGAGACGGCCCGCGTCGGGGACGACCGCATCGACATCCGGCGCGAGCCGACGGTGATCATGGCGGTCGGGGTCAACGGCACCGGCAAGACGACGACGATCGGCAAGCTCGCCTGGCACCTGCACGAGGAGCTCGGCGCGCAGCGTGCTGCTCGGCGCCGCGGACACCTTCCGCGCCGCCGCCAGCGAGCAGCTGCGAGGGCTGGGCCGAGCGGGCGGGCTGCGAGATCGTCGACGGGACCCGAGGGCTCGGACCCCGGCGCGGTCGCCTTCGAGGCCGTCGCCCGGCCCGGGCGAGCGGCGTCGACGTCGTGATCATCGACACGGCCGGGCGCCTGCACACGCAGGACGACCTGATGGAGGAGCTCGACCAAGGTCCGCAGGGTCATCGCCCGCCAGCTCGAGGGCGCGCCGCACGAGACCCTGCTCACCCTCGACGCCACCACCGGCCAGAACGGGCTGCGCCAGGCGCGCCTGTTCGCGGAGGCGGCCGGGGTCACCGGCGTGGTGCTGACGAAGCTCGACGGAACCGCCCGCGGAGGGATCGCGCTGGCGATCGCCCGCGAGCTCGGTCTGCCCGTGAAGCTGATCGGTATCGGCGAGTCGCTCGAGGACCTGCGCCCGTTCGACGCCGACGACTTCGCGCGTGCGCTGATCGTCGGACGAGCTAACCTCCAGCCATGTCCTGGATCCTGTGGCTGTGTGGCGGCCTTCGTCTTCGGGGTCGGGGAGATGCACCAGGGCGGCCTCTACCTGCTGCCCTTCGCCATCGGCGCCGCCCTCGCCGCGCGTGCTCAGCCTGCTCGGCGTCGGGGCCCTGCTGACAGCGATCGTCTTCGTCGCTCACCTCGGCCATCGTGGTCGGGGCGCTGCGCCCGGTGGCACGCCGCCACCGCAGGCTGCCCCCGCCGATCCGCACCGGCGCCGCCGCGCTCGTGGGCCAGCGGGCGATGGTGCTCGAGCGGATCGCCAACGACGAGGGGGTCGGCTGCGTGCGGATCGACGGCGGAGAGGTCTGGACCGCGCGCAGCTACGACGACGACGAGGTGATCGAGGTCGGCGAGCGCGTCGAGGTCGTCGAGATCCGGGGCGCGACGGCTCTGGTCATGCACTGAGGGCCGCAGGGGTAGGCTGTGGGCCTGGATAAGCGAGAAAGGAACCGTGGGCAATGGCAGCGCTGATCGTGATCGCAGTGATCGTCGTCTTCCCGCTGTTCGTCGCCGCGCGGTCGATCCGCGTGATCCCGCAGGCGCGGGCCGGGGTGGTCGAGCGCCTGGGCCGCTACAGCCGCACGCTGGAGCCCGGTCTGACGATCGTCACGCCCTTCATCGACCGGGTCCGGCCCCTGGTCGACCTTCGCGAGCAGGTCGTCAACTTCGCTCCGCAGTCGGTGATCACCGAGGACAACGTCGTCGTGGGCATCGAGACGGTCCTCTACTTCACGATCACCGACCCCCGCTCGGCCACCTACGAGATCGCCAGTCCTCTGCAGGCGATCGAGCAGCTGACCGTCACCACCCTGCGCAACGTGATCGGAGGCCTCACGCTGGAGGCCACCCTGACGGCCCGCGAGAACGTCAACGCCGAGCTGCGCACGGTGCTCGACGAGGCGACCGGGAAGTGGGGGATCCGCATCAACCGCGTCGAGATCAAGTCGGTCGACCCGCCGCCGGACATCAGGACGGCGATGGAGAAGCAGATGCGCGCCGAGCGCGACCGCCGCGCCGCGATCCTGACGGCCGAAGGCGAGAAGCAGGCGGCGATCCTCACCGCCGAAGGAGAGAAGCAGGCGGCGGTGCTGACCGCGGAGGGCCAGAAGCAAGCGGCGATCCTCCAGGCCGAGGGCGAAGCCAAGGCGATCGACACGGTCTTCACGGCGATCCACGAGGGCAGGCCCGACCACGAGCTGCTGAGCTACGAATACCTGAAGATGCTGCCGCAGCTGGCCGAAGGCGACGCCAACAAGGTGTTCGTGATCCCGTCCGAGTTCGCGCAGGCCTTCGACGGCATCGGCGCCGCCCTGCAGCGGCCGCGCCGAGGGCGGCCCGCAGCTGCCGCGGCGGACCCCCGCGCGCCGCGCCGCGGCCCCGACGCCCGAGGGGTCGCAGCCGCGGCGCCGCGTCGCGGCGGGCTGCGAGAATCGGGTCGATGTTCGACTCGCTCGCCGAGAAACTGCAGGCGACGCTCGGCGAGGTCCGCCAGCGCGGCAGCCTCACCGAGCAGGACGTCGACGCCGCGATGCGCGAGATCCGCCTGGCGCTGCTCGAGGCGGACGTCAACTTCAAGGTCGTCCGGGAGTTCACCTCCCATCTCAAGGAGCGCTGCCTCGACGAGGAGGTGGTCGGCAAGCTCAACCCAGGCCAGCAGGTCGTGAAGATCGTGGGCGAGGAGCTGACCGAGCTGATGGGCGGCGCCTCCGCCGGGCTCAGCTTCTCCCCGCGGCCGCCGACCGTGATCCTGATGGCGGGGCTTCAGGGCTCGGGCAAGACCACCGCGACGGCGAAGCTCGCCCGCTAGCTGCGCGAGGAGCACTCCTCCTCGGTGGCGGTGGCCGCCTGCGACGTCTACCGCCCGGCGGCCGTCGAGCAGCTCGTCAAGGTCGGAGCCCAGGCGGGGGCGGCCGTCTACGAGCAGGGCACCGAGCGCGACCCGGTCGAGATCGCCTACTGGGCGCTGGAGCGGGCCCGCGAGGAGGGCAAGGACGTGCTGATCGTCGACACCAGCGGCCGCCTGCACGTCGACGAGGAGCTGATGGCCGAGCTGGTGCGCATCCGGGACGCGGTCAAACCCAACGACGTGCTGCTGGTGGTCGACGCGATGACCGGCCAGGACGCGGTCAACGTCGCCGAGAGCTTCGCCGAGGCGGTGCAGTTCGACGGCGTGGTGATGAGCAAGCTCGACGGCGACGCCCGCGGCGGCGCCGCCCTGTCGGTCAAAGCGGTGACCGGCAAGCCGATCCTGTTCGCCTCGACGGGCGAGAAGCTCGACCAGTTCGAGCTCTTCCACCCCGACCGCATGGCCCAGCGGATCCTCGGCATGGGAGATGTGATGAGCCTGATCGAGAAGGCCGAGCGGGAGTTCGACGAGGATCAGGCGCCGCGAGCTGGAGCGCAAGCTGCGCAAGCAACGAGTTCGGGCTCGACGACTTCCTCGACCAGCTGCGGATGGTCCGCAAAATGGGCCCGTTGCACGAGCCTGCTCGGCATGATCCCCGGGCTCGGCGGCCAGCAGCTGCCGAACATGAAGGTGGACGAGCGCGAGCTCGACCGGATCCAGGCGATCATCCTTTCGATGACGCCCGAGGAGAGGCGTCATCCCGAGATCATCAACGGCTCGCGACGGCTGCGGATCGCACGGGGCTCGGGCACCAACGTCCAGCAGGTCAACCGGCTGTCAAGCAGTTCGGCCAGATGCGCAAGGTGATGCGCCAGGTCGGGCGCGGGAAGATGCCCGACATCGGCGCGCTGATGCGAAACGCCCGCTGACCCGGCGCCGGGCCGTCGCACCGTCTAAGCTCTCCGCCGGGGATCGCAGCTCCCCAGCTTGCAGCAGCAGAGAGGAAAACGTGGCAGTCAGGCTCAGGCTCACGCGGGTGGGCGGCAAGAAGGACCCGATGTGGCGAGTGGTCGTCGCCGACCAGCGCTCGCCGCGCGACGGTCGCGTGATCGAGACGATCGGCCACTACAACGCCCAGACGGACCCCTCGACGATCGTGATCGACGAGGAGCGCGCACGCAGCTGGCTCGCCCGAGGCGCCCAGCCCTCGGGCACGGTGCGCAAGCTCCTGCGCATCCAGGGCATCGAGACGCCGACCGGCTAGCACCGCGAGCAGCCGCGATGGCCAGCGAGAACCCGAAGCGGCTCCTGGAGTACCTGGCCGAAGGCCTCGTCGACGACCCCGAGGCCGTGGCGGTCGAGCAGTTCGAGGAGGACGACGGCACGATCGTCCTCGAGCTGTGCGTCGGCGCCGACGACTACGGCCGGGTGATCGGCCGGGGCGGGCGCACCGCCCATGCGCTGCGAACGGTCGTCAAAGCCGCGGCGGCAGGAGAGGACCACCACGTGCTGGTCGACATCGTCGATTGACCGGCGCGCCAGAGGAGTCCCCGGGGAACAGCCCGCAGCTGTCGGCGGGCAGGGTGGGGCGCCCCCACGGGCTCGACGGGAGCTTCTACGTGACGCGCGCAAGGCCCGCCTGCTCGACCTGGGGACCGCGGTCACCGTCGCCGGGCGCCGCGCGGCGATCATCCGCCGGGCGGGCACCGACCAGCGCCCGATCGTGCGCCTGGAGGGGATCGGGGGACAGGAGCGCCGCGGAGGAGCTGAGGGGCCAGGAGCTGACCGTCGAGGGCCGCGACGCCCCGCAGCTGCAGGAGGGCGAATGGTGGGCTCACGAACTGGAGGGCTGCGAGGTCACCGACGGCGAGCGGCAGCTCGGCACGGTCACCCGCCTGATCGAGCTGCCCTCCTGCGAGGCGCTCGAGGTGACCCCGGTGGGAGGGGGCGCAGCCGCTGCTGGTGCCGATGGTCAAGGAGGCGATCCGGACCGTCGAGCCGGCCGAGAGGCTGGTCGAGGTCGATGTGGACTTCCTCGGCCTGGAGCAGGGCACGGAGGGCGGCGAGGCGCGGTGAAGATCGACATCTTCACGCTCTTCCCGGACTGGTTCCACTGGCTCTCCAAGCAGCGCCACGTCGCCAACGTGCTCGCGGCGGGCTCGCACGATCGAGTGCGTGAACTTCCGCGACCACACGCCGCTGGCGGCCGGCCAGGTCGACGACACGCCCTTCGGGGGCGGCGCCGGGATGGTGCTGCGGGTGGACGTGCTCGAGGCCGCCCTGCGGGCGCGCTACGGCGTGGACCCTGTGCCGCTGCGCGAGCAGCGGCGGGTGATCGCCCTGTCGCCCGGGGGGCGCCTGCTCGACGACGAGCTCGTGGACGAGCTGGCCGGCGAGAGCCGAGCTCACCCTGCTCTGCGGGCGCTACGAGGGCTTCGACGAGCGCATCCTCGAGCATTTCGCCTCCGACGTCGTCTCGATCGGGCGTTACGTCCTCAGCGGCGGCGAGCCGGCGGCGATGGTCCTCTGCGACGCCGTCCTGCGCAAGCTCCCGGTGCGCGCTCGGACGACGAGCGCTCGGCGCAGGAGGAGTCCTTCAGCGCGGCGCTGGAGGGCCACCCCGAGTACCCCCACTACACCCGGCCCGCCGAGTACCGGGGCTGGCGGGTGCCGGAGGTGCTGCTCTCGGGCCACCACGAGCGGATCGCGAGCTGGCGGCTGCGAGCGCAGCCGCGAAAGGGGCGGCGGGGAGAGCGCCTGAGGCGGCGGTCATGCCGCGGCCGCCGGCGGCTGTTCGCTACCATTGCTCCTCGCGCCGGCACAGAGCCGCGGGGTCGCTCCCGGCCAGATGCCGCGCCTCCCCCACTGTCATGAGCAGCGTCATCGCAACCATCGAGCGCGCGCAGCTGCGCCGCGTCCCCAGCTTCGCGCCGGGTGACCGTGTGAAGGTCCACTTCCAGGTGATCGAGGGCACCCGCAGCCGTGTGCAGGTCTTCGAGGGCGTCGTGATCAAGCGTCAGGGCCACGGGGCCAGGGAGACCTTCACCGTCCGCAAGCAGTCCTTCGGCGTGGGGGTCGAGCGCATGTTCCCGCTGCACTCGCCGAAGATCGAGCAGATCGAGCTGGCCGCGCGTGGCGATGTGCGCCGCGCCAAGCTCTACTACCTGCGTGACCGGGTCGGCAAGCGGGCACGCGTGCGCGAGCGCCGCTACACGGGCCCGGAGGTGGCCATCGAGCCGGGTCTGCTGTACGAGCCGACCGAGGCCACCGACGCCGAGGGCATGACCGCCGAGGAGGCGGTCGGGGAGGTCGTCACCGAGGAGACGGCCGCCGATGCTGTGCAGGAGCCTGCCGCGGAGACCGCGCAGGAGCAGGGGGGCGCCGCCACCGGGGGGGAGTCGCTCCAGGCGGCTCCTGACGCCCCCGCGGCCGAGGCGAACGATCCCTCCTCCGAGGCGGCCGTCGAGGAGGAAGGCGCTCCCGCCGGCGACGAGCCCGCGTGAAGCTCGGCCGGAAAGGCTCGAAATCGACTGTCAGCTCGCTGGTCGAGCTGGTCGTGATCATCGCCGTGGCCCTGGGGCTGGCCCTCGCCATCCAGGCCTTCATCATCAAGCCCTACCGGATCCCGAGCGGGTCGATGGAGCCGACCCTCTCGATCGGGCAGCGCGTGCTGGTGAACCGCATCGGGATGGCCTTCGGCGAACCCCACGTGGGGGAGATCGCCGTCTTCCATCCCCCCGAAGGTGCCGAGCAGGAGCAGTGCGGCCCGGTGCCTCACGTCGTCAGGCTCGGGGGCGAAGCCTGCGCGATGCCGATCCCCAAGCAGTCGAGCGTCAACTTCATCAAGCGGATCGTCGCCGGCCCGGGTGACGAAATCTACATCTCCGAAGGGCACGTCTTTCGCAAGAGCGCCGGCAAGGGGGAATTCAAGCGGGAGAAGGACTCCTACACCAGGCCGTGCGGGGCAAGCCAGGAGTGCAGCTTCCCGCGACCGATCAAGATTCCGCCCGGTCACTGGTTCATGATGGGGGACAACCGTGGCGAATCCGACGACAGCAGGTTCTGGGGACCGGTCCCCACGGGATGGATCATCGGGGGAGCCATTGCCACCTACTGGCCTCCCGACCGCATCGGCGTCCTCTAGCCCTGCCCCGGCCGAGGCGCCGGGTCGCGGAGCCTCCGCCCGCTCCCGGCGCCGTGCCCGGCGCGCCACGAGCGGCCGCCGGCTGTTCGCCTTCGACCGCCGCCTGGGAGTGCGCCTGGTCGCCGGGGCGGACGAGGCGGGAAGGGGCTGCCTGGCCGGCCCCCTCGTCGCGGCGGGGGTCCTCTTCGACTGCGAGGCCCTCACCACCCGCGAGCTGCGCCTGCTGAGCGCCCTGAACGACTCCAAGCAGCACACCCCCGAGGCCCGCGAGCGGCTCTACCCGCTCGTGCTGCGCACCGCCGCCCGGGTCTCGGTCGTCTCCCGCTGCGTGCGGGGCATAGATGCCCGCGGCCTGCACAAGACGAACCTGGCCGCACTGCGCGACGCGATGCGCGGCGTGACCGAGGGCCTGTCAGACGATGTGATGTGCCTGGTCGACGGCTTCGCCGTGGCCGACTTCGGCGTCCCCCAGCGTGCGATCGTCGACGGAGACGCCACCAGCGCGGCGATCGCCGCCGCCTCGATCGTCGCCAAGGTCACCCGCGACCGCTTCATGCACCGCGCCGACTCCCTCCACCCGGGCTGGAGCTTCGCCGAGCACGTGGGCTATTCCACCCCCTCCCACCGGGAGGCCATCCAGGCCCGCGGGGTCTCCCCGCTGCACCGGATGTCCTTCCAGTCGCTGGCCTACCAGCAGCTCGCCCTCTAGACCCCACCAGGGCCCCCCTCGGGACGCTGCAGGCGCACCGGGGTCGACCTACGCGACAGGATCGCGCCTACAGAGGCGCAGTCGGAGCCTTCACGCCCGCGCTCGCGTCTATCACCACCGTGAAGCCGTTTCCGACCTTGTCGTCGGGATCCTGGTAGTCGACAGCCGTCAGTCCAACCGAAATCGATCACCAGGCGCCCTCGAGGTGGTCGAGGCGGACCAGCCGGCCGCCGCGGTCGACGGTCACCCCGATCGCGTCGAAGCGGATGGTCGAGGCGGAGGGACGCCTGCCGGCCCGCCCGGCCAGCCAGGCGAGAGCGAGCCGCCGCAGGCGCATGCGCTGAGCCGGCAGCAGCCTGTCGAGGGGCCCGGGGTCGGAGAGCTGGGCGCGCCCGCCGCGGCGCCTGCCGGTCCTGGTCTTCACCTCGGCGAACACGAGCGTGGTGCCGTCGAAGGCGATCAGGTCGATCTCCCCCTCGCGGGTGCGCAGGTTGCGCTCGAGCAGCGCGAAGCCGAGGCGCTGCAGGTGTGCGGCTGCGATCTCCTCGCCCCGCCTTCCGATCTCGCGCGGGGGCGACGGGGTCGGGAGGCGAGGTCGAGGGGTGCCGGTATGCACGGCCGCCACGCTATGTCGATCGGTGTGACGTGAGTGCGTCTTGTGTGCCCGATCAGCGCGGCGGCCGTGTCAGGTATGTGACATGGGTGGGGTCAGGCGGCGATGGGGTGGCTGGCGCCCCCCGGGGAGCGTCGCGGGCGAACGGCCTCCCGCTGCAGGGCGAGCGGGCTCGCGGGGGCCTGCTCGGCCTCCTCGGCGTCGGCGATCGCCCAGGCGAGCCGCTCTATGAGCTGGGCCGCGGCGTGGCCGCTGCTGAGGTGGACCGGCTGCACCTGCTCGTCGAGCAGGACGGTGGCGTGGCCCGAGGACCTGAGCGGTCGGTCGTGACGATTACGCGGGGCATGGGAGCTCCTCTCGATGGGGATGAACGGAGATGGCGGGCCGCCGGCTGGGCGGCCCGTGGGGGAGGGCTCCGGGGAGGGCGCACCGTGCGCCCTCCCCGGAGAGGAGGGGACCTGAGGCCTGTCAGGCTTCTCGACATCGCCCGCATGACTCCCGAACGGCTCCTACGGCGCAAGCCGCACGGCCGCGGGGGGCACCCGGGGGCGAGTCGATGAGGGGTGAGCCCGACATTGTAAAGTGATTCTATCCACAATATCGGGAAGTTCAAGGGCCATGTGAAGAGATCGTCCCGCCCCGGCCCGGGGGCGGGGCGCGCGGGGCGGCGATTGGCATAGCCTGCCGCCGATGACCGAGGAGTCGATCGAGAACGCCCGCGACCCCGAGGGAGAGGGGGGCAGGGGGGACGGGCCCAGCGCCCTCGACGGGATCACGGGCTTCATGGGCCTGCGCTGGGAGGACCCCCAGACCGTGCGGCTGCAGATCCGCCCCGAGCTGATCAACCGCGGGGGCCTGCTGTCGGGGGTGGCCACGTATGCGATGGTGGACTACTGCATGGGCTCGGCCCTGTGGGTGCAGACGACCGAGCAGGAGCGCATCGCGACGATCTCGATCTCCGTGAACTACATCCAGACCGCCACCGAGGGCGAGATCGTCTGCCGCACGACCCTCGACCGGCGCAACCGCACGATCGCCGTGCTGCGCAGCGAGGTTCGCCACGAGGACGGCCGCCTGCTCGTGACAGCCATCGGCAGCTACTCGATATTCCCGGCGCGACGTCGCCCGGCGGCGAGCTCCCCGCAGGAGGCCTCGGGAGGCTGATGGGGATGACCGCCCCGGCGGCCGGCGGGCGGCCGGCCCGGGCGACCCGGGTCGCCCTGACCATCGCCGGGTCGGACTCCGGCGGGGGGGCCGGCATCCAGGCCGATCTGAAGGCCTTCGCCCGCTGCGGCGTTCACGGGACCTGCGCGGTCACCGCGATCACCGCCCAGAACACGGTCGCGGTCCGTGCGATCCACGAGGTCCCCCCCGAGATCGTCCTCGCCCAGGTCAGGGCGGTCAGCGAGGACATCGGAGTGGACGCCGTCAAGGTGGGGATGCTGGGGACGACCGAGGTCATCGGGGCCGTGGCGCAGGCGCTCGACGAGCTTCCAGGGGGAACGCCGGTCGTGGTCGACCCCGTGATGGTCGCCGAGTCCGGGGCCCGGCTGCTGGCCGCCGACGCCCAGCGGGCGCTGATCGAGCAGATCCTCCCGCGCGCCACGGTGGTGACCCCGAACCTGCCCGAGGCCCGCGCACTGGTCGGCCGCCCCGCGGCGGATCGGGAGGTCGACGGAGAGGCCGAGGAGCTGGCCCGGATGGTCCACGAGCTGGGCCCCCCGGTCGTGGTGCTGACCGGGGGCCATCGCGAGCGCGCCACCGACCTGCTCCTCGACGGCAGCCGCCAGGACGCGATCGTGCGTCTGGAGGGTGTCCGCCACCCCGACGGCGCCGCGCACGGCTCGGGCTGCACCCACTCGGCCGCCCTGGCGGCCCTCCTGGCCCTCGGCGCAGGCTTCGAGCAGGCGGCCCGCTCGGCCCGGGCCCTGGCCGGGGATGCCGTGGCGCGGGGCCTGCGGGACATCGGGGCGGGTGCCGGCCCGGTCGACGTCCTGGACCTCCCCCGGATGCGGGAGCTCGGCTGACGGCGCGCCCGCGTTTGCCATAATCCGAGGACGATGAAGCTGCTGCGGATGAAGCCAGGTCATGGCGAGATCGTGCTTGCGGAGGGGGACGTCGAGGTACCGGAGCAGGAGCGGGAGCTCATCGAGGCCTTCCGCCGTGAGCTGGACGCGGGCATGTGGGCCGCCGTCCCGACGCGCTCGAACGGCGGGCGACGGGAGGCCGAGCTGGTCAAGAGCTTCGCCGAAATCCCCCGCGATGCCGAGCGCGTGATCTTCTTCCCCCGTGCGGCCGGCGGGGCACCCGCGGCCGGGCCCCGCCCCTAACGCCCCGATGGTCCTCTCGCTGGGCACCGCCGCCGTGGTCCTGGTGGTGCTCGTGTGGGAGCTCCTGCGGCCCAGCCTCCTGGGCGCCCTCCGCCGGGCCCGCCAGGCATGGGCCACGCGTCGCCGCGGCGCCCCGCCCGCAGGCTATGACCCGGGACGCGAGCGCCGCGCCGAGCAGAGGGCACGGGTCCTGCTGCGCTCCTGCGTGGACGAGGAGGACTGGGCGATGTACCGGGACCTGGGACTGCTGCGCGTGTGGGGGGCGGCGGCGGAGGGGGACGACGGCGACCCCGCATATGCGTACCTGATCTACCCCCACAAGCCGATCGTCGCCTACGTGCCGGCCACCGGGGAGCTGCTCAGCGAGTACTGCGTGGCATTCCCGGACGAGTCCCGCCCCTACGGCAGCCCCCGCCTGCCCGACAGCGACGACGTCCTCGCCAAGTGGATGGCCCTCACCGCCGACGAGCGCCGCCTGATCGGCGAGGCCAACATGCACCTCCCGGGGCGCCAGGTCGATCCCGACAGGGTCCGCCGGGACCTCCTCCGCCTGAGCCACTGGGAGCGGGAGCGCGCGGCCCGCCGGGCGGGTATTGTCCGCGCCGCGTGAGCTCCCCCGGCACCTTCGACGTCAGGCATCGCAGCCGCGCCCTCACCGAGGGCCCCGAGCGTGCGGCCGCCCGCGCCTACCTGCACGGCATCGGCTACTCCGCCGAGGATCTCGCCAAGCCGATCGTGGGGGTCGCCCACTCCTGGATCGAGACGATGCCCTGCAACTTCAACAACAGGGTCCTCGCCGCCAAGGTCAAGCAGGGCATCCGGGCTGCCGGCGGCACTCCCATGGAGCTCAACACGATCGCCATCTCCGACGGGATCACGATGGGCACTGCGGGCATGCGGGCATCCCTGGTCTCGCGGGAGGTGATCGCCGACTCCATCGAGCTGGTCGCCTCGGCCCACTGCTTCGACGCCCTCGTCACGATCTCGGGCTGCGACAAGACCATCCCCGGGACGGTGATGGCCCTCGCCCGTCTGGACATCCCCGGCCTGATGCTCTACGGCGGCTCGATCCGCCCGGGCCATTTCAAGGGCCAGGAGGTCACGATCCAGCAGGTCTTCGAGGCCGTCGGCGCCCACGCCGCGGGCCGCATCACCGAGCAGGAGCTGCACGAGCTCGAGGAGGCAGCCTCGCCGGGGGCCGGGGCGTGCGGGGGCCAGTTCACCGCCAACACGATGGCCATGGCCTTCGAGGTCCTGGGCATCTCCCCGGCCGGCTCGGCGATGGTGCCGGCCGAGGACGGGCGCAAGCTCGAGGTGGCGGTGCAGGCCGGGGAGCTGGTGATGGACGTCCTGCGCCGCGGGCAGCGGCCCAGCGAGATCATCACCAAGCAGGCGCTGGAGAATGCGATCGCGGCGGTGGCGATGAGCGGCGGCTCCACAAACGGCGTGCTGCACCTGCTGGCCGTCGCCAACGAAGTCGGCGTCCCGCTGAAGATCGACGAGTTCGACCGCATATCCGAGCGCACCCCCCTGCTGTGCGACCTGCAGCCCGGCGGGCAGTACGTCGCCACCGACCTCTACGAGGCCGGAGGGGTCCCGCTGGTGCTCAGGCGCCTGCAGGAAGCCGGGATCCTGCACGAGCAGGCGCCCACCGTGACCGGGCGCACGATCGGGGATCACGCCGCGGAGGCCCGCGAGACCGAGGGCCAGCAGGTCGTGCGGCCCCTGACCGATCCGCTCAAGCCCACCGGGGGCTTCGCGATCCTGCGGGGCAACATCGCACCCGACGGATGCGTGGTGAAGCTCGCCGGGCACGAGCGCCGCAGCCACACCGGTCCCGCACGGGTGTTCGACGGGGAGGAGGCGGCGATGGCCGCCGTCCTGGCGAAGGAGATCCGCGACGGGGACGTCGTCGTGATCCGCGGCGAGGGGCCCGCCGGAGGCCCGGGGATGCGAGAGATGCTGGCCGTCACCGCGGCCCTCGTCGGCGAGGGCCTGGGGGAAACCGTGGCTCTGATCACCGACGGGCGCTTCTCAGGCGCCACACACGGCTTCATGGTCGCCCACATCGCCCCAGAGGCCGCCCGCGGAGGGCCGATCGCAGCGATCGCCGACGGCGACGAGATCACGATCGACGTGGACTCGCGGCGCATCGAGGTGGCGCTCGAGGACGCCGAGATCGCGAGCAGGGTGAAGGCCTACGCGAGCGTCCCCAGGGCCGCCGGCCACGTCGAGGTGGCGATCCAGAAGTACGCCAAGCTGGTGGGAAGCGCCGCCGAGGGCGCCGTCGCCCGCTGAGTGCGGGCGGGCCTAGCCTTCCAGGAACTCCTCCAGCAGGGCGTTGAACTCGGCCGGGCGCTCCAGCATGGCCATGTGGCCGGTGTCGGGGAACACGACCTTGCGGGAGTTCGGGATCAGCTCCGCGAAGACGTCGGCGTCGCGGACGCTGATCAGACGGTCGCTGTCCCCCCACACGATCAGCGTCGGGCAGGCCACCTCCGGCAGGCGGCTGCGCACCTCGTATTCGAGGATCGACTCCAGCGCCTGCATGAACCCGGGCTTGCCCGCGCCCCGGACCTGCTCGGCCGCGAGGGCCGGGTCCAGGCGCTCCGGATGGCCTACCACGAGGCCAAGGGCGGCCTCCCGCAGCCGCGGCCGGCGGGCGACGGCATCGGAGTGGGCGGCCGTCCACGCAGCCGTCGCCGCGAGAATGCGCTGGGCGCGGCGAAGGGTCGGCAGGGCCCTGCGGGTACGTGGATCGTTGTGCGTGGAGAGCCCGGCGGCCGACACCAGCACCAGCCGCTCGACCCGCTGGGGGTGGGCGATGGCCAGCTCCACGCCGATGAAGCCCCCCATCGAGTTGCCCACGAACGCGGCCGCGTCGATCCCCAGCTCGGCGCAGAACCCGTCCAGCAGTCGGGCATAGCCGGAGATCGTGATCCTCTCGCGGGGCATCGGGGAGTGCCCGAAGCCGGGCAGGTCCAGGGCGATGGCACGGTGATCGCGGGCAAGCACGGGCATCTGCTCCAGCCAGTTCGGCCACGAGCCGGAGAGGCCGTGCACGAACACCACCGGCGGCCCGGAGCCGATCTCGATCGTGTTGACCGGCTGCCCGTCCACGGTCACCCAGCGTTGGTGCTCGCGCCAGTCGATTCCCCGCCAGGGCGCGGGCGCCGGTCCGGCCCCGTTCGTCGCGGCGGCGGGGGCGGAGGGGCGGACGCTCATCCTGCCAATGTACCCGCCGCGGCCGGCGGGAAGGCGCCAGGGTGACGGCGGCGAAGTAGATCAGGCCATGACCGATCGAAAGGAGGGGGACCAGGGGCCGCTGCCCGAGGACTGGCGAGGCGCGCTTGCACTGCTCGAGGAGGACCTCGGCCGGCGCGACGCCGCCCCCCGCACACGGCGGGCCTACCGCGTCGACGTCGACCAGTTCGCCCGCTGGGCCGCCTCGCAGGGGCTCGCCCCGGCCGACGTGGGCCCGAAGGCCGTTCGCCGCTACGTCGCCCATCTCTCCGGGGCCGGGGCCGCTTCGAGCACCTCGGCGCGCAAGCTCGCCGCCCTGCGAGCCCTGTTCGCCAGCCAGCGCGAGCACGGCAGGATCGGCCAGAACCCGGCCGACCTCGTCTCGACCCCCCGCCGCGGCAGCCACCTGCCCCGCGTCCTGAGCGCCCGGGAGGCCGCTCGCCTGCTCGACGGGATCCCCGCCTCGGGGCCCCTGGAGGTGCGCGATCGGGCGATGTTCGAGCTCGCCTACTCCTGCGGCCTGCGGGCCGAGGAGCTGGTCGGGCTGGGGCTGGCCGACGTCGATCACGACGGCGAGCAGCTACGGGTCGAAGGCAAGGGATCGAAGACCCGCTACGTGCCCGCCGGGGAGCCCGCGATGGCCGCCCTTAGGGTGTACCTGGAGCGGGCCCGCCCGGCGCTGGCCGGGGCGGAGCCTACGGACGCCCTCTTCCTCAGCAGGACCGGCCGCCGGCTGGGCACGAGCGACGTGAGGCGCAGGCTGCGCACCTGGACCTCGAGGATCGGCGTCGCATCCGGCTCCTCCCCGCACTCCCTGCGCCACTCCTTCGCCACCCACCTGCTGGACGGCGGCGCCGATCTCCGGGCCATCCAGGAGATGCTCGGCCATGCCAGCGTCTCCAGCACCCAGATTTATACTCGGGTAGAGTCCGCCAGGCTCAGAAGCGCCTACGCGCGCAGTCACCCTCGGGCCTGATCAGGGGAGGAAAGCCCTGGAGACGAACGTCAAACCGATCGAGCTGCGCGAACTCTGGCGGCGATATAAGGAGGAGGGGGACAACCGCGTACGCGAGCGGCTGGTCGTCGCCTACTCGCCGCTGGTGAAGTACGTGGCCGGCCGCACAGCGGCCGGCCTGCCGCCGCATGTCGAGGAAGCCGACCTGATCTCCTACGGGCTGGTGGGCCTGATCTCCGCGATCGAGCGCTTCGACCTCTCGCGGGACATCAAGTTCGAGACCTACGCGATCATGCGCATCAAGGGCGCCATCATCGACGAGCTGCGCTCCCTGGACTGGGTCCCCCGCAGCGTGCGGGCGAGGGCGCGGGAGGTCGAGCGTGCCAACGCCAAGCTCGAGCATAGGCTCCAGCGCGCCCCCACCGACCAGGAGATCGCCGACGAGATGGGCATAACCATCGACGAGCTCAACGACTCCCTGCTGGCCATCTCGCACTCCTCGATAGTCGCCCTCGACGAGCTGTGGAGCGTCTCGGACTCCAGCGGCGACCAGGTCTCCCTGATGGACACGATCGAGGATCCCGGGGCGCCCGACCCGGCCAGGGCCCTCGACGTGGGGGACCTCAAGGACCGCATCGCCGACGCGATCGCCAAGCTCCCCGAGCGGGAGAAGCTCGTGATCGCCCTCTACTACTACGAGAACCTGACCCTGCGGGAGATCGGGGAGGTCCTCGGGGTGACCGAGTCGCGGGTCTCCCAGATGCACACCAAGGCGGTCCTGCGCCTGCGCTCGCGCATGCAGGAGGAGTCCTTCGACGACTGATCGGAAGCTCTCCCCCCGGTCTGGACCCGGGGCAGGCGTGGCGCTATGGTGCTCGCACCCGGAGAAGGAGAGCTAAATGCACGCCCCAGCGGACCGTATTCGCAACGTTGCCCTCGTTGGACACCGAGGGTCGGGGAAGACCTCGCTGCATGAGGCCCTCCTGTTCGAGGCGGGGGTGGTGAACCGCCTGGGAACGGTCCCCGACCACAGCACGGTCTCCGACTCCGACCCCGACGAGCAGGCCCGCCAGATGTCGATCTCGGCGACCCTGAGCTCCTTCGAGTGGCAGGGGCGCAAGATCAACCTCCTGGACACCCCCGGGGAGCCGAGCTTCGTCGCGGACGCCCTCGGCGCCCTGCGCGTGTGCGAGTCCGCCGTGTTCGTGATCAACGCCGTCATGGGGGTCGAGGTGTCGACCGCCAGGCTGTGGGCGAGGGCCGCCGAGCTGGACATCGCCCGGATGCTGTTCGTGAACATGCTCGACCGCGAGCGGGCCGACTTCTTTCGCTCGCTGGAGCAGCTCAAGCGCTCCTTCGGCCCCCACGTCGTGGCCACGGAGATCCCCCTCGGGACCGAGCACGACCTCTCCGGGGTGATCGACCTCGTCGATATGAAGGCATTCCGCCAGGACTCCGCCGAGCGCGGCGGCTGGAGCGAGATACCGATCCCCCCGGAGGCGGCCGAGCTCGCCCAGGAGTACCGGGAGAAGCTGATGGACGAGGTCTCCGAAGTGTCCGACTCGCTGATGGAGCGCTACCTCGAGGGCGAGGAGATCTCCCACCAGGAGATCGTCGACGCCCTCAAGGAGGGGACCAACCACGGGCGCATCTTCCCCGTCGTCTGCGGCGTGGCCACCGGCAACCTCGGCACCACCCGCCTGCTCGACGCGATCGTCGAGGACCTGCCCTCGCCCGTCAAGCACGGCGCCCTGCAGGTCGGCGAGGTGGAGCTTCGTCCCAACGAGGAGCAGCCCCTTTTCGCCTATGTCTTCAAGACCCGGGCGGATCCCTTCGCCGGGCGCATCAACCTCATCCGCGTCTACCAGGGGGGGATGCGGGCCGACAGCCAGGTGCTCAACACGAGGGCCCACGCCAAGGAGAGGATCGGACAGCTGCTGCTCTTCTCCGGCAAGGAGGTCGAGCACGTCGACGAGTTCGGACCCGGGGACATCGGCGCGGTGGCGAAGCTGAAGGAGACCCGGGCGGGAGACTGGCTGGCGGCACGCGACGAGCCGCTCGAGATGCCCCGGCTGAAGCTCCCCGCTCCGGTGATGGCCTTCGCGGTGGCACCGAAGAGCCGCGGGGACGAGGACAAGGTCCTCGCCTCCCTGCGCCGCCTGCAGGAGGAGGACCCGACGATCGACCTGCACCGCGACCAGCAGACCGGGGAGCAGATCGTGGCCGGGCTCTCCCAGGTGCACGTGGAAGTGATCGTCGACAGGCTGCGCGAGCGCTTCGGGGTCGAGGTGACCCTGCAGCCGCCGCGGGTGCCCTACCGGGAGACCATCCGCGGCACGGCCACCGGGCACGGCCGGCACAAGAAGCAGTCGGGCGGGCGGGGGCAGTTCGGCGACTGCCAGATCGAGATCGGGCCGCTGGAGGAGGGCGCCGACCACGGCGGCTGCCTGTTCGAGGACGCGATCAAGGGCGGGGTGATTCCGAGCTCCTTCATCCCGGCGGTCGAGAAAGGGATCAGGGAGGCGATGGAGGCCGGGGTGCTGGCCGGCTACCCCGTGCAGGGCGTGCGGGTGCGCCTCTACGACGGGGCCTTCCACTCGGTCGACTCCTCCGAGATCGCCTTCAAGCTCGCCGGGATCCAGGCCATGAGGCAGGCGCTGGAGGGAGCGGAACCCGTGCTGCTCGAGCCGATAATGCTCGTCACCCTCTCCGTGCCGGAGGCCCACGTGGGCGACGTGATCGGGGACCTGAACAGCCGCCGGGGGCGGCCGCAGGGCATGGAGCCCGTCGGCGCGATGACCGAGATCAAGGCGGAGGTGCCGATGGCGGAGATGCTCACCTACGCCCCGGACCTGCGCTCGATCACCCAGGGCCAGGGGGACTACACGCTCGAGTTCCTGCGCTACGAGGAGGTCCCCGCACACCTCTCCCAGAAGATCGTCGAGAAGGCCGGAAGCGAGCGGGAGGCCGCGCACGCCTAGCCCCCGGACGGCGTGAGACGGCCTGCCCGGCTACCCTGGAGGGCCATGGCCACGCGCACGATCGTGACCTCACAGCCGGATGTGGCCTGCGACGTCTGCTCACGCCGGCTGCTCCGGGGCGAGCAGCCGGACATCTTCCTGGCGGCCGGAAGGCGCCTGGTGGTGTGCGAGCTGTGCGCTCCCAGGGCCGTCCACGAGGGCTGGATGAGGGAGACCGAAGACCAGTCGGTGACGCTGCCGCCGATGCGCCCGCGGCGCGGGCGCAGCCTGTTCGATCGGCTGCGTCAGGTCGGCCGTCCCACCCCCTACGCGGCGGACGCCCCGGCCGAGGACCTGGAGGCGCCCCGGGCGCCGTATGACCTCTTCGATGCGGCCGAGCCCGGCCCGGCCGCCACGACCCCGGCCCCGGCCCGTCCGGCCGCGGGGCTCGACGCGGACGCCGATCGCGGGCCCTCCCACCTCGTCGACGCCCTGGCGGTCTTCAACGCCAGCGAGTACCCCCGCCGGGTCGCGGGGGTCGCCCGCTCGCTCGGTCCGGCGGTGGTCAACGTGACCTCCGCGGAGCACCTGGCCAGCGTCGTCAGGATCGTCGTGGCCTGGGAGCTGTGCTGGTACCGCTACGAGGTGGACCTCAGCGAGGACATCCCGGTCGCCGTGGTCCTCGCCCAGGGCACCGAGCTGGCAGAGCTCTCGCGCGAGGAGCGCACCGGCAACGCCCTCGCCCACGAGTCGGGCGCGCTCTCGCTGGCCGTCTAGGTCTCCATTCCTTGCTTCTGGGGGAGGGGGGAGTAAGATCGGCGGGGCGATGATCTACTGCGTGGTACCGAGACCCCTCGCCGACGAGCTGTACCCGAAGCTCGTGGAGCATTACAAGGACGACCCGAACGTGACCGTGATCGTCGACCGCCGCGAGTTCGACCGGCGGGCCCGGCGGGGCCGCTCGGGCCAGACGGATGTCGCCGTGCAACGCCGCGTCGTGCGCGACAGGCGCCGCGCGCGCATTCCCGGCGATCACCTGCCGCTTGCCAGCGCCCGCTAGCCGCTCCGCTGGCCGGGAGGCACCGAGATGACCGCGGCGGCCACGAGCGTGATCGTGCACGTCGACGGAGGGGCCCGGGGCAACCCCGGCCCGGCGGCGGCCGCCTGCGTGGTGAGCACCCCCGACGGGGAGGTGCTGCAGGAGGACGCGGAGCTGCTCGGCACGGCCACCGAACAACGTCGCCGAGTACCGCGCCCTGCTGCTGGGGCTCGCTCGCGCGCGCGAGCTTGGGGCGCGCGAGGTGGAGGTGGTGGGGGACTCGGAGCTGATCGCCAAGCAGGTCACCGGGGCCTACAAGGTCAAGCACGAGGCGATGAAGCCCCTCTACCTGCAGGCGATGGAGACCCTGCGGGGGTTCGAGCGCTGGTCGATCAGGACCGTGCCCCGCGCCCAGAACGCCCGCGCCGACGCCCTCGTCAACGCCGCCCTGGACGGGGCCAGGGCGCCCGCCTCGGGCTAGCCTCGCGGTTCCCCCGGGCCGCCGGGGCTCAGTGCAGCGGCTGGGCGGATTTCGCGATCGCGGTCATCTGGGCGTTGGAGAGGTCCTCGAGCAGGGTGTTGGTGACCCAGTAGAGGACGCGCCCGGAGCGCCACCCCACGGCGTGGATGTGGGACCCGTCGTCCACGATCAGGAAGTCGCGCCCGCCGATCGTCTGGGTGTGGGCATGGGCGAACAGGGGCGGGTTGAGCCAGTCGGTCCCCTCGATGTCGTAGTAGCCGCCCAGCGTGTTCTGCCGCCACACGATCACGTAGGCGTGGTGGAGGTGGCCCTGCTGGTTGCGCAGGTCATAGGGGCGCACCGTCTGCTGTTCGGCCTGGGCCGTCTGCAGCCGGGGGTAGAGAACCCGGAATGGCACCTGCACCGCGGCTTTGACGATTTCGCTCTCGCCGGAGGTGGCGACCAGGCCGAGGCTGGCTGTCGAGGGCCCGCCCGAGGACCGGTGATGGTGGCTGGAGGAATGAGAGCTGTGCGCGCTCGGGGCGGAGCTGCTCAGGTGAAGCTGTTCGTGCCCGTGCAGGAAGATGTTGAGCGTCTGTTTCTCCAGTTCGGGGGTGGAGGTCACGTATGAGCCGCCGTTGAATTGGGCGTTGACGTTCGTGGTGAGGAACTTCACCTGGCGCAGGGGCTTTGACTGGGAGAAGGCGACCAGCTTGGCCAGTTCGATCAGCGTGCCCGCGGAGCCTTTGATCGTGGAGACGATCGCGTGGCCGACGGCCTTCGCGGTCGAGTCCATCTGGTCGATGATGCGTTCCGGTTCGGCCGAGAGCTGCCCGCGCAGGGAGCGCATGAAGTCCTGCTGGCGGGCCACCCGCACGAAGTCGGAGTCGGTGTGGCGGTAGCGGACGTAGGAGAGGGCGTTTTCGTAGCAGAGCTTCTGGTAGCCGGGCTGGAGGTTGATCGAGGAGAAGTTTTCCCCGAGCGCCCCGCCGCCGATGTAGCGATGGTCGACGTTGACGTAGGCGCAGCCGAGCGTGTCCACGACCTGGATGAAGCCGCGGAAGTTGACGTCGACGATGTTGTTGAACTTCAGGCCCGGGAAGACTTCACGCTCGATCGTTTCCGCGGCCAGCAGCATCCCGCCCTTGGTGCCCGAGAGCTTGCTGCCGATCGTGTAGGCGGCGTTGATCTTTTCGTTCGGGTAGAGCTGGCCCTGGGGCGTTTTGATGTTGACCATCAGGTCGCGGGGGATCGACATCACCGACGTCTGGCCCTGTTCGGGGTCGAACCGGACGATCAGCATCGTGTCGCTGTGAGGCGGGTCGCTGCGGTCGAAGGAGTCCTTGGAGCGCGCCCGCCTGTCGGAGCCGAGGATGAGGAAGGTCTGGGGACCGCCGGTCGGCGGTCCGAGCACCCCGGGGGGAGCCTTGATGTATTCCTTGAAGATTTTGCCGGCGAGGTCGCTGGCGGTGTTCAGCGCGACGGTGGCCGTGGCGGCGCCGCTGACGCCCGCGATGACGATCGCGGCCACCAGGAATCGCTTCCACATTCCCCACGAGAGCGAGGGTGGACGCTGATCATCCATGGCGTGTCTGCAGGGAGCGGCTCATCGGGTGCAGGGCGGGCATGCGCCGTTCCCCGACGGCGCACTCGGCTCCCAGGGTAGCGGGCCCACCGGAGCGCACGCGCCGGGGGTCTGGGTACGCTCGTTCGGTGCTCAGCCCGCGAAACCGGGAGCTTCTCGGCCTCATTCCCTCGGCGCTGCTGGTCACGGGCGGCTTCACGGCGATCTTCATCCAGGCCCAGAACGACACGCCCGGTGCCTCCACGAACGCCACCTTGAACCAGGCCTCCAGCGTCTCCCTGACCTACGGCCTGCTGTTCCTCGGCCTCTGCCTGGCGGCCCATCTCGTGATCCGCTACGCCCTTCCCCACGCCGACCCCTACCTGTTCCCGCTGGTGGCGGTGCTCTCGAGCGTGGGGATCGTGATGGTCTACCGCATCGACCCCGTTCTCGCCCGCCAGCAGGCCCAGTGGATGGTGATCGGCCTGATCCTCTTCGCGGCGACCATCCTCGCCCTGCGCAGGGAGGGGGTGGGGGTGCTGGAGCGCTACCGCTACACGATCGCGGCGGTCGGGATCGGCATGACCGTGCTGCCCCGCCTGCCGGGGATCGGCCAGCAGGTCAACGGGGCCTATCTCGACATCCACATCGGCAGCGTTTCCTTCCAGCCGTCCGAGCTCGCGAAGATAGCCATCGTCATCTTCCTCGCCAGCTACCTGCGCGACAACCGGCAGGTGCTCGTCACCGCCGGGCGGCGCTTCCTGGGGCTGACGATCCCGCCGATGAAGCAGTTCGGGCCGATGCTGATCGTGTGGGGGGCGGCCATGGCCACCCTGCTGATCACCCGGGAGCTCGGGACCTCCCTGATGTTCTACGGGGCCTTCCTCGCCCTCCTGTACGTGGCCACCGGCCGTTTCTCCTTCCCCCTGATCGGGCTGCTCCTGTTCGCCGTCGGCGTCTGGTACGTGACCGGCCACGTAAGCCACGTCCAGGCTCGCGTGGAGGCCTGGGAACACCCCTTCGACCCGGTTCTCTACAAACGCCTCGTGGGGGGCAGCTACCAGCTCGCGCAGTCCCTGTTCGCCCAGGCCGACGGGGGCCTGCTGGGGACCGGCTTCGACCGCTCGCTGCTGCGTGCGGCCCATCACGGGCCCTCGATCCTGCCCGTCCCCGAAAGCGACATGATCTACGCGGTCATCGTCAACGAGCTCGGGCTGATGGGCGGGGTGGCGCTGCTGGTCGTCTACCTGCTGTTCGTCGCCCGGGGCCTGCAGACGGCGGTGCTCGCCCGCGACTCCTTCTCCAAGCTGCTCGCGACCGGGCTGTCCTTCATCGTCGCGCTGCAGGTGTTCGTGATCGTTGGGGGCGTGACGAGGGTGATCCCGTTGACCGGGGTGACGCTGCCCTTCGTCGCCTACGGAGGCTCCTCGGTGGTCATGAACTTCGTCCTCGTCGCCCTGCTGCTCGTGGTCTCCGACCGGGCTCGGCGACCCTACGAGCCGCCCGGCCGCGCCTGACCGCAGCCCGGGCCCCACGACCGGACCCGCCCGCTTCGCCGTCATCGCCGTCCCCGTCGCAGGTGAGCCCGTTCCGCCGTCGAAAACCCCACGGGATGGCCAGCTCCACGACCACCAGCTCGGTTCCACGCATGCTGCTCGGGGCGGCCCCGCCGCTGCCGCGACGGGCATATCGCCGGGGCGGCGTCCGCGAGGCGGGTCGCGAGATCTCCTCGCGGACGGGCGCCCACGGTCGCCCGTGGCTGTCCCGGCTCGGGCGCGCCCTCGAGCAGGACCTCTTCGTCCTGCACTTCCAGCCGATCGTCTCCCTTCAGGACGGGGCGGTGTCCCACCACGAGGCCCTGCTGCGGCTGGCCGACGAGCCGGATGGCCAGCTCGTGGCACCCGGCAGCTTCCTGCCCGCGGCCGAGCGCCATGGCCTGATCCGGGAGATCGACAGGATGGTGCTCGGCAAGGTGGTGGACCTGCTGAGCGCCGGCGGACGCTGCGCGGGGATGCGGATCGCGATCAACCTCTCCGGCCTCTCGGTCACCGACGGGTCGATGCTGGGACACATCTCCAGGAGCCTGTCGGCGAGGGGCGTGGATCCCTCCCGGCTGGCGATCGAGGTGACCGAGACCGCTGCCATTTCCGACATGGACAGCGCGCAGGCGTTCTGCGCCGGGGCCCTGGCGCTCGGCTGCCCCGTCGCCCTCGACGACTTCGGGGCGGGATTCGGCTCCTTCCAGTACCTCAAGCGCCTGCCCTTCAGCCACCTCAAGATCGACGGTGACTTCATCCGCGGCCTGCCGGCCTCCCGCACCGATCAGCTCGTGGTCAAGGCGCTGGCGGGCATCGTCAGGGGGATGGGCAAAGAGACGATCGCGGAGTTCGTCGGGGACGAGCCGACGATGGCCATGCTGCGCAGCTACGGCGTCGACTACGCCCAGGGCTTCCAGGTCGGCCGGCCCGCTCCGCTGAGCGGACCGGCGGGCTAGGACCGCCCGTCGCCCCGGTGGCCCGCCGTAGAGGTAGGCTGCCCCCATGACCACTATCTCCGCAGATGCCCTTCCCGACGCGCTGGGTGCCCCCGCGCGTGAGTTCCTGGCCAAGCCCCACCGACTGGTGATCGGCTCCGAGCGCCCCGAGGCGGCCGACGGGAGAACCTTCGCGACCCTCGATCCCGCCACGGGACGGGAGATCGCCGATATCCCCCAGGCCGGCCCGCAGGATGTGCGCCGTGCCGTGAGCACCGCCCGGGAGGCGCTCGAGGACGGTCCCTGGGCATCGATGCCCCCGTCCGGCAGGGAGCGGCTGATGCTCGCCCTGGCGGAGGCGATCGAAGGTCGCGCCGAGGAGATGGCCCAGATCGAGTCCCTCGACAACGGCAAGCCGGTCGGGCTGGCCCAGTACGTCGACGTGAACGGGACGGTCGGGCACCTGCGCTACTTCGCCGGCTGGCCCACGAAGATCGAGGGGGCGTCCTTCCCGTCACGGCCCCCAACATGCTCTGCTACACCCGCCGCGAGCCGGTGGGCGTCTGCGCCCAGATCGTGCCCTGGAACTTCCCCCTGCTGATGACGGCATGGAAGCTCGGGCCCGCCCTCGCGGCCGGCTGCACGGTCGTGCTCAAGCCCGCCGAGCAGACGCCCCTGAGCGCCCTGCGGCTGGCCGAGCTCGCCCTCGAGGTCGGGTTCCCTCCCGGCGTGCTGAACGTCCTCACCGGTGACGGCAGCACGGGCGCCGCCCTCGTGGACGACCCGGGCATCGACAAGATCGCCTTCACCGGCTCGACGGCCGTGGGGCGCGAGATCGGCGCCAAGGCCGGGCGTGACCTCAAGAGGGTGACCCTCGAGCTCGGCGGCAAGTCTCCCAACGTGATCCTGCCCGACGCCGACATCGAGGCGGCGGTGAAGGGCTCCTTCCAGGCGATCTACTTCAACTCCGGCCAGGCCTGCAACGCCGGCTCGCGCCTGTTCGTGCCGGCCGACCGCTTCGACGAGGTGATGAGTGCCCTCGCCGAGGCCGCCTCCGCAGCCCAGCTCGGCCCCGGCCTGGAGGCCGGCACCCAGCTCGGGCCGCTGGTGTCGGCCGAGCAGCAGGAGCGGGTGATGGGCTATATCGAATCCGGTCGCGACGAGGGGGCGGAGGTTCTCGCCGGCGGCGAGGCAGCCCTCGCCGACAGCGGCGGGTACTTCGTCGCCCCGACCCTGTTCGCCACCACCTCCGACGACCTGCGGATCTCCCGCGAGGAGATCTTCGGCCCGGTGCTCGTGGCCTCTCCCTACGACACCCTCGACGAGGTGGCCGAACGCGCCAACGCCGGCGAATACGGCCTGGCCGCGGGAGTGTGGACGCGCGATGTGGGCAACGCCCACCGTCTGGCGGCCAAGCTCCGCGCGGGGTCCGTGTACATCAACACCTGGGGAGCCGTCGACCCGTCCGCGCCCTTCGGCGGCTTCAAGGCCTCCGGCATAGGCCGCGAGCACGGCCGTGACGGTCTCGAGGCCTACCTGGAGACGAAGACGGTCTGGACCGCCTTGTGAGCGTCGCCGCTCCGTGAGCGTCGCCGCCCAGAGCGAACGCGCCCCCGCCCGCATCGGCTCAGAGCGGTGGGCGCCGGCGCTGTCCTACCTGCTGGGCCTGCTGATCCTCGCCGCGACCGCCGAGATAGTCCTCGACGGGGCGGTCCGGCACTCGCCGCTGATCCCCAAATCCCCCGACATCGCGGGGTGGCTGTCGGGCGTCGGGGAGCGTCTCGGCTACCGGGTCTTCCTCATCGCCCTGATCGTCAGCGCGCTCGCCTACGGCGGCCTGCTGGCGCTCGGGCGCCTGAGGTCCGTCACCGCGATCTCGAAACGGGCGGCGATCGGCCTGATCGCGGCCCTGCACCTGATCGTGTTCGCCGGGCCGATCCTGCTCTCGACGGACGTCTTCAGCTACATCGCCTACGCCCGCATGGGGGTCGTGCACGGCATCAACCCCTACCTGCACGGACCCTCCGCCATCGGTGGCGACCCCGTGTTCGCCTACGTCGGCCACGACTGGCGCCACGTCGCCACCGCCTACGGGCCCCTCTACACGCTGCTCTCCTATCCGCTCGCCCCGCTCGGGGTCGCCGGGGCGGTGTGGGGGATGAAGCTCATGGCCCTGCTCGCCTCCGCCGGAACCCTCGTCCTCGTCTGGCGCTGTGCCGTGGCTCGCGAGCTCGATCCGGTCATGGCGATCCTCGCCGTGGGGGCGAACCCGCTCTACATCATCTATGCGCTCGGCGGTGCCCACAACGACCTCATCATGCTGCTGGCCATGATGGGGGCGGTGGCCCTCGTTCTCGTCGGCCGCCCCGGCTCGCGACGGGAAGCGGCCGCCGGCGCAGTGGTCATCGCCGGCGCCCTGGTGAAGGCGACGGTCGCCGCCCTGCTCCCCTTCATGATCCTCTCCCGTCGGCGCCCGGGACCGATCGTGGGCGCGCTGGGGGCGCTGCTCGCCGGCGCGCTGGTCGCCCTGCTCGCATTCGGGGTCCACGGGATCGACATCGTCTCGGCGCTCAACAGGGATGCCGCCTTCGTCTCCACCGACAGCTTCCCGACCGAGATCGCCCACCTCTTCGGCAAGCCGGGCGTGTTCCCGATCGACCACGACCTGCTCAAGGGCGCCCTGGTCCTGATCGTGTTGCACCTGCTGTGGCGCACCTGGCGCGGGTATGACTGGGTGGCGGCGTCCGGATGGACCCTGCTGGCGATTTCCGTGACCAGCACGTGGCTGCTCGCCTGGTACATCCTGTGGCCGCTTCCCCTCGCCGTCGTCACCCGCGACAGGAGGCTGCTCGTCGCGACCCTGGCCGTGCAGGTCCTCTTCGTCGCCCACCAGATATCGCCGCTGCTGGCGCCCGTCGGATGAGCGGCCCCCCGACATCCGCCCGTGTGCCCTGGGGGTGGCTGCCGGAGCGGCTGCGCCCGCACGACGCCGAGCTGCCCGGGTCCGGGAGCATGCGCCTCGTCGAGACCACCCTGCTGGTGATCGCGGGCCTGCTCCTGGCGGTGGCGACGGTCAACGACCTCGTGCGCCAGACCAAGGTCAACCACCGCCTCGTCGCGGACATGCAGACCTGGCGGTCCTACACGGGCCACGTCTACCACAACCTCTCGGTCGACCAGGAACTGCTGGGCAAGCACACCGGCCGCGAGGTGGTGTGCGGGAACACCACCCCGGGAGCCCCCAAAGCGAGGGCCCAGATCTGCCTGGTGGTGCAGGGGCCGGTGCGCGGGGGGCGGCGGACGGTGACCGGGGGCTGGTACCTGCCGCCGAGGACCGAAGACGACGTGCGCTCCGCCCGGTATGCGTGCTTCGGGCGCGGCGCCGCCGGGATGTGCCCGCGATGAGCACGCTCGCCCATGCGCAGCCGACCGGCTCGACGGCGGGCGCCTCGCGTCTGCCCCGCTGGTGGCCTCTGGCGGCCCTGACGCTGCTGGCCGCCGCGCTGCGGCTCTCGACGCTGGATCTGCAGAGCTTCTGGTACGACGAGGCCTTCACCCCGGTCCACGTGCTGCATCCGAGCCTGTGGGCGACCCTGCGCTCGATGGTCCACACCGAGAACAGCCCCCCGCTCTGGTACCTGCTCGCCTGGGCCGACTCGCGGGTGCTCGGAACCGGGGAGGTCGCCCTGCGCCTGCCCTCCGCGCTGGCGGGGATCGCCACCGTGCCCGTCGCCTGGGCGATCGGGTGCGAGCTGGCGGGCCGGCGCGCGGCGATCGTGGGGGCGGCCCTGGTGGCCGTGAACCCCCTCTTCGTCTGGTACTCCCAGGAGGCCCGCGCCTACGGCCTGTTCGTGTTCACGGTCGCGCTCGCGATGCTCTGCTTCCTGCGCGCCCGCCGCGAGCCGACGCCGCGGAGGATGGCGGCCTTCGCCCTCGCCGGGGCGCTCGCCCTTCTCACCCACTACTTCGCCGTCTTCCTGCTGGCACCGATGGCCCTGTGGCTGCTGCGGGAGCGGCCGGCCCGCAGGACGGCGATCCCCGCCGTCGGCGCGCTGGCCGTCGTCGGGCTGGCCCTCGTGCCCCTGATCTCCGCCCAGGGCGGTCACGGCACGCAGTGGATCGGGCGCTGGCCGTTCTCGCAGCGGCTTGAAGCGATCCCCCAGTACTACCTGACCGGCTACTCGGGCGCCCCGCTCGGTCATGGGGTCGAGCTGCTCGTCGCCCTGCCGATCCTGGCCGGTGTCGGCCTGGGAGCCTGGCGCATGTTCGAGCGCCCGCCCCGCGACGCGGCCGAGCAGCGAGCGGCGAGCGGCGCCCTCATCGCGCTGGTGATCTCCGCCTGCGGGGTCCTGCTGCCGATCGTGCTCGTCGCCTTCGGCGCGGACTACCTCGCTCCCCGCAATCTGGTCGCCGCGATGATCCCCGTGACGATGCTGGTCGCGGTGCTGGTCGGGGCGCCCGCGGCGGGGCGCCTGGGAGCGGCCCTCGCGGCGACGGCGGTAGCGGCCCTGCTGGCCATCTCCATCGACGTCGACCTGAGCCCGCGGCTGCAGCGGGGGAACTGGCGGGGGGTGGCCGACGTGCTGCGCGGGGGCCCTCGAGATCGGGCCATCACGACGGTCCAGCTCGGCTCCGCCCCGCTGGAGTACTACCTCCCGGGTTTGCACAACCTCCGCGCCGGTTATTCCGTATCGGTGTCCGCCATCGACGAGACCGGCTACTCGCCCCTGCGGCCCTCCGCGGGCAGATCGCCCGCCCCGGGCTTTCGGATGATCGGTCGCGTGAATGTCGACGGCCTGATCGTCTACCGCTTCGCCGCCCTCTCGCCGCGACCCGTCGCAGAGGCGACCCTGCGCCGCCACGTGATCACCCTCGCCCATCCCGAGGTGCTCGTCGGACGCGGAGCGAAGGTGGCCCGCTAGGTTGCGGAAAGTGACGGATTCTCACCGCGGGTGCCGTTCCGCTGGAAAAAGATCTAGCTTTCCACCATGCCGCAGTTGACCTTGGAGGCCCGCAGCGATGCGCGGGTGGCGCTCGAGTCGGCTCGCGACCACCTGCTCTCCCTCCAGGATGACGCCGGCTGGTGGCGGGGAGAGCTGCAGACGAACGTCACGATGGACGCCGAGGACATGCTCCTGCGCGAGTTCCTCGGCGTGCGCGACCGGGGGGCGAGCGAGCGCTCCGCGGCGTGGATCCGCTCCCAGCAGCGTGACGACGGGACGTGGGCGAACTTCCACGGCGGCCCCGGCGAGCTGTCGACCACGATCGAGGCCTACTGGGCGTTGCGTCTGGCCGGAGATCCCGCCGAGGCCGGGCACATGCGCGCCGCCGCGGAGTTCATCCGCGCCGAAGGCGGGATCGAGCGGGCACGCGTCTTCACGCACCTCTGGCTCGCCCTCTTCGGCCTCTGGTCCTGGGATCGGGTGCCGGCGCTGCCGCCGGAGATCATCCTTCTGCCGGTCGCGGGCGCCCCTGAACGTCTACGACTTCGCCTGCTGGGCCCGCCAGACGATCGTCGCCCTCTCCATCGTCAAAGCCCACCGCCCGGTGCGGCCATTGGCCTTCGACCTGCAGGAGCTGGAGGTCCCTGCCGGCAGGCGGGCGCTCCGGGCCGGGAGCCGTCGGGTCGCGGCGCCTGGCTGAAACGGCTGGACAGGATCCTGCGGCTGTACGAGCGGCGGCCGCTGGCCCCGCTGCGACGCCTCGCCCTCGCCCGCGCCGAGCAGTGGATCGTGCGCCGCCAGGAGGGCGACGGATCGTGGGGTGGCATACAGCCGCCGTGGGTGTACTCGCTCATCGCCCTCAACGTCGCGGGCTATCCGCTCGATCACCCCGTCATGAGGCGGGGCCTGGAAGGGCTCGACGGGTTCATGGTCGAGGACGAGGGGGACTCCCGCGGGGTGGGAGCACCCCAGGGCCCGAGCAGGCGCCTGGAAGCCTGCCAGTCCCCCGTCTGGGACACGGCCCTGGCGATGGTGGCCCTCGCCGACGCCGGCCTGGGCGAGGAGCATCCGGCGATGGTCCTGGCCGCCGAGTGGCTGCTCGGCGAGGAGGTCACGCAGCTAGGGGACTGGGCGGTGGTGCGGCCGGGGGTCCAGCCGGGAGGCTGGGCGTTCGAGTTCGCCAACGTCAACTACCCCGACATCGACGACACCGCGGAGGTCGTGATCGCGCTGGAGCGGGTGCTCGGCCCAGCGGCTCAGAACGGCTCCCGCGGGGATCTCGCGCGCCGCATCGCCGGCGCCCGCGAACGGGCCGTGCGATGGATCGAGGGAATGCAGAGCTCCGACGGCGGCTGGGGGGCATTCGATGCCGACAACACCCGCTCGCTGGTGCGCGAGCTGCCGTTCCTCGACTTCGGCGAGGTCATCGACGAGCCCAGCGCCGACGTCACCGCCCACACCGTGGAGATGCTCGGGCTGCTGGGACTGTCCAGCACCCGACCGGCCCAGGCCGGGGTGCGCTGGCTGCTCGAGCACCAGGAGGCCGACGGATCGTGGTTCGGGCGCTGGGGGGTCAACCACGTCTACGGGACCGGAGCCGCCGTCCCGGGCCTGATCGCCGCCGGTATCGACCCCCGCAGCGAGTGCATACGCCGGGCCGTCGCGTGGCTGGAGACCCACCAGAACGAAGACGGCGGATGGGGCGAGGACGCCCGCTCCTACGACGACCCCGGGTGGATCGGAAGGGGTCCCAGCACGGCCTCCCAGACCGCCTGGGCGCTGCTGGCGCTGCACGCCGCCGGGGAGCGCTCGCAGGCGATGACGCGGGGGATCGCGTGGCTGGTCGCCAGCCAGCGCCCCGACGGCAGCTGGGACGAGCCCCAGTACACCGGCACCGGCTTCCCCTCCGACTACTACATCAACTACCACCTCTATCGCCTCTCCTTCCCGATCATGGCCCTCGGGCGCTGTCTGGCCGAGCAGGCCCCCGGCGCCGACGGCGCCCCGCCCGGAATCCGGGGGTGACGCTCCTGGAGCAGGCGCCTCCCGCCGCACCGGCAGCCGAGGCCGTGATGGCCCGGGCGGGCGGGGAGAACTTCCCCGTCGCCAGCCGGCTGCTCTCGCCGGCCGCCCGCACCCACCTGCTGGCGGTGTACGGCTTCGCGCGTCTGGTCGACGAGCTCGGCGACAGCGCGGCCGGCGACAGGCTCGCGGCCCTGCGCTGGCTGGAACAGGAACTCGACAGGGCCTTCGAGGGCCGCGCCGAGCATCCCCTGCTCGTCCGCCTGCAGCCGACCCTGCGCGAATGCGGACTCTCGCGGGAGCCGTTCGCGCGGCTGATCGATGCCAACAGGCTCGACCAGCGCAAGCACAGCTACGAGAGCTGGGACGAGCTGCGCGCCTACTGCGCCCTGTCGGCCGACCCGGTCGGGGAGATCGTGCTGGCGGTGTTCGGGGTCTCGACCCCCGGGCGGATCGAGCTCTCCGATCGCATATGCACCGCCCTGCAGCTCGCCGAGCACTGCCAGGACGTGGCGGAGGACCTGGGGCGCGGACGGGTGTACCTGCCCGCCGAGGATCTGGCCCGTTTCGAATGCCCGCGCGAGGCCCTCGCCGCGGTGCATGCCGGCGAGTCGCTGCGGCGCGTCCTCGCCTTCGAGGTGTCCCGGGCGAGGGCCCTGCTGGCAGAGGGTGCGCCCCTGATCGACGAGCTGCGGGGAAGGGAGAGGCTCGCCGTCGCTGCGTTCGTGGCGGGCGGACGGGCCGCCCTGGACGCGATCGAGCGGGCGGGCTACGACGTCCTGCCTGGACCCCCCCGGGCCGGATGGGCCAGGCGCGCCGGGGCATTGGTCGCGACGCTGCGCGAGAGCAGGAGACGCCGATCTTGAGGCCCCGCGAACAGACCGCGCGGGCATACGCGGTCTGCGAGGCCATCACCCGCGAGCAGGCGGCCAACTTCTACTACGGCATCCGCCTGCTGGCCGGCGACAGGCGCCGGGCGATGTGCGCCGTCTACGCCTTCTCCCGGCGCGTGGACGACATCGGGGACGGGGACCTGGAGACCGCGGAGAAGCGCGCCCGCCTCGGTCAGGCCGAGCTCGGCCTGACCGCGCTGGACGGCGCCGGCGGCCCTGCGGCAGCGGAGGGGGATCCCGTGATGATCGCCCTCGCCGACGCCAACCGCCGCTTCGATCTGCCGATCGCGGCGCTCGGCGACCTGATCGCGGGGGTGCGCATGGACGTGGACGGGATCGCCTATGAGTCCTTCGACGACCTCGTCGTCTACTGCCGCCGCGTGGCGGGGGCGATCGGCCGCGTCTGCCTTGCCATCTTCGGCCTCAACCGCCGTGCGGCCGGAGAGAGAGCTCGCGCCGAGGCGCTCGCCGACGACCTCGGGGTCGCCCTTCAGCTCACGAACATCCTGCGCGACCTGCGCGAGGACGCCGAGAACGGCCGCCTATACCTGCCCCGGCAGGACCTGGCGCGATTCGACCTCCCGTCCGAGCCGGAGGCGCTGCTGGCACAGATGGGCAGCGACGACGAGACGGCCAGGCGGCGCCTGGAGTCCCTCATCCGCTTCGAGGCCGCACGCGCCGGGGAGTGGTTCGAGCGCGGGCTGACGCTCGCACCGATGCTCGACCGGCGCAGCGCCGCCTGCGTGCTGGCGATGGCCGGGATCTACCGGCGCCTGCTGGAGCGCATCGAGGCCAGCCCCGGCGAAGCGGTCAGCCACCGCATGTCGCTGCCGGTGCGCGAGAAGGCCTGGGTCGCCGTGCGGGGGATGCTGGGGGCCTCGCCGTGAGCTCACAGCGGCGCGTGGTCGTGGTCGGGGGCGGGCTGGCGGGCATCGCCGCCGCCCTGGACTGTGCCGCGGCGGGGGCGCAGGTGACCCTCGTGGAGGTGCGCCGGCGCCTCGGCGGAGCCGCCTACTCCTTCGACCGCGACGGCCTGGAGATGGACAACGGCCAGCACGTGTTCCTGCGCTGCTGCGCCGCCTACCGCGCACTGCTCGCCCGCCTGGGCAGTGATCACCTGGTCTCCGTTCAGCCGCGCCTGGACATCCCGGTGCTCAGGCCGGGGCACCGGCCCGCCAGGCTGCGCCGCAGCGGACTGCCGGCGCCCCTGCACCTGGCCGGCGCGCTGGCCCTGTACCCGCACCTGAGCCCCGCCGAGCGTCTGCGGGCGGCGCGGGCCGCGGGGGCGCTCGCCCGGCTGGACCCCGACGACCCGCGGCTGGACCGCGTCACGTTCGGGGAGTGGCTTGCGCGCCACGGCCAGGGCCCGCAGTCCGTCGATGCCCTCTGGGATCTGATCGCCCTGCCGACGATGAACATCCCCGCCGCCGAGGCGTCCCTCGCCCTGGCGGCCTTCGTATTTCGCACGGGCCTGCTCTCGAGCTCCGGCGCCGGGGACATCGGCTTCCATGTCGGGACGCTCGGGCAGATCATCGGCGCCCCCGCCGCGCGCGTCCTGGCAGAGGCGGGCGTGAGCGTGCGGCTCGGCTGGCGTGCCGATGGGGTGCTGCCGAGGGACGCCGGCCTGCAGATCCTCGGGCGCGGGGCTGCACCGGATGAGGACGGGGGGGAGGCGGGGGCCGGCGAGGCCCGGTCGGGGGCGGAGCCGGAGGTGCTCGAGGCCGAGGCCGCGATCGTGGCCGTGCCCCACCAGCGCGCCGGCAGGCTGCTGGCGCCATCGCTGGGTTCGGCCGCCGAGGGCCTCGAGCGTCTGGGCAGCTCCCCGATCGTCAACCTGCACGTGGTCTATGACAGGCGCGTCTGCGACGAGCCCTTCGCGGCGGGGGTGGGCACCCCGGTGCAGTACCTCTTCGACCGCACCGCGGCCGCCGGCGCCCCGGCGGGGTGTCAGTATCTGGCCGTGTCCCTTTCCGGAGCCCAGCGCGAGATGCAGATGAGCGTGCCGGCGCTGAGGGAGATGTACCTGCCCGCCCTGCGCGAGATCCTGCCGCGTGCCCGCGAGGCTGCGGTGGAGCGCTTCCAGGTCACCCGGGAGCATGCCGCCACGTTCCGCGCCGCCCCGGGGTCCGGGGCGATCCGCCCCGGCCCGAGGACCGCCGTCCGGGGCCTGGCGCTCGCCGGAGCCTGGACCGCCACGGGCTGGCCCGCCACCCTCGAGGGGGCCGTCATCAGCGGTCACGCCGCCGCCCGGGTGGCCCTGGAGGATCTCGGGATGGCATCCGGCCGCGCCGACCCGCTCGCCGCGACGGCGGGCACCCGGGGGCAGGCATGAGCGAGCTGCTCGTCGCGGCCCCGCTGCGGATCGAGGCCGCCCTGATCTCCTCGGCCGCCCGCGGGGCCCTCGTGCGCAAGACGGGGATGGGACCCGACCGGGCCAGGGCCGCCGTGGGGGAGCTGTCGGGACAGGCGGGACAGGCGATGGTCGTGCTCGGGTTCTGCGGCGGCCTGGACGACTCCTCCGTGCCCGGAGAAGTGATCGTCGCCGAGGAGGTCTATGCGGCGGCCGACGAAGGGCATCCCGAGCAGGTGGTCCGCTGCGACATGGCCCACACCCTGGTCGGGCGCCTGACCGGGATCGGCATGAAGGTCCGGGTCGGCCGGGTCGTGTGCACCTCGCGCCTGGCCCTGGGGCCGCGCCGGGCCGAGCTGCACCGGGCAGGGGCGATCGCCGTCGACATGGAGTCCGTGTGGCTGGCGGCGGCCGCCGGCGGTCGGCCCTTCGGGGTCGTGCGGGTCGTTCTGGACAGCCCCTCCCACGAGCTCCTGCGTCCCCAGGCGGTCGGCGGTGCGCTGCGGGCCGCCCGCGCCCTGCGGCGGGTGGCGGGCGCGCTTCACGAGTGGGCCCCGGGCGACTAAGGTAGGGCGCGGATGGCGGTTCGGGTCAGGCAGAGCACGCGCATGGGGTGGTACCTGATGCGCCAGCGGCTGGCCAAACGGGAGAAGTTCCCCCTGATAGTCGAGCTCGAGCCCCTGTTTCAGTGCAATCTGGCCTGCTCCGGGTGCGGCAAGATCCAGCACCCCGAGCACGTGCTGCGGCGGCGGATGCCGGTCGAGCAGGCGATCGCCGCCGTCGAGGAGTGCGGCGCCCCGATGGTCTCGATCGCCGGAGGCGAGCCCCTCATCCACCCGGAGATACACGAGATCGCGGCCGAGCTCGTGGCCCGCAAGAGGTTCGTCTACCTCTGCACGAACGCCCTGCTGCTGGAGAAGAAGCTCGGCAACTTCAGGCCGAGCCCCTACTTCGCCTGGGCCGTGCACATGGACGGGCTGCGCGAGCGCCACGACGCCTCGGTCGAGCGGGAGGGCGTCTTCGACAAGGCCGTCTCGGCGATCCGCGCCGCCAAGGCGGCCGGCTTCCGGGTGACGACCAACACCACCTTCTTCACCCATGACTCGCCCAGGACCGTGCGCGAGGTGCTCGACTTCCTCAACGACGACCTCGAGGTCGACGAGATGATGATCTCGCCCGCCTACGCCTACGAGAAAGCCCCCGACCAGGAGCACTTCCTCGGCGTGCAGCAGACCCGGGCCCTGTTCAAGGAGGCCTTCGGAGAAGGCCGCCGCCGCAAGTGGCGGCTCAACCACAGCCCACTGTTCCTGGACTTCCTCGAGGGCAAGGCCGAATTTGACTGCACCGCCTGGGGCATACCCAGCTACTCCCTGTTCGGCTGGCAGCGCCCCTGCTACCTGATGTCCGACGGCTACACCCAGACCTACAGGGAGCTCATCGAGACGACCGACTGGAGCAAGTACGGCCGCGGGCGGGACCCCCGCTGCGACAACTGCATGGCCCACTGCGGCTACGAGCCGACGGCGGTGCTGGCGACGACCCGCTCCCTGCGCCAGTCACTGCGCGCCCTCGCCGGCTGACTCGACCGGCCGCGCGCGCAGGTCCCTCCAGGAGATCCCCTCGCGCAGCAGGGCGGGAACGCCGAGGGCGAGGGCGGTCAGGACCTCGACGGCCTGCAGGATGATCCCGTAGGCGAGGGCGGCTCCGGCGCCCACGCCGTAAGCCGCGAGGACCACCAGGCAGGCGGCCTGGAAGACCCCGACGTTGGAGGGGGTGGCCGGCAGTGCCGCGCTGACGTTGACCGCCAGCAGGATGGCGGCGGCGCCCGCCACGCCCGCCCGGCCCTGCAGGCCCAGAGCCAGCAGCACCGCGTAGCAGGAGAGCCACTGCAGCGTCCAGGCGAGCAGCTGGAAGACCACCGCGGTGACGCCGTAGCGGGGCCGGGCGAAGACGACGAGCCCTTGCCGGGCCAGGCGCAGCAGCCGCTCGACCGTCCCGGCTGCCAGTGCGATGCGGGGCCTGCGCGAGCGACGGCCAACGGCGAGCAGGCGGGGGCCGGCGATTACCAGTGCGCAGATCGCCAGCGGCACCCCCAGCGCGGTCGCCACCCCCGCGGTGTGGCCGTGCAGGAGCGGCACCCCCGTGAACGTCACCGCCGCCAGCGCGACGAGCGCGACCAGGTTGATCAGGGTCTGGGAGAAGACGGTGCCGGCCACGACGGCCAGCAGCCGCCTGCGCGGGCCCTCCAACCTGCGCGTGAGCACGATCACCCGTGAGGGCTCGCCGATGCGCCCCGGCAGGACCGCCGAGGCCATCACCCCGATCATCGTCGCCCGCACCACCGGACCCCACGGCAGGGGGGTATCGGGAAGCGCCGCGCGCAGCACCTGATGCCAGGAGATCGAGCGCAGCACCAGGGAGGCCGCCATCAGCGCGAGGGCCAGGGCGATCCAGCCGGGGCTGGCGGTGATGAGGGCGTGACCGATGCGGCTCGAATTCCAGGCGCGAGAGGGCGAAGGCGAGCAGGCCCGCCGCGAGGAGTGAGACGAGGACGACCCCTGCGCGGCGGCGCCCGGGCCGCCGGGTCGGGGCGGGGGCGGGGGAGAGCGGGGGCGGCGGGACACCCATGCGGCGGGGTCTATCAGGTCGCGCCGCGGGCGCCAAGACGTCCCGGGACCCCGTTATCCTGCCCCTCGCAGCGATGAGGCCCGCTCCATAACCGCGGCAGTGCGCCGCTGATGGCTTCTACTTCACCGTCACTCGAGGATCAGTGAGGGCCTGTCGTGGAGCCACAGCCAACCATCACGAGGTGCCGGGCGGGCGCGGGATGCCGATCGCGGACCGTCCCGAGCTCGCCGCGATCTTCGCGGGCGGATTCGTCGGAGCGCTCGCCAGGGCCGCGCTCGTGGAGGGCTGGGTTCCCCGTCGGGCAGCTGGCCGTGGGCGACCTTCGCGGCGAACATCGGGGGCGCCCTGCTGCTCGGCTACCTCGTGACGCGCCTTCAGGAGCGGCTGCCCGCCATCCCTCTACGGGCGATCCTTCCTCGGCACCGGGATCTGCGGTGCGCTGACGACCTTCTCCACGATGATGGTGGAGCTGCTGAGGATGGTCGAAGCCGACCACTGGTCCCTGGCCGCCGGATACACGGCGGCGAGCGTCGGCGGCGGCCTGCTCGCGGTCCTCCTCGCGACCAAGCTCGTGCGCCGGGCGGAGCTCGCGCGATGAGCTCGGTCGCCCTGTGGCTGGCCGTGGGCGGCCTCGGCGGCCTCGGCGCGATCGCACGCTTCCTGGTCGATGGACTCGTCTCGGCGCGGACGACGGGCCGGTTTCCGGCCGGGACGCTCCTCGTCAACCTGACGGGAACGCTGCTGCTCGGGATCCTGGTCGGGGCGGCCCTGCACGGCCACGCCTACCTGCTCGCCGGGACGGCGGTGATCGGCTCCTACACGACCTTCTCGACGTGGGTCTTCGAGTCCCATCGCCTGGCGGAGGACGGTCGCCGTCTCGGATTGGCGGTCAACCTCACGGGGAGCCTGCTGCTGGGTCTCGCGGGGGCCGCCCTCGGCCGTCTGCTGGGGGGCGGGTGATGGAGGGCGATCTGGCCCTGCGCCTCACCGCCTACCTCGGCGAGCGCGACCGCACCGCAGGCGGCCTGCTCGCCCACGAGCTGATGGACATCTGCGAGGGGGCGGGTGTCGCCAGCAGCATCCTGCTGCGCGGAACCGAGGGCTTCGGGCTCAGGCACGGCATGCAGACCCAGGACCTGCTGACGCTCTCGGAAGACCTGCCGCTGGCCGTCATCGCCCTCGACGCCCCCGCGCGGATCGAGGAGCTGCTGGCGAGGATCCGGCGGGTCAGCTCTCACGGGGTGATGACCCTCGAGCGTGCCCGCCTCGACCGCGCCTCCCGGCTCGCGGGCGAGACGGCGGCGGACGGCGGCGCCAAGCTCACACTGTTCGTCGGTCGCCAGCAGCGCGCCCGAGGACGGCCCGCCCACCTGGTCGCCGTCGACTGCCTGCGCCGGCACGGGGTGCACGGGGCGAACGTGCTCCTGGGCCTGGACGGCACCGCCGACGGCGTGCGCCGGCGGGCCCGCTTCCTGGCCCGCAACCGCGAGGTCCCGCTGATGATCCTCGCGGTCGGAGACGCGAGGGCCGTGACATCCGCGCTGGGGGAGCTTGCACAGCTGCTCGACGATCCACGGGTCGCACTCGAGCGGGTCGAGATCTGCAAGCGCGACGGCGAGCTGCTGTCGCGCCCGGTGACGCCCCCCGGCGAGGACGATCACGGCCGTCCCTACTGGCAGAAGCTGGTCGTCTACGCCGCCGAGGACGCCCGCCACCACGGCGAGCCCCTGCACGGAGCGCTCGTGCGCCGGCTGCGCCGTGAGGGGGCGGCGGGAGCGACAACCCTGCGTGCGCAGTGGGGCTATCACGGCCGGCACCGTCCCGCGGGGGAACGGCTGTGGTCGGTGGCACGCCGCACGCCCGCGCTGACGGTCATTCTCGACGAGCCCGCGAACGTCGGCCGGTGGTTCGAGGTCGTCGACGAGCTGACGGCCGCGACGGGCCTGGTGACGAGCGAGGTCGTCCCGGCGCTCCGTGCCGCCGCGCCGCAGGTTCAACGGGGCGGACTGCACCTGGCCGGCCGCTTCACTGGCCAGCCCTGAACGGGGGGCGGGGGGCTGCCCCGGAGCCTCCACAGCAGGTACGCCACGATCGCGATGTTCGCGAGCAGGGCGCCGACCTTGAGGAAGGTGGTGCTGCGGGTGAGCTCCCAGATCTCGGGGATGAACAGCAGGGAGGTGGCCACGACCGTCAGCCACTCGCCCCAGCGGCGCGCCCGCCACAGCCCGTAGGCCTCGGCGCCCTCCAGCACCCCGTATGCGACGGCGGCGATCCCGAAGACGAACTCCTGGTGGGCGTGGATCCTGGCGACCTTCTGGGTGATCCAGCGGATTCCGTTGCCGTTCGGGTTGAGCCCCAGCCGCTGTGCCAGATGGGAGATTTCGCTGCCCCAGTCCGTGTTGGGATGGGTGAGCAGCACCACCCCCACCGTCAGCAGGACGATCGCCCTGAACGCGCGCTCGGCGGCGATCCACGGCAGCAGCCGGTCACGGGACGCGGTGGGGGCGGTCTGGCTTGACACGGGGAGCGCGGGCGGTCCCGTCGCTAGGCCTCGAGCATCACGGTGACCGGGCCGTCGCCAACGAGCTCCACGTCCATGTGGGCGCCGAACACGCCGCGCTGGCACCCGAGGAGGTCGCAGAAGCGCTCGTACAGGGGCTTCGCCTCGGCGGGTGGCGCGGCCGCGACGAAGCTGGGCCGGTTGCCCCTGCTCGTGTCCGCGTAGAGGGTGAACTGGCTGACGCACAGGACCTCGCGGGAGCCGAGAGGCTCGTTCATGTGACCCTCGGCGTCGGCGAACACCCGCAGGGAGCGCACCTTCGCGGCAAGGCGGTCGGCGCTCTCGGGGCCGTCCCCTTGGGCGATGCCGAGCAGCACCAGCAGGCCCGGGCCGATCGCGCCGACGGTGCGGCCCTCGACCCGCACGGATGCCCGGCTGACCCGCTGCACGAGAGCGCGCATCGCGCCGAGTATGCCAGGGGGCGTGGCGTCCGGCGGGAGGCGCCGGAACCCTTGTGCCGACCCACGCAAGGAAAACGCTCCAGGCCTTCCTCCGCCGTGCCGAAACATGGGCATGCGCATTCTCAGACGAGCCCGCGGCATCGTCGGACGGCTCAGCCTCACGCGGCAGGTCGCTCTGCTGAGCCTCCTGCCCATGGTCGCGCTCGGCTTCATCCTCGCGCGGGTGCTGCAGACGCAGCTTGTCAGCCGCAGCCTCGCCGACGCCACCGAATCCGCCCGCATCGTCGCGCGGGTGGGGGTGGAGCCGTGGCTGACGCCCCGGGACCTGAGCAAGGGGCTCACCCCGGCGGGGGTGAGGGCGCTCGATCGCCAGCTGAACACCCAGTCGGTGCGCCAGGACCTCGCGCGGATCAAGATCTGGAACGCCGCCCACAGGGTCATCTACTCGGAGGACCACAGCATCATCGGGCGCACCCTCGCCCCCAGCGACGATCTCCTTGCGGCTCTGGCGGGCAGGCCGGGAGACGCACAGCTGGTCAGCCCGAGCCACAGCAACGAGACGGCGAGCGAGGTCGGCCTCGGGGAACTGGTCGAGGTCTACGTTCCCCTGCGCTTCAACGCGGCGGGACCTCCGGCCGGGGCCTTCGAGATCTACCTGAGCTACCAGCCGATCGCGGCGGCGGTGGCGGCGGACAAGCGCACGATCGCGCTCGTGGTCGCGCTGGGGCTCGCCCTCCTGTGGGCGGTCCTGTACCGCATCGTGGCCCGCGCCTCGCGGCGCCTGCGACGGCAGGCACGCGAGAACGATCGGCTGGCCCGCTACGACCGGCTGACGGGCCTGCCCAACCGCAACCTGTTCATCGAGGAGCTGAGGGGGGCGGTTCGCCGGTCCAGGAGGCGGGGCGGATCCGTGGCCGTGCTGCTGATAGACCTGGATCGCTTCACCGAGATCAACAACACGCTCGGCTCGGCAAACGGGGACGAGGCGTTGCAGGCCGTCGCCGCCCGCCTGGAAGGCATCGGCCAGGAGACGTTCGCCGCCCGCCTGGGAGGGGACGAGTATGCGCTGCTGTGCCGCGAGGCGGTCGGTGTGAGCGGCGCGTTGCGCTGCGCCGCGGCCGTGCAGGCGAGCCTCGAGGCTCCCTTCCTGGTCGGAGAGATCGCCCTGAGCATCGAGGCGAGCATCGGCATCGCCGTGACTGGAGAGCACGGCGACGATCCGGACACCCTGCTCCAGCGGGCCGACCGGGCGCTCGCCCACGCCCGCTCGCACGGCAGCAGGATCGAGGTCTACCGTCGCGAGCACGACCGTTTCGACTCCGCCAGCCTGAAGCTGCTCGGGGAGGTGCGGGGCGCGCTGCAGCGAGGGGAGCTGCTGCTGCACTACCAGCCGAAGATCGACCTGAGGACCAGGCGGATCACGGGCGTGGAGGCCCTCGTGCGCTGGAACCACCCGCAGCTCGGGATGCTCGAGCCCGGGCGGTTCATCCCGCTCGTGGAGCAGACCGCCCTGATCGGCCCGCTGACGATGCGCGTGATCGATCTGGCGGCCGAGCAGGCCGCCGCCTGGCGCAGACGCGGGATAGACCTCGTCATGTCGGTCAACCTCTCCGCCCGCAACCTGCTCGACGCGGACCTCCCGGCCGCCATCGGGGCCGTGCTCGAGCGCCGTGGGGTGTCCGCGGAGCGTCTCGTCGTCGAGGTGACCGAGAGCGCCGCCATGGCCGATCCGGAGCGGGGGGTGCAGGTGCTGCGGTCCCTGCGCGAGAGCGGGGTTGGGGTCTCGATCGACGACTTCGGCACCGGCAACGCCTCGATCGAGTACCTCGCGAGCCTGCCGGCCAGCGAGCTAAAGATCGACCGGGCCTTCATCACCGACATCCTTCGCGACAGCCGCTCGGAGGCGATCGTGCGCTCGACGATCGACCTGGCCCGCAACCTCGGGCTCGTGGCGGTCGCCGAGGGCATCGAGACCGACGACGTGCTCGAGCATCTCGCCGGGCTGGGATGCGGGATGGGGCAGGGGTATGTCATCTCGCGCCCTCTGCCCGCCGCAGAGCTGACCGTGCAGCTGGCCGCCGCCTTCGGGCTCGGGGGCTTCGAGCTGCGGTCCAGCAGCGACGCCGTGTTCGCGCGAGCGCATTAGCGCCGCCACCGGCTCGCCCCGGATAGGGTGGACGCCGGACCCCGCGCGGGGTCCGTCACATGCCGACCGAGGAGGGAGACATGATCTGCACGCTCACGGCCCGGCGATTGAAGCCGGGCTCCTACGAGGCCTTTCGCGCCGCCTGGGATCCCGCCGATGCCCCGCCCGAGGTGATCGGCCGCTGGCGGCGCATCTATCACGCGAGAGACGTCGACGACGAGGACGTCGTGCTCTCCTTCGGGCTGTTCGACGGGACCCTCGATGAGCTGCGGGAGCTGCAGGGCCAGGCGGGGCGCGGGGGACAGGTCGACAGGATCGCTCCGCTCGTGGAGGAGGTCCTGCTGGACGGCTCCTACGAGGTCGTGGAGGAGATCGTCCACTAGCGCGGCGAAGCGGCTACTGTTCGGGGCAAGCTAATCCGAAGGGGGGAATATGGCTCGCAAATACATCGACTGTCGCGAGATGCCCAGTGAGCGCGGCTGTGACCTGACCATGAGCGGGACCGAGGAGCATGTCCTCGACGCCGCCGTGACGCATGCCGTGACGGCCCATCAGCACGAGGACACACCGGAGCTGCGGGAGCAGATCCGGGGCACCCTCAAAGAGGAGCCCGCCGGGATTCACGCCTGAGCGACTGCCCGCCGCGCGCCCCCGGCGAGAGAGATCCCGCCGCGATTCACGCCTGAGCGACTGCCCGCCGCGCGCCCCCGGCGAGAGTGATCCCGCCGCGGGCGTGCGCCGGGAGCAGGCGCCCACTCACGACCTCGTGGGTGCCGTCGTCGAACACGATCACCCCGCCGTGCGGCAGGCTGGTGATCCAGAACAGGTGGGGCGCCACGGCCGTTGACGTGATCGAGCAGCTGCGCCCGTGTCATCACCCTGCGCGGGTTGAGCATCAGGTAGCGCAGCAGCCGGTACTCGGTGGCCGTCAGCTCGATCGGGACCCCTCCGCGGGAGACTTCACGGGACTCCTCGTCGAGCTCCAGGTCGCCGAAGACCAGGCGCCCGGAGTCCGGCGCGGCCTGACCGGTTCGCCGCAGGATCGTGCGTATGCGCGCCACGAGCTCCTCGAGGCTGAACGGCTTGGTCATGTAGTCGTCGCCCCCGCCGCTGAGGCCCCGCACCTTGTCCTCGGTGGAGTCGCGGGCCGTGAGGAAGATGATCGGCACGCCCGCGCGCTGGGCACCCAGCCGGCGGGCGACCTCGAAGCCCTCGATGTCGGGGAGCATCACGTCCAGGACCATCAGATGTGGCTTGAAGCTGTTTACGGCGGCGATCGCCTCACGTCCGGTGGCGGCCGTCTCCACCGAGAAGCCCTGGAAGCGCAGGGCCATCGAGACGACCTCGACCAGGTTCGGTTCGTCGTCGACGACCAGCACGCGGGCACCCGCGGCGTCGTCGGCGGGCTCGGCCGCCATCTGCCCGGTCACGCCGGTGCGGTTTGCGCCTCCACTGGTCACGCCTGGATGATCACTCCCCGACCTCAGGGTATCCCGTGTGAAAGCTGTGAGAACGCTGAGAGCCGCGGGGATCTACTCGGCCGGGGCGTCCGTGGCCGTAAAGCGGCGCAGGCCGTCGCGCACCCAGTCCGGAACGTCGGTCTTCTTCCACGTCGGTGTCGAGACGCATACATGGCGAAGGCGACCCTGCACCAGCACCTCCTCGCCGCGGGCGACGTCGATCTCGGTGGTGATCGCGGTCGTGCCGAGCCGGGAGACCAGCGCCCGCAGCTCCAGCACGTCGTCGAAGCGGGCGGGAGTCCGGAAGACGATGTTGGCCTCGGCCACGACCGCATCGACCCCGCGGGCGACCATGTCCTGCCACGGCCCCACCGCCTCGCGCCACAGCTCCGTGAAGGCCACGTCGAAGTAGAGGAGGTAGTTGGCGTTGAAGACGATGCCCTGCGGGTCGCACTCCCCGTAGCGCACCCGCAGCTCGTGCACGAATGGTCCCGGCAAGGTCGCCGTACCGTAATGGAGCCCGCCCGGGGCGGGCGGGCTCCCGTCCCGCCGGTCAGGCGGTGCGCTGCACGATCTCGGCCATCAGCTCGCGCAGATCGCGGTTCGCCTCGAAGACCATCTGCTGGCGAAGGGCCCCGTTGCCGGCCGCCAGCAGGTCGGCCACACCCTCCAGCTCCCGCTGGCAGCCCAGCTCGGCCGCGTGCGGTGCCAGGCGCTCCACCAGCGCCCGCGTCCGCTCCCGCACGCCCGTGCGCTTCCCGGTCCTGTGATCGAGCAGCTCCGCCTCCAGGCCATGCCGCGCCGCCAGCCACCGGTTCTCGTCGATGACCTCCCACGGGGGCTCCTCCGGCTCCCCGGCGTCCGCCACCTCCACGGTCAGCAGCTTCACGAGAGAGACCACCAGGGCGCTCAGCGAAACCGTGTGCTCGACCCTCGTCTGGGAGTCCATCGCCCGTATCTCGATCGTCCCCAGCCGGGGGTGCGGCCGGACGTCGTACCACAGGTAGGTGTAATCCTCGATGATCCCGCTCTCGGTGAGCATCTCCACCCGCCTGACGAAGTCCGCCCAGCCGTCGAACCGGGGCGGCAGGCCGACCCGAGGGAAGGCGCGGAAGATCGGCACCCGGCTGGACATCAGGCCCGTCGGCTCGCCCCGCCACATGGGGGAGTTGGCGGACAGGGCGATCAGCAGCGGCACATGTTCGCGCAGGGCGTTGGCCACGAGGACCGTCTCCTGCGGATCGGCCATCCCGACGTGGACGTGCATGCCGAACACGAGCTCCTGGCGGGCCACGAACCCGAGGGACTGGACGAGCCCGCGGTAGCGGTCGTCGGAGACGACCCGCTGGTCCTCCCAGCGGGCGAAGGGGTGGGTGCCGGACGCTCCGATCTCCAGGCCGTGGCTGCGGGCACGGTCGCGGGCCAGCGTGCGCAGGGCGGCCAGCTCCGTCCCGACGGTGGGCACGTCCGGACAGGGTGAGGTGGCGATCTCGAGCACCGACTCCAGCAGCTCCGGCTTGATCTGCCCCGACGGGGGATCCGGCCCCAGGATCGAGTCGATCGCGCTCACGAGGTCGAGCGACCCGCCGTCGAGGATCATCAGCTCCTCCTCGACGCCGACGGTGAAGCGCGGCCCGTCGAAATGGTGCTCCATGTGGGCACCCTACCGTCGCGTGGGCGCCTGCCGCCGCGGCTCTCGGCGGCAGGCCGCCAAGAGCTGTCGGATCGTCGGATTTTGCGGACTCTGCCCTGCTCGGGCTCGGATTTCTACGGTCGCCCCCCGGGCGCGGCAGGGACTAGCTTCCGTCCAGCGAATATGCGAAGGTCCGGACTCGAGAAGGAGGAAGTGCGTGAACGCATCAGCGGCGGTCTTCAACCTGAACCACCCGGCACATACGGTGGATTGGAACTTCATACACCTGTCGGTGGCCAACGTCGTGGTCATCGTCGTGATGCTCATCGTCTTCTTCCTCGCGATCCTGCTCCCGTTCCCCGGGGCGGCTAAGCGACGGGGAGGCGCATCGTGAGCGCCGACCCGACGACCCCCTCGCACTCCTGGACGGTCAAAGTCCGGGAAAAAGCCGTTGAGGCACTTCCGCCCGAGAGGCTCCTGCCCGACGGTCAGCCGACGTACGTCGCATCCTGGATCTACGTCTTCGGCGTCGCCAGCATCGCCTCGCTGATCGTGATCATCGCCTCCGGTTCGATCCTCGCCCTCAAGGGTCCCGCCTGGTGGCACTACACCAGCGTCGGGCTCTTCTTCAACAGCATTCACCTGTGGTCGGTCGAGTTGTTCTTCTTCGTGATGGTCGTGCACCTGTGGGGCAAGTACTGGATGGCCGCCTGGCGCGGAGGCCGCGGCCGCGTGTGGGTCACCGGTGCCGTGACGTTCCTGATCGCCGTGCCCGCAGCGCTCACCGGCTACGTCTCCCAGCAGAACTTCGACGCGCAGTGGATCTCCACGCAGGCCAAGGACGGGCTCAACTCGGTCGGCGTGGGCGCCTTCTTCAACGTCACCAACTTCGGCCAGATGTACAGCTGGCACATCCTGCTGCTGCCCATCGCGGTCGTGGCGCTCGTGAGCGCACACGTCCTGCTCGTGCGCCGTAACGGCGTCGTGCCGCCGTTCGAGCTCGAGAAGAAGAGCGGCCCTGGCGGCGACCGCGGGTGGCGATGCCAACGTCGCCGCCCGAGTTCGACGGAGGGGCAGTCATGAGCATCTGGCGGACCGAGGAGGAAACGAAGCCCTGGAAAGGCGGGTACCAGCCGTATGACCTGATCAAGGAGGCCTGCATCGCGGTCGGCGTGATCACGCTGCTCGCTGTGCTGCTGACGGTCCTGTTCTCCTCGCCCGACGACAAGCCCAGCACGATCAGCCAGTGGTCGCACGAGCAGCCGGCCAACTTCGCGACCGCGGCCGCGACGGAGCTCGACGGCACCAGCGGAACCGCCGAATACGGCCCCCCCTACAACCACAACGGCGAAGGCCAGCAGCGCCTGGATCCTGCGCCCGCAGAAATGGCTCGGCGTAAGCCATCCGATCAACACGGCCGAGGACTTCGTGATCGGGCCGCTGGAAACAGTGCCCGACGACCCCGCGCTGCAGACCGCGCTCGCCGAATACAAGGCCGCGCCGGAAAAGCAGAAAAAGGAATGGGCCGAAGCGTACGCCAAGCCGCTCGAAGAATATGCAACCGCGGTGGAAGAAGAAAAGCCGCCGCCAAGACCGTCACGGTGGACACGAGCACCGGCACCGTGACCGTCAAGGCGACCGGCGCGGGCCCGGTGCCGACGATGATGGCCGCCCTGACGAGCCTCGCCAAGAGCGGCGGCCTCGACGGCGGGCTCGTGACCAGCAGCCAGTTCTTCCAGACCGACTACACCAAGCCGCTGCTGTTCATGGCCGACGGCGGACTGCTCGAAGAACGCGCCGAAGCCCAGCATCTGCTCGGCGAGCAGTGGGGCATGATGAACGAGACCGGCAGCTACCCGGGCCAGCCGTGGCTGTGGCTGTACGCCCTCTGGTACCAGGTCGAACCGTTCAAGGCATCCGAAAACGCGGACATCCTCGTGATGATGGTCATGGGCGTGCTCAGCCTCGCGTTCATCTGCATCCCGTTCATCCCCGTGATCAACAGGATCCCCCGCTGGATCCCCGTCTACAAGCTGATCTGGCACGAGCACTACCGCGCCGAGGCAGGCCCTAGCGGCGGCAGGGCTCAGTCGGAGCCGCTGGCAGCGCCCTCGGTGCTGATCAGGCCGCGCTCGAGCGCGTAGCCGACGAGCTCGGCCCGCGTCGACAGCCGCAGCTTCTGCTGGATGTGCGAGCGGTGCGTCTCCACCGTCCGCACCGAGAGGTACAGCTGCTGCGGCGATCTCCGCGTTGGTGTGGCCGAGGGCGATCAGGCGCAGCACGTCCACCTCCCGCTCGGAGAGGTCGTCCGGCGGGCCCGGCGGCGGCTCGGAGGCGATGCGGCGCGCCGAGGCGCGGGTTGAGGTAGCTCTCGCCCGCGGCCGCGCGGCGCACGGCTTCGACGAGCTCGTCGTCGGCGGCCTCCTTGAGCACGTAGCCGAGCGCGCCCGCCGCCGAGCGCCTCGCGGGCGAAGGCCGGCTCCTGCTGCATCGTCAGCACGACGATCTGCGTCTCCGGGGACTCCTCGCGGATCGGCGGGATCGCCTCGAGGCTCGAGCCGCCGGGCATGTTCAGGTCCAGCACCAGCACGCGCGGGTGGTGGCCGCGCACGTAGCGCCGGGCGCTGTCGACGTCGCTCGCCTCGGCGACGACCTCGAAGTCGCTCTCGCTGTCGAGCAGCAGCCGCAGGCCGCTGCGGACGACCGCGTGGTCGTCGGCGAGGACGATGCCGATCGTGTCCCGATTCCTCGCTCTCGCTCACGGCTCGACTTCTCGCCTGCGGCGGTCCGATGTGGTGGGAACTACGCCGAGCACCGCCGACGGGGCTACCCGGCGGCGGCGGGCGGAGCGGCTCATCCGCGGCCTGCGCCCCGCGGCTCGGAATGCCGTCCGGCGGTCAGGGTCGTCCGCGGGGCAGCACGAGCAGCGAGCAGCGCGCGTGGCGCGCCAGGTAGTCGGAGGTGCTGCCGAGCACCAGCCGCCGCACCGGTCCGTAGCCGCGCGAGCCGACGACCAGCAGGTCCACTTCGTCGCCGAACGCGGCGAGCTCCTCGCCGGTGAGGCCGTAGACGGCCCGGCCCTCGACGCCGGGCATCGCCTTCAGCGCGCGTTCGGCCTCCTGCAGCAGCACGTCGATGCTCTCGCCGACGGGCGGGGCCATCAGCCCCGTGTAGGCGTATGTCGGGATCGCCACGACCTCCAGCGCGCGCGATCCGGGCCCGCGTCGGCGCGGCGAGCGCGCGTGCGGTCTCGAGGGCGCGCATCGCTCTCGGGCGAGCCGTCGTAGGCGACGCCGATCCGCCGCGAGCGGCGGCGGCTGCTCGGCGTAGCCGGCGACGGCGATCGCCACGGCGCACGGCGCGCCGTTCAGCGCGGCGCGGGTGTCGTCGCCGAGCATCGCCCGGCCGAGCGGCGCCGCGGCTGCAGGAGCCGACGACGAGCAGGTCGGCGCCGGCTGCTCGGCCTGTTGGTGCAGGCCCCGCCCGGGCCGAGGCGCTTCGATGCTGCACGAGCTCGGCCTCGACGCCGGCCTCGGCGCGCTCGCGCTCGAGCAGCTGCTCGGCCGCCTTGCGCTCCTCGGCGACCATGCCCGGCGTGACGGCGTGGGTGGGGTTGAGCCTGCCGGCGTGCACGTGCGCCAGGGTCATGCGCCCCGTCGGGCGCGATGAGGCGCGCGGCGAGCGCGATCGCGTCGCGGCCGCCCGGCCTGCCGTCGACTCCCACGAGCACGTTCTTGAACATCGTCTTCTCCTTCGATCGCTGGAGTCGATGCTAAGACCTGCGGGCCGTCCGCGCGGCATCCGGGGTAGGCACCCCGGCTGTTGCGGACTTCTACGTACGGCCGGTGCGGGCCGCTCGAGCGAATCCTCGCAGCCCAGGCATCGCCCGCCGGGCGGCCGCTGCCGCGCAACGGCCGGTAGCGCGAGGACTGAGGCTCCCTTGCCGGCGACCGAGACCCTCTCCGATCGCGAGCTCCGGGCGCATCGACGCCTACTGGCGGGCGGCCAACTACCTCTCGGTCGGGCAGATCTACCTGCTGGACAACCCGCTGCTGCGCGAGCCGCTGCGGCTCGAGCACATCAAGCCGCGGCTGCTCGGCCACTGGGGCACGACGCCCGGCCTGAACTTCATCTACGCGCACCTGAACCGCGCTGATCCGCGAGCGGGACCTGAGCGCGATCTACGTCACCGGGCCCGGGCCACGGCGGCCCGGGGCTCGTCGCCAACGCCTACCTGGAGGGCACCTACAGCGAGGTCTACCCGCACATCGGCCGCGACGAGGAGGGCCTGCGCGCGCCTGTTCCGCCAGTTCTCCTTCCCCGGCGGGATCCCCAGCCACGTCGCGCCGGAGACGCCGGGCTCGATCCACGAGGGCGGCGAGCTCGGCTACTCGCTCGCGCACGCCTACGGCGCCGCCTTCGACAACCCGGACCTGCTCGTCTGCTGCGTCGTCGGCGACGGCGAGGCCGAAACGGGCCCGCTCGCCACGAGCTGGCACTCGAACAAGTTCCTCGACCCGGCACGCGACGGCGCCGTGCTGCCGATCCTGCACCTCAACGGCTACAAGATCGCCAACCCGACCGTGCTCGCCCGGATCCCGCGAGGAGGAGCTGCGCGCGCTGCTCGAGGGCTACGGCTACGCGCCCCGCTTCGTCGAGGGCGACGAGCCCGCGGCGATGCACCAGCTGATGGCGGCCACGCTCGACGAGGTCGCCGACGAGATCGCCGCGATCCAGCGCGCGGCGCGCGACGCCGGGCGGCCCGGCGCGCGCGCCCGCGCTGGCCGATGATCGTGCTGCGCACGCCGAAGGGCTGGACCGGGCCCGAAGGAGGTCGACGGGCTGCCGGCCGAGGGCTCCTTCCGCTCCCACCAGGTGCCGCTCGCCGACCTCGCCGGCAACCCCGAGCATCTGCGCGCAGCTCGAGCACTGGCTGCGCACCTACCGCCCCGAGGAGCTGTTCGACGAGGACGGCGCGCTGCGCGGCGAGCTCGCGGCGCTGGCGCCCGCGCGGGCGAGCGGCGGATGGGCGCCAACCCGCACGCCAACGGCGGCCTGCTGCTGCGCGACCTGGAGCTGCCCGACTTCCGCGACTACGCCGTCGAGGTGCCCGCGCCCGGCGCGAGCGTCGAGCGAGGCCGACGCGCGTGCTCGGCGACGTTCCTGCGCGACGTGATCGAGCGCAACCCCGACCGCTTCCGGATCGATGGGCCCGGACGAGACCGCCTCGAACCGGCTCGACGCCGTGTTCGAGGCGACCGACCGCACCTGGGAGGCCGAGCGCGCCGACGAGCGACGACCACCTCGCGCCGGACGGCCGCGTGATGGAGGTGCTCTGCGAGCACCTCTGCCAGGGCTGGCTCGAGGGCTACCTGCTGACCGGCCGGCACGGGCTGTTCAACTGCTACGAGGCCTTCATCCACATCGTCGACTCGATGTTCAACCAGCACGCCAAGTGGCTGAAGGTCACGCGCGCGATCCCCTGGCGCCGGCCGATCGCCTCGCTGAACTACCTGCTCTCCTCGCACGTCTGGCGCCAGGACCACAACGGCTTCTCCCACCAGGACCCCGGCTTCATCGACCACGTCGTCAACAAGAAGGCCGAGATCGTGCGCGTCTACCTGCCGCCCGACGCCAACTGCCTGCTCTCGGTCGCCGACCACTGCCTGCGCAGCCGCGACTACGTCAACGTGATCGTCGCCGGCAAGCAGCCCGCGCTGAACTACCTGCCGATGGACGAGGCGATCGCCCACTGCACCCGCGGCATCGGCATATGGGACTGGGCCAGCAACGACGGTCGGCGCGAGCCCGACGTCGTGCTGGCGTGCGCCGGCGACGTCCCGACGCTCGAGACGCTGGCGGCCACCGCGATCCTGCGCGCGAGCACTGCCCGACCTGCAGGTCGGGTCGTCAACGTCGTCGACCTGATGCGGCTGCAGCCCGACACCGAGCACCCCCACGGCCTGCCCGACGCCGAGTTCGACGCCCTGTTCACGACCGACCAGCCGGTCGTCTTCGCCTACCACGGCTACCCGTGGCTGATCCACCGCCTCACCTACCGGCGCACCAACCACGACAACATCCACGTCCGCGGCTACAAGGAGGAGGGCACGACGACGACCCCCTTCGACATGGTCATGCTCAACGACCTCGACCGCTTCCACCTCGTGATGGACGTGATCGATCGGGTGCCCGGCCTCGGCGAGCGCGCGGCGCACCTGCGCCAGCTGATGGTCCGACGAACGGCTCCGCCACCGCGCCTACACCCGCGAGCACGGCGAGGACTCCCCGGACGTGGTCGACTGGCGGTGGCCCGTGGAGCCCGCGCCCGCCGGCGAGCCCGCCGCCTAGCCGCCGACGCCGTGCGGGTACTGGTCGCCAACGCCGGCTCCAGCAGCGTCAAGCTCGCCCTGCTCGGGGACGCCGACGAGACGATCGCATCCGCCGAGCTGCCCGCCCCGCGGTCTCAGATGGACCCGGCCGAGCTGGAGAGGGCGCTCGCCGGCCCGCTTGGCGAGGCCGATGCGGTCGGGCACCGAATCGTCCACGGGGGCGAGCTCTACCGCGAGGCCGTGCGCCTCGACGAGCGCGTGGCCGGCGAGCTGCGCGGCCTCTGCGAGCTGGCGCCCCTGCATCAGCGAAAGTCCCTCGACGCGATGGATGCGGTCGCCGCCGTGCTGCCGGACGTCCCGGCCGTGGCCTGCTTCGACACGGCCTTCCACGCCACGATGCCCCCGGCGGCCTACACCTACGCCCTCCCGGCCGGCTGGCGGGAGCGCTGGGGGTTGCGCCGCTACGGCTTCCACGGGCTCTCCCATGCGTGGGTTGCCAGGCGGGCCCCGCAGCTTCTCGGGCGGGCGCCCGGCGAGCTGCGCGTGGTCAGCGCCCACCTCGGCGCGGGTGCCTCCCTCTGCGCGATCGACCGGGGCAGGTCGATAGACACGACGATGGGATTCACCCCCCTGGAGGGCCTGGTGATGGCAACCCGCTCGGGCAGCGTGGATCCGGGCATGCTGCTGTGGCTGCTCGAGCGCGAGGATGCCACCCCGGCGCAGCTCGCCGTGGCGCTGGAGCACGAGTCCGGCCTGCTCGGGCTGTCGGGCACGGCCGACATGCGCGAGGTCCTGGCCCGCGCCGGCTCAGGGCAGGAGCGGGCGGAGCTGGCCCTCGAGGTCTATCTGCACCGTCTTCGCGCCGGCATCGCCGCGATGGCGTCGAGCCTTGGAGGGATGGACGCGCTCGTCTTCACCGGCGGGGTCGGCGAGCGCTCGGCCCCGGTGCGGGCCCGCGCCGCCGAGGGCCTCGCCTTCCTCGGGGTCGCCCTCGACGACCGCGCCAACGTCGAGGCGGCCGGGGACGCCGAGATCGGAGGGCCGCATGCGGCCGTCCGCACGCTCGTGGTGGCGGCCCGGGAGGACCTGGAGATCGCGCGCCAGGTGAGGGCCGTGCTCGCCCCCTGACGGTCAGCCGAAGAAGACCTCGGCCGTCTCGTAGAGGGTGGGATCGACCAGCTTCGGCTCACGCACCGCCTCGGCCAGGCCCACCTCGACGATGTCGGGGCCCTGGAGGGCGACCATGATGCCGAAGCGCCCGGCCGCGGCGGCGTTCATCGCGGCCACCCCGAAGCGGGTCGCGAGGACCCTGTCGTAGGCCGAGGGCGTCCCGCCTCGCTGCACGTGGCCGAGGATCGTGGCCCGCGTTTCGTATCCGGTCCGCGCCTCCAGCTCGTTGGCCAGCGTCACCCCGATGCCGCCGAGGCGAACGTGGCCGAAGGCGTCCCGCTCCTGGCTGACGAGACCGAGGGCTCCTGTCTCTCGCGGGGTCGCCCCCTCGGCCACGACGACGATCGAGAACGTCCGCCCGCGCTCGTGGCGGCGGCGCAGGCGATTGCAGACGTCATCGAGGTCGAAGGGCCGCTCGGGCACGAGGATGGCATCGGCCCCGCCGGCCATCCCGGCGTAGGTGGCGATCCAGCCGGCGTGGCGGCCCATCACCTCGACCACGATCACCCGGTTGTGGGACTCGGCCGTGGTGTGGACGCGGTCGATCGCGTCGGTGGCGATCTGGACGGCGGTGTGAAAGCCGAAGGTGAAGTCAGTCGCGGCGAGGTCGTTGTCGACGGTCTTGGGGATGCCGATCAGCGCCAGCCCCTCATCGGAGAGGCGCTGGGCCACCCCGAGCGTGTCCTCCCCGCCGATCGCGATCAACGCGTCCAGTCCCTGACGCTCGAAGGCGGCCCGCACCGCCTCCAGCCCGCCCTGCCCCTCGGCGAAGGGGTTCGTCCGCGACGTGCCGAGGATCGTGCCGCCGCGGGGAAGGATGCCCGCGGTGCTGGCGAAGTCCAGCTCCATCACGTCCTCGGCCAGGACACCCGCCCAGCCGTAGCGGAAGCCGCAGAAGCTGTGCCCGTCCATCAGGCCACGCCGAACCACCGCTCGGATCGCCGCGTTGAGGCCCGGGCAGTCTCCTCCCCCGGTGAGCAGCCCGACTCGCATCAGCTGTCGCTGCGGACGTTGCCGCGGGGGGCGCCTTGCGTCATCGGCTCCCAGTCTATGGCCTCGCGACCGGCGTAGCATGGAGGGGTGCCCGACGCTCCCGAGCCACCTCCGAGCAGCCGCACCGAGCCCCATCCGAGCAGCAGCGTCGAGCCCAGGCCGAGCAGCCAAAACGAGACCCATCCGCCCTTGCCCCGCGACAAGCGCGGATGGCACGTCGCTCCGGCCCCCGACGGGCGCGGCATGCCCGAGCAGCCCCCCGCCGGGCCGCCGCCGCATCGCACCAGGATCTTCTGGTGGTTCGTGCTCGCCCTGATCGCCCTGAACTGGATCTCGGTGCTCGCCTTCCAGCCCGGCAGCGGACAGCCGCGCGTCACGGTTCCCTTCAGCCCCTACTTCCTGGAACAGGTCAAGGCGGACGAGGTGAAGTCGATCTCCTCGAAGGGGGACGCCGTCGAAGGCACCTTCCGCAGCAAGCTGCGCTACCCGCCCAGCGACAGCAAGGCGACCCCGACCACCCTCTTCAAGACCCAGGTGCCGACCTTCTGGAACGGCAGCCAGCTCTCGGCGCTCTTGCAGGAAAAGGGAGTGCAGATCAACGCCAAGTCGCCGACCTCGAGCCAGTCGCTGCTCGTCGAGCTTCTGCTCGGCTTCGGTCCGACCCTGCTGATCGTGGGGCTCTTCGTCCTGCTCGCCCGCCGCGCCGCCGCGGCCGGCGGCGGGCTGGGGGGGCTGGGAGCCTTCGGCCGAAGCCAGGCCAGGAGGGTCGACCCCGAGAAAATCCGCGTCACCTTCGACGACGTCGCCGGAATCGACGAGGCCAAGGCCGAGCTCACGGAGATCGTGGACTTCCTGCGCAACCCCGAGCGGTACAGCCGCCTGGGAGGAAGGATGCCCCACGGGGTCCTGCTCTACGGGCCGCCGGGAACCGGCAAGACCCTGCTCGCGCGGGCGGTCGCGGGGGAGGCGCACGCGGCCTTCTTCTCGATCTCGGCATCCGAGTTCATAGAGGCCATCGTCGGAGTCGGGGCGGCCCGCGTGCGCGACCTCTTCGCGAAGGCGAAGGAGGCCGCGCCATCGATCATCTTCATCGACGAGCTCGACGCGATCGGGCGCTCGCGCCAGGGCTCGGTCTCCGTGACCGGTGCCAACGACGAGCGCGAGCAGACCCTCGACCAGATCCTCACCGAAATCGACGGCTTCGAATCCTCCGAGGCGGTCGTCGTCCTGGCCGCCACAAACCGGCCCGACATCCTCGACCCGGCCCTGCTGCGGGCCGGTCGCTTCGATCGCCGCGTGGCGGTGCAGCCCCCAGACCAGGCCGGCCGGGCCAAGATCCTCAAGGTGCACACGCGCTCGATGCCGCTGGCCGAGGACGTGAACCTGGAGGAACTCGCCGCGAGCACTCCCGGGATGGTCGGGGCGGACCTCGCCAACCTCGCCAACGAGGCCGCCCTGGTGGCGGCGCGCCGCGGGCGCGACAAGGTGCACATGAGCGACTTCACCGACTCTCTCGAGAAGCTCATGCTCGGCTCGCCGAGGGGCATCCTGCTCTCGCCCGCCGACCGCGAGCGGACCGCCTACCACGAGTCCGGCCACGCCCTCGTGGGCATGCTGACGACGGGTGCCGACCCGGTCCGCAAGGTCTCCATCATCCCCCGCGGGATGGCTCTCGGCGTGACCCTCTCGACCCCCGACTCCGACCGGGTCTCCTACTCCCTGCAGGAGCTGCAGGCCAAGATCAGGGTCGCCCTCGGCGGCAGGGCCGCCGAGGAAATCGTCTACGGCACCATCACGACGGGGGCCGAGTCGGACATCGAGCAGCTCACCCAGATCGCCCGCCAGATGGTCGGACGCTGGGGAATGAGCGAGGCCCTCGGCCCGGTCTCGGTCATCTCACACGACGGCCAGGGGCCGTTCTTCCCTGGAGTCTCCGAGATCTCCGAGCACACCCAGAGGCTCGTCGACGATGAGGTGAGAAGGCTCGTCGAGGAGGACCACCGCGACGTCAGGCGGCTGCTGGAGGAGCATCGTGACCAGCTCGAGAGCCTCGCCCGCGCCCTCCTGAAGGCCGAGACGCTGGACTCCCCTGCGGCCTACGCGGCGGCCGGGGTGGCGCCGCCGGCCGGGGTGGCGCCGCCGGCCGGGGTGGCGCCGCCGACCGGCGAGCCCGCCGCCACCACGGTCTGACGCCCGGGGGGATGCCCGGGAACCGGCTCGATCCTGCCTACGCGCAGGGCGAGCACCCGGTCGAAGCCGGCGAGGATCCCGGGATCGTGGGTGATCACCAGCAGCCCCCGGGTTCCCGAGTGGGCGAGGATGCCCTGCATCGCCTCGCGGGCGAGGGCGGCGTCGAGGTGGGCGGTGGGCTCGTCGAGGATCAGGATGGGGGCGTCGCTCAGCAGGCCTCGCGCGACGGCCAGGCGCCGGCGCTGGCCGCCGGAGAGGAGCTCCCCGTCGGACCCCACGAGCGTGTCGAGGCCCTCGGGAAGGCCGTCCGCCCAGGCCAGCAGATCCACGGCCTCCAGTGCAGCGCGGACCTCGCGGTCCTCGGCTCCGCGCCGCCCGATCAGCAGGTTCTCGCGGATGGTCGTGTTGAAGAGATGGGCGTCCTGTGAGCAGAGAAGGACCTCCGCTCGCAGCTCCCGCTGGTCCATCAGGCTGACGTCGGTTCCCCCCAGCGCGATGGTGCCGCCGGTAGGCTCGCGCAGCCGCACGAGCAGCTCCGCCAGGGTGGTCTTCCCGCCGCCGCTGGGCCCGAGCAGGGCCACGCGTTCCCCGCGCTGCAATTGCAGGTCCACGCCATCGAGCACCCACGGCTCATCCGGGCCGTAGCGGAAGCGCAGCCCCGTCGCCCGCAGCGCCCCCGCACGCCCGGGCCTGCGCGGCTCGGCGGGATCGACGACCTCGGGCCGCTGGCGGCTGACGGCCTGCAGGCGGGCGGCGGCGGCCGAGCTCGTGCGAAGGCTGCGGGCGGCGGCGGGGAGGACCGCCACGCTCTCCCCGGCGGCGAGGAAGAGAAAGGCCAGGGCTGCGAGCAGCACCCCGCCGAGGGTGCCCTCGTGCACGGCCGGGATCGCGACCAGGAGCACCGCGAGCAGGCCGGCACCGCTGACGGTCGCGCCGAGGCCGCTCAGCAGTGCCGCCGCCAGGGCATCGCCCCGGCCGAGGCCGGCCAGGCGGGCGTCGGTGGCCTGCAGCTGCTCCACACGGTCGGAGCCGCGGCCGCACATCACCAGCTCCTCGGCCCCGTCCAGGACCTCCACCAGCTCGCTCGCCATGCGCGTGCGCACGGCGCCCTGGCGGGCCGCCGAGCGGGTCGCCAGCCGCGAGCTCAGCCAGGGCAGCGCCACCGCCAGCACCGTCAGGGAGCCGAGCACGACGGCCCCGGCCGCCGGCAGCATCAGCCAGGCCGCCGCGGCGGCGCAGAGGATCACCGCCAGGGCCGCCAGGGCGGGAATCAGGGTCTTCAGATAGAGGTCGGCCAGGCCGTCCACGTCGCCTACGAAGCGAGCCATCAGGTCGCCGCTCGCGTACCCGGCCAGGCGGCCGGGAAGCAGCCCCGTCAAGCGCTCGAAGAAGCCCGCCCTGAGCGTGGCGAGCTGGCGAAGGGCGAGGTCGTGCGAGCACAGCCGCTCGGCGTAGCGCAGCCCCGCCCGCGCCAGGCCGAAGGCCCGCACGGCCACGATCGCGACCATCAGCTCCAGGACGGGCGGGCGCTGGGCGGCTCTCGAGATCAGGTACCCGGATGTGGCGAGCAGGCCCATGGCGGCCACCATCGCTCCCGCCGACAGGGCGACGGCGAGGGCCAGCCGCCGGCGCTGGCCCGGGGGCAGGGCACCCACCCGGGCGAGGGTGCGAAGCGACTCGCGGGCTGCGCTCATGCGGCCAGCCCTCCAGCGCACGTCCGAGCGTCCGCTCCGGCCAGCCGTCCGCCCTCCAGCCGCAGGATGTGGTCGGCGCGCAGGGCCAGGGACGGCCGGTGGACGATCAGCAGCATCGTGCGGCCCGCGGCCAGGCGCTCTATCGCCTCGCTGACCTGGGCGGCGCCGGCCTCGTCGAGATGGGCGGTCGGCTCGTCGAGAACGACGAGTGGCGCCTCGCGCAGGAAGGCACGTGCGAGGGCGATGCGCTGCGCCTGCCCGGCGGACAGGCGCCGCCCTCCGTCGCCCAGTCGTGTCTGCATGCCCTCCGGCAGCTGCTCGATGAACTCGAGGGCGTTGGCGGCGCGGGCGGCCCGGCGCACGCGCAGATCGCTCGCGTCGGGGGCCCCGAGGCGGATGTTCTCGGCCACGGTGCCGGCGAACAGCGCGGGGCGCTGGGGGACCCAGGCGATCAGCTCGTGCCAGCGCTCGGGCTCGATCGCCCGCAGGTCGACTCCTCCGCAGGACACCTTCCCCTCGGTGGGGTCCGCCATGCGCATCACGAGCCGGGCCACGGTGCTCTTGCCGGCACCGCTGTCTCCGACGAGGGCCGTGACCTGACCGGGGGCGATCTCCATCTCCACGCCGTCGAGGGCCAGCCCCGGCCGCCGCGGATATTCGAAGCGGACGCCATGCAGGCGGACAGGGTCGCGCGAGGGATCGGGGAGGCGAGCCGCCCGGTCGCGCGGGCCGTCCAGCGCCGGCGGCGCGTCGAGGGTGTCGAAGATGCGCTGCGCGGCCGCGGTCGCCTCTGCGCTGGCGTGGTACTGCTGGCCCACCCCGCGCAGCGGACCATAGAGCTCGGGCGCCAGCAGCAGCACGGTCAGCCCGGCGGTCAGGCCGAGATGGCCTCCGACGAGCTGGAGCCCGATCGTCGCCGCCGCGAGGGCGGTGCCGATCATGGCGCACAGCTCGAGGACGAGCGCGGACAGGAAGGCCACGCGCAGCGTCGCCATCGTCTCCGCCCGGTAGCGCTCTCCGACCGCGGCCAGCGTCCTGGCCTGGGCCAGCTCGCGGCGGTAGGCGCGCAGGGTGGGCAGCCCCCGCACCACGTCGAGGAAGTGGGCGCCGAGCAGGGAGAGGGCTCTCCAGCGCCGGTCCGTCTGCGCCCTGGCGCGCTTGCCCACGAGGACCATGAAGACGATCAGGATCGGGATGGTGAGGGCCAGCACCGCGGCCGCCGCGGGGTCGATCACGGCCGCCCAGCAGAGGATGGCGGGGGGCAGCAGGGCGGCCATCACGAGCTGGGGCAGATAGCCCGCGAAGTAGGCCTCCAGCGAGTCCACCCCCTGGACGGCCACCGTCGCCAGCTCCCCGGTGCGCATCTCATCGGATCGCCCGCCCGTGGAGGTCGCGAGCACGTGCCGGGCCAGGCGGCCGCGCAGCTCGGACATCACCCGGCCCGCACCGAGGCGCCCGCAGAGCTCGAAGCCGGCCGTCACGGCGGCTCTGCCAAGCATCACTCCGGCAAGCGCGATCAGGTAGGGGCGCAGCGAGGCGAGCGTCGCGTGGCCGATGGCGGCCGTCGCGATCACGTGGGCGAGCAGCGCGGCCTGGGCTATCGTCAGGCCCGCCGAGGCGACACCGAGGGCGCCCGCCAGGCCCATGTGCCTGCGCGCGGCGGAGCTCTCGCTCAGCAGACGGCGGTCGACCGCGCCGGACACGTCAGGGCAGGCCGTGCGGTCCGGCGGCGGGGCCCGCGGGTCGTTTTCCCGCGGCGCCGGAGGAGCCGTCTCCGTGCGAGCCGATCGAGCTCAGGACGGCGATCGGAGTGGCGGGCCCCTGGAAGTCCTCGCTTCCGAGGCGGTGACGGAACACCCAGTAGGTCCAGCCCTGGTAGAGCAGCACGATCGGGACGAAGATCACGGCCACGACGGTCATCACGGTCTGGGTGTAGTGGGTCGAGGAGGCAGCCACCAGCCGCAGGTCGTCGGCGGGGGTCGTGGTCGAGGGCAGCGCGTTCGGGAACAGCCACACGAACAGGCTCACGAACAGCAGCGCGATCGCCCCCGCGCTGAGCATGAACGCCCATCCCTCGCGCCGCGCGCCGAGGGCCACCGGCACGGCGGCGCCGAGCGCGACGGCGCCGGCGGCGATGATCGTCGCCGAGGCCTTGACCCCGCCGCTGTTCTGGTCGAGGACGGTCCACAGCAGGAAGGCCGCCATCAGCGCGGCCGACAGGCTGGTGAGCGGTCTCGCCAGCCTTCGCGCCCGCTCGAGCAGATCTCCGCGTGTGCGCAGGGTCAGGAAGACCGCCCCGTGCCCGAGGAACAGGGTCAGCGTGCAGAGCCCGCCGAGGAGGGCGTAGGGGTGCAGCAGGTCCCACAGCGAGGCGGTGACGTCGTGCGAGGCGTTCATCGGCACGCCGTGGACGATGTTGGCCCAGCCGACCCCCCACAGCAGCGCCGCGAGCAGGCTCCCGATCACGGCTGTCCACTCCCAGGTCGCCCGCCAGCGGGGCGAGTCCTCCTTGCCCCAGAACTCGAACGAGACGCCCCTCACGATCAGGGCCGCGAGGATCAGGAAGAAAGCAAGGTAGAAGCCGGAGAAGAGGCTTGCGTACCAGCCGGGGAAGGCGGCGAAGGTCGCGCCACCCGCCACCAGCAGCCACACCTCGTTCCCGTCCCAGACGGGCCCGATCGTGTGGATCACGGCACGCTTGCCGGCCCGGTCGCGGCCGACGGCTCGCAGCAGCATGCCGACCCCGAAGTCGAATCCCTCGAGGATGAAGTAGCCGACCCAGAGGACGCCGATGAGGACGAACCAGAGGGTCTGCAGGAAGTTGGGCTCGCGCATGGTGGCTCTCCGGTTCCTCTCAGTAGGCCAGCACGAGGTCGCCGCGCGGCTCCTCGCCGGGGCGCCCGTCCGGTTGCGGTGTGGGGGCCTGTTCGGGGCCGTGGGCGATCTCGCGCAGGAACAGACGGCCCCCGATCACAAGCAGCACTCCGTAGAGCAGCGTGTAGCCGGCGATCGTGAGGATGATCGCGCCGCTGCCGACGAGCGGCGAGCGCGCCTGGCTGGTCTTCAGCAGCCCGAAGACCACCCACGGCTGGCGCCCCATCTCGGTGAAGATCCAGCCTGTCAGGTTCGCGAGGATCGGGAGGAATATCCCGGCCACCGCGGCCCACAAAAACCAGCGCGAGCGCTCCAGGCGGCCCTTCCGCAGCAGCGCCAGCCCCAGCAGCCCCAGCAGCACCAGCAGCACCCCGGCTCCCGCCATCAGGCGGAACGTCCAGTAGGTGATGCCCACGATCGGGACGTAGTCGCCGGGGCCGTACCTGCGCTGCTCTTCGGCGTTGATCTGGTTGATGCCCTTGACCGTGCCGTTCCAGCTGGCGGTGCCGATGATCGAGAGCAGGTGCGGTATGCGGATGTCGGTGTTCAGGCGCTCCGGGTGGCGTTCGAAGGGGCCGACCGCGAAGACCGAGAGGCTGGCGCCCCTGGTCGTCTTGTAGAGGGCCTCGGCGGCCGCCATCTTCATCGGCTGCTGTTTGGTCATCAGGACCCCCTGGCTGTGCCCGAAGGCGCCCGTGGCGATGGCGGCGACGAGGGTCAGGGGCAGGACGGCCCGTGCCGAGCGGGAGAGGACGTCGACGTTGCGCCCGCGCAGCATCCCCAGCGCCGAGATCCCGAGCACGAGCATGCCGGCGGTGCAGGCCGCTCCGAAGATCGTGTGGGGGAAGGCGAGCAGCACGGTGGAGTTCGTGAGGACCGCCCAGATGCTCTTCAGCTCGGCCCGGTGGGTGACGTGGTTGATGGCGTACCCGACCGGGTGCTGCATCCAGGAGTTGGCGGCGAGGATGAAGTAGGCCGAGAGGACGGTCCCGAAGGCGGTCAGCCAGGCGGTGGCGAGATGGACCCTCGGCGAGAGCCGGTTCCAGCCGAAGATCCACAGGCCGACGAACGTCGACTCGAGGAAGAAGGCGGCCAGGCCCTCCATCGCCAGCGGCGCCCCGAAGATGTCGCCGACGTAGCGCGAGTACTCAGACCAGTTCATCCCGAACTGGAACTCCTGGACGATCCCGGTCACCACCCCGATGGCAATCGAGATGAGCATGAACTTGCCCCAGAAGCGGGTCGCCCGCAGCCACACCTCGTCGCCCGAGCGGTGGTAGCGGGTCTGGCAGTAGGCGACCCAGGCCGCCAGCCCGATCGACATCGGAACGAAGATGAAATGGAAGACGGTGGTGATCCCGAACTGCAGGCGGGCGAGTTCCAGAGCGTTCACCGGGCCGAGAGTAAGCGGGGGTGGGTGATGGCGGATCGGGCTCAATCCCCCCGATTGGTGCGGGGAAGTACGTAACCCGCCCCCTTCGCCCCTCGGGTGTTTCTCCCCCCATGCCGGCGGCCCCGCGCGGATGTCCCCAGCCGCAGCGGCGGCGATCCTGTGAGCATGACCTCGACCGAGACCCCCCCGGTGCCCGGGACCTCGCCCGACGCCCGGCAGCCCGTCCGTGCCGAGCGGGTGCCGCTTCGCGACGGATCCCTCGTGACGGTCCGCCAGGTCCTGCCCGGCGACGAGCGGGCCGTCGCAGCCTTCCTCGCCGAGCTGGGCGTGGAGGCGCGGCGGATGCGCTTCTTCAGCGCGGCCGTGGATCTGGGGACGGCTGCCCACTGGGCCGTCGAGCCCCCGGCCCCCGGGCTGGGGCTGGTGGCGAGCGCCGAGGATGGCCGGATCGTGGGCCACGCCGCCTACGTGAAGCTCGACGAGGCCCGCGCCGAAGTGGCCGTCGAGGTCGCGGACGCGCTGCACGGCCAGGGCCTCGGAACGATCCTCGTAGAACGCCTCGCCCGGATCGCCGAGGCCCGCGGGGTCACCCAGTTCGTGGCCGAGGTGCTTCCCGAGAACCGCCGGATGCTCGTCGTCTTCAAGGACGGCTTCGACGCCACGATCCGGTTCTGCGACGGCGTGGACCGGGTCCGCTTCCCCACCGCCGCGTGGCGCCTCGCGCACGAGCGCTTCGCGGTGCCGGCCGTCCGTCCCCTCAGGCCGAGCGACTGAGGGTGGCGGCGGGGCTCCTGACCGCTCCGACGCCCAGCTTCCCGGCCTCCTGGCGCAGCCACTCGCGGGCATCCGGGTGCGCCGCCTGCTCGATCATGAGTTCGGCCTGCGCTCGCCGGCTGCGCCCGAAGATGCGGGCACAACCCTGCTCGGTGATGACCGCTGAGTGCTGGAAGGAGGTCACCGGATCGGTCAGGCGGGGCACGATCGTCGATTTCCCGCTCGGCTCGTGCAGCGAGGGCAGGGCGATGATGGCGTGCCCTCCGGGGGAGTGCAGCGCCCCCTCGACGAAGTCCGGCTGTCCCCCGAAGCCCGAGTAGAGCCGCCCGCCGATGTGGCTCGCCCCGGCCTGGTCGAACAGGTCGACCTGGAGGGCCCCGTTTACGGACATCATCGCCGGGCGGGCCGCGATCCGACTGGGGTCGTTGCTGGTCTCAGTGCGGGTCATGTGGATCCGCGGGTTCAGGTGCACCCACCGGTAGAGCTCGGGAGAGCCGAACATGAAGGAGCACACGATCGGGCTGGACGCGTCGAGGGCCCCCTCGCGATCGAGGCTCATGACGCCGTCGCTGATCATCTCCGACCAGATCGACAGCCCCCGGCGGCCCGTGAGCGCCCGCAGGGTGGCGTCGGGGACCTGGCCGATGCCCATCTGCAGCGTCGAGCCGTCGTCGATCATCTCGGCGACGAGCTGCGCGATCCGCTCGGCGCGATCGTGCGCGGGCCGGGGGAGGGGGGAGGAGAGCTCTTCGTCGACCTCGACGGCGAGGTCCACCATGTCCTGCGAGAGCTCGCTGTCGCCGAGCGTGTAGGGCATCTTCGGGTTCAGCTGGGCGATGACCAGGCCGCCCCGGGCGCGGACGCGCTCGACGGCGGCCAGCAGCACGTTGACCTCGATGCCCAGAGAGATCTTGCCCCGGCGCGGAGTGGAGGCGTGCAGGAGGACGACGTCGGGCGGGCGCATCGTGGCGAACAGCCGCGGCACGAGCGACAGGCGCATCGGCAGGTAGTCCAGCCGCGGGCCGGCATCCCGCATCCCGGGGCCGACGAACGGGGTCTCGAAGATGACCCCCTCGCGCTCGGGAAGCGGCGCCTGGGCGGCGAGCATGAACAGCCGGTAGCGCTCCAGGCTCGACTCGACGATCTCCAGCAGCCGGTGCGGCGTGGCGAGGTTGCCGCTGGCGACGACCCGTGGCTCGGCGAGGGGCGCTCCCGCGAGTATGTCCTTCAGCCGCTCCTGTGAGATCACGTGCACGCTCTCAAACCTATGCGCCCGGCGGGGGCGCGTCATGGGTGAAAACTGCGTAGTGGCCTCCGTGGCCGCTGCGGTGATCGCGGCGGCCGGGAACAGGCCTAGGCCGCGGCCGCGGCCCTGGCGCTCTGCCGGGAGAGCATCTGCACCCCGGCCGTGCACACGGCGAGGCTGACCAGGGCGGCCACCACAATCGCCGTCGCCACGGTGCTCGAGAGCACACCCTCGGCGAGGCCCAGCGAGGCGACCGCGGCGGGGACCCCGAGCTGCGCGCTCGCCGCCAGGGCGCTGCCGAGACCCCTGCGCAGGGCCGCCGCGGCGATCACGTGGATGAGGATGTTGAGCACGGCGAGCATCGCGGCCAGGGCCACCATCGAGGGACTGCGCAGCAGACCGCTCAGGTCGAGCTGGGCTCCGAGGACGACGAAGTAGAGCGGGATGAAGAATCCGTCCGCGACGCCGCGCATCTGCGTCGAGAGCCGTTTGGGCCCGCCGATCCAGGCGACCATCAGGCCTGCCCCGAAGCCCGCGATCAGGATGCTCGTGCCGCTTCGCTCCGCCAGCCACGAGAGCAGGAACAGGACGAGCAGCGACAGGCGCAGGTCCAGCACCCAGCGCCGACGCTTGGAGAGGGCGCGCACACGGTGAACCCAGGGGCGGCCCTGGAGCAGTCGGGCGCTCGCGAACATGACCCCGCCGGCGCCGGCCACGAGCAGGCCCCCGAGGGCGGCGTGGCCGATTCGCTGCGGCTGCAGCACGATCGGCACCGACAGGATCGTCGCGATGTCCGAGATCGTGACCTGGGCCATGACAGTCATGGCATGCCTGCCGACGACCGCCAGCTCCTGCAGGGCCGGCAGCAGCACGGCGGCCGAGCCGGAGGCCAGGACGACCGCGTAGACCGCCGCGTGGCCGGTGCCCGCGACCCTCGCCGCCAGCAGGCCGGCGGGCACGGCAAGGGCGGCCACCATGGCCGCCAGCAGCGCCCCCTCACGCAGGCTCGCCGCGAGCCGGGGATCGCGCAGCGGGAGATGCATCCCGGCGGTGAGCATCAGCATTGCGAAGCCGGTGTCGCGCAGGAAGGCAACGGTCGAGTTGGCGGGATCTACGACGCCGAGGACAGCCGGGCCGACCAGGATGCCGGCGAAGATCTCACCGACCATGACGGGCACGAAGAAGCGGCGGTTGAGCCCGAGCAGCGGGCCGGCCAGCCCCGCCAGGACGATCGCCGCCAGGACCCCGAAGCTCACGACTCGGCGCTCGGGCCGGCGGTGGATCGCCTGCGCAGCAGCCAGCGGCGGATCTCGTCGGCGCCCCAGACGATCAGCGGGAAGGGGATCGCGATCGCCAGCGCGTCCGGCGGCGGAGGTGCCGTGCTGAGAAGGGCTTGCAGCGGCGGCAGGTACATGATCGCCGCGGCCAGGGCCAGCTCGAAGAGGATCCCCCACAGCAGCAGGCGGTTGGAGAAGACCCCCACCGATCGCAGCGACGCACGGTCCGTGCGGGCCGCGAAGGCGGTCCCGATCTGGCATGCGACCATCGAGAAGAAGGTCATCGTCGTCGCCTGCAGGTAGGCGTGGTGGAGCGGATGGCCGGGGCCGGTGGGCGCCCCGAGATGCCATCCCGCGTTGATGAGGACGTAGAAGAAGGCGCCCATCGACAGCGCCGCGGAGATCAGCCCCAGGAAAACCCAGGCCCGCACGAGCATTGGGGGCTGGATGACGCTTTCCGAGCGCGGGCGGGGGGGACGCTCCATCAGCCCCGGCTCGGCGGGCTCCCGTCCGAGGGCGAGGGCGGGAAGCGTCTCGGTGCCGACGTCGAAGGCGAGCAGCTGCAGGACCGTGAGCGGCAGCGGTATCGCCCCACCGCCCAGTGCGAAGACCAGGAAGGGGACGACCTCGGGAGTGGCATGGGCGAAGATGTAGAAGATGAACTTGCGGATGTTGTCGTAGACGCGTCGCCCCGCTTCCACGGCTGTCGCAATGGTGGCGAAGTTGTCGTCCGTGAGGATCATCGTGGCGGCCTCGCGGGCCACGTCGGTGCCCGAGCGGCCCATGGCCACGCCGATGTCCGCCCGCCTGAGCGCGGGGGCGTCGTTGACCCCGTCCCCGGTCATCGCCAGCACGTGCCCCTCGGCGCGCAGCGCGTCGGCGATGCGCAGCTTGTCCTCGGGCGAGCTGCGGGCGAAGATCAGCTCGCCCCCGGTGTGCAGGAGACGGTCCAGCTCGGCGTCTGCCTTGCCCTCGAGCTGCTCTCCCGTGACGATCGCCGGCTCTTCTCCGCCGATGCCCACCTGGCGGGCGATCGCGGCCGCGGTGAGGCCGTGGTCGCCCGTGATCACGATGATGCGGATGCCGGCCGCATGGCAGCGGGCGACGGCGGGCGCCACCTCCGGGCGCGGCGGATCGACCAGCACGGCGAGACCGAGGAAGCACAGGTCGCGCTCGGCCTGCTCGCGCCGTTTCGGCAGCGCCTGGCCGTCCGGCAGCCGGCGTTCTGCGAGGGCCAGCACGCGCAGCCCCTCCCGCGCGTAGCGGTCGACCGTGGCGAGGATTCGCTCGCTGTCCTGCGGCGTGAGGGCTCGTTCGCCCCCGCCCTCGCCCCGCGCCGTGGTGCAGCGTCCCAGCACGGACTCCGGCGCGCCCTTGGCGTGTACGAGCGTCTGCCCGTTGCGTTGGTCCACGGTGGACATCAGCTTGAGGGTCGGGTCGAAGCGGAACTCGGCGAGCCTTCCCGCCCCGCGCTCGGCGGCGGAGAGCCTATGCCCGAGGCTCGCCGCAGCCTGCATCAGGGCGATCTCGGTGGGGTCGCCGGCGTTCCGGGCGCCCTCCCGCAGCTCGGCGTTGTTGCACGCCGCCATCGCGTCGGCCAGGAGGCCGAGCGTCCCGTTTTCGGCCGCCGGGCCGTCCGCGCCGACCTCGACGGTGGCGCCCAGCGACCACAGGGAAACCGCCCGCATGCGGTTCTCCGTCAGGGTCCCCGTCTTGTCCGTGCAGATCACGTCGGTGGAGCCGAGCGTCTCGACGGCGCTGAGGCGCTTGACCACGGCCCCTTCGCGGACGAGCCCCCGCACGCCCGACGGCGAGCGCCAGGGTGATCACCGGAAGCAGACCCTCCGGGACGTTTCCGACGAGCAGCCCGACCGCGAACACGACCGCGTCGGTGAAGGGGAGACCGGCCCCCAGCATGGCGATCGGGATGAAGGCGACGCCGAGGCCCGACCGCGATCAGGGCGATCAGCCACGCCACCCGGCGGACCTGATGTTCGAGCGGGCTCTCCTCTGCCGTGACCCGCTCCGACAGCGCGGCGATCCGGCCCAGCTCGCTGTGCATGCCGGTGGCGAAGACGACCGCCCGGGCGTCTCCCTGGTGCAGGCGGTGCCGCTCAGGATGAGGTCGCGGGCCCGCTGGAGCGGGACGTTGCGGTCGAGCAGATCGGCGGATCGCAGGACCGGGACCGACTCGCCCGTGAGCATCGACATGTCCACCTCGATCGACCCGGACAGCAGCCTGGCGTCGGCAGAGATCCGATCGCCCTCCTCGATCACCAGCACGTCCCCGGGCACGAGCTCGCGGGCCGGGATCTCGGCACGCCCCGTCGCGCAGCACCTTCGCCCGCTCGGGCAGGAACGCCGCCAGCGCCTCCACGGCCCGCTCGGCCTCGGCCTCCTGGATGAAGGCGAAGATCGCGTTGATGACGATCACGACCACGATCGCCACCGCGACTGCGGCGATCCCCGCCAGCCAGGCCAGCAGCGCCGCGGCCCACAGCAGCAGGGCGAGTGGGTGGGTGAACTGGCGGGCGATCTCCCGCGGCCAGCGGCGCCCTCCGCGCCTGGTCAGGGCGTTGGGCCCGTGCTGCAGGAGCCGGCGTGCAGCCTCGCGGCTGGAGAGACCTTCGGGCCCGCTGCGCAGATGCGCAAGCAGAAGTTTGGCGCTCTCGGTGGCGTCGAGGGCCTCGGGGGCCTCCGCGAGCGTCCGCTCAGCCATCGCCCAAGGAGGCGAGGAGCTCAAGTTCCTGCGCCAGCAGACGGGGCAGCAGGAAGTGCTCGCGGACGTGTTCGCGCCCGCGAGCACCGAGCTCGCGGGATCGCTCTGGGTCCTTCAGCAGCGAGAGCAGGGCCGCGGCGCACTCCTCGACCGAGTCGACGAGCACGCCGCCGATGCCCTCCGGCATCTGGATCGGGATGCCGCCCGCCCGTCCCGCCACCACGGGCGTGCCCTTCCACAGCGACTCCGAGACGACCAGCCCGAAGCCCTCGCGGATGGACTTCTGCACGACGACCTCCGACAGGCGCTGGAAGGCGTTGACCTCGACGTTGCTGGCTCCCGTGAGGTTGGTGTAGATGTGGATCAGCGGGTCCTCCTGGGCATGCCGGGTGAGCTGCCCGTACACGTCCCAGCCCTCGGGGTCGTCGAGGGCCATGGAGCCGACCAGGGCCAGCTGCAGCTCGGGGATCTCCTCGCGCACGAGGCGGTAGGCGGCGATGACCCCGAAGGGGTCCTTCCAGGCGTCGAAGCGCGAGACCTGCGTCATCAGCCGCCCCGGATAGTCGACGCCGATCCAGTCGAGGATCTGGCTGGCCGTCCGCTCGGGGAGGTCGAGGTTCTTCGGGCTCAGAGGATCGATCGCGGGAGCGATGATCCGCACCCGGGCGACCGGCAGGTCGGGCGGCACGAACTGCTGCATCGTGAAGACGGCCGCGTCGTAGTCGGCGAGGAAGGGACGGAAGAAGCGCCAGGCGTCCGGGTTGGGCTCGGATGTGTCGATGTGGCAGCGCCACACCCATCGCGAGCTCCCACGCCCTGCCACGCTCAGCATCGCGGCCGGCTGGGGGTCGTGCATGATCACGAAGTCGTATCCTCCGTCGAGTTGCGGGGCGTTTTCGCGCGCGCACTGCAGGTAGGCCGAGCGCTCCTCCTCGGTGAGCGACTCGGACGCCCCCTGCAGGGCGTTGTGGAGCGCCTTGGTGGCGCGGTAGAAGTCCGGCTGTCCGCCGATCACCTTCCAGTCGACGATGAGGCCGACGTCGCGCAGGAGCGGCACCGTCGATCGCAGCAGCTCCGAGACCCCGCCCCCGTAGGGGGTCGCGTTCACGTGCAGGATGCGCGCACCATCGAGCGCTCGGGCCCCCTCGCGCATGTCCTCCAGGATCGCATCCGGCACGATCCCCTCGTAGGAGTCCAGCGACCAGCGGCCCACGGCGACTCTCTGAAGCATGTCTACACCCCCGCCAGATCCCTTTGCGAGAAGGCCCACAGCGCCAGGGCTGCGCAGCCGGCCCCGACGGCAAGCATGATCGCCGCCGCCTGGGCCTTGAAGGGCTGGGCCGGGACCAGCCCGATGTGCTGGAAGGGGGTCAGGTCGAGGAGCCAGTGCGGCGCACCGAGCAGGCCTCCGAGCAGTTGCCACACGAAGGCCACGGCCACGAGCCCGTAGGCCAGACCGGCGCCGGCCCGGGGCAGCACGGCGTACAACAGGGCGCCGGCCCCGAGGAACAGGAGCGAGACGGGCAGGCAGTTGGCGCCCGCTTCGATCATGCTGCCCAGCGACACGCCGGCCCCCTGTGCGGCAGCGCCCGCCCATGCCAGCAGGCCGGCCCCGATCGAGATCACGACCGCTCCTGCGAGGGCGAGGCCGAGCCGGCCCGCCAGCCAGCGGACGCGCCCGACCGTCATGGCGAAGAGCGTCTCAAGACGCTGCTCGGCCTCCTCGTGCCGGGCGGCCCCGACCTGCGCGCAGCAGTACAGGCTGACCACGAGCACGAAGAAGAGGAAGCACAGGCCGATGTAGCCGGAGGGCCTGGTGATCGAGACGGCACCGAGCTTGCGCAGCTCGCGCTGCAGGGACGCGGAGACCCCCGCCGAGGAGACGCTGGTGGAGATCAGTCCGATTATCAGCGCGAAGAAGCCCGTTCCCGCCAGCCAGCCGGCGAAGCTGGCTCGCTCTTCGCGGAAGGCCAGGGCGGTGGGCGAGGACAGCCAGCGCAAACGCGGCGGCGCGCTGTCGCGGGCGGGGAGCAGTCCGTTGCCGACGTCGCGCCGCACCGATATCAGACCGGCCGCGGCGAGCAGCAGGGCGCCCGCGCCGAGCGGCGCCAGCAGCACCGCCGGGCGCGGGCCGGTGAAGGCCCGCAGCTCCTCGGACCACCCCAGGGGGGTGACCCAGCGAAGCCATTCCAGCCCCGAGGCGGTGTCCACGACCACCCGGGCGAGCAGGGCGACGGTCAGGGCCGCGCTGGAGAGCTCCAGCGCGATGCGTCGTGTCGCGCCCAGCTGGCTGGCGAGAGCCCCCACCCCTGCGAACACGAACGCTGCGGAAGCGACGGCGAGCGCGAGGTAGGCCGATTCTCCGGCCGGCATGTCGGCCGCTACCAGGCCCAGCAGGAGCGCGACCCACAGCAGCACGATCCCGGCCAGTACCGCGGCGAGCGCCGACAGGTACACCCCGGCGCGTCCCACCGCCCCGCACAGGACGAGCTCCAGCCGTCCGGCCTCCTCCTCGGCCCGGAGCGCCCGTACGGCCGCGAGCACGCCCCACATGCCGGCGAAGATCGCGAGGATGCCGCCGGTCCTCCACGCCGAGTAGCCCCCCACGGTGAGCAGGTCGTACGGCTTGCCGTAGAACAGGCGCACGCTCGCATTGCCGCCGAAGGCGTGGGCGAAGGCGAGGTCCCTGCAGGGTCGGATAGGAGCTTCGATATCCGCTGACGTTCGCGTATGCGACCAGGGCGAAGAGAGCGGCGAAGGATGCGTTGCGGACACGCGAGTCGGCGAAGGTCCGCGAGAAGATGGCCCTAGCCGCCGACACGGCCGTCCGATGTGTCGTAGTGGTGCAGGAAGATCTCCTCGAGGGAGGGCTCGCGGCTGGTCAGCGAGTGCACGGGATGCTGGGCCAGCGCCGCGATCAGGGGCCGGACGCTGCCGGTGACCTCGAAGCGCAGGGCGTTCGGGCCGGCGTTGGCGACGGTCACCCCGGGCAGGCCGTCGACGCTCGGCGCCGGTCCCTCGAAGGCGACCTCGATCGTCTGCGCGCCCAGGTGGCGCAGGTCCGCCAGGGAGCCCTCGTCGACGAGCCTTCCCCGGCGCAGGATCCCGACGCGGTCGCAGAGCGCCTCCACCTCGCTCAGGATGTGGGAGGACAGGAAGATCGTCTGGCCGCGCTCCTTGGCCTCCCGGACCGTCTCGCGAAAGGCGACCTCCATCAGCGGGTCCAGCCCGCTGGTGGGCTCGTCGAGCACGAGCAGCTCGGCGCGCGTCGCGAAGGCCGCGACGAGCTGCACCTTCTGACGGTTGCCCTTGGACAGGGCCCTGACCTTCTTGTTCACGTCGAGCTGGAAGCGATCGACGAGGAGGTCCCTGTAGCGCTCGTCGGTGCCTCCCCTCACCTGCGCCAGGAAGGCGAACGTCTCCGCGCTGGTCAGGGAGGGCCACAGGAACGGCTCACCCGCGACGTAGGCGAGCCGGCGGTGAGCGGCGACCGGGTCCCGCCAGGCGTCGATCCCGAACAGCCTTGCCCGTCCTGCGCTGGGCCGGTGCAGTCCCAGCAGGAGACGGATCGTGGTGGTCTTCCCGGACCCGTTGGGCCCGAGGTAGCCGTACACCTCGCCCGCCTCGATGCTCAGATCGAGGCCATCCAGGGCCACCGTCGCTCCGTAGCGCTTGCCCAGCTGCTCTGTGCCGATGATCGGCTCCATGGCGTCCAAGCTACCTGGCCCCGGCCACCGGGCACATCGGGCCCACGCCCCATGGGGGTCGGGGAAAGCCCGCAAGGGAGGATCGGGCCGGGTGTGGGTATTTCTCCGCACCCCGGCCGGTGCGATCCCCGATGTGCCGGCCCCTTCGCGGTGTCTAACCTCGCCCCATGTTCGAGCGAATCGTGGTCGGGTACGGGAGCGATCGTGCGGGCCGCGACGCGGTCGCCCTGGCCGCGAGGCTCGCCGGGCCGCTCGGCAGCAGCATCGCCATCGCCTTCCCCTATCACCCGCTGCTCGCATCGATCACCGCCGAGGAGGCCGAGCGGCAGGTCCGGGAGGACGTCTGCGCCCACGCCGGCGAGACGGCTGCCTTCCGCTCGGCCAGCTGCCACTGGAGCCCCTCCTCCTGGCCGATCCGCGCCCTGCACGAGCTCGCCGGCTACGAGCAGGGCCGGCTTCTGGTCTTCGGAGCCGCGCGCGAGGGGCTGGCCGACCATCTTCACCTCAGCCTGATGGAGCGGATGGTGCACGGGGCGCCGTGCGCGGTGGCAGTCGCGCCCACCGGCTACGCAGATCACCCGCCGTCGGCGCTGCGCCACATCGGCCTGGGCTTCGCCGACTCTCCCGAGGGCCCCGCCGCCATGCACCTCGCCAGGGACCTTGCTGCAGCTCTGCACGGTGACCTCGAGCTGATCTCCGGCTGCGGGCTGAACCCCGCCCTGGCCGGCTACGCCCGCGGATCCCCGGCCCTGCCCGAGGTCGAACGCGATCTGCAGGCCGAGACGGAAGCCCAGCTGCAGCGGGCAGCCGAGGAGCTGGGCGAGGAGGTGCCACTGACGCTCGCGGCGAGGAGAGGTGTCCCGGCGGAGGTCCTTGTCGACCGCTCCGCCGAGCTGGACCTGCTCGTGCTGGGCTCGCGCAGCTACGGCCCTCTGCGCCACGCCCTGCTCGGCGGCGTCTCTGCCCGCGTGATGCGGGAGGCCCGCTGCCCGGTGCTGGTCGCGCCCCGGGGCACGGGCGGCCGCGCCTCCGAGCCCTCCTGAGCCATGAGTACGGGGGTCGCAGAGGTGCAGATGCCCTCCGGGCTCACCGAGGCCGAGGCGGCCGCCGCCCTTGCCGCCCGCGGCCCGGCAGCCGAACAGGCGACCAGCAGGTCCTATGCGAGCATCGTGCGGGCCAACGTCCTGACGGTCTTCAACCTGATCCTCGCCGCCTTCGGAGCGATCACCCTGATCTTCGGCGACTGGCGCGACGCCCTGTTCCTCGGCGTCATCGTCGCCAACTCCACGATCGGGATCGCGCAGGAGGTTCGCGCCAAGCGCGCGCTGGATCGCCTCGCCCTGCTGGTGGCGCCGCGGGCGTCGGTGGTACGGGATGGGATCGCGCGAGGCGTGGCTGTGCGGGAGGTGGTGCCGGGGGACCTCGTGCAGCTCTCCGCCGGCGACCAGGTGGTGGCCGACGGCGAGCTCGTGCGGACGCGGGACCTGCGGCTGGACGAGTCACCCCTCACCGGCGAGTCCGAGCCAGTCTCCCGTTTCGATGGGGAGGAGGTCTGCTCGGGCGTGTTCGCCGTGGAGGGCTCCGGGTCCTACCTCGTGCGGGCCGTCGGCGAGGACAGCTTCGCTTCGCGCATCGTGGGGGAGGCCCGCTCCTTCCGCCACCCGCGCTCCCCCCTGGAACGGGCCGTCAACCGGCTCCTGTATGCGCTGGTCGGGCTTGTGGTCGTGCTGGGGGCCGTGCTCGGATACTCCCTCTACCACCGCCATGTCGGGATGCAGGAGGCCGTCGCCACCTCGGTGGCGGGGGTCGTCAGCCTGATCCCCGAGGGGCTGATGGTGCTCGTCAGCCTCACATACGCCGTCGCGGCCGCTCGGATGGCCCGTCGCGGCGTGCTCGCCCAGCAGCTCAACGCGATCGAGTCGCTCGCGTCCGTGGACGTGATCTGCGTCGACAAGACCGGCACGCTCACCGAGTCCTCCCTGCGCGTCACCGAGCTCGTTCCCGCAGCCGGCGGCGACGAGCAGGCGATGGCAGAGACGCTCGGGCGCCTGGCGGCCAGCGCCTCCTCGGCGAACGCCACCCTGAGGGCGATCGCGGAGGCCTTCCCGGGCGAGCCCGAGCCGCCGGCGGGCGAGGTCGCGTTCAGCCCCAGGCGCCGCTGGAGCGCCGTCCAGCTGGGGGAGGAGGTATACGTGCTGGGCGCCCCCGAACGTTTTCCCCTCGGGCCGCTCGGCGCTACGGCGCAGGAGCGCCAGCGAGCGGGACGCCGGGTGCTGGCGCTCGCCGTCAGCGCGACCCCTCTGGAGGGCGACCCCGGCGAGGAGCCTCCCGCCGACTGCCGCCCTGTCGGCCTCGTGGTGCTCGCCGAGCAGCTTCGCCCGAACGTCTCCCAGACGATCTCCTACCTGCAGGAACAGGGCGTGGAGGTCAAGGTGCTGTCCGGGGACGCCCCCAGCACGGTGGCGGCCATCGCCGGCGACGTCGGCATCCCGGTGCGGTCGCTGAGCGAGGGCAGCGAGATCCCCCAGGACCCGTCCGAGCTGGAGGCCTTCGCCCTGCGGGCCAGCGTCGTCGGGCGCATCTCTCCGGAGGGCAAGCGGGCGATCGTGGCCGCCCTGAGCGGGGCCGGACGCTACGTCGCGATGCTCGGCGACGGGGTCAACGACGTGCCGGCGCTGAAGGCCGCCCGGCTCGCGATCGCCCAGGCCGGCGGCGCCCAGATGGCGAGGAGCATCGCCGACCTGGTGTTGATCTCGGGCGACTTCGAGGTCATCCCCGGCCTGGTCCACGAGGGGCGCAAGGCCCTTCGCAACCTCGCCCGGGTGACGAAGCTGTACGTCACCAAGTCAGCCTTCGCAGCCTTCCTGATCCTGACCATCGGGACCACCTCGGAGGCCTACCCTCTGCTGCCCCGCCACCTGAGCCTGGCCGCCACCATCACGATCGGGATCCCCACCTTCTTCCTTGCCCTGGCGGCGAGCAGCGGGCCGTGGCGCCCCGGGCGCTTCGTGCGGGGGGTCGCCCGCTTCGCCGTGCCGGCAGGGGTGATCGTGGGCACGGGAACGGTCACCGGATACCTGTTCGCCCTGCACGACCTCGACTGCACGGTCACCCAGGCGCGCACCGTCGCCACGGCGGTGCTCGTCGTGGTCGGGCTGTATCTGGTGATCGCCCTCGAGGCGACCGGGTCGCGCAGACGCTCCACGCTCGTCAGCGCCATGTGCCTGTCCCTGGCGGGGCTGTTCGCGGCGGCCTTCCTGATCGGGTCAGTGCGCAGCTTCTTCCAGCTGGCCGTCCCGAACCTCGGCATGGTCGCGACGATTGTGTTCGCGAGCCTGGTGGCGATCGGGGCGCTCGCGTTGAGCGGCTACACCCCCGTGGCCGCGGAGCCGGCGGGGAGTGAGCCGTGAGCGAGGAGCGCACCGAGCGCCTGCGCCAGGCCGCCCCGCCCGCGATCGCGCTGGCCGGGATCGTGCTCGGCGGGGTCCTGGCGCTGCTGGGCGACGGCGAGGCGGCGGACATCGCCTGGGGCGTGACCGTCGCCACGATGCTCGCTCCCCTGAGCTGGTCGGTCGTCCGCTCCCTGCTGCGTGGAGACCTCGGGGTCGACGTCATCGCGCTGCTGGCGATGGCGGGGGCCCTCGCCCTCGGCGAATACCTGGCCGGCGCCGTGATCGCGCTGATGCTCGCCGGGGGAAACGCCCTGGAGGCGTTCGCCGCGGGGCGCGCCCGGCGGGAGCTGACGGCGCTCGTGGAGCGTGCGCCCCGCGTGACCCACCGCCGCAACGAGGAGGGCTGGCAGGACATCGCGGTCGAGGACATCGCGGTCGGCGACACCCTGCTCGTCAGGGCCGGCGAGGTGCTGCCGACCGACGGGACCGTGCTCGCCGAGCGGGCGGTGATCGACGAGTCGAGCCTCACCGGCGAGCCCCTCCCGGCCACCTACGCGCGCGGCCATGCGGTGCGCAGCGGGACGGCGAACGCCGGGGACGCCTTCGAGCTGAGGGCGTCAAGGCGCGCCGACGACAGCGCCTACGCCGCGCTCGTGCGCCTGGTGCGGGAGGCGGAGACCCGCCGAGCCCCCTTCGTGCGCATGGCCGACCGCTACGCCGTCGTGTTCCTGCCGCTGACGCTGACCATCGCCGGTGCTGCCTGGGCGATCGGCGGCGATCCGGTGCGGGCCCTGGCCGTGCTCGTGGTCGCGACGCCCTGCCCTCTCATCCTGGCCGCCCCGATCGCCTTCGTGGCCGGCCTGTCGCGCTCGCCCATGCCGGGGTGATCGTGAAGGGGGGAGCTGCGATCGAAGGCCTGGGGGCTGCTCGCACGGTGCTGCTGGACAAGACCGGAACGCTGACCCTCGGCGTCCCCTCGGTCGAGCGGGTGATGGCCTTCGACGGGGTCGGGCGAGAGGAGGTGCTGCAGCTGGGAGCCTCGGTCGACCAGCTCTCGAGCCACGTCCTGGCCGCCGCGATCGTGCGCCAGGCCGGACAGGAGGCGATCCCGTTGCTTCGCCCACGGGCGGTCCGCGAGGAGCCCGGTCAGGGGATCGAGGGGCTCGTCGACAGCCGTAGGGTGGTCCTCGGCAGCCGCGCCTGGCTGGCCGAGAACGGCATTCGCGACGACGGGGAGCCCTCGCTGCCGAGTGCCAGCGAGGGCCGTGCTGTGGTGCTGCTCGCCGTGGACGGCCACCTCGCCGGTGCATTCCTGATGGCCGATCATCTGCGACCGGACGCCCCCGTGCTGATCAGGCGCCTGCGCGCCGCCGGGGTCATGCAGGTCGGCATGATCAGCGGCGACCGGCAGGAGGTCGCCGAAGCGGTCGGGCGGCGCCTGGGGCTCGACCGCGTCTACGGCGAGCAGAGCCCCGAGCAGAAGCTCGAGATCGTCCGCAGCATGCAGGGGGACCCCCGCTGCGCACCGGTGGTGATGGTCGGGGACGGGATCAACGACGCCCCCGCCCTCGCGATCGCCGACGTGGGCATCGCGATCAGCGGGCCCTCCGCGACCGTGTCCTCGGAGACCGCCGACGCCGTCATCACGGTCGACCGCATCGACCGCGTCGCCGATGCGGTCTCCATCGGTCGGCGCACAGTGCGCATCGCGCGCCAGAGCGTCCTCTTCGGGATCGGCCTGAGCGTCTTCGGGATGGGGCTGGCGGCCGCGGGATGGCTCGTGCCGGTCGCCGGGGCGATCTTCCAGGAGGCGATCGACGTGGCCGTGATCCTGAACGCCCTGCGCGCCCTCGGCGAGGGCCGCGAGACGGCGGGCCCCGTCCCTCCGGGGCCGGGCGAGCCGGCATGAGCGCTCCTCCCACCCTGCGGGAGCTCGCCACAGCGCAGACCTGGGACAGCGAGGGCCCGGTCGCGATGCGCGAGACGCACGCCTCGTGGGTGTTCCTCACCGGGGACCGCGCGTACAAGGTCAAGAAGCCCGTGAGGCTGGCGTTCCTCGACTACGGGACGCTGTCCCGCCGCCGCGAGGCGTGCCTCGAGGAGGTGCGCGTCAACCGGGAGCTCAGCCCCGACCTGTACCTCGGGGTGCGGACGATCCTCAGGGACGGGGGCGGCCGTCTGCGGCTGGGCCCCGAGGACGCCCCAGGCGCCCTGGAGTACGCCGTCGAGATGCTGCGCTTCGACGAGGCGGACACGGTGGAGGAGCTGCTCGCGTCCGGGAGGCTGACCCCCGCCCACATCCGGGCGATCGGCGCCCTGATCGCAGGCTTTCACCGCTCGGCGACACCCGTCGCCGGTGGCGAGCCGCAGGCGGTCATGGCCAGATGGAAGGCCGATGTCGCCGAGTTGCGGCGGCTGGCGCATCCCGTCGGCTGGGACCTCGACCTGATGGGCCGTTTCTGCGAGAGCTTCCTGCGCCGGGGCGCCCGGGAGATCGAAGGCCGGGTCCGGGAAGGGCTCGTGCGCGACGGCCACGGGGACCTGCGCTGCGAGCATGTGCTGGCCGGGGACCGTGTCCGGCTGGTCGATCGCATCGAGTTCGACCCCGCCCTGCGCCGCATCGACGTGTCGGCCGACCTCGCCTTCCTGGCGATGGACCTCGAGGCCAAAGGGCGGCGCCGGGCGGTCGAGGAGCTGCTCGACGCCTACCGCGCCGGCGGGGGGGATCCCGGCAGCCGGGAGCTGTTCTCCTTTTACTGCGCCCAGCGGGCGCTGGTGCGGGCCAAGGTGGCCCTGCTGCGCGCCGCGCAGCTCGAGGGCGGGCCCGCCGAGGAGGCGCTCGCGCGCGCCGAGGGGCTCTGGCACCTGGCGGAGCTGCTGTGCTGGCGGGCGCGCGGGCCGCTGGCGATCGTCGTCTGCGGCCCCGCCGCGAGCGGCAAGTCCACCCTCGCCCGCGAGCTCGCCCGCCGCTCGGATCTTCGGGTCGTCTCATCCGATGCCCTGCGCAAGCGGATGGCGGGCCTGGCTGCGACCGATCGCGCCGGGCCGGAGCTGTACACGGCCGAGCGCACCCGGGCCACCTACGAGATGCTCGCCCGCGAGACCGAAGCCGCGCTCCAGGAGGGCCGGGGAGTGATCGTGGACGCCACCTGCCGCTCCCGCGGCGATCGCGCTGCCCTGCTGGCAACCCTGCGCCGGCACCAGGGCGCGTGGCTGTTCGTGCGCTGCGTGGTCTCCCGCCGGACGCTGCTGGCGCGCGCCGCAGCCCGCATGGGCAGCCCCGAGCGGGTCTCCGACGCCACCCCCGAGATCGCCGCCGAGCAGGCCTCGGCCTTCGAGGACCTGGACGAGGTGCCCGCCGGCAACGTGCTCGAGCTGGACGCCGAGCAGCCGCCTGCCGCCCGGGCGCGCGCCGTCATCGAGGCCCTGGACGGTGTTGCCGCCTCCACCTGAGGCCTGGGCCCCGATCCGTGCTTTGCCACAGCGCAGTCGCGTGTTTTCAACGGCAGACGGCGCCGCCCTGGCGGTCTAGCGTGGAGGAATGTCGAGCCATCTCCAGCTTGTCACACCGAAGATCACCCCGGGCGCCGAGGCTGCCACCAAGCCGATTCGCGTCGTTCTCGCCGACGACCACGCGCTGATGCGGCGGAGCCTGCGGCTCCTGCTCGACAGCGAGGATGACCTGGAGGTCATCGCCGAAGCGGCCGACGTCCCCGCGGTCGCCCGTCACCTGAGCAACCACCAGCCGCAGGTGCTGGTGCTCGACCTGAGCATGCCCGACGGATCCGGGATCCAGGCGATCGGACGGCTGCGCGAGCGTGCGCCGGAGACCCAGATCGTAGTTCTCACCACGGAGGAGAGCCCCGTGTTCGCCCAGCGGGCCCTGGCCGCCGGCGCGGTCGGGTTCGTGATCAAGGACAAAGCCGACGAGGAGCTGCCCGCGGCGGTTCGCGCGGCAGCCGTGGGGGAGGAGTACGTGAGCGCGAAAGTCGCCGCCCGGCTCGACGCCCTGCACCGCTCCCTCACCGAGGAGAGGCTCACATCGAGGGAGGTCGAGGTGCTGCGCCTGATCGCCCTCGGGCACACGAGCGTCGAGATCGCCCGCAGGCTGCACCTCTCCCCGCGCACGGTGGAGACGCACCGGGCCCGCATCCACCGCAAGCTCGGGCTCTCCAGCCGTGCCGAGCTGGTCCGCTACGCCCTCGGGCGCGGCCTGCTGCGCCCCTGAGGGCCCGCCGGGCGCCCGTCCGTAGTTTTCCCTACGACCATGGCGGAATTAATCGGCTGGCGGCGGGCGAGGGCGCACCTATGCTTGTCCCATGACCACTGAGACGAAGAAGCTGCGAGTCCTGATAGCCGGCGGAGGGGTGGCGGCCCTGGAGACGGCACTCGCCCTCGCGCAGCTGGCCCCCGACCTCACGGACGTCGCGATGATCGCCCCCAACAGCGAGTTCTTCTACCGCCCGATGGCCGTGCGCGAGCCGTTCGCATACAGGGCCGCCGAGCGCTACCCGCTGGCGCCGATCGCCGCCGACGCGGGCGCCGAGCTGATCGAGGACGAGCTCGGATGGGTCGATGCGCAGGCCCGCGTCGTCCACACCAAGTCTGGCGAGCAGCTCTCCTACGACGCGCTCGTGCTCGCCCTCGGGGCCAGCGCCCACGCGCGCTACGAGCATGCCCTGACGATCGATGCCCGCACCATGGACGAGACGCTGCACGGGCTGCTCCAGGACGTCGAGGAGGGGTACACCCACAGCATCGCCTTCGTCGCCCCGGGCCGCATGGGCTGGCAGCTTCCCCTCTACGAGCTCCCCCTGATGACCGCCGGACGCGCCTATGACGCCGGCGAGAAGGTCGCGATCACGATCGTCTCACCGGAGGACGCCCCCCTTGCGATCTTCGGGCAGAACGCCAGCATGGCGGTCAGCAAGCTGCTCGCCCGGGCGAACATCGAGACGATCAACTCGGCCTACGCGGAGGTTCCGCGGGCGGGCGAGGTCGTGATCAACCCGGGGGACAGGCACCTTCGCGTCGACAGGGTGGTGGCGCTTCCCGAGCTCTACGGGCCCTCGGTGCGCGGCCTTCCGGTCGCCGAACATGGCTTCATCCGCGTGGACCGGTTCGCCCAGGTCCCGGACGCCGGCCCCGTCTTCGCAGCCGGGGACGCCACGGACTTCGCCATCAAGCACGGCGGGATCGCCTCCCAGCAGGCCGACACGGCCGCGCTCTCGGTCGCGGCGCTCGCGGGAGCCCCGGTGAAGCCGGAGCCCTTCTGCCCGATCATCAGGGGGATACTGCTCACCGACGGCAGGCCCCGCTACCTCACCGCCCGCATCACCGGAGGCCACGGGTTCAGCTCGGAGATCACCGACACCCCGACCTGGTCGCCCCCGATGAAGATCGCGGCCAAGTACCTGGCCCCGTACCTGGACGCCCACGACCACCTGAGGGCCGGCGCATGATCCCCGGGGACGCCGACGGCACCGGAGGGGCGGGCAGGGACACCCCGGCGACCGCCCGCACGCGCCAGCCCTGCCTGGTGCTCGCCTACGACCGCACCGAGAGCGCCCGCCGTGCGGCCGTCTGGGCCGCCGGCGAGCTCGCCCCCGACGGCAAGCTCGTGATCGTCCACTCCTGCCGCCCGCTGCACGCGCCTGCTTCTCCGCTGTCCTCCGCGGGGGAGCGCCACCGCATGGCCCGGGCCCTGATCGAGGAGCTGCTGCTGGAGACCGAAGGGCCGCTGATGGAACTCGACGTCGAGGCCGTGGTCTCAGATCAGGATCCCGTCAGCGCCGCGATCGCAGCGGCCGAACGGCACGGAGCCTCCGCGATCGTGGTGGGCAGCGAGCAGCGTTCCCTGCTCAGACGGGCATTGGGCACGGTCACGGGAGAGCTGCTCAACCGCTCCCCGGTGCCGGTCATCGCCGTGCGGGACACCCCGAGCGGTGACGAAGGCGAACGGGGCGAGCCCGCGGGGGCGCTGGAGACGCCTCCGCCGGAGAGCGCCTGACGCCGGAGCCGCGGCACGTGGAGCCAGCGGTCGTCCAGCCGAGCAGCGCCGCCGATCGCGTCCTGCTGGTCGAGGACGAGGAGTCGATCTCCGAGCCCTTCTCGAAGGCGCTCGCCCGTGAGGGCTTCATGCCCATCGTCGCCGCGACGGCGGCAGAGGCCCGCACCGCGCTGGCCGAGAGCGCCTTCGACATCGTGCTGCTCGACCTGATGCTCCCGGACGCCGACGGGCGGGAGCTCGCCCGCGAGGTCCGCGCCAACTACGGGATCCCGATGATCATGCTGACCGCCCGCGGCAGCGAGATCGACCGGGTCGTCGGGCTCGAGCTGGGAGCGGACGACTACGTGGTCAAGCCATTCGCCTCGGCCGAGGTGATCGCGCGCATCCGCGCCGTCCTGCGCCGCTGCCGCCGGCCCGAGCCGACGACGCGCATGCAGGCTGGAGAGGTCATCGTCGATACCGCGGCGCGGAGGGCATGGCTCGATGGCGACGAGCTGACACTGACACGCAAGGAGTTCGACCTGCTCGAGCGGCTCGTGCGAAGCGCCGGGGCGGTGGTGACGCGCGAGGATCTGATGAGCGACGTGTGGGACGAGAACTGGTTCGGGTCGACCAAGACGCTGGACGTGCACATGACGGCGCTGCGGCGCAAGCTCGGCGAGGACGCCTCGGCGCCGCGCCTCATCCAGACGGTTCGGGGCGTCGGCTTTCGCTTCGTTCCCACGCAGGAGGCCTGAGTCGTCAGCCTGCGAACGCGCCTGCTGCTGTCGCTGGCCTACGTGCTCGTGCTGGCCGTGGTCTCCCTCGGCGTGCCCCTGGCGCTCAGCCTGCGCGACCGGGTCAACGCCGAGGTGCACTCCCAGGCCCTCAGCCAGGCGGACGTCGTCGCCGCCACGTCAGCCGATCTGATCAGCCCCCCGAGCACCCGCGCCCTTCAAGAAATCGTCCGCTCCAGCGGGGCTTCGGTGCGTGGACGCGTCCTGATCGTCGACGGACGCGGCCGGGTGCTCGCCGACAGCGCCGGCACCTCGACGATCGGGTCCAGCTACCTGAGCCGTCCGGAGATCGCCGCGGCGCTGCGCGGGCGGGCGGTCCAGGCCCAGCGTACGAGCCACAGCCTTGGGGAGAACATCCTCGCGACCGCTGTCCCGGTGCTGCGGCGGGGCACGCCGGTCGGCGCCGTGCGCATCACCCAGAGCGTCTCCGCGGTGCAGCACGCCGTCAACAGCACCGTCGCCAAGCTGATCCTGATCGCCGGGACGGTCCTGCTGCTGGGACTGCTCGCCGGTGGCGTGATCGCTCGTCAGGTGGCGATGCCCCTGCGGCGACTCGAGCACGCGGCCAGACGACTGGCGGGCGGCGACCTCTCCGCCAGGGCAGCCGTCGAGGGCAGCTCCGAGCAGCGGTCGCTGAGCGCATCCTTCAACGAGATGGCAGACCGCGTGCAGCGGCTCATCGGCGCCCAGCGGGAGTTCGTCGCCGACGCATCCCACCAGCTGCGGACGCCCCTCACGGCGCTCAGGCTGCGCCTGGAGGAGGCGCGGGCCGCGGGGGTGCGCGCCGGCCGTCGCCGCCGAGCTTGACGCCGGGACGGCGGAGGTCGACCGCCTGGCGGCGATCGTCGAGGAGCTGCTCGTGCTCAGCAGGGCCGAGGATCGCCAGCTCGAAGGCGAGGACCTGGACCTCGCGGCGGCTCTCGAAAGGGCCCAGAGCCGCTGGCGCAGCGCGGCCGAGGCGAGGGGCATCGCCCTCGTCACCGAGGAAGGGGCGGCGGGACGTGCCTGGTGTGCCCGGGCGGACCTGGATCGTACGCTGGATGCTCTGATCGAGAACGCTCTCGCATACTCCCGGCCCGGAGGGGTCGTCACGCTCACCGCCCAGGACGGGCGCGTTGAGGTTCTCGATCGTGGCACCGGGCTCGACGTCGGCGAGGAGGAGCTCGTGTTCGAGCGCTTCCACAGGGGCCGCGCCGGGCGTCAGGGACCGTCGGGCAGCGGTCTGGGGCTGGCGATCGCGAGGACCCTTGCAAGGGCCTGGGAGGGCGAGATCCGGCTGGGGAACCGGCCGGGAGGCGGCGCCGCCGCCGTGCTGGAGCTGCCCAGGAGCGGGCGATGAGCGCCCCGCGTCGAACGATCCTGATCGTGCTGGCCGCGATCCTCGGGATCGTCCTGGCCGCCGCGATCACATGGGGCACCAGCCAGCTCGTGCGCCAGCGGATCGGGCTCTCCTCCGAACCGCTCACCGCCGGGCGGCGGCTGCTGCCGAAGACGCCTGTGGGAACGTCCACGCAGAGCACGCCCGCACCGGCCCGGACCTCCCCCACCGGGAGCACCTCCACGACCAGGTCCGCGCCGTCCACGACGACGGTTCCGGCCCAAGCACCGCCGCCCACCCCAACCGCTCCGCAGACCCCCGTCTCACCGCCGGTCGAAAGCACCCCCAGCCGGCGCGGATCGGGAGGCGACGGCGGGGACTCCAGCTCGCGCCGCGACGACTGACCGGCGATCTTTGCCAACTCTTAACCCGCCCCTGGGGCGCCGCTGGCCATGGGCCGGCCACAGTGAAGGCATCCCAACCAGGAGCCTTCGATGAGACGAACCGAGTTGATGACAGCAGCAGGCGCCACCCTCGCCGGCCTCGGCGTGCTCGTCGGGGTCGCGATCGGATCCGGCAGCTCGGGGCCCAAAGCGGTCGCCCAGCGGCTACCTCCGGTCGAGGTGCGCACCCAGGTGATCCGCAAGACGGTCAACGTCTACCGCAAGGCCAAGCCGCACCACACGGCCACCGCCGGCGCCGCACCGGCGGCGCAGGCGCCGGGGGACGCCCGCCGGGGCCGTCCCGGTCAGCTCGGCGCGCACCCGCGCGAGCGGCTCGGGCACCGCCCCGAGCACGGCCGCCCCGGTCGTCAGCACCCGCACCAGCGGCGCCCGCCCCTCGCAGGGCAGCTCCGGCGCCCCGGCCGTGAAAACCCACACCAGCGGGGCCGGCTCGGGCGGGTCGGGCTCCTCCCACAAAGTCTCCACCCGCTCCAGCGGCGGTGGCGGCGGCGACGGCGAGCACGGGGGCGGACACGATGACTGAGCGAGCCGCCGATCCGGGCCGGCGTCGCATGGCCCATCCGCTGTTGCAACCGTTCCCCCTGGCGGTCATGACGATCGCGACCTTCCTGGTGATCTTCACGGTCCTGATGGCCCGCCTCACCACCGGCGCGGATCCCGCCCTGCACCACCTGGCGGGGACCCCCGCGGTGACGGTGTCCGCGGGCGGCCGCACGATCGTCAGCCGCACCAGCGGCGGCGGCGTGACCAGGGAAGCCGCGGTGGCCACGCCGGCCACCGGCGAAGCGACGCCCGCCCTGGTGACCCGCTCCAGCGGCGGCGCGGGGGCCCGCGATGACTGAGCGGGCCTCCCGTCGTCGTTCCCGGCCGATGCTCGGCGTGGCGTGGGCCGCCGCCGCGATCTTCCTCGGGGTGCTGGCTCTGCTCGCGGTGCGTGTGGCCGACGGAAAGGATCCCGCGCTGAGGGCGCGGGCGGCCGCCACCCCGCTGCCGCCCCGCCGGGTGCTCGTGCGGCGCATCTACGAAAGGCGGGTGATCGTCCACCTGCCGCCGAGCGCGCCCCCGCAGCCGACCCAGGCCAGCCAACAGGTCAGCCCGGGCGCCGCCTACTCCTCGATGGCGGTGACACGAACCTCATGAGCCGCGGCCACGACATGACCTTCCGCTCGATGGGCAGCGACGTGCGCCTGATCATCGAGGCCCCGCTGCTGGCGAGCCTCCCCGCACCTGCCGATGCGGCCCAGCGCGAGCGCGCCTACATCGAGGAGGCCGCGGCCCGCCTCTCGCGCTTCCGGCCGGACAGCGAGCTGTGCGCATTCAACGCCGATCCCGCGAGCGAGGTGTCCGCGTCCCTGCTCCTGCGCACGGCGGTGGGAGCCGGGCTCTGGGCGGCCGAGCGCAGCGGCGGCCTGGTCGATCCCACCCTGCTTGGGGAGATCGAGGCCGTCGGCTACCGCCTCTCCAGGGACGGCAGCACCCCGGCGCCCCTGGGCGAGGCGCTCGCCGCCGCCCCGCCGGCGCGCCCGGCGCGCCCCCGCCTGCCCGCCCGCTGGCGTGAGTTTGCGATCGACCACGAGCGCGGGACCATCCGCCGCCCCGCGGGCCTGCGCTTCGACACCGGCGGCACCGGCAAGGGGCTGCTGGCCGACGCGGTCGCGCACCGCCTGCGCGGCTACACCCGCTTCGTCGTGGACTGCGGGGGCGACATCGCCGTGGGCGGCGTCGCCGGGCAGCTGGATCCGGTGCCGATCGAGGTCGAACACCCCCTCACCGGCGAGTGCGTGCACACGCTGCAGGTGCCGGGCGGGGGCGTCGCCACCTCGGGGTTGAACGTTCGCATCTGGCGCCGGCCGGACGGCGGCTTCGCCCATCATCTGCTCGATCCCGCCGGCGGCGAGCCGGTCTGGAGCGGCCTGATCGGAGCCACCGCGCTGGCCTCGAGCGCGCTCGAGGCCGAGACGCTCTCCAAGATGGCGCTGCTGAGCGGACCCGCCGGAGCGCGCCGGGCGCTGGCCGAGTACGGAGGGATCGTCGTGCACGACGACGGCGACGTGGAGCTGATCGGCCCGCTGCTGCGGCGCGGGGACAGGGTCGGGATCGCGGCATGACGCAGTCCGCCCCCTCCAACTACGTCTTCTGGCTCGCCGGCCGCTCGGCCGGGATCGTGGCGATGCTGCTCGTCACCGCATCGGTCCTGATCGGCCTGGCGATGGCCGCTCGCGTGATGCCGCCGCGCTGGCGGCGCACGGCGGTGCGGCTGCACGAGCACCTCGCCCTCATCTCCCTCGGCGCGATCGGCGCCCACGGCCTGCTGCTGGCGGCCGACCCCTGGCTGAAGGCCGGCGTGAAGGGCATCGCGATCCCCTTCGTCATCTCCTACCGCCCGCTGTGGACGGGCCTGGGCATCATCGGCGGCTACCTCACCGCGCTGCTCGCCCTCAGCTTCTACCTGCGGCGGAGGATCGGGCCCCGCCTGTGGCGGCGGATGCACCGCTTCACGGTCGTCGGCTATGCCCTGTCGCTCGTCCACGCCCTCGGCTCGGGCACGGACATGGCGATCCCGGCCGTCCGCTACGCCGTCCTGGCGAGCGCCCTGCCGGTCGTGTTCCTGCTCGCCCTGCGCTACCAGCGCGGCCGGGTGGGATCCCCGGCACCTGCGCGCAGAGAGGCTGCGCCCGCTTCCGCCGCCGGCGAGACGGGCCCAGGCGAGCTGAGCGGCGGCCCACGAGCTGTCCTCCCGGCGCCAGGGAGGCGCGCCGGGTCCCGCACCGTGGCGCCGCCGCGCGGCTCGATCCAGCCGAGCCCCTCCCAGGCCAGCTGAAAGACAGGAAAGGAGACCGAGATGAGCTACATACCCAGGATCGACGAGGCCAGCTGCATCGCCCAGGGCGACTGCATGGAGCTGGTGCCCGGCGTCTTCCAGGTCGACGACAGCGCCCGTGTGATCGGCACGGGCCCCGACGACCTCATCCTCACCGCCGCGCGGGAATGCCCCGTCGAGGCGATCGCCGTGATCGACTCGGAGACCGGCGAGCAGGTCTACCCCTGAGAGGGGCCGTAGCTGCGGTACGCGGCCACCCAGTCGCCCGCGATCAGCCGCTGCGCCTGGGCGAGCGACATGAGGCCCCCGCACACGCGCCTGTTCAGAATGCGCTCGAGGCGGTCCTTCGGGTTCAGGTAGAAGCCCGCCCGCGTGGGATAGTCGGGCTCCGGCCACAGGTTGCGAGCGTCGTTTACCGCCCCTCCCAGCTCCAGGGGCACGAGATGGTCGTACTCGAACCCGGACAGGCGCGAGCCGTCACCGTAGGCGAGCATGCTGGCGCGCTTCTCGCGCTCGGTGACCGATGACGGCGGCCGCACGGTGGAGGTCCACCCGCTGCGGCATATCGTGGTCCCGATCCGGGCCTGGGTGACGGCGGGGTTCAGCGCCCCGGGCGTGCAGCGGCGATCGGGCAGGGTGTTCAGGCCGGTTCCGCGAGCGTGGCAGGAGCCGGCGGGAGGCTGGGGCTGGACCACGTGGGCGCTCGCGCTCGAGTAGGCAAGCCCGCGCCCGGAGGACGACATCGCCGCGGTCGCCGCCGAGCCCATCCCGACGAGCAGGAGGGCCAGGGCGGCGGCTCTCGGCCGTCGGTGCAGGGAGCGTCTCACGAGGGGCGAGTGTAGGGGCCGGCGGGGACCCCTACCGCCGCCGGGAGGCTATCTCGGCCTGCTGCCCGCGCCGTGGCGGCGATCGGGTGAACGCCGCCGCCGGGAAGCTCGAGCGTCGGGCCGGGCGTCCCGGCGCTGCTCGGCTCCCCCGAGACCGTGGTTGATGCCGAGGCGTCGGGCGAGCTGGCGCAGCTCGTGTCCCTCTCCGGCGCCGACGAGGGTGATGCCCACGCCCGTGCGCCCCGCCCTGCCGGTGCGTCCCACCCGGTGGATGTAGGCGTCCCCGTCTCCGGGAGGGTCGAAGTTGATGACGTGGGAGATCCCCTCGACGTCGATCCCGCGGGCTGCGACGTCGGTCGCCACGAGCGTGTCCACGCGACCTGCCCTGAACCCCGCCAGGGCCCGCTCACGCTGGCCCTGGGTCTTGTTGCCGTGGATCGCCACGGCCTCCACGCCGTGCCCGGCCAGGCGCTTGACGAGGCGGTCGGCGCCCCGCTTGGTGCGCACGAACACGAGTGCGAGGTCGCGCTCCACGCGCAGCTCGCCGACGAGCGTCTTGACCCGGTCCTCGGCGCGGACATCGACGAATCGGTGCTCCACGTCGTCGACGGGCCGGGAGCCCGAGGGCCCGTGTTCGTGGACGATGGCGCGGTTGGTGTAGCTGGCGGCGACCCGACCTGCGATGCCATCGAGGGTCGCCGAGAAGAAGAGCGTCTGGCGCTCGGTGGGGCAGGCGTCGACGATCCGGTCCACGGCCTTGCGGAAGCCCATGTCGAGCATCCGGTCGGCCTCGTCGAGGACGAGGATCCGGATCGCGTCGAGCGTGAAGGCTCCGCGCTCGAGCAGATCCTCGAGCCGGCCGGGGGTCGCCACGAGGATGTGGGAGAGCGCCCCGTCCCTGGTCTGCTTGGAGAGGCCGGCGCCGCCGTAGACGGCGGTCACGCGCAGCGCGCGGGCGTGTGCGATCTCGCGGATCTCCGCGACGATCTGAAGGGCCAGCTCGCGGGTCGGAGCGAGGACGAGGGCGGCCGGTCTGGGCCCCTCGGCCTGGATCCGCTCGACGAGCGGGATCCCGAAGGCGAGGGTCTTGCCCGAGCCGGTCGGGGACTTGACGAGTACGTCACGTCCGTCGAGGACGTCTGCCATGACGAGCTGCTGGACCGCGAAGGGCGTGGCGATCCCGCGACGGGACAGGGCGTCGCAGACGGCGTTTGACACGCCGAGCTCGGCGAAGGACTGCGTATGCATGAAGAAATGCTCCTTTGACGGCTCTGAGGCCGCGTACGGTTCGGAGGCTGTGGCTGACCCGAACCGCTGCGAGCGGGACTCAAGCGAGCTGCCTCGCGGCCGGCAGGACAGCCGACCGCTGCGATCAACCTAGCAGGCGGGCCCCCTCGCGCCCCCGCCTGGGCGGCTTACGCCATCGCCGCCGCGGGAACCTGCTGGGTGATGCAGTGGATGTTCCCCCCGCCGAGCAGGATCTCGCGGGCGGGAACCCCCACGACGTCCCTGTCGGGGAAGCAGCCGCGAAGGATCTCGGCCGCGCTGCCGTCGAGGCCCTCGTCGAGCAGGGGGAAGACGATCCGGCCCGTGCCCAGGTGGAAGTTCACGTAGGAGGCCGCCATCCGGTCGCCGGCGCCGCGCGGCAGCGTACCCGGGACCGACCGCACGCCGGCGGCCTCCTCGGGGGTGATCGCCACGGGTCCGGGAGCGGGGATCCGGACGACCTCGAATGACCTTCCGCGCGCATCGGTCGCGTCGCGCAGTCGCTCCAGGGCCTCCCGGGAGATCTCGTGCTGCGGGTCGCTCTCGTCCTCGGGCCAGGTCAGGAGGATGACCCCCGGACGCACGAAGCAGGCGAGGTTGTCGATGTGGCCGTCCGTCTCGTCCCCGGGGACCCCGCGCCCGAGCCAGACCACCTTGCGTGCCCCCAGGTAGGCGCACAGCGTCTGCTCGATCTGCTCCCGCGACAGCCCGGGGTTCCGGTTGGGATTCAGCAGGCACTCCTCCGTCGTGAGCACCGTCCCCTCGCCGTCGACGTGGATCGAGCCGCCCTCCAGCACGATCGGGGCGCGGTACCGGTCGGCTCCTTCGATCTCGAGGACCTTCTGGGCGGCACGGTCGTCCCGCTCCCAGGACTCGTAAAGGCCGCCCTCGGTCCCGCCCCAGGCGTTGAAGCGCCAGTCCACGCCCCGCCGCCCACCGAGGTCGTCGACGAGGAAGGTGGGACCGATGTCCCTCATCCAGCAGTCGTCGGTCGAGATCTCGACGACGCGGATGGCGGGGGAGAGCATCGAGCGGCAGCGTTCGAACTGGGCATCGGAGACCGCCATCGTCACCGGCTCGGCGGCGGCGATGGCCTCGGCGACCGCCGCGAAGGCCGTCTGGGCGGGTGCCGCGTCCAGTCGCCAGTTGTCGGGGCGCTCCGGCCACGCCATCCAGCATCCGGCATGGGGCTCGAACTCGGCCGGCATCCTGTAGCCGTCCGCGGCCGGGGTCGATGTGAGCGTGGCGGGCATCCGGGCGATTATCGCCCGACACGCCTACAGTCCACACGATGGGCGCATCCATCAACCTGATCGTGGCCCGTGGCCCGCTGCCCTCGCCGGCCCGCAGGCGTCCCTCCACACGGCCGCCCTTCCGCGTCGCCGCCGTCCAGGAGCGCTGGCATCCTGACCCGGAGGAGCACGAGATGGCCCTCGCGACGGGCATCCGGCGGGCCGCAGCGGAGGGCGCACGGCTGATCTGCCTGCAGGAGCTGACGCTGAGCCGCTACTTCGCCGTGGATCCCGGCGGGCCTGCCGCCGCGGGGGTGCAGCCGGAGCAGCTGCCGGACGGGCCCACGCACCGGTTCGCCGCCCGCATGGCCAAGGAGACGGGAGCCCATGTGCACGCTTCCCTGTACGAGAGCGCGGGCGACGAGGGGGGGCTCGGATACAACACGGCGATCCTCGTCGCTCCCGACGGGCGGCTCGAGGCCCGCACCCGCAAGCTGCACATCCCGGTCACGGCCGGCTACCACGAGGACCGTTACTTCAGGCCCGGGCCGGCGGAGGGGGAGCCCTTCGCCGTCGCGCAGGTCGCGGACGCCCGCCTGGGGCTGCCCACGTGCTGGGACCAGTGGTTCCCCGAGGTGGCCCGCGCGTACAGCCTGCGGGGGGCCGAGGTGATCGTCTATCCCACGGCGATCGGCTCCGAGCCCGACCACCCCGGGTTCGACACCGAGCCCCTCTGGGAGCGGGTCATCACCGGCAACGCGATCGCCAACGGTGTCTTCATGGTCGCGGTCAACCGGATCGGGGATGAGCCTCCGCTGCGCTTCTACGGCTCGTCGTTCATATGCGACCCGTACGGGCGCAAGCTCGTCCAGGCGCCGCGCGACGAGCCCGCCGTGCTCGTGGCCGACCTCGACCTGGACCAGCGCCGCGACTGGCTGGAGCTGTTCCCGTTCCTGAGCACGCGGCGTCCGGACGCCTACGGCTCGCTCGTCTCCGGCGCCCCTCAGTAGAGCGCGGCGGCCAGCCGGCGCCGGGTCTCCCGCGCCAGCGGATCGTCGGCCCCGAGGGCATCGAGCTCCCCGACGATCACTCGGCGGATGTCCTCCCGCGTCCCGTCGGCGTTCGAGAGCGCCCCGAGCAGAGCGTCAAAAGCCTCCTCGATGTCTCCGCGGTCGAGGGCGGCGAAGGCCTCGGCGAGCTCCTCGTCGCCGTCGAGGCGCAGGCGGGCCGCCAGGCCCTCGGCCTGGAAGCTGTCCGCGACGGGCTCGAGGACCGCGCGGGCCCCCTCACGGTCGCCGCGTGCGAGCAGGATCCGTGCCAGCGGCACGGCCGCGTCGGCCCGCGATGGCTCCAGCTCCAGCGCACGGCGCAGGTCGGACTCGCCGCCGCCGGCCACCAGCAGATCGGCCTCGGAGGGGATCAGCGAGTCGAAGAACTGCTCTACCGCGGGCTTTCCCTGGGCGCCGACGAACTCGGCCACGAGCTGTCCGCCGCTGAAGGCCTTGACGGCCGGGATGCCGCGTATCTGAAACTGCTGGGCGAGGTTCGGGTTGGCGTCGGTGTCCACCTTCGCGAGCACGACCCTGCCCTCCCGGGCGCGGGCGGCGTCCTCGAGGAGAGGGCCCAGCTGGCGGCAGGGGCCGCACCACTGCGCCCAGAAGTCGACCACGACGGGGGTCGTCCGGGAGCGCTCGACCACCTCCTGGGCGAAGTCGCTCTCGGATACGTCGATCACGGTCATGACCACAGGTTAGGAGCCCCGCGGCCGAGGGCCGGCTCAGGCGCCGGGGTCCTGCGGCCTGACCGGCGGGCTCGTCGGGGAGGCGCTCACCAGCCCCGTGCGCTCTCCGTAGAGCTTGGCCATCGCCTCCTCCTCGTAGGCGACCGGGTCGAAGACGCGGTGATGATCGGCCTGCTGGTGGGCGGAGAGACCCGAGAGGAGGCGACGCAGCGGTCCCGAGTAGTGCACACCGCTCCCGGCAGGGCTGCGCCCGGCATGACTGCGGTGTACGGGGGCTCCTCCGCCGGGCCAATCGGATATCCGGCTCATCCCCAGAAAGGTTCCCCTCCTGGCCGCCGCCAAACCGCTCCCGAGCGGCGACGCATACGATTGGACGGCGCAATCGGATGCCCCGGTCCGACCCGGCCCCAGTCCCCACGAAGGAGGAACACCCACACATGCTCACCCTGACCGGCCCGGATGAGATCAGAGCCCACCTGGGCGAGGAGCTGGGCGTCAGCGAATGGCACGAGGTCACGCAGGAGAAGATCGACCGCTTCGCGGAGGTGACCGGGGATGACCAGTGGATCCACGTCGACCCCGAGCGGGCGCGGGAGAGCCCCTTCGGCGGGACCATCGCCCACGGCTACTACACCCTCTCCCTGGCCCCGCGCTTCTCCTATGACATGTTCAAATTCGACGGGTTCGCCTTCGGCGTCAACTACGGCCTCAACCGGGTGCGCTTCCCGGCGCCGATGCCCGTGGGCGGCCGCGTGCGCATGCGGGCGAAGCTGACGGCCGTGGAGGACATACCCGGCGGCATCCAGATCACCAACGAGCTCACCTTCGAGCGGGAGGGCGGCGAGAAGCCAGTGTGCGTCGCCGAGTCGCTGGCCCGGCTCTACACGGGTTGAGCCACCGGGCGGGGATCGATCCGATGAGGTCCTCCGAGCCGGCCGTGCTTCGGCGTCCGGAGGACCTGACGGCCGCCTGGCTGGAGGAGGTGCTCGAGACCGGCGCGATCGCGGGGTTTCAGATCGAGCCGATCGGCACCGGCCAGATGAGCGAGAGCCGGCGTGTGCGGATCGAGTACGCGGCCGGGCCGGACAGCGGTCCGGAGTCCGTCGTGCTGAAGACCGCCTCCACGGACGAGAGCAGCCGCTCGGCGGGGGTCGGGCTCGGGGTCTACGAGCGCGAGGTCCGCTTCTACCGCGAGCTCGCGCCGCGGATCGGGGGACCTCTGGCGCAATGCCACCTCGCGGTGATCGACCCGCAGGAGGGCTGGTTCACCCTCCTGCTGGAGGATGTCGCACCCGGCCGTCCAGGGCGACCAGATCGCAGGCTGCACCGTCGCGGAGGCGAGGCTCGCCATCCACGAGCTGGCCAGGCTCCACGCGCCCGTGTTCGGGGACTCGCAGCTGGGCGCCACGCCCTGGCTCAACCAGGAGACGGTGCTCAGCCAGGCGCTCGTGGCGCAGCTGCTGCCGGCGTTCCTCGAGCGTCACGGGGATCGTGTCACCCCCGAGCACCAGGAGGTGTGCCGGCGCTTCGTGGCCTCCCTCGACGGATGGGTCGCAGACCGCCGCCCGCCGCTCGGCCTCGTGCACGGCGACTACCGGCTCGACAACATGCTGTTCGGCACCGACGACGCCCCCCGGCGGTTCGTGGCCGTGGACTGGCAGACGGTGAGCTGGGGCCCGGTCATGACCGACGCCGCCTACCTGCTCGGCGGCTCGCTGGCGGTGGAGGATCGCCGGGCCCACGAGCAGGCCCTCGTGCGGGAGTACCACGAGGCGCTCCATGCCCACGGAGTGCGGGGCTTCGGCTGGGAGCAGTGCTGGGAGGGCTACCGCCGCCAGGCGTTCCTCGGGATCCTCATGACGGTCGCACCGGCGATGCTCGTCGAGCGCACCGAGCGGGGTGACGAGATGTTCCTGACGAGCCTCGCCCGCTACGCCCAGCAGGTCATCGACCTCGATGCGATCGAGCTGCTCGGTGCGGCCGGGGAGGGTCGCCCTCCGGCCCTGCGCCCGGGCCCGGGCGAGGAGGCGCCTCACACGCCGGGCTCGGAGCAGCTCTGGAACGAGAGCTGGTACTTCGACGCGGTCTCCGACGACGCGAGCCTGGGCGTCTACACCCGCCTTGGCCTCTATCCGAACCTCGGCGTCAGCTGGGTGACGGCCTGCATCTGCGGCCCCGACCGTCCCACCGTCGCCGTGATCGACTTCGCGGCACCACTGCCGGCAGGGGAGGAGCTGACCGTGACCACCGACCGGATCAGCATCGAGCACGACTGCCTGGCGGCCCTGCGGCGCTTCCGCGTGCGCCTGCAGGCCGTCGGTGAGTCATTCCCCGACGCCGCCGGTCTGCTGCGCGGGGAGGAGGGACCGGAACTGCCCGTCTCCTTCGACCTCGAGTGGGAGACGCGCGGTGATCCCTATGGATACCGGGTTGCCACGCGGTATGAGATCCCGTGCAGCGTGCGGGGCACCGTGCGCCTCGGGGAGGAGACGCTCGAGCTCAACGGAGTGGGCCAGCGCGACCACTCCTGGGGCACCCGCGACTGGTGGTCGGCGGAGTGGATGTGGTCGGCCGGCCATCTCGATGACGGGACCCGCTTTCACGGCGTCGAGTTCCGTCTTGCAGACGCTCCGCCGCTCGGGGTCGGCTACGTGCAGCCTCCGTCCGGAGGGGTCGACGAGCTGGATGGGGTCAGGGCATCGGAGGAGGTCGGTCCGGACGGCCTGGTCACCTCCGCCCGGATCCTCTACGGCGAGGAGCTCGCGGTGGAGGTGGAGCCGATCGCGTTCGGGCCGCTGCGCCTGCAGGCCCCGGACGGTCGCGTGTCCCAGTTCCCGCGGGCGATGTGCCGGGTGCTCGCGCAGGACGGGCGCCGGGGCGTGGCCTGGGTCGAGTGGAACCGCAACGTCTCGGCCGGCGAGGGGCGGCCCTGATCGGTCGACCGGCCCCGCTAGGGCGAGATCTGGACGCTGCCCCGGCCGATGATCTCGACCTGATCGCCGGGGCCGCAGCTCGAGATCGCCAGCGCCTCGCGGGCGAGGCTGCGGCGAAGCATCACGAACGCGACCGCCCCGAGCAGGGCCGGGACCAGGAGGGCCAGGCCACGGTAGGCCAGGACCGCGGCGGTGGCCGCGCCGACGGAGACGTGGTAGAGCACGAGGGTCCCGACCAGCCCGAGGTCCACGCCGCCGATCCCCCCGGGAATGGGGATCAGGCCGCCGAGCTCGCCGATCAGGTAGCCGATCCAGATGATCGAGAGGGCGGGGGCGGAGCCGAATGCGTTGAAGGTGGCCCAGAGGATCATCACGTCGAAGGCGAGATAGCCGAGGAGGCCCAGCAGCAGCCAGGGGTCGAGCGTGCGCAGCAGGCCCAGGGACTCCTCCACGCCGCCGGACAGGGCGGCGAGCGTGCGGGCGAGGCGGGACTCGGGCCCCCTGCTGGCGGCCAGGCGCTCGCCCCGCCTGCCGGCCCAGCGCCCGCCGGCGATCGTCAGGAAGATCGCCGCGGCGGCGATCGCCGCCGGCGCCGCGGTCAAAGCCAGGCTCGCCCGGCCCGGCAGCACGCCGAGGGCCAGCCCGATCCCGATGACGATCACGCCGACCACGTTGGGCAGGCTGGTGAGGAAGAAGAAGGCGACGCTGCGCCGGGCGATCCGCCCGCCGTCCATGCCCGCGCGGTTCAGGGCCCACGCCCCGAGTGCCAGGCCGCCGGCCCCGCCGGTTGGCACGACCGCGTTGGCTCCGAGCTCCGACAGCCCGATCTCCGAGCTCATCCCCAAGCTCATGTTCCTGCAGAACACGCTCCGGAACACGGCCACGAACGCCAGGCCGGAGAGGACCTTGAGCACGGCGCCGAGCGCCAGCCAGCCCGGCCTCCCATGGGCGAACCGCTGCCGCAGTTCGGCCAGGCCCGGAACCAGGGTGATCACGGCGACGACGAGGAGGATGACCGCCGCGAGGACGATCACCCGGCGCCCCACCCGCGCCCGGGTCATGTCGGGCGCCGGCGCGAGATTCTCTTCGCGGGCGGCGCGGGTCGAGGTGCTGGGCTCTACTGCAGGTATCTCTCGACGGTGGCTGGGTCGCGTGGGCGGGCCTCGTCCGCGTCCTGACCGGCATCGCGGCGCGCCCTGCGCTGGCGCAGCAGGTCCCAGCAGCGGTCGAGCTCCACCGTCACCCGCTCCAGCCGGCGCCGGTCCGCCTCGAGGTCCTCCACACCCGCCCGGGCCGCATCGCCCTCCTCGCTGCCCTGCAGCGAGTGCTCCTCGGCGACCAGGGCCTCGATGCGAGCGAGGAGCGACTGATCGTCCATGCTCCCACCCTACCCCGTCCGCGCCGGGTATCAACCCACCCGGGCACGGGCCCGTCGGCGGGCGGGGAGGACCTCGCTAGATTGCCGGGATGCCTCCCGCCCCCCCTCGTCCGGAACCAGCGATCACGGCGAGCGGGCTCGTGAAGTCCTATGGCGACGTTCGCGCCCTGGTGGGGGTCGATCTCGAGGTCGCCTCCGGGTCGGTGCTGGGCCTGCTGGGCCCCAACGGCGCCGGGAAGACCACGATCGTGCGCATCCTAACGACGCTGCTGCTGCCCGATGCAGGATCCGCTCAGGTCGCCGGCCTCGACGTCGTCCACGAGGCGGCCAGGCTGCGCGAGCGGATCGGGCTCGCGGGGCAGTACGCGGCCGTCGACGAGAACCTGACCGGCCTGGAGAACCTGACGATGGTCGGCCGCCTCTACGGCGAGACGCGGGCCGATGCGAAGGCCAGGGGCCGGGCCCTGCTCGAGCGCTTCGAACTGCTCGAGGCGGCGGACCGGCCGGCGAAGGGATACTCCGGCGGGATGCGCCGCCGGCTGGATCTCGCGGCGGCCCTCGTCGCCAGGCCTCCGGTGCTCTTCCTGGACGAGCCCACGACCGGGCTCGATCCCCGCAGCCGGCTGCAGCTGTGGGGCACGATCGAGGAGCTCGTCGCGGAGGGGACCACGGTCCTGCTCACCACCCAGTATCTCGACGAGGCCGACCGCCTCGCCGATGAGATCGCGGTAATCGACCACGGTCGGGTGATCGCCCGCGGCACCCCCGACGAGCTCAAGGACCGGGTGGGAGGCGAGCGCCTGGAGATACGGCTCGACGAGGCCGACCGCGCGGAGGCGGCCGTGGAGGCCCTGCTGGCCATGACCGACGAGTCCCCCACCGTCGACGGGGACCTCGTGACGGTGGGGGTGCGCCGTCGCGAAGGAGCGATCGTCGAGGCGGTGCGCCGTCTGGACGAGGCCGGGGTCGGCGTGGAGGACATCGCCCTGCGCCGCCCCACGCTGGACGACGTCTTCCTGTCCCTGACCGGGCATGCCGCGGAGCTGCCCGAGGAGGAGAAGGTGCCCGGGTGAGGCGCCTGGTCACGGACACCCTCGTCATCGCCGAGCGCAACCTCGTGCGCCTGCCCCGCGCGCCGGAGCTGCTGCTGGCCTTCACGGTGCAGCCGATCATGTTCGTGCTGCTGTTCCGCTACGTGTTCGGGGGCGCCATCAAGACGCCCGGATACAGCTACGCCGACTACCTGATCCCGGGGATCATCGTGCAGAACATCGCCTTCGGAGGGTTCGTCACGGCGCTCGGGCTCAACGAGGACCTGCACAAGGGGCTGATCGACCGCTTCCGCTCGCTGCCGATGGCCCGTCCCGCCGTCCTCGCCGGACGGACCCTGGCCGACATCGTGACCAACGGCCTGTCGGCCACGATCCTGGTGATCACCGGCCTGCTCATCGGGTTCTCCTTCCACACCGGTGTGGTGCAGGCGGTCGGCGGCGCCGCCCTGCTGCTGCTGTTCGGCTACGCCTTCTCGTGGGTGTTCGCGTGGGTGGGGATGCTGGTCTCCACGCCCGAGGCGGCGAACTCGGTCGGGTTCATCGCCGTGTTCCCGCTGACGTTCATCTCCTCCGCCTTCGTGCCCGTCGCCTCGATGCCCGAAGCCCTGCGCGGCTTCGCCGAAGTGAACCCCTTCACGGTCACGGTCGACGCCATGCGATCGCTGTGGCTGGGCGCTCCGGCCCACAACAACGTGTGGGGTGCCGTCGCGTGGTCGCTTGCGATCATCGCCGTCTTCGCACCCCTGGCCGTCGCGCGCTACCGCCGCGCCGCCGGTCAGTAATCGCACCGCAGCTGCCGATGGATGGGCATGACCCCCCGGGACGCCCTACCGCTGGTGGCGCTCCATCTCTTTCTGGACGATGCGAACGCCACCCTTCCGCCGCATCCCTCCGTCCGCACCGGCTCTCCCGTCCGCTACCTGGAGTGCGCTCTGACGCAGGCGGCATCGCTGCGCCTGGGCGGTGCGCCCTGCGACATCGCCCTGGTCACGAACGCCACCTCTCCCCGCGAGCTCGGGCGCAGGGCGAGAAGGCTTCACGACGCTCTTGCATCGTTTGAGGTCGAGTTCGTCCCCTGCGATCTGCGCATACCGGCCGGAACGGCGTTCTCCGCCTCGCGGCTGCTGCGCACGGCGGTTCGCACCGCGTCGGAAGGACATCCCGGCGCGGCACAGCTCTGGCTCCCGAATGCCGACTGCGTCTGGCCGCACGCGGAGAGGGTCTTCGCGGCCGCACCCGGGCCGCAGGAGGTTGGGTGCCTGTTCATCCCCTATCCCCCCGACTGGGAGGTGGGGGGACCGGCGGCGGTGGGCTCCAGCCGCGGGGCGATCGGCCGGCTGGCGCTGGAGATGGGGGGCTCGGGGGACCCGCCACCGTGGGTGGGCGGCGACCTGCTGGGCGGCAACCCGGGCGCCCTCGGAAATCTCATGGCCGCGTGTGACGAGCTCGAGACCCGGCTGAGCGGCGACGGCGCGGCGCCGACGGGAGAGCAGCTGCTCACGCTCGCGGGGGCTCTCGGACGCGTCCGCTATCACGACCTCTCAGGCGTGGCCAGGAGGATCCAGACAGGGGCTCGCCACCGTGCCGCCCCGCCGGCGGACGCGGCGGACCTCGGCCTGTGGCACCTGCCGGCGGAGAAGGGCCTTAGCCTGCGCCGCGCGGCCACGTCGGTCCTGTGCGGGCACGCCGCCGAGCTCGGTGAGGAGCTCGCCGACCCGCAACGCGCCTGTCGCAGGTTCAACGTCGGGCGAGCGCGCCGCGGGCGCCAGCTGCGCGACGACGCGTGGGTCCTCGCGCGGCGGGCCCTGACCTAGGCTCCCGCCGCCACCCGGTTGGCCACCGTCCCGAGTCCCTCGACCTCCACCTCGACCGTGTCTCCCGCGCGCAGGAAGCGGCCCTGGGCGGCGCCCACCCCGGCGGGAGTGCCCGTGGCGATGATGTCCCCGGGCACGAGCGTGATGGTCCGTGACAGCCAGGCGACGGTCTCGGCAACCCCGAAGATCTGCTCCCGCGTGTTGCCGCGCTGGACGACCTCGCCGTTGACGCGGGTCTGCAGGGCGAGGCCCTGCAGGTCGGCGATCTCATCGAGCGTGACCAGGGCAGGTCCGCATGGGGCGAACGTGTCGATCGCCTTGCCGCTCGTCCACAGCTGGTTCTGGAACTGGAGGTCGCGGGCGCTGACGTCGTTGAAGGGCATCGCCCCTGCGACGTGGGAAAGCGCCCGCCCGGCATCGACGCGGCGGGCGGTGCGCCCGATCACGACGGCGAGCTCCGCCTCGTAGTCGACGTAGTCGGGATGGGCCGCAGGCAGCAGGATCTCCCCGCCGCTGCCCAGCAGCGAGTTGGCGAACTTCGCGAACCACAAAGGCGCCGCCGGTGGGTCCTGTCCGGTCTCCGCGGCGTGGTCGCGGTAGTTGAGGCCGAGGCAGATGATCTTCTCCGGGTCGGGGACGGGGGCGGCGAGACCGACCGCCGCCAGCGGGATCCGCTTCGACGCCTGCGAGGCGCGCTCGGCGAGGGCTGCGAGCCCCGCCGCATCGAGGGCGCCGAGCAGTCCGCGGACCGAAACGGCGGGTGCTCCGAGCGCGGCGACGGGCACGATGTCCCCGCCGAGCAGGACGCCGGCCTGGTTGCCGGTTCCGTCGTCGTAGGTGAGCAACCTCAAGGAGCCGCCGAAGCTATCGCATCGTGCCGAACCGCCGATGCGCCGCCGGGGTGCGAGACTGCAGGCCTGTGACCACCTGGATCGTGGGGCGGGGGACCAAGCCCGAGCTCGAAGCTCGGCGTCTGCGGGGAGCACGGCGGTGACCCCGACTCGATCGACTTCCTCCACCACCCCGGGATCGACTACGTCTCCTGCTCCCCCTACCGGGTTCCGATAGCGCGGGTCGCCGCCGCACAGGCCGCGATCCGCTCAGCGGAAGGGGCCGCCGAGCCGGACGCGGCCCTCGCCGCAGGCTGAGGTTGGCACCGACGGGACTCAGAGCTCAAACCACACCCGCGTCCCCTCGCTCTCGTCGACCTCCCAGCGCCTGGACTCGCGGTCGAGCAGCCACAGGCCATAGCCTCCACCGGCCCATCCGTGACCGGGGCCCTCGAGTCCTCGCGCCGGCCGTCAGGAGGCCAGCGCCTTCGCCTTGATCTGCTCGAACTCGGCCTGGGTGATCGCGCCGCTGTCGAGCAGGGCCTTGCCTTTGGCGATCCGCTCTGCCGGATCGTCCGAAGAGGCGACCGACTTCACGTAGTCGGCGACTTCGGACTGGGCGTGCTGCTGGCGTTGGATGGCGCGTTCGGTCATGCCCTTGTGCTCTGCGATCAGATACACGAACACGCCCAGATATGGGAGGAGCACGATGAAGATGATCCAACCGACCTTCACCCATCCCGAGGCCTCATGACGGCTGAACAGGTCGGCGATCACGGTGAAGAGAATCCAGATCCACACGACGAATGCGAAGAAGATCAGCATCGTCCAGAAGACTTCGAGAAGCGGGTAACTGGTTGCGATCAGCATGTTTCGGTCCTTTCCAAGCTTTAGGTGCTCGATCTTTGCCCGCCCGCCGCGGCGCGGCATCACCCCAAACGGATGACCCGCTTCAGCGGATGGCCCGCGGCGTCACCGTGTCCAGGTCGAGGTCGACCATCGCCCTGGCCGGGCAGAGGATCAGCTCCAGCGTGCGGCAGTCCTCGAGCTCGACGATGAGCTCGCCGCCGCGCGGGTCACGCAACGCGTGAGCGACCCGGAACAGCGAGGCCCCGTCGGTCACATATGCCCCTTCGGGCAGCGTCCAGCCCTCGGGCTCGGAGACCGCTGGCGCGGGGTCCTCCAACGCAACGTCCAGATCGGCCGGCGGCTGGTCCGGGATATCGCGCCCGCGGCGGCGGAACAGCTTCATGATTCTCCGATCTGACCCGGGCTCACACTGCGAGGATCGCGCTCCCCGGATCGACCCGCCTCATCCGTAAGGGGTGAACCTGCAGCCGTGGTGCGCGCAGGGTTGCGTCGCCAGGTCCTGCGGGTTAACGTTGAGCCAGGCCTGACAGGCAACATCCGGTTGCCACAAGACATCGCGGAGAGACACCTTCCTTGAGCCTCGTCGCCTCGCTCTACCAAACCGGGACGCGGGCTGCGGGCGTCCCCCTACGGCTCACCGCCTCCCTGGTCGGGGAGGGCCGGGCGCTGGAGAGGAGCATGCGCCGCGAGCTCGCCCCCGTCCTCGACAGCGCGATGATCCGGGTCATCGACACGGTGCTGGCCAGGCTGCTCGAGGACGACTTCGTCGACCGGGCGCTGGACCGCATCGAGGCGGCGGGAGTCGTCCAGCGCGTCATCGACCGGCTGCTGGAGGACGGCATCGCGGAGGAGATCGCCGACCGTGCGCTTGCGGGCCCCGAGTCCGAGCGGCTGCTGGCGGCCGCCCTGCGCAGCCCGCTCGTGGAAGAGGCCGTCGCGCAGCTGCTCGAGAACCAGGCCGTCTGGATCCTCGTGGACGAGATAGCGCGCAGCCCGTCGGTCACCGAGGCGATTGCCCATCAGGGCACGGGGTTCCTCGACCAGGTTGCCGCGCGGGCGCGAGATCGCTCGCGCAAGGCGGATGCCCGCGTCCAGCGCCTCGCCGACAGGCTCGCCCGCCGTCGCACCGATGTCTCCACCGGCGACGTCAAGCCGAGGGGACCGCTGCCGGATAGGCCCGTGTGATGAACGTCGAGCCGGCGCGGGCGCGCACGGAACGTGCCCAGTTGGAGGCGATCCATAGGCTCCGCGGGACCTCCGAGCCGGTCGCCGCGGAGCGTGACGGCGCGCGGGCCTACGCCGGCCTGGTGACGCGGGCGATCGGCCTCGCCATCGACGCCCTCGTGGTCGATGGCAGCGCCGCGGTCGTGGGGGTGACCGTGGGCCTCGCCCTGTCGATCCTGCATCTGCCCTCCGATGTGGACAAGGCCGTCGCGGCGCTGGGGGGAGTCCTGTGGGTGCTCTGGTCGGTCGGCTACTTCGTCTTCTTCTGGTCCACGACCGGGCAGACCCCCGGCCAGCGTGTGATGTCGATCGCGGTCGTCGACTCCCGCGGCCGCGGCCCACTCAAGCCGCGCCGGGCGCTGCTGCGCTTCGCGGCCCTCTGCGCGGGGGCCATAGTGTTCCTGCTGGGGTTCGTGATGATGCTCTGGGACGACCGGCGACGCTGCTTTCACGACCGGGTCGCCCGGACCGTGGTGGTCTACGTGCCCTAGTCCCACCGCGACCCGGCGCGATGCCTCGCGCCGGGCTCGGGTGAGGGGGGTTGTGCGACGGGCTCAGGCTTCTTCGAGCCTGCCTCCATAGGCGATCAGGCCGTAGATGACGAGCAGGTCGACCGTGAAGACGGCCAGCGCAAGCCAGGGGTTGGCAGGGATGAAGATCAGCTGGGCGACGGCGCTCAGCCCGGCGATCGCCACGCCCGTCCATCTCGCCCATGCGGCCTGGACCCATATGCCGGCCGCAACGCACATCTGCAGGACGCCGACCAGCATCACGACCCAGCCCCACGTTTTCAGGTTGCTGATGATGAAATGGGTGTTCGCCACGTAGAAGTGCGAGTTGGCGATTGCGGCGAGGCCGTAGAGGAAGTTGACCGTCCCGGCCAGCATGATCATCACGCCGGAGAAGACCACCCATCCGTAGCCATGGGTCTCCTCGACTTCGCTGTATTGCAGCTCGCGGGGTCTCCGACCCGCCTGGGTGTCGGCGACCGCGTGTCCATTGGGGGTCATGAGGGGCACCTCCTGTTGTGTCGGTCGCCCGCTTTGGGGAAACCTGTGCCACCCAGGCTAGGCGGGGCTTGCGAGGGCGCATCACTCAAAAGGGATGATGCCGGGCGCTCGTCCATATTCGATCCTCGTCACCGTGAGCGCCAACGTCCCGACGCTCCTCGCCAAGCCTGACCGCCCGCACCGGATCCTGGTCCCGAGCCTGCTCGCCGTCGCGACGGTGCTGGGCTTCTTCGCCTGCTTTGCCGTGTGGGTCAACCGGCAGGCGCTGAGCACCGACAACTGGACGAACACGAGCAGTCGGGTGCTCGAGGACCCACACGTGCAGGAAGCGCTGAGCACGTATCTGGTTGCCGAACTGTTCACCTCGATCAACGTCCAGGAAAAACTGCGGACGGAGCTGCCTTCGGAACTCAAGGGCCTCTCCGGCCCGTTGACGGCGGGACTGCGCCAGATCGCCGACCGGGCGGTGCCGAAACTGCTCGCGACCTCGAGGGTGCAGGCGACGTGGCGCCGCGCTAACCAGGTCGCCCACCGTGAGCTGCTGACCATCATCAACGGGGGCGGGAAGGTGGTCTCGACGGAAAGAGGTGTCGTCGCGCTGAACGTTCACGAACTCGTGACCGAACTCGGCAAGCAACTCGGCCTCAGCTCCCAGGTGGAAACCGTCCGCGGCAAGCTGTCTGGCTCGTCCGGTGCCGCGGTCCGCGGCGCCGCCCAGGAAAAGCTCGGACTGACCCTGCCCGCCAGCAGCGGGCGGATCGTGATCATGCGGGCCAACCAGCTGAGCACGGCCCAGAACATCGCCAAGGCGATCAAGGGACTGGCCATCCTGCTTCCGCTCCTGGCCCTCGCCATGTTCGCCCTCGCCGTGTCGCTCGCGACGGGCTGGCGCCGATTCGCGCTGCGGTCGACCGGCTGGTGCTTCTTCGGCGTCGGCGTCGCGCTGCTGCTCGCGCGCCGCGTGGCGGGCAACGCGATCGTCAACGGCCTCGTGGCCAACCCTGCCAACAAGCCGGCGGGCGAGGCGATCTGGTCCATCGGCACCTCCCTTCTCTATGACATCGCAGTTGCGATGGTCCTGTACGGGCTGGTGCTCGTAGCGGCAGCGTGGCTGGCGGGGAGCACCCGGCCGGCGATGTTCCTGCGGCGTGCCGGCGCTCCATGGCTGCAAGCCCACGTCGCAGGGTCCTATGCGGCCGCCGGCGTGGTGCTCCTGCTCGTCGTCTTCTGGGGCCCGACGCCGGCCACCCGCCAGCTGCTGCCCGTTCTCGGCTTCGCCGCGCTGGCCGCCCTGGGGGTCGCCGAGCTGCGCCGGCAGACAGCGGCCGAGTTCCCCGATGCGGTCCCCGGGGAGGCGATGGCCCAGCTGCGGGCCTCCTGGCCGTTCAGCCGCAACCGCCGGGAGCCCCCCGCCTCGGCGGAGGGCCAGCCGACCCGGCCGGCCGCAGTAGACCCGAACGGCCAGCCGGTCACCGAGTCCGAGCGCCCCGCCGCCTCCGGGCGAGATCCGGCAGAGCCGGCCTAGTGCTCGAACAGATGGCGCTCCTCCTCCTCGGCGAGGAAGAGGAGGGCTGCCTTGACCCTTCGGCTCACGTGCGCCGGGTCGGGAAGGTCCAGCTTGGCGAAGATGGCGTTGACGTGCTTCTCGACCGCCCGCTTGGTGAGGACGAGGGATGCGGCGATCGCGCTGTTGCTCTTGCCTTCCGCGATCTGGGCGAGGATCTGCAGCTCGCGCGGGGTGAGCTCCCGCAGGCGGGAGCGGCTCTCGTAGGCCCGGGCCGCGATCAGGGCCTCCACGACGAGCGGGTCGATCGCCGAGCCGCCGGTCGTGACGGTGCGAACCACTTCCACCAGCTCGCTGGCGTCTTCGATCCGGTCCTTGAGCAGATAGGCCCGCCCGCTCGTTCCGGAGCTCATCAGCTGGACCGCGTGGTCGGGCTCGACGCTCTGGCTGAGGATCACGAGCCCGAGCTCCGGGTCGCGGTCACGCAGGCGAGCAGCGAGCCCGACGCCGTCCTCGGCTCCCACCGCCGAGATGTGGATGTCCGTGATCACGGCATCCGGGCGCTCGCGGGCGACCAGCCCTTCCAGCTCGTCGCCGTCCCCGCAGGCGGCGATCAGCTCGACGCCGGGGTGGGAGGAGAGCATCGCGGTGAGGCCTTCGCGGATCACAACCGAGTCGTCGGCAACGACGACTCGTACCGTTCTCGCAGGAGCTGACCTCATCTGTTCAAGCCCGGCCTGAGACTTTCTGAGTATCCCATTATGCGCCATCGGCCCGCCGGATGGCGCCGCTTGTGTGCGTTCACGCATCACAAGCACGGTAGGTCCCGGCCGCCTCAGTGCTATCGGTGGGAAATACCGGCGTAGACCCGGTCAAGTACGGCGTTCAGAGGGTGGTTTACGCCGTCGGCGCACACGCTCGCGATCATCCGGTTTGGGTGAGGCGCCCAGCGAGCCGGGCGCCTAGCGTTGTCCCGCGGCCAGATCCACGTCTCGTCGCACAAGCGCAGGGAGGCGCACCCTCACCCCGGCGCACCCGGCTGACGTGAAGGCGGCCGGGTGCGCGCTTTGCGAGCGGGGTCGCCTGCGGGGAGATCGATCCCGCAGGGCGGCGCGGAGCGCTGGCAGGCCGACCGGCTCAGGTGACGGGAGCGTCGATCAGACCCAGGGCCGACGCGTTGGCCACGGCCTCCGTCCGGGAGGCGGCTCCGAGCTTGGCATAGACCGAGTGCGCCTGGCTCTTGACCGTGTTGCCGGAGACGTGCAGACGCTCGCCGATCTCCCGGAAGGAGAGGTGGGTGGGCAGGAAGCGCAGGACCCGCAGCTCTGCCATGGTCAACGATCCCGGGCCGTTCAGCGCGGTGGCGCTCGCATCGTCGATTTCGCTCCAGGCGTCGTCCAGCCAGGCGACGAAGCACGGCACCGGCCGCGGCCGGCGGGCGGTTCTCGAAGCCTGGGAGAGCAGCGAGCGGGCCCGGGAGACGTCGGCGAGCCGGATGCTCGTACGGGCCATCACTATCCGCGTCTCGACCTCGTACCAGGGCATGTACTCGTCCAGCGAGGCGAGCAGCCGCGAGGCCGCGATGAGGGCGCGCTTGGCCTCGTCGGCGACGCCCCGGTGGCTCATCGCGAGCGCGAAGGTCGCGATGGGCAGAGCGGCGGTCCGCTGCGTATCCAGACCGTGGTCGGCAAGGAGGGCGACGGCGTGGGATGTGCGGTCCTCGGCCTGCTCCCAGTCGCCGTCCTCCATGTCCATCAGCGCCAGCTGGGTCAGTGTGAGGGCCTCCACGAACGGGGTCGCCTCCGTGCAGGCGTCGATCCCCTCATCCAGGTATCCGCGACCGCTCTCCCGCTCCCCCATCAGATGCAGCGACACACCGCGAAGCAGGCAGCAGAGCGGACGCAGGGAGCTTGCCTCGCCGACGAGCGTGTAGGCGTGCTCGGCGCTCTGGGAGACCTGCTCGATCCCCCCGGTACCGGTCGCGGCCTCGATCAGCGCGACGCTGGCGAGCAGCGACGGCGGCCGCGCGTCGTCTGCCGCCTGGGCGAGTCCCTCGGCGCCCGCGTGGGCCTCGCGCCTGGCCGCCGGGAGATCGCCACAGGCCATGTGGCTGTGGGCCAGGGCGAAGGAGATGCGCGGAGAGGAGGCGATCTCCTCGGCGGTGAACGAGCTCAGCCAGCGCCCCACCTGCTCGTCCTGGCCGTTGAGGAAGCGCGACGGGTCATCCCACAGCAGCCTTCCCGTTCGGGTCGCGTCTCGGGCGGCGGCGGCGTGATCGAGAGCGTCTGCGATGTCTCCGCGTGCAGCGAACCACTCGCTCGCCCGGGCGTGCAGTCGGGGGACCTCGCCCGGGTCGCTCATCTCCAGCTCGGAGCGCAGCATGTCGCGCAGCAGTGTGTGGCATCGGTACCACCTGTGGGCTGAGTCCTGCGGTATCAGCATCATGCCGCCCGCGGCGAGATCGCGCAGGGTCTGACCGGTGCCCCTCACCTCGAGGACGGCGTCGCAAAGCTCACCCGAGAGCCGATCGAGGATCGACGTGCGAACCAGCATGCTGCGGGCTGCGGGGGGCAGGGGCCCGAGGACCTCCTCGCCGATGTACTCGGCGATCATGTGTGCGTCGCCCGCCAGCGGCGCATCATGCTCGCCCTCGTGTGCCCGTGTCTGCGATGACAGGCCTGCCAGGTAGATGCCCGCCGGCCAGCCCTCGGTGCGGTCGGCGAGCCGCTCGGCCGTCTCGTCGTCGACCGCCAACCCCGCCTCTGCAAGCAGCCTCTGTGCCTCGTAGACGCTCATCGTGAGATCTCCCATGCCGAGCTGAAGCAGACGGTGTGCGGCACGCAGCCGTCCCAGCCGCAGCCGCGGTTCCCCACGCGAGGCGAGCACCAGCTTTACGGAGGGCGACAGCTCCCGCGCGAGTGTGGCGATGAGCTCCAGCGACTGCTCGCAGCGCACACGGTCGACATCGTCGAGCACCAGGACACCATCCGGGCAGGTGTCGGCGAGCCCGAGAAGATCCGGCAGCGCAGGGCTCTCGGGCCCTCATCCGTGTACCTGCTGCACCGAGGCTGCAGCAGCGAGTCCCACAGCGAGCTCAGCAGGTGCGCCGGATCGTCCTGCTGCGCGGTCATGCCAATCCACGCGAACGGGCGCTCGTCGCGTTCGGCCCACTCCGAGAGCACGCTCGACTTGCCGTAGCCCGCCGGTGCCTCGAGCACGAACGTGGTCGCCTCCTGCTCCTCGCTGCAGGCGCCGCACCAGGTGCGGACGCGAGACGTATCGCGCGGGCAGCGGGGGAGGGGTGAGCCCGACTACCTGTTGTGGGGAGGGCGACACGCACGCCCCTCGCGAGCTTCGTCTGCGAGAGGTTCGCCGGCCACTCGCGTTGAACCGCTTTGTCGACCGTATGCACCGCAACCACCCCCGTCTGACTATGTGATGCCCGTGACCCGCAGCATCGCTAATTGCGGGATTGGCCACAAGGGGGTGGGCAAGCCGGTGGATGGGGTGTCAACACCACCCGTTTCGGGTTAACCCGGAGCGGGTGGCGGGTGGACCACGGGTGCATCAGATCCAGCCCGCAGGAGAGCGGCGGCGTTTGGGCCATCGGACCGTGACGAACCCGTGCCTCAGGACGCTTCGCTCGCGCGCACACGCAGGCCGTGGGGGATGACCCGGAACCGCAGGGGGCAGTGCAGGAGCCTCTCGGCTCCGTCGATGTCGACCCGAACGGGTCCGCTGCCGGGAATTTCGAACCCGGTCGAGGTGCGCTCCCGCCAGCGCACCTCGCACCCGCGTTGCACGCCCGAATCGAAGACCGCGACGCCGAGCACTCCGGCATCCATCCGTGACCTCGCGCCCAAGCCCTCCGGACCTACCGCGAAGCGGTTGTTGGACACGATCAGAGCGGGCGCGGAGCCGGGTTCGCTCGCGTCGAGCCGGCGCAGCCCGGACGGCGCCCCGCGGGTCACGCGCGCACGCAGACGAGGCGTGCCTGTCTGTGCCTCGGCTCTTCGGACGGTCTGGACCCTGAGGCCCAGCGCCACGTAGTTGACGAAGGCGACTCCGTTGACCTCGGCCAGGTCCATCCTGCGTTCGCCTCTGGCGAGAAAGCACTTGAGCGCTCGCTCGGGATCCTCGGGGGTGAAGCTCATGTCGCGTGCGAGCAGATCCGCCGGTCCGGAGGGGATGCATCCGAACGGCAGGTCGCGCCCGGCGGCCACTGCGGCGACGGTCGCCTGCATGCGGGGGTCGCCGCATACCGCTACCGCGCCCGCCGCCCAGGTCGTGGCGGCGCGATCGACCGCGGCGAGGCGCCCCGCCCACCCGATGGTCAGCACCTTGACATCGCAACGGCCCGCCTCTGCGACGAGGGCCACATGCGCCGAGGCCGGTGGTTTCGGCGAGAGGATGAGCAGCGGGCGGCCGCCCGTCGGGATGTCGCGGTCCGGGTTCATGGCACACCTGCACCTTCTCCCACCACCTGCCCCCGGACATCATTCACATCGCATGATCTCCGGCAGCCGCCGGCCGGTTTGGGGCGATGGCCCCTCGGCCTTCACCCCGAAGGGATGAGGCTCGGGTGCGGGCGCGCGCTTAGGTTCACGAACATGGCCCAAGCGGGCACCACCGACCGGACCGTCGCAGCCGCGGCCGGATTCGTGCTGCTGACGCTGTGCTCCGGACAGTTCCTGATGATGCTCGACAGCTCCGTGATGAACGTGTCGATCGCGACGGTGGCGAAGGACGTGGGGACGACCGTGACGGGGATCCAGACGGCCATCACGCTCTACACGCTCGTGATGGCCTCGTTGATGATCACGGGCGGGAAGATCGGCCAGATCATCGGCCCCAAGCGGGCGTTCGCGATCGGATGCATCATCTACGGCTGCGGGTCCTTCACCACCGCCATCTCCCCGAACCTCGGCGTGCTCCTGTTCGGGTGGTCGGGCCTGGAGGGGATCGGCGCCGCGCTGATACTGCCGGCGATCGTCGCGCTCGTGGCGTCCAACTTCGCAGCAGACGGACGACCGCGCGCGTACGGGCTGGTCGCGTCCGCCGCGGCGATCGCCATAGCCGTCGGGCCGATCGTCGGCGGCCTCTTCACGAGCTACCTCTCGTGGCGGTACGTGTTCGCGGGCGAGGTCCTGATCGTGGGCGCGATCCTCGTCCTCGTGCGGCGAATGGGCGAGGGGGTGTCCGAGAAGGGGGTGCGACTCGACCTGGTGGGAACGGCGATGTCGGCGCTCGGACTGGGGCTCATCGTGTTCGGAATCCTGCGGTCGGGCACCTGGGGCGTCGTGCAACCCAAGCCGGGGGCTCCCGAATGGCTCGGCCTGTCGCCGACGATCTGGCTGATGCTCGGGGGCGGGGTCGTGATCTGGCTCTTCATCGAGTGGGAGAACCGGCTGCTGGCCAGGGGATCCGAGCCCCTCATCGACCCTTCGATCCTGCGAAACCCGACGCTGCGCGGCGGCCTGACCTCGTTCTTCTTCCAGTACTTAGTGCAGGGCGGTCTCTTCTTCGCAGTGCCGCTGTTCCTCTCCGTGGCGCTCGGGCTCTCCGCCATCGAAACCGGCGTCCGGCTTCTCCCGCTCTCCATCACCCTCCTGCTGGCGGCCGCGGGGGTACCGAAGTTCTTCCCCGACGCGTCACCGCGCCGGGTCGTCCGCCTTGGCTTCTTCGGGCTGTTCGCGGGACTCGCGATCCTCGTCGCGGCGCTCGACGCCGGGGCGGGACCGGAGATAGTGACCTGGCCCATGCTTCTGGCCGGCCTCGGGGCCGGGGCGCTGGCGTCTCAGCTCGGGAGCGTGACGGTCTCGTCGGTACCGGACGAGCAGAGCGCCGCCGTGGGCGGTCTGCAGAACACCGTCACGAACCTGGGCATCTCCATCGGCACGGCGCTGACGGGCGCGATCGTCATCGCCGCCCTGAGCACCTCGTTCCTGACCGGCGTTCAGCAGAACAGCGCGGTGCCGGCTCCGGTCAAATCCAAGGCGACGACAGAGCTGGCGGGCGGCGTCCCCTTCATCTCCGATGCCGAACTGAAGACCGCGCTGGACAAGGCCCGGGTACCCCCGGACGCCGCGGACGCGATCCTGAAGGAGAACGAAACGGCGCGGCTGGACGGCCTGCGCTCGGCCCTCTCGGTGCTCGCGATATTCGCCCTCTTGGCCCTTGTCCTCAGTCGCCGGATCCCCACCGTGCAGCCCGCCTCGACCACCGAGCCGCCGGCCGTGGCGGCCGCAGCGTGATCGTCTCTTTTCAGCTGTCGGCCGGGATGGACGTGGGGGCCGGGCGATCGCGGCCGGGATGGGAGCGGGCGATCCCGTACTCGCTCGTGACCGAGCTCCACGAGCCAGCGGCGCAGCTCGCGGTGCACCGCTTCGGCGCCGACCAGCTCCTGCTCGGGAAGCGTCAGCTAGACGGGGTGCAGCAGGAAGGGGTAGGACTGACCGCCGCCCGAGCCCGCCGTGTGATCCGACCAGCTCCTCGAACGCGGCCACCTCGTCCCATTCGGGCCAGTAGGTGCTGTTGACGACGATGTCGGGGCAGTGGGCGAACCCGTCCGTGCGGCGCACGTGGCGAGCGGCGTTCGGGCCGTAGGGCGCGAGGGGATCCCCGCCCTCGACACGGTCCTCGTCGAGGTAGTGGATGCCCGTCGCGACCGAGCACCACCGGCCCGTGCTCCTCGGAGCGCACCAGCACGAAGCCGATCCCGGGATGCTGGCGCAGGGCCGGCAGCAGCCGCGGGTAGAGCGCGTTCGGCTCGCTCCAAGGTCACCCGCCCGGGCTCGCGCGGGAAGCTGATCGAGGCCGAGGCAGCCGGAGGCCATCACGACCACCTCGGGCAGCGTCGCCCGGCTCCTCGACAGCGGGGAGCCTCGTCCGGGTCGATGTCGTCGCCGTGGCGCTTGGACACCCGGCGCAGCATCCGCGCCGGACAGCTCGGTGCCCGCGGCGGCCTCGGTCAGGGAGGCTCCCATGTATCCCAGGGCCTCGCTGGGTTGCCCCCCGACGCCCACGGTGCCCGCGTCCACGTGCTCCTCGACCAGCTCCTCCAGCGTCATCCCGTAGCGGTCCAGGAAGGTGGCGCCCTGGGACTGGCCGTGGTCGGAGAGCACGACCAGCTTGTAGGGACGGGCGGCGGCCCGGACGGCGTCGGCGATGCGGCCGATCTGCCGGTCCAGCTGGCGGAGCGTGGCGAGCGCGTCCGGGACGCTCGATGCCGGAGTGGTGGGCGACCTCGTCATAGGCCAGGAAGGTCGTGTAGATCACCGGCCGGCCCGGCGTACATGTCGGCGATCACCGAGGCGACCTGAAGGTCTCGCTGGATGATCGTCGCCCAGGCCCGCACGAGCGCGTAGGTGCGCGAGCGCGGTGAACGCGCGGTCGCACGTCCAGGCGGCGCTGCCGGGAGGCGTGCCACGCTCGCTGAAACCTCCCGCATCGACCAGCACGAGCGTGCGAGTGACGTTGTAGGGGTTGGCGAAGTAGGCGAAGTAGTCCTGGCCGATGCGCCCGTGGCGGTCGCGGCTGCAGCACCGTGCTCATCGTCAGCAGGCTGTGGGGAGCGTCGCCCGAGAGGATGTTCGCGCGGCTGGCGCCGTCGGAGAACAGCAGGCCGCGCCCGTCGGAGTGACGGCGCTCGAGCTCCGCGGCATCGCGGGGATGGTTGGTGACGATCGGCCGGCCGCGGTCCTTCTCCCACCAGCGGAAGGCGGGCATGTCCTCGTTGTCGCCGTGCAGCAGCCCGGCCTGGCAGGCGCCCGTCTGGGAGGACCAGTCCGTCTCCCAGCGGGTGAGCCGGTGGGAGCCCTCCCGCAGCCAGCGGGCCATCGTGGGGCGTTGCCGTCGCGCAGCGCCCGCAGAGCACCTCGTGGGCGAGGCCGTCGATCTCGAGCAGCAGCAGCCCGGGCTTGCTCGAGTTCGCTGCCGGGGCGGTGCGCCGGGCGTTGCGCTCGACCACGTTGTGGTACCAGAAGCCGTCGTCGTCGATCGCCAGCGCGCCCGTGGCGGCGGTGTTGACGATGGTCATGGCAGATCGTGATCGACGAGCGCGGCCGCGAAGGACGACACGTGCAGGCCGATGTTCGACTTCGAGGCGAGCAGGACCACCGCGCCGTTCACGAGCAGCACCCCCAGCCCGAGCGTGAGCACCGTCAGCGGCAGCGCGAGCCGCAGCAGCAACGGCCAGACGAGCGCGTTGAGCAGCCCGATCAGGGCGACCGCCCATCGCCGCCGCCGAAGCTGGCGACCTGGACGCCGCTGAGCAGCGCGCTGAGTCCGCGAGCGTGAGCGGAGAGAGCAGCCACACCACCGAGGATCCGCACGAACGGGGTGCGCGCGGCGCTCGCCACGGTCGCTCATGCCGGCACATCCTGGCGGTCGACCGGGAGTCGGACCCTCCGTCAGGCGCGAAGCGTCTCGCCCGGGGCCAGCACCCGCACCTCCACGGCCGGCGTCCGCCGACGGGCCAGCTGCGCGAACAGCCGGGCCGGGGCTCGCGAGGAGCCGGATCGCAGCCTCGCCGGCAGCGTGAGGGCCAGCGTGCCCCAGTGGATCGGAACCACGACGCGAGGAGCGATCACAGCGGTGGCCTCCGCCGCCCGGGCCGGGTCGAGATGGCCCGGCCCGAGGGTGGGCCCCCAGCCCGCGATCGGCAGCAGCGCGAGGTCGATGCCCCCCGCGAGGCTGGCCATCTCCTCGAAGAGGTCGGTGTCCCCGGCGAAGTAGCAGGACCGCGAGCCGCTCGCGACCAGACCGATGGGGGGGACGCTGCGCCCGTGCGGCCAGCGCCCGTGACCGTGCCGGGCGGGCGTCGCCCGCACGCCCACGCCTCCAACCCGGCTGCACTCGCCGGGGCGGAGCTCCTCGACGTTGTGAAAGCCGCGCGAGGCGAGCCAGCGCCCGGCTCCCGCGGGGGCGATGATGCGGATGCCGGTTCCGAGCGGGCGAAGGGACCGTGCGTCGGCGTGGTCGGCGTGCAGGTGGCTGAGCAGCACGGCGTCGAGCTCCTCGATGGCCCCGGGCGCCACGGGCGATGCGATCCGCACCAGCGGACCGACCCGGCTGCCCAGCACCGGGTCGGTCAGCATCCTCACACCGTCCAGCTCGATCAGGGCGGTCGCATGACCGAGCCAGGTGACGGCCAGCCCCGTCCTAGGCACGGACCGGGGGCATCAGCGCTCCGATGATCCAGAACACCGGCAGGAAGATCCCGACGATGAACATGATCCAGTGCCCCTTCCGGATAGACATCACACCGAGCACCAATAGCAGCACCACGTACAGAATGCCGAGGCCGACTATCCCGAAGGTCGGCACGGCCGCCCGCTCACGCTCCGCCGAGGAGGTAGCGCTTCTGCTCCTCGAACTCCGCATCGGTGAGGATGCCCTGCTCACGAAGCTGGCCGAGCTCCTTGAGCTTGTCCAGCGTCTCGGCCGACATCCCCGTGCTCTGAGGCGCCGGGGGGGCGTCAGAGGCGGGTGCGGCCGGAGGGGGCGCTTCGGCCGCTCCGGCGGCTGCCTTGCGCTCACCGGCGCGGTAGGCGGCGGTACCCACTGCCGCGGCTCCCGCCGCTCTCAGCAGCGGTCTGCGTCGTCTGATCATTGGCATCTGGACTCTCCTTTCAGGCGCTGTCCGGCAGCGTCAGGCCGAGCGCGAGCATGATCTCCGAGGCCGCCGCGACGATGCGCGGGCCTCCGACCTGCGGGGCGACCGCCATCAGCACTCCGATTATCTGCTCGGGCTCAACGCCCTCATCGAGGGCGTTGGCGATCTGCCACGCGTAGGAGGCCGGGGCGGCGTCGAGGGCGATGAGGGATGCGATCTTCACGAGGGCGAAGGTGCGGGCATCGAGGCCGGTCCGGTCTAGCTGGGCCTCGCGAAGCCCGATCGCCGCCTCGAGGACATCGACGTCGGCGGCCGCTATGCCGGCCAGGGTGTCCTGGGTGTCCTGTGCGACAGCTGGCATGTCTTGTGGTCCTTTCCCGTTCGGGGGATTGGGAGTCTGTGGTCGGGACGGTAGGAGAGGGGGATGGCGCTCGCATCACCCCAACGGGATGAGCCGACGCGCTCGCACCGGCGGGCACGACCCTGTGACGATCCGACGACCCGGGAGGGTCTCGCTCAACTGCACTTGATCGGAGCCAACGCCCTCTTGTAGGCGGTCTCGAGCCGTTCGAAGGCCGAGGTGAGGGCGGCACGGAGCTGGCTCGGCGAGCTGCCTTCGGTGAGCGCCTTCAGGGCCGCGCCGGCTTCCTGTTCGAATTGGCTGGTCGCCTTCTGCACTTCCGCCTTGCGTGCGGGGGAGAGGTCCTTCTGGGCTTCGCCGATCTTCTTGAGGTCGTTCGCGATCGCGGTCGCGTCGTTCTTGAGTTCCGTGAGCGCGTTGACCGAGGGGGTGAGCGAGCGGATGTGTTCCACCTGGGTGTTGATGTCCGCACGTGCCGAGCAGACCGTCTTGTGCGCCTTTTCTTCCTTCGATTCGCCGCAGGCGGCCAGCCCGAGCCCCGACGCCAGCAGGAGCGTTCCGACTGCGAGCAGCGCGCGGGGGCGGCGCCGGGGTGGCCGTTGTGCCGGGTTCGGGACGGACATGCCTCCAGACTCGAGGCCAGCGGGCGACGGGGCATCACCCGCTTCGGATGATCGTGTCGTTCGCGATCGGCGGCCAGGCGCCAATGACCCGAAGGGGATGATGTGGCCCGCCCTGCGGACCGGCAACCTTTCAGGTCATCCACTCCGGGAGTTCCCCACGGGGCGTCTCGACATCAGGAAGGCGGCCGCACAGGTCCATGAGCAAGCCGATGTTCGTCTATGCGGGCGTCTATGGAGACGTGGGGGAGGCCGAAGCCGACTACGCCGCGATCGCGGCGCTTCACTCGGCCGACATCATCGGCTCCTATGACGCGGTGGTGGTCAGCCGTCAGCCGGACGGGCGGGTCGAGATCCACAAGACCGAGAAGCCCACCCAGCACGGCGGCTGGGCGGGACTTGCGGCCGGGGCCGCGATCGCGGTCGCGGCGCCGGTGGCCCTGCCGGCGATGGTGGCGGCGGGCGGCGCCGGCCTGGGGGCGTGGATCGCACATGTCGCTCGCGGGATCAGCCGCCGCGACGTCAAGGAGATCGCCGAGACCCTCGACGAAGGAACGGCCGCGCTGATCGTCGTCGGGATCAACAAGGACGCCGACCGGGTCCAGAAAGCCGCCGCAAAGGCGTCGAGGTTCACGACCAAGCGGGTGGAGGGCGACTACCAGGAAGCCGAACGAGAGGCAGTTGCCACGATGGTCGCGTAGGGCGCCTTGGGGAGCGGCTCGACTCAGGCCGGTGGCCAGCGGCGATCCAGCAGGCTCGAGGTGATGTCCGCGACGATCGCCCCCAGCACGGCGCCGGCGAGCACGTCCCCGGGGTAGTGAACGCCGGTGTGGACACGCGAGTATCCGACCAGGGCGGAGAGGGAGTGCAGGGGCACGCTCGCCGCCGGGAGAACGTGGCCGGCCCCTGACGCGAAGGCGACCGCGGCGGCGGTGTGGCCGGAGGGGAAGGAGCGCGAAACCGGCATCCGAACCTGACGGGCGAGAGGCACCTCCTGCGCCTCGCGGTCGGGGCGCCGGCGCCGGGCGAACGGTTTGACGGCGAGGTTGACGGCGGCGGCGGTCACCGCGAGGGAGAGCAGGCCGGAGGCGGCCGCACGGCGCCCCCGCCGGCCGCCGGCCAGCGCCAGCACGGCGCTCGAGGCAATCGAGAGCCGCGAGTAGTTGGCCGCCTTGGAGAGCCTTCGCATCGCCCCGTCCAGGCGCGGGGTGGGGGTACGGGCCACCGCCGCGTACACCGCCCGGTCTACCCGCTCGGCCTCGGCGAGCCAGGAAGCTGGGCCTCGCCCGGAGGGCGGTGCTTCGGGGATCGTGGTCATCGGGGAGGCGGACCGAGAGCGAATCTCAGGAGCGTTGCGATCGTCTGCCGTGGTGAGTCGGGCATGAGGGCGGACGGGGAGGCGCCGGGATGCCTGCGGGCGACCCGCACCCGCAGGGCGCCGGAGCGGATGCGAAAGCGCAGGGGTGGGTCGAGCACCGTCGCCTCGCCGTCGATGCCGGCCGGGACCGGCCCGGGCGAGTCGATCTCGAAGGTCCGGTCGGACCACCGGTGCAGGCTGAGCGTGCGGCTCCCGGCGCCGTCGCGACGTCCGGAGGAGGGGCCGATCACGGCGATGCCGAGCTCGCCCCGATCGAGCCGCGGACGCGTACCCGAGCCCAGTGCGCGGCCCAGCCGGTAGGTGTTGTTGGAGACCAGAACCGCCACCCCCAACTCGCGCCCGTGAGGTCCAGCCCAGCTGAGGGCAGCCGTGGCTGCCTCCGGCCCGAGGACATCGGGAACGGACCTCACCAGGGTCTGGAGCTTGGCATCGCGGTACTCGGGGCGCTGAACCGCGTCCGCATAGAGGCCGAGGGACACGTTGTTCACGAAGACCCGGCCGTTGACCTCGGCGAGGTCGACCCGCCGTTCCCCACCGTCGACGAAGGCGTCCAGGGCACCCACGACGTCATCGCGGTCGACGCCAAGGTCGAGGGCGAAGTGGTTGCGGGTGCCGGCGGGAATGCAGGCATAGGGCAGATCGCGCTCGGAGGCGATGCTCGCGACGATCGCCTGCGACCCGTCCCCGCCGGCCGCCGCCAGACCGTCCGCCCCCCGCCGCACCGCGGCTCGGACGAGCTGCTCGAGGTCATCTCCCCGTCGAAGCTCGACGGGCTCGATTCCACGGCGAGCGGCCTCCTCGACCAGGTGGAAGCGGTCGGCCTTGCCGCCACCCGAAAGCGGGTTGTAGAACAGGACCGGATGATGCGGGGCGGCCGCCACCGGAAGCCGCACATGCGCTCGGAAGGCGTTGCGGGCGGTCCGCAGGGCGAGGGCCATCGTCGCCAGCACCAGCAGGTCCGCCACAGGGTGTCCCTCGAGGATCACCAACGCGATCGCACCTGCCAGCAGCAGCGCCGCGACCGCCGCCCCGAGCCGCCGCGAAAAGCCACGGCGCCTGACCGCGTACCACGCCGCCAGTCCTGCGAAGACCGCGCACACCAGCACCGACAGCCCCTGCGGAAAGCCACCGACCGCGACGGCTGCTGCGATCACGACCGATGCCAGCGTGAGCACGACCGAGGCAAGTGCCCACAGCCTGCGGCCGATCGCCGGTCTCCTCTCGGGCATTCGGCCTAGAGGCCGGTCTCGGCGGCGATGCGTCCGGACTCGACGGCTTGCGCGAGCGCCTTGTAGTCACGCTCGTTCTGCTCGGCGTAAGCGTGGGAGAACTCGACCAGCGCGCGGTCGAAGGTGGCGCCTTTGCCCAGATAGGCGGCGATTGCGATGCGATCGCCGCTGCGGGCGTGAGCGCGGGCGAGCGTCCAGCTGCACAGCCGGCCGTAGGCGGCCATGCCCCTGGGGACCATCTGCTCGACTTCCGCCGAGCCCTTCCAGTCCTTCAGCTGGCGGGCGTAGAAGTCCCGAGCCTTGCCGTCGATCCCCTCTTCGACGTGCAGCCAGCCGAGGAAGATGTCGCTCGTGGCCTGCATGAGGCGCTGCCCGGCGACGACCCGCTCGCCGTGGTTGTGGAACTCGCTCGGCGCGCGGAACCCCTCCAGCACGGACGCCTCGGCCTCCTTGAGCTGGAGGAACAGCGGGTCTGCACCGTCGCGGCCGAGCATCAGGGCGATCCAGGCGCGGGTGCCCACGCTTCCCACGCCCACGACCTTGCGCGCGAAGTCGGTGAGGTGGAACTGATCGAGCAGCACGCGCCGGTCGTACTCCAGCGTCGCGTGGTAGGAGCCCAGCAGCCCGCGCAGCTCCTCGAACATCTCGTCGCGCTCGCGGCCCTTCACGAGGTCGGCGATGGGCACGATGAGCGGCGGTTCGGCGACGATCCGCGCCTCGCCGTCCACCACACGCGTCAGTTTCGAGAAGGCCGACATGCTGTCCTTGGTGCGGGCCTTGGCGAGCGCCTTCCCGGTGCGCTTGGCCATCTTGGGCGTGAGCTGGGAGCCGAGTTCCCGCAATGTGGCCTCGATGTCCAGGTGGGCGTACCAGACGTCGAGGTTCTTCATGCCGGCGAAGCGCGCCATCGTCGCGCGGTACTCCTCGACGGTGTCCAGCACGGCCCTGTCCTGGTCCTTGGCCGAGAAGCCGTTGTCGCGAGCGGCGATGAGCATGCTCACGGCCAGCCGCTTGACGTCCCACTCCCAGGGGCCCGGGAGCGTCTCATCGAAGTCGTTGAGGTCGAAGACGAGCCGCCGCTCGGGCGAGGCGAACACCCCGAAGTTCGACAGGTGGGCATCTCCGCAGCACTGAACGGTCAGGCCGGAGTCGGGCGTGTTCGCCAGGTCGCTGGCCATGATCATCGCCGCGCCCCGGTAGAAGGTGAACGGTGAGACGAGCATGCGCCCGTAGCGAATCGGCACGAGCTCGGGCACTCGCGACTTGGCCTGGCGCTCGAGCAGCCTGATCGGATCCGGCCGTCGAGGCTTCGGCTCGTAGACGGCGTGGCTGGACCGCGGAACCTGCGCTCTGGCGGCCTTGCCGCCAGCCACCCTCTCGGCCACCGTCAGATGCGTGACGGCAGGGCCTGCGTCGCGCGTTCGTGAGGGCGGCGCAGTGGAGGTGGCCATGAGGCGATCAGCTCCGTACGGGAGTCGGGAAAGCTGCTGGTGGCGAGGACATCCTGCCTCCTGCTCTCGATCGCCTGGACCCACCGGCAGGCGACAACCGCCCACGCGGGGAGCTATGCGGGCCATTCTCGTCGCCCCCGCAGGCGGAGTCCATCCGTAATCTGCCGCGAGATCGGGGCGTTGTCCGGTCAGTTGCAGACCGGACAGCGTCCCACCGCGCAGCTGCACGCCGGCGGCGTGGGTGCGACGCCTCTCGGTCCCCAGCGGCGCACCCACTCGAGGGCAGCGGCCTGCGTCCGGTCGCTGGTGCCGCCCGGCCAGGAGCGCCCGAGCATCACCGCCACGAGCCGGTCCGTATCCGGCTGTGCCCGCGTTGCCACCGACTCGATATGTCCTGCGATCTGCGGATCGCCCGGCTGGGGGTCCATGACGCCTGCATCGACCCGGATTCCTCGAGGCCTTAGTTCAGGCGTCGAGGTCTCCCCGGCGCCCCGCCACCCGGGCAGGGGCACCGATGAGACCTGCCATGTGTCAGGCGGTCTGCGGAACCCGCGCGATGCTTTCCTGGTAGAGCGCCATCTCGCGTGCGATCCCCTCGTTGGTGAAGCCCTCGATCATGCGCAGGCCGTCCACGATCAGACTCGCTTCGACGAGGGTACGTCGAAACTCCTCGCTCTCGCGTGCGGCGGAGAGCTGCTCGGCGGAGCCGTGAAGCTCGATGTAGCCGCTGAGATCACCGGAGGGATCGAGAAGCACAACGTTGAACTTCTCGATCCGACCCTCCTGCTGCATGCGCCCGTAGAGTCCCATCGACTCGTTGAAGATCTCGAGGCCACGCTCCTCGCGTCCACGAACCGAAGTTCCCCAGCCAATAAAAAGCACTCGGTCGGCCATACCGGCCCCCGTTCTCCTCATGGCCCGGCCCAATGTCGGGCCTGTGGCGCGAACGTACCACAGGTGGCGTTGACGCTGGGCACTTTCTTCAGAAGCGGTGGATCCGGCGCTAGTGTCCCTGAGGTTGCCGCCCATGCCGCTCTCCCTGATCGAGTTTCCCGCCGACGACCCCGATCGCGCCCGCCGCTTCTGGGCCGGGCTTCTCGGGGTCGAGCTGGAGCCTCGCGAAGCCTCGGAAGGGGAGGGCTGGCAGACGAGCACCGCGGACCCGGCGGTCGGCGTCCATGCACGCGGGCGCGGCCCGGGCGACTCCTTCTCGCTGCCCTACTTCGCCGTGGACGATGTCGCGGCGGCGCTCGAGACGGTGCAGGCGCTCGGTGGGAGCGTCGTGCATCCCGGCGAGCGCTGGGCGATCTGCAAGGACTCCGAGGGAAGCCCGTTCGGGCTGGCACGGCAGCCTCCTGGGGATGACGGGTAAGGCGATGACAGCGGTGCCATCCCGATGCAGTTGAGGATCTTCGTCGAGCCGCAGGAAGGCGCGAGCTATGACCAGCAGCTCGCGATGGCCCGCGCCGCGGAGTCGCACGGGTTCGGTGCGTTCTTCCGCTCGGATCACCTGCTTCGGATCAAACCGGGATCGGGGGCTCCCGGTCCGACCGATTCCTGGGTCACTCTCGGCGCATTGGCGCGCGAGACCAGCACGATCCGTCTCGGGACGATGGTCACATCGGCGACGTTCAGGCTCCCGGGGCCGCTCGCTGTCGCCGTCGCCCAGGTCGATGCGATGAGCGGCGGGCGCGTCGAGATAGGCCTCGGTGCCGGATGGTTCGAGGCCGAGCACACCGCGTACGGGATCCCGTTCCCGCCGATCGCCGAGCGGTTCGACCGGCTGGAGGAGCAGTTGACCATCCTCACGGGGCTGTGGGGGACACCCGTGGAGGAGCGGTACTCGTTCCATGGGACCCACTACAGCCTCGGGGACAGCCCCGGGCTCCCAAAGCCGCTGCAGCGCCCTCATCCTCCCGTCATCGTCGGTGGCCTGGGCACTCGACGCACGCCGGCTCTGGCTGCCCGGTTCGCGAACGAGTTCAACGTCCCGTTCGCGCCTGTCGACATCACCGCGGAGCGCATCAAGGGCGTGCGGGCCGCCTGCGAAAAGGTCGGGCGAGACCCCACTGAGCTCGTCTATTCGCACGCGATCACGATCTGCTGCGCCGGCGAGCAGTCCGAGCTGAAGCGGCGCGCCGATCGCATCGGCCGCGACCTTGACGAGCTCCGTCGAGCCGGCGCAGCCGGATCCCCGGAAGAGGTGATCAGCCGACTGGATGAGTATCGGCAGGCCGGAGCCTCCCGCTCCTATCTTCAGGTGATCGACCTGGACGACCTTGACCACGTGGCGTTGATCGCGACGGAGGTCATGCCGCACCTGACCTGAGTGCCGCACACGTTTCGGCAGGAGCTCGACGGGGCGTGGACTGGCACGCATACCCGACGGAATCAAACCGAGCGCAGCAGCCCTCTCTCGAGCACGAGGGAGACAAGCAGGTTGCGATAGCCGTGGTCGTCGAACAGCACCGTGAGCTGGTCGCCGTCGTAGCGCTGGACGGTGCCTTCGCCCCACCGCTCGCTCGCGACGCGCCCGCCCACCGGAAACGGCGCAACCGGGCGGTCGGCGGGTAGCAGTCGGCGGTCGTTGTCGCACGCCCCGCAGGGACCGGGGTAGTCCTGACCGAAGTAGGTCAGCAGGAACGAACGGCGGCACCCCGTGTGCTCGGCGTAGCGGCGCATCATCTCCAGCCTCGAGCGCTCGATCTCCTTCTCCCGGGTGGTCTCCGCCTGCGATGCCTCGAGCACGTCGGGCATGGTCCGCGTGTCGATCCAGCGGACCCGTCCGTCGGCCGTCCAGCTGGCGGCGCCGATGTCGACGAGGCGCGCCAGCGCCAGGACCGTCGATCGCGAGCCCAGGCCGACCGCGGCAGCGAGCTCGTTGACATCGGTCTCGTTTGACATTCTCGCGAGACCCTCCGCCACGGCGGCCACGACGGCGCCCGAGACGCTCCTCGCAGTCAGGTGTCCAGCGATGGCGAGGTCACTGGGCTGGTACAGCAGGCAGGCGTGAGCCGGTTTGCCGTCGCGACCGGCGCGTCCGAGCTCTTGGTAGTAGGCGTCGAGTGAGCCGGGGGCATCGGCGTGCAGAACCCACCGTACGTCGGGCTTGTCGATGCCCATGCCGAACGCCACGGTGGCGGAGATGATCCGTGTCGACCCATCCAGGAACGCCGTCATCGCCTCGTGTCTGGCGGCAGTCGAAAGGCCCGCGTGGTAGAGCGCGACCTTGTGGCCGGCGGCCGTGAGAATCTGCTGCGCGGCCTGTGCGCGGGCATGCGTCGCGGCGTAGACGATTCCCGAACCCGACAGCTCGGATGCCGCCCGTGCGATCTGACGCTGCTTCTCCCTGGCCGAGTGCACGTGACGGACCGACAGCTCGATATGCGGCCGGTCGAAGTCGCCGATCACCACCTCGGGGTCTTGAAGTCCGAGGCGCCGACAGATCTCCTCGCGCACAGGGGGAGCCGCCGTTGCAGTCAACGCGAGGCGCACCGGTGCCCCGAGGGCGTCGGCCTGAGCGCCGAGACGCAGGTAGTCGGGCCGGAAGTCCTGGCCCCACTGGCTGATCAGGTGGGCCTCGTCCACCACGAACAGCCCCGGTCGTGCGCGACGCAGCGTGTCCTGCGTCTCGACGTTGGAAAGCTGCTCGGGCGAGACGAACACAAACTCGTCGGAGCCGCAGGAGGCTGTGAGCGCGGCTGCCCGCGCGCGGGCAGACTGCTTCGAGTTGATGACCGTGGCCGACAGGCCCGCCGTGCGAAGATGTGCAAGCTGGTCGTCCTCCAGGGCGATCAAGGGGGAGACGACCAGCGTCGGTCCGGTCCGCAGGAGGCCGGCCAGCTCATAGATCGCAGACTTGCCGCCCCCGGTGGGCAGCACGGCGAGAACGTCCCGCCCGCCGGCCGTGGCTGCGACTGCCCGCAACTGCCCGGGCCGGAGTCGTAGGAAGCCCAGCCGCTCCTTCGCCAGCGCGCGAATCGACGCGGCCTGTCCTGACGGCAAGACAACATCGCGACCGTCCTGGGCGATCATCCTCGTCGGAGCTTCGCAGAGCGTCTCATCGCTGAGCTCACCTGCGGCGCAGACCGTTCGGGTGGTCCGGCCGCCTGACCGGCAAAGATCCCCTTCAGCCGCCGAGTGGGAACAGCATGTCGAACCCGTACACGCTCGCCTTTGGCCCGAAGCGCGCGACGTAGAACTCGGTCCAGACGGTTCGGCCGAGGTAGCGTCCGGTGATTCGGTAGACGCGCTCGCCGTCTTCGATGCGTGTCGGCTTGAGACGGTGCCCATAGCGATGCATCAGGCGGGCGATCGCGCCGCTCGCGAAGATGTGATTGCCGTCCGTCAGCTGCCACCCAATCCGTGGCGAGATCACCAGCATCCGGACTCGGTTGTCCTCGAGGTAGAGGTCGAACAGCCCGTGCGGTGTCCTGGGCGGGAGGTTCTCGTAGGACATGACCTGGTTCTTGAGCTCTCTCAACGGGCGCCCGAGGCGGGCGATGACCTGGGCGCGGGTCATCCCGAGTCTGACTCCCGCCGCACCGCGACCGACGACGATAACCCCGCCGTAGACGCCCTTCGTGAGCGGAGCCTTCGCGACAGCCGTGGTGCCGAGCAGGGGCGCGATCACGAGTGCGGTCAAGACGCCCCGCCTGGCTCGCGTCCTCATGCTCTCTAGAGCCGGTCTGTGTCGGATGTCGCCTGCTTGCCGCTCCAGCCGAGCATGGTCGCCGCAAAGGCAGCCAGCGCCACGGCGGCTATGGCTGCCAATGGTTCGACCCAGCTCGGCCGTCCATGCCATAGACGCAGGACGCCGTAATAGCCGGCGGCTGAGCCGAGGAGAATGACGGCGAACAGCACTATCTGAGACCTGGTGTTGCGCAGCCAGGCCAGTGCGACGCCTGCGATCAGAATCACCGCGCCAAGTAGAAGCAGGAAGCCTGGCACGTGCGTGCCGATCGCATAGATCGCAACGAGGGCGCCACCGAGGGCCAGCGTCAGCGCAACGAGGAAGGTCCCCGTCTTACTGGACTCGGTTACGCCGCGCGCCAGCAGATACAGCGTGAGCAGCAGGCCGCGAATCAACATCAGTCCGGGCTTGAGCACCTTGAGACCGGGCAGCGCTCCGCCGAGCACGGAGCCCGCTACGGCCGCCGTCGTGGCCGCGACCTTGGTGAAGCGGTCAGACCCGATCTCGTTGACGATTTGCTCTTCGGCAACATGGGACGCTAGGAATGCCCTCACTGCCTCATCCACGGTCAGGGGTTTTCCGGCGGGGTATTCGCTCTCCCATTTGCTGCCGAGGGAATCCGGGGCCGCGTGCGATGCGCGGTCGTTCGCCACGGCGACCGCGACCTTCGGGATTTCATCCACGATGATCTCGACCTGCACGCGCCGGCGAATTGCCATGTAGCAGTTTTCAAGCGCCGTGAGAGAGGGATCGACAGCGAGCTGACCAAGCGCCTGAAGCTCCTTTTGAACCTCTGGTTCGATCTCGCTCCATTTGCTGGCGAGCCACGCGCCCACTTGCGGGTTGCCACTGTCGCAGGCGATATCGCGCATCGCGGCTACCGCCGCGGCGACGCCTTCACTGGTTCGGACAGCCTCCTGAACGCGTCGCGGGTCTAGGAGGGTGCGGACCAACCGGTCGGCGCCGTCGAGTCGACCCCACATCCAGTCGTTGGCTCGCCATGAGCTCTTGTAGAACGCGCCGAAATGGCCGACCTGAAGACCAGCCAGCTTGTCCTCGGCTCGCGAGGGGAGCCCGAACGCGTTCTCGGCGTCACCGCTCATCAGGACGAGCTCGACTTCTTGGTCGATGCCGGCGAGATCTCCGCAGGAGGTTCGCTGGATGACGTCGAGAGCCAGCAGACGGCGCAGCGTCTCTTCCGCCGATCCGCCATCGAGTGAGCCGAACATCTGCCGCAGCAGGTCGTCCTCCTCACGGACGTTCAGGCGCCTCATCTCGCCGGCCGCGTCGGTCACGACGCCCGCGAACTCCAGCGCCAGTTGGCCGAGTGGATCTTGGAACTCGCTCCAGCCCGAGACGAGTGCCTTGGCCGTATCGTTCCCGGACTCAAACAGGCCCTCCGCCGCACTTTGCCAGTACAGGTTGCTCTGGTTATGGATCTCTCTCAGCTGGCGGAGCCCTCGGTGCATACGCTGGCGAAGCGCACCGACACTGCGATTGGCGCCAACTCCTGCCGCGTGCGCCATCCGCTGCAGCACCTCGAGAGAAACGTTGGCCGCATTCTCGACAGGGGCGAATCCCCACTGCCACGGCTGTCCGATCGGCAGCTCGTCGACCGTCTCGGGCTGCGGCACCCATGGCACCTTGGTCAGTCCGCGAAGCTCTCGCCTCAGCACGGCGACCTGCTCGGCGGTCGGGAATGGGCTCGAGCGTGTCGCCGCCACGAGCGCCTGCAGGATGTCGTCGGCCGCAGACGTCGTCCGGGTGAGCACATAGGCCGGCAGCAACAGGCGTGCCGTTTCCTTTAGCTGCTCTGCGTTTAGCGCGGTAAGAGAATGGTCCCGCGCGTCGCGGCGCCGGCGCACATTGCGGTTGTTTTCTTCGATTTCCGTGAGCTCGCGTCCCACGGACTGAACCCGGGGAAGCCGGCTCATCGCGTCGAACACCACCTCGCCCGCCGAGGGCATCCCGTTATTGGGCTGTTTGCTGCCTCCGGGATTGGGAACCACGTAGCCCAACACACGGCGCACCGGCCTTTCGGCCGGCAGCGTCCTGATCGCGTCAAGCGCCGGTCGAAACGGTGTGTTCACGAGGACGCCTCCGTCGATCAACCAGCCCGCCGAGGTGAAGTCGGCGATCCCAGCCATATCCGGGTGCATATCGTTCCCGCCGCTCCCCAGTGGCACGAAGCTTGGCTCGAAGGCCCCCGGGAATGACGCCGACGAACGCGCCGCCAGCGCGAGCCGTTCGGCTGGCAGGTCCGCCTGTCCGTCGGCAGCTACCGCGAAGTCGTCCGGCCACGGGTCGCCCTCCTGGGGTATGCCGGGGCGGCGAAAGTGGAAGAGAGCGTGGTGGGTGACGTCTGGGACCATCTGCCCGAACAGGTCCGGGTAGGTCTTGAGCTCGCCCTTCAGGAGCGTCCCCGTGATCGATAGGTGCACGGGAGTCCGCCGCTCGCTCGGGTCGCCCGGGGCTGGGTTTCTCCCGATGTTCTTCATGGCCTCGCGGAGTCTGCGTAAGAGCTCGGCGTCTCCGTTGAGCACCGAGGGCGCGTCGCGCTGCAGCGGGTCACGCAACAGGTTCTCGATATCGCCGTCGGTCATCCACAGCTCGCGGATGTCATCGACCCTGGTGCGGCGTGCGATCGCGAGAGCAAGCACAGCACCGTTTATCCCGCCGGCGCTCGCACCAGCGATCACGTCGATGCGCGCCTCGGCATTTGTCAGGTCGAGCAGCTGCCCGTACACACCATCGGAGCTCCGAACCCGGTCCAGCTCGCGCGTGACACCGCCCATCCAGACGGCCAAGCTGACGCCGCCATTCATGACGAGCGCGATGCGGAGCTCCTGCCGGTGCTCCTCCCCCTGGGCGCCTACCAGCGTCACCAAGGCGATCCTCCCAGATCTAGTGGTATGCGTCTAGACCTGCGCGGCTTGCCAGGAGGATCGGCGTGCCTGGGTCATAGCACCGCCACGGTCAGTCACGGAGCTGGGTCACTCGAGCGGGCCGATCGCGTACCAATCGGCGTCGAGCTCCGGGACTCGGTCGCAGGTTGCTTGGAGCAGCTGGAGCAGCTCCTCGCGCTCGAGTTCCATGCGTTCCGGGCGGTCCCAGCCGCTGACCTCGGCGTCCTGCCAGGTCACCCGGATCTCCGAGCCGACCTTGTTGAACCGGCCGTTGCTGCGCTGGGTGCCGAGGTGAGCCAGCAGCTGGTCGACCGCGTCAGGCGGCGCGTCATGCCCCGAGTGCGTGGTGATCTTGAACTTCATCCGCTCCCCCTCATCGGCTGCCATACCCGTCCCACATGAGCGCCGCACCCCAGCACCCTCAATTGATCAAAGGGGGAGTGCTACGCGGTCGGGATCAGGGTGCCGCAGGGGATGTCGCCGTTCATGAAGCAGGCGGAGTCAGCCCGGGATGGATCCCAGGCTCGTGGCCAGTGGACGTGTGGCGGGCCAGGGCCTCCTCAACCAGATCGTCGCCACCGTTGACATAGAGAACCAGGCGCGTCGCGCGCGCCGTTTGCAGCAGCGCATCGAGAACGGCGGCAACGTCGTCGCGGGGAATCTCGCCGTTGAACGGCTCGGTCTCGATTCGCACGCGGCCGCGACCAGGATCGTCATTGAGGCGACCAGGCCTGACGATCGTCCAGTCGCGGTCGCTAGCCTGCACCGCGGCATCGGCTTCGGCCTTCGCGCGCAGGTAGCCACTGAAGACGTCATCGCCTTCCGGGGGATTCTCGGCACCGATAGAGCTGATGATGAGATAGCGCGGCACATCCGCCGCTAGGGAGGCCTTCAGCAGCTTGATCGCACCGTCGCGATCGACCGTCAGCTTCCGCTCAGCGCCGCTCCCCGGTCCCGCACCCGCGGCGAAGGCCACCGCATTCGCCCCCCCAATGGCAGCAGCGATCTCCGACACTGACGCGCGCTCGACATCACAGACCACGGCCTCGCCGCCGAGAGCCCGTATGTCGTCGGCGTGAGCGGGGTTGCGAATCACGCCGACCACGGTCACACCGCGAGCAATCAAGCGTCCCGTCAGACGTAGCGCGATCTTCCCATGGCCTCCGATGATGGCAACGCGCATCGCGCCAGCCTATCCCGCTCTCGCGGCGAAGCAGGACGTCCGCTAGTCCGGCGGACCGTCAACGGGAGGTTCGTCTCGTCCCTCGGCCCGCCGCTCCGCCCCGCGCTTCTGGCGGCCGCGCGCTGATACGGCGACGATGAGCACGATGAGCACCACGGCTATCGCAACCACGATTACCACCACTCCCGTGCCAACGGCCAGAGGCACCATCATCGTCAGAAGACTACCCGGCGAACACCAGTGAGCGCGGGCCGCTGCGCCCCGTTTTCGTCGTCCTCGCACTCTATGGCACCGGCAGCGGCCCTACGAGTCCCGGTCCATGAGGAAGAGCAGGCCTCCCACTGCGCGACGGCGGCGCGAAAGGCCGTCACGGCGATCGGTTCGTGGAGAATGAGGCGATGATCGCCGGTTTGCTCTTGGCGTTGGGCTCGGCGCTCGGAACGAACGTCGGGTTTCTCTTCAAGCAACGCGGTGCAGTGTCGGCGCCGCCCGTACGGGCGCGTCATCCACTGAGCAGCGCCGCGGGCCTGTTCCGCTCCCGCGCGTTCACGCTGGGCTGGATCGTGGCGGTTGGTGCGTGGGGGCTTCACGTGGGCGCCCTCGCCCTCGCCCCGCTCTCGATCGTCCAGGCCGTGCTCTCTGGCGGGTTGGTCTTCCTCGCCGTGCTCGCCGAGCGCTACTTCGGCTTTCAGCTCGGCCGGCGCCAATGGACGGGCGTGATCGTCACGGCCATCGGACTCGCCGTGATTGCGATCACGGGGGGGTCGCACACCAGCGCGGTGCGCCACTACTCGCTCGCTGCCCTGATCGCCGTCGAGTGCGGCGTCTTCGCGCTCGGTGCGGCACTGATCAGGATCTCAACGCATCAGCGCATCGGTCCCGCCGCGGAGGGGCTGATGCTCGGTGTTGCCGCCGGGGTGCTGTTCGGAGTATCTGACATCGCCCTGAAGTACCTGACGGGGGCCGTGCACGCGGGGTGGAAAGGGATCATCAGCGAGTGGACATTGACAGCCCTGGCGGCCTCGGTGCTGGCCTTCTATGCGTCGGCTCGCGCGCTTCAGCTCGGCCCGGGCGTAGCCGTTATCGCGTTCACCTCGATCGCCGCCAACCTCGCTGCGATCATGGGCGGAATCCTCGTCTTCCGCGACCCGATCGGGATCGGCGCTCCGGCGATCGCCGCACGGGCAATAGCCTTCGGCCTCGTGATCGCAGGCGCGGGATTCATGCCGGCGCCAGTCCGAACCGGCCGGGCGACAGCCGACTGACGATGAGCATGCCGGAGGAGGGACTCGAACCCCCGACTGGCGGATTATGAGAGGCGCCCATGACCATGGATTCGGCTTTCTAGAGCCAAATCTAGCTCGGTGACCGTGGGTTGGCGAGGGTCGTTTCTGACGAGTCGGGGACCAGATTCGGGACCAAGTGTTACTGGCCGGACTGGGGGAAAGCCGATGTGCGATCCCGCGACGGAACGGGCGGACCGCCGTCGGCGAGGCTCAGGCCGCGGGCGGCGAACACCTTGCGAAGCAGTCCCGGCCGGTCGCTCATGATCCCGTCCACGCCGAGATCGAGCAGCTCGTACATGACCTTCTCGTCGTTGATCGTCCACGCGTGAACCGGGAGGCCCACGCGGTGCGCGGCATCGATGAAGCGGGAGGTGAGGATCGGTATCGGCCCCTTGCGCACCGGCACCTGGACGCAGTCCGCGTGCTGCCTGGGCATCAGGCCGGAGGCCGAGGCCACGCGGGCCATCGCGACGGCGTGCGGACCCATCGACGTGCACGCCCGGCCCCGGCTCAAGGCACGGATGCGCCGCAGCCGGTGGTCGGAGAACGAGCCGATGCAGACACGCCCCCAGGCTCCGTGGCGATCGAGAAGGTCGGCAAGCGGCACGACGCACGCATCTGACTTCGGGTCCACGTTCACGCGCGCCCGGGGCCAGCGGATCAGCAGCTCCTCGAGACGGGGCACGCGGATGCCCTTGCTCCGAAACGGGTGGCTGCGACCGGCGTCGGCAGAGAAGCTGTAGCCCGCATCCGCTGCCTCGACCTCTGCGATGCCCAGCTCCGCGATCGCGCCTGTACGGTCCGTGCGCTCGTCCAGCCGCTCATCGTGGAATGCGACGAGGACGCCGTCGCGGGTTACGTGGGCATCGGTCTCCAGATAGCGGTAGCCCAACTCAATCGCCGCCTCGAACGCAACCAGCGTGTTCTCGGGCGCGTCCTCGGCTCCGCCGCGATGGGCGAACGCGATCGGACCCTCGTGATCGAGGAAGGGGTGTCTGGGCCGGCGGGGCACCTCTGGCCTTTCCCGTCGAGTGTGCGGTCGGTCTACCGTACCCCCAGGTTCTCGCGGACCTCGGGCCTCAGGCCATCGTGAAAAATCCGACGCCCCGACGGGTAGGGCTACGGATCCTGTCCGTGCGAGAACGTGTCGCGTGTGCGACGCCAAGGTTACGCTTTGGTGATGGCCGCCCAGCTCGCAGGCAAACGGCTTGCCATCCTCGCCTCGGATGGCGTCGATCGCGCGGAGCTGCTCCAGCCGCGGGAAGCGCTGGAAGCCGCGGCGGCGCACGTCGAGCTGATCGCCCCCGTCTGGGGGGAGATCCACACGGTCGAGCATCTCCAGCAGACCGGCACAGTCGCCGCCGACCGCGGTCTGGTCGACGCCGACGCAGCGCGCTATGACGCGCTGGTGCTGCCGGGGGGCGTCGTCAATGCGGATCACCTCCGCCTGAACAACGACGCGGTCGCGTTCGTCGGCGACTTCATCAAGGCGGGCAAGCTCGTCGCCGCGATCTGCCACGCCACGTGGCTGCTCATCGAGGCGGATGTCGTGCGCGGGCGCAAGCTCACGTCCTGGCCCTCGCTCCGCACCGATCTTCTCAACGCCGGTGCCACGTGGGTCGACCAGGAGGTCTGCGTCGACGACGGCATCCTGACGAGCCGCGGCCCCGCCGACCTCCCCGTCTTCTGCGCCGAGCTGGTCGAGCTCGCGGCAGCCGGCAGGGACAAGGTCTGAGAGATGGCGAAGCTCGAGAACTACAGCTTCGGGCGGCTCACGGTGGATGGCCGAGAGCACACGCGCGATGTGATCGTGCTCCCAGAGCGGGTGATCGGCAACTGGTGGCGGCGTGACGGGCATTCGCTCTACATCGAAGATCTGGAGGATGTGCTCGACGAGTTGCCCGAGCGGTTGATCGTCGGCTGCGGCGCCTACGGACGGCTCGAGCCGGATCCCAGCGTGCTCGAGGCGCTCAGACGGCGGGGTATCGAGGTCGAGGTACTGGACACGGCCGACGCGGTCCGCCGCTACAGCGAGCTCGACGAGCGGGTGACAGCCGCCGCGTTGCATCTGACGTGCTGAGCATCTCTCTCGAGCGCATCGCCGCTCTCGGTTCGTCGAGAGCTTCCCCCTCACGCCTGCGCCGGTGACGGTGTCTCGGGCCAGCCTGCGGCCGCGGGTGGCCTTCGGCGTCGAGCCCGGTTAGAGCTCCAGCTCCGGCGCCGGACGTTGGCGCTGGCTGTGCGGCGCGGGATGGCGGGCGGCGTGCGTCCGTACGTGAGCGTCGAGTGCGTCGGCGCGCTGCTTGAGCGCCGCCCCGATCTCGGACGGCACCGGCCCCGGGGCGAATGCCTCCTCGAGCGCAGCCTGTATCAGCCCCTCGTCGAGCGTACGGCGCTCGGGGTGGGCGGCAAGGAAGCGCATGAGCGCAGCGACAAGCTTCAGCCTGCCGGAATCCGCCGCGGGTCCCATCGACGCGACGGCCGTAGCGAGGCTGCTCGAGAGCTCGCCCAGCGACGATCCTGGGGCCGATGGGCGCGGCAGCAGCTCGACCCAACGGCGCTCTTCCTCCTCGTGCATCCCCACCGGGTCCACCGTTGTCCAAGCCATGTCCGAAAGCTCGACCAGGTCGAGAGAGCTCGGCGGGTCGGGAGAAGCGACCATGGTCGGGACGCTAGGGCGAGCGGTGGCGCGGATCAACCGTAGGGCCTACGGAGCGGTCCTCCGGCGATCTTCCCGATGCACCAGCCCGAAGGACCGGCGATGATCGGTGCACACACCGGCGCGATCGAAGCAGAGGAGGCGTAAATGGCGATCCCAGGCAGGCAGCAGCCTCGGCGCGGGGTACATCCGTCGGCTGCACCCGCACGGGGCGCGGCCGAGCTGCGTAAGCGCCTGCGGCGTGAGCTGCGGCGGACCGGGGCGGCCGACGTGAGTCTTTACATCGACGGGTCCCGTGGCACCGCGCGTGTGCGGACCGCAGGCCGCGAGGCGAGCGTCCCGGTCGGCGAGGGCCTCGAGGTGCTCCGTTCGCTTGCGGACGGCGCCGGCGTGGAGGCGGTGCTCGACGCGCTTGCGCGCACATAGAGAGCCATGAGCGTCGGGTCACCTGCAGCAGGCGTTCCTCCGCGATCGCCGGCGTCGGACCATGAGGCAGGTTTCGCAAGATCCCCATGATCGAGCGTGCATAGTACGGATCTGGACAGTGCCGGCAGGCGACACGGTAGTCGCATGAGTCCTCTCGCGGTTCGGTGTTTGCGTGCGTGCGCAGGCGTCGCAGGGACGCTGGCGGTCGCGGCGGCGGCGATGCCCGCTGCGGCGTCGGCAGTGACCGTCGCGGAACCCGGCGGACCGACGACCGTGCGCGAGTACGGCGGGACGATCGTCTTCAGCCAGTTAGAACCGACCACCAGCCGCTGGTATCTGAGTGTGCGCAGGGCAGGCGCCAAGGCGCCCGAGCGCCTGAAGGTGCCGTCGAGCCCGGTGCCCTTCAACGCGGACATCGGCACCGACAGCCGGGGGCGCCCTGAGCTGATCTATCAGCGCTGCGGGGGTTCGACAAACCCGGCATACCAGATCGTGGAACCGGCGGGCTGCGACCTGTTCGTGTACTCGCTGGCCGACGCGACCGGCGAGCGTACCGTGCGCAACGCCAACGATCCCAAGAACAACGACGTGAACCCCACCCTCTGGCACGGGCGGATCGCCTGGACACGCGAGTACGGCTCCGGCAGGAACGCGAACCCGGTCGTGTACACGAAGCTGCTGAGCACGCCGCGCTCGCAGCCCTCAACACGGCTGCCCGGAGTGCCGCAGAAACGCTGTATCGACAGGGTGTGCGACCCGACGACCTATCGCCACGTCGAGGCGCTCGAGCTGTCGGGCGACGACCTCGCCGTGATAGTCGACTACCAGTGCAGGAGATGCGGGGGCATTGCGCAGAGCGAACTGCGCCTTGACAAGGTGGCACATGGCTCCAGTCAGCGAGTCGCGTCGCTGATCGTCGGCCTCTCTGCTCAGAAGCTGGCCGGCCCGTCGTTCTTCGACGGACGGCTGAGCTGGTACAAGGCCTGCGAGGTCTTCGAGCCGAGCTGTAGGCCGGGCGTCGGCCCATGGCGGTATCGGCTCTCGAAGCGCAGCTACGAACGGGGACGGCCCGGGCCGATCATCGTCGGCGGCTTCGCCGACGCGGGCTCACGCCTCTACGAGGTCGTTCAACGCGAACGCACATCCGACTTCCGCATCGACGAACTAACCCCGCCCTCCTACTCGGCAGCGAGCGCACCGCTCCGGTAGAGCGAGCGTCACCCCCGTCGCCGACGAAAGCCGCCCGTCGGCGGGGGCTTCCACAGTGCCCGAGGAGGGACTCGAACCCCCGACACGCGGATTACTGATCGGTGGAAACAGGCATGTACTTGGCTTTCTAGGGCCAAGTTTGATCAGTGCCGGTGAGGTTGTCGAGGGTCGTTTCTGACTAGTTGGGGACCAGGCTCGGGACTAAATGGGCGTCGCGGGCCCGGCTGTGAGATGGGCGGCGACGAGCTCCACCCGGCAAGGCTCATCCATCTTCAGGGCGGGTTCGTGTTCTCGACCCGCGCCGCCGCACCAGGATTCGAAGCCCGGATCCAGAGCCGGCGGAGGTCGCACACCGCTCAGTTGGTGTTTACTATGCAAGTACATGGTGAGGGGCATGTGGGAGTCGCAGGATGGGGGGGTGCCGCTGCGCACTGAGCAAGGGGGCGATGATCGTCCTGTCGTGGGCCGCGTAGGAGGCGGTAGCCGCTTGGTCGCAGCGTCTGCGCTGCGGCGTCGGGCGCTGATCGGCGTCATGCCTACGCTCGTCGTGCTCGCTGCTTGGCTCGTGACCGCCGCGACGGCCTCCGCCTTCAGCGCGCACGGAAGCGTGGAACAGGTGTACGTCACCGGCCTGGCCCCGAGCGCTCAGATGTCGCTGCTGCGGTCGAACGGCGAAACGGTGTCCACGCAGACCGCGGACTCGCTCGGGGGTCTGCTGTTCCGGAACGTCGCGCCGGGAAAGCGCTACCGGGTCCGGCTGACCTCAACAGCCGAAGAATCGGGGCCGATCACCGTCCACACGCAGGCCGCGGCGCCGTGGGATCGCAGCATCTACAAGCAGTCGATCCCGGACAGCGGATACACGTACCTGACGACGCGCGACGGCACCCAGCTGGCGATCGACGTCCACCCGCCGACCTTCCCGTCGACGAAGCACAAAGGTAAGGTATCCGACGCTGATCGAATACTCGGGATACGGCTACGCGAACCCTGCGGGCCCGGAAAGCGGCCTCGCCCAGGTGGCCAACGAGATGGGTTTCGCGGTGGTCGACGTGAACATGCGCGGTACCGGCTGCTCGGGCGGTGCCTTCGACTACTTCGAACCGCTGCAGAACCTCGACGCCTACGACGTGATCCAGACGATCGCCCACCAGCCGTGGGTGCTCCGCCACAAGGTCGGGATGTTCGGCGTCTCCTACGGCGGGATCAGCCAGCTTTTCGCCGCTCAGCTTCGACCGCCGGCCCTTGAGGCGATCGCGCCGCTGTCGGTGGTCGACGCGACGGCGACGACCCTCTACCCCGGCGGCATCCTCAACACCGGTTTCGCCGTGCCCTGGGCCGAAGACCGCCAGTTCGACGCCGAGCCGGCCGGCCCGTCCAGCGGCGAGCACTGGGCCTACGAACAGATCCAGAACGGCGATCAGACCTGCGCGGCCAACCAGGATCTGCACGAAGAGGCGACGAACCTGCTGGCGGAAGTCAAAGAAAACGCGACCTACAACCCGTCTGTGGCCGACCCGCTGGACCCGGTGACGTTCGTGCACAACATCAACGTTCCGACGTTCATGGCATGCCAGTGGCAGGACGAGCAGACCGGCGGGCACTGCGCCGATCTGGCGGAGCACTTCACCGGCACCGAACGCAAGTGGTTCACGTTCACCAACGGCGCCCACATCGACTCGCTCGATCCGTATACCTTCAACCGGCTGGACGACTTCCTGGAGCTGTTCGTCGCCCACCAGGCGCCGATCCACAACCGGGCGATCCTGGATATCGCTGGCGCCGATCGTCTATCAGGCCGCGTTGGGACTCCCGCCGGGAGACCAGGTCACGCTGCCGCCGGACCCGATCCAGGAAAAGCCGACATACGCCAGAAGCGCTGTCGGCCTTCAAGGCGCTGCCGGAGGTTCGCGTGCTGTTCGACAACGGCGCGGGAGCCTCGCCGACCGGCAGCACGACGCCCGGCAACCCCTATCCCGCGTTCGAACAGTCGTTCTCGGCGTTCCCGATCCCCGGCACGACGGCTCGCTCCTGGTATCTCGGGCCGGAAGGCACACTCGAACGAAGCAGCCGGCGGCGGCCGAAGGGAGTCGACTCCTACACCTCCGATGCGAGCGCCACGCCGCTGACGGACTACTCGGGCGAACACGGGCCCGGGCGGGCTGTGGGGCGACGCGTCCCAGTGGGAATGGAACTGGGCGCAGCCCACGGCAGGCTCCGCCGTGTCCTACGTGTCGGCGCCGCTCAGCAGCGACACGACCGCGATCGGCGGAGGCGCCGTCAACCTCTGGGTGAAGTCATCCACCCCGGACGTCGACCTCCAGGCGACGGTCAGCGAGGTGCGCCCCGACGGCAACGAAACCTTCGTCCAGAACGGCTGGATCCGCGCCAGCGAGCGCAAGCTCGCCACCACCTCGACGAACATGTTCGACCAGACCCCCACGCCGGTCGAACCGATCCCGACCTTCCTCGCCTCCGATGTGCAGCCGATGCCGGCTGGCGAATTCGTCCCGGTCACGATCCCGCTGTACTTCGAGGGGCACGCCTACCGCGCGGGCTCGCGCATCAGGGTCACGATCTCGGCGCCGAACGGCACACAGCCCGTGTGGTCGTTCAGCCAGACGCAGCCGGAAGGCGACCACCGCCAACGTCTCGATCGCGTTCGGGCCCGGCATGCCCTCCAACCTCACCCTCCCGGTCGTGCCCGGCGTCGAACGTGCCCACCGGACTGCCGCCCTGCCCGAGCCTGCGCAACGAGCCCTGCCGCCCCTACCAGGCGTTCGTGAACAACGGTTCCTGACGGCGACTCGCGCCGCGGAGCGCGAAAGCCTCGACCTGCAGCCTAGACTCAGCGCTCGCGTCACGGAGTAGAACCGCGCCGGACGGGCACGGCGAAGCCCCAATCAACATGGGCTTCGCGAGGCCCTACGCCATCCCCGTGCCGTCCATCCTCGGTCGCGCCCGACCCGAGTGCTTGCGCCGACCGAGCCATTGTCAACCTGTGGGCGAGGGTGTGTTGGATCTCACCTGGGCGTGATTGCTCAGGGCGCTGGCCGTTCTCCGGCGCGCTTTACGAGGATGGCGAGCAGCTTGCGCTCGTCGACAGCGGGGAAGGGTTGCGGATCGCCCGTGTCGCTCAGGACGACGATCGTCCGGCCGTCGGTGAACATGAGCCGCCGTTCCGTGTATCGCGATGGTCTGGTCGGGAGCGCGAAGACCCGATCCACGGCAGTGATCTGCAGCCGGGTCGCGCGCTGGCCGGTGGCAGAGACGATGGAGCTCGTCACCCGCACGTTCGCGAGCGCCGGTTCTGTGTGCTTGGAGTGTTCGGTGGTCATCTCGCTGGAGTGTTCGTAGTCGCTGGCGATGCAGCGCTCGCCGCGGCGGCTTGCCGCGGCCGCGACGACCCGTGTGGCCGCCGCGGCGCTCGGGGCGAAGTAGACCGTCGAGGCGGCCTCTCGCATCGGTAGCAGGCTCAGCACGGACACGCCCCGCTGGTTGGTGTGCTCGAGGCTCGACCGAAACCTGGGCGAGCCGAGCCCGGCGAGCTGGCCGCTGCCTGTCCCACTGCGGTCGCACCGTTCGACCGCCGCTTCGAGCGGACCGTACACGGGATCCGGCCGCCTGATGGTGGCAGCAGATAGGTCGGGCACGTCCGCGGCGCGCAGGTTCACCCGGTCGGCCCAGGCGGCCTCGGCGGGCGTCAGCGACGGCCGCGGCGTCGAGCCTCCGCAGCCCGCGAGCGCGCACGACACCACCGCCAAGACTGCCCCCGTCCGCCGCACGCGGCCGATCATCCCAGAGCCAACCTGGCAGCACCGTCTCGTCGGGAGCGCCGCTCCCCGCCGCGGAGCGGTTCGCCTCACAAGCGACCCAACCGCGTCACAAAGGATCGTCGGCAGACGCACCCCTCGCTGCTCCGTGGGCGATTCTGTTGTTGTTCGCTGGAATGCCTAGAGGTGGCGCTGAGCCTGTCGCCGGCGCGCGTCCTCGTACAGCGGCTCCGGCGCCATGTCCAGTCCATCCTCGGGCCAGACGATCGTGGCGAACTGGGGATCGACCTGAACTTTCGCGAAACGCGCCGGATCTCGCAGCGGCTCGAAGACGCCCGTCCACTCGCGGTTCGCGAACGACACATCGCCGACGGTGCCGTCGTCGAACGTCAGCCGCAACTCGAAATCGCCGATGACCTCTACAGCGGTCACGGCAGGGAGGTAGCTGGCGTTGGTCATGCCGTGGATGTTAGGTCAGCGGGTCGATGGGCCATAGGGGCGCCTGTTCACGCGCGCGATGCCAGTTGGCCGCTAGCTCGTTCTGGTGAAGGGAGGCCCACCGTCGGACGAGCTTGAGAGCCCGTGGCGGGAGCGAGCCAGCCAGGATTCTCCCGTCAAGGCCGAGAGACGCGCGATACCCCGGGTACGCGGCGTGGAAGTGCGGGGTCTGGTGGCCGCTCTCGTCCCAGAACATCGCGATCGTGATCCCGTAGAAGAAGCTGATCCGAGGCATCACGTGCTCTCCGCCGTGGCTTCCGGGTTGAGGGTCGGCGGCGCAAACGCCTCTGCCACGAGCTCCGCCTCCCCCTCCCGCGGCGCGTAGTGCAGGTACTTCATCGTCGTGTCGATGTCCGCATGGCCCATCCAGGCCTTCAGCTGCAAGATCGAGACGGCCGGGTTGGAGATCACCTGCGTGCCGAAGGTGTGGCGCAGGTCGTGGAAGGGCAGCGGGCGCAGGCCGGCGCGCTTCAGCGCGAGCTTGTACCGGCGGTAGAGCGCCGAACCGTCGAGGTACTCGCCGAACGTGCCGGGGAAGACGAGGTCGTCCTCCTGGTCGTCGTGGCCGCGGCTCGCCAGCCGCGCGAGCGCCTCGGCGACCGGCGGGGCCATCGGCACCGACCGCGCCCGGCCTGACTTCGGCGTCGAGAGCGAGCGCTCGCTGTAGGAGGCGACGACGCGGATCCTCTGGCGGGTGAAGTCCACAGAGCGCCAGCGCAGCGCCACGAGCTCGCCGCGGCGAAGGCCCGTGAAGGCGGCCGTCAGGAAGCTCGCCGCGTCCTGCTCTGACTCCGCCGCCCGCACCAGCGCATGGATCTCCTCGGGCGAGAAGACCTCGAGCTCGAGCGCCGAATGGCTCTGCACCGGTTTCTCGACGTCGCTGATCGGGTTACGCGGCAGCTTCCAGACGCGCTTGGCGCGCTTCATCACGCCGTGCAGGCAGGTGAGGATGCGAAGCCGCGTCGCGTTCGCGAGCCCGCGCGCGGCGAGCTCCGCCGACCACGCTTCGACCTCATCGGCCGTGATGTCCTCCAGGCGCCGCTCCCCGAACGCCGGCAGCAGGTGCGCACGCATGATCGACTCGTAGCCGCGCAGCGTCGTCGGCTTGCGCGCCCGATGCTGCTCGAGCCAGCGCATGTACTCCGCGACTGCGTCCGCGAACGTCGCGCCGGTCCGCACCATTCCCTGCAGCTCGCCGCGGCGCGCTTCGGCCAGCACCTGGTCGAGCCACGCCTTCGCCGTGCGGCGCGTGAAGAACCCCTCCGGCGGCCGCCCCCGCTCGCGCCATGCCGGACCGATGCGCCGTTTGACCTGCCGGCCGTCCGGCAGCCGGTACTTCGCGTACCACACAGCGCCCCGCTGACCCTCGCGGCGGAAGACGTGACCCGAGATCGGCTGGGGCGGACGGTGCTGCATCACCGTCTACTCCGACTTGGTCCCAGCTTCGGGACCAAGTCGGGACCAATTTTCGCCCGGCGGCGTTGCGACGTGATGCCGCAAACCCGCATTCCAGAGCCAAACGAGGAGTGCCGGAGGAGGGACTCGAACCCCCGACACGCGGATTATGATTGCCCGTGTGTTTGGGCGTTACGGCCCGGAATCATTGGGAATCACGCGTCCGTTGGACACGCCGTTGGACACGTCTGCCAAAGCGTGGCGCTACGAGAGCCGGGTCCGGCGCGCCACGTGGAAGCGAATCCGCTCCGCTGCGTATGCGGTCCCAGCGATGGCACCGACTGCGCCGAGCACGAGGATGGCCTCGGTGGACAGAGGCTCGATGTGGGGCCGTGCCTGCGCGAAGTGCGGTGTGCCGACTAGCGGCACGAAATCGGGCGCCGAGCCATGCGTCGCCTGCTCCGGTGCCTGATGCTCAATGACGACCGCCATGCCCAGGGCGCCCGCGGAGGCCGCCGCGCCGACCGACAGCTCCAGCGATGCCGAGGACTCGGCGCGAGCCGGGTGTAGGTCGAGCATGACCGCGAACGGAGGAGGCGAGCCGCAGCTCGGACACTGGAAGTCCCGGAGGCGCTGAGGCCCGCGAAACGGCGCAACGCAGGCATTGCAGCGGTAGTCCTGCTCTGCGCGAAGCTCCTCATTCACTTCACCGGGCGAGAAAGATGCGAGGCAGATCGCTCATGTCTCCAGGGTAGGCGTCTAACCGGCGACTCAGGGCCGCACGGTCGCCTTCGAGGCAGTCGGCCGCACGTCGCTCGCCGCCCTCGGCGACACGCCACGATCCGCCTCGCCGCTTCCGGCCAGGCTGGCCATGATCACCGCAGAGCGCGCATACAGCTGTCGCTCTCGGTTCGGAGCGGGCGCGCGGTCGCGGGGCAGTGAGACGCTTGGGTTTCCTCCGCAGCTGGCGTGCGCGCGCTCTCGCCCAGGCCGGCAAAGCAGCAGCGTGCCGAGGTGGGGCTCCGCGAGGCGCGGCACAGGTCGCCACCCCGGCTCCTACACGGCAGCCTTACCGCCTGGCTCTCCGGTTCTGCCGTCGGCGCACACCACACACGGATACCGGGCTCAACGGTCGGCCGATCGGGTCGATGAAGAGCGAGCACGGTCCGGAGCTGTCGGGCACTTTCCCCTCCAGGACGGTGGCGCTGTAGGTGAGGTCAGCCCCGTCCAGGCGTGGATCGGTGAGCGTCACGACGACGTCCTCGGGCATCTGGTCACCCTCCTCGAGGAACGAGAGGACGGCATTCGGCGGATCGTCGAGGAAGCTGTTCTGACCGTCTGCCCAGCCCTCTACGAACTGAGCGGCCGTGAGGTGCCCGACGATGCGCTCAGGCCGGTCGGAGAACATCAGCGTGGACGGCGCGAGATCGTGCAACGTGAACTCGCCGTCGCGGCTCGTGACCCCCCGGGCGCTCTGTACGTACAGCGCCTCGAACTCGCCGGACTGTACAGCTGGCTGTGATGACATCAGGGCCTCCTTCTGAGCGGCGTCGAGGTCGGCTTCGTACGAAGCCCAGCCGACATCCTCCAACGGCGCACGACATCTTCCATCGGTAGTCCCCCGCAGGAGAGGTGCCGGGGGTGGCCCGCGATGCGGTGGGGGCCCACGGCGTGCGCCCGTAAGCTCGATCGCGTCCCATATTGGCCACGGGGGCTGCCCTGTATGTTGGCGTCGTGGATTGGGGGCTCGCGACTGTGGGACTGGCGCTGCTGCTGGTCGCGGCGGTGTCGCGGCGGCTGTCGGACACGCCGATCACGCCGGCGATGGTGGTGGTCGCGATCGGTGTTCTCGTGGGCCCCCTGGTGTTCGACGGCCTCACGGTGGGGCCGACGAGCTTGACGGTGCGGAGGCTGGCCGAAGCCACGCTCGCGGTGGTGCTGTTCTCAGATTCCTCGCGGATCGATCTGAAGGCGTTGCGGCGGGAAGCCTCCCTGCCGGTGCGCCTGCTCGGCATCGGTCTGCCTCTGACGATTGCGCTGGGCGCGATGGTCGCGCTCGCCCTGTTCGGATCGTTCTCGGTGAGCGAGGCTTTGATCCTTGGGGTGATCCTCGCGCCGACGGACGCGGGGCTCGGCAGCGCGGTCGTTACGGACCCGAGTCTTCCGCAGCGTGTGCGGCAGTCGCTCAACGTCGAGAGCGGCCTGAACGACGGCATCTGCGTGCCGATCCTGTTAATCGTCCTGGCGACCTCCTCTGGCGGCGCTGGCGCGACCCACCCGGCACAGGTGATCGGCGAAGAGATCGGATACGGGCTCATTGGCGGCATCGTCGCCGGGCCGATGGGCGCGGGGATAGTGAACGCGGCCGGGGCTAGGCGCCTCATCGACGACGCCTGGAGGCCGATCATCCCCGTGGCGGCAGCGGTGCTCGCGTACGGGATCGCGGAGGCTCTCGGCGGGTCGGGCTTCATCGCGGCCTTCACGGCGGGTGCGCTGTTCGGCCTGATCGCCCGCGAGAACTCGGCCCGAACGATGGGCTTCACCGAGGAGACGGGGGCGCTACTCGACGCCGTCACGTTCCTGATCTTCGGTGCCATCCTGCTCGGCCCAGCGCTCGAGCACGTGAGCTGGCAGATCGCGCTCTATGCCGTGCTGAGCCTGACGATCGTTCGCATGCTGCCCGTGGCCCTCTGCCTGCTGGGCACAAAGGCGCTAGCCCCGACCGTGGCGTTCATCGGCTGGTTCGGGCCACGCGGGCTCGCGTCGATCGTGTTCGCGGTGATCGTCGAGGACACAAGTCAGGCTCACGGCGCGACGATTCTCACGGCCTGCTATTTGACCGTGGGCCTCTCGGTACTCGTCCACGGCCTCTCGGCGTCGCCGCTCGTGAGCCGCTACGCCGCCTGGTACCGCGCCGCGGCAGGCGCGCGACCTCCAGAGATGGAGAGCGGGCCCGCGCACGAGCATCGGGTCCGGGGACCCAGCGCGCTACGAAGCAGGCGACCCGCCGTCCAGGCCTGAGCACAGTTAGGCCTGAGCGGATCACCCCGGTCGTCGGCCGCTCACGTGCGGGCCCTATGGGCACGGGATCGGCGTCGTGGAAGCGCCGCGAAGAGGATCATGTAGAGCGCGACGGCGAAGTAGAGCGCCACGGCCACTCGTGGTGCGACGAGGCCGATGAGGATCGCGGCCAGGTACCCGCCGAGCACGGGAAGCAGTTCGCGTGGTTCGTCCTGCTGCGCTTCGCCTTCTTCCGGGGGCGAGGATAGGTGCTCGCGTCGGGCATAGGCATCCAGTGCGAAGCCGAGAAGCCGGATGGCAAGCAGCGTCAGCCCGTACAGCGTCACAAAGACGCGCTCGCTTGTGTTGGAGTGCAAGGCGTCCGCGACCAGTTTCGTCGGGAATGGCAGGAACGCCACCACGAGCAAGACCAGCAGGTTGATCCGCAGCAACAGCGGATCTGTCCGCGTGAGCCGCTCGGTGAGCTGCGTATGGCCCAGCCAGGCTGCGCCGATCGTGAGGAAGCTGACGACATACGCGAAGTAGAACGGCCAGGCTTTGAGCACCTGTTCGAGCGCTGTGCCCGGCGGATGAATCGCGATGTCCAGCACGAGCAGCGTCGCGGCGATCGAGAACACGCCGTCGCTGAATGCTTCCATTCGCGTAGTGCCGAGCGATCGGCGCGCGCGCGGCGTGTCTTCGCCGGAGGGCACGCGGCAATGTTCCCAGGTCCGCCGATCGATGGGACGGAGACGCAGGCTGACCGCATCGGAGCCTGTCCCTGGTGGAGCCCGGTCATAGCGCTGTGGCCTTTTACGGATGGCCGAGGTGCCGGTGCGTGGTGGACTACCCGAGCCGGTCGAAGCCAGCTCGACCTGGATCATCAGGATCAGCCGGCCCAGGGTTAGCGAGGCCGTCAAACGCACGGGGGGAGTCCGCGATGTTCAAGACCTTCAGTAAGACGCTCGTCATCACGTCGCTCGTCGTCAGCGTGATGGGCCTAGAGGCCTGCGGCGAATCCTCGCAGGAAAAGGCGACCAAACAGGTGTGCTCGGCGGTGAAGGAAATCGACACGCAGATCAAGAAACTCGAATCGCTGACGATCTCCTCCAGCTTGCCCACCGAAGCCAAGGCGAGCCTGGAAGCAATCGATAAGAGCCTCGGCGAAATCAAGAGCGCAGCGCCCAACCTCGAAGCGTCGCGTACCCCGGAAGTAGAAGCTGCGACCAAGACTTTCGAGGCCGAACTCGCGGCGCTCACCAAGAGCATCGCGTCGACCGCGACGTCCTCGGGCGGTGAAGCCGCGATCAAGAGCGCCGAGCCGCAGATCAAGGCCTCGCTGACCAAACTCGCTACCGCCTACAAGGGAGCGTTTGAAGCCCTGAAGTGCTCATGACCTCACAGTCGGGCACGGGGCTGTGGTGTCCGTGCCCGACATAGGGAGCAGGGCTCCCGTGGCGCGACACGACACCGACCAAGATCAAGGAGTCAGAATGAGTGACAATCCGGTTTTCATCTATGCCGCTACCTACGCCGACCGTGCCGGAGCGGAGGCGGACTACGACGCCCTGCTCGAACTGCATGCGGCAAAGCTCGTGGGCACCTACGACGTCGCCCTGGTCACCAAGGACGCTGATGGCAAGGTCCACGTCGAGAAGCACGAGAAGCCAACCCAGCACGGGGCATGGGGAGGCATCGCCGTCGGAGCGGCGGTCGGGGTCGTGGCTGCGCCAGCGGTCATCCCTGCAGCGCTGCTCGGCGGCGTCATCGGCGGTCTCGGTGGACACTTCAAAAAGGGCATCCCCGGGGACGCCGCCAAGGAACTGGGCGACCTCATCGAAGCCGGAGAGGCAACACTGTTCGTGATCGGCGAATCGCGCCTTGAAGAGCAGCTGGACAAGCTGCTCACCCGCGCGGAAAAGACGGTCGAGAAGGAAATCGACGTCGACGCCAAGGAGTTCAAGAAGGAACTCGAGCAGGCCGAGAAGGAGTACGCGGCGAGCTAGCCGCTCGACGTCTGATCGCGAAGGGGCGGTGAGCTCGGTGTCGAGCAAGGCAGCCGCGGCAGCGGCTGGCGGTGTTCTGCTGACCCTGTGCGCGGGCCAGTTCTTGATGATGCTCGACAGTTCGGTGATGAACGTGTCGATCGCGACAGTCGCGAAGGACGTGGGCACGACCGTCACCGGAATCCAGACGGCGATCACGCTCTACACGCTCGTGATGGCCGCGTTCATGATCACCGGCGGAAAGGTCGGGCAGATCATCGGCCGCAAGCGCGCCTTCGCGATCGGTTGCGTCATCTACGGCTGCGGGTCGTTCATCACGGCGATCTCTACGAGCCTCGGGGTGCTGCTGCTCGGGTGGTCCTGCCTCGAGGGCATCGGGGCCGTGCTGATCCTGCCGTCGATCGTCGCGCTGGTGGCGGTGAACTTCAGAGTCGACGAACGGCCGCGCGCCTACGGGCTCATCGCCGCTGCGACCGCGATCGCGATCGGGGTCGGCCCGATCGTTGGCGGCCTGTTCACCACGTATCTGTCATGGCGCTGGGTGTTCGCGGGCGAGGTCGCGATCGTGCTGGCGATCCTCGTCCTCGCCCGCCGGATACCCGAGGGGCCGCGTGAGAAGGGGGGGCACCTGGACCTCGTGGGTACGGCGCTGTCGGCGCTCGGCCTCGGGCTGATCGTCTTCGGGGTCCTGCGATCGGGCGTGTGGGGTTTCGTCAAACCCAGACCGGGGGCGCCGGAATGGATCGGGCTCTCGCCAGTGATATGGCTGATGCTCGCGGGCGCTCTGGTCATCTATCTATTCATCGAGTGGGAGGATCGGGTGCTCGCCCGCGGTGGCGAGCCGCTGATCGACCCGAAGATCCTGCAGGTCCACGTGCTGCGCGGCGGCCTGAACTCGTTCTTCTTTCAGTTCTTCGTGCAAAGCGGCGTAGCCTTTGCCGTGCCGCTGTTCCTGTCCGTCGCACTCGGGCTCTCGGCGATCCAGACGGGCGTGAGGTTCCTGCCGCTGTCGATCGCCCTGATCCTCGCGGCAGCCGGGATCCCCAAGCTCTTCCCCAAAGCATCGCCGCGCCGCGTGGTCCGGCTCGGCTTCATTGCGATGTTTGCCGGCCTCGTGATCTTGGTCGCGGCGCTCCAGGAAGGCGCGGGTGCGGAGATAACCACCTTCCCGATGCTGCTCGTCGGCCTCGGCATCGGAGCGTTGTCCTCCCAGCTCGGGGCCGTGACCGTCTCATCCGTTCCCGATGAGCAGAGCAGCGCGGTGGGCGGGCTGCAGAACACGATCACCAACCTCGGCATCTCCATGGGCACCGCGCTGACCGGTGCGATCGTGATCGCCGCGCTGAGCACCTCGTTTCTGACGGGGGTGCAGCAGAACTCCGCCGTCCCCGCACCGGTCAAATCGCAGGCCTCCACACAGCTCGCCGGCGGCGTCCCCTTCATCTCGGACAAGCAATTGACCGAGGCGCTCCACAAGGCCCATGTGCCACCGAGGGCCACAGACGCCATCGTCGAAGAGAACGCGACAGCGCGCCTCGACGGGCTACGCGAGGCACTGTCGATACTTGCCATATTCGCGCTGATCGGACTGGCCTTCAGCCGGCGGATCCCAGCCGAACAGGCCGGGTCTTCGAAAGAACCGGCTGCCGCGGCAGAAACGGCCCCCATAGCCCAGACGGCCGCGCCAGCGTGACCCTGCCCGCTCTTCCGGAGAAGATCGTGGTCGGGATGGCCAAGGCTTTCGGCGACCGAGCTCGGTAAGGAGATCGCTGAGCATCGGGATGGGCGACCGTGCGATCCGCTCGTGGGCTGAGCAGGCGCCTGAGCACCGGGCACCCTCGCTAACGCAAAGGACGAGGTGCGACCGTTGCGGTCGCCGGGCATCCACGTTTGCTTGCGGGGCGTTGCGCAAGTCCTCGCTTAGGTGTGCGCCTCAGTCGGACATTGGCGCCCGGCTGCGACGTGTCGGCGGTCGCGCGGTGATCGAGGCCGAGATGGGAGGAGGGGAGACGCCGTAGCGTGCGCGAGCTACCCGCACGAATCTCGGGGTCGGGCTGTCGAGATTGCCGGCGAGGGTCGCCTTGACGGACGTCCACCGCACCGGTTCGCCCAGGAGAGTCTCTACCCGCGCGTGCACGTCGCGAGCCTGCATCGGATCGCCCTCCTCGATTAGCACGTGCGAGATGGCGTCGATGATCCGTCCTTGTCGTGGATGTGCGGCGCCGACCGCTTCGCCAGGAGCTCTCGAGGCGCAAGTTCGACTGTCGTCGGTCGCCTCGCGACGGGCTTCGGCATCGCTGGACGCATCATTCAGCAAAGCCTGCAGGGGTGCTAGAGGGTTGGAGTGTCCACTAAGGTCCCTTTCTGAGAGCGGGAGGTCGCCCCAACTTCAACCGACTTGGTCGGGCCTTTGCGCGTCGCGCGCCCGGCGTCGAGCTCTGAGTCACCGCCGGCTCTCGAGGAGGGCTGACGCGGCTACGAGTATTAGCTCGCGGCTTTGGCCGGCGTCGCGTACGTCGAGCGCCGTCCGTCCGCCGCGCTGTACGGCTCCCTGTCCAGGCGGAAGCCGCAGATGGAGTGCCGAGAAGGTCAAAGCTCGCCGCGTCACGCCGCGCGGACCGGAAGGTCGCGGAGCTGGTTGACGATGGTCGACCGCACGCGCACCGGCTCGCCGTCGAGCTCGAGCTTGGGAAAGCGCTTGAGGGTCTTCTCAAGGGAGAGCGTGAGCTCCAGGCGCGCGAGCCCGGCGCCGAGGCAGAAGTGCCTGCCTCCGCCGCCGAAGGCTTGGTGGTCGACCGGCTCGCGGGTGACGTCGAAGCGCTGGCCATCTTCGACGATCTCCTCGTCGCGGTTGCCCGATGCGTACCAGAGCAGCACCTTGTCGCCCTCGGCGATCCGCTGCCCGTGGAGCTCGACCTCGCGCTGGGCCGTGCGGCGAAAGTGCGTAAACGGCGAGACGTAGCGCAGGATCTCCTCCGCGGCCACCGGGATGCGGAGCGGGTCGTCCTGAAGCAGGCGGCGTTGCTGGGGGTGTTCGATCAGGGCCTTCGTTCCGCCGGCCAGCGCGGAGTTGGTGGTGTCGCTTCCACCGATCATGAGAAGCCAGAAGAACATGATCAGCTCGATGTTGTTGAGCTTCTCGCCCTCGACTTCCGCGTCTACCAGGGCCGAGACCAGGTCTTCGCGCGGCGTCACGCGTCGCTCGGCGATCATCGCGCTGACGTACTCGCCCATCTCGCCGACGGCGCGCATGCCGTCCTCGAAGTCCGAGCGCAGGCTCGGGTCCTCGAAGCCGACGCTGCGGTTCGTCCACTCGACGAGCTTGTGCGCGTCCTCGCGAGGCACGCCGAGCACGTCAGCGATGACGGTCGACGGGATTCGAGCCGAAACGTCGTGTACGAAGTCGAAGGTCGGCCGGCCGTCGAGGTCGTCGAGGATGTCATCGATGATCTGCTCGACTCGGTCGTGCAGCCGAGCGACAGCCCGCGGCGTGAAGCCGCGCTGCACGAGTGCCTTGATCCGGTCGTGGCGTGGCGGGTCCATCACGATCATCTGCTGGGCTATCAGCTCCAGCGGGATGCCGATGTCGTCCATCATCGTGATGCCTGCGCGCTCGGAGGAGAACGTCTGGTAGTCGCGGCTGGCAGCAGCGATGTCCTCGGCGCGCGTCAGCGACCAGAAGCCAGGCTCCTTAGGGTAATTGCTCATCGGGCTCCAGTGCACCGGGGCCTCCGCGCGCAACCGCGTGAACAGATCGTGCGGCGGACCGTCCCGCCAGAGTGCGAGGTCGCTGAGATCGACTCTCGCCAGGTCGCTGACTGTCGTTGTTGCCATGATTCCTCCTGTCAATTGGGTTAGGTCTGAACTCACCAAGTGCGCAGGCTCAAGGCTCTGCCGCTGCGCGCGTCACACCGGCGCTCACGGGCTCGTGCTCGGCGACGGCGACGTGCCCGATCGGAGGACGGGCTGTGGCGCCCGACTTGGGCGGCACGAGCGACATCGCGCGCTCGGCCATGGCGGTGATCGTCAGGCTCGGGTTGACGCCTGGGTTGAACGGGACGGCAGAGCCGTCACAGACGATCAGGCCGCGATAGCCGAACACCTCGTGACGGGCGTCGATCACGCCCCGTTCCGCGGTCGTCCCGATCACCGCGCCGCCTAGGATGTGCGCTGTGACCGGCACGTTGGCGATCGCCTCGGTGTTCCATGACTGCGGGACCGCGTCGAGTCGCTCGGCGGTGCGCTCGACGAAGTCGTGCAGCTCTGGGATGAAGGTCGGGATCGGGTTCTCGGCGTCTTGTTGGGTCTGCAGGCGCACGCCGCGACCGAATAGCCGGCGCTTGGCTTCCAGGCGCACCGCGTTGTCCACGGGCTGCATCGCAAACGCCCAGATCGTGCGCCGCGATCGCTGGCGTAGGTCCAGCGTCCGCGCGAAGTCGCGCGGGTGTCGCACGATGTTGCCCAGCAGCTTCAGCGGCCGTGTCAACCGTGTCCCGTCACCGGTGAGCAGCGTCATGTTCAGCGCGACGGTGTCCCCGGCAGACCCGTAGGTGACGGTCTCGATGTGCGTGTGGTCGTTGGGGAACAGGCTGGCGGTGATCGGCAGGCCCCCGCTGTAGTCGGCGTCGCGATCACGCGCGGTCACCGCGCACACCGACTCGCTGTTGGTCCGCACGAGGTGGCCGAGCCGGTCGCTCACGGCTGGCAGCGACCCCGACTGGCGACAGGCCGCCAGCAGGTTGTTCGTCCCCAGCGCCCCGGCTGCGAGCACAACGCGGCGCGCGCGCAGCACGCGCGGCTCGCGCCGCAGCCAGCGACCCGATCGCACGCTGGTGACCGCGTAGCCGTCGGACCCGTCGGCGGCGCCCAACGGGTGCACGTCGGTCACCGTGCGGTCCGGCTCGATGACGACTCCGGCGCGCTCGGCAAACCACAGGTAGTTCTTCATGAGGTGGTTCTTCGCGCCGTACCGGCAGCCGAGCATGCACGCGCCGCACTCGTTGCACCCGGTGCGGTCGGGTCCCTCGCCTCCGAAGAACGGGTCGGGCACGGTGACGTCGGGGCGGTCGAAGAACACGCCGACCCGGGTGGGCTGGAAGGTGTCCCCGTAGCCGAGTTCGGCGGCGGTGTCCTGCGCGATGCGGTCGGCCTTCGTGATGTGCGGCGAGGTGATCACGCCGAGCATCCGTTCGGCGATGTCGTAGTAGGGCTCGAGATCCACGTGCTCGCCACACGCGGCGTCGTACGCCTCGCGAAAGCGCTCCTCGGCCCGGTACAGCGTGTTCGCGTAGACGAGGCTGCCCCCTCCGACGCCGGATCCGCTGATGATCGCCACATCCTTGAAGAACGTCAGGCGCCACAGCCCCTTCAGCCCGAGCTTTGGGAGCCAGTAGGTGTCGCGCAGCTTCCAGCTGCTCTCGGGGAAGTCCTCGTCGCGATAGCGACGCCCGCACTCCAGCACGGCGACCGAGTAACCCTTCTCGACCAGCCGCAGAGCTGCCACCGAGCCGCCGAAACCAGAGCCGATGACGATGTAGTCGTAGTCGAAGCCGTCGTCGGTCATCGTGCAGCCTCTTCGGCGATGGCGACCGCCGCGGTCGCCGTCAGGACCGTCTCGTCGCCGTTTCGCGTGACGAGCAGCTCGAGCGTTGCGACTCCCTCCTCGATCCCGGTGACCAGGCCGGTGAACGCGAGCGTGTCGCCGGGCCAGACCTGCCCGGTGAAGCGCACGGAATAGGAGCGGATGTTCAGCGGCCCCACCCAGCGGGCGAGGCAAGTGCCGAGCTTGCCGGCGTGCAGCATTCCCATCCCGAACACGGACGGCAGGCCCAGGCCCGTCGCGAGCGCTTCGTCGTGGTGGATCGGGTTGAAGTCCCCGCCGGCACCGGCGTACCGGACGAAGTCGGTGCGCGCGAGCGGCCCCATCTGCTCCTCGGGCATGGTGTCGCCGACCGCGAGGTACACCGGTCCGGCGTGCAGGCTCGACCGCACTGTCTGAGTGCTCATTTGGCCGCTCCTGTCTCGACCATCGTGTCGCGGCGGCGGGCCACGAGCTGGCCATCCTGGTTGGTGAACTCGGTTTCGATCACGACGAAGGTCATCTCTCCGCCGCGCTTGCCCTCCCGCGTCTGCACGTCTACGACGCGGCCGCGTGCGGTGAGCTCGTCTCCGGCGGAAACCGGCTGCAGGTACTCCCATGTGGCTTCGCCGTGGAGCACACGGGAGAGATCCGCGCCGATCGCGACGGCGGTTTCGAGCGCGCCGCCGGGGCGCCAGTGGTCGGCGAGCGTGGTGACGGTCGGGGGGAGGGGATCCGCTCGAACCCGGCGGCCCTTGCCGCCTGCTCGTCCAACCAGGCAGGGTCGCGCTCGTGAAGGGCGCGCGCGAGCTCGGCGAGCTTGCTGCGCTCGACCGGGAACGTCACGGCGCCGAGGTCCCTTCCGACGATGCCGGGGTCGATCATCACTCTCTCCTTCCGCTTTGGGCGCCGAGCGTAACACAAAACAAGCAGCACAGATGGTTTCGGTGCTAGGCTGCCGTCGTCACGGAAAAGCGAGCAGAAGGGGACCGATGTTCGAGGGCAAGGTTGCGGTGATCACGGGCTCGGCCCGCGGCATCGGGCGCGCGACCGCCGAGAAGCTGGTGGCGGGTGGTGCACGGGTCGTGATCGCCGACGTCGACGCGGACGCGGCGCAGCAGGCGGCATCTGAGATCGGCGGCGAGACCGCGGTGTGGTCCGGGGACCTGACCGCGGACGGGGCTGCCGAGAAGCTGATCGCCACAGCGATAGACGCCTGGGGCGCTCTCGACATCGTCGTAAACAACGCCGGCTACACGCTCGACGCCCCCATCCACAAGCTCAACGACGCCGACTTCCAGTCGATGCTGGACATCCACACGGTCGTGCCGTTCCGCGTCATCCGTGCCGCCGCGCCCTATCTGCGTGAGCCGGCGAAGAGGGAGCGCGAGGAAGGCCGGGAGGTGTTCCGCAAGGTCGTGAACGTGACCTCCGTGGCCGCCTACGGCAACCCCGGGCAGGCGAACTACTCCTCGGCGAAGGGGGGGCTGATCTCGCTGACGAAGACGATCGCCCGAGAGTGGGGGCAGTTCAAGGTGTGCGCCAACGCGGCGGCCTTCGGTTTCATCGAGACCAGGCTCACGCAGTCCAAGGGCGCGGACTCGGTGATCGACGTGGCCGGGCGGGAGGTCCAGGTCGGCGTCCCCGACCAGATGCTCGCGATGCTCGCGGCGATGGTCCCGCTCGGACGTGCCGGGACACCGGCGGAGGCAGCGGGCGCGGTCGCGTTCCTGTGCTCGCCGTGGAGCGACTACGTAAGCGGCCAGGTCCTTAACGTGACCGGCGGCGTGCCGATCGGCATGAGCGCCTAAGAAAAGGGAGAAAGTCATGAAGAACGAGAACCGCACCTTTGTCGTGGGCGTCGGAATGACGTCGTTCTCCAAGCCGGGCACCAAGGAGGGCGACTACCCCGACTGGGCCCGCGAGGCCGGGCAGGCCGCGCTCGCGGACGCGGGGATCGAGTACGACCTCGTCGAGCAGGCGTACGCCGGGTATGTATATGGCGACTCGACGGCGGGCGAGCGGGCCATCTACGAGCTCGGGGTGACGGGCATCCCGATCGTCAACGTCAACAACAACTGCTCGACGGGGTCCAGCGCCCTATTCCTCGCCCGGCAGTCGGTGAGGGCCGGGATCGTCGACTGTGCGCTGGCGCTCGGCTTTGAGAAGATGCAGAGGGGATCGCTCGCGGCCGGCTACAGCGACCGGGCGAACCCGATGGGGCGGCACCTGGAGCGGATGCTGCAGCTGCGCGATGCCGAGTCCTCGCCGATGGCGCCGCAGATGTTCGGCAACGCCGGCCGCGACCACATGGACCGCTACGGCTCCAAGCCCGAGCACTACGCGTGGATCGGCTGGAAGAACCACAAGCACTCGGTCAACAACCCCTACGCGCAGTTCCAGACCGAGTACACGCTCGAGGAGATCGAGTCAGCCCCGATGATCCACGAGCCGCTGACGAAGCTGCAGTGCTCGCCGACCAGCGACGGCAGCGCCGCCGCGATCGTCGCCTCCGAGCGCTTCGTCGACGAGCACGGCCTTTGGGGCAGGGCGATCGAGATCGTCGGTCAGGCGCTGGTCACCGACATGGCCTCATCGTTCGACGAGAACGCCGACTGCATCAGGATCGTCGGCTACGACATGTCCAAGAAGGCCGCCGAGCATGCCTACGAGCAGGCGCAGGTCGCACCGGACGAGGTCGACGTCTGCGAGCTGCACGACTGCTTCTCGGCGAACGAGCTGATCACCTACGAGGCGCTCGGCTTCGCCGCCGAGGGCGAGGGCCACCACCTGGTGGACGCCAAGGCCACCACCTACGGCGGGTCTGGCCCGGTCGTCAACCCGTCGGGCGGCCTGATCTCCAAGGGGCACCCGCTAGGAGCCACCGGTCTCGCTCAGTGCAGCGAACTGACATGGCAGCTACGCGGCGACGCCGATGCGCGCCAGGTCCAGGGCGCAAAGACCGCGCTGCAGCACAACATCGGGCTCGGCGGCGCCGCCGTCGTGACGATCTACAGGCCCCCGGCTTGATGACCGCGGCGACGGCGTTGATGACAGACGAGCGCGACGCGCTGCTGAACAGATGATGGCGACCCTGCTCTCCCCGATAGCTCCCAAACAGGACCGCAGCGTCGCAACGCGCGAGAGGCTGCTGGATGCGGCGGTCGACGAGCTGCTCGCCTCAGGCTACGCGGGCCTGACGACCTCTGCGGTCTCGAACCGCGCGGGTGTCTCACGCGGCGCGCAGCAGCACCACTTTCCGCACAAGGAGCTGCTCATCGCCGAGGCGATGCGGCACCTCGCCGAGCGCCAGATCGCCGAGCTGGGCGCGGTCTTCGAGTCGGCGCCGCGCGGCCGCATTCGGGCTCAGCACGCGCTCGATGCGATCTATGCCGCGTACAGCGGACCCCTGTTCGCTGCGACCGTGGAGCTGTCGCTCGCGTCGCATCACGAGCCGAGCCTCGAGCCGATCATCCGCGAGCACGAGCGCGCTATCAGCCGCACCATGACGGATGCCGCAGCCGACATATTCGCCGCTGAGGTGCGGGCATCGCCCGGTTTCTCGTCACGCTGGGCGACCGCGCTGGGCGCGGCCCGGGGGATCGCGATGCTCCGCCTGCTCGGCCATCCAGCGCACGCGGTCGATCGCCAGTGGGCATCGGCGCGGCGAGTGCTGATGGGCGTTCTCTTCGAATCAGCCTCATCGACCTAGGGCTCGCAGGAGAGGAATACATGGAACTCACACAGGGCCTGCATCGTGCCGTTCAGCAGACACCCGACGCGCCGATGACGATCTTCGGCGATCGCGTTCAGAGCTGCTCCGAGTTCGAGGATCGCGTTGCGCGCTTAGCGGGCGCGCTGCTGAGCCTGGATGTCCGCGTTGGGGACCGGGTCGGGATGCTGGCGCTGAACTCCGACCGCTACCTGGAGTACCTGGCCGCCGTGCCGTGGGGGGGCGCCGTGCTCAATCCCGTGAACATCCGTTGGAGCGCCCAGGAGATCGTGTATTCGCTCGCTGACTCCGGCACCACCGTGCTGTTCGTTGATGACGCATTCGCCCCGCTCCTGCCCGATCTCGTGGCCGGGTGTCCCGGGCTGCGGCACGTCATCCACTGTGGCGAGGGCCCGACGCCGGCCGGGGCGCTGTCGCTCGAGGACCTCGTGGCAGAGGGGGAGGCGGTGCCGGACGCGCGGCGGGGCGGCGGCGATCTCGCGGGGATCTTCTACACGGGTGGCACGACAGGCTTTCCGAAGGGCGTGATGCTCAGCCACCGCGCGATCGTGTCCTCGGCGCTCGGAACCTTGGCGAGCGGCGCGTTCCTGCGGCCGGGGGGCGGTTCTTCACGCTGCGCCGATGTTCCACCTCGCCGACCTCGCCGCTTGGGCGGCTCAGACGCTCATCGGCGGCACCCAGGTCATCGTGCCGGCGTTCGAGCCGGTCGCGGTGATGAGGGCGATCGCCGATGAGAGGGTGACTTCCGTCCTGCTGGTACCGACGATGCTCCAGATGCTGCTCGACCACCCGCAGCTCGAAGACTACGATCTCTCGAGCCTCGAGCTGGTCGTATATGGGGCCTCTCCGATCAGCCCGGCCGTACTCGAGCGAGCCGCGAGCGTCCTCCCGGGTGTCGGGTTCACGCAGGCCTACGGCATGACCGAGCTCGCGCCCGTCGCGACTCTGCTGGGCCCGTCCGACCATCGCAACCCAGGCCGTGACGGAACCCGCCTTGCTTCGGCCGGTCGGGCTGCGCCGCACGCCGAGGTTCGAATCGCCGACGCCGACGGCGCCGAAGTCCCGCGGGGCACGGTCGGAGAGGTGCTGGTGCGCGGCCCGAACGTCATGCTCGGCTACTGGGAGAAGCCTGAGGAGACGGAGGTGGCGTTGCGGGACGGCTGGATGCACACCGGCGACGCCGCCTGGATGGACGATCAGGGCTATATCTACATCGTCGATCGCTTCAAGGACATGATCGTCTCAGGCGGCGAGAACGTCTACTCCGCCGAGGTCGAGCGCGCCCTCGGCACTCACCCGCTCGTCGTCGCGTGCGCGGTCATCGGGGTCCCGGACGATGAGTGGGGCGAGCGCGTGCACGCCGTCATCGTCCTTCGCGAGGGCGCCGCGCCGGACGCCGAGGAGATCCGTCGCCACGCCACCAAGCTGATCGCGGGGTATAAGGCGCCGCGCAGCGTCGAGTTCGTGGACGCGCTTCCGCTGTCCGCAGCCGGAAAGGTTCTCAAGACCGAGCTGAAGGCTGCGCACTGGGGCGAGCACGCACGGGCGGTGAACTGATGGCGCCGCAGGATGCCGCATATCAAGAACAGCCGCGTCAAGCCTCCATAGGGCCTGGAAGGTTGGAAGTGGTGTCCGCCAAGGTCCATGTCTGAGGCACCGAAGTCGTCTCGCCCATTCCCGAGAGACGCAGTCCTCTGACTCCAGCCGCCCGCGCCAGCGGGACGTGTCTGTGGAGTAAGGCGTAGATCGGTCGCCGCGAGCCGCGGCTAGGGAGTCGCGGGCCCATACGCTCCACCAAGAAACATTCACTGGCATAGGCTCGCGAGCGAACTGGTGCCTGGAGGTCGCGTGTCGGTATTCGGCGCCTACTACTCGGATTCGAGCGGCACCGGCTTCGAAATGGAAGCCGTCGAAGAAGAATAGACAGAAGGCGGGCAGTATCGGCGCGGTGGATCTGGAGGCGGCGGAGCAGCGGTCGGCCTCGAAAAAGTGCTCTCGCTGCACCTGAGCCGCGGCTGCACCGGCGGCCACGAAACCGTTTTCCTCTTCAGGCTGCTGGGCCGACGCCACGACACCGTCACCGCGAGGAAATCATCGCCGCGTTCAGGAATTGGGCGAAGCACCAAGGGCGAGCGCCGACAGCCAAAGACTGGACCCGCGCGCAACGCAGCCACCCCTGCGCGCGCAGCGTCGGCCAACGCTACGGCACCTTCCAAGCCGCCGTCACCGCCGCCGCCCTCACGCCCTCCTGATCGGCCGCGAACGCAAACCGCGGCCGCCCTCGCGTCACCACGGCATCCGCCATATCGCCAAACCGCACGCGCACGACAACGGCCGTTGCTCCTATGTCAAGCGCGTGTCGGAAATTGCGGTGTTTCTGCGCGTGGCGGGACGGGTTCGTTCGGCGTATATTGCGCTCGTGCCCGATGAGTGGATTAGGCAATGGGGCGATCCGGTGCTCCACGAAGTGGCGGCCCCGGTGCGCGCGCTGGATGACGTGTTGCGTGCTCAGGTTGAGCGGATGAAGCGGCGTCTGGATGACGCCGAAGGAGCCGGCCTGGCCGGGACGCAGGTCGGCTTTCTGCGCCGCGTCTTCGTGTTCCGTGCGTCGGTGGAGGAGGAGATCGAGGCGCTGGTCAATCCCGAAGTGTTGTCGGCCTCGAGCGAACGGGCAGCGTTCGTCGAGGGGTGCCTTAGCTATCAGAGCGTGGCCGTGATCGTGGAGCGCCCGGCCGCGGTTCGCGTTCAGGCGCAAACGCTTGAGGGGCGTTCGCTCGTGCTCGACGTGGACGGCTATCGAGCAAGCCTGCTGCAGCACGAGATCGATCATCTCGACGGCGTCCTGACGCTCGATCGCGCTGATCCTGCCGAGCGCAGACGCGCCATGGGCATCCTCCTGGATCGCGCGCGTATGGATCGGGAGGCCACCCAGCTCGCGGCCTGAGCGACGTTCGGTGGCGGTTTCGTAGTTAGAGCAGGCAGGGCACCGAGACCGCGGCGTTGATCGGGATCGCTGGGCGTGGGATCGCGGCTGTCGGTGGTTTGAGGAGTAGCCGGTGGAAATGGCGCGCGAGCTGTCGCTTGAGGCATCTGAGGGCCTCCATCCGGCTCTTGCCTTCGGCTTCCTTGCGTTGGAGGTATGCCTTGGTGGCGGGGTCCCAGCGTCCGCGTGTGATCGCGATGACGTGCAGAGCGCGGTTGAGGCGTCGGTTGCCGCCGCGGTGCAGGCGGTGGCGTTCTTGTTTGCCAGAGGATGCGGGGATCGGTGCGACGCCGGCCATCCGCGCGAAGTGCGCGTCTGTCGGGAACCTCTCCGCGCCGGCGGTTTGGCCGATGAGGATCGCAGCGGTGATCGTGCTGCAGCCCAGCTCGGCGAGCAGCTCGGGACGATAGGCGGCGATGAGGGTTTCAAGCTCGCGCTTGAGCTCGCGGGACTGGCGGGAGAGCTCGCGGATCTTTCGCACTTGCTCTTTCGCGATCCGCACCCTCGCTGAGGTCTCCATGCTGCGCAGCCGTCTGGCGACCCTGTCGAGCTGGCCGGCGAAGTCCATCTTGCGCGGCGGGATGCTGGCCTCCAGGGCGGGGTCGAGGATCACGAGGTTCCACCGCAGCCGGTTGGTGAGCCGGTTGATCTCCGCGACCTGGTCTTCGCGGTGATCGCACAGCAGCCGGATCTCCATCGCGCGCTCGTCGAGGTGAGCGCCAGGGAACTTCTCCACGCCGTCCTTCAGGACCGCGCGTGCGACTGCTCTGGCGTCGATCTGGTCGGACTTCCCGGCCTCGCGCTCGCCTCGCCGGGTCTGCCCCATCAGCCTCGGGGTGACCCGCACGACGCGCTCGCCGCTGGTCACGAGTGCCCGCTCGAGGTGATGGGAGACGTGCCGGCAGTCCTCCAGCGCCCACACTGCATCGGGGTCGATCTCATGCGCCCAGCGCAGCGCCTTGCGATGCCCGTCGTCATCCGCGCGGATCTCTAGTTCGCCGCGAATCTCGCCCGTGCCCGCGTCGACGGCCGCGAGGGCGTGGGTGCTCTTGTGGGTATCCGCTCCGATCACGATCATTCAGCGTGTCCTTTCAACCGGGTTCGTTTGATCGGACCTCCGGCGGACAGTTCTGAGTGGGGGCGGTTGCCACGCTCCTATCAAGTCACGCCGGTGATCCCGGACGGCGGTGGGCGACACAACGGCCTAGGTCAGACACTTCGCCGACAAACAGACTAAGAGTCAGCCCACCGCCGGCCCGGACCTAAACCGGCCAGCCGGACGCCACAGCAAACAGCCCAGGCACGGCTCTCAGCAAGCTGAGAGCAACACCACCCTGAGCGCTTCGCTCGACGCCCACCATCCGGCGCCGAGCAGCTTCGCACTCACGGACAGACTAGATGCACGGCCATGCGGGCGCTGTGCGATTGCTGTGCCGCGAAGGGCCGGGGAAAGCTGCTAGGGCGAAAAGCGGTCCAGGACGACGTCCGCGCTAATTGCCGCCGAGGATCTCTGCCGCCGTCAGGAGCACGCGTCCGGTCATCGAGGTCTCGCTTCGCTTCCTGCGCAGCAGCTGACGCATGTCGATCCGCTGGTCGAGCACCGCGAACAGGTCGGCTCCGTCCATGAGCATGATCGGCGAACGGTTGCCCGAATGTAGCTCCACTGCCGTTGGCTCGAAGCCGTTTATCGCGATGCAAAGCCCGAGTGTATTCTCGCCGCGGCGCCCGACCTTGGCGGAGAAGATGTCCAGGTCATCCCGGCCGGTGGGGTCTTTCTCCCACTTCGCCTCAAGCAGGAAGTGCTCGCTGTCTAGGCCGAAGCCACCGTCGATTTGCTCGCCGACGACACGGAATGAACCTCGCGGGGCGAGATCGAACGCCTCGAAGACCGAGGTCAGGAGCTTCTCCAGCGCGAAACCACGTGGTACCGGTGCGAGCGGCAGCAGCTCGAGATACTGCGCCTTTAGCTCCGCTAGCCGTTCGGAGGTCGCGCGGCGGTCTTCAGCGACCCGCTTTGAAAGGTCGATCCGCTCCTTGGCGGCCTGTTTCTCCATGAGCGCTCGCTCGTATGGCTCGACAACCGCACCGAGTCGCGCGACGGCCTCTCGGGCAGCCGCAATCTTTGGCTCGGGGTCGTCAGCGCGGCGGAGCTGAGGAAACTCCGCCATCGCGGCCACGTCGACGAGCAGCGCGAGCAGCAGATCCTGATGCTCGTCCTGGGCACGCACCAAGCGATCAACGAACAGCGAGACACTGTCGCGCTTGTAGTGGTCAGGGCTCGTCCATTCGATCCCTGACAGGAACGTCGGATCGCCGCCGACAGCCGCCTTCGCATAGTCGTAGAGGTCGCGCTTGAACCAGAACGACGCCGTCAGCGCGTCCTTGAGGGCGCTGATCGCGTTCGCGGAGATGCGCCTCGTCGTCGGCACGCGCTAACCGTAGTAGCGATGAGAGGTGGGTGTCGCGAACTGCGAACCTGAGCACACGGCAGCCGGCGCAGACCCGTTGAAGCATCGGACCGCTTGAATCGGCCCGTGCCGCAAGTTGGCCCCCGAGCGGCTACTGCCCCTCGGCCTCCGCACGCCGTATGCCGTCCGACCCGTCTGGGATTCTGGAGAAAGTCCAGCTTACGAGAAGGAGGCTCGGTGTCTAGATATCCCCGATTGCCCATCCGGCATGCAGTCGCGGCCGGCGAAGGGCTGCCGTTCATTGACTACCTAAGTCATCTCGCCGAGGGGAGAGCTGGCCCGCGGCAACGGCAACTGGCCTTCATCAACGAATGGGACTGCCTAGTTGACGACCTCGGTCGCAGGCCTACGGTGGCCGATTACGCGGAGCGATGGAGGATGCCACGTTCCACGGTTTACGCGCTCCTTGCCGAGTTCCGGCGCTTGTTCCCTGGGCAAACAGACCCGACGGACCTGTGTCGAGAGATATGGGATGGCTTGGGGGCTCAACAGGACGAAGCGCCGTTCGGAATTGTCGACTGGGAGCGGGTTAGAGTCGTGCCCGTTGCTGCGTAGGCGGCTGAAAGCGGTCGGCAACGGAAGGGCTCAGTAGCGATGCGTCCGCCACTAGCATCTTCTGTCACCGCCGACGGCCTTTGGCTCATTGGCATCGGCGCGTTCTTGGTCGTCATCGTCGCACTGACGGCGACGCCGCCTCGCCTCCACCTTCAGTTCGGTGCACTCGGCGATCAGCGTAAGGATCGTCTTGCTTCCTCGATCGCGGCGACTGGATTGATTGCGACGGCTGTGGGAAGCGTGCTCGTGTCCGTCGGGGCTGCTCCCGCTGTCTGGTTTGTCGGCGGGGTCACCTTGGCGCTCGGCGTTATCGCGTGGGGCCTAATGGCTCGGCAGGTGAGGCTGCTGTGGCGTGCGCGTCAACGCGACGCCACAATGAGGCTGCGGGAGAACCAGGATCTGGCAAGAGAGGCCTGGGAAGTCGAAGCGGCGACCATTCTCGCGCGCTGGCGATGGGCGGTGCTGCATCCCCTTTCAGCCGCGAGCGCCGAAAGCTGGCCGATGAGCTACCTGCGTACAAAGATCGGCGAGGCGCCTCCGGGTATTCCGGCCGAGTGGTACTCGACCCAGGGCCGCCAGCTCCGATACAACAAACCCAGTCTCGTCCGCATGACCGTCGATGACGCGCCCGGGTGGCTCAGAGACATCGTCGTCGTAGCGCTGGCAGAGGGTTGGTTTGTCCTCGGTAATGCCTCGTTCCTGAGCTTCTATACGCCCGATGGTCTGTCCTGCGAGACGATCGGATGCGATCACCCGGCAATCGTGCATCTGCTCGTTCGCGAAGCCCTGCTCGCCCGGCTCAGGCGCCTCGGGCTCCCAAGCCATCGGGGGACGCGCGGGCAGGCGCTGCCGGCGCGCGACACCGACGACCTGATCAAACGACTAGCTGAAGCTGATATCTGCGACGCAAGCACCCACGATGCTCCCCCGGAGCGCGCGGCATCGACGTCCCGAGAACACGCACCCAGACCTGCCGAATAGGTCATGCAGCAAGCGGTCCCCTCCCATAAGTCACAGCTCTTTGCCGTTCGCCTGCTGACGGCTTGGACTCTCGGCGAAATTGACAATGTCTTCGCTGGCAACGAACTGACGGCGCATGTCGACGCCCTCGACGAAGCGCGCTGGCCGGTCGGAGGCTCCGTTCGACGGCAGAGCGCGGCCGCCTACCATGCAGCGATCGACCTCGCTGATCCACGTCAGCGAGCGAGGCTGCTCCGCGTCTACGACGATATCCTCGCGCGACACGAAGATCAGCAGGAGAAGGGCGAACTTCGGAGACTCCTGAGCTCTGACGGCATCGGCATCGCCGCCGACGGGCGAATCGCCCCCGCGGAGCTCGCGATACCGGATGCCGGCCCGTTCGATGCCGAGAGCTTGCCCCACTTCTCACTCGTTCGCGACGATGCGGTGCTCCGCGAGCACGCGCTCAGAATGCAGCGGGCTCTTGGCAATAAGGACCCAGCCGATGCGCTGCTGGCCGCTCGAGAACTTCTCGAGAGCGTTTGCAAGATCGTCGCCGCGGATTACGGCAAGCCAGTCCCGAAAAATGCGAGCCTTGGCCAGCTCTACGGAATCGTGGCCGATGAGCTGGGCCTCAAGGCCGCTGCGGTAGAGGGAGACAGCGACGCGAGCAAGGCCGCGAGAAAGGTCTTGCAAGGGCTTGCTTCGATAGCGGACGGCATGGGAGAGCTGCGAACCCGCGTGGGGCGTGGGCACGGTCGGATAAGCACGAGCCCAGCGCGACAGCGACACGCCGAGCTCGGAACGAGCGCAGCTGCCACGCTCGCTCTGTTTATTCTCGACACCTGGCACGAGCGGCGGACGAATTAGCCTTGCGCCGCCGCTTTCCTGGTCGACGACCGACCCGGGGGTTGATCAAGCGATGGCGGGCTGCGCAACCTCTCGTTCGCACATCTCTGAGGCGAGCATGTAGAGCATCTGTTCCGGTTGGGCGGAGATGAACTCGGTTATGAACGGGCCGTATGGCCCCGCGATGATTTCATCGAATGTGTGTGGCCGGTATCGGACGACCGAACCGAGATAGAACAGCGTGGCCCACAGCGAACCTATCTGGAGCAGAGACGCTGTTCCCGACGGTGCCAGATACAGGTAATAACGCCGATAGGCCGAGCCGGGAATGGCGCTGATGATCTCCCACAGGTACGGTCGGACCTCGTCAGCTAGCGTGCGCAGGACCTCCACCGGTCCGTGGCGATATCGCGCTGGCTGGCATTGCTCAAAGCAGTAGTTCTCTGTTCGTAGGCTATGCACTTCGCGAAATGCGCCCTCAAGGCCCGCTTCGCTCAGTACGTCGGCCGGCGTGTTCCCGTACCGAGAGAGATCTCCGAGGCGCACATAGAGACAGGCCCAAACAAGCTTCTTGGTGTCGTCATGACGAAACTCGATCTCCGCCCGAACGAACCGCTCCGCCTGATCTTCGGCATCGCGCCACTGGCGATGCCCTACAACGATCTGCGGCAACAGCTCGCACACGGCCAACTGCGTCTTGTCTGCGGGACGTGGATACCCCAGCGCCTCCATGACAGCTGGGAAGACGTAAACCTTGTCCGTACCGTCGCGAACCTTGAGCTTCGCTGTGTTGAGCGTCAGCCCGCCGCCTTTGCTCACAGGCACCTCGCCGAGCCCGTGGTGAGCGTGATCGAGTGAGTCCGTGACACGCCTAACGCGAAGTAGCGCCTTACCGATGTTCAGAAAGGCGTAGTAATAGAGCAGCGGATTTGCCGAGAGCTTGTCGCGCGCGGCAACGTAGAAGTCCTGCGCCTGCTCCAAGAAGGCCGTCGGCTCCGCGCGCTTGGTCTTCGCTAGCCGAGAATCAATCGCCCCTTGCATCACAGCCCACGGACTCACGGCGAAGATAGTGTCCGCCAGATGCCACTTGCGTTGGCTCCGCCTTGCTGGAAAGAACGAGAACTCGATCTCGCGATCTGTGATTTCGAGAGCGATCCCGGGGCGATGCGGAGCGACAGCCACGCGTCGATGCTACAGCGCCATGCCCCACGCGCCCGGCGGGACAAGGGGAGGCAAAGGTGCTGGCGGAGGAAGGCATCTTGTTGAGACGAAACACGCCCCCATGACGGCCAACCAGACCACAGCCGTCGCGACTTGCGTTGTCGCTGTGGCGACGGTGGGCGCAGTCATAATCGCGGCATTCGGCTTGAAGACATGGCGCGCCCAGCTCGAAGGTTCGGCCCGCTTCGACTTGGCGCGCCGTCTCCTCCTGGAGGTGTACCGACTGCGGGATGCCCTCGAAAGCGTGCGGAGCCCAATGATGCTGGCAAGCGAGGCCGCCGGCGCTGACCCGAAAGTGCCGTGGGAGGTGTCGGCCTACGAACGGCGGTGGCAACGGGTGGCGGACGCCCACGCGCCACTCGAGGTCTGCATCTACGAAGCCCAGATCCTGTGGGGCAGCGAGGTTCAGCACCTGATGCGCGAGATGGCCGGGCTGAGGGGCAAGCTGTACATGGCCGTCAGCGCCTTCGCCCGATCGAAGCAAGGTCCGGGCAACGAATCGTTTGGCGATCAACAACGTGCTGTGTTGTATGGCGGGATGGACGACGATGCGTTCAGCGCGGAGCTTCAGGCCGCCGTGGCGGGATTTGAGGCGTACGTCCGCCCGCACCTGCCGCCCAGGGCCGCTGCGTCGAAGTAGTGCAGTCCGAGGCCAGCCGTCGCGCTTAGGGAACGCCCGCCGCGCAGTTGCACCGGCGGTGCCTGATGCGCCCGCGGACTGCCAGCAGGGGAACACCTGGGGAGCATCTGCTGGCCAAATCGTGCTCCTGGCCGGCGGTTTCGTGGGCGGTCCCGGCCTCGCCGCCTCACCGAGAGCGAAAGGCGCTCCGCGCGGGCGCCCGGGAGAATCCTGATCCCAGAGCCAATCTCGGCGCTCTGGGCCCTCCTCGGCCCCCTCCCGCAACCAACCAGCCTCTACTCGGGGCGACCGCAGTGTCGGGGTATCGATGAGGTACCGCTCGGTGCTCCGTGCCTCTAGTCCGTCGAGCCTGTCTGTGCTTGCACAAGCGTCAGACCGAGGGCGACTGGCATCAGCAGAAATCGCGGGTCGCGGCGCTTGATGCGACGATCGGGCGCCGCGCGGCGGGTTCGCTGGCGGAGGCGGGAGCGCTAGACGACAGCACGGGCTCGCAAGCGATTGGCACGTGTCGCTCCGGGGTCTTCCAGGAACAACGTCTCCGCGGTTGGCCTTCATGCCGTCAGCAAGCGCCATGCGACCAGCGGTGCACCGTCGTCTCCGACCCTGAAGCGTCGGCGCCGCTCTGCCTCAACGCCCCACGGCTCTGCCGACGGCGAACGCCGAGCGGCCTAGATGCGCACGGTGCGATGACACAGCGATCGATGTCGTTGCCGACCGCAGGTCATGCCTGTAATACCGAGATGCAGAGCGCCGCGGACGCTATCCGCCTATTCATCGCCGCCGGGATCCGGCCAGGTCCCGTTAGGTGTCGCAGCCGGGGCAGCCCGGTACGACCGTGATACTTGGCCGGAGGCGCGCGCGCTTGATGTCTTCAACGAGGGCGTCCACTGGGAACACGTGGAGCGCTTCCCGTGCGAGACGGATCTCGTTCGCAACGTCCCAGTCCTGCGCTTCGGTGAGCACTTCGTGCAGTGGGCGCAGGAGGTCGACCACGACCTCGGAGAACCTCCGCGTCGGGTACGCGTCTCGTTCCATGACGAGCACGCTCCCGCGCACCGGGTAATAGCCCATCGGATTAAAGTCGACCATGCCGGCTCCGTGCTCCTCGCTCGCGAACCCGCGGAATACGCTGCGATCGCCGATGGCCGGGAATAACGGTTCGATCAGCCTGCCTTCCAACGAGCGCCGCTCTGTAATCAAGGCGAAGCCCTCGACGATCGCGTCCGGGATGTATGGAGCGTGGTCAAGTTGTCGAGCGCTGAGTCGAGCTGCTATGGCGCGCCGTAGGGCCAGCGGCGCCGAGCTGTTCCGTTCGACAACGTCGTCCCAATCCGTGAGCCATGCGTCGAGCTCGCGATAGTGCGCCTCGAACATCTCGTGGTCGAGCGGCTCGCCCCCTGGTCGAGCGGTATGCGATTCCACGCTCGCCCGTGCCGCGTCGAGCATGGCACGCAGCGCATCGCGGTGGTCATCGGTGACTAGCCGGCGTGGTCCCTCAAGCTCGGCGAGGCGGTCCAGCGCGTGCGCGATCACGCTGCGAGTCTCCTCGAGCTCCGTGCGAGTCTTCGCGGTCAGCGTCCGGCCGTCTGCGACCAGCTCCCCTCCGACGGCCGCGTATTCCGCCGCTTCGGCGTTCTCAGCGTCGAGTTGGTGCTCACCGATCTTCCGGTACGCGTCTCGCGCGGGCTGGTAGAAGTGGGCCCCGAATGCGAGCAGCGCGGCCTCACGCGCGTCCCAGACGGATCGTTGAGGGCCGTGAGCCGGCAGCCACAGCTCTCCGCGCATGAGCGCAATGCCTATGTGGTCGTTTGCGTCTTCGAGCTCACTCCCAATCCTCAGAGCGAGATCGCTTGGGTTTCGGGAAAGCGATGCCGGCGCCGCTGGCACGTGCACGAAGAGCAGGACGATCCCGACGATGGCAAACAGTACCGCCGCCACCAGAGCGACAATCCAAACCCAATTCGGTGCCTTCAGCCCCGCCGCCGCTGCTGACGCCAGTCCGAGTGCGGCCGCGATCAGCCAGGGTGCCAGGCCGGCTCGAGGGATCCTTTCGAGTCGTCCGCGCACGAGACGATCATGGCGCGGGCACCGGCTGGCGTCGCATACCGCCTTGATGGCGTATGCGAACAGCGCGAGTGCGAGATCGTGGCCGGAAGGTTCGATCCGTGGCTGGAGGACCTCGGCGTCGGCGCGAGCTTGGGCGGCCCTTCCACAACCAAGCAAGCCCATCCGGGGCGGCTCACTTCTCTGTCGCGCGCAACCGACCTGCGGCCTAAAGAATCTCGACGGAACTGTCGAGGTATTGACCTTCGAGCAAACTTCCGGGTGGCGAGGACGTGCGCCTGCGGAGCGGCTTGCGAGACGACAGCGGTCGGTATCTCCTCGACGCTTTCTCGTTTGGCAACAATCGACCCGTTGGTGTATTGAGCCGCAGCCGGTCCTCGGCGCTTAGTCGGCCGAGAACGACCCCGTCGCGGTCAGCGTTCGCACTGGCTCGTCTTGGAGTCCTTTCCAGTCATGGTTCACCTCCTGTGGGTAGACGAACCCGGTGAGCGCTGGAACCGGTCCATCGACGTAAAGGATCGTGCCGGCGTGAATCATCGGATCATCACCTTGCGCGACCAGATGAACGGGACGTAGATCGTCGCCCTCTCCGATCGCCAGCTGTCTGGGAACGAACGAGACTATCCCGGGGCTGACTACCACTGTCTCGACGAGGGAAGCTGCCATGTTGATCAGCTCATTGAGATCCTCGAACGCGACGAGGTAGTCCCGGACGCGACCCTCCGAGCCGTCCACGAGATCGGCGAGGACAGCGATCCGATACTGCATGGCCGCGAGCAGGAAACCTCCGGTCGCCGCCTCCATCACCTCCGGTTTCACGCGATCTGCGAACTCTCGCCCGATCTCTGACAGACGGCTCCAGTCGTCGGGCTGCAGGGCGCGGCGCGCAGCGGCGAAGCGCCCCAGGTTGCTGATGCTTCGAGATCGGCAACTGCTGCTTGCAGGAGGGCGCCGATCGGCCGGTCGCTCTCCAGCGCCTCCGCCAGTTCCGGTGCGCTCTGGAGTTGGAGACCCATCCGAAGCATGCCGGCTTCCCAGGGGAAGCCAGCCACGAAGAACGGGTCACCGTACACATGGGGCGACCCCGCGCGGACGTGCGGCACGCGGAGCGAGGGGTAGCCCGGTATCCGAGACCGCAAGAACTCGACGGCGGTGCTGAAGAGAGCCGCAAGCTCGGCTGCGTCCTGGAGCCAGTGCTCGTCCTCGGACGAGCCGACGAGAGCGTCAGTCGCCCCAGCCTGGCCGAGCTGGAGAGCCATCAATAGTGGGTGCTGCCTGACCGGGGAATACCTCCCCGTGACGCCGCTCAGGCGAACCCGGAGATCATCGTCCTCACTCGCGAGGTCAAAGGCCCGCCGCACGCGGATCGCCTTGCTCGACTCCTTGAGAGCCACTCCGAACTCGCACACGTGGTCCCAGTCCATCTCACGGCCCCCAGTTCGGGACGAGTGATCGCAATGCCCGCACTACCTGCTGCCGTGCTTGATGCGCTGGAGCGACGCGCACGAGCGACTCCGCGATCGTCCTAGCTTGCGGTTCGTCATCTGGGATCTCTCCCGGCCCCGGGACGCACTCCACGTGAACGCCGTCAACAGACGGCAAGGACACCAAGATGTGCTCCTCGATGGCCTGTCCGCTCCCGGGGAAGCCTTCGTGTGACTCGGGCGGCAGTAGCCAGCCTCGGATGCCCGAAGGGCCAATCTCCCGCCTCACCCGCTCCGCGAGACCAGGCACAACTCGATCGAGCAAGCCGTCAACGGCTGCAGCCCGGGCACGGACCGTATCCTCGATCTGCTCTGCGAGCGCCTCCGTGCTGGACACCCGGGGAAGCGGCGCCTCCGGGAAGGCCGGCGTCACCGCGAGTTGCACCACCGAACGCCACATGTCGACGGCGATCGAAAGCGCGGAGACGTTCCCGCCGGCGAGGCAGGCGACGACCGATCTGGAGAGCGCCTCGTCATCATCCTCTATGCCCGGGTGCGCGAGCAACACGGCTGGCGGCTCCCCCGCCACAACACGCAAGGTCAGCCTGCCTAGCTTTGATCGCAGGTCCTCGCCCAACTGGGCGCGGAGGATCGACCAGATGTCGTTTGCGAGCCGGACGTCGACATCTTGCGCTGGGTGGACGGCTGCGGCCCGAGCGGCGGCGATGGCGCTGCGTGCAACAACGCGCAGCGCGTCCTCGTCGAGCGCGCCGATTTCGGCGAGGAATACCACGGCCTCCTCAAGTGGCTCGTCGACCTCGTGCGGAAGCTCGCGAAGCCCATGACGCACGCCCTCTGAAGCCAGCCAGTCCGCAAAGAGGTCGTGCAGGAGTGCGACCTCTTGACTCCCCGGCAATGTCTGCGCGAGACCAAGCCGTAGAAGCTCTTCCAGCAGATCCTCTGCGCCTGGAGCACCGGCATCGGCGACCCCGCGCTCGACAAGCGCGCTACGCGCGTCGGCGATCTTGTCGAGCCACCACCATCGATCGGCGCTGAATCGACCCGACGCGCGCATCTCGTAGCAGGCGTACTCCGCAGCCGCGCGTGCTAGATCGGACAAGGCTGTTCCCTCGGGTCTGGCTTCCAAGCCTTGCACGAACCCGGCCATGAGTTCGGCCCGTGAAGTAGGACGAAGGCCCTGGGCGTAGAGGCCCATCGCCATGGCGAACAGCAGTGGGTTGTTTGCGGCGTCACCAAGCCGGGTCTCGATGTCAGGCAGGAAGCGCTCCCCGTCCTCGACAAGGGAAGTGGCGATCTCACGGCGACGATCACGGTCAAGGCCCTGCACGACGAACCCGGTCAACGCGGAGCCGGCGAAGGGCGCCGGGTTGCGTCCCGCAACGATGAAACGCGCCGTTGGAAATCGACCCCGGAGAAGCCGGAGGTCCTCGATCACTGCTGCGCGCTGCTCGACTACAAGCTCGCCGACGCCGTCGAGCAGCACGAGAGTTCCCTCTCTAGCAAGGAGATGGGGTACGACGGATGGCGCCAGACCTCGCCCGGTTGCGCGCTCCAACGCTCGATGAAGCAAGTCCTCGAGAGACCCGGCCACATAGCTCGCGACGCGTAGGGGAATGACCAGGAGTCCTTGCTCCAAACCCTCCGCTCGAAGCTGTGCAAGCGTCGTCGTCTTCCCTGCGCCCGCAGGACCTTGGAGGAAGACGTCGTCGTCGCGTCCGAGGAGCGCCGTCGCCGGCTGGGGCGCCACAACGCCTTTCTCACGGCGCTCGGTGACGAACGTCAAAACCGGCAGATGCTCAGCCGGGAGAAGATCGAGAAGCGTCCACGCCGGGTCTGCGGGAGACTCCGCGATCGCGGTACGGTAGCGGTTCTCAATTGACTCGCTCCAGACCTCCGCGGCGTCAACTACTTCCAGGGGGACGCCGGTGATCTCGGCGATGTCCTCCCTGGTCAGACGGCGGCGCTCGACGTCGGCCTCTCCGGATGTGATGACGACCTCGCCGAACAGGCCCATGACGATGTCGCGCGCCTGGTCTACGGTCACCGGCGAAACTCGCTCGCGCAGCTCAACGACTCGAAGGGTTGCCTGTTCGAGCAGCGTCCGGGCTTCCGGGACGCGACTGTTGATGGAGGCTCTCGCGAGTCGGGCGTCCGTTGGGTCCAGGCCTAGTCGCGCCGCGTACGCGACGTCCTCATCGGACGCGGTCCCTTCGGCCATGCGGCGCAACGCGGGGACAAGGCGGCTTTGTACGGCGCGACCGAGCGATCCGTCGGTCACGAATTCGATGCGCGTCTCGTCGTTTGCTTGGTCAGAAAGACGTCGAAGCGCGTCGCCGATCTCTGCTGGCGCCCACACGTACGGCTCGACCTTCGTCTTGGCCTGCACGAGCCGAGACGGCCGACCGTCCGAGCGCTCCAAGGCTGCGTCGACGGCGTCCTCGCGACCCTCGACGACTAGGACCTCGGCCTCGCCCACGAGGACATCCAGCGCCAGCCCGACGCAGAAAGCAGCCTGGAATGAGCAGCCGCGGAAGGTGTCGGAGCCTGCCATCGCGTGAGCCTATTGGCCTCGCTCCGGTGCTAGCAAGCCGGCTAGTGCACCCACCGGAAGTCGGATGAGACGAATCCGGCGCTCCCGGTGGGCACCGGTTCATGTACGTTCCGCGGCGGAGGGGTACTGCAATGTCGAACGGCTACGCGGGAGAACAGGTCGCCCAAGCGGCGCTGCGACTCTTGGGCGAACGGATAGTGCTCACCGAAGAGGTGCGAGCGCAGTCCCACGTCGTCGTCCGAGCCGACGGCTGCGACGACAGCGCCGTGACGGCTGCCATCGGGTCCTACCTGACGAGCGCCCTCGCGGGGGTCGTAAAGGCTGACATCACGCTCGCGAATCAATTCTTGGGGCGCGAAATCGATCAAGCATCGTCCCTTCGCCAGCGCGTGGAACGTGTCGCAGGCCGCGACAACGCGGTCGATCCTCATTGGCGTGACACAAGGCGAAACCCGTGGATCGCGGAGGGAGTCGGACACCTTCTCCTGTTCATGGCGGGCACTGCGGGGACCGGATGCGTGGCTGGCCAAGTCGTGGCTTTGAAGGCGCTACACGCGCAGGCGAGCCAGCAAGGTCTCGACCTTGTCGCGATTTACGCGCTTGAAGATGCACCGGCGATTGCGATAGGCGAGTGCAAGGCCACGCACAGCGACCCGAGCGGGCAGCTCACGGACGCCGCTGGATTTCTTGGCCGTCTTGAGAAGGGGGAGCGGGACGGCGATCTCGTCGCGGACCTGACGATGCTTGAACCCGTTCTGACTGGCGCCCTCCGGAGTCAGATGGGACCGATGGTCTGGGAACGACGCCGGACCTACCTCCCGCTGGTCGTCTACGGCGTCGCTTTCGATCCGCACACCGAGCGCCAGCTGCTGCAGAGCCTGACCCCCGCTCGCGAGCACAAGCGCGTCATCGTCTTCGAGCTGCCGACCTTCTACGACTTCCTCGACGAGATAGCGGACGCAATGCGTGCAGCCGTGGACGCGGTGGCCTCCTGATGTTCAACCGTGGCGTCGAGAACCTCCTGCGCCACCTCCCGGACTTCGCTGGGCTTGACAGCGCGTTGGCGCGACGCATGCTCTCGTTTGCGTACCTGGAGACGCTCGATCTGAGCGCCACCCCTGATCCCGTCGAAGCACAGGCCATTGCAGCAGAGCTGGGCCACATGTCGACAGCCCTCCAGGTCCACGCGATCCTTGCGCCCGCGATCGACGAGGAGATGCGGCAAGCCTGCGCGTTCGTAGCAGCCGAGGCGCTCAGCCTCATCGACACGTTGGTTCCAGACACGACGCTCGACGACCCACTTCTCAGCAGATATCGACGGCTTGAGAGCGGCCTCCTTTATCTGATCGCAGGTTATGACGCCAACGCGGCTGTCATGGCTAGTGGAGTCGTCGCGCCCGAACCGGCTGACGGGGAAGCCCCAGGCCGACGCCGTCTGACGGTTGCGCTCGCGGAAGCCGTCAGGGCCATTCGCAGCTTCCTGACGATGCGACCGGAAGCTCGCCAGGCAGCGGCGCCCGACGCACCTGACGGAGAGCTTGACTTGGATATCGCCGTTGAGGCCGAGCTGTGGCGACGTTTGGCGGCTGGCGCGGATGCCCATCGTCGGTGGCTGCGCCTGGAAGACGACCACCCAGAGTCCTCCGCCTTCGGCCAACTCGATGAACTTCTTGAGGCGCTGCTCACCAGCCAGGCATCCGCGTACGCTGACATCGCACACCTCGCGCGACTGCTGAGGATGGCAGCTGGCGCGATGACCTCTCGCGCCCTGAGAGTCGTTTCTCCCCCCGAGTGGGATCGCCATTGGGGGCCATACCAACGGGATCGAGCCTCGGAGCGCCCCCTCCTCTGGCCAGCGGCTGCGGAGTATGCGCGCGCATGCTTGCCCGGGCCATCGAGGCACGCGGCTGTGGCGGTTCCAACGGGGGCCGGCAAGAGCGGGGTGGCAGAGCTGGCGATCGCCCAGGCGGCAGGACGCGGGTGGATCCTCTACCTAGCCCCAACGAAAACGCTCGTAGCGCAGGTTCAGCGAGACTTGCGACGCGGGCTGAGGTCGACCGGCATCGAGATCCGCGGATATGCAGGCGGCGCGGAGTTCGTCGGCACCGCTGAAGAGCTGGACGACGTGGCGAGCAAGGTGCTCGTAATGACGCCCGAGAAGTGCTCGCTCGCTCTGCGCCAAAAGCCCGAGCTGTTCGCAGATCTCGCGCTCTGTGTGTTTGACGAGTGTCATGAACTCGGCTCGCGTGGCTCGCGCGGGGTCTTGGCGGAGCTTGTGACGGCCCAGGTACTTTCGCTGGCTCCAGAGGTCCGTGTACTTCTCCTCTCTGCGTTGATGGCGAACCCGCAGGACATGTCAACGTGGCTCCAGACAGCGACTGGAATTGCAGCCACACCGATCTCCGAGCCATGGCGCCCGACCCGAACTCTGCGGGCAGTCTTGGGCTTCGAGCCGGAGGCTGTCAAAGGCGCGACCCGGACAGCAGAGGAACACCTCCAGAGCCGTCCGAACCAAAAACAGAGGGGTTTCGACGCGCCCGCGGCCCTTCTGGCCGGTCTGGCGGGGGCTTGGCACCGGGACGATCAGATCGACTACGCGCTGGTCCGGACCAGTCTTACGGCGCCGCTCACGCTGCGACGCGAGGCCGAGCCGGACGAGTTTCGGGTCATCGGCGACGGATACACCAACCCAACGGTGGCGAAGCTGGCCGATCGGCTCGCCCGCGAGGAACACCGCGTACTCGTGTTCATCCCGGGGAGCCGCCACTGGAGCTTTTCGGTCGCTTCGAAAGTCGACCTCTCCGACCTAGGCCGCACCCCGCTGCCGCCCGACGCCCTTGCCCAGCTCGATCTCGCCGACGCCGAACTCGGGCTTGAGTCTGCAGTGCGGGACCTCCTGAATCGCGGGGTGGGGGTCCATACGAGCGCGACTCTCCAGGCGGAGCGCCGTGCGACTGAGCTTTCCTTCGAAGGCGGATCAGTTCGAATCTTGTTCGCGACCGGCGGTCTTGCGCAGGGGCTGAACCTTCCCGCCACGGCCGTCGTCATCGGCGGCACCGAAGTGGGGGGGTACGACCCAACGCTAACGGCAGCACAACGCGCCGAACGTACCGCCACGCAGATGCTCAATGCGATAGGGCGTGCCGGTCGCCCCGCAGTAGCAGCCAGGTCGCTGGCAGTCGTCGTGCCCGGTAGCGCGGTGGCGTTTGAGTCACCGGATCTCGCATCGGACGCCCGAGCTGAGGTGCCATTCCTCGCTAGCGAGGACGCCGCGATCACGATCACGAGCAGGCTTGACGCTCTGATCGACCGCGCACTGCAGGCCGACCAGCGAGCAACCGATATGGGAGTTGAGGAGCTGGCCGCATTCGCTGTTCTCCCGCAGCGCGGAGCCGACGAGATCATTCGACGTTCCTTCGGCGCGTGGGAACGAAACGTGGACTCGGAGGCATCAGCACGAGCGATAGCGACGGCGCTCACCGGGCTAGGGGAGCGAATGCTGGGGGAGGAACCCGGATGGCTCGGAGACGCCGCATATCTCGCGGGGCTGACAGTGGCGCAAACGCTGGCGCTTCACGAGGCCTACATCCAAACCCGTCCTGCGGAGACCCCGAGCCAGCCGAGCGAGTGGGTTCAGGTGGCCCTCACCGCGGCGGCGTCGATGCCCAACGCAATGGCAGCCGGGATCCTCGATCCTGACGCCTTCGGCGCGACGCGGATCGCCGAGCTGTACAGCCGCAACCAGCGCGAGCGAGCCGCGGCGTGGAGCACGTTCGGGCAGGTAGCCCAGGCCTGGATGGATGGCGACACGTACGAGCAGCTCGCCGTCCTATCCGTTGGTCCCGGTGCAGCCGGCGACACGCGACGACACGCACAGGCTCGACTCCCAAAGTGATCCGCCTTGTTGACGAGGGGCTGGTCTTCGGCCTGACCCGCCTAGTCGGCGGCATCGTCGCCCTCCACAGCAGGGCGTCTGGCCGATCCAGAGTCCTGGACGCTAGATCAAACTCGGAGCGCGGCACTGCAGGAAGCCCCTATAGCGGTGCGCGTGGGATGTGGCTCACGTTCTGCCCTGTTGTGGCATCGGTTTGCGGTGGCTCATCGGGATTTGCACGTGACTGCAGGCCGCTATCCAATCGCGGCCGAGCAGACGAAACAACTGCCTGCACCGTCTCCGCCGCCTACCGCAAATGGCTTGAGGAGGGCGGCGAGGGCGACTGGAGCTTCCAGCACGCGATCTCGCGGCCCTCCGAGCTTGGCGTCGGCTGCAGACTCCCGCTTAGCGCATCGCGGCATAGCTCGACGCTCCTCTGTCGGCAGGGCAGTGGTGGATGTTGCTTGACGAAGGTCGTACGGATACATCAGCCGATGTCTCCACACGAGATGTCGTGGTCGCGCGTCTGCTCGTCGTCCCCGTGGCTCTTCTTCCACGCCTCACGTCTGATGCTGCGTGGCCCAGGCGGTCGTCGGATTCACCTTCGGCGGCGCTGGCTGCTGTCGCCCGCGCTTGCGCGCTGCGGCCGCGTCGTCCCATGCCGGATCGAGGTCGTCTCCTGCGGCCACCGGCTCTGGCTGTGTGCCGTGACATTCCGGTGCCAGCCTCGTATACGGACTGAGGCATACCTCCACGCTGCAGTCGGAGAAGTCGGGCTGCGACGAGGTTGTCGAGCCGGGATTACATTCCGACTGCGTCCCGGCTTGCGTGGTTCCACTTGAGCCCCCGCACCGCCGTCCCGGACGATCGCGGGCAGCGCGACTCCTTGGTCCGTAATTCGCGTGCGCGATGCCGGAAGCGACCGCCCACGCCACCCGGCGTGGGCGGTTTCGTGGGCGGTCCCGCCCGAAATCGCCGCGCGGCGCGCAATGAGAACTCTGCGCAGCGCTCGCCACAATCCCAACCCCAGAGCCAAACCCCGCGCTCTGGGCCCACCCCCGCCCCCACCAACAACCAACAACCCTCTAATCGGGGCGCCCGGGCACGCGGGCTGATCCCTCCGCGTGGTCCGCAGACCGCATCTGGTGTTTGCACCGAACCCCTAGTTCCTCGGAGCCATCGGCGACTCTTCTCGGTTGGTCCGAGCATGTGGCCGAGCTCTCGCACTACACCCGTCGCGGGCTCATGATCGGAGAGTCATCATCGGGGCGAGGTAAACGCTCGCGTCGATGATGAACAGCCGCCGCTCGGCGGCGCTCGTTGTCAGCGCGCAGCTCACCGCTGTACGACGGCCGGAGACATACAGCCTCGAGCTCGCCGTGTCCCACACCATCGGGGCGAATGCGGCTATTCGAAAAGCGGTATAGTGCCCCTCCGATGAGCCTCGGGGGGGAGCGCGAGGGGCGAATGAGAAGCGAACATGGCCGCCGGCGATCAGGACCGGGCCTCCACTGAGCCATGAGACTGACGCCATTCCGGGTGGTCGCTCTGTTGTGCGTCGCAGCCATCTGCGTAGCGATCGCGGCCTTGGACATCGCCGCCCCCAGTGCACCCGTCTCGTGCGACACGGCGAAGACCAGCCTGAGCCACCACCTGATCCGTAACGCCGAGAGGGCCTACGGCAAGATCCTCAGCGAGGAACCGAGCAGCGAATGCGCCCTGCAAGGCATGAGCGGCGTCATAGCCGCGTGGTGCGCATGGGGAAAGACCCTGAAAGAGCAGGGCGCGACGGTCCAGGCGGTCAAGGCGTACACGGCCGCCTTGGAAGACCAGCCCACGGGTGCTGCAGCGGATAGGTGCGCCCTCCAAGGATTGAGGCAAGCGAACTCCTCGGTCACGGCTGCCAGTTGCCCCAACGATCTCAAGGCAGCATGCAACATCACCCTCGTCAACGTCTATGGCGTAAATGGTAAGAACGGCGTGAACGGCCTCAACGGGAGGGACGGACTCAACGGGAAAAACGGACTCAACGGCGCGAACGGGCGGACCGGCCGCGCCGGCGCGAACGGCAGGAACGGCGCGAACGGCAAGAACGGAGCGAGCGGGAGAAATGGTGTTAACGGGAGAAACGGCCGGAATGGAAGGAATGGGCTGAACGGCCATAACGGGAGGAACGGCGCCAACGGGAAGAACGGTGAGAACGGGGTGGGCATAGGGAACGCTGCCCCGTGCAAAGGCGCAGATTGCTCATGACTCGAATGGGTGACGCCTCCGGAGCGGCAGAAGACGCGCACAAGTTGGTGTCGTCGATCGCCGAACTCGTCGCGAGCGTGTCGGCGGTGGACGCTGTGCTGGTCGCGATCGCCCTCGCCGTCCTACTCATGCTGAGAGCCGGCGTGCGGGCAGCGGCGAGCGTGGGACCCGTGGAAGTGGAAACACTGACTCCGATGCAACCGCAAAAGCGGACGTGAATGGGTTGACCGCATTCCTACGGGAGCGAGTGGCCGACAGCGGGCTGCCTCCTCCGCCGCTGGTACCGACAGGCGCGCCCCGCGCGACCGCTCTTTCCGCGATCGCCGCGAGCCCAGTCCCTCAGGCGAACTTCATCGCCAAGGCGCTCGAAGCGCTACCGCTGCCGCAACCCAGCCAGTACAAGCTGAGCGGCACCCTCTCCAAAGACCCAACGGCCGAGTGCCTCAGCTATTGGTTGCGCTCAAGCGACCAAGACGGCTCGCTCATGCAGACACTGAAGAAGACGAAATACGAGCAGGCGATCGAAGAGGCTGCATTCGAGGTGTACTCACACGTCTCGACCCGGGCGGAGCGGGCCTTTCCGCCATGGGCGCGGTGGCGCTCCGCGGCGGCGCTGCGCGCTTACCGAGCAGGCTGCAACGCGGCCGAACAGCGAAAGTGGAACAGGGCGATTTCATCGCTGAGGGCAGCCATGAAGAAGGAGCCGGCAAACGCGCTCACTCGCCTGCAGGTGGCGAACGTTTACGAGCGCCGTGCTGTGAGCATGAAACGGGACGCATCTAAACCCATACCGCTAAGAATTCAAGCGAAGGAGTACGTTCGAGCCCTGGTTGCCTACTGTGAGGCGGGCCGCGAGTGCAGGTGGCTCGTCCAGGCTCACTACCGTGCCAGCGTGCTCGCCGGCACGCTCGCAGGCATGTGCGACCGGCCCGAGGCTGTCGAGGAGGCCAGACGAGGGATCATTGCGTGCCTCAAGCTGGGAGAGGAAGACACGGCAAAAGCAGAACAGGCCAACGGCGCGAAGCTGGCGGACGAGATACGGGAATGGGCCGACTCTCAGTCTCGCGTCCTGCTGAGCCTACTTCGGCCCTGGTACGTGCTCGTGAGTGAGCGGCGCATGCGCACACAGTTCGAGCCCAGCGCGGAGGAGCGCCGGCAGCTCAAACGCGCGGTACGTATCTCTCGCAAGTCGATGAAGGTGCGTTCCGTGGGCAACGCAACAGGCTGGAGGGCCGGGTCCGAACTGAGGTACGCGGAAGCCGTCGTACGCGTTGAGCTGTTCTTCGGTCTGATCAGCGTGGACTGGCAGACCCACTACGTAGCCGCATGCTTCTACGCTCTCCTGCTGAAGCGCGAGCAATACCGCGCCGGCAAAGCGGCTCGTCAGCGCAGGCTCGAGCGACGAGCGTTCTCCGAACTGAACGACGCCGTCCAGGGTGGCGGGCGAGCGCTGCCCGTTGAGTGGGTCGACGAGCAGGATCCCGATCTCAAGGTCCTGCGTGAATCCCGGTCGTGGGCGACCATCGACGGGTACTTGACCGGGATGGCCCAACCGGCGATCTAACAGGACGAGGCCGGCCCCAGGCCTTGGCCCGACGCCTCGCAGGCGCGGCTGTAGTTCGACGACCACAGGTCTGCGATCCGGGGGTCGCGAGCACCCTCATCGCGGTCATAGGAGGCGTGATGACCGCGGCGAGCATCGGCGCCACCAAGGCTGGCGGGTACGCCCGCTACCTCCAGGGCAAGACGATGACCCCCGACAGGGGGGACTACTACCTGCACCCGTCGGGCGAGCCGACACAGACCTCCGGCCGGTGGCTGTCGGCACCCGGGACCCTCGCGACGTTCGGGATCGATGGCACGGAGGTGGACGGCGAGCACTTCATTGCGCTGATGGAAGGACGCCACCCCAGGACGGGCGCCTGGATCCGGCCGGCGGGTGCCAACGGGGAGCGGGGGGGAGGGATCGACCTCACATTCAGTGCCCCCAAGTCCGTGTCGGCCGCCTGGGCGCTCGGCGACAGCGCGGAGCGGCGGAGACTAGAGGAGGCCCACGCGCACGCCGTCAAGCGGACGCTCGCGCACCTCCTGAGCGCCGTCCCTGCGGTTCGCCGCCGCCGCGACGGGAAGGTGATCGAGCAGCCCGCCCGTGACCTGGTCGCCGCCGAGTACCGGCACACCACCGCGCGCGGCACCCTGCAAGGCGAGCCGCCCGACCCGCAGCTCCACTCCCATCTCGTCATCACGAGCGCGGTCCGCGAGGACGGCCGGCTCGTCGCGGTCGCCTCACGACCGCTGTTCCGCGCCGCTCGTGAGCTCGGCGCCCACTATCGCTCTGCGCTCGCCGACGAGCTCACCGGCGCCGGCTACGGGATCCGTGCCGGGACCGGCCGCGACGGCCGTTACTTCGAGATCGACGGTGTCCCCCAACCGCTCATAGACGCGTACTCCGCCCGCAGCCGAGAAGTCGCCGCCGCAGCCGAGCGATTCCGCGCTGAGCACGGCCGCGCACCCGAACGTGGCGAGCTACGCAAACTCAAGCTCGAGAACCGCCGCGCAAAGCAGCCCGTTACGCGTATCGAGCTGCAACGGCACTGGCGCAACATCGCCCGCAAGCATGGCTACAACCGGCGGACCGTCCGCGAACGCGCTCAGCAGACCAAACCTCGCCGGCGAGAGCTCGACGCCAGCATTGAGCAGCAGCTCACCGCCCGCGCCGCCACCTTCGACCACAGCCAGCTGCGGGCCGTCGCGCTCGAGCAGACAGCCGGACAACTCTCCCCCGAGAAGGCGCTCAGCCGGGTCGGACGGATGCTCAACGACGGCCGGGTCCTTCAGCTCGCAGGCGGGCTGCTCACCACACGGGCACTCCGAGCGAGCGAGCGAACGATCGAGCTGCGCCTAAAACGCCTCGCCGCCAGCCGAGCACCCTCACCGCGAGAGCGGGACCTCCGGCATGCCGCCGACCGTGTCGCCGAGCGCATAGGTGCCCCTCTCTCCAACGAGCAGGAAGAGGCGCTACGCCTGATCGGTGGGTCCAACCGTGTAGCTGTCTTGCTCGGCCCCGCCGGGACCGGGAAGGGGGTCGTGATCGACGCCGCCGCCCGCGCCGAACAGCACGTCGGCCGGGAAACGATCGGGATTGCGGTCTCAGGGTCAACCGCACAGCGCCTCGGTCGCGACAGCCCCGCGCTCGCCGGACGCACCCTCACGCTAGACGCGCTCACCGCCCGCGCCGAAACCGGCCGTCTGGACGTCGGCGAGCGGACCACGATCTACCTCGACGAGGCCGGCATGGCAGACACCGACAGGCTGAGTGCCCTGACCGCCCTCGTCGACCGCGCGGGCGCGAAGCTCATCCTGGTCGGCGACCCGGAGCAGCTGCCGTCGATCAGCGCCGGCGGCATGTTCAGCCGGCTCGCCCAGAAGCTTCCCGCCGCCGAGCTAGCCGCCGTGCGACGCGCGCAGACACCGGGCGAGCGGCGAGCGTGGGCCGACCTGCGGGCCGGACGCAGCGACCGGGCGCTCGCGCACTACCGGGCACACGGCCGGCTGCATCTCAGCGACACGCGCGAGCAAGCGGCAGAGCACGCCGTCCGCGACTGGGCAAGGCTCACGGAGAAACTCCCCGTCAACGAGGTGCTGTTGGTCTCCGACGCCTCGAACAAGGAGATCGACCGCCTCAACGCGCGCGCCCAACACCACCGCCAGATCCGTGGCGAGCTCGGCGAGATCGAGATCCAGATCCCCGCCGTCCACTACGGCCTCCGTGCCGGCGATCGAATCTCCCTCGTCGACCAGCACCGCCAGCCCGGACGACAACGGGTCGAGAACGGCGAACGCGGCGAGGTCATCGACGTCACCGACGAGGGAGAGCTGCTCGTTCAGCTCGACACCACGGGACGGTGGGCCACATTCGCCGGGGAGGAGCTCGACCGGCTCCGCCTCGCCTACGCCCAACACGCCTACCGGACACAAGGCGCCACCGTCACCCGCGCGCTCGTCCTCACCGGCGGCTGGCAGACCAGCAAGGAGACCGGCTACGTGCAAGCCTCCCGCGCCCGCGACGGCACCGACTTCTACCTCGCTCGCGAGGATCTCGGCAGCGACGGGAACGACGTTGACCGGATCGAGCGCCTCGCGACCCAGATGCGCAACAGCCGAGCGCAAATCCCGTCACTCACTCACGGCCGCGAGCAGCCGGACCTGCAGCGGCTGGGATGGACTCGGCTGCGGGCACGGCGCCGCGCGGCCCGAGTCCTCGAGCGGCTGCGGTGAGCCAGCGGATCCAGATCGTCCTGCCGGACCCGGCGGCCGAGCAGCTACGCGACCAAGCAGCCGCCGCCGGTACCCCACCGTCGACGCTGGCCGCACAGTACGTACGCGAATGGCTCAAGGGCGCGCAGCCGCCCGAACCCGCAGCGAGCCCCGACCGTCGCCGGCCAGCCGGGCGCCCGCCGTGGTTGGAGCCTTTCGGCGGCAGCCGGAGCTGGCGCGCCGAGACCTGGGGCTCGATCATCGCGCTTTACAGCCGCTACCCGCGAGCGCTCGCCGCCCTGAAGGACGGATGGTGGAGCGAGACCGCACACGTCGAGACGCTGTGCGCGCTCGCGGCATGGCGCGCACAGCTCGACACCGCGGGACAGGACCCGCGCGAAGAGCTCGCGTTCCACGACCGGCTCGCCGACTACGCGCAGACCCTGAAAGCCGAAGCCGGTGGTGTCGCCGGCAGCTGGGAGCCCGGTGCGCCACCGCCAGAATGGGTCAGGCCCGATCCCCAGGCGGAGACACGGGACGCTCGCCGCCTCTCGCGGTCAACAACCACACGGTGAGAATGACTGCGTCCGGGCGAGTGCTGCTGACCAAGCGAGAGGCCGCCTCGAGCATGGGGATGAGCGTGCGCTCCTTCGAACGTCATGTGCAGCCGCACGTACGAGTCGTGACGCTCGGCCAGCGCGTCCAGGTCCGCCCGGCGGAGCTCGAACGGTTCGTCAAGGACCGGGAGCGGGCGCCGCTTCCAGATACGCATCGAGGCGTGCGGCGGCGTTCGCCTCGGAGGGCTGTGGCAGCACCTTGACATAGCGGGAGGTGGTCGCCAGGTCGGCGTGGCCGAGGTACTCCATGACCTCCTTCAGCGTGTAGCCGGCCGCCACCAGCAGAGAGGCGTAGGTGTGGCGTGCCTCGTGCAGACCGATCGGCTCGAGCGCCGGCTTGCGTTGCTGCTTCGGTTCGCCGACCTGATGGTCGACATAGGTCCAAGCCTTCTTCGCCCGCGCTGCGTGCTTACCGGAGAGCACCGAGCGCTTACACACCGTTCCGGTCTTTGGGTCTACCGCGGCGAGGATCGGTACCAGCGGAGCCGCGACCGGAACCCGGCGGCCCGTTCCGGCGTCGGACTTCGAGCGCCGCACGATCAGCGAGCGGCCCTCCAGGTCCACGTCTGGCCACTCGAGGCGGTGGATCTCCGTGCGGCGCAGCCCCGCGTAGAACGCCAGCGCGTACGGCACCCGCAGGTCCGCCGGCAGAGCATCGAGAAGCTCAGCGGCCTCAGCGGCCGTCGCGACCCGCTCACGCGGCTTCTCGTCGTTCGGCGGAAGCTCGACGCCCACGATCGGGTTACGACCCACAAGCCGGCGTGTCGGGCGCGACGCCCACCCGTAGATCGCGGAGGCGACAGCAAGATGGTTCGCGATCCTCGAACGCGACAGGCCGTCGAGCGCGAGCTCATCGACCCACTGCTGCCAGCGCTCCTCATCCAGGGACCCGGCGTCATCGGCGCCGAACGTTGGGAGCAGCGTCCTGAAGAGGCTGCGCTCATAGCCGGCGAGCGTGGTGGGGGAGTACCCGTCGCCCTTGTGTCCGCGGCGCTTTGAGATCGCGCCGCTGCGCACACCGTCCCACCACAGCCTCGCCAGCTCGCCGAAGCTCACCTGCGCTCTGGCGGGCTGCTCAGCGCGTGCGGCGGCAGAGCTCTTCCACTCCGCTGCCTGCTCGCGGGAGCGGAACGTCGGCGACCAGCCAAGGTCGCGGCGCCTCGCCCGGTAGGACGGTTTGCACCGGCAGCGCGAACCGCTGTGCGCCGGGCAGCTGCTCTGGTGGCGCACGTAGACGCCAGGTGTCCTGGTCGTGGTCCAGCTCACGGCTCGGAGGCTACCATCCGTTGGACACGCCGTTGGACACAAATGCCGGACAACGAGGCGTCCGCTGACGTTCGCTGACGCTACGCCTGACCCGCCAGAAAGGCCGGCTTTCCTAGTGGTAGAGCGGAATCTGGCCGGAATCTGGCTCTACCAAATCGATGCCGGAGGAGGGACTCGAACCCCCGACACGCGGATTATGATTCCGCTGCTCTAACCGACTGAGCTACTCCGGCGGGGTGGTGCGAGCCTACCTGTTCGCTCGCACCGTCTGGTCTTGCCCGCGTGGCGGTTCGCCCACGCGCCAATCACCGCCGAGAAGTCTAGAGAAGGCATCCCCGGCATCTAGAGAAGGCATCCCCGGCATCTGGCGAAGTCGGCCCCTGGGACGGGCGCAGAGCGACTAGGCTCGGCGCACCGCATCCGAGGTCGAGGGGGAGGCCATCATGGGAGAGCCTGCAGGCGACGGCGTAGCTGATCCGGTCGTCGACGCCACATGGATCCGGTCGCATCTCGATCGCGACAACGTCCGGCTGGTCGAGCTCGACGTGAGCCCGGCGGCCTACGACAGCGGCCATATTCCCGGCGCCGTCCTCTGGAACGCCTACTCCGATCTGCGCGATGCGGACTACATGCCGATCGGACGACCCGAGCTGGAAGGTCTGCTGTCGCGCTCTGGCATAGCCCCTGACACGACGCTCGTCTTCTACGGATACGGGGCCGCCCTCGGGTTCTGGTTGATGATGGCCCACGGCCACCGCGACGTGCGGATGCTCGTCGGGCCACGAGAGCAGTGGGCGCAGAACGGCGGCCAGTGGAGCATCAGCGTCCCCGAGCCGTCGCAGAGCTCCTATCCGCTTTCGGAGGCGGACGCCAACCTGCTCAGCACCCGAGCCGCCGTCGAAGGCGCACTCGGCGCCGGCGAGCAGGTGCTGCTCGACGTTCGCTCTGACCTCGAGTTCAGCGGCGAGCGCTTCTGGCCCTCGGGAGCCACCGAGGACACCGGGCGTGGGGGGCGTATTCCGGGGGCGACAAGCGTGCCGATCGACCTGCTGCGCGCCGAGGACGACACGTTCAGGCCTGCCGAGGAGATGCGCACCGCGCTGGAGGCCGCCGGGGTCACCCCCGACCGGCGCGTGATCGCCTACTGCACGATCGGCAACCGCGCCAGCCAGGCGTGGTTTGCCCTGAGGTACCTGCTCGGCTACCCCGACGTGACCGTCTACTACGCCTCCTGGGTCGAGTGGGGAAAGCGCTCGAACACCCCCGTGGAGCGTTAGGCTCGACATGCATCTGTCTTCTCAGAAGGGGGGAACACCATGGCACAGCTAGCGGGAAAGCGGTTCGACAGCCCTGACGAGGTTCGAGAGTTCCAGGGCAATGCCGGCCGCGTGGAGCTCGTCGACCTGAACGGCCACGCAGTCGGCCGGGGAACCTTCGAGCCGGGCTGGCGCTGGTCGGAGCACGTGAAGCCGATCGCCGGCACCGACTCCTGTCAGGTCGACCACATCGGCTATGTCCTCAAAGGGCGAATGGCACTCAGGATGGACGACGGGACCGAACACGAGTTCAGCCCCGGCGAGGCCTTTCACATGCCTGCGGGCCACGACGCCTGGATCGTGGGCGACGAAGCCTGCGTCCTGCTGGACTTCGGAGGCCTGAAGGGCTACGCCCAGGCCTGACACCCCGGTTGTGAGCGCGAGAGCCAAACCTCGCGCTCACCCCGGTCCCCCCATCTCGACATCCCACCGCCCAACAGGGACGGCCGGCCCGGTCTAGCCTCGTGGAGATGTCCCCGCCAAACCTGCTGGCCGTGCCGAACGTCTCCGAGGGGCGCAACCCGTCCGTGATCGACGCCATCGGTCGGGCCTTCACGGGAGACCCGGGCCGCGTGGGCGTGCGCCTGCTGGACCTCCACAGCGATCCGGACCACCACCGCTCGGTCTTCACCCTCGCCGGCCCTCCCGTCGCGATCGCCGATGCCCTCCTGCGCGGCGCCGCAGAGGCGGTTGCGCAGATCGACGTGCTCGCCCATGCGGATGATCCCGAGGTGGCCGGAAAGCATCCCCACGTCGGGGCCCTCGACGTCGCTCCGGTGGTCTACACCGACCCTCGGGACCGCGGGGCGGCCTGCGCGGAGGCCCTCGTCGTGGCCGAGCGGATCGGGCACGAGCTCGGCGTTCCCGTCTTCCTGTATGGAGAGCTGACCGCGGACGGCCGCACGGGTCCCCGCACCCGAGCCCAGCTGAGGCGCGGGGGGGTGCTCGGCCTGGCCCGGCGCATGGCCGGCGAGGAGGGGTCGCCGCTGAGACCCGACTTCGGCCCCGGCAGGCCGCATCCGAGCGCGGGGGCCACCCTCGTGTCCGCCCGCCCGCCCCTGGTCGCCTTCAACCTCCTGCTCGCTGCGCCCGCGACCGTCAAGGACGCCCGTGCCATCGCCGCCCTGATCCGCGAGGGAGGCGAGCGGGGGATGCGGGGGCTGCGTGCGATCGGGATCGCCCTCGGCGACGGCTCCGGTCAGGTGTCCATGAACGTGGAGCGGCCCTTCGAGACGACGCTCGCGCAGATCGTCGGGGAGGTGCGGGCCCACGCCCCGGTCGCCTCGGCGGAGCTTGTCGGGCTCGCTCCGGCCGCCGCCATGGCGGGCTTTCCCGAGGATCTGCCGATGCCCGGGTTCCACCCCGCCCGCCACCTGATCGAGAACGCATTAGGCTGCTAGGCATGGCTTCGACACGGCGCAAGCGTCAGACCAAGCATCGTGGCAACGCCGCGGGGATCGTCGAGTCGCGCGGCCGCACCGGGCGCAAGCCCACGCCGGCGGAGAAGAGCGGCAACGCGCGGGAGGCCGCCCAGGCCAAGCAGAAGGCCCTGGACAAGCGCGACCGGCCCCCGACCTGGCGAGGCGCCTTCATTCGTGCCATGTTCGCCGCCGTCCTGCTGCTGGGGGTGATGCTGGTGGTCTTCAACAAGGCCAACCAGGCCATCGCCCTGTTCCCGATCGTCCTCATCATGTACGTGCCGATCAGCTACTACACCGACAAGTGGATCTACGAGCGCCGGCGCCGTCGCAAGGCGCAGGAGAGCGGCAGGGGCGCCGCGCGATGAGCGGCCTGGACGTGCGCTCCTTCACCGTGGGCCCGGTGCAGGAGAACTGCTACATCGTCCGCGCCGACAGCCAGGCATCCCGTGCGGTTATCGTCGACCCGGGCGACGAGGCCGAGCGCCTCCTGGAGGCCGCCAGGTCCCTCGGGGTGGAGATCGAGGCGATCCTCCTCACCCATTGCCACTTCGATCACATCGGTGCCGTCGCTCCCGTCGCGAACGCCACCGGGGCTCCGGTCTACTGCCCGCAGATCGAGCGGCCCCTGCTCACCGATGTGATGAGCTGGGTTCCCCCCGGCTTCGGGCCCTTCGAGAGCTACGAGCCCGAGCACACCCTGGCCGGGGGCGAGCGGCTCTCCCTGGCGGGCATCGACATCGACGTCCTCTCCACGCCCGGACACAGTCCGGGCCACCTCACCTACGCCGTCCCGGGCGCCCTGCTCTCCGGAGACGTCCTCTTCCAGGGGTCCGTCGGCAGGGTGGACCTCCCGGGCGGGGACTGGGCGACCCTCGAGCGCTCGATCGAAGGCCTGCTGCGGGCCTTCGCGGCCGAGACGGTCGTCTATCCCGGCCACATGGGCGTCACCACCCTCGGGCGGGAGCGCGACACGAACCCCTTCCTCAGCGAGATCCGCACGCGGCTATCCCAGCCGGCGCCCGCACCCAGCATGGGCTCGCCGGCAGCCGGACATTGAGCGAGCGCAAGCTCAAAGCACCCCGCGGCACCTTCGACGTGCTGGGCGACCAGGCCTCCGCGCGGACGGCCCTGGAGGGCCGCGCCCGCGCCATCCTCGAGTCGGCCGGGTACGAGCGCATCGAGACCCCGGTCTTCGAGGCGACCGAGCTGTTCGCCCGTGGCGTGGGGGAGGCCACGGACATCGTCAGAAAGGAGATGTTCACCTTCCAGGACGCCGCCGGGCGCTCCCTGACACTGCGCCCCGAGGGCACCGCCCCTGTCTGCCGGGCCTACATCGAGCACGGCATGCACAAGCGCCGCCAGCCCGTGAAGCTCTGGTACCTGTCGAGCTTCTTCCGCCACGAGCGCGCCCAGGCGGGGCGCTACCGCCAGTTCTGGCAGGTCGGGGCCGAGGCCCTGGGATCGGAGGACCCGGCCGTCGACGCAGAGTCGATCGCCCTGCTGGCGACCCTCCTCACCGAGATGGGCGTCCGCGACGTCAGGCTTCGCCTCTCCAGCCTCGGCAGCCCCGAGAGCAGGAGCGAGTACCGCCAGCACCTCCAGGACCACCTGCGGGCCAACAGCGAGAGCCTCTCCGACGACGTCCGCTCCCGCATCGACCTGAACCCCCTGAGGGCGTTCGACTCCGACCACCCGGGGACCAGGTCGGTGATGGAGAGCGCACCCCGCCTGCTCGATCACCTCAGCCCGGAGGATGCCGAGCACTTCGCCGAGGTCCGCCAGCTGCTCGAGGTCGCGGGAATCCCCTACGAGATCGACTCCACCCTCGTGAGGGGCCTCGACTACTACACCCGCACGGTCTTCGAGTTCACCTCCGACGCCCTCGGCGCCCAGAGCGGGGTCGGCGGGGGAGGCCGCTTCGACCGCCTGGTGGCACAGCTCGGGGGTCCCCAGACGCCCGGGATGGGGTGGGCCGCGGGGGTCGAGCGGATGCTGATGGCGGGGGACGCCCCCCCCGCGGTCCCCCCGCCGGTGGAGCTCTTCGTGGCCATGGAGGGAGAGGGCCATCTCGTCCGCCGCGACGCATTCGCCCTGGTCGTCGAGGCTCGCTCGGCCGGGCTGGCCGCCCAGATGGACCTGGGCGGGCGATCCCTGAAAGGACAGCTGGGACACGCAGCCGTCCTCGGGGCGCGCTTCGTCGCGATCGTCGGCCCGCAGGAGACCGTTCTGAAGGACATGGAGGGGGGAGAGCAGGAGGTCATTCCCACCGGAACGGTGGTGCACGCGGTCCTGCGCAGCCATCACGCCCTGTGAGGGGCCCCTCTCACAGAGGGTGCAGCCTCGCCCGCTGCATCATCAGCGCAAGCAGCTCCTGCTCGGTCCTGGCGGGCACCGGCTGGACGAGGCTCGTGGTGAAGAGCTCGACCTCCGCCTGCCCGACGAGGAAGGCGAGGGCGTCGACGTAGAGACGGATCGTCGGACCTCCCCTGGCAGAGCTGACGCTCGCCGTCACGCGCAGGCCGAAGTTCGCCGCCGCTCCCGCAACCGGCATGTGCAGGCGGGACACATGGACGTTTCCGAGACGGAGGTTTCCACCTCTGGGGGACCGGAGGCTGTGTCTGGCCACCTTCGTGTAGCAGGCGATCCCGGCGGCGCTGTTCGCATATGCGAGGTCGCGACGGGCCTGTGCCTGATCGTGCAGGACGGCCACCCCGGAGGCGATCGTTTCCCGCGTCAGCGCCGTGCCCCGTTCATACAGGGGCGATTGGGCGCCGCCGAGGGCGTGGGCGGAGGCGTCCGCACAGTGGCCTTCCTCTTCTCCTTCGCTCTGCGGATTTCGCCTCGAGGGCTCCCCGGCGGGGATGTCCGCGGCCGTCAGGTTCACCGCCGCGGCGAAGGCCGCCGCGCGGCGTGCCGTCAGCGGCCCGGGGGCGGGGGCGCCTGCGGCCGCGGTGGCCGGCGCGGGCCGGGCCGGGGGGATCCGCGCCGCCGTGCTCCTGCGCAGGTCGCCCTTGCCGCACCCGGGCAGGAGCACCGCCGTCACGACGAGGCCGAGGCCCGCCGTCGAGATGGCGCTCCTCACGCCGGGACCAGACGTCTGGTGGAGGAGCACTGGGCTTCCGGCAGCAGGCAGGCCAGGGTGTCCACCGTGACCAGGGCCCGGCGAAGCAGGCCCTGGCGGTGACGACCTGCGGGTGCGTCGGCCACCCGGTAGACGCGCGGGCCGCGGGCCAGGTACACGTCAGCCTCCGCAACCCCGTCGGGATTCGTCCACGTCAGGTTCTGGGCCTCAGGCGGTTGCAATGCCGCCAGCTGTGCCCCCGAGCGCCGGCAGCGAGGGGTGATCGCCCGCTCGAGGAAGCGCTGGGCCGAGCGGGCGTCGGAGAACATGAAGACGTCCGCCACGACGTCGTCGCGGTTGGGCGCCCACCAGCGCATCTCATAGGCGGCCGGGCGGGGGGCGGCGGGGTCGACCGGCGGCGGGGCCGGTGCATCGTCGGAGAATGCGTTGCCCGCGAGCACCGTTCCCTCTTCATAGAGTTCCCCGATCCGGTCCGGCAGCACCCCGGCGATGCTCCTGCGCAGATCGCCCAGCCCGCTCGGAGCGACCTGGCGCACGGCCGGCAGGTTCGTGGAGGAGCAGGCCGATGCGCTCTGCCCCGATCCGCCCGGCAGCTGAGTCACCAGCAGGAAGGCCACGAGCCCTGCCAGGCAGGCGATCAGGAGGCCGAGTTTGACCCGTCCTGACGTCACCCGGACCCCTCGCCCCTCGTGTCGATGCTCATTTGATCTTGCGCATTTCCACCCTGAACGTACCGGCGGAACCGTCCAAGGCCCGGAGCACCGTTCAACTTCTTCGCCTCGGATGCCGAAAGTAGTGGCAATGGCGCAGCTCTCACGCCCCTACCAACTCGCTCTAGTGGCCGTGGCGCTGCTCGCTGCGGTCTGGGTCCTGGCCCTGCGCGGGCACTCCGCCAGCACGAGCGGCTCCGGCTCATCGCCCGCTCCCGCCCCGTCGAAGAGCGTCCCGAAGAGCACCAGCCCGTCCTCAACCACCTCCCACAGTCCCTCCGCCCCGGGCGTGGAAGGGCTCAACCGGGCGATCGCCAAAGCCCACGGGGCCGTGGCCACCTCCCAGCAGAACGCCAAGCAGCTGGAAGAAAAGTCCGCCCAGGCCTCGAGCACCGCCGGGACCTCCGCCTCCACCACCTCCACCGGCTCGACCCCTGCGAGCGGCTCGGCGACCCACAGCTCCTCCACGACCCACAGCTCCTCCGCGCCTCCCACCCACGCCGCCACCAAGGGCTCCGGCTCCGCGCTGCCCGCCCGTCAGCGGGCTGTCGAAGCCGAGCTCTCCAAGGGCGACGTCGTCGTCCTGCTCTTCTGGGACCCCAAGGGCGCCGACGACCAGGCGGTGCACCGCGAGGTCCACTCTCTCGGCGGCGGCAAGGTGGCGGTCCACGAAGCCCCCGCAAGCCAGGTCGCCTCCTTCGGGTCGATCACCCGCGGCGTCCAGGTCTACGGGACACCGACCCTGCTGATCGTCGGCAAGCACGGCCAGACCCGCACCCTCACCGGCCTGCAGGACGCCTACTCGGTCCGGCAGGCCATCGACGAAGCACGGCACTTCTAGGCCGTAAGCGCCCAGCCCTGGCCGTACACTCGCTCGGGTGAGCACGAGCGCAGAGGACCTGATCGCCCATCTCGAACGCCCGCTCGGGCGCGGGCACTCCCCGGCCGGGGGCTTCACCGGGGCCGCCGGCGGAGCGGCCTGCGGAGATCTCATCCGCCTGACCCTCGAGGTCGACCCGGATGGACGGATCGCCGACGTCGGTTTCGACGCCAGCGGCTGCGGGGCGACCGTGGCCGCCGGAAGCGCCACGGTGGGGATGGTTGGCGCCGTCCCCCTCCTCGATGCCGCCCGCATCGGAGCCGCCGAGATCTCCGCCGAGCTGGGAGGGCTCAGCCCCGGCAAGCTCCACGCCGCCGAGCTCGCCGCCGACGCCCTGCACCGCGCCCTCGGGGCAGCCGCCCGCTCGCTCGCGCCGGTGAGGCCCATCGCCGGGCGCACCCTGGTGGCGATGAGCGGCGGGGTCGACAGCGCCGTCGCCGCCCTCCTGGTCGCCGAGGCGGGCTGCGAGACCGTGGGGGTGACCCTCGAGCTGTGGTCGGACCCCGAGAACGACGGGGATCTCAGCTGCTGCTCGGCCCAGGCGGTGCGGGGAGCCCGCGAGCTCGCCCACGGGCTCGGCATGCCCCATCTCTCGATCGACCTGCGGGCCGAGTTCCGCGCCGGCGTGGTCGAGGGCTGGCTCGCCGACCATGCGGCCGGGCTGACCCCCAACCCGTGCGTGCGCTGCAACGGCAGCGTCCGGCTCGATGCGATGCTCGAGCTGGCCGACGGCCTCGGCTGCGAGACCCTCGCCACGGGCCACTACGCGAGGGTCATCGAGGGGCCGCTGCTGCGCACGGCCGCCGACCCCGCAAAGGATCAGAGCTACGTGCTCTGCGGCCTGTCCTCCCGATCCCTGTCCCGCCTTCGCTTTCCCCTCGGGGAGATGCTCAAGCCGCAAGTGCGCGAGCGGGCACGCCGGGCCGGACTGCCGGTCGCCGGCCGGCGCGACTCACAGGACCTCTGCTTCCTGGCCGGGACCCGCCACAGCGCCTTTCTCGAGCGCCACGGCGGCCTCGGCCCCCGGCCCGGGCCGATCGTCGGCTACGACGGGGCCACCCTCGGAGAGCATCCGGGGGCGCACATGTTCACCGTCGGGCAGCGTCACGGGCTCGGCCTGTCGGCCGGGGAGCCGCTCTACGTGCTGGCGACGGACACGGCCTCCAACACGGTCACGGTGGGAGCTCGTTCGAGCCTGCTGGCGACGGACATCCCCGTTCGCGATCTCACCCTCCACGGGGACGGGAGCAGGGTCGATGCGGTCCGGGTCCGCGCCCACGGCCGGCGCCTGGCCTGCAGCGTGCAGGGAGACCTCCCCTCGGGCAGCCACGGCGAGGCCACGATCCGGCTGAGCGAGGCCGCCGAGCGCACCGCCCCGGGGCAGATCGCCTGCCTGTATTCGAAGGACCTCGTGATCGGATACGCCACCATCGCGGCCCGCGGCTCCACGCGGGCCTAACATCCTCGCTGCATGACCTCCGATGAGATCCGCGAGCGCTTCCTGAGCTTCTTCGAGGAGCGCGGCCACAGGCGCATACCCTCCGCGTCCCTGGTCCCCTCCGCGCATGACCCATCGGCCCTGCTCACAGTGGCCGGGATGCATCCCCTCAAGCCCTACTTCCTGGGTCAGGAGGCGTCTCCGGCCCCCCGTCTGACCAGCTGCCAGAAGGTCTTCCGAACGGTCGACATCGACAACGTCGGCAACACCGCCCGCCATCTCACCTTCTTCGAGATGCTCGGCAACTTCTCGTTCGGGGACTACTTCAAGGAGGAGGCCATCCGGTTCGCCTGGGAGCTGTCCCTGCAGGTGTTCGGATTCGACCCCAACGACATCTGGGTCACCGTCTTCGAAGGGGACGAGGGTCTCGGCCTCGGCCCCGACGAGGAGGCCATCCAGCGCTGGCTGGATGTTGGGGTGCAGAGGGAACGCATCGTCCAGTGCCCCCGCTCGGAGAACTTCTGGCAGGCAGGCCCCTCGGGTCCCTGCGGCCCATGCTCGGAGCTCTACATCGACCGCGGTATCGAGCACGGCTCCCCGGCGGACCTCCCCGGAGGGGACAACGAGCGCTTCCTGGAGTACTGGAACCTCGTCTTCATGCAGTACGACCAGCAGCCGGCGGTCAACGGGTCGACCCCGACGCTGCGGCCCCTGCCCGCCAACAACATCGACACCGGCCTCGGGCTGAACCGGTTGGCGGCCATCCTGCAGGGCAAGCCCTCCGTGTTCGAGACCGACCAGTTCGAGCCCCTGATCGAGCTGGGCGAGGGGCTCTCGGGCCGCCGCTACGGGGAGCAGTTCGCCACCGACAGGGCCCTGCGCATCCTCGCCGACCACTCCCGGGCGATGACCTTCCTGACCGCCGACGGCGTCGTCCCCTCCAACGAGGACCGCGGCTACGTGCTGCGCCGGATCATGAGGCGGGCCATCCAGCAGGGGCTGGCCCTCGAGCTCGAGCCGGGCTTTCTGACCCGCTACGCCGCCCGGGTGCGGGAGGTGATGGGGGGGGTCTACCCCGAACTGATCGAGCAGGCCGAGTCGACCGACATGTGGCTGGCCGCGGAGGAGGAGAGCTTCGGGCGCACCCTCGCCCAGGGGATGGACACCCTCACCGAGCACATGAAGCGCGCACGCGCGGAAGGGAACCTCTCGGTGCCGGCCGAGGAGGTGTTTCGCCTGCACGACACCTTCGGCTTCCCCTACGAGATGACCAGCGAGCTGCTCGCGGAGGAGGGCATCTCGATCGAGGGCGACTTCGAGCAGCTGATGGACCAGCAGCGCGCCCGCGGTCGTGCCGGCGCGCGGGAGGGGGCCGCCGGGGGCGGGGGCGCCCGGGCCCGGGCGGGCGCATTCGCCGGGGAGAGCGGGTTCGCGACCCGCTTCACCGGGTATGAGACCGAGGAGCAGCAGACCACGGTGGGAGCCATTCAGGAGCTCTCCGCCAACGGCGGGGGCGGGCGCTACCTCGTCAAGCTGGCCGAGTCCCCCTTCTACGCCGCCGGCGGGGGCCAGGTGTCGGATGCGGGCACGATCGAGTGCGAGGGGGGCGACTGCCGGGCGCGGGTGGAGGACGTGTTCCGCATCGGAGACGACCAGGCCCTGGCCGTGGTCGTCGAGGAGGGCTCCCTGCACGAGGGCGAGACCGTGCTGGCCCGGGTCGACCGCCGGGCCAGGCACGCCACCGAAGCCAACCACACCGCCACCCATCTGCTCCAGGCCGCCCTGCGGGCCCGCCTGGGCAGCCACGTGCGCCAGGCGGGCTCCTACGTCGGGCCCGACAAGCTCCGCTTCGACTTCAGCCACGGCCAGGCCCTCACGGCCGAGGAGCTGCGGGACGTCGAGGACATGGTCAACGACTGGATCTCCCTCAACGATCCGGTGCGCCCGATCACGAGCACCCTCGACGAGGCGCGGCGGCTCGGGGCGATGGCCCTGTTCGGTGAGAAGTACGGGGACGTGGTGAGGATGGTCCAGATCGGGGACGGCGCCTATTCGAGGGAGCTCTGCGGAGGCACCCACGTGCGCTCCACCGCGGAGATCGGCCCGTTCCGGATCATCGCCGAGACCTCCAGCGCCGCCAACGTGAGGCGGATCGAGGCCGTGACCGGACCGGCCGCCGTCGCGCTCCTGCTCGAGCACGACCGCCTCCTGGGCGAGGTCGCCGCCGAGCTGCGCACCCGGCCTGCCGATGTCCTCTCGGCCGTCGAGGGGATGACGCAGGAGCGCCGGCGCCTGGAGAAGGCCCTCAAGGAGGGGGCCGGGGCCGCGGGCGGCGCTCTGCCCGTGGTCGATGACGTACTCGGCCAGGTGACCGAGGCCGATGGGGCGAAGATCCTCGCCGCCAGGGTCGAGGTGCCCGACGCGAAGTCCCTGCTCGAGCTCACCGACCGGGTCAAGGGGCGCCTCGGCACCGCCGCGATCCTGCTCGGGACGGCGGCCGACGGGCGCGTCCATCTCGTCGCCAGCGTCGCCCCTGAGCTCGTGCAGCGCGGCCTGAAGGCCGGAGCCCTCGTCAAGGCCGCCGCCGAGGTGGTCGGCGGAGGGGGCGGGGGACGCGACACGATGGCCCAGGCGGGCGGGCGAGACCCTGAGAAGCTCGACGCCGCAATCGAGGCGGGCCGGGCCCTGATCGAGTCCGCCCTGGGCGTCTAGATGCGTGATGCGCGTCCTCGCCCTCGACTACGGCAGCGCCCGCTGCGGCTGCGCCCTTAGCGACCCGACCGCCACCATCGCCACGCCGATCGAGACCGTTCCCAGGCCCGCCACGCGAAGGGGGCTCTCACGCCTGCGCCACCTCGTCGCCGAGCACGACGTCGACATGGTCCTCGTGGGGCTGCCGCTGTCCCTGTCGGGCGGGGAGACCGACCAGACCCGCGAGACCCGCGCCTTCGCGGAGCGGCTCTCCCGCTCCCTCGGCGAGGATGTCCCGGTCGAGATGTACGACGAGCGCTTCACCACACGCCTGGCCCAGCGGATGGAGGGACCCCGAGGAGCCAGCGAGGACTCCCGCGCGGCCGCACACCTGCTCGAGAGCTGGCTGGCGGCCCGATCCCGTTAAGGTCCCTGGCTCTTGTCCCGCGGCGACCGATCACGCCAGGCGCGCGAGCGCACCCCCGAGGAACGCGAACGGGCTCGCGAAGAGCGCGAACGCCGGCGAGCCGGGCGCGGCGGACATGCGCCAGCGCCGCCACCGGAGCCCGCCGCCGAGCCGGAGCCTGCCGCCGAGCCGGAGCCTGCCGCCGAGCCGGAGCCTGCCGCCGAGCCGGAGCCTGCCCACGAGCCGGAGCCTGCCCACGAGCCCGAGCCTGCCCACGGGCCCGAGCCTGCCTTCGGACCGGAGCCGACCTTCCAGTCCCAGCCTCCTGCCGAACCTGAGCCGCCCTTCGAGCCGCAGCCGCCGGCCCGGCCCGAGCCGACATTCGAACCGGAGCCCGCCGTGCCCGACGAGCCCTGGCCCGAGCACCCGGTCGTGCAGGCGACGGCGCCCGCGGAGGACTTCGCGGTGCCCGCGGAGGACTTCGCGTCCTCACCGGTCGATCCGCCCCCGCTGCAACCGCCTTCCCTCGACCCGCCCGCGGTGCAACCGCCGCCCGATCCGGTCCCGCCGCAGGCGGCGGTCCCGCCACAGGCACCGCCGCCACCGCCTGAGGACCTCCCGCCGGAGCCCGCACCCGAGCCGGCCGCCCCGGCGCCCGTGCGGGGCGTGGAGACCGTGTCCTCGATGACGGCGCTGGGCGGACATCGCATCCGTCGCGGGGGCCGTCGGGGAGTGCCGAGGATGGCCGCCCTGTTCGCCCTGGGGGCGGTGGTCGTCGCCGTCACCCTCCTCGCCCGCACGCTGCTGCGATCCAAGTCGACGCGGACGGCGACGCTCCCGCCGGTGGTGAAGGTGCTCATTCCGGAGGGGGAGACGCGCCTGCAGATCGCCCAGATCGCCAAGCACGACGGCCTGACGGGGAGCTACAGGCAGGCAGCCCGGCGCTCGAACCTCCTGAACCCGGTCCGGTACGGGGCGCCCGCGAGCACCCCCGACCTCGAAGGGTTCCTGTTCCCGGCCACGTACGAACTGGATCGCGGGGCGCCGGCGAGCCGGCTGGTGTCCGAGCAGCTGATCGCATTCAAAGAAAACTTCGGGACCGCGGAGATCTCCAGCGCCCGTGCGCTTCACATCACCCCCTACCAGCTCCTCACCGTCGCCTCGATGGTCGAGCGGGAGGCTCGGGTGCCCGCAGACAGGGCGAAGATCGCGGCCGTCATCTACAACCGCCTCAAACGGGGGATGCCCCTCGGCGTCGATGCCACCATCTACTACGCGATCGAGCTGCGGACGGGCACCGCCACCTACACGAAGGAACTGACCGAAGCCCAGCTGCACATCGACTCCCCCTACAACACCCGCACGCGGGTCGGGCTGCCGCCGACGCCGATCTCCAACCCGGGTCTGGCATCGATCCGCGCGGCGGCCCACCCCGCCCACGTCTCCTATCTCTACTACGTGCTCGCCGCGGACGGCTGCGGGGAGCACGTGTTCTCGAAGGCGCTCGCCGAATTCGAAGCCAACGACGCGGCCTACCAGGCGGCGCTCAGGAAGAACGGCGGACACCCCCCGGCCTGCAAGCACAAGTGATGCACCGCCTGGGCGTCCTCGGCTGGCCGGTCTCCCACAGCCGCTCCCCGGCGATGCACAACGCCGCCCTCGCGGCCCTCGGCATGGAGGACTGGCACTACCAGCGCCTGCCCGTGCCCCCGGCCCTGTTCGAGGAGACCGTCCGCGCCCTCGGCCAGTCGGGCTTCGCCGGGGCGAACGTCACGATCCCCCACAAGGAGGCCGCCCTGGCGGTGGCCACCGAGGCGACCCCCGCGGCCAGGGAGATCGGGGCGGCCAACACCCTCACCTTCGCCGACGGGACGATCCTGGCCGAGAACACCGACGCCCCCGGGCTGATCGCGGCGCTCGGCTTCGACCCGGCCGGGCTGCGGGCGCTCGTCCTCGGCGCCGGCGGCAGCGCTCGGGCGGCCGCCTGGGCTCTGCGCGAGGCGGGGGCCGCGGAGGTCTCGATCTGGAACCGCACGCCCGAGCGGGCGCAGGCCCTGGCCCGCCACCTGGGGCTGCGCGCGGTGGCCCGCCCGGTGGCTGCCGACCTGCTCGTCAACTGCACCTCGGTCGGGCTGGAGGAACCCCTCCGGAGGGCCTCCGCAGGGTCCTCCAAGGGCGATTCCGGACACTCGAAGGGGCCCGGCCTAGAACGCTCGGCCACTGAGGATCGTGCGCTCAACCAACTGGGTTTGACGCTCGATCAACTCGGTGAGTACTCACATGTCGTCGACCTCGTCTACCGCTCAGATCCCACTCCACTGCTCACTGCCGCCGCCGGGCGCGGATGTCACACCGTCGACGGCCTGGAGGTCCTCGTCGCGCAGGGCGCCCTCAGCTTTCAGATCTGGACGGGGCGACGGCCTCCCCTGGAGGTCATGCGTTCAGCCGCGCGCCAGGAGCCGGAGGACGGGTAGCGACGAGGGCACCGGGGGAGGCCCGCGATGAGCGATCTCCCTCAGCCGGCCGGACCCGACCTCCACGCCATCTTCGGCATCGACGGCGAGCAGGCGACCGAGTCCGATCCGATCATGTCGGTCGAGCGCGGCGGCGACGGGGCGTCGCTGGGTGAGGTGGGCGGCCTGGAGATGGAGGACACCCAGCTGCCCGGGATCGAGCTCGACGAGCTCACCGGCGACCCCTCGATCGAGGTGGACGGTCCCTACCCGCCCGAGGATGGCTGGAGCGAGGACCCCGTCCCCGGGGAGCCCGCTGCGCAGGCGGACAGCTCCGCCTGGACCGGCATCACGACGCCCTCCCGGAGAGGCTCCTCGCCGCGCTTCCTGACCGACGTGATCGTGGACATGGGCCTCGCCACCCGCGAGCAGGTCGACGACGCCGTGGCCAACTCCCGCGTGTCGGGGACGACCCCCGAGCGCATCCTCGTCGAACAGAACACGATCACCCCCGACGGCCTCTCCCGCGCCCTCGCCGAGCGCTACGGCCTGGACCACCTCGACCTGGGCGTCTTCTCCGTCGACATGGGGGCAGCCAACCTCGTGAACACGACGGTGGCCAAGCGCTACCAGGCGGTGCCGGTGTCCTTCGCCGACAAGCGCACCCTGCTCGTGGCGATGGCCGACCCCTCGAACGTTCTCGCGGTGGACGACATCGCGATCATGACCGGATACGAGATCCGTGTCGCCGTCGCCCCTCCCGACGACATCGCGGCCCTGATCTCGAGGCTCGACCGGCTCGAAGACGTCGTCGGAGGGTCGGTCGACGACATCCAGGAGAGCGAGGAGGAGCGCGGCGAGGTCGTCGCCCTGCACGAGACCTCCGACGACGCCCCGGTAATCAAGCTGGTCAACCAGATCGTCGCCCAGGCGGTCGAGCGGGGAGCCTCGGACATCCACTTCGCTCCGGACGGGCGGGAGGTCCGCGTGCGCTTCCGCATCGACGGCGTCCTGCAGGACGTGACCACCGTCCCGCGGCGGATGGCCGCCGGTGCGATCTCGCGCGTGAAGATCATGGCGGAGCTGGACATCGCCGAGCGGCGCCTGCCCCAGGACGGCAGGGTGGGCCTGGTGGTCGACGGACGCCACGTGGACCTGCGCGTGGTGACCCTCCCGAGCGTCCACGGCGAGGGCATCGTCATGCGCGTCCTGGACAAGAACGCGGTGGTCGTCGACTTCGACAAGCTCGGCATGGCCGACCACGAGCGGGTGCGCCTCGAAAAGGCCTGCCGCGAGACCCACGGGGCGGTCCTCGTGACCGGGCCGACCGGGTCGGGGAAGTCGACGACCCTGTATGCGGCCCTGCAGCTGCTGAACACCCCGGAGAAGAACATCATCACCGTCGAGGACCCGGTCGAGTACGAAATGTCCGGGCTCACGCAGCTGCAGGTGTCCTCCAAGGTCGGGCTGACCTTCGCGATGGGGCTGCGCTCGATCGTCAGGGCGGACCCCGACATCATCATGGTCGGGGAGATCCGGGACCGGGAGACCGCCCAGATCGCCGTCGAGTCGGCCCTGACGGGCCATCTCGTGCTGTCCACCCTGCACACCAACGACGCCCCGTCGGCGATCACGAGGCTGATCGAGATGGGGATCGAGCCGTTCCTGGTCGCCTCCGCCCTGGAGTGCGTGGTCGCCCAGCGCCTGGCCAGGACCCTGTGCTCGAGCTGCAAGCGCCGCACGATCATCCCCGCCAAGGTGCTGCGGGAGAGCGGATACAAGGCCAGGATGGAACTGGAGGCCTACGAGCCGGTCGGCTGCCGGCGCTGCGGCGGCAGCGGCTACCGCGGGCGCCTGGGTCTCTACGAGGTGATGACCGTGACCCCGGAGGTCCAGACCATGGCCCTCGAACGCCAGCCGGCGGAGGCGATCCGGGAGGTCGCGATCCGCCAGGGGATGATCCGCCTGCGCGACGACGGGCTGGAGAAGGTCCGCCAGGGTCGAACCTCGATGGCCGAGGTCGCCCGGGTCATCGGATCCGGCTGACCTACAACTTTCGTCCAGTGCCGCACGGGGCGCGCGATGAGCTGCTCGGGGCGGTCGATGGGCGGCCCATGGATATCGATTTCGCAGATCTGCTGATGGAGGTCGTCAACCGCCGCGCCTCGGACCTCCACCTGAGCTCCTCCGCCCACCCGACGGTCCGCGTGCGGGGTCGCCTGCAGCCGCTCGAGGACTATCCCAAGCTCTCCTCCTCGGACACCCGGGAGATCATCTACTCGATCCTCACGGGCGACCAGCGCCAGCGCCTGGAGACGGACTGGCAGCTGGACTTCGCCTACTCGGTCCCCGGCCACGCCCGCTTCCGTGTCAACGCCTACTACCAGCGCGGCGCGATCGGAGCGGCGTTCCGCCTGATCCCCTTCGGCCTGACGTCGATCGACCAGCTCGGCCTGCCCTCGACCGTCCACGAGTTCACCCGCAAGCCTCGCGGCTTCGTGCTCGTCACCGGCCCGACCGGCTCCGGAAAGTCCACCTCGCTGGCGGCGATGATCGACGAGATCAACCAGACCCGCGAGGAGCACATCATGACGATCGAGGACCCGATCGAGTTCCTCCACGGTCACAAGAAGTGCATCGTCAACCAGCGCGAGCTGGGGTCCGACGCCCAGAGCTTCGCCGCTGCCCTGAAGGCCGCCCTGCGCCAGGACCCGGACGTGATCCTGGTGGGGGAGATGCGCGACCTGGAGACGATCTCCACGGCTCTGACCGCCGCCGAGACCGGCCACCTCGTCTTCGCCACCCTCCACACTCAGGACACCGCCCAGACGGTCGACCGCATCATCGACGTGTTCCCCGCCCACCAGCAGGGCCAGGTGCGGGTGCAGCTGTCGGTCGCCCTGCAGGGGATCATGACCCAGCAGCTGCTTCCGACCGCCGACGGCTCCGGCCGGGTGGTCGCCTGCGAGGTGCTGGTGCCGACTCCCGCCGTGCGCAACCTGATCCGCGAGGGCAAGACCCACCAGATCTACTCCACCCTGCAGACCGGCTCCTCCGTCGGGATGCAGACGATGGACGCCTCCCTGGCCACGCTCGTGCGCGCCGGCAAGATCTCCCAGAAGCTGGCGGAAGCCCGCTCCAGCACCCCGGAGGAGCTCCGGCGCCTGATGGGTGCCCCGTCGCTGGCGGCGGCATAGGCACACCGACATGAGCACCTACGTCTTCAAGGCCATCGACCTGGCCGGGGGCAAGGCCCGCGGCGAGGTGGAGGCGGACTCCAAGCAGGCGGTCTCCGACCAGCTCAAGCAGCGCGGGCTGATCGTCCTCGACATCGCCGACAAGCACTCCTCCCGGGAGATCGAGCTCGGCTTCCTCAAGCGGGTGAAGGCCAACGACCTGGCGATCTTCTCCCGCCAGCTCTCGACGATGATCTCTTCGGGCATGAGCATCCTGCGCGCCCTCTACGTCCTCGAGGAGCAGACGGAGAGCAAGTTCCTCAAAGAGACGATCGTGGCCGTGCGCAAGGACGTCGAGGCGGGGCTCTCCCTGAGCGACGCGATGGCGCGCCACCCCAAGGTCTTCAGCCCCCTGTTCGTCGCCATGACCCAGGCGGGGGAGACCGGAGGCGTCCTCGAGGACGCCCTGATGAGGGTGGCCGACCAGCTTCAGAAGGATGCCGCCCTGCGCCGCCAGATCAAATCCGCGATGGTCTACCCGATACTGGTGATCGTCTTCGCCGTCGGCGTGATGATGGCCCTGGTGGCCTTCCTGGTTCCCGTCTTCGTGGGCGTCTTCAAGCAGTTCGGGGGCGAACTTCCCGCCCTGACGAAGGTGTCCGTGCTGCTCTCGGAAATGGTCACCGGCTACTGGTGGCTGATGTTCCTGGTCGCCGCCGGATCCGCGGTCAGCTTCATCAAGTGGAAGAAGTCCTCATGGGGAAGGCCGCAGTGGGATCACTTCCGCCTGCGGGTGCCGATGAAGATCGGGACGATCGTCCAGCAGGTCGCCGTGGCCCGCTGGTCGCGCACCCTGGCCTCCCTCACCAGCGCCGGCGTGCCGCTGCTGCAGGCCCTGGAGATCACCGGCCGCACCGGCGGCAACGTGGCCGTCGAGGAGGCCATGGCCGGCGTCATCGCCTCGGTCAAGCGCGGGGGCACGATCGCCGCTCCCCTCGCCCAGGCGCCGATATTCCCCACGATGGTGACCCACATGGTCGGCGTCGGCGAGGAGACGGGCGCCCTCGACGCGATGCTCGACCGGATCGCCGAATTCTACGAGGAACAGGTCGAAGCCTCGGTGAAGGCCCTGACCTCGATCCTGGAGCCGATCATGATCATCGTGATCGGAGGTATCGTCGGGTTCATCGTGATCTCGATGTACCTGCCGCTGTTCGAAGTCTACAACCACATCGAATAGGCGAAACGGGGATCTCCTACCCGTCCGCCCGGCGCGGGCGCAGGTCCACCCTTACCCGCCGGGCGCCGTCCGCCTCGCTCACCGACAGGGAGATCTCTCCCGCGAGCAGCTCCAGGAGCTCCTGGCCTACCAGCTCCCGGCGCCATCCACGAAGCGTCCTGACGTCCGCCTCGGTGTCGCCGGCACGGGACGCGACGACGATCGCCTGCAGGTCCGCCCGGGCCGCCAGCAGCTCGTAGGCCAGCCCCGCCTCCCGGGCCCGGGCCCGGACGAGGGCCTCGGCCAGTGCCACGAGCGGCGCATCCTCCGGCCGGCCGGAAGGCGGGCGATCCGAACGCGAGGGAGGATCCGGCGGGCGCCGGCGCCCGCGGGCAACGGCCGCGAGGAGATCCTCCGCGCGCCTGCCGCCGGAGGCCGCTCCGACTCCCCTTATGCGCCCGAGATCCTCACGCGAGGAGGGCTTTCGCTTGGCCACCTCCACGAGCCCGGCGTCGCTGAGGACGCTCTGGACCGGCCTGTCGCTGCGGGCGGCCGTGCGCTCGCGCCACTCCACCAGCTCCCGCGCGACCGCCCGCGCCCCGGCGTTCAGGCCGCTCACGCGGGGCAGGCGCTCGAAGATCGCGTTCAGGTCGCGCTCGTCGGAGGCCAGGGAGAGGGCCTGGCACTCCTCGATGGCCCACTGCAGCCGCCCCAGCCGGGCCAGCCGCTGCTGCAGCTCGTCGGCCAGCTCGAGCAGGTGCACCACGTCCTCGCGGGCGTAGGCGAGCTGCTCCGCCGAGAGCGGACGGGCGTCCCAGCGGGTGAAGCTCGCGGTCTTGGCGACCCGCAGCCCGAGGATCTCGGCCAGCAGGGTCTCATAGGAGGACTGCGCCCCGAGGCCCGCGAAGCCGGCGGCGACCTGGGTGTCGAAGACGTTGGTCACCTCGGTCTGCAGGTGCCGGCGCAGGAGGGCGACGTCCTGGCGGCCGGAGTGCACGACGATCCCGATCGCCGGGTCGGCCAGGGCCGCCGCCAGGGCGGTGAAGTCCACGTCCTGCTCGAGAGGGTCCACGATCACGATGCGCTCCGCCCCGTCGGATGCCTGGGGCACCGCCAGCTGGATCAGGCACAGCTGCGTGCGGTAGCGGCCCTCGCCCATGAACTCGGTGTCCACGGCGAGGCTGCCGGACCGCCTGGCCTGCTCGAGCAGCCCTCCCAGCATCTGCGCCTGGGCGCTCACGGAAGGGCCCCGGGAGCAGGTACAGGGTCTTGCGCTGGAGCCCGGCCTGCGCCGAAACATCGGTCCCGTTGGCCCGCACCCACTTCACGGGCGCCGCGCAGGCCGCGTTGATCGAGGAGGCGTGGTGCCCGCAGAAGGTGTTCAGGAAGGCGTAGCGGACCTTCCCTTCGGCGATCAGCCTCTTCAGCTTGGTGACGTCGGTGAAGACCCGGGCGTTGTAGGTGGTGAGCATCAGCACCGGGCGGGCGTCCTGCACGATCAGCGAGCCGATCGAGGTCGCCGACTCGGCGGCCAGCTCGTACCTGGCCCGGCCCTGGTGGGCGCGCAGGTAGGAGCTCAGCAGCCGCTGCTCTTCGGACGGCAGCGCCCCGACATATCCCGCGTCGGTGACGTGGGTGCGGATCGCTGTCACGTCCGCCGCCACGGGCACGGCCAGGACCGAGAGGAGGGTGAGGGCGAGCACGCCGGTGCTCGTCAGTGGACTCCGCGCCACCCGCCCGCTGGCGAGGCGCCCGACGAGCGCCAGGGCGAGGGCGCCGAGCGCTCCGGCCAGGGTGATCCACCAGGCCAGGGGTCGGCCGTAGAGCAGCCGCTCCGCGTAGTAGACCGTGACCACGAGCGAGATCCCCAGCACCGCCATGCGCAGCCACCCCCGGGCGCTGGATGCCCAGGCGGCCCCGATCCCGAGCATCGCGGCGACCGCGGGGGTGAAGGCCTCGACATAACGCGGGTGCAGACGCTCCATGTGGCTGAACAGGACGATCCCGGTGAGCGTCCACAGCGTCAGCCCGGCGGCCGTCCCCCTGCGCATGCGCAGGGGGAGCTCGGCGGCCTGGTGGCCAGGCTCCCCGATTTCGCGGGCCCTGCTGATTTCGATACGGCCAGCGGCGCCTCCCCCTCGCCGGAGGCCTGCCCCTCCGCCGGCGCCTGCGCATCCTCGCGCTCCTTGGCCTCCCGCGAGTCATTGCCCGCCTTCAGCCCCCATGCCAGGGCGGGGATCCCCATCAGCAGTCCGACCAGGAGCTCCAGCCCGAGCCGCTGTCCGTCCAGCGGGCCGATCCGGGCGAGCAGGCGGGTGGGGGAGGGGGGGACGATGGGGATGTGGTCGCGCTCGGACTGGGTGGCCACCGGATAGCGATGACCGGGCTTGTAGACCGTGAACTGCGGTTCGGTCGATTTCGCCCCGAGCCGGTCGGTGCCGTTGAAGACGAAGGCGGCGTTCCAGGCGCTGCCGTTGGTCGACCCGATCGCCCATGGCCGGTCGTGGGCGGGTGCGATCAGCGTGGCCGTGAGCCAGGAGAGGGCCACGACCACGTACACCGCCCCCGCCAGCGCGAAGGCCAGGGCGCGCTTGCGCAGGGGTCCCGGCATGCCGACCATGGCCAGGACCGCGAGGCCCGGGAGCGCGACCAGGGACTCCAGGAGCTTGACGTCGAAGGCGATCCCCAGGGCGGCGGCGCTCGCCACCAGCCAACGGGCGCGTCCTGTCTCTATCGCCCGCACGACCAGCAGCAGGGCCCCCACCAGCAGGACCATCATCACCCCGTCCATGGTGTCGCTGCGCGAGGTGATCACCGAGACGGGCAGCACGGCGAGCGCCAGAGCGGCCGCCAGGGCGGCCGTGGCGCTCCACATGCGGCGGACCGCCTCGTAGAGGAGGGGACGGCGACGATGCCCGCGAGGATCTCGGGCACCTTCAGGGTCGTCGTGCTGAACCCCAGGACCTTCACGCTGGCCACCTGCAGCCACAGGTCGACGGGCGGCTTGTCGATGGAGACGCTCCCGCCCGGCTCGAAGGCCCCGAAGAAGAAGTTGTGCCATGAGAGGGTCATGCTCCGCACGGCTGCGTCGTAGAAGGGGTCGGGGGCCACCTTGCTGATCGCGACGAGGCGCAGCGCCGCCGCCCCGACCGTGATCAGGGCGATTGCGCTCCACTCCAGAGGGCTGCGCGGTCTCTTCATCGAGGGAACGCTAGTCTCATCGCCTCGTGGCGAGCGGCAGCGGCAATGGCGAGGAGCGCACCGACAGGTCTCATGGGCCGCGGGAGTGTATGGCCTGCCGCGGCACCGGTCGGGTGATCTCAAACCTCGGCGGAACGCCGAGCACCGTCCAGTGCCCCTGGTGCGGGGGCAGCGGCGTGCGGGCGGAGTCGGTGGACGCCCAGGCGCACTGGCAGGACAAGGCGCCCCAGGAGAGTGCCCCCGGGGAGGCCCCCTCAGGCTCCGAGGAGTAGATCGGCGCCCAAGTCCCCCGGGTGGCCGACTCAACGCCATCCGTCCAAGCTGACATTCACCTATAAAGGTTCGTCGCACCGAGGTCGATGGGTCGGCTGAAAAGCCAGTGCCGAGGTGCCATGGCAAGCACCGAAGTGGTGCGTAGCAAAGCCGGCGGCTCTCGAAGTGGGGGACGCATCGCCGTGTGAGGCGAATTACCGAGGGCTGGCGCCCTGTAACCCGGATCCTAGGAGGATTCACATGTTGTATCGACTGCGCCAGCGCTCCAAGGATGAGGGTGGTTTTACCCTTATCGAGCTTCTGGTCGTGATCCTGATCATCGGCATCCTTGCCGCGATCGCCATTCCGTCGTTCCTGAGCCAGAAGAGCAAGGCCACGGACTCGTCCGCGAAGGAGCTTGCCCGCACGGCCCAGACCACCGCTGAGACGTACGCGACCGACCACAGCGGTAGCTACGCCGGCATCTCGCCGAAAGTCCTCAACGAATACGAGGGCTCGATCCAGACCGCTGCGGGCAACAACAACGCCTACCTGAGCGCCGCGACCGAAGAAGAATCGGGCGCCGGCTTCAAAGTCACCGCGACTTCGACCAGCGGCCACACGTTCACGATCGTCAAAAAGGCGACCGGAGAAACGGAACGCAAGTGCACCCCGCCCAGCGTGACGGGCTCTGCCGGAGGCGGCTGCCAGAACAGCACCTGGTAACACCAGCCGTGTGAGCCGGAGGCTCATGCGAAAGGCAGTGTGAACTGGAGGGGCGGCCACCGTGGCCGCCCCTCTGCTTTCTCTCCCTCTCGCCGATCCTCGGATCTGCACGAACGATGGCAGCGTCAATGCCGTTTGCACCCGCTGCCGATGGAGGCCCGCAATGAGAACCCGTCTGCGCCAGTCTGAGCAGGGATTCACCCTCATCGAGATGCTTGTTGTTGTGCTGATCATCGGCATCCTCGCCGCGATCGCCATCCCGTCGTTCCTCAGTCAGAAGAGCAAGGCGGTGGACGCGTCCGCAAAGGAAGTGGCACGCACCGGAGCGCAGGCGGCGGACACCTACGCGACCGACCACGCGGGCAACTACGGCGGCATCAGCCTGAAAGCCCTTCACGAATACGAGCCGGCCCTGCAGATCACTGAAGGCGCTGGCAACGCCTACCTGAGCTCGGCCGAATCCAAGGAATCGGGCAACGGCTACGCGGTGACCGCAACCTCCACCAACGGCGACACCTTCACCTACACCAAGACGGAAGGCGGGGAAGCGAGCCGAACCTGCGTGGTCGCCGCCGGCAACAACGAAAACGTCTGCGTCGGCGGCACCTGGTAGCCGCGAGGCCCGCTCAAGTGCGGGCCCTCCGACGCCGATCAGCAGGATATGGAGGCAGTGACATTCGCCGGGGTGCTCGGCGCCATCATGGGGTCGTTCCTCAACGTCGTCGCCTACCGCCTCCCGCGCCACGAGTCCCTGATCGCGCCCCCGTCCCACTGCCCGGGATGCGGGGAGCCCGTCAAGCCGTACGACAACATCCCGGTCCTCTCCTGGCTGTTGCTGCGTGGACACTGCCGCAGCTGTGGGGAGCGCATCTCCGTGCGCTATCCGCTCGTCGAGGCCCTCACCGGGGCCCTGTGCGTCGGAGCCGTCCTGGCCCACCACTCGGCGTCGTCGATCGCGCTGAGCATCACCCTGATCCTGCTGGTCGTCCCCGCCGGGCTGATCGACCTCGAACATCGGATCATCCCCAACAAGATCACGGGCCTGGGGGCGGTGCTGGCCCTGGCCATCGGCCTCGCCCTCGATCCCTCCGGCGAGCCTGAGCGGCTGATCGCGGGCGCCGCCGCCGGAGGCTTCCTGCTCCTGGCCGCCCTCGCCTACCCCGGCGGCATGGGCATGGGCGACGTGAAGCTCGCAGGGATGACGGGGCTGTTCCTCGGAGCCGCCGTGGCGCCGGCGATCCTGATCGCGCTCCTGGCGGGCACCGTGGTCGGAGGCGTGATCATCGCCCGCCGGGGAGCTCGCGCTGGGCGCAAGACCGCGGTGCCGTTCGGGCCCTTCCTCGCCCTCGGCGCCCTCGTGGCCGTCTTCGCGGGCGGCCCGATCGTCGATGTCTACGTCAATCACTTCCTTCACTAAAGCGCCGGGAGCGTGACGCCGATACCCCCCGTGCGGGCGATCGGCAGCCCGATTCAGATGCGACTTCCCTCAAAGCTCCCCAACCTGAACATGAAGCTGAGTCTCGGCCGCCGGGCGGCCGCGGACATCGTCGGCCTGGACATCCAGCCGGGGTTCGTCGCCGCGGTCAGGGCCCGCGTCAACGGCTCGATCGTGGCCGAGCGCGCCGCCGTGCTCCCGTTGGGTGCGGACACCATGCGCGACGGGGAAGTGATGGACGAGGACGCCCTGGCGGACGTCCTGCGGGAGCTCTTCGCGAGCAGCGGGCTCGGCAAGCGGGTGCGGGTCGGCGTGGCCAACCAGCGGACCGTGCTGCGCACCATCGAGCTGCCTCCCGTCACCGACGAGAAGGAACTCGCCGCGGCCGTCAGCTTCCAGGCCCAGGACCAGGTGCCGATGCCCCTCAACAATGCGGTCCTCGACTTCCACCCTCTCGGCATCGTCGACACTCCGGCCGGCCCGCGCCAGCGCGTGGTCCTCGTGGCCGCCCAGCGGGACATGATCGAACGGCTCCTGACGGCCGTCCGTCGCGCGGGCCTGAGCCCCGAGGGAGTCGACCTGTCCGCCTTCGCCCTGATCCGCTCCCTGCACCGGCCCGAGACCGACGATGCGGGGAGGGTGCTCTACCTCAACGTCGACGGCCTCACCAACCTGGCGATCGCGGAGGGCACCGTGTGCCGCTTCACCCGGGTCGTCGGAGGTGGCCTCGAGGGAATGGCCAGCGAGCTCGCCGAGCGGCGCGGGATCCCTCTCGCCGACGCCCGCGAGCTGCTCGGCGCCGCCGACCTGACCGTGCCCCCGCCGGAGGCCCAGGCCCCGCCCGCGGTGGCCGACGAGCCGCCCGTCGAGGACGTCCCGGAGGGCGAGGGCGTCGTGCAGGAGGGGCAGGAGCCCGGCGAGCGCGACCTCGGCCACGAGGCGGAGCTCGACATGACCTACGAGGAGCTCGCCGCCGTGCCGGACGTCCCGGAGGCCTCTCCCGAGGTCTCGGCCGCGGACGTGTGGCTGGTGCTCGAGAACGGCATCCGCGAGCTGTCCGGCGAGGTCCGCAACTCGCTCGACTTCCACCGCTCCCAGGACGGGGGCGGCGAGGTGACCCAGGTCGTGCTGAGCGGGGCCGCCCAGGACATCCCCGGATTCGCCGAGACCCTGCAGAGCTCGCTCGGCGTAGATGTGCGCTCCGCGAGCGTCGCCTTCGTCGGCGGAGAGCTGGGCGAGGGCATCTCACCGCACCGCCTCGCCGTAGCCACCGGGCTGGCGGCCACGGAGGCTCCGCAATGAGAGCCGTAAACCTGATCCCGAGCGACCAGCGCGTCGGCGGGTCCGTCGGCGCCGGGCGTTCCGGCGGGGCGGCCTACGCCGTGCTGGCCCTCGTGGTCGGCGTCGCCCTGCTCACCTTCCTCTACGCCAAAGCGCGCCACGAGGTCTCGAGCAAGCGCGGCGAAGTGGCCGCGCTGAGCGCCCAGACCCAGCGCGTGCAGAACGCCGCCAACCAGCTCGCCCCCTACACCAGCTTCGTCCAGATGCGCGAACAGCGCATGAAGGCCGTCGCCGAACTCGTCGACACCCGCTTCGACTGGGCCCACGCCTTCCACGAGCTCGGCCGCGTCCTGCCGGCCGGCGTGTCCGTCAGCTCCCTCGACGGCACGGTCGGGTCCGGCACAACGTCCTCGTCCTCCTCGTCCTCCTCCAGCTCCTCCGGTGCCGCGGGCGCCGCGGGCGCGACGACCGTCTCCTCGGCCACTCCCGCCGGCGCCGTGCCCACCTTCACCATCTCCGGCTGCGCCACCAGCCAGCAGACGGTCGCCCAGACCCTTCAGCGCCTGCGCCTGATCGACGGGGTCAACGAAGTCCTGCTGCAGAGCTCGACCAAGGGCACCTCCTCCGGCGGCGGCAGCTCCAGCGGCGGATGCACGGGCGGCGACCCGGTCTTCACCGTGCAGGTGAGCTACGACGCCCTGCCCAGCGCCTCGGCGAGTGCCGCCGCGACGAAACCCGGCAGCAGGACCGTGGCATCGACCTCCTCCGCGACAAACGCCCCGACGACCACGAAGACGACGGGGACAGGTGCAACGCGATGACCGGCCGTGACCGCATAGTGCTGATCGCAGTCGTCGTCCTGGCGGTCCTGGCCGCCGGCTGGATGGCGGTCGTCTCGCCCGAGCGCAAGCAGGCCAGCAAGGTCGAAGGCGAAGTTGCCAGCGCCCGCAGCGCCCTCTCGAGCGCCGAAGGGCAGCTGAGCAGCGCCCGCGGCGCCCAGAACCAGTACGCGGCGGCCTACGCCTCGATCGTGCGGCTCGGCAAAGCCGTCCCGGCGAGCCAGGAAGTGCCCTCGCTGATCTACCAGCTGGCCCAGGCATCCAACCAGCGCAGCGTCGACTTCAGCTCGATCGTGGCCGGCGCGGGCTCCAACGCCTCCCCGGCCGCCTCCGCCTCCGCGGGTGCGGCCGCCTCGGCCGTGAACGCCGGCTTCACCCAGATGCCCTTCACCTTCGTCTTCAACGGCGGCTTCTTCGATCTCGAACGGCTCTTCCACCAGATGACCAGGCTCACGGCCCGCACCGGCGCCGGCGGCCTGGCCGTCAGCGGACGCCTGCTGACGATCCAGAGCGTCAAGCTCGCGCCGATCGCGACCTCCAGCGAACCGGGCAAGTCCCACAAGCAGGAACTGACCGGGACGATCGCGGCGACCGCCTACGTCCTTCCCGCGGGCCAGGCTCTCACGGGCGGCGCGACCTCCTCCTCGCCCGCCGGCGCCAGCTCGCCGGCCTCCGGCGGGGGCTCCAGCTCAACGACGCCTCCGGCGATCGCGAGGGTGACCCCATGAACGACTTCCTCGGCTCACTGAAGGCCGATCTGACCGATCGGCGGCTGCTCCCCGTCGTGGCCCTGGCCGGCTTCGTGCTGGTGGCCGCAGTGGCATACGCCCTCCTGGGCGGCGGCGGCTCGTCCGGCGGTGCCCACGGCAGCGGCGTGGCGCCCGTCGTCACCCCGCCCACCGGACTGGCCGTCACCGCCACGACCACCGAAAAGGCCGTCGCGGAGACCCCTGACGGCGCGGCCGAACAGCGCAAGGGCGTCGCCCGCAACCCGTTCGCCGCCCTGCCCGCACCGGCCTCGGCCAAGGCTGCGACGACAAGCTCTCCCGCCGCCTCCTCGGCGCCGGCGTCCTCCTCGACGTCGCCCAGCACGTCCTCGGGCACGAGCGGGTCCTCCGGCGAAACCCCCAGCTCCGGCTCCGGCGGCTCCTCGCACTCGAGCAAGCCCTCCAAGCCGAAGACCGTCTACCACGTCGCTCTGCTCTTCGGCGTCCTGCCCGCGGGCACGACTCCCGAAACCGCCCAGCTCACCCCCTACGAGAACGTGAAGCTGCTGACCCCGCTGCCCTCTGCCAAGCAGGCACTGGTCGTCTTCCGCGGGGTGACGGCGAAGGGCAACGCCGCGACCTTCTCGATCGTGGGCGAAGTGATCCTGCACGGCAGCGGCAAGTGCCTGCCCGAACCCGCCCAGTGCCAGGCGCTCGATCTCAAACCCGGGCAGACCGAGCAGTTCGAATACACCCCGCCCGGCGGCGAACCGCTGCTCTACGAACTGCGCGTCGTCAGCATCGCTCCCGCCAAGGCGTCGGCGGCAAAGGCCGCCTCGCTGGCGGCGGGGGTCAGGGCCGGGCGTGAACTGCTTCGCAGGGCGGGCCTCGTGGCCCTTCCCTTCCTGCGCCACTCCTCCCAGGTCGGGGTGCTCGTGTTCGCCCCCCGCCACCAGCCGCTCGCCCACGGGGCCGCGCGGCATCACGGTCGCTGAGTTCCCAGCAAATAAGCTTGGGGCCGTGGCGCTCCATCTCGTAACCGCCGGCGAGTCGCACGGCCCCGGCCTCACATGCATCCTCGAGGGGCTTCCGGCCGGCCTGCGGCTGACCCAGGAGGAGCTCAACCTGGACATGGCGCGGCGCCAGCTCGGCCACGGCCGCGGCGGGCGCATGAAGATCGAGCGGGACACCGCGGAGGTGACCGGCGGGGTTCGCCACGGACTCACCCTGGGGGGGCCGGTGGCGCTTGCAGTCGCCAACCGCGACTACGCCAACTGGGAGGAGCGCATGAATCCCTGGCCGGTGGCCGAGGCGGCAGAGGTCCACCTGCCCCGGCCCGGCCACGCCGACCTGGTGGGGCTGCAGAAGTACAAGCAGAGCGACGTCCGCAACATCCTCGAGCGCGCCTCCGCCCGTGAGACCGCCGCCCGGGTGGCCGGCGGGGCGGTGTGCAGGGCCTTCCTGGCGGCCCTCGGCGTGCAGGTGCGCTCCCACGTGATCCAGATCGCCTCCGTCCACGCCCCGGCGTCCGAGCGGGCGCTGAGCCTGGAGGACTTCGCCGAGGTGGACAGCTCCCCCGTGCGCTGCCTCGACGAGGAGGCCGGACGGGCGATGGTCCGCGAGATCGACGAGCTGCGCCGGGCCAACGAGTCGCTGGGCGGGGTCTTCGAGGTGCATGCCTTCGGCCTCGTCCCAGGCCTCGGCTCACACGTCTCCTGGGAGGAGCGCCTGGACGGCCGCCTGGCGATGGCCATCTGCTCGATCCAGGCCATGAAGGGCGTCTCGATCGGAGACGGCTTCGCCATCGCCGGCCTGCCGGGATCGAGCGCCCACGACGAGATCTTCTACTCGCCCGAGCGCGGCTACTACCGGGAGACGAACAGGGCGGGGGGCCTGGAGGGCGGGATGACCACCGGCGAGCCGCTGATCGTGAGGGGGGCGATGAAGCCCCTGCCGACGTTGACCAAGCCGCTTCGATCGGTCGACACCGAGACCCACGAGCCCGCCCAGGCCCTGCGGGAGCGGACGGACTCCTGCACCGTCCCGGCCGCCGGGGTCGTCGGGGAGGCGATGGTCTCCTTCGTCCTTGCCGACGCCTACCGGCGCAAGTTCGGAGGGGATCACATGGACGACGTGCTGGAGGCCGTGCGCGCCTACCGAGAGCGGATCGGATGGCCATCGTCCTGATCGGCTTCATGGGGGCCGGCAAGTCGACGGTCGCCGCCGAGCTCGCGAAGGCCCTCGGCGGAGAGCCACACGACAGCGACTCCCTGCTGCAGGAGCGATTCGGCCATCCGGTCGCACACGAGTTCGAGCTCAACGGGGAGCCCGCCTTCAGGGCCAAGGAGGAGGAGCTCGTCTGCGAGCTGCTGGCCGGGGCCGGCCCCGAAGCTGTGGTCGCCCTCGGCGGCGGCAGCGTCCTCTCCGAGCGGGTGCGGGAGGCGATGGCCGCCCACCGCACGGTGCTCCTCGACGTGGACCCCGAGACGGCGTGGGAGCGGGTGCGGTCCGACGGCACGGGCGAGCCGCGGCCGCTCGCCCGCGACCGGGAGGCCTTCATGTCCCTGTACCGCAGCCGGGAGGCCCTCTACCAGGACCTGGCCGATGCCGTCCTGGTGGGCCTTCCCGCGGGAGGGGCGGCCCCGGCGGGCGCGGCCCTGGGCCTGCTCGACGCCGCCCCGAGCGGCACGCGCCTTCTGTGGGCGAGCGCGGCATCGGGCTCCTACCCCGTGCTGGTCGGGGGCGGGCTGCTCTCCGGGGAGGGCCCGGGGGCGATCCTGAGCCGGCTGCCCGGGCTGTCCGGCTCGCGCTCCTTCTGCGTCAGCGACGAGACCGTCGCCGGGCTTTACGGCGGTCGCCTCGGCGAGACCGCCCTGACCGTCACCGTGGCTCCCGGGGAGGCCAGCAAGTCCCTGGCCGCAGCGGAGCGGATCTGGCACGCCCTGGCCGCTGGCGGGATGACCCGCGCGGACCATCTGATCGCCCTCGGCGGAGGGGTCGTGGGGGACCTCGCGGGCTTCTGCGCCGCCACCTACCAGAGGGGCGTGCCGGTGGTCCACGTCCCGACCACCCTCGTCGCCCAGGTCGACTCGGCATACGGGGGCAAGACGGGGGTTGACCTGCCCGAGGCCAAGAACTACGTCGGCGTCTACCATCAGCCGGCAGCCGTGCTCGTGGACCCCGACACCCTCCGGACGCTGCCGGCGCCGGAGCTGGCAGCCGGGTGGGTGGAGGTGCTCAAGACCGCCCTGATCGCCGGCGGGCCCTTGTGGGAGTCGGTCAGGGCGGGAGAGGACGTCGGCGAGCGCACGATCCTGGCCTGCGCCCGCACCAAGCTCGCGGTCGTCGCCGCCGACGAGCGGGATGCAGGCCGGCGCCAGGTGCTCAATCTCGGCCACACCGTCGGCCACGGGATCGAGACCGCCACCGGGTACGGCCGCTACAGGCACGGCGAGGCGGTCGGCCTCGGGCTGCTCGCCACCCTGCGCCTGTCCGGGCAGGCCCAGCTTCGCGAGGAGGTCCGGGAGATGCTCGGGGCACGGGGCCTGCCCACGAGCCTGCAGGGAGTCGACGTCGAGGCGGTCCTGGAGGCGATCGGCCGGGACAAGAAGCGCGTGGGCGAGCGGGTCCCGTTCGTGCTGCTCACCTCCCCCGGAGATGTCGCCTTCGGCTGCGAGGTGGACCCCGTCGAGTTGCGCCGGGCCGTGCAGGAGCTGGCGGCGTGAGCCCGGGCGGCTACCGCATCGCCGTCGTGCACGGGGTGAACCTCGACCAGCTCGGCAACCGCGACCCGGCCCTCTACGGCACCCTCACCCTTCCCGAGCTGGAGGTTCAGATCGAGCAGCACGCCCGCTCCCTCGGCCTGGAGCCGCGCTTCTTTCAGACCAACCACGAAGGGGCCCTGATCGAGCACCTGCACTCGCTGCGGGACACCGCCGACGCGATCCTGATCAACCCCGGTGCGTGGACCCACTACGCCTGGGCGATCAGGGACGCTCTGGAGATCGCGAACCTGCCCGCCCTCGAGATCCACCTCTCCGACATCGAGAACCGCGAGCCCTGGCGCCGCCAGTCCGTGATCAGGGACCTCTGCTTCGCGACCATCTCGGGCCGCGGCCCCGAGGGCTACCGCGAGGCCCTCGACCGGCTTGCCGCCAGGCTGGGCGAGGGCAGCAGCTGAGGATGCCCGCCGATCCCGACCGTGCCGCAAGGCTGGCGGAGTCCCTCGGCGCCCTGGGCGTGGACGCCCTCGTGGTGGACTCCCTGGTCGACCTGCGCTACCTGACCGGGTTCACCGGCAGCCACGGCCTGGCCCTCGTCTTCGCCGCCGCCGACTCCCGCCACCGCTTCCTGACCGACTTCCGCTACACGATCCAGTCGGGCGAGCAGGTGGCGCAGAGCTTCAGCCGCGAGATCGTCGCCGGAGACCTGCTGGACGCCGTCCCCGCCCTGCTGGGAGGCGAGGGCGGGCGGCTCGGGTTCGACGACGGTCACATGAGCGTGCGGGCCCACCGCAAGCTGGCAGAGCTGCTGGGGGAGAGCTGGGAGCTGGTGCCCTGCCCGGGGGCCGTGCAGCGGCTGCGGGCCGTCAAGGACCCGCGCGAGATCGAGCTGATCCGGGCCGCCTGCCAGCTAGCCGACGAGGCCCTGCGGGGCCTGCTCGAGGAGGGGATGGTGGGACGCACCGAGCGGGAGGTGGCGATCGACCTCGAGCTGCGGATGCGCCGTCTGGGGGCCGAGGCCCCCAGCTTCCCCTCCATAGTGGCGGCCGGCTCCCACGCGGCCCTGCCCCACGCCGAGCCCAGGGACGTGGAGATCCCCCCCGACGTGCTCGTGACGATCGACTGGGGGGCCTATCACCAGGGCTACTGCTCGGACTGCACCCGTACCTATGCCACGGGAGAGGGCATCTCGGCCCAGGCCAGGGAGGTGTACGAGCTGGTGCTCGAGGCCCAGGAGCGCGGGCTGGCGGCGGCCCGGCCCGGTCCCACGGGTCGCGAGGTGGATGCGGCGGCGCGGGAGGTGATCGAGGCGGCCGGCCACGGGGAGCACTTCGGCCATGGCCTCGGCCACGGCGTGGGCATGGAGATCCACGAGGGACCGCGACTCTCCCGCACGGCGGGCGAGGAGCCGCTCCTGGCCGGCAATGTCGTGACGGTCGAGCCGGGCGTCTACCTGCCGGGCCGGCTCGGCGTGCGCATCGAGGACCTGGTGGTGCTCGGGGAGGATCGTCAGGAGGTGCTGACGAGCCTTCCCAAGGGCCTGACGGTCGTCTCCTGAGCGACCGAACGGCCGTCCGCCGGCGAAGGGCCGGCCAGCCGCGCTCCGAGCCAGGCCGCCAGTGGCAGCGTCCAGGCGATGAAGAAGGCGGCCTGCAGGTCGGGGGACACCCGTGAGGCGAGCGACTGGAAGCTGACCCAGAACAGGACGCTCGCCCCCAGCGCGAGGGTGGGTGGACGGCGGGTGGAGGACTCGACCTCCCAGGCGAGCAGGGCCAGGACGAAGGGGAGCGGGTAGTAGACGGCGTCCCAGGTGTCCAGCAGGCAGCGCAGCAGCAGCACCAGAGCGAGGGCGAGCAGGGCCTGCTGCGCCGGCAGCCTCCCTCCACGGGATCGGGCCCAGAGGGCGAGCCCGATGAGCAGCCCTGCGGTGAGTACGAGGGGATGGCTGATCGTCCCGGTCCAGCCCGGCCCCACCCGGTAGCCGGGCTTGGCCACGCCGAAGAGCCCGTGCACGGCGGCCCCATGGTGGCCGAGGAACCACCACAGCTGCCAGGGCTGGAATATCGGCGAGGCTGCCGGCGCGGCGGTGGCGCGGGTGGAGGCTAGGAATCCCCCAGAGGAGGCGAGGATGAGCGGGGCGAGGATCGCCCCGGCGGTGGCGGCGCAGACGCCCAGGCACCGCAGCCTCCTGCCGGCGGGCAGGGCGAGCAGGACGGGTGGGAGGGCGAGCAGCGCCCACTCCTTGTTGGCGATCGCGAGGCCGAGCGCGAGGCCGGCGAGCAGCGGCCGCCCGCCCGCGGACCGGGCGGCCAGCAGAACGGCGATGACGCAGAGGGAGCCGCCCAGGAGCTCCTCGGGGTGGCCCAGTTCGAGCGCCCGCAGGGTGAGGGGGTTGGCCACGCATACCGCGGCGGCGACGGCTCGGGCCAGCCGGGTTGCGCCCCGCGCCCGCAGGTGCGCGACGAGCCAGACCGCCAATGCGCCCCCCGCCAGCAGGCAGGGAAGGGCGACCATCCTGTAGACGGCCAGGGGCCCGCCTCCCCATATTTCTGCGAGCAGCGCGAAGGGGGCGCGCTCCACCAGCGAGCCGCCGTATGCCGGGGCGAGCCGCAGAAAGTCGAGCAGGTGTCCGTGGGCCAGCGCTTCGTAGGCCGGCCTGACCTCGACGTCGTAGTCGTTCCAGGCGAACCCGTACAGCCCCAGCCAGCCCATCACCGCGCAGCCCGCGGCCACCATCAGCGCGCAGGGGGCGTTCTCGCGCAGGGCTCGCCTCATGGGTTCGCATCGGCCCGGCTGCGGGTCGACTTGAGGCGCCTGAGGGGATAGGGTCGTTCTACTGCTGTCAACCCCCGCCAGGAGGTTCGCCGTCGCAATGCCGTCGCTACTCGATCTCACCAGCCAGGGAGACGTGGGAACCATCTCCGACGAGTCCCAGCTCTCCTCGGTGACCCTGATGGACCCCCAGCAGCTCTACGAGCTGTGGGAGCGCCAGAACTGGCAGTCCCACACGATCGACCTCAGCCGCGACCGCCGCGACTGGGAGGCCATGGACGGGGAGCTGCGCCGCCATCTGTCCTGGAACCTGTCCTCCTTCTTCATCGGGGAGGAGAGGGTCACGACCCAGTTCTCCGGGCTCGTGATGGCCTACGAGAGCCAGAGCGAGGAGGCCTTCCTCACCACCCAGCAGGTGGACGAGGCCCGCCACGCCCAGCACTTCAACCGCTTCTACGAGCAGGTGCTCGGGATCGACGGCACGTTCGAGGACCGCCTCCAGCAGGCGCGGGGGGACCTCAACCCCGCCTTCATCGAGATGTTCGACGGCGTTCTCGTCGACTGGGGCCAGCGGCTGGTCGAGAACCCGCAGGACATCGAGGCCAAGGTCGACTTCGTCACCCTCTACCACATGATCATCGAGGGCACCCTGGCCCTCACCGGCCAGTGGTTCCTGACCGACTACATGGAACGCCAGGGCATCCTGCCCGGCTGGGTGGAGGGCTTCAAGCTGATCTCCCAGGACGAGCACCGCCACGTCGCCTACGGCACCTGGTTCCTGCGCGAGAAGGCCCAGGATGAGGCCCTGCGGCGCAGGATCGCCCAGCGCCTGGCGGAGCTGATCCCGCTCGCCGCCGCCGTCCTCGTGCCGCCCGGGGCCGACCCGGCGAGCTACGCGATCCTGGACTACACCTCCGAGGAAACCAACACATTCGCCTTCAACGCGCTCAACCGGCGGCTGAAGGTGATCGGGATCGACGCCGGGACGCTGGCCGCGGCGGCGTAGGGTCGGGCCACCCTCGCAGGACTGGGACAGGCGCCGCGGCGCGCGAGAGGCGCGGCGAGCTCCTAGCCGCTCTTCTCGAACACCAGGCGGTGGTGGTCGAGCAGCTCCCGTTCGAAGCAGACCTTGTTGGCGCTGACGCCCGAGGTGAATGCCAGGCGGAAGTCCGAGCTCGTCAGCCAGCGCGGGACCAGCCGAGCCTTCAGCAGCGTCTTGCGCAGGCTGCGAGCGCCGGTTCTCCTACCCCATTCGGTGATCGTCTGGATGTAATCGAGGCGGCCGTTGCTCGCGTCCACGAGACGGAAGTCGGGCTCCGCGCAGCGGACGACCTGGTCTCGGTTGAGCGGTAGCCAGGAGCCCGGGAACTGACGTTCCAGGAGGGCGAGATACCACCCGTCGGAGTCGCGGGGGGCGTGGACGTCGACCTCCTCCAGGGGAATCATGTTGCGACCGAAGACCATCGTCTGCAGGTAGAAGCGCCCGCCGGTCGGGAGCACGCTCGCAACCCGGTGGAAGATCGACCGGTAGACCTCCTCCTGGCGTCCGGCGCGGTACTCGTCGGGAGAGCAGAAGTGCTCGAAGGCGCCGAGGCTCGCGACGGCGTCGAAGCCGCCGAAGGACTCACGGGTCAGCTGCCGGGCGTCGAAGAGGTGGACGTCCAGGCCGTGGCGGCGGCAGGCGGCCTCCTGCGCCCAGGACAGGGTCACGCCCACTCCCTCGGCGCCCCGCTCGCGGATGAAGTTCAGCAGCGGTCCCCAGCCGCAGCCGAGGTCGAGCACGCGGCGGCCCGGCTCGATGCCGATCCGCTCGGCGACGTACTCGTGCTTGCGCTGCTGAGCCTCCGTCAGGCTCAGGGAGAAGTCCCCGTCGTACTTGGCTCCGCTGAAGTCGGCCAGCTCTCCCAGGCTGAGCCTGAAGACGCGATCGGTCAGCGAGTAGGTGAAGTCGATGTCGTTGCGGTCGGCCATGGATCCCTGCTCACGCGAGCGATTTCGCTCCCGTTACCCCTTCGGTCGCCACGTGATCGGCACGGCGCGGATGACCTCTCATGGGCCAGAACCTATCCGGCGTCCCGCCGTAGGACAATCCACACGTGCCCCATCGCGAGACACTTGGGACGGCGTTCGCTCGCTCCCTGGCCGCCAAGGACTTCGGTCGTGTGCTGGAGCTCCTGCATCCCGAGATCGACTTCCGGGCCCTGACGCCAAATCGCAACTGGGAGGCGACCGACGCCGAGACGGTCGTCTCCGCGGTGCTGCGACAGTGGTTTGAGCCCGACGACGAGATCGAGACCCTCGAGATGCTGGAGACGGACGCCTTCGCCGACCGGGAACGGGTCGGATACCGCTTCGCCGTGCGCAATCCCGAAGGACGATTCCTCGTCGAGCAGCAGGCCTACCTCTCGGGCGGGGATGGACGGATCGGCTGGATGCGGATCCTCTGTTCGGGGTTTCGGCCGGCGGACTGATCGCGGGCAAGCAGCCCGCTTCGCCTTGCCTTGCGACCGAAGGACCCGTCAATGCTGTGGTCCGCAGTCGTCGTAGCCAAACCTGGCGGCTATGTCGCGGGATGAGAAACACATCTTGACGTCCTAAGCCGGCCCCGCCATCGTTTCAACTAGCGGAATGCCGCTGGTCAGTTAAACCACCATATTCGGTCGTCGATCCCCAACTAAGGAGCCATGGCCTTGATGCAACACGAACGAAGTGAGCCGATGCGTAGATGGATCTTGCTCGTGTATCTAGCCCTGGCCGCTTCAGGTGCCGTTGCCGTTGCGATGCCCGCTGCGGCTAGCGCGGCTGAAGGCGTCTACTGCGACGAAGTGGTGCCTGCGCATACCGACTGCGCGACTAGTCCTGGCCACTCTTGGGACTGGTGGAATGGTCGCATCTATTTTAACGCCGCGCAATATCTTGGCGAAGGAACCGTGAGTGTCTGTGAGCACACCTACCGTCGCTCGAACGGCGAAACGGTGAGCGAAGATGCCACAACGGGGTCGCCACATCTGAAGGTGAACTTGAAGTCTATTACAACCTCGACATCGAATTGTCCGGGCATTCGGGCAACAACTCCGAACATCCCCACACGATCGTCGGCTCCGTCTTTTACTGAGAGGACTATCAACAATGCGAAAGATCAAGAATTTCGTGTATAGGCGCCGGATGGTTCTCGGTGTATCCGGGCTTGTCGCAGCCGCCGTGCTGGCCACGGGCGTGGCTTTGTCCCTCGCCGCGGGCTCATCCGGTGTGCCGGCGCCGAGGCCAACGCCGGCTCCCCCGGCGCAGACGGTCAGCTCGGCGATCGCCGCGGAGTTGCCCGTATTGAATCGGCCCGCTACACCCGCTGACGCATTGCCGGCCGGGTTTGAAGGAAACCCCGAGCATTGGCTGCAGGAGCAACTAGCGGGCGCCAACGGTGCGCTGGCGCGGAGGGTACGCGTATCGAAGGAGGGAACCGTCTATTTGATCCCGTCATCTCGTGGAGTCTGCATGCTGAATGTTGCCGGGCCGCCGAACTTTTGCGCGACCGTGGCGGAACTCGACAGTGGAGAAGCCGAGGAAGCCATTCTCTGCTCGTCGTTCATTCCGAACACCGACATCGAGATCGGCGGCATCCTCCCAGAAGGCGTGACCGATCCCAGCGTTGTGCTGTCCAGCGGCATCAGCGTTCCACTCTCGCTCGAAGGCAACACGTACGTTGCGGACTTTCCTCGCAGCGGCCCGCTGCCGACCGAGATCAAGTGGACGTCGGCGGACGGGCAACAGCACACGGCGTCGGCCCACGTTCCGAGCAGCGCGGCTACAGAACGCTGCGGTGCGCCACCGGCCCACTAGTCGATATTGAGACGCAGGGGAGGGGCGGTTCTAGCCGCCCCTCCGTAGTGCTGGCTCTGCTGGGGTCAGCGCTCCCGCCCGGACCCGTGTCGGCCCTGCGGCTCGCTTGACGACGGGCGCCGAGCTTCGCGGCGACACACGCAGGACCCGAGATCACAGGTCCTCCCGCTACCCTCCCAGGTCGTGATCAGCACAAACCAATTCCGCAACGGAAACCACATCGAGGTGGACGGGACCGTCTTCAAGATCCTCGAGTTCCAGCACGTAAAGCCCGGCAAGGGCGGGGCGTTCGTGCGCACCAAGCTGCGCCGGGCCTCCGACGGGAACGTCATCGACAGGACCTTCAGGGCGGGGGAGAAGTTCCGCTCGGTGCGGACCGGGTCGCGCAAGATGCAGTTCCTCTACGCCGACGGGTCCGACGCCCACTTCATGGACAGCGAGTCCTTCGAGCAGATCGCGATCCCCGAGAGCGGCCTGAAGGATCCCCTTCGCTTCATGACCCCCAGCAGCGAGGTGGAGGTGCTGTTCATCGACGACCAGCCGGCCGACGTGCAGCTCCCCAGCGCCGTCGAGCTGGAGGTCGCCCAGGCCGACCCGGGCCTGCGCGGGGACAGCGTCTCGGGGGGTGGGAGCAAGCCGGCCACGCTCGAGACGGGCGCGGTCATCCAGGTGCCCCTGTTTGTCGAGCCCGGGCAGCGCATCCGCGTGGACACCCGGTCGGGCGAGTACGTCGCCCGAGCCTGAATGCGCCGCACCGATCAGCGCCGCTCCGCCGTCATCGCGCTCTATCAGCACGACCTCACCGGGCGGCCCCTGGCCGAGACCCTCGGTCCGAACGCCGGCCTCTTCGCCCGCGCTCTCGCCCATGCCGCCGCCGACCGGGCAGAGGAGCTCGACGAGATCATCGAGAGCCACGCCCACGGCTGGACCGCCGAGCGCATCCAGCCCCTGGAGCGCAGCATCATGCGGGTCGCCCTGATCGAGATGCTGCATCCGGACGCCGTCCCGGCCGACCAGCCGATACCGCCCGAGGGGGCCATCGAGGAGGCGGTGGAAAGCGCGAAGACCTTCTGCGGCTCCGACGCCCCGGGCTTCGTGAACGGCGTCCTCGCGGCAGTATTGCGCGAGGTGCGCGACAATGCCCGCATCCGATGAGCAGCGTAGAGCGACTGGACGATCTGATCGCGCGCCTGGAGCGCGCAGCCGAGCAGCTGCGCTCGGGCGAGCTGTCGGCCGATGCGGCGGCCACGATGGTCGAGGACTGCGCCTCCCTGGCCACCCAGGCGGCGGGGGAGCTCGAGCAGCTGACGCGAGCGGAGGCGTCCGCGCCCGCGCCCGGCCAGGACAGCCTCCTCTAGGCGTCCGTCCGCCGAGATCGTGAGCGGCACCTATCCGGACCACCTCCGCGAGGAGGTCGAGCGCTACCTGGAGGGGATGACCTTCTCCGAGGAGCCCCTGACCGCCGGGCTGGAGGAGGCGATGCGCTACTCCCTGCTGGCCGGGGGCAAGCGCATCCGACCCGTCCTGACCCTCGCCACCGCCCGGGCCCTGGGCATCGACCAGCGGGAGGTCCTGCCGCTGGCCGGGGCGATCGAGCTGATCCACACCTACTCCCTGATCCACGACGACCTCCCGGCGATGGACGACGACGAGCTGCGCCGCGGGCAGCCGACCTGTCACGTCAAGTACGGGGAGGACGTCGCGATCCTGGCCGGGGACGGTCTCTATGCGGAGGCCTTCCGGCACCTGCTCACCCACCAGCGCTCGGCGCCCGAGCGGGTGCTCGCGGCCGCCGCCGAGCTGGCCGCGGCGACCGGGGTCAACGGCATGGTGGGGGGTCAGTACGCCGACGTCAGCCCCGACAAGCCCTCCGGACCGGCCGCCCTGCGGCGGCTGCACGAGCTCAAGACCGGCCGTCTGATCGGCGCCTCGGTGCTCTGCGTACTACTGTTGAATGGGATCGAAGATGGACCTGAGACGGCTCCCTTCCGGCGCTTCGCCGCCGAGCTCGGGGTGCTCTTCCAGATCGTCGACGACATTCTTGACGTGACCGGCACTGATGACGCACTTGGAAAGCCACGGGGAAGCGATGAGCGCCATGGAAAGCGCACGTACGTGAGCGAGTTCGGGATCGATCGCGCCCGCGAGCTGGCGGCGGACTCCCACCGCATGGCCCGGGCGGCCCTGGCGGAGGTGTCCGCACGGGGCAGCGCCGGCGGGCGCACGACGGCCGAGCTGGAGGACATCGCCGACTTCATCTACACCCGCACCTCATGAACCTGCTCGACAAGATCAACGGACCGGAGGACCTGCACGGGCTCTCCGAGCAGGAGCTGTCCCTGCTGGCCCAGGAGGTCCGCGAGCACATCATCGACACCGTGGGCGAGATCGGAGGGCACTTCGGGGCCAACCTCGGAACCTGCGAGCTGGCGGTGGCGCTTCACTCCCTGCTGGACTCCCCGCGGGACAAGATCCTCTGGGACGTGGGCCACCAGGCCTATCCGCACAAGGTGCTCACGGGCCGGCGCGATCAGCTCAGCACGATCCGCCAGTACGGCGGCCTGGCCCCCTTCTGCTCGATCGCCGAGTCCCCCCACGACATCATGGGCGCGGGGCATGCCTCGACCTCGATCGGCTATGCCGTGGGCATCAAGGAGGGCATGCGCCACATCGGCGCAGAGGCCGACGGCAAGGTCGTGGCCGTGATCGGAGACGGGGCGATGACCGGCGGGGTGGCCTTCGAGGCGATCAGCCAGGCGGGCGGGCTCGGCACCCCGATCGTCGTGGTCCTCAACGACAACGGCATGTCCATCGCCCCGAACGTCGGGGCCCTCTCGCGGTACTTCAACCGGATCCGGCTGAACCCGAAGCTGTGGCACGCCCGCTCGGGCGTGGAGGGGGGCCTGACGCGCCTTCCGGGCGGGATCGGGGCGGCCTTCGAGCGTCTGGGGCCCCACCTGAAGGAGTCGATCAAGGCCTTCTGGGCCCCCGGCCTGTGGTGGGAGGAGCTCGACTGGGCCTACATGGGGGTCGTGGACGGCCACGACGTCAAGGCGCTGAGGGAGTCCCTGCGGGAGGCCCTCGCAGCCGAGCGCCCGGTGGTGGTCCACATCGCCACGGTCAAGGGCAAGGGCTTCGCCCCCGCCGAGGAGGGCGGCCTGGAGGGGATGGAGAAGTGGCACGCCGCCAAGCCGAACTCGATCCTAAACGGCTCTCCCACGCTGCCCGCACCGGCAACCGGATCCTCGCGCAAGCGGATGACGGCCCCGCCGCCCCAGTACACCCAGGTCTTCGGCGAGGCACTGGTGAGGGAATGCGAGCGTGACGAGCGGGTCGTCGGGATAACCGCCGCGATGAACTCGGGGACGGGGCTGAGCATCCTGCAGAAGGCGATGCCCGACCGCTACTTCGACGTCGGCATCGCCGAGCAGCAGGCGATCCTGTTCGCCGCCGGCCTCGCCCTCGAGGGGGTCAAGCCTGTCGCGGCTATCTACTCGACCTTCCTGCAGCGGGCCTACGACCAGATCGTCCACGACGTCTGCCTGCAGCGGCTGAACGTGGTCTTCGCGATGGACAGGGCGGGGCTCGTGGGCGACGACGGGCCCACCCACCACGGGGCCTTCGACATCGCCTACCTGCGCTGCCTGCCCCACATCGTCCTGATGGCGCCCCGGGACGAGGCGATGCTCACCCGCATGCTGAGGACCGCCATCGACCACGAGGACGGCCCGATCGCCCTGCGCTATCCCCGCGGGGAGGGTGAGGGCGTGGCCCTGCCCGCGGAGCCCCTGCCGATCCAGATCGGAACCGGGGAGATCCTCCGCGAGCTCGACGCCTCGATCGCCGCACCGGGTCGCAGGGTGGCCCTGATCGGCTATGGCACGGGGGTCGGCAAGGCCCTGCAGGCCGCCGAGCTGCTCAGCGCCCAGGAGATCGCGGTGACGGTGGCCGACGCCCGCTTCGCCAAGCCGATCGATGCCGGCCTCATGGCCCAGCTGGCCGCCGAGCACGACCTGCTGGTGACGATCGAGGAGGGGGTGCTTGCCGGGGGCTTCGGTTCAGCCGTCTGGGAGACCCTCAACGAGACCGGGGCCGGGGCGGGCGGGAATCGAATCCTGCGAGTCGGGCTGCCCGACCGCTACGTCACCCACGGCAAGCCGGCGCTCCTTCACAAGGAGGTCGGCTTCACCGGCGAGCGCATCGCCGAGCGGGTCGCCGCCGCCGTCGCCGACCGGGGGCGGACCGCCTCTCGCGGCGGCTCGGCCATCATCGGCGCCTGAGCCCCTCCCGGCGCGCCCTCGCGCCCCGAGCTCTGCGAGCGATGTCACATGTGTAAAGCCTCTGCAGAGGTGCGGGCTTACATATGTGAGCGATGTCACATATATCCCTTGACAGGGGGTATACGTGAGTCGTGACAAAGTCCCTCTAGACGCGCACGTAGGGACTAAGCGCTGGGATGATCCGTCGCTCAATGAACTGAGCGGTTTCGATGAGCCTCTCAGGGATCTGGATGTACCGACCCCTTCGTGGGGGCTTGCTGGATCGCTACGAGGGCGATGCCTGCGATCTCCACGTTCACTGCATTTTCGGGGATGCTTTGAGGCTGTGCGTTGTCTTGGAGTGCGCCAAGTGCGGAGGCTGGTCGGGCTCGGCGTACCCGACTCGTATCCCGTCGGGCATGTCCTCTTGGAAACGTGGAGATCAGTGAGGCCAGCGGCCACGATGGGGAGTTTTTCGTGGCGGTCGCGGTTAGAGAGGCCGTGTGACCATTGCGAGCACGCTGGTGGCTTCGGATCGTCGGGACTTCTCTTCGGCGGTTGCAGGCCCTTGAGGATTGCGACCGCCTCGTCAGGGAGCGTTTTGACGTTCGGACGCCCATCGCAGACGATCCTTGACTCGCTGCTCGTTCTCCCCTGGGGGATGCTGGTTTTCCCAAACGCCTTCGAAGAAGATCGGGAACATTGACGCTGCCACGGTCCTTGCTGGCGACGAGCGCAGGACATCAGGTGATCCAAGGCACGAGCGGAGGTTGTAGATCGACATCGGCCGCGATGATCGGTATGTCCGTGTTAGCGGGGCTGGACTTGAAGAGCGAGTCGCCAGACGCGGGTTTTGCTTCTCGCCCTCGATCCCTTCGCGCACCGTGTATGGGTGCGCATCGGCGTACTCGTCGATCGGCTTCGTTGAGATCGATGAGGTGTTTCTTGGCGCGCGTGATCTTTGCGACGTAGGACGGGACGATGCTGAGCCATGGCCTACTCTTGGAGGAAGATGTCAGAGGAGCCAGAAGGAAGCAGCCGCAGACGGAGCAGACGCCCAAGGGGTACACCGTGCCGGTGCCGAGGCGTGATGAGTTCTTCGGCAACCTCGAGAAGGCTCGCGAGCCAGAGCCGGACGAGGACTCTAAGAAGGGCTCGCCGCCCGCTGCAGCAGGGTCCTGAACATCGCCTGCGTGGAGTGCCGCTCGTTGTAGCGGCACGTGAACTCGTTGAGGTAGCCCTGGAGCCACTTGTGGGAGACCTTCCGGTAGGTCCCACGGATCGCGGCTTGAGGTGGCCGAAGAAGCCCTCGATGGTGTTTGTGTGCGCGTCCCGTCGACGTACTCGCCGGAGGCGTGCCGGACTCGACTATGCGCGGCGAAGTGCCTCCGAAGCTGGTTGTAGGCGGGCCACTCGTCGGTGTAGACGATGGACGTCGGGCTTGATCCACTCGACGGCCTGGGCGTGGAGGCGCGGGCCCGCGACGGGAGGAGGACGGTTGCCTTGACGCGTCCGCCGCGCTCGACGGCGGCGAACACGGTTGCTCTACTACGTTCGCGGAGTTTCGCGGCCTCGGATTGCCGGTACTCCTTGCGGCGCCTGTCGAGGCCGATGTAGGGGCCGGGTGCTTGCGGGGCTTGCCGTCCACGGATGCCTCGTCGATCTCCACGTCGCCGGAGAGCTTGCCGTCGTCGGGGGCCATGAGCTTGTTGCGGATCAGGTTGAACATCCGCCACGCGGTCTTGTAGGTCACGCCAAGCTCGCGCTCAAGCTGCTTGGCGGACACTCCGCAGCGAGTGCTCGTCATCAGGTGGATCGCGTAGAACCACAGGTGCAGCGACGTCGAGGACTTGTGGAAGATCGTCCCGGCGAGCGGGTGCAGGTGGTGGCCGCAGGAGTCGCAGGACCAGGCCGGCCGTTCGGCGACCTTGTGGAACTTGCGCTCGCGCTCGCACTTCGGGCACTCGGCGTGGTGGCCGTCCGGGGCGTAGCGGTTGCGCCACAGGCAGTCCAGGCAGGCGGCGTCGTCGGGGAACTCGCGCATGAACTCCATGAGCGAGTACGTGGACTCGGAGTAGTTCGGCGCGTACCGGGTTGTCACGATCAACGGGAGGCATTGCCATGCAACCTCAGGATGGAGTTGTTTTTCGAGGATGCCGACCGAGTGCAGCCGGACATAGCCGCAATTTCCACACACGACCGGGAACGCGGGCAGGCCACGGCGCGCGGGCGTTGGTCCGTCAGGGTCGACCTTCTGCAAGAGAACGGTATCCGTCCCAGAAGGCCCAGGCGTTCATCATCCGCAGGAGGGACACCGTGGCGACGCCTTCTGTTCGAGGATTTTGCGGAAACCTTCGAGATCGTGGGGCATGGGGACTAGCCTACCTGAAAATCTACCCCCTGTCAAGGGATATATGTGAGCGATGTCACATATGGGCAGCGACTGTATAAAGCGCCAATCCGCACAAGGCTGTCACGGTCTGTCACGCCGCGTCACGCTCTGTCCCGTTCTGTCCGGACCGGCGGTAAGGTTGTTGGCAGCGCGACAGCGAACACGCCGCGCAGGAAACTGGCCCTCAGCAGCAAAACCACCCCCGTGACCGTGACCTTCCCGAGAAAGACGGGCGCCGCCGCCATGCCGGTTGCTAGCCGGTTGGAAAGCATGGCAGCGACGCCGTTCCTGACCGAGTGGCCAGAGAAAGATGCCAGCGGCGCCGGACACCAGCCCGGCGCCGCTGAGCATCACCTACGCCGCCTGGACGGCCTCGTCAGGAACTGCGACGAGCACGTACCAACACGGTCCTTCGTCGGCTACCGCCAGGAGCGGCAGCCGGTCGCCCTTCTTACGCCAGATCGCGACGCCGGTGGATTCCCACTCGGTCGTGATGGCGTAGGTTCCATCCCGGGGGACGACGGTCCCGGGTTCGTAGCGCACTACAGGCATCGACAGTGCCTTTGCTCGTGATTTCGCTCCCTGCCTGTCGTTGGTAGCGGCGGGCAGGGAGCCTGATCACCCACCTATCAGCGGGTAACACCGGATCATCCGCCCCTGGTCGGACGGACGCTCCCGCCCGCCAGCGGAAGTGTCAGGGGACTTGACAACATCCGAAGTGTCAGGTATGCTGACACCATGCCAGCCGGGAACCGCCACAACCCCGTTCGTGCCCCCTCGTCGGAATCCCAGTTCTCGTTCATGGAGTTCATGCGGGACTACAGCTGACGATGCCTCCTGTCTAGAGCATCTTTGGCGCCAGCGCTACGCCGCTGACGGCGAACACGCCGTCTGCCCGAAGTGCGAGCAGGAGCGCGTCTTTCGCAAGTACGCCACCAAGCAGGGGCGCCAGTCTTGGACTTGCACGGGCTGCGGGCACCACGTCCACCCCACCGCAGGGACCATCTTCCACAAGTCCTCCACCTCCCTGCACCTGTGGTACTACGCCATGTATCTGATGACGAGCACTCGTTGTGGCCTGTCGGCCAAGCAGCTAGAGCGCGAGATCGGCGTGTCGTACCGGACAGCCTGGCGGATGCTGAACCTGATCCGCAACGAGCTGATGAAGGACGACGGGGCGATGCTGTCGGGCGACGTAGAGGTTGATGAGGCGTCTGTGGACGGCAAGCCCCGCAAGCCGCACGGCTACAACCGGTACGTGGCGCCTCGAGGCGTCAACCGTCGCTCGGAGGCCGCGAAACTCCGTGAACGTAGTAGAGCGACCGTGTTCGCCGCCGTCGAACGTGGCGGGCGGATCAAGGCTACCGTCCTGCCGTCGCGTCACGGGCCTGCGCTGAACCGTCAGATCGTGCGGTGGGTGCATCCCGAGTCGATCATCATCACCGACGAGTGGAGGGCCTACAACGGCCTGAAAGCCCACTTCATCGACCATAGTCGGATCAACCACGCCTCGGGTATCTACGTCGAAGGCTCCACGCACACCAACACGATTGAGGGCTTTTTCGGACACCTGAAGCCAGCGATCAAGGGCACCTACAGAAAGGTGTCCCACCGTTGGCTACAGGGCTATTTGAACGAGTTCGTGTGGCGTCGGAACGCTCGCTACTCCGACACGTCGATGTTCCACTCCCTGTTGGACCGGGTGTCGGCGTGAGCGAAGCGGACACGATCAAGGCGATCCGTCAGGCGGCACGACGGCGGCAGCGCGCAATCGAGCAGCGCCGCGAAGCGGCCGAGGAACTACACGACCTGCTCCTGGTCGCCAAGGGCGAACGGATCTCTATTGCTCGGATTGCTCGGGAGACGGGTCTGTCTCGTCAGGGTCTTTACGAACTACGGGACCAGCCACCTTCCTGACCAGTCGGTCGAACGCCTCCCGGGTCGGGACCGGGATCGTCATCGGCTTGCCCTTCTTAGGGCGAGTCTGTTGAATAGGCTCAGACTCGTTCTTCTCGTCGTCCACACGGCGAGAGTACCGAGAGCTATGGCGGCCTTCCTGCAAAAGCTCCAATGGGCGGAGCATCACTTCCAGACGCTGGAAGATCAGATCAGCGCTTGGCAGGAGAGCGGCGGTTATGGCCTCGTGGCCGAGTTTGATCCGAAGACCGAGGAGCACACGGTCTGGCTCAAAGCCGAGACGCCTCCGCCAGTCCTGCCGCTCATCATTGGCGATGCCCTCCACGAGATGAGGTCCGCTCTCGACCAGCTTGCCTACGCCCTCGCGGAGACCTTCTCGATTCTGCTTGAGCCGGCCGTAGCCAAGCGCGTCGAATTCCCAATCTTCGGAGACCGGGAGATGAGCGCCAAAGAGCGGGATAGCAAGCTTGGAGCGCTCGATCCTGGGGCAGCCGCAGTCATCGAGGGACTGCAACCGTGCCGTAGAGGGGATCGCTACGCCGAGGACGCCCTCTGGCATCTTCACGAGTTGGCAAACACAGACCGGCACCGGCTGCTGCATCTCACCTTCGCCAGATGGGGAGGCTTCGGGCTTGGCGGGTCCAACCTGCGAATCCAGACAATCTCCGGAGGCATCATCGGGCCGACGCTCGAACACGGCGCAGAACTCGGCCGGTTCAAGATCACCCCCATCGACCCGAGCCAGCCCGTGCACATGAACCTGGACACGCCCCCGGGCATAGCGTTCCAAGAGGGATTCCTCGCTGGGAAGCCGGTCCTCGACACGCTGCGCGGCATACACGAGCACATCACGACCAACGTCGTCCCGCCCCTGGTGCCGTTCCTTCCGGCCGCTTATACAGAGATTGACCATATGTGAGCGATGTCACACAGATCCAGGCCGGGCGTGGGCAAGATAGGGAGCGATTGGGAGCGCAGCACTTCTCTCCTGAATCCCTCCTCCCGAAACGGCCCGCTTCCCCGGCGGGCCGTTTCCTTTAAGCCACGCCCGCCCCGATGAGGGGGTCCTTGCACCCGGTGCGCGTGGCAGGCTGGTGTGCAAGGGTTCGCCGGGATGGGAAAGCGCCGTCTGGACAGCCTGCTGGCCGAGCGGGGACTGTTTCCCTCCCGCACCAGGGCCGCCGCCTCGGTGATGGCGGGGGAGGTGATGGTCGGACACGGCCGGCGGCGCGCCGTCAAGCCGGGGGAGATGGTCGACGAGGCGGAGCTCGTCAGCGTCGACGAGCGGCCTGCCTTCGTCTCCCGCGGCGGGATCAAGCTCGCCAACGCCCTCGCCGCCAGTGGCCTTGACGTGGCGGGGCGCCGCGCCCTGGATGTCGGAGCCTCGACCGGCGGCTTCACCGACTGCCTGCTGCAGCATGGCGCCAGCGAGGTGATCGCGGTCGACGTCGGCTACGGCACCCTCGACTACAGCCTGCGCAACGACCAGCGGGTGCAGGTGCTGGAGCGCACGAACGCCCGCAGCCTCGCGCCCGAGGCCCTCCCGCCGGCGGCGATCGGGCCCGACCGTCCGCCGGACCTCGCCACGATCGACGTCTCCTTCATCGGCCTGGAGAAGGTCCTTGGGCCGGTGATCTCCTGCCTGGGCCCCCACTACGACGTGCTGGCCCTCGTCAAGCCCCAGTTCGAGGTCGGCCGCGAGCGGATCGGGAAGGGCGGGGTGGTGAGGGAGGCCGCACACAGGCGCCAGGCCCTCGTCGACGTGGGCATGGCCGCCCTGTCCCTGGGGGCCGCCGTGCGCGGCTACCACTCCTCGGGCCTGCCGGGCCCCAAGGGCAACAGGGAGACCTTCATCTGGCTGGCCGACCCGGCGGACGGTCCTGGAGCCGACGATCTCGAGGCGCTGCAGGCGATGGCGCGGGAGGTCGAGCCGTGAGGGAGATGACCGTCTTCACCCACGCCCGCCCGCAGGACACCGGCGCCGCGCTGGGCCTGCTGGTCGAGCGGGCGGCGGCGGCCGGGGTGACGCTGCGCCTGGACCCGGAGGAAACCCGCAAGCACGGCCTCACCTCCCGGCCCGGCCTTGTCGTCGACGCCGAGATCAAGCCGGATGTCGAGCTGTGCCTGGTCCTGGGCGGGGACGGCACGATCCTGCGCGCCCTGCAGCACTACTCCCGCAGCGACGTGCCGGTGTTCGCCATCAACTTCGGCCAGATCGGCTTCCTCGCGACGGTCGAGCTGGCGGACATCGAGGCGGGCATCGCCCGGGCCCTGGCCGGGGACTTCGAGCTGCTGCGCCTGCCGGCCATCGTGCTCGAGCTGCCCGACGGGGAGCGGGCGGCCATCAACGACGTGGCGGTCCACCGCAAGGTCGGCGAGCGGGTCGCCGAGCTCGCCTACTCGCTCGACGGGGAGGTGGCCGGGAGCGTGCGCTGCGACGGCCTGGTGGTGGCCACCCCGGCCGGCTCCACCGGCTACAACCTGGCCAACGGCGGGCCGGTGATGGCCTGGGGCGTGGAGGGCTTCGTCGTGTCCTTCATAGCCCCCCACTCGATGACCGCCCGCGCCCTGGTCGTCGCTCCCGGGGATAGCCTGACGATCTTCAACCGCTCCCGTGAGCCGCTCGACATCGCGGTGGACGGGCGCCCGGTGGGGGAGATCCCCGTCGACGGCTCGATCCGGGGACGCTTCGTCAAAGACGTGGGCACGCTCGCCCAGCTGCCCGGGACCTCCTTCTACCGCCGTCTGCGGGAGAAGTTCGGGCGCCTGGCCTCCTGAGCGTCCGCGGCCTCAGGCGACCCTGGCGTCCCGCGCCGAGATCTCCTGGTGCGTCGTGCTCTCGTGGCTCATCGAGGTGATGAACTCGTCGAGCTGGACGCGGGAGAAGCGACGCTGGCCACCGGGGGTGCGGTAGCAGCCGATGTGCCCTGCGTCCGTCCAGCGGCGGATGGTCGCCAGGGACACGCCCAGGTACTCAGCCGCCTGGGAGCTCGTGAAGACGAGCCGCCGCTCGTTGCCGGCGAGTGTGGGGGATAGGGGGCGGGACATGAGCCTTCTCTCGATCGTTTGCCGTCGGTTGCCGGTGGCCCGGCGTCCAATGCTTCGTCAGGAATGCGGTTGGACTTGAGGGCCCGTTGAGATTTGTGGACGTTTGGTCCATCTGGGCCAGACTGGAGCAGTGTTGCGCAGGGGCCGTCGGCGTCCGGCGGCAGGCACCTGCAAGGGGCGAGAGGCCCAAGCGGCGGCAGATCGGGCGGATGAGCCCCGATTTCCCATCGTGATGCGGGATCCGGGCCTGGCTCGGGCGGGTCAGCCTGCAATCATTCCTGCACAGCGCTCCGCAACCTGGACATTCCGTCCAATACCGTTACTATCCTCCTCGAACCTACTCATCTCGCGGCTGGCCTGTGGATGGAGACAGACGGGAAGTCGCTTCAGTCCTCGAGCGGCAAGGAGAACGACATGGTTTGGAAACACTAAGTTTGCTTGAGGCCGCAAGGCCATAAGGCCACTGCCTTGAAGGCGCCGGGGCGTAGCGTGCCCTGGGCGCCTTCGGCAGTAAGGCGCAGGGTCCGAAAGTCCGGGATTCTGAAGAGGCGCGGGCGGTCAGACGCCGGGCTTGGGCTGCGCCATCTGCCGAACCCGCCGCTCGAAGGCGAGCTCGGCGGCGAAGTCCGCGTTGTCCGCCGCCTGCAGCTCCGGGCCTTCGCGCTGCAGCATCGCGACGAAGCTGTCGACCAGCTCGGAGTCGAGCTGGCGTCCGGCCACTCTGCGCAGCTCTGCCATCGCGTCCTGGGGGGTCATCGGCGAGCGGTAAGTTTCGCGCGCGGTGAGAGTGTCGTAGGTCGAGCAGATCGCCACGATCCGTGAGACGAGGGGGATCTCGTTGCCGATCAGGCCGGCGGGGTAGCCGGCGCCGTCCACGCGCTCGTGGTGGTAGAGGATCGCATCTGCGACGGGGCCATACCCGTCCAGCCTGCCCACGAGCGTGGCTCCGTCCTGCGGGTGGCGGCGGATGACCGCCCAGTCCTCGTCGGACAGGATCTCGGCGTGCAGGATCCGGTCCGGCAACACGAACTTGCCGATGTCGTGCAGCAGCCCCGCCGTGTGGGCCAGCTCCTGCTCCTCCTCGCCGCACCCGATCTCCGTTGCCAGGGCGCGGGCGTAGCGGGCGACGGCGGCGGCGTGGCGTGCGGTCGTCCGATCCCTCAGGGCAAGGGTCTCGATCAGCGTGCTGAGGACCCCGAGCTGGAGCGTCGCCAGCTGGCGCGAGCGGGCGTCGAGCTGCTCGGCGCGGTCCTCCGACCTCAGCAGGGCCGCGATCAGGTACTGGAAGATGGCCAGGACCAGGATCAGTCCGAGCAGGGTGGGGAAGCCAAGGTTCGTGTAGGCGACGGCGAGCGTCCCGGTCAGCGCCCCGAGGGCCACCTGGCCCGGCTGCATGGGCAGGAACAACTCCCGCGTCTGGCGGATCAGGCCAACTCCCCTGGTCACCCGCAGCTCGGAGACGATCACCGCGAAGTTGATCGCGTTCGTGATCATGAAGACCCCGAAGACGACCAGGGCGAAGGTGACGCTCTGGGTCGCCCGTTCGTTGTGCGGGCTGTGGACGTCTCCGATCACCCCCTTGACGATCAGCCCGCCGATCAGGGGGAACGCCGAGAACGCCACGAGGTTGTTCAGCCACAGCGACACCGGCAGGCGCCTGCCTGCCGAGTTCGGGACCATCACCACGATTCCGAAGGCCACCGCCGGGGCTGGACCCAGGAGGCTCATCGCCAGGACGAGGACGACCAGCGAGGCGGAGAGGTGCTGCCCGCGGATCTCGAACTCCAGCCGCTCGGCCACGAGTGCCAGGCCCAGAAGCAGTACCACCAGGCTGACCGGATGCCATTCCTGTGGCCGCGAGATGAGCACGGTGGTTGCGGCCACGCCCAGCAGCAGCAGGGCCTCGGTGGTCCAGAAGAGTCGTCTCGTGAGCGTGGGCGCCTGCATGTCCCGGTCCTGTCGTACTTAACGACCGATCGGGCGTCGTTCTTAAGGTGCAGTCGAGGGACCGCGTGGCTGTGCACCTGGACGCGGCTCCGGTCAGCCGCCGCTCTCCCCTCCGGAGGCCGCCACCGCGCCCGGCTGGGCGGGCTCCAGGCGCGAGTCCGCCGAGATGCGGACGAAGGCCACCGTCATCAGGGCGGCCCCTATTCCGACGACCAGGAAAGCGCTGCGGGGCGATCCGATCGCCACCAGGGCTCCGCCCAGCAGCAGGCCGAGACCCGGGAAGAAGGCGCCGATGGCTTCCACCACGCCCATGATCTGCCCCTGCAGGCTGGGTGGGGTCAGCTGCTGCACGGCGCTCAGCATCGAGGCCCACTGGACCCCGTTGCCGAGCCCGCCCACGAGCGATGCCGCGCAGGCGAACGCCAGCGAGGGCGCCGCCGCGAAGCCCAGATAGGCGAGCCCGACGGCGAGTGCGCCCCCGCTCAGCATCGCTCCTAGGGGCCGGCGCATCGCCCTCGCGAAGGCGAGGCTGCCGAGCCCGGCGCCTATCCCCCAGACGGTGAGGATCAGGCCGTAACCCCGGTCGCCCACGTTCAGGGTCGTCTTCGCATAGGGGACCTCGATCGAGGCGTCTGCGGCGAAGAAGATCAGCGCGATCGCCTCGGCGAGTAGGAGCCTGGCGAGGGGTGGGGCCTCGCCGATATGTCCCCAGGCGGCCTGCAGGCGCGTGCGGACCGTGGCCTGCTCCGCCTCCTCCACGCGCGGACTCAGGTCGACCAGCAGTCCCGCGCAGAGCAGGAAGGAGGCGGCATCGATGAGCAGCGCGCTCGCCCCGCCCGCCGCCGCCACGACCAGGCCGGCCAGTCCGGGTCCCAGCACGAACGTGCAGGAGAAAGCCATATTCAGGGCGGCGTTTGCCCTGCGCTCCGCCGTGGCGACGTCTTCGAGAGGTTCCTCGGAGGGGGGCGCGGTGCGCTGCCTCTCCTCGAGGTGCTCTCGCGCTGCCCGGGCCGTCTCGGCGCGCAGCAGGGCGCTGGCGGCGAGCGAGGCGGTGCCGTCGAGCGCCACCAGCACCAGGATGGCCGGCAGCCAGAAGTTCCACACCAGCACCGCGAGCGCCACCGTCGCGATGGCCTCGAAGGCGTACAGGCCGCTGAGATTGGCCCGCCGGGACGAGGTCTCGACCCTCGCGACCAGCCCCGGCACCAGGAAGGCGGGGAGGGCCTGGCCGGCGACGAGCAGGGCGGCGACGGCCGGCGCGCTGTGGGTGTGGTCGTAGACCGCCACCGACAGGGCGACATAGCCGAACCACGTGCCGAGGCGGTTGATCGTGTAGGCGACGACGATCCGTCGCAGCAGGGGCGATCGCAGGGTGCTCGGCACCGGACGCACGCTAACCGCTGGCCTCGACGGGACCGCCGGGGCCGACCGGACGGAGGATCGAGGCTCGTCCATCCCAGTCGCTACGGTGTCAACTGATGAATGCCGGCACGCCAGGTGTGACCCGCCCCGTCGAGGTGATCATCGCCGACGACCACACGGTCGTGCGTGATGGCATCCGCGCCGTGCTGGAACGGGAGGATGGGGAGTTCCGGGTGGTGGCCGAGGCGGCCGACATCCCCTCGATGATCCGCGCCGTCCGGGAGCACAAGCCGGACCTGCTCACGCTCGACCTGACGATGCCCGGCGGATCGAGCCTGGGGGCCCTCCCGCAGTGCTTCATCTCCCATCCCACCCTGGCGGTGGCCATCCTCACGATGCGGGAGGATCCCGAGTACGCGCGGCAGGCCCTGCGCGCGGGCGCCCGCAGCTACGTCCTCAAGGAGGCCGAGCCCGCCGAGCTCCTGCAGGCCTTCCGCCTCGCAGTCGCAGGAGGCAACTACCTGCACCCCCGCCTCGGCGCCCTGATGGCCACGGGCGAGGAGAGCGCGGCCGACAGCGTCGTCCTCAGCGATCGCGAGCGGGAGGTCGTGAGGCTGATCGCCAACGGGTTCACCAACCCGGAGATCGCCGAGCAGCTGAACGTCGCCGAGCGGACAGTGAAGACCTACCGCGCCCGGGCGATCGAGAAGCTCGGCTTCTCCTCACGCGCCGAGATCACCGCCTACGTGCGCAGGGTCGGCCTGGCCGACTAGGAGAGCCTCCCAGCTGGCATTATGTGTCCGTGCGGATGCCCGCGCGAACAGGTGTGCAGATCATGGGGGTGCTGCTCGCGATCGCTGTGTCGCTTGCCGGGGTCCCAGCGGGATCCGCGAGCGGATCGGCCGGTAACTCCCGCCAGTCGGGCATCCCCGCCAGCGCCCGTGCCGCGCTGCTCCGCGCCGCGACAGCGATCGCGGCACGCCACGGCGACAGCCACCCCCATGGCATCCAGGCGGTCCGCACGACGCATCGGAAGGCGGAGCGCATCCTCTGCGGCGACTGCGAATCCAGGCTTGCGGCCCCGGACGCCACCGTCTACGTCGTCGCGATGCGTGGCCGCTTCAACTGCAACACCTGCTCGCCTCCCCGGGGCCGGAGCAGGGGGCCGGACACCGTCATCACGCTGCAGTTCGTCGATCCAGGGGATCTGCGGGCGTTCGAACTCGAATATGGACGCCGCTACCCGCACCTGAAGGCACTGGGGACACCCGTCCGGCTCTAGACCGGCGGGCCCGCGCGCCCTCGACACCGCCTCGCGTTCGCCCCCTAGCTAGGCGGCGCCCGCGTCCCGGGAGGCGGCGGCGGGGCGCCCCGCCAGCGGCACGGTGAGCGCGACGATCGGTCCCGCCTCCCGGGGCACGGGCGAACTCCAGCTCCCCGCCGACGAGCTCGGCCCGCTCGCGCATGCCACCCATGCCGAACCCGCCCTCCAGGCCGTCGCCGCGCGGTCCGAGCCGTTCGGCCCCGGGCATGCCCTTGCCGTCGTCGATGACGGACGCCTTGATGTATCCCTTCGCCCGCGTGACCTGCACGATCGCCTGCGTCGCCTCGGCGTGGCGGCTGACGTTCGTGAGGGCCTCCTGGATGACCCGGTAGATCGTGCTCTCGAGCTCCGGATCGAGGCGGCCCCCGTCGCCGGCCCCGATCTCGCCGTCCTGCTCGCTGCCCAGCGCGATGCTCGGTTTTCACGTCGAGCCCGTCGATCGCCTGGGCCCTGCGCGCGAGCGCCTCCAGCGCGGCCGCGAGACCGAGATCGTCCAGCGCCGCGGGCCGGAGCTCGGTGATCAGATGGCGCAGCCCGTCGATCTCGTTGCCCGAGCCCCTCGAGTGCCTCGTCGACGGCTGGCCGCAGCGCTCTTGTCGTCGAGCTCGCGGGCGTTGGCAAGCCGCAGCCGCAGGGCGCCGATGCCCTGGATGCTCTCGTCGTGGATCTCCCTCGCCCAGCGCGTCCGCTCCCGCTCCCGCGCCTCCATGCCGTAGCGGAGCCGTTCGATCTCGACCGAGCGCTCCGCCGCGAGCCGCTGGGCGACGCTGTCGGCGAACGCAGCCAGGGCCCGCCGGTCGGGCTCCCGAAGGAGCCGTCCCGTGCGGGTGGCGATCACGAGCCCGCCCCCATGGCCCTCCATCGTCGAGCAGGCTCGACCAGCACCGACCGGGCCTCCAGGCCGAGTTCGTGCAGCCACGCCGCCTCCTGGCCGCGGGGCCGCTCCAGGGCCAGCTCCTGGCCGGCCGTGAACAGCTCACCCAGTGCGCTGCCCTGCACCGGGCACGATTCGCACCCGCACGGAGGAGGCGCCGCTTGCGGCCGCCACGCGCAGCTCCCCCTTCTCCTCGATCACGATCAGCAGCGAGCTCGCGTCCAGAAGGGCGAGCCCTCGGTCCGCCATGAGGCGCAGAAGCCAAAGCTCAGATCCGGAGAGCACTTCCCGTTGATTATGAAGGGGAGGGGGGCGGTTCCCCGGAGGGGGGCGGTTCCCCGGAGGCGGGGGCCGGCCCGGTGCCGTGTCCCCGCGCGGCGGGACCCGGGGCGGGACTCCCGTCCTCTCCGTTGACCGGCCGGGCGGCGGCCGCCCGCGCCCGCTGCACCAGCGCCTCCCGGCTCGTCTCCGCCCGCCAGGCGGCCAGGCCCACGGACACGCGCAGGGGCTCGCGCCGGCCCCTCGCTTCGACCTTGATCGCCTGCAGCCTGTCGAGCACGCGGCGGGCGACCATCTCTCCGCGGGGCCCGTCGGCCCCCGGCAGCACGATCAGCAGCTCGTGGTCGGTCGGCATGCCGACGCGGTCGAATCGCCGCAGCTCCTTGCGCAGCGCCGCCGCGACGTAGACGAGGGTCTGCTCCCGCAGCTCGCCCCCGTGCTCGCGAGCCATCTCGTCCAGGTTCTCGATCACCACGAGCAGGCAGCAGAGATTGGTCCCGTACCGTTCGGCGCGGCCTATCTCCTCCTCGAGGCGCTCCTCCAGCTCAGCCGGCCCGGGCCACCTGAACTGCCCGGGCGAGGCTGGACGGGAGCTCTGGTCAGGGTCGCTGGCAGCCATGCCGTGGATGAGTGGAGAGTCTAGGGGCGAGGGCCTCCGTACCCTCGCCGGTATAGAGATTATGCCCACCGCGGCTCGCATGCGCCAGCTCTGCACCCCACCGTACACGGGCCGCGATCGTGCGATCCGTCGGCATGCACTGGTACACCTGGCCGCATGCTGCAAGAGCTGCGCGTCGAGAACCTGCTGCTGATCGAGCGGGCCGAGCTGCGCCTTGCCCCGGGCCTGAACGTCCTCACAGGGGAGACGGGGGCGGGCAAGACGGTCCTGGCCCACGCCCTCGACCTGCTCCTGGGGGGACGGGCGCGGCAGGGCATCGTGCGCCCGGGCGCGGCCGAGGCATACGTCGAGGGGACCTTCCAGCTGACCGAGGCGATCGCCGAGCAGCTCGGCTCCCGGCTCAGCCCCGACGCCGGGGAGCTCGTCCTCGCCAGGCGCGTCGGGTCCGACGGGAGGACCCGGGCGTACCTCAACGGGCGCACCGTTGCGGTAGGCGACCTGCGCGAGATCGGCGGCATGGTGCTGACCTTCTACGGCCAGCACGAGCACCGCAGGCTCACCCTCTCGGCCGCCCAGCTGAAGATCCTCGACGGCCGCTGCGGGGGGACCACGCCGGGCATCTCGCCGAATGCGCCGACGCCTTCGCGCGGACACGGGCGCTCGAGCAGCGGCTGGCGGAGCTGCAGGAGCTCGCCGGCGGGCGCGAGCGCGAGCTCGACCTGCTCGAGTTCGAGCTCGGCGAGATCGACTCGATCGCCCCGCAGGAGAGCGAGCACGAGCAGCTGCTCGCCACACGCGAGCGCCTGCGCCGGATCGACGCGCTGCGGGCGGCCGGCGGGGCCGGGGCCGAGGCGCTGGACCCGCAGGACGGTGAATCGCCGGGTGCGACGCAGCTGATGGCCCAGGCCCTCTCCAGGCTCGAGGCCACCGCGGGGGTCGACCCGCGGCTCGATGCGCTCTCGGAGCGGATGCGGACCCTGATGCTCGAGTCCCAGGATCTCGCCGGGGAGCTGCGCGAGCACTGCGATAGGGGGCTGGAGGCCGGGGCCGACGGGCAGGAGCTCTCGCTGGAGGGGATCGAAGAGCGCCTGGAGGCCCTCGAGCGGCTGATCCGAAAGCACGGCGGCAGCGTCGGTGCGGTGCTCGCCTACGCGGAGCTGGCGCGGGCCCGACGCGACGAGCTCGCGGGCGCGGGGGTCGCGCTGGGGGAGATCGACGGGCAGCTCGAGCGTGCCCGGGCGCAGCTGCAGGAGCGGATCGAGATCGTGCGGGCGGGCCGCGTGGCGGCCGCCGAGGGCTTCGCCGCCGAGGTTCGCGAGCAGCTCGCCTCCCTCGCCATGGGCCAGGCGAGCTTCGAGGTGCTCCTGTCAGAGCGCGATCCCGGCCCGGGTGGAGGCGATGCCGTCGAGTTCCTGATCGCCCCCAACCCGGGCGTGCCGCCCGGACCGCTGCGGGAGATCGCCTCCGGCGGAGAGCTGTCCCGGGTGATGCTCGCGATCATGAGCGTCTCCGGGCCCTCCGACCCCGACATGACGCTCGTCTTCGACGAGGTCGACGCCGGGATCGGCGGCCACACCGCACGAGCCGTGGGAGTCCGCCTGCGCGAGCTCGCCAACGGGGGTCAGGTGCTGTGCATCACCCATCTTCCGCAGATCGCCTCCCTCGGCGCCCGGCACTTCTCGATCGTCAAGGACACCGCGGCCGAGGTGGCCCGCACCTCCGTCATCGAGCTCGGGGAGGGCGAGGTGGTCAGCGAGCTCGTGCGCATGCTCGGGGCGGAGTCCGACGACAGCGGCGCCCGCCGGCACGCGCGCGACCTGCGGAGGGCGGCATAGCCCGCGCCAGAGGCTGCGCCGGGCGCCTACGGGCGTTACCCTCGGCGTAGATGGCCGTCACACGACCCCGCCCCCAGGGGCATCCAGACCAGGCGAAGGCGCCGGCGCCGTCCGGTGCCGTGGCCGGCCGGGAGCTGACCGTCGCCGGCCCCGTCCGCCCGGGCCGGCGGACGAAGCTGCTGGTCAAGCATCTCGTGCGCGGGGACATCGCCCTGATCGACCACCTCGACATCGACCGGGTGTCGGCCGAGGAGCTGATCGCGGCGGGCACCGCCGCGGTGCTCAACTGCCGGCCCTCCTCCGGCGGCTCCTACCCGAACCTCGGCCCGCAGCTGCTCGTGGAGGCGGGCATCGTCCTGGTGGACCTCCCCGACGACGGGCTCTTCGACGCCGTCTCCGACGGCGACCCGGTGGTGATCAGGATCGCCCCGACGCCGGGAGGGGGCGTGGGGGCGGAGATCCTGCGCAAGGGCTCCACCCTGGCCAGGGGAGAGGTGCTCGACATCGACCGGGTGTGCGCCGAGACCGAGGCCAGGCGAAGGGAGGTGGGGGAGGCGCTCGAGCGCTTCGCCCACAACACGATCGAGCACATGCGCGAGGAGCGGGAACTGCTCAGCGGGAGGATCCAGCTTCCCCGCTTCGCCACCGACTTCCGCGACCGCTCGACCCTGCTCGTGGTCCGGGGGGTCGGTCACCAGCGGGACCTGCGGGCGCTGCGCCCGTTCATCCGCGACAAGAGGCCGGTCATCGTCGCCGTGGACGGCGGCGCGGACGCCCTGCTCGAGGAGGGCCTGCGGCCGGACATGATCGTCGGAGACATGGACTCGGCGGGCGAGGAGGCCCTGCGCTGCGGGGCCGAGCTGGTCGTGCACTCCTACCCCGACGGCCGGGCTCCGGGCCGCCACCGCCTCGAGGAGATGGACCTGCCCTTCAAGCTCGTGCCCGCGCCGGGAACCAGCCAGGACGTGGGGATGCTGATCGCCGCCGAGAAGGGGGCGCGGCTGATCGTCTCGGTCGGCTCCCAGTTCAACCTCGTCGAGTTCCTCGACCGCAACCGCCGGGGGATGTCCTCGACCTTCCTGACGCGCCTGCGCGTCGGGGAGATCCTCGTCGATGCCAAGGGGGTCAGCCGCCTCTATCAACCGCGACCGGGGCTCACCCCGCTGCTGGTGGTGATCGCCGCCGGGCTGATCGCGATGATCGCGGTCATCTGGATGACGCCGGCTCTGCGTGACGTCGCGGAACTGCTCTGGCTGAAGATCCAGCTGCTGTTCGGCTCCAAAGGCTGACCCGCCGGGGACACCCCTGCCGATGTTCGACTACCGCTATCACGCGCTCTCGCTCGCCGCGGTGCTGTTCGCCCTCGCCCTCGGGGTGCTGATCGGGGTGGCCATCGGCGACTCCAACCTCGTCTCCTCGGCCAAGAACGGCATCGTCCACAACCTCGACACCGAAGTCGGGGAAGCCCACACGCAGATCAACCAGCTTCAGGAACGGCTGGGCGACGAGGAAGCCTTCGCCAAGGGCCTGTACCCCCTCGCCGTGCGGGAACTGCTGGGGAGCCGCAGCATCGGGCTGCTCTTCCTCGGCGGATCCTCCGACCAGGTCAACGCCAAGGTGAGGGCGGCGGTCACGCAGGCGGGGGGAGACCTCGCCACGGTCGTCGCCGTGCGCGAGCCGCTGGACCTCGCCGGCATCTCCCGCGGGGCGGCGGGAACCCACTACGCTCAGCTGGGCGAATCGTCGGCGCTGCTGGGACGCTTCGGCGAGCTCGTCGGGCGCCAGCTCGTCAGCGGCGGACAGCTGGTCAACAAAGAGCTCCTGAGCCGGGTGCGGGGAAGCCTGTTGAGCGCCTTCGACGGGCAGCTCACGCGCCTGGAAGGACTTGTCGTGATGCGGGCCGACCCGGCCGGGATGAGCCCCGAACAGAGCGAAGCGAGCGCCACCTTCGAGGCCGGCCTGATCGCGGGGGCCAGCGCCGTCGGGCTGCCCGTCGTGGGGGTGGAGCTGACCGAAACCGAGCCGTCCCAGATCCCCTGGTACAAGGCCCGCAAGATGTCCAGCGTGGACGACATCGACGCCCAGGCCGGCCAGGCGGCCCTCGCCTACGCCCTCTCGGGGGACCGCGGCTCCTTCGGCGCCAAGCCGACCGCCGACTCGCTGCTTCCCTCCGTCACGGCCACCTCCTCGACGCCCGCGGGCACCTCCTCGACGCCCTGAGTGCGCGTCCGGCCGCGCCGGTAGCTTCCCGGCATGCACGCGCTGCCCTTCCTGATCGCTCTCGGCGGCGCCGCCCTCCTCGCACCGGCCCTGATGCGCACGATGGCCGAGGCCGGACACACCAGGCCCAACTACAGGGATCGCCGGGTCGTCTTCCCCTTCGGGGTGCTGGTCGCCGCGGCGGCCCTGCTCGCCCTCGTGCCCCTCACCCTCCTGGCCCGGTTCGCCTCAGCTCGGGTCTTCTACCCGGAGATCCTCCCGATCGCCCTCTACGCCACCGGCGTGCTCCTGCTCGGCCTGATCGACGACTCCCTGGGCGAGCGGGGAAGGGGAGCCATGCCCGCAGAGCAGTCGCCGCCCGCCCCGGCCCGTCGCGGCTGGCGGGGCCACGGTGCGGCCGCGCTGCGCGGTGAGCTCTCCACCGGGACGCTCAAGGCCGGGGGCTCCCTGGGGCTGGCCCTGCTCGCCATGAGCTACCTGCAGCTGTCCGACGGGCGCTGGCTGCTCGCCGCCGGGGTGCTCGTGCTGGCGACGAACCTCTTCAACCTGCTCGACCTGCGGCCGGGACGCTCGGCCAAGGCCTTCGTCCTGCTCGGGGCGGGTCTCACGATCGGGTCGACCGAACTTCGTCCCCTGTGGGCGGTGGGGCTGTTCGCCGCTCCCGCCCTGGTGGCGGGCGCCTACGACCTGCGGGAGCGGGCGATGCTGGGGGACACCGGGGCCAACCTGCTGGGGGCGCTCGCGGGCCTGTGGCTGGTGCTCACCCTCTCGGGGGTGGGGCAGCTCGTGGCCCTCGGGCTGCTGCTCGCGATCACCCTCTACGGGGAGCTGCGCTCGATCTCCGCCCTCATCGAACGGACTCCGGGGCTGCGGGAACTAGACTCTTGGGGCAGGCCCTCATGACCTTGCACCACTCCGACCGCCACGCGCAGCCCCCAGGCAAGACCCGGTTCATCTTCGTGACCGGCGGAGTCGTCTCCTCACTCGGCAAGGGGATCGCCGCGGCCTCCATCGGGCGCCTGCTCGTGTCCCGGGGCCTCACCGTCGGCCTGCAGAAGTTCGACCCCTACATCAACGTGGACCCGGGGACGATGTCCCCCTACCAGCACGGGGAGGTGTTCGTCACCGAGGACGGGGCCGAGACGGACCTCGACCTGGGCCACTACGAGCGGTTCACCGACGCCAACACCAGCCGCGCCTCCAACGTCACCGCGGGAGGGATCTACGACACGGTGATCCGCCGGGAGCGCCGCGGGGACTACCTCGGCGGGACCGTGCAGGTGGTCCCCCACATCACCGACGAGATCAAGCAGCGGATCGCCCTCATCGCCGAGTCCAGCGACGTCGACTTCGTGATCACGGAGATCGGGGGGACGGTCGGGGACATCGAGTCCCTGCCCTTCCTCGAGGCCATCCGCCAGTTCCCGGTGGACGTGGGTCGCCGCCGCTGCATGTTCATCCACCTCACCCTCGTCCCCTACATCGGGCACGCCGGTGAGCTCGAAGACCAAGCCCACCCAGCACTCGGTCAACGAGCTGCGCCGGATCGGGATCGCGCCCGACATGCTCATGTGCCGCTCCGAGGGCGAGCTCTCAGGGGAGATCCGCAAGAAGATCGCCCTCTTCGCGAGCCTGCCGGTGCAGGCGATCGTCTCCGCCTACGACGTGGACAACATCTACAAGGTGCCCCTCACCTTCTGCGAGCAGGGGGTGGACGACTTCATCCTCGACCACTTCGGGCTCGAGGCGAAGCCGCCGGACCTCGTCAAGTGGACGGAGCCCATCGAACGCTCCGCGCGGGCCAGGCGAAGCGTGCGCATCGCCCTCGTGGGCAAGTACGTCAAGCTCGAGGACGCCTACCTGTCGGTATCCGAAGCGCTGCGCCACGCCGCCTCCCTGCAGGACAGCCGGGTGGAGATCGACTGGATCGACTCGGAGACCCTCGAGAGCGCCGAGCGGGCCAAGGAACGCCTGGAGGGTGCCGACGGGATCCTCATCCCCGGCGGCTTCGGCGGCCGGGGCTGGGAGGGGAAGATCCGGGCGGCCAGGGTCGCCAGGGAGGAGGGGATCCCCTATCTCGGCATCTGCCTGGGCATGCACGTGGCGGTCAGCGAGTACGCCCGCAACGTCGCCGGGCTGGAGGGGGCGAACTCCACGGAGATGGACCCCGAGACCCCCAACCCCGTGATCGACCTCCTGCCCGAGCAGAAGGAGGTCGCCGACCTCGGCGGGACGATGCGCCTGGGGGCCGACCCGATCAAGCTCCACTCTGGCACCCGCGTGCGGGAGATGTACGGCGAGGCGGTCATCTACGAGCGCCACCGCCACCGCTACGAGGTGAACAACCTTCTGCGCAAGCGGCTCGTCAACGCCTCCGGCTCGGGGGCGGGCGGGACCGGGACGGAGCTGTGCATCTCCGGGACCTCCCCGGACGAGCGGCTCGTCGAGGTGATCGAGCTCGAGGACCACCCCTTCTACGTCGCCTCCCAGTTCCACCCGGAGTTCAAGTCGCGCCCGGAGCGCCCGTCGCCGCTGTTCCGCGAGTTCGTCGCGGCGGCGCTGCAGCGGGCATCCACGCGTGAGGAGGTCCACGCCGAGGACGCCCGCGCGACCGCCGCCCACGCCCCCGGCGAGGGCGCCCCGATGTCGTGACGGCGGGGCCGGCGGCCATGCGGGCCGGCACGCTCGAGCGGCGCTACCTCAGCGGCACCTTCGGGGAGCTCTGCCGGATCGAGAGCCCCTCCGGGAGCGAGCGCAGGTGCGCCGAGCGGGTGATGGCGGAGCTGCGCCCGCTGGGGATAGAGGTGCAGGAGGACGGGGCCGGGGCGATCGCCGGCTCGGACTGCGGCAACCTGCTGGCCCGGATACCGGCCGCGCGCAGCCCGGGGGGACGGACGCTGCTGCTGTGCGCCCATCTGGACACCGTGCCCCTGCAGGCCCCCGTCGACCCGGTCCTGCAGGATGGCTTCTGGGAGAACGCCAACGAGGGCATCCTCGGAGCCGACAACAAGGCGGCCGTGGCGGTCATGCTGGCGCTGGCCCGTCACCTCGCCCGGGATGGATCCCCGATCGAGATCGAACTGCTCTTCACCGTCTGCGAGGAGGTGGCCCTCGCCGGATCCAGGGCGTTCGACGCGAGCCGCCTGGATAGCGACTTCGGGTACGTGTTCGACCACGCCTCCCCGATCGGGGAGGTCATCGTGGGCTCGCCCTGCCACTTCCGGGTCGAGGCCTCCTTCCGGGGGGCCGCCGCCCACGCAGGGATCCGACCGGAGCAGGGTCGCAGCGCGATCCTCGCCGCCGCCCGGGCCGTCGCCTCGATGCGGCTCGGCCGCCTGGAGGGGGAGGGGACTGTGAACGTGGGCAGGATCGAGGGGGGGACGGCGATGAACGTCGTCCCGGATTCGTGCCGGTTGCTGGCCGAGGTGCGGGGGCTCGACGACGAGCAGGGGGAGCGCCTTGTCGCGGAGGTCGTCGACCGGATCCACGACGGGGCGAACCTGCCCGAGTGCGAGTGCGACGTCGACGTGTCGGTGCAGCGGACCTTCTCCGGCTACCGCCTGTCGCCCTCCACCCCCGCAGTCGCTGTGGCCGAGGAGGCCCTGCGGTCCTGCGGGCACGAGCCCGTCAGGATCTCCAGCGGCGGAGGCTCCGATGCGAACGCCCTGATCGCCCAGGGTGTCAGCGTGGTGAACCTGGCCAACGGGACCGAGCGCAACCACGAGCCGGGCGAGCGGGTCTCCGAGCAGGCCCTTCAGGAGATGCTGGACGTGGCCCTGGCGCTCGTGTATCGGGCGGCGGCGCTCCCGCAGGACGCGGGACTGTAGCTTGCAGCACAGATGCTGAAGCTCCGCCCCGCCACGGTGGTCGCCGTCGACCGCCCCGACCAGGACGCTCCCTCGGGACCAGGGGAGCAGCGCCTGGAGATCGAGCTGGGGTCCGGGCAGCGGCGCCCGGCGATCGTGGACGTCGGCCTGCATGGAAGGGCCCAGATCGGAGACGAGGTGGTGGTCAACGTCGAGGCCCTCGACCTCGGCCTGGGATCTGGAGGGTTCGACATCGTCCACGTCAACCTGACGAGGGGCCTGGATGCCGATGGCACCGCGGGGGCGAACGTGATGAAGCTCAACTACACGAGCCTCCAGCACGCGATCGTGCCGGTCGAGGAGGAGGCGCTGGAGCTGCCCCTCGCCCGCCCGGCCGCCGTGCTGGCGCTCCACGGCCAGCTGGCCCCGGTCGCCTGGGCCTTCGCCCGCACCGCCCCGGACCTGCGGCTCGGCTACGTTCAGACCGAGGGCGGGGCGCTGCCGGGGGGGCACTCCCGCACGGTCGCCCAGCTGCGCTCCCGGGGCCTGCTGGCTGGACACATCACCGCCGGAGCGGCGTTCGGGGGCGAGGGCGAGGCGATCACGACCGCCGGGGCCCTGCACCACGGCCTGCGGGGTCTCGGATGGGATGCGGTCGTGTGCGGGCCGGGGCCCGGGATCGTCGGCTCCAGCTCCCGGCTCGGGCACGGCGGGATGGCCGCCCTGGACTCGGCCCACCTCGCCCTCGCCCTCGGCTGCCCGACCCTGCTGGTCGCCCGGATGTCATCCAGCGACGACAGGACCCGCCACCGGGGCATCTCCCACCACACCCTGACCGTTCTCGACCTGCTCCTGGAGCCCGTGACGGTGGCCCTGCCGGCGGGGATGCGCTCCCCGGTGGGGGCCGACCTGCGGGCGGGTCTCGGGTCGGTCTTCGGCGGGGCGATGCCGAGCCGGCCGGCGCTGGCCCTCGACGTGGAGCGACCGGTCCGGATCACCCGCCACGACTGGAGGCGGGCGGCGGTCGACCTGCCCGACTATGCCTCCAGCGGCCTGCCCACCCGCACGATGGGCCGCGGGCTGGCCGAGGACCCGCTCTTCTTCGGGGCGGCCCTGGCGGGAGGGGCCGCCCTGGCGGAGATGGCGGCGCGCACCGACCCGCCGGTCCCGGCTGAGAGCGCATGAGCTCCCCGCGGGACTTCGAGGCGCTCGGGGGGGAGACCGTCTACAGCGGCAGGCTCGTGGAGGTGCGCATTGAGCGCTTCCGCCACGACGACGGGGAGGAGGTCACGCGGGAGATCGTGCGCCACCGGGGAGCGGTGGGGATCGTGGCCCACGACGAGGAGGTCGTATGGCTCGTGCGCCAGCCCCGCGAGGCGGTGGGCGAGCCGGACCTGCTCGAGATCCCGGCCGGACGCCTGGACGTGGAGGGGGAGTCCCCCGAAGAGGCCGCCCGCAGGGAGCTCGCCGAGGAGATCGGCCGGGGGGCCCGCAGCTGGGAGCCGATCCTCACCTACTACACCGGCGCCGGGTTCACCGACGAGCGAGTCCACCTCTTCGCCGCCACCGAGCTCTACGAGGAGGACGCCGACAGCGGCGAGCAGGAGCGCATCGAGGTCGTGCCATGGCCGCTGGACCGGCTCGACGAGGCCATCGAGGAGTGCAGGGACGCCAAGACGCTGATCGGCCTCTTCTGGCTGGCCCGCCGCCTGAACGCGTGATTGCACCGCCAAGGAGGGGGCGGGGATGAGGCGAAGCCCGCAGCATGGCCCATGCCGAGATCGCCTCCCCGCCGGAGACCCAGGGCCTGCAGCGCCTCACGCTGGACTTCCTCGCCTACCTGGAGCTGGAGCGGGGCCTCTCCCGCAACACGCTGGAGGCCTACCGATCCGACCTGCTCCAGCTCGGGGCCTTCCTCGAGCGCCGCGGAGTGCAGGCCGAGCAGGCGACCCACGGAGACCTGGCGGCGTTCCTGTCGGAGCTGGCGGCGGGCAGCGAGAATCGCCAGCCGGTGGCGGCGAGCACGGTCGCCCGCAAGGTGGCATGCCTGCGCTCCTTCTACCGGCACCTGCGCCGGGAGGGGGTGATCGACCACGACCCTACGGCCGACCTGAGGGGGCCCCGCAAGACACAGCGCCTGCCGCGGGTCCTGTCCCGCGAGGAGGTGGCCCGTCTGCTCGGCCAGCCGCGGGGCACCCACCCGCTGGCCCTGCGCGACCGGGCCCTGCTGGAGGCGATGTACGCCTGCGGCCTGAGGGCCTCCGAGGCGGTGGGCCTGGAGGTCTCCGATGTCGATCTCGAGGAGGGGATGCTCTGCGCCCGGGGCAAGGGAGCCAAGGAGAGGCTCGTTCCGATCGGCCGCCAGGCCCTGTCGGCACTGGATGCCTACTGCCGCCGCGGACGGCCGGCCCTGGTCGGCAACGGCGTGGAGTCGCGGCTGTTCGTCAACCACCGCGGCGGGGCGCTCACCCGCCAGGGCCTCTACAAGATCGTCCAGGGGCATGCGAAGGGGGCGGGCCTGGCACACAAGATGAGCCCCCACACCCTCCGCCACAGCTTCGCCACCCATCTGCTCGCCGGAGGGTGCGACCTGCGCTCGCTGCAGGAGATGCTCGGCCACGCCGACCTGGCCACGACGCAGGTCTACACCCACCTGTCTGCCGAGCGCCTCAAGGAGGCCTACTTCAGCGCGCACCCGCGGGCCTCCGCTTCCCGGTAGACATCCGCCGATGGACACCTTGAGGGGCCGCCGGGCGATCGTGCTCGTGCTCGACGCCTGCGGCGTGGGGGCCCTGCCCGACGCCGCCGCATACGGGGACGAGGGGACCAACACCCTCGCCCATCTGGCCGAGATGGCGGGCGGCCTGCGCCTTCCCACGCTTGGAGGTCTCGGCCTCGGGTGCATCCTCCCCCTGCAGGGGGTCCCGCCGGTCGCCGATCCCGTCCTGCACGGCCGGCTTCACCCGCTCGGCCCGGGCAAGGACTCGATCACCGGCCACTGGGAGCTGATGGGGGTCGTCCTCCCGTCGCACCCGCCGACCTACCCCGAGGGCTTTCCCCCCGAGGTGGTGGCACGGCTCGTCCAGGCCACGGGCCACGAGATCATCTGCAACCGGCCCGCCAACGGGCTGGCGGCGATCGAGGAGTTCGGGGCCGAGCACCTGCGAACGGGGTCCCTGATCCTCTACACCTCCCAGGACTCCGTCCTGCAGCTGGCGGCCCACGTGGAGAGGGTCGCCCCCGAGGACCTGTACCTGGCCTGCGAGCGGGCCCGGCGGGCGATGACCGGCGAGCACGCCGTGGGACGGGTGATCGCGCGGCCGTTCACGGGCCCGGAGGGGAGCTTCTCGCGCACGGAGGGCAGGAGGGACTTCGCGGCCCGGCCCCCGGGCCGCAGCTACCTGCAGGAGCTGCAGGAGGCGGGGGTGCCGGTGCGGGGGGTGGGAAAGATCGCACAGCTGTTCGCCGGGGTGGGCATCGACGAGAGCCATCCGGGGGCGACCAACGGGCAGGCCCTCGACAGCGTGGAGATGCTGCTGGAGCACCGGGAGGGAGGCCTCGTGTTCGCCAACCTGATCGAGACCGACCAGGTCTACGGCCATCGCAAGGATGTGGAGGGCTTCGCCCGCGCCCTGGAGGAGATCGACGGCCGGGTGGGGAGGCTGCTGGAGCGTCTGCGCCCCGGAGACCTGCTGATCCTCACCGCCGACCATGGTGTGGACCCTGCCCATCCCGGGACCGACCACACCCGCGAGCACGCTCCGCTGCTGGCGGCGAGGGGAGGGGTGCGGGGGTATGGACGCGGGGGACGCCACGACGGGCCGCTCGCGGACGTGGGGGCGACGGTGCTGGGCTGGCTGGCCGGCCGCGAGGCGGAGGGCCTGCCGGGGCGCCCCTTCATAGGCTAGGGCCATGCCCGAGCTTCCCGAGGTCGAGACGATCAGGGGCCAGCTGGCGCCCCTGGTCGAGGGCCGCAGGCTGGTCGAGATGGAGATCCTCGACGGACGCTGGTCTCGTCCGCTCGCACCCGAGGAGCTCGAGGATGCCCTCGTGGGCAGGAGGATCGAGCGACTCGGGCGACGCGGGAAGTACCTGCTGTGGACCTTTCAGGGGGACGTCCACCTCGCCCAGCACCTGAGGATGACCGGAGCGGTGCTGGCCGACCCGGAGCCCGAGCCTGCCCACACCCGGGTGCGGATGCGCCTGGGACCCCGGCGCGGTGGTGGGGGCGTGCGCCTGGCGATCGTCGATCCCCGCCGCTTCGGGACGGGGGAGCTGCTGCTCGGCGGGGATGCCCTCGAGGCCTTCCTGGCCGCCCGCCTCGGGCTCGAGCCGTTCGAGGAGGCCTTCACCGCACAGCACCTGCGGGGGCTGATGCGGGGCCGCAGGGCACCCGTCAAGGCGCTGCTGCTCGATCAGCGGATGGTGGCGGGCGTGGGGAACATCTACGCCGACGAGGCCCTGTTCAGGGCGAGGGTGCACCCCCTGCGCCCGGCCGGGCGTCTCACCCTGGCCCAGGCGGGCCTGCTGCGGGAGGGGATGATCGAGGCCCTGCGCGAGGGGATCGACGCGCGCGGGGCGAGCATCGACGACTTCCGCCACGTGGACGGGCTGAGAGGCTCCTTCCAGGACCGCTTCCTCGTGCACCGCAGGGCGGGGGAGCCATGCCCCAGGTGCGGGTCGACGATCGTGAAGATGGTGGTGGCGGGCCGGGGGACCTACGTCTGCGAGACCTGCCAGCCGCGGCCGCGGGGGAGGCGGAGGGTACCGGCCGGCGGGGCCGCGGCGGTGGATCAGGCGGCGAGGAGATCGTCCAGGCGGCCGTCCTCGGCGGCGGCCTGAACCTCGGCCCAGCCGCCCAGCAGCTCGCCCTCGACGAGCACCTGGGGGAAGCTCATCATGCCCGTCATGCGGGCCAGCTCCACGCGGCCGGCGGGATCCTTCGCGAGGTTGATCTCGGCGAACTCCAGGCCGTGGGACGTCAGCAGCCCCTTCACGCGGGCGCAGAAGGAGCAGGGCTCGGTCGTGTAGACAATGATCTGCCTCATTACTTCATTTAGTGTAGCGACCGTCTTTCGGGGTTCCTGCGGTGAGAGGGCGGGGCCGGGGCCGAGTGGCGGGCTCCGACCCTGGCCCTAGACTCGGGCGAGATGCCCGGACTGGTCAAGACGGAGGCCGTGGTCCTGCGGTCGATGAGATACGGGGAGGCCGATCGCATCCTGCACCTCTACACCCCGGGGCGGGGGCGGGTCGGTGCGATCGCCAAGGGGGTGCGCCGTGCGCGAAGCCGCTTCGGCGGGCGGCTGGAGCCCTTCTTCAGGCTGAACATCGAGCTGCACGAGGGGCGCGGAGAGCTGCTCACGGTGACGGGGGCCCAGACGATCGACGGCCACCCCCGCCTGCGGGGCGACGCCCGGGCGCTGGACGCGGCGGCGCGTGCCTGCGATGCGGTCGGGCGCCTGTTCGAGACCTCCGAGCCCCACCCGGGGGTGTTCAACCTGCTCTGCCGCCAGCTCGCCCTGCTGGACGGCCGCGAGGGACGTCCCGGCCGCTCGGCGGTCGGCAGGGAGGCGGCCCTGGCCTTCCGGCTGAAGCTGCTCCTGGCGGCGGGCCTGGCCCCCCAGCTCGGGGCGTGTGCGAGCTGCGGGGAGTCAGAGCACCTGGTCGCGTTCTCCGGGGCGGCCGGAGGGGTGGTGTGCTCTGCCTGCGAGGCCGGGTCGTTCCCGCTCGGGGAGGAGGCATACACCTTCATGACCGAGGCCCTGGGACGGTCGATCGCGGAGTTCCCGCAGGCCGGGGATGCCGCCCTCGGGCAGGTCGAGCGGGCGATCGCGGCCACGCTCGAGCACCATGCCCACCTGCGGCTGATGCCGGCCGCCGGGGTCTGAGCCTCCGGCGGGGCGGCCGCGTAGCCCGGAACGGGATTCGGCGGGTGTATCGTGCGCCCCATGGACGAGGGTGCTCCCATCGCCTACGAGGTGCTCGAGAGGGGTGTCCCGGTGCTGGACAGGGCCGGCGAGCGGGTGGGCGATGTCTTCCAGGTGCTCGCCGACCCCCGTGAGGACATCTTCCACGGCATCGTCGTGCATCTCGCCGGCGGCGGAAGGCGTGTCGTGGCGGCTGACGAAGTCGCCTCGCTGCACGAGCATGGGGTGGATCTGAGGATCGACGCGGAGGCGGTCCGCGGGCTGCCGGAGCCCGAGGGCGGGGCGCCGGTGTACGAGGAGGACCCGGGGGGGATGCAAGGGTGGGAGCACTGGCTGCACAAGCTCACCCTCAAAGGGGACTGGAAACGGGAGGAGTAGCGGCCCGCCCGCTCGGATGATCGACGGGTGCGCCGCCCCGGCCGAGGGCTCCGGCCGCGACCGGTGCCACAATCGAAGGGTGAGCACCACCACAGCGCAGGAGACCCTCTCCGCCGGATTCGCCAGGCGGGTGGCCGCGGAGGAGGAGAGCAGGCTGTCCCCGCTGGCGGCGCGCTCCTACCCGGCTCGGCGTGCCCGGGAGGAGAGGGATTGCAGCCTGAGGACGCCCTTCCAGCGCGATCGGGACAGGATCGTCCACAGCAAGTCCTTCCGGCGGCTGACCCACAAGACGCAGGTCTTCGTGGCCCCTCGTGGAGACCACTACCGGACGAGGCTCACCCACACCCTCGAGGTGACCTCCATCTCGCGGACGGTGGCGCGGGCGCTGCGGCTCAACGAGGACCTGGTGGAGGCGATCGGGCTCGGCCACGACCTGGGGCACCCGCCCTTCGGGCACATCGGGGAGGAGGTCCTGGACAGGTGCCTGAAAGAGCGCTTCGGCCTGGACTTCCGCCACTACGAGCACTCGGTGAGGATCGTGGAGGAGCTCGAGCGCGACGGTGTGGGGCTGAACCTGACCGAGCAGGTGCGGGAGGGGATCGCCCGCCACTCCAGCCGCACGGAGGCGCCGGAGACGCTGGAGGGCCGGATCGTGAGGGTGATCGACAGGGTCGCCTACATCAACCACGACATCGACGATGCGGTCAGGGCGGGGCTGCTGAGCGAGGACGAGCTGCCGGAGGAGCCGATCGCCGTGCTCGGGTCCGGCGGGTCGGCGCGGATCGATGCGCTGGTCCACGACATGGTCGAGCACTCCCACCTGGCGGGGGACATCGTTCAGGGCCCCACGGCCGGCCCGTCGATGTCCGAGCTGCGGGATTTCATGTTCGAGAGGGTCTACCTGGGACCGGCGGTGCGGGCCGAGCACGAGAAGATCTCGGCCGTCATCAGGAGGCTGTTCGAGCACTATGTGGACAGGCCGGAGCTGCTCCCGGGGACCGGTGAGCAGGACGTGCCGGGGAGCGAGCGGGAGCTGGCCCAGCGGGTGACGGACTACCTGGCGGGCATGACCGACAGGTACTGCATCCGGGAGTACACCGAGCTTCAGGTGCCGCGGGCCTTCGCCCGCTAGCGTTGCGCCCGTGGCGCTGTATACAAAGGAGTCCCGCGACAGGGTGCGCGACGCGGTCGACTTCCTCGAGCTGGTCTCCGCCCGGACGGACCTGAGACGGGCGGGCCCGGCCCGCTACGAGGGCCTGTGCCCCTTCCACGAGGAGCGGACCCCGTCCTTCGGGATCGATCCGGCCCAGAAGGTCTACTACTGCTTCGGCTGCCAGGCCTCGGGGGACGTGTTCACGTTCGTGCAGGAGACCGAGGGTGTGGACTTCAAGGGGGCCCTGGAGCTGCTGGCGGAGCGCTACGGGGTGGAGCTGCAGCGCGAGCAGGAGGACCCGCGGGAGGCCGAACGGCGCAAGCAGAGGGAGCGGCTGCTGGAGCTGCTCGGGCGGACGACGGCCTACTACGAGCGCTACCTGTGGGAGTCGACTGAGGCTTCCGCGGCCAGGAAGTACCTGGCCGAGCGGGGGCTGGGGGAGGAGGTGCTCAGGGAATTCCGGGTCGGCTATGCCCCGAGCGCCTGGGACAAAGTGCTCGCTGGCCTCCCGGCAGGGCGGGTTCTCCGAGCAGGAGCTGTATGCCACGGGCCTGGCCCAGCGGTCGAAGGAGACCGGCCGCCTCTACGACCGCTTCCGCTCGCGGATCATGTTCCCGCTGGCTGACATCCGCGGGAGGGTGCTGGGGTTCGGGGCGCGGGCGATGAGGGAGGAGCAGAGGCCCAAGTACCTGAACACCTCCGACAACGACGTCTACCACAAGGGGCTTCACCTGTACGGGGCGGACCTGGCCAGGGCCCATGCTGCCAAGGCCGGGGAGGTGATCCTCTGCGAGGGCTACACGGATACGATCGCCCTGCACCAGGCCGGGATGAGAAACGCGGTGGGCCTGATGGGAACGGCGCTGACGGGGGAGCAGGTGGGGGAGCTCGCCCGGATGGCCCAGACGGTGCTGCTGGCGCTGGACGCCGACAGCGCCGGGCAGGAGGCGATGCTGCGGGCGTACAGCCTGGCGAACAAGCGCAGGCTCAAACTTCGAGTCGTGGCGCTACCGGCCGGCGACGACCCAGCGGATGTCGTCCAGGTCAATGGGCCCGAGGCGATGCAGGCGGCGATCGATCGATCGCTCGAGTTCGCTCGCTTCCGGGTTGAGCGAGTGCTCGCGAGCGGAGACACGTCCGACACAGAAGTTCAGGACCGAATGCTTGAGGAACTGCGACCCGTATTCAGCGAGCTTCCCCCGCGGAGCGCCATGCGCGTCGAGCTGACTGAACTTGTATCGAATCGCTTCGCTGTGAGAACTAACCTCGTTGAGACTCGACTGGCCGAGGTCGCTACGACGCGACAGTCTGCGCCGGAGGCGAGATCTGCAAACGGCGGGCACGTGCGGTCGGGCCTCTCGCGTCAGGCCGATACGGAGCGGGCCTTTCTCGCCCTTTGCATCGCGGTGCCGGAGGAGGGAACGGCGGCGCTGGACGTTGTGGATGTGGAGGAGCACTTCTCCAGCGACCTGCTGCGCAGGGCGGCCAGGCACCTCGCTGGGGGAGGGCTGCGGGATCCCATGTCGGCACCGGGGCTGGACGAGGATCCGGAGCTCAAGGCCCTGCTTGCCGAGCTGGTGGTCGAGGCGGGTCGGGAGGGGTCCGACCCGGGCATGCTCGAGATCCAGCGGCTGCAGCTCGAGCTCGCTCGTGTGGAGAGGAGCATCCAGCAGGCGCGGGGCAAGGAGGACGCGGGCGTGGAGGAGATGGCTCGGCGAAGAGCCGAGCTCAAGGTCCAGTTCGACAGGGTCTACACGGAGGTCCTCGACCGGACAGGGGAACGGGAGGGGTAGGGGTTGGGTCGGGCCGGGCGGTGGGCGCGCCTGGCGGGCGTCGCATTCCCGGCTCCGAGTCGGCACAGAATCGGCGCGAAAGGCACACTCGTGTCACACGGGGCCGATGACAATGGGGTGCATGGATCGGGCCCTTCGCGAGGAGATGCTGGGCGGAGGCCTCTCGCTTGCCGAGATCGGCCGGCGGGTGGACCGGCATGAAGCGACCGTGGCCTACTGGATGCAGAAGCACGGTCTGCGTGCTGTGCATGCGGGAGGCATGAGGCGCGCGGGGCGCTTGACCCCGCGCTGCTGCGCGAGCTCGTGGGCGCAGGGCTATCGACCGAAGAGATCGCCGAGGTAGTCGGGCGAAGCAAGACGACGGTTCGGCACTGGCTGAGGGAGTACGGCCTGAGGACTCAATGGGCCGAGCGGCGCCAGGCTTCGAGCGAACACCTGCCGAAGCTCATGCTCACGTGCTCGCGCCACGGGCTCACGGTGTTCCGCCGCCGAACGACAGGTGGCTACCGGTGTGCCAGATGTCGTGCCGAGGCTGTCAGCCGGAGGCGCCGCAAGCTCAAGCTGCTGCTCGTCGAGGAGGCCGGCGGGGCATGCGCTGTGTGCGGATACGACCGGTGTGTGGCGGCGCTGGAGTTCCACCACGTGGTCCCATCGGAGAAGCGGTTCTCCTTGAGCCATCGAGGTGTGACCCGCTCGCTTGAGAAGGCGCGGGCGGAGGCGGCTAAGTGTCTTCTCGTCTGCGCCAACCGTCATGCAGAGATCGAGGTCGGCCTGACCAGACTCGATGAGCCGGATGCGCCTTGCGTACAATGATGGCCGCGACCGGACCTGGTCCGGGGTAGCACGATCCGGGGTAGCTCAATTTGGCAGATGCGCTCGGCTGTTAACCGAGAGGTTGTGGGTTCGAGTCCCACCCCCGGAGCTTCTTGAGTCGGCTCAGCCCGCCCGGAGAGCGCGCCACATCACACCCGGATGCCGCGCCACTAAAGGGCGAGAGCAGCACTCGCAGGGCGTCGTGTCCCCGGAAGACCATGTGTCCGGACAGGGGCGAGATCAATTCGGCGGCCGGTCGTCCTGAAGCCGGCGTTCGCGCTCCTGGCGCCACAGCTCGTCCTCAGCCGCATCGGTCAACCCGATTTCGGAATGCCGGGATGGCCCGGCGCCGAACTCAGCACGCCGATCCGCGAGGCCCTTGGTGCTCCGACCCAGCGTGCCACCCGAGAAGCCCCCGAGCAGAACGAGACCAATCAAGGCTGCGACGACGAAGCCCGGCATCTGAACGCGCGACGGTCCCACGCCCGCAAGGATCAGCCCGACTGCACAGACCGCGAGCAGGATGCGCCCGACGGGAGTGATGCGCACCGAGCCCGACGTCTGATGGAACCGCGCCATCGCCGGCGAGTGTACTCAGCACCATCCGGCAACCACGGGGCCGGACCCGCCCGGAGCACCTACCCCGCGATCCCCTCCACGAGCCTCGCGGCATGCTCCCCCGGGTCGTTGGAGGCGGCCCACGACGCGAGCTCCCGGGCGCGGGCGCGGATGGAGGGATCGCCGAGGGCTCGGTCCACAGCCAGCCTGATCGTGCGGGGGGAGACGAACCGGCGTGGCAGGCGCAGCCCGCCCCGGACCAGTCCAGCCGGGCGGCGTTCTCGTTCATGTCCCCGACGGCGGGACAGGCGAGGACGGCGCACCCGGATGAGAGGGCCCGCACCAATGTGCCGTGCCCGGCGTGGCAGATGACGAGCTGACATTGGGGCATGGTGCGGGAGTAGGAGACCCACTCGACCAGGCGGGCGTTCTCGGGGACGGGCAGGGGACGGGGGGCAGGCGGCGGTTCCAGGTCGCCAGCACCCGCACGGGCGCATCTGCGAGCCCCCGCAGGGCGGCCCGCAGCAGCCGGTGCTCGGAGTCCTGGGCGGTGGAGGGGGCGATCAGGACGAGGGGATCATCGCCGGGCGGCAGCTCCACGTCAGCCGCCGGAGGCTCCCACATGAGCGGCCCCACGACGTGGACGTGATCGGGCCAGGAGCGAGGGTACTCCAGCTGAGGGAAGGTCGCGACGATCGCCAGGGTCTGGCTGATCCCCCCGTGGACGTGCTCGAGCGCGGGCAGGCCGAGCCGGGCACGGGTGCGGTTGAGCTCCGATCGGCCCCGCTCGAGCCCTCTCTCGACGGCCGGGTGGGCGCGCCGCCAGAACCCCTGGCCGAGACGGGTGCGGGGCATCACCGCTCCGAGCGAGTAGATCGGGAACTGGGGCTCCCCGTGGGGATAGACGTGGGGGATCAGGGTGGCCCACGGCCTGCCCTCCCTCTCGGCGGCCAGGGCGGGAGCGAGGGTGAGGATGTCCGCCACGACGACGTCGGGGCGCAGCTCCCGCACGAGCGGCAGGGTGTCCTCGGTGGCGTGGACGACGGCCTCGTAGAAGTCCAGTGGCTCGGGCCCGGAGGGGAACACCTGGTACTCGGGGGCGGGGGCGAAGGACAGCCCCTCGGCCAGGACGTGCTCCTCCCAGCGCCTCCAGGTCTGCAGGGTCACCTCGTGGCCGCGGGCGGCGAGGGCCCGCCCGAGGGCGATCATCGGGAAGGCGTGGCCGGGGTCGCCGAAGGCGCCCAGCAGAACCCGTCTGGGCTGGGTCAAGGCGGCGGTCAGGCGGCCAGCTCGGCGAGCAGCCGCAGCTGCTCCAGGCGCTCGGGGGCGGTGAAGGCCGTCGGGGTCACCCCGAGAGTGCCCACCCCGGCGTCCCGGTAGACGGCCAGCCGCTCGCGCACGACGTCCTTGGGCCCGCACAGGGAGACGGTGTCGATCAGCTTGTCGGGCATCGCCGCCATCGCCTCCTCGCGCTTGCCTTCGAGGTAGAGGTCCTGGATCTTCTTGGCCTCGGCCTCGAAGCCGTAGCGGCTGACGAGCTGGTTGTAGAAGTTCTGCTTGCGCGAGCCCATGCCGCCCACGTAGAGGGCGATGAAGGCCCGCATCGTGTTGCGTGCCCGCTCGAGGTCGTCGGTGATGAAGACGTTGACGGTCGGGGCGATGTCGAAGTCGTCGAGGCTTTTCCCGCTGCGATCGGCGCCTTCCTGAAGCAGCGGGCGCAGCTCGGAGACGTGCTCGGGGGAGAACAGGGTGGGGATCCACCCGTCGGCGATCTCGCCGGCCAGAGCCGTGTTCTTCGGCCCGATCGCGGCGAGGTAGATCGGGATGCGCTCCTGGACGGGGGAGATCGTCAGCTTCAGGGCCTTGCCCGGGCCGTCGGGGAGGGGCAGCTCGAGCGTCTCGCCCGTGGAACTCCACCCGTTCCCGCGCCAGCGCCATCCGGATCGACCGCCACGTACTCGCGGGTGCGCTGCAGCTGTTTGGCGAAGCGCTGTCCGTGCCAGCCCTCGGCGACCTGGGGGCCGGAGGAGCCGATGCCGCAGATCATGCGCCCGTCCGAGAGCTGGTCGATCGTGGCGGCCGTCATCGCGGTCATCGCGGCGGAGCGGCCCGGCATCTGGAAGATCCCCGAGCCGAGGCGGATCTTGCTGGTCTGCCCGGCGAGCCAGCCGAGCACGGTGGCGGTGTCCGAGCCGTAGGCCTCGGCGGCCCACACCGAGTCGTAGCCGAGCCGCTCGGCCTCCTGGACGATCTTGAGCTGGTCCTCCGAGCTGAGGCCGAGACCCCAGTAACCGATGTGGACGCCGAGCTTCATGCAAGTTTCCTTTCAGCTGCAGGGAATTCGTTGCCGAGCCGAGCGACCTAGTCTTGGCCGCTACCGGCTGCGGCGCGCGGGGACAGCCTATGCGAAATCGCCGCCGCCAAACCCGCAGCGCCGTCGAGGGCCTGCGCCTCGCGATCGACTGCCTGCCGGTGGCCACCCGCGAGGCGATGCTCGAGGGCGTGCAGGCCAACGAGCGGATCATCGTCGGCGCCTACGTCGACGGCTGGGCGGCGTCTGCCCGATGCTCGCCGCCCACCGCTGCGGGGGCACGCACCGACTTCCTCTCCTTCGCCAAGTCCTGGGACCGCTTCGCCCGCGTGCGCGGCCGCCGCGCGCGGCGGCCACCGAGCGCGAGCTGCGGATCCTCCTCACCCAGCTGCAGGCCAGCCTGCAGGAGTCGGGCGGGCTCGAGCTCGACCGCGCGATCGCCGAGCACCGCCAGCTGATCGCCGACGCGACGCCGTCGCCGGCGCCAGGCTCGTCGGGGAAGCCGATCCCGGGGGCGAGATCCGCGCCCGCCGCCTGCGGGCTGCGAGGGCCGACGGTCTCGCCGGTCCACAGCGGCCCGTCTTGAGCGAGACCTGGGCCGGAGGCCTGCGCTACAGCCCCTCGCCGGGGCGCACGAACATGATCTCCGGCACCACGCAGGCGGGGGAGACCCGCAGCAGGAAGCGCACGGACTCGGCGATGTCCTCCGGGCGGATCATCTCCTCGGCCGGCACGTGCTCCTTGACGAAGTCGGTCATCGGCGTGTCGACGAAGGCGGGGCAGAGGGCCGTCGACTTGATCCCGTCGGCGCCGAGTTCCTTGTTCATCGCTTCGGTCCAGCCGACGACGCCGTGCTTGGTCGCCGAGTAGACCGACAGCCAGGCCTCGCCGTGCTTGCCCGAGATCGAGGAGGTGTTGACGACGAGGGCGTTCTTGTGCTCGGCCGCGGCCTCGCGCAGCATCGGCATGCATTCGCGGTAGAAGAGGACGATCGAGCGCAGGTTGATGGCCAGCTGCATGTCGATGTGCTTGGTCTGGATCTCCCCGACCGGGGCGCCCGACGCCGACGCCGGCGTTGTTGACGAGCACGTCCAGGCGGCCGTAGCGCTCGCGGTGGGCGTCGACGACCTTCTTGATCTCGCCCTCGTCGGCGACGTTGGCGGCGACCGACTGCACGTCGAACCCGTCGGCGCAGTGCTCGGCGACGGCCCCCTCGAGCTTCTCGGGGCGGCGGGCGGCCACGGTCAGCGCGAAGCCCTCCTCGCCGAGGACCTTCGCGATCGCCAGCCCGATCCCGCTCGATGCCCCCGTGACGATCGCTGCCCGCTCTGCCGCCATGCCATCCCCTCCTGTGGTGAGCGCTGCGAATCGGCCGCCGCCCGCAGCTGAGGCCGGCGGCGCGGGAGCATTCCACATCTCGCTGGTAGCGTCTGCCTCGCGCGCCCGGGCTCCGTGCCCGGAGGCGCGGCGGGCCCGTAGCTCAGTTGGTTAGAGCTGCCGACTCATAATCGGTAGGTCGCTGGTTCGAGTCCAGCCGGGCCCACTCCCAAAACACCTGCAAACGCAGCAAAAGCAAGCCTATCACGAGGTTGCGGACGGCAGGCCATCTTTCCCTGCATCTTTCCCCAGCGGTCGTCGCGCGGTCGCCGGGGCTTGTTTTGGGGCGTCTTCGTCGGCTGTGCTGGCACGCCAGGTCGTGAGGCGGCCGAGCGTTCGACGGAGAAATCCGTTGGCCGGTTCGGCCGCGTTGGGGTCTATATCCGCATGGAAGCAACAACACCAACAACAGAGGCTCCGCTGCAGCAGGATCGGCTGCTTCGCCCGGATCAGGCCGCTTGGTATCTCAACGTCAGGACGAGCTGGGTCTACGAGGCCGTGAGGACCGGCCGCTTGCCCTGCCATCGGGTCGGCCGGCACATCCGCTTCACGCGACCAATGCTCGACGAATGGCTCGCTGAGCAGCCTCGTCAGTAGCCGGCCCCGCGATGCAGTCTGCGCGAACTGTGGAGAAGGCGTTCAAGGCCGGTGTCTGGAGGGCACTGCCCGCCGAGCACGAGAACGCGCGAAACGGAGCTCCGTCAAACCGGGGACGGGCTCATCGAGACCACTGTGCCCTGGCGCGCCGAACACGGGCGGAACTCAGCCGAGCGCGTGGAGGCTGTCTTCAATGAGCGCGGCGGCGATCGATTTCGGGCAGTCTTTGAAGTGCAGTTGGCGCAAGCAATAGCTAAGCACGACGGCGTCGACCTCCTCGGATGCCGCAGCTACGGTCATTGTCCACTCCCTACATGCGCGAATGTACTCTTCGAACGGGCAGTTCTCCACGTAGGCATCGAGGTCGCTCCATAGGGTTGCCTGCGCCTCCGTGGGCCAGTCCCCTCTTGCGGCCTGGGCCGACGGGTGGAAGATCGCGCTTAGCTCGAGCGTCACGGGGTCGAGGCATCCTGTCGTTTGCCGAACGTTGGCGTAGTCGATCAGCCTCGGTTCGCACGCGTCGTTCACGAGCACATTCTCCCCGTGCAAATCGCCGTGCTGGAGACAGGCCGTCGTCGCGATCTTGCGCCCGTCGAGGGCCAGGATCGCGGCCTCGAGCGGCCCCGCGTCACGCGCGTCGGCGGTGCCGACGATGTCTCGACGGAGGTCAAGCAGCGTTTGCTCGAGCCGCGTGGCCTTCTCGTAGACGGGCGCGAGCTGTGCGAGCAGTGAGCGCACCACCGCCGCGGCGTCGGCGGGCGCACGCTCCAAGCATTCGAAGAGATCGCGGGTGTAGTCGACCGCGAGGGCATAGAAAGCGCCGCCCTCACTGTCCGCACCCGCGTCAACGGTCCATGTCAGCGGGACACCGAGCTGGATGGGCAGCCTAATCGAGAATTGGCGGTACGCATTCGACTCGGCGAATACGCGCTCGCGGGGGCCGAGCTTTGCGGCCACGAGCGCAGTCTCCTGACCCTCAGCGTCGAGTAGCGTTAGCCGGAGTGTTTTTGCGCCTGAGTTCCCGCGGGGCATTTGGGCGACTCGCGCCGCACCTGCGCCACAGCTGCGTGCGAATACCTGGATTGTCCGGACCTGGCTTACGGTGAGCTCGGCAGCGCCGGTCCGGTCACCGCGAGACTCGCCACGGCGGCAGAGCGGCTCAACGCGTTGGCGAGCTCGCGTTCGCACTCGGGAAGGTCCTCGTTCGGGAAGGGGACGAGCATCGGGAAGTTGGCACCCGCACCGTAGGGGTCGGCTCTTCCCGCTTCGTTGGTGAGGTTACGCGAGACTGCCGGCTCAGCGCTGTGCTCGGACACGATGATGAGGGGCATTCCGCCGTGCCGGTCGCGGATCACGCGGACGACGCCCAATCCGTGCTGGCGGTCGGGTTGGTGCGATACCGCGTTCGCCGGGATCGCGAGGTCGCAGATGGCGAGGTCGAAGTGCTGCCAGTCGAGCAGGTCGCGTGCTGCCGCGGCGTTGTCGGCCAGCTCGATCAGCAAGTCACCCGGAGGGAGTGCCTTTCTACAGGCTTGCTCGAGCCGCGCGGCTTGAGGAGGGCTGTCCTCAACGATCAGGACGTGCACCCGGTTGGGCATCAGGACGGCCTCGGCCAGCGCAGGATCGCCGTGGCGCCCCCCTGAGGATTGTCCTCGAGGGTCAGGCTGCCGCCCAGCGACTCGATCGCAGTCTGGGCAGTTTCGAGACCTAGGCCGAAGTGGCCCTCCTTCGTGCTGACGCCCGGGGCGAGAGGTTCGACGCCTGCGGCGAGACCGGGCCCAGCATCGATGATCGCGATGTAGTACCCGGCCTGCTCTGTCCCGTACGACAGCATCACGCTGCGCGTCGGCGGCACGGGCGCGAGCGACAGCACCGCCTCGATCGCGTTGGTGAGTAGTGGACGCACGGCGAGCTCAATCAAGTCGCGGTCGCCGCTGATCACGAACGGCGAGAAGTCGCCTCGCGTGCCAATAACGTCCTCTGGACACGGCGACGGAGGTGAAACGCGCAGCTCGCTCAGGAGCTTGGCGAGGTCGAAGTCGCGGCGCTCGGTACGGCTGAGGCGCTCACGAGCTGACGGAGCGCACCCGCGACGGCGCGCATCCGCTCGAGCTGCGCGCGCACGTGGCTCTGCTCGTCGAGGTCGGACTCGGCTGCCGCCCGCGCAAGCCCGAGGAGAGGCGCGATCTCGTGCAGCGCCAAGCGCAGGCCGTCGCGGCGGCCGTCAGCGTATGCCTGGCGGTTGTCCTCGCTCGCCTCGGTCTCGTCCTTGACCACGCGTTCGCTCCTGCTCGCGTTGGCCGCGCCCTCACACTCGTAAATGGCCTCCTCGAGCGCCACACGAACCCAGCGCACGTGCTCGCGCGCGAGCGCAGTCTTGAGCGGCGCCACCGCCTCCGGGCGGGGGTGGCGCCGGAGCTCCCGTGCGATCCGGAGCCGCTCCTCCTCGTCAGCGTTGGCGAGGGCTGACTCGTCGGGGAGGCGCTCGGGCACGGCTACGTGCCGTAGAACTCGGCGCGCTTACGGAAGGCCTCGGATCCACCCTCCATGAGGCGGGTGATCTCGGCGACCACCTCGGGCTGGTCGAGCGGCCCCTCTTGGGCGATAAACGCTTGGCGGCCGGAGAGACCCCAACACGATCACCCGGTCGGCCTCGCCGAGCACCGGGATGTTCGCGTTGTGCGTGGCGATCAAGCGCTGCGCACCCGCGCGCCGGCCACGGAGTACGTCAACGACCGTATCGACCACGAACGCATTATCGAGGTGGTCCTCCGGCTGGTCGAGCACCGCGAGGTCGGGGTCCTGTGCGAGCAGCAACGGCAGGACGACTGTGCAGCGCTGCCCAAGCGAGAGCCTCCTCGTGGCCTTGAACTCCTGGCCGTCGAGCAGGCTGAACTCGACCTCCTCCTCGACGCCAGACAGGAGGATCTCAGTGAGATCGGAACCTGCCAAATGGCTTACGAGCCGCCGAGCACGGTTCTCGGACACTCCACCCGCCTCGACTACTGCCGCCGTGTCGAGCGCCTCGACGGCAGCCACAAGCTCGCGCGGGCTCATTCGCGCGGCGAGCTGGCGCGCCAGGCCGTGCCGCTGCAGGCCGCTTCCCTGCAGAGCGTGCTCGAGCACTGACTCGTAGTCGCTGACCTCGCCGGCCTTGACCACATCGACCTTGATCTCGCCCCCGAACTGGCCGTTGAGGGCCTCTGCGGCGGCACGTCGGCGCTCGTAGCGCGCGTCTGTGATCCCGGCGAGCTCTCCGAGCGCCTGGGCGCGCACCTCCACTAGGCCGCTGACGCGTTGCTCGAGCTCACCTCGGCGCTTCTCGAGCGACTGCCTTCGCTTATCCTGCTCGCGGAGCACCGACACTGTGCGCGAAAGCCTGCCTGCCCCCTCCTCGAGGGTTTCGATTCGGGCGTTCAGGTCGGCCAGCTCGCGTCGCTTCGCGCCAAGCCGCAGCTCGGCCTCTTTGTGTTTGGAGTCGAGCGACTCGACGACGCGCGCGAGATCCGTCAGCGCCTCGTCGATTCCGTGCCTGACGGAGGTGAGCGTGTCGCGCAGCTCGGCCGCCGTGTCCTCCGGGAGCCGCCCGAGGTCGGGCACTGCCCGGCGCGCCGACTCGATGTCCTGCCGCCAGCGCTCCGTCCGAGTCGCAGCGGTGGCGTGAGACTCGGCGAGCTCGGCCAAATCCCCGATCGCGTCGGAGACGACGCTTGCCTCCTTCTGGAGCTTTCCGAGCTCGGTGCTCTGGGTCTTCGTGCCGGCCTGCTCCTTCTCGGCGCGCTTCAGCTCGACCGGGACCTCGGCCAGCTGGCCGAGCTGCTCGATCACGTCGTCGAGCTCAAAGCGCTGCTGGTGAAGCTCGCGCGCGACCGTCTCGACACTGGCGGTCGGCTCCTGCCTGTGCGCCTCCGGCCCGCTGGAGGCGGCGAAGCCGTCTAGGATACGCCGGCGACTCTCGGCATCGAGGCCGATCGCCTCTATCTCCATCTGCGAAACGAATAGGACACCGCGGTCGGGTACGGCAGCGTCCGGCTCCTGGTCGACCCCCCGGCGCAGCACGCGCTCGACACCGTCGATCTCGATCGTGAGCGTCGCGCACCCATCGCCCAGCACCCACAGCGCTTGCTCGGTCGCGCGCTTCTGGGCTGTCTCGGTGACCGCACTCACCCCGAGGCAGTAGCGAAGGACCTCTATCACCGAACGTCTTGCCGGACCCGCGCGCCCCGATCAGGACGTTCAGGCCGTCGGCGAACGCCAGGTCGAGTCCGTCTAGAAATCCTCCCTCGACCTCAAGCCGGATCAAACGCATAGCGAGAGCACTTCGTCGTGGAACCGGGATTCTGCCAAAGCGAGTCCAACATAGCGACAGAGCCCACGAGATGCTTCGGACCGGCGAACACCGTGGCCCGTTGGAGCCACGACCACGTCACGGCTGTAGGTCCCAGCTATGCCGACCGAGCGCCGCACGTCCGGCACCGTCCATGATGTTCCGATGCAGCACACAGACGGGCGCCTCCTCCTCTCCGCATCGGACCTCGTCGCGTTCCTGGAGTGCGAGCACCTGTCGGCGCTCGACCTCCGGGTGGCTCACGGCGTCGAGACGATCGAGCGCACGAGAACCGACTCGACGGACCTGGTGGCCCGCAAGGGCGACGAGCATGAGCGGGCGTTCCTCGACTCACTGATAGGACAGGGACTGGATGTCGCGGTGATTCCGTCGGTGATCGACGGGCTCGTCAGCGACGGCGAGGCGCTCGAGCAAACGATCTCCGCGATGCGAGCTGGCGCCGACGTGATCTACCAGGCCGCGCTTGCCGACGGCTCCTGGCGTGGCTTCGCGGACTTCCTCGAAAAGGTACCCATGCCCTGTCCGGCGTTCGGCGGCTACAGCTACGAGGTGCTCGACACCAAGCTCGCCCGGCACGCCAAGCCCGGCTACCTCGTCCAGCTATGTCTGTACTCAGACCTGCTCGCGAGCGTTCAGGGCATCTCGCCGGCGCAGATGCACGTCATCCTCGGCTCGCAAGAGCGCGAGAGCTTCCGGCTCGATGAGTTCTCCGCCTTCTATCGCCGGCTGCGCCGCCGCTATGAGACCCGGCTAACCGACGGGTTCGCTGGGACCTACCCTGATCCGGTCGAGCACTGCGGCCTGTGCAGGTGGTCAGAGCACTGCTCAGCACGCCGGGAAGCCGACGACCACCTATCGCTCGTCGCCGGTCTCGGGCGCGCCCAGGCGATCCGGCTGAGCGACACGGGCATCACGACATGGACGCAACTCGCCGTGGTGCAGCCAGCGGATCGGCCCGCGCGCATCGGAAGAGCCACGTTCGAGCGGCTGCGTCAGCAGGCCCGGCTGCAACTGCACGAGCGCTCAACCGGCGAGCAGACCTATGAGCTCCTGCGACCCCAGGAGGGACGGGGCTTCGCGCGGCTGCCCGAGCCGCGGCCGGGCGATCTCTTCTTCGACATGGAGGGCGACCCGTTCTACGAGGGCGATGGGCTCGAATATCTCTTTGGGGTCACCCGTATCGAGGACGGCGATCCCGTCTTTCGTTCGTTCTGGGCGCACGACCGGCGCGAGGAGAAGGTCGCGTTCGAGGCGTTCGTCGACTTCGTCCTCGCGGCGCTCGCGGAGGATCCGGCACTCCACGTCTACCACTACGCGCCGTATGAGCCATCGGCACTGAAGCGGCTCATGGGCCGCCACGGCACGCGCGAGGAGGAGATCGACCGCCTGCTGCGCGAGAAGGTCCTCGTCGACCTGTACGCGGTCACGCGTCCAGGCGATGCGCACCTCGAAGCCGGGCTACTCGATCAAGCAGATCGAGGAGTTCTACATGCCAAAGCGCGACCAGGACGTCACCGACGCCGGTGACTCGATCGTGCGCTTTGAGGAATGGCTCGACACGGGCGAGCCCGGCATCCTGGACGCGATCGAAACCTACAACGAGGTCGACTGCCTCTCGACCGTGGAGCTGCACCGTTGGCTGCTCGACCGCCGCACCGAGGCGCAGGAGACAGTTCGCCGTTGCGATCCCGTGGCGGCCAGCTTCAGAGCCGCACGAGGCCTCGCCGGAGGCCACGGCGGTGCTCGATGAGATCGCTCCGGATCGAGGCCGCGCTCGTCCGGAACCTGCCCGAGGATCGCTCGGAAGGCAGCGAGGAGCAGCGGGCGCGCTGGCTGATGGCGCATCTCCTGCACTACCACCGCCGCGAGGAGAAGCCGGTCTGGTGGGCGTACTTCAACCGGCTTGAAATGTCGCACGAGGAACTCGTCGAGGACGGCGAGGCGATCGGCGAGCTAACCGAGGACCCAGCCGAGCCACCGATCGTCGACAAGCGCTCGCTCATCCACACGCTTGCGGTTCCGCGAGCAGGAGCACAAGCTTGCTCCCGGCGCTGAGATCCGCGACGTCGAGACCCAGCGCCAAGTCGATGTCGTCGACGTTGATACACCCAACGGTCTGCTGCGCATCCGCCGCGGGCAGAGCCGCGCGCATGAGCCTCTCCCGCAGGGCCTCGTGCCTGGCGGCCCGTACCGCAGCGACGAGCAGCGCGCCGCCCTGCGGCGCCTCGGCGCCGTGATAGCCGCCTCGGGCGTGGACGGCCCCGGCGAGTTTCGCGCGCTGCGCGACCTCCTCCGCCGCGCCCCGCCGCGCATCTCCGGGCGCGTCGACGGCGAGCCGCTGCAGGATGGGTCCCCACACATCGACGATCTCAAGCGCCTCGCCGAGGGCTTGGACAGCTCCTACCTGTTCATCCAGGGGCCACCCGGGTCAGGCAAGACGTGGACCGGCGCGCAGCTCATCGTCCACCTGATCGCGCGGGGGGCCCGCGTCGGCGTGGCGGCGACCAGCCACAAGGCGATCCACAACCTGCTGCACGAGGTCGAGGAAGCCGCCGCACCAGCAGCACGTGGACTTCCGCGGCTGGAAGAAGTGCTCCAAAGACAACCCCGAGTCGCAGTTCGTCTCGAAACTCGCTCGCTCGTTCATCGAGAACGAGCCGGACGTGCATGCCTTTCCACCGCCTGACGACGTGCGTCTGGTCGCCGGCACCGCGTGGCTGCACTCGCCCACGGACATGGACGGCAGCCTGGACCATCTCGTGATCGACGAGGCCGGGCAGGTTTCGCTCGCCGACGCCCTGGCGATGGGCACCTCCGCGCGCAACCTGATCCTCCTCGGAGACCCCCTTCAGCTCGCGCAGGTCTCCCAGGGCGTCCATCCCGACGGAGCCGGCGCCTCGGTGCTCGAGCACCTGCTCGGAGAGCACAGCACGGTCCCGCCAGAGCTCGGAATCTTCCTCGACCGCACCAGACGCATGCACCCCGACGTCTGCCGCTTCGTCTCGGAGGTCATCTACGAGAGCCGCCTGGACACGATCGAGGCCTGCGCACGCCAGAACGTCGATGCGCCCGGGACGCTCACCGGCACCGGGGTGCGCTTCATCGAGGCCGAGCACACCGGCAACACCCGCGAATCGATCGAGGAGGCCGAGCTGATCCGCGCCGCCATCGACGATCTCCAGCGCGGAGCCGTCACCGAAGCAGACGGCCGCACGCCGCCGCTCGGCCCCGAGGACATCATGGTCGTGACCCCCTACAACGCCCAGGTGCGCTGCCTGACCGCCCGCCTGCCCGCGGGTGTGCGCATCGGCACCGTCGACAAGTTCCAAGGCCAGGAGGCGCACGTCGTCTTCTTCTCGATGGCCACCTCCTCCGGCGCCGAGGTCCCGCGCAACGTCGAGTTCCTCTACAGCCGCAACCGCCTCAACGTCGCGATCTCGCGCGCCCGCTGCCTCGCCGTGCTCGTCTGCAACCCGGAGCTCCTGCACGTCGAGCCACGCTCCATCGAGCAGATGCGGCTCATCAACGCCCTCTGCCGACTCGTCGAGCTCGCCGAGTCGACAGCCGAAAACGCAGCGTAGAGCCCAGATCACCGAGCGCGGGCGTATTGCTCTGTGCAGTTGCCACTGAGCTGGGCACAGTGGGGACCTGGCTATGGCTTGAGACGCAGTTCGCCGGTGGACGGGTCGTAGGTGTAGTTCACGATGGCCTCGCTCTCGATGAGTTGGATAGCTTCCTCGATGGCCCCAAACGGCACAGCGAACCACTCTCTTGTCTCGGCGATCGGTCACGCCGTCTCGCTCAAACCACGCGTCGATCCGCGCTGGCGCGAACAGTCGGTGCAGTATCCGCTCGATCTTGCTCTCGATGCCGCGCGGGACGCGATACTCCTCGACGATTTCCACGGGCGCCCCGAGGAAGGTCGTCTCCGAGGCTGCGTGAACGGTTCGCTCAGCGGCGGTCGACGATGTGGAGCCGATCTTGTGCAACCCCGGCAGCTCCGTTACCTGCGGGTCGTCGCTCAGCGATCGCGGCATACACGCTCGCCATTGGCGTGTCCGCCTGTAGGCCCATCCGCTCGAGCGTCACCTCATTGGGCTCGGTGACGCGGCGGCCATCCTTGTATAGATTGCGCCCAAGGGAGAGCAACAGAAGGTCTGACTCCGTCCCGTTCTCGAAAATACAGCGCGTACGTGCGTTATTGCCCTTGTTGCTCCTCGCGAACTCGGGCTCGCCGATGTTGGCGACGTACAGCAGGACTCCGTTAAGCACGAAGAACTTGCCCTGCTCGATCTCGCTCGGGTTCTTGAAGGCCAGTAGCTTTCGCCTGCCGGCTCGCAGGTCCGAGTGACATTGCTTGAAGAGTGGCTCGAAGAGCTCGAAGTCCGCCGCGCGCTCGCGCTTAGCTATCTTCTCCGGCATCGCTGGCGAAGCCGGGACATGCTTGAGATCAAAGATGCTTTGGACATCGCCGAGCAGGCCGAACGGGTCGGTGGCCAAGGCGTCCTCCATCGAATCCGGTGGCACGTCCGAAATCACAATCGGCTCTGGCTCCGGCGGGGCGTCACCGAGGACCCCGAACTCGTCTGAATAGCGAAGGGCCGAGGCTTGGCCCGCGTTTGTGCGGATTGCCTGTAGGCGCATGGCGAGCTTTGCCTCTGTCATGTCCGTAAGCGTGCGCTCTGGCTCCCTGCCGGTCGCGCGGACGAACTCTGTGATCTCCTGGAAGCTTGCGAGGAGGCGGTCGTCTCCGGTGACCGGCTCGCGTTTGGGCGCCGTCTTCAGCAGGCCGAACTCGTCCTGCTCCAGCATCTGCAGGAGGGTCTCGTGGTCCATGCTCATTGCGACTGTAGCTTCTGCTCGCGAACCTCTCGCTGCATGTAGAGCAGGGCCTCTGCCATGCGGCGCTCCAGCGGGTCGTGCGAGCGGATGTCGGGCCGTTGCCCGCCGTGGTCCCGGACGAAGGCATTGATCTTGGGCCAGAGGAGCTTGGCCTCCTCGCCGGTGATGGTCATGCGCGTCGAGTCGATGGCGTCCTGGATGACCTTCAGCACCTGCTTCGTAACGCTCTTGGACAGAATCTCGAACGCCTTCTGGAACGGGTTGACCTGGTCAATCAGGTCGATGTGCAGGTCGTTGATGTTTACGAACTTGCCAGCCATCAGAACGAACTTGCGGCCGCCGACCTCCTTGATCTCGCCGTTCTTAATCACCGAATCGACGACTACATGCTGCCGGACCTCCTCGACCTCGGCCTCGTGGAGGTGGGGGTAGATCTTGCGGATGATCTTCGGAATCAGGACCTTGTTCATGACCTCTGGGTCGATGTTGCCCGGCATCGCTTTCAGCATCTCCTGGTTCTGAAGAATCTTCGCCTTCAGATCGTTTAGGTCAGTCTCGACGATGTTCTTCACACGCGCCGTCGACGGCTCCTTGAAGCCGCCGATCTTCAGGTCGCCTGGCGCTGCAGGCGCGTCATCGTCCGAGCGCCTAGCCTTGAAATTGAAGTTGGGCGCGAGTACCTGCTCCATCAACAGCGACGCGGTGATCGCCTTCAGCATGTTGTTGACGGCCACCTTGACCTCCTCGTCGCCGGTGTCGGGCTGCGCAATCAGGTTGGTGAACTGCGCGTGCGTCTTGTTGGGCGAGTCCCGCGTGGCACGACCGATGATCTGGATGATCTCCGTAAGCGACCCCCGGTAGCCGATAGTCAGGGCGTGCTCGCACCACGGCCAGTCGAAGCCCTCCTTCGCCATGCCCAGCGCGATGATCAGGTCGACATCGTCCACCGAGTCCATCTTGCGCAGGTAGTCGACAACCCTGTTGCGCTCCCTCGGGTCGTCGTTGACGAGATCAGCAACCTTGATTAGCCTGCCGTCGGCCTTGCGCTCGACGGTCAGCACGCCAGTCTTCTCGTCTTGGGTGACGATCTTGCCGATGCTGTCCAAGATCGAGTCGACCTCGTGGACCTTGTCCTTCAGAGACTCGCCGGACGCGACATGCGGAATGTGCAGGATCGTCTTCCTGTCGGTGTCAAGCACCTCGTGGACAGCGTCGGTATACCGGCCCTGGTAGAAGTGGTAGCCGATACCGAGACTCTGCAAGTACGTGTAGCCGTTGAGTTGCTCGTAGTAGTTGTAGGTGATCTTCGTGAATTTCTCCTCGTCCGCGGGCATGAGGACCGGGAGCGTGTCGCCACGGAAGTAGGAGCCGGTCATCGCGACGATGTGCGCATTGGTGTTGCGCATCACCGAGCGCAGCAGAGCGCCGAGGCGACTGTTCTCATCGGCGGAGACATGATGAAACTCGTCGATCGCCAGCAGCGTGTCGCTGAGCAGCTCCTCGTCGATGGCGTCATGCGCGAACCGGAGCGTTGCATGTGTGCAGATGAGCGTTGTGTCCGTGCTGCTAAGGAAGTCGATCACGGACTGGACCTTGCCCTGGTCCGAACCCGGTAGGCAGAGGTTGTTACGCCGCTTGACCTCCCAGTCTGCGAAGAAGCCGTGCTCAGTCAGCCTAGTGTTCCCAAACGATGCTCCGATGGATCGCTCTGGCACCGCGACGATGACCTTCTTGAGGCCTTGGTTGAAGAGCTTGTCCAGCGCCAGGAACATCAGCGCGCGCGACTTGCCTGACGCTGGCGGAGCCTTTAGCAGCAGATACTGACTGTCACGCGCCGCGAACGCCTTGCGCTGCATGTCGCGCATGCCGAGCCCGTCGATCTTGGTGCTCTCTCCTGTACGAGCGTAGGTGACGTCAACCAGATTAGGCATCGGCAGCTAACTCCAGCACCTGCTCGCTCTGGGCCTCCGCGCCGCCAACGGCTGCCTCGTACATATCGAACAGCAACTCCAGCCGCTCATCATCGGACTGAAACGGACGCTTGCGATAGAGCTGATCCACCGCCGCATCGAGGAACTGATGCGCCTCCCGTAGCTCTGCTGGCATCTTCTCCGGGTCATACAGCTGCGCCAGCGTCTTGTCGGAGTGGTGCTCGCGCGCCTCGATGACAGCAAAAGCGCGATTCCCGAGAAGACTTTTGCTCACAGCGCTGACGCTGGGGACCGGAAATGCGTTGTAACAGAGCCTCGCCGAATAACGCATGTCGTTTCGCATCCGTCCCGCGACCGCGCGTATCCAAGTATTGTGCATGCGCGACGAGATGACGCCGAAGATCCATGGCTCCGCGCCGTAGATTGCGTATGCGAGATTGGAGATGACCGTCGCACCGTCTAGGAAGCCAACCGGGACGTACTCCCGTCGCTCCGACGACACGCTTGGCACGATGATCGCGGGCCCGTCGCGGTGAACGCGAAAGTCAAACCGAAACGGGAAGTCGCCGACGGACTGAGCGGATTGACCCATGACGACTCGCGCCGTTCGTACTCGGTCGAAGCGCTCCTGCATACCGGGCAGGTGAGAAGCGCGGCGCGCAGCGCCATCGGGTATCCACAGGCAATACCGCTCGATGCCGTTTAGAAACTCCTGAGAGCCCATGTAACGCTTAACGTAGGCAGCGACGTCTGGCGCTGCTGAGACTAACGCCTCACGCTCGTACGGAGTGAGGACCAGGTGTCCCCCGTCATTCGGGCGGCTCCCCTGACCTATCTCAGGCATCTGCGGCGACAGCGGCGAGGTCAGCCCGTAGACGATGGTGTCACGCGCGGAGGGGCGCAGATAGGCGTTGATGTGAGGAACGACGCGCACGCCGCCCTCGGAGTACAGCGGACGTCGAGGCCTGGACTCGGCGGAGAGGCCGACGATCACGCATGTCACTCCAGCTTGGCCCTTGGCCTGGTTGCTCCACTGGAACGGCTGATGCGCGAAGCAGATCTCGACCCCGTCGATCAGCACCAGCGGCCAGAGCAGCGCGACATGGTCGCCCTGGCAGACTGAGCTGGTAGAGACAAAACCGAGCGTCCCACCGACTTGGCGCACAAAGTCGGCGCCTTTGAGAAACCAGAGCGAGATGTAGTCCAGGTTGCGGGGGTACCTCGGGGTCCCGAAGTACAGCTCGAAGTCCAGCTTCTTGTCAGGCTTCTGCAGCTTTGCGCCTTGATAAGGGGGGTTACCCAGTAGGTACACCTCGTCGCCCGGGCTGGCCCGGCATATGGTCGGCCACTGTACGCGCGCCGCGTTGGCGCAAACCACGTTGCCAGTGTCTCGCAGCGGTATGAGCCGAACCTCATGACCGAATAGCTCGCGGAACTCGACGTTCATCTGGTGCTTGGCGAGCCAGAGCGACAGAATCGCGACCTCGTGAGCGAAGTCGTCGATCTCGATGCCGTAGAAGTTCTCCAGCTTGATCTTTGAGTCCATGAAGAGTGCTATCGGCGCCCTCGGATCGACCTCCTGTAGACGCTTCAAGATTCGGTGCTCCAGCTTGCGCAACTCCTTGTAGGCGATGACGAGGAAGTTGCCGGAACCGCAGGCGGGGTCGAAACACTTGATCGCGCTGATGCGCTCGTGCAGCTTGGTCAGCTTGCTCTTGCTGGTTGCGGCGTCGAAGGTGTCCTGCAGGTCGTCGAGGAACAACGGCCTGATGACCTTCATTATGTTCTCGACCGACGTGTAGTGCATGCCGAGGTTCTCACGCTGGCCAGGCTTGACGACGGCCTGCATCATCGAGCCGAAGATGTCGGGGTTTATCACCGACCAATCGAGCGAGCCAGAGTCGATCACCAACTGGCGGGCATTCCTGGAGAACGTCGGCGCCGAGGCCCTGGTAGAGAACAGGCGGCCATTTACGTAGCCAAAGGCAGTGAAATGCGTGGGCACGCTGTGTCGCTTGTCCTGCGGCGTGTCGAGCACGTCGAACAGGGCATCGAGGTAGCGAGCGGTGTCTGACCCGTCAGCCGCGGTGAGCGAGGCGAGGCCGTTGGTGAAGATACTGTCCGGGAAGACGCCCGTGTCCTCCGCGAAGAAGCAGAACAGCAAGCGCGTGAAGAAGATGTTGAGGTTGTGGACCTCCTCGGCAGTCTCGACATCGTTGCACTTGACGATCTCGTCGTATAGTCGCGCCATTCGCTCTGCCGCCTTGATGTCGGCGTAGTTGACCGTCTCAAGCTGCGTCTTCTCGATCCCCGACCACGGCAGAAAGAAGGCGGCATTGGCGCCTAACTCAGCGAGGCTGATGTCAAGCGTGTCCTTCGTTGTCATGTCGACTGCGAGCAAGCGCGCAGCATTCCGGGCAATCACAAACCTGGGCCGCTCGCGTTGGATGCGCTCGTCGTTTGCCGAGTCATCGATCAGCGCATGAAGGTCCTCACTACCATCATCGACGTAGCGATCGAAGACCTTGCCCTTCCAGAGCGTCACACCCGCCACGTTCGATTGGTTGTAGGTACCTGACCTCAGACGACTGATGGACGCTTTGGGCAGCCCGTAGGCGAGCAGGAGTGAGTAGATCAACCCCTGGCCCTCAGCCGAGTCGAGTTGGACGACTCGCTCCTCGATCTCCTGCAGGTTCATAGGACGCGCACGCTACCTTGGCAGCCCGTCGCCAAGAGTTGGACGGGGCCGGACCTCTCTTCCGGACCTGGAGATTACACCCCTGTTGGGGCGCTTCAGGCCTTTTGGCGAGACAACGTGACAGCGTTGCGTCCAGCTAATCGGAGTCGTCGCTGTCAACGAGTGGGCCGAGGCCGAACAGGCTTCGTTTCAGCCAACCAGCGTCCTGTAGGCGGGCATCCATGCGGCGCTGCTGCGCCTCGCCGCTGGCGGACTCGCGCAGCGCGTCTGTGACGCGCTGGCGTTGCTGGCCGCGCAGCCCCGAGACGAGGCCGAAGTGTTCGACGGCGAGGTCGACGCCACCAGGGCCGCTTCGCACCAGCGGCAGGTAGATCTCCTGCACGAGCTGTTTGCGCGTCGGCTCGCCGCTCGGATTCAACTGGTGCCAGAGCATCAGTGCCACTTGGCGTTGCTCCTCGCTCGCCTGTTTTGCGAGGTCAATGATCAGCGCGGCCGCCTCGCGCTGGTCGGCTTCGGTGAACCTGACGGCTTTCAGGAAGCTTGCGCTCGGCGGCTCGGACAAGGCCTTCTTGAGTGCCGGGGCGGCCAGCTCGAGCTTGCCTTTCGCGTCCAGGCTGTGCGAGAACGCGCGAAGCGCCTCGGAGAGCGCCTGCGGCAGCTCGACAGTAGCTGTGTCGGCGAACGCGACCCAGGCGTCGCCGGGTGTGGCTGCAAACGTGCTAAGCCAGATCGCGATGCCGTCGTGGAAGCCGGCGCCGTGCTGCGCGAGCATGCCTGCCACCTCCTCCGGGGTGTACGGGGATGGGGTCGTCCGGTCGAGGCCATGCTGGGCGGCCGCAACCGCGAGGGTCAGGTTGGCGCGGCGGTCCTCAGCCAGCCACGACGGCTCGGGCAGCGCGTTTCGCAGAGCGTTCAAAGCCTCCGCGCCCGCTGTGAGGACCGCCGCGAGGACACGGTCATAGGCCGCCGCAGGGACCTGCTCCCACTCGCCCGGGGTATCTGCCGGCAGAGCAGTCAGGAACGTTGCGACGACACAGGCGAGGTCGAGATCTGACAGAGAGCGCCGGTCCAACAGCTTCGCGTCCACGAAGCGGGCGGCCAACGCGAGCGCCTCGCGCTGGGATTCGACCACGCCGTTGGCTGGGAACGCGCCGTCGAGTCGGTCACGCATCGCCGCGAGAACCGGATCCTCGGCGACGGGCACGCCCTCGCCAGCCAGACGGCCAAGCGATGCGAGGCCGACAGTGCGAATCGCTTCGAGCTTCTCCTGCTCCTCCTCTCGCCATGAGTAGCGCCACAGGAAGGCCGTCGCGTCTGCCATCAGTTCGGCGGCGTTGTCGAGCTTTGCGGCTACCTGACTGGCGATTCCGGTGAGCCATACGTTCCAGTGGTCGGGGTACCAGCCCGGAGCGGCGGCGAGCAGCAGCGAGATCAGCTCCGGGTCGGATATAGGGTCGAGGTTGGCGCGGTACCTGTCGACCGCGCGGCGGAACTGGACTGCTTCGGTGGAGAGCGCCAGCGCGAAGGTCGAGGTCACGAGCGGCTCACGACGGGTCCCTAGGATATTCTGCAGCATCTCCCCCATCTGGGCCTCGAGCGCGGTGAGCTGCTCCTCGGTGCGCTCTGCGAGCGCCGCCTTCAGTGGGGCGCGGGCCTGTTCGAGGACCCGTGCGGCCTGCTCGTCGGTCAGCGCCAGGAGTAGCTGTGTCAGCGTCCCGGTGCCGTCGATCAGCAGCGTGGTGGCGGCGGTGCCGAGCGCGGCGTCGAACGAGGCGGGGATCCGTGCGACTTCCCGGACGGCGACGCTCGCGACGTCGCTTCGTGCAAGTGCCTGCTGGTCCTCCAGAACCTGCCTGCGCAGGGTGGCGCCGTAGTGGCGGTGACTGGCCAGGCCGAGCGCGAGGGCGCCGGCCATGTCCTGGGGGCGCAGGTTGACACGCGACTGGTGGCCGGCGATCGCGTCGGCGACCTCGTCGGCGACGCCATCGCCGAGGTCAATCGTGCCCTGCGTGATCACGGCCAGAAGCGTGGAGGCGGCGTTCGCTCCCTCGATGCCGACGGGCTCTTCTCTGACGAGCGCCGCGAGCAGCCTGAGCGCGGCGCGCTGGTCCTCGGGAGCGAGCACGGCGGTGAGGGCGAGCACCTCGTCGGTCGCCCGGTCGCGGGCGGCGCGCTGCAGTCGGTCGGCGGCGCCGGGGTCAAGGTCGAAGCTCGCGCCGGCGCTCTCGAGATAGATCAGATCGTCGCCCGGGTCAGGGATGTAGCCGACCTTCTGTAGGTAGCGCACGAGCTGAAGTGCGTGGGCCTGCTGCACGCTGGGGCCACCGCGCTCAATATCGGCAGCGGGGAGCTCGGCGGACTCAGACTGGACGTCGGCATCGGCCGGCTCAGACTGGGCGTCGCCGTCGGTGGGCTCCTCGGTGGCGGGGGGCGCGTCGACTGGGGTCGGCGTCGGGTCGGGTACGGTGGAGATCGCGGGAGGGGTCTCGTCGATCATCAGCTCGGCGACGGGGAGCCGCCCCTCGGCGTAGGCGCGAGCGAGCGCCGCGGTCTCGGGGCGGAGGTGCGGTGGTACGCGGCCTGTCTCGGCGATCGCGAGCACGAGGCTTGGCAGGCGCGGCTCACGCGCGAGCTCGGCGGCGAACAGCGGGAACTCGCAGCGCAGGCAGACGAGCTTTGCGACCTCGCTAGCGCGCGAGGCGAGGTTCGCCGCGAGCAGACCGTCACGCTCGCGGCGCTCGGCCAGACGGTAGGTCATTGCGTAGCTGTTCAGCAGCACCTTCACGCGGCGGGGACTCGTGACGTGCGAGGCGATCAGCACAGATACCACCTCGGGGAGGTTCTCGGCGCGCTGCCAGCAGCCCTCACGACCGGCAACTAGGTCCAGCGCGAAGCTCGTCAGCTGACGAGACTGCAGCGGCGGCAGCGAAAGCTGGTACTGGAAGATCTTGTCGAGATAGGAGCTGCCCGTGCTGTAGTAGGGGTTTGACGGGTCGCTGGGTGTCTCCTGGCGTGCCTTCTTGCGTAGTGCTTGCTCGAGAACCTGCAGGTCGGCGGCGACGATGAAGATACAGCCGGGCACCTCCAGGAACGTCTTGATCGTCTCCAGGGCCGATGCGACCTGCTTGGGGGAACAGCGGTCGAGCTCGTCGACGAACACGACGAGGCGTTTGGTGTTGGCCTTCGTGACCAACGTCCTGAAGAGCTCCTCGAACTCCTCGTCACTCGATGGTGCGGACCGCGTGGATTTTACGATCAGCCCCTGACCGGCGAGCTTGACGAAGACCGCGATGATCGCCGCGACCGGCACGGTCACGAGCAGGTAGTCATGGATGGCGTGCGACCAGTTCGTGGCGAAGGTGCCGGTCGACAGCAGCGAGACGAGCGCGGCGACGAGAGCCGCGAGCGTCAACAGCACGAGCCCGACACCTACCAGCGCCTTCAGAAACGCGACCGTGAGCTTTACGAGTTCCTTTCTTGAGAGCCTGACGTCGCGGTCCTCGACATCGCGGTAAAGGTCGCGTGAGAACACGTCGTCCTTCTGGTCCAGTTCCTTCGCAAGATGCGAGATGAAATGCCGGCGCAGCGGCGTCTCCGCGTACTTGAAGGCGTCGAACTTCGCGAAGCGGACGTCCTTGCGGTCGAGCGCCGCGATGCTCGTCTTGAGCATGTTTCCGAGGCTGGACTTCCCGGATCCCCACGGTGCGAACAGCGCGACGTTGGCGGGTGCTGGGACGGTGCAGACGAGCTCTGTCAGCTCGCGGGCGAGGTCGGCGTGGCGGAACTCGTCGCCGTCGGCGGAGTCGAGTGACCGGTCGTCAATGAGCTCGCCTGGGAGCAGGGGCGCTGAGCTTGTGCCAAGAATGTTCTCGTTGTTCGTTGTCATTGCGGAACTACTCCCACCTCATGCTCCTCTATTAACGTCGCCCCCACACGACCCATGTACAAGGTAGCTCAGTGTCTGTAGCCGTCTGCGATTGCTCAGCCTTTATCGTGGCCGTGCGGTGCTTTGCCAAGCTGCCGTCCTCGCCCACATTCCAGAGCCGTGCTGCCACAATCCGGGACGGGTCGGCGGTATGTTCTCGTCGATCACGCGATGCCCAAGAACCCGCTCTTCTCCACGTACCGCACCGGCGAGAATCGCGTCACTGCCTCGATGCTGGCGGTGTTCGAGCGGATCGACGCGAGCATCCTCGAGCGCCTACTTGCCGGGGCGTCAGGGGAGTCCTCGCTGACGTTCGTCCGGTTCGCCAACCAGGTTGGCGGCGTCGCCGGATCGGTTCCCGATGCCGCGATCTCGGCCAGCTTCCACTACCTCTTCGAGGTCAAGACCGAGCTCGACGCGCTCCGCGGCAAGCAACTTGAGAGCCATATCGTCGGGCTCACTGGAGCGTTCAAGGATGAGCGCTTGTTTGTGATGACACCCGATCCTGAGCAACCGCGGCTCATCGAGGATCTCGCGGACACGCCCATCACCTGGTTCAACTTCGCGCGCCTCAACCAGGCGATCGACGAGTTGCTCGACGACCGTACTGAGCTGATCTCCGAGCAGTCCAGGTTCCTCCTGCGGGAGCTCCAAGACCTCTTTGAGCACGAGGGTCTTCTGGAGCAGCTCGACACCGTCGTCGTCGCGGCCAGGGCAGCCTACCCCGAGTATGGGCGACACTCCGCGTATGTTTGCCAGGCAGGGCGGGCTTTCCGCAAGGGTCTCAAGCGCATGGCGTTCTACACGAGCGGGGAGATTCAACGGGAGGTTCCCGAGATCCTCGCAAACCGCGATCCGGTGGTCTTCAGCGCCGAGGAAGCCAAGCGCTATAGCGCTTCAGACGACCATACCGACCAGACGATCGGGCGCCTGATCGATGGGCTGCTCGCTGACAGCCCACGTACGCCCGGCGAGTCCTACCAGGTGTTCCTCCTCTCCGGACGCGACGATCAACGGACACTCGTGCTGCCCTATCCGATTCGCAACACGACTCGCGACCACAAGGGCAAGCCGTGGGCGTGGACGCTCAGTCAGCGCTACATCCGCTCCGACCTGCTCGAGCGCGCTCCCGAGACAACCGACGAGCTCGCCGGGAACGGCGGCGAGCGCCAACGTAGCTCCTGACGTCGTCAGTCACGGGCGGCGCGTCGCCCCCCTCCCGGTGGCGAAGAAGAAGCCGAGTGAGGGCGTGAACGGAAAAGGATCGCACTGGTGTTGGCAGGTGGGATCTGCCAACGACAAGCATTATGGGCTGGGCGAAGGGATCAGTGTCGCGGCGTCAAGTCCTTTGATCCGCTACGGAACGCTCTCCAGGGTCACTTGACCCCGCTAATCGTTCAGTCGTGAGCCCTAGGCGTGATACCACTCGACGGTGGCGGCTCCCTTTGAGCAGTCCCCGCCTTCCCCGTGACCGGGAAAGCCGCTGCCGTCGCCGAAGCACGTCCAGCCGGGTAGGCCGTAGAGCTTCCAGCGGAACTGGGAGGCCGGACCTTCGGGGTTGCCGACAAACGTCACGCCGACACCCGACTCCATTGCCTGCACCATGGTCAACGCTTGCGCACACGACACATTGCGCGTCTGAATCAGGATCGGGTAGCCGCGCTTGAAGCTCCTGAGCGTCGGGACCGCCGGGCAGTTGTGGTTCGGCGGAGAGAAGGCGGTCGCTCCCCCATGCTCGGTGAGCAGGACCGTGCCACCGAGTAGCGCCACCGCCACGATGAGGACCGTCAACCGTTTCACGACGGTCAGACTCTATCCACCGCCAATCCAAACTGATACACCACCTGCGGCGGCTATACGCCGGCGAGTGCCGGTCCCACAGTGTCCGAGCCGACGTGGACGACCTCCGGGACCGTGATCGCGATCTCGCCGTCGCGATCGATCAGCGACTTTGCATTGACGATCGTCACGCCGACCAGCCGCCCCTCAGCGTCGAAACGCAGCGCGTGACCCTCGGGCGACTCCTCGAAGTCCACAGCGGTAGACGGATCCCCGACATGCAGGTAGAGTACATCGACGTCGGCGTCATAGAGGACGTTGTCGAAAGTGGACGAGCCGATAGTAATCGTCATGGCAGTGATCTCCTTGCGAAAGCCGTGACGATTTGCCCACGGCCCTCGACATAGGCTACGACGACCTTCAGCCAATTGCTAGGCTGCTCGGTCTTCAGGTAGAACCACTCCTCGCTCGCGAGACGACCGGACAGATGGCGATCGGGTGCTTCGATGGCCCGCAGCACGCTCTGATCGAGCGGCTGAATCTCGGGGTGACGCTCGACGATATGACCCCAGCGCTCCTCAGTCAGCTCGACCGTCCGTCCCTTGAAGTCCGTGATCGCCGCTCGAACCGTCACGCCGCCGATGGTAGGCGCAGCGACCAGGGTGCGTACCCGGACAGCCGGGCGCCGCCGCCTGTCGCCTGCCCCTCGTTCAGGTGCGGTGGATCGCCCACTCGCCCCTTTAAGGTCTAATGGAGGGGCCCTGATCTATGCCACCACCTACCGACACCCAGATCGATCTCTTTGCGTGGGCTCGCGAGCTCGAGCAGGAGAACGAGCGGATCGCCAAGACCAACAAGGAGCGGGCACGCAACCGCGGCTATCTGGTGTTCGCCACTGACCCGACCGTCTCGCCAGAAGACCCGAGCTACTGCGAGATCTACGCGACCGAAGCAAGGACTCCCAACCAAGCGGCGGGCAAGATCCGCCCGCTTGCCGCGGGACGGCGACTGCACACCTATCTAGCCACCGGCAAGTACAAGCACGAGCTCGCCGACGCCCGCTGGATCGCGTAGAGCCAGCCACCGTTTGCTGGTAGCACCTGGATGAGCGACCGCAGAAGTATCTAACCACCGCGGCGGTCTCATCCGCAAAGCGTGTCACTGTCTGTGCATGGCATCTGAGTCCTTCGCGCAGCTCAAGTGTGGATTGTGGGTACCCGGTCAGCCCCATGCCTCGGCGCCGATGCGCTGGAACGCAACCCGCCAGCTTCTTCTTCCCATATACAACCGGGCCAGCGGCGCAACTTCACCCGAGAGCATCGTGCAATCCGCCGCAAACCTACACGAGCTCTTGAAAATGCCTCCTCTGCGCTTGGAGGTCGTCGTTGAGATGATCGCAGCGCTGCCCTTTGAGGCCGCCATGAGCTATCTCTCACCGATAGCAGCTGGCCTGTACCACGCCCGGCACGAACCACGGTTGCACATGCGTCTCGCCTTCCAGGTCTTTGGCGAGGGACCAATGCTTGAGGCGATACGCGAATTCATGGGCGAGTGCTCTGATCGGCTCATCTTCGACGAGCGTTACCTGACAGCACTTCAGCGCCTATTGGTCGTGTATGCATCACCGTCAGCACAGCTCAGCCGAGTTCTCACGAGCCATCAACGTGCCACCCTGTTGACCTGCCTGCTCTCGATGGGAGACGTACTCCCAGAGTGGTCCCCGCCTGAACCGTCTGCCAGCGGAGACTATGACGTGTCTGCATGGACTAACTACGCGGTGCAACGAGGTGCTTACTACAACACGCCAGACATGCTCGAGGGCATTGTGCGGGCATCAACGATGCTCATCGATATCGCCAATGAGCCGGATCTCGAGAAGCACCCAGACTACTGTCCACTCGAAACGTGGGCTGTCGAAGACTTCGAGGGTCTCACGCTCCCAGACCAACTTGCTGTTGGAATGGCGCTCGCGGTAGGGACGCGGGCGCTGGATCCGGCCGCCACCCTACATGAGCGGTTGGCCTATATCGAAAGAGGTTTTTTGCAGGACGTGCCCTACGGCGATCGTGAGGAGGCGATCTTCGATGCCATATCCGCAACGCACGAAGATCTACGCGACAGATTCCAGAGCGCGGGTACACGACCAGATGATTTCGTCTGGGATCACACCGTCTTCGAGCAGCGACCCTTCCTGCGGCGCAACGATAACACATTCATATTGATCTCTCCTCGAGCTCTCGCTGCTTGGATGGGCCGCGGCTTGTATTTCCGTGCCCTCGACTCGGCGCGATCAAAGCCGCGCCCTGGCCATCCTGGCCAGACACTCGCACCACGCTTCCTCACCTTTGGCGGAGTACTCGCAGAGCGCTATGTACTCCGGTTGGTCGAGGCATCTCATCAAAGAGCAGCTGCAATCCCTGCAAGCTCTGCTGTTGTCCGCGGTGAGCAGAGCTACAGCATTGGGAAACGAGACCTCCTCAGTCCAGATGTGTCAGTTGCTCAGCCACCAGATCTGGTGCTCATGGAGGTGTACTCCGGACGTATCCCTCGTGAGGCGCGGATCACATCCTCGAAGGATCTGATGGAGCAGGCGTTGAACAAGATGATCTCGCTCAAGCTCAGCGAGCTGCAAGCCCGAATCGCAGACGTGCTGGACGAACACGTCAAACTGCCCGGCGCTAGCGACACAGGGTCGCTGCGAGTTTGGCCCATGCTGGTGTTGGCCAGCGAAGGGCTTCTCCAGATACCACCGCTCTGGCGATGGACATTTGAACAACTCCCTGAGGGCGCCTTCAGCGACCAACGCGTCCGACCGATCACGATCTGCAATCTCGATGACCTGGAGCCCCTGCTCGCACTCGTCGAGCGCGGCGAGACCCTACCTGCGCTTCTCACAGCGTTTCACAACAGCAGCTATGCGCAGCTTCCGCCACGCAACTGGATTGCCGCCACCCAAGGCCTGCCCGCCAGCGAACGTCCCGCGTACGTAGATGCGCAATACAAGAAGGCGATGGACGATGTCCGCCGACGGCTCTACCCGCACTCAAAAAGCATTGTAGCCGTCTGCTGAGACCAGCGGACTTCGGTCGATCTGTCAGCACACGTCCGGTGCGACAACTCACGGAGCTTCGACAAACGTTCCGCTCGGGCGAGAGGCGATGTACGCAGCGAAGGCGCGCTGAGTGAAGCGAACAAGCGCCATCAGCGCCTCGCGCAAGGTGATGATCGTCGCCGGTTTCGCTTCGTCCGGTGGGAGCCACTGCGTCACGACCTCATCCGCGAACCAGAACCGAACGCTGGCGACATCCTCGCCGACGTAGACAGTGCCCTGCAATTCGTCCGCGTCCTCCAGGGCCTGGGTTATCTCCTCCTTGCCGTGCGCCGCCTTATCGGGGTGCATCTCGGAGTAGTGGAACGTGACGTTGCGATGCTGGGCCAGCCAGTCGCCGATGTAATGGGTAGACGCAGGATCGACGCCGCCGACCACCTGGGCACACTCATCTCGCGCCTCCTGCGGCAGAGCCGTGATGAAGTTGTCGATCTCGGGGAAGCGACGACGGGACTCCGTGATGAAGCTGGCCGCCTCGTAGAAGAACGCCGACTGCTGGCGGAACAACATCATGCGCCGTGCTCCGGCGTCCGGCTCTCCGTCATCCAGATTGAGCAGTTCGTCTATCGAACGGTTAGCGTCGTTGCTGACCATCGCCAGCACCGTGACGAAGCGCGCCACAGGATCGGTGGCCGGGAATCCCTCACCGATCTTGAATCTGATCGTTGGCACGAGACCATCTTAAGGCACGGCTTGACAGCCGAAGCCTCACTAGCCACGAAAAGCGAATCAAGCACCTCGTTCCGCGAAGCTCTTGCGAATATCACAAAGGCCGACGGCGCTGGCAGCGGCCAGAAAGAGAGCCTCCCACGAAGGGGTGAATCAGTTCAGGCTGAGCCTCCGCTGCGCTTCGCCCTCAGAAGAAATGGAGGGTCGGGACATATCAGATCAAGAACTGCCTAGTTACCACATTGAGACCACTGCCCGCCGGCAATTGATTATCTCACACATTCGTGTGAACGAAAAGCCACTGTCGGGCAGTTTGTTTTGGGAAGGTTCTCAAAAGCAAAGGGCAAAAGAAACAACAACACGAAGGTCTCATGATGTATTCACACCACTGCACAGGGAGGTCTCGGCCGGGAAGGTCACAACTGGGAAGGCTCTATCACGGGTCTCGGTCAGGGGAGGCCACAACAGCCACAGCCTCATCGTTCTCATCGACGCCATGTCTGCGTCTGAGAGGCTCGGGATCACACCCGCAATCCTTGAGATCACCGCTGAACACCAGATGACCCCCACTACAGATCGCCGGACAGATCAGCTTCGATCCAGTTGACCTCGATCGCTGGGTTCGTGACCACCGGATTGATGAGTTCGCTGCGGTCAAGGAGGTGGAGTGAGAGAGAGGCACCACCCACTCCCACCCCTCTCACCGGCGGCGGCGCTCTGCGCCGCCTTATGTGTGCTCGCCGCAGCTTGCGCAGAGCACGTGTCCGGGTTGGTGACGAATCCGGTCACCAGGCATCACCGAGCAGCCGCACCGGTGACACTCCCCGGGATACCGTGCCCTTATCCACCTTCCTGTTGCGGTGGAACCCTTCGGTGAACGCTGGCGGATCTTCCCTGACGGTCTGCGCCCGAGGCGGATCATCGATGCGAGCAAGATGCCGATGACTGCTCCTACTCCGCCACCGACCAGCACCGGGGTGAGCCAGGCCAGGATCTCAGAGGCCAGGCTGCTGCCAATACACTGCGCGAAAGCGTGCGTGGCCATATGCCCGTGGGTGGTGATGTGAGGCCGGCAGGCCTGGGACGATGAGGGGTGTGTGTTGGTGTGCTTGAGCGCCCACATCAGGCCGAGGAAGGCCCCGCCGCCCGAGCAGATACGAAACACCAGGTCGCGCAGCTCCCGTCCCATCACTCGGCGCTGTCGATGGCTGATCGCCACATCGGCGTTATCGGCAGCATATTTCGATGACTAAAACTCGGTCGTCTTTAAGGCCAAGATGAGTCTAGGGACGCGATAGGGGCGTCCTTGTCCGGCTGAGCACCTGCGCGTCGCTACGCTGCGGACGGATGCCAAAGGAAACGGATACACAGGCGGTACCGCCAACTCGTGCTTGCATCTTCTGTGGAGGAACGCCGGTCACAAAAGAGCACCTTGTCGGGCGCTGGGCGGGTCGGTTTGTTGACGAAGACCAGCGGAACATATTTCAGCGCAGCGACCGCGAAGGCGAGCCACAGCAGCCCGGTGATACGCGCCGGTGGCGAGCCCGCGCCTACGACCGCCAAGCGCGCGTCGTCTGCGAACCCTGCAACAGCGGCTGGATGTCTGACCTGGAGACGGCTGTGTCGTTGTTGCTGGACCTCGAAGCGCTGGACGGCCGCCCGCTTAGCCCAGACGAGCAGACCTTGCTCGCCACCTGGGCCATGAAGACGGCGCTGACCATGGACGCTGCACAATCGCCCGAGAACCGCGTGATCCCGTTTGAGGTTGCCCGGAGCTTTGGTCGCAACCGTCAGCTCCCCGACGGCGCCGAGGTGTGGCTCGCAAGCTATACCGGCCGCGATGACCAGATACCGGCGTTTGCCGGCCTTGGCATCGACCTTGACGACTGCCAGAATCCCCGTCGCGGCTGGCGAGATATCGCGGTGAGCACCTTCGTTGTCGGCCCCTTCGTCTTCCAGGTGTTTTCAGCGATAGGAGCACTCGGGACTACGACCCTTGAGCGGACGTTTCCGCCGGGAACACATATTGCTCGCCTCTGGCCGATCGAAGATCCGGCGATATGGCGCCATCAGCCGGGACTCGGAGCAGCAGAGGTGGTTGCGTTTGCTGAACAGATCACCGCCTCCCTACGCGGATCGATCATGCTTTCCGAACTGTCGGGGGAGTAGCTCGTTGCCTCGTGGGCAACCTTGACCGCCGGAACGTCCGCGCGGGAAACCCGTAAGGATCTCGTCGATGCGGGATCTCCAGCTGGTCATCTTCGACTGCGATGGCGTCCTCGTCAACAGCGAGGTCATCTCAAACGAAGTGCTCGCTCGCGCGCTGACGGCCGAGGGACTGCCGACCACGCTCGCGGAGGCCCGACGCGACTACCAGGGGCTGCTGCTGGCCGACATCGATTGCCCAGGCACAGGCGAAGCTTGGGCGGCCACTGGCGAAGGATTGGCTCGAGCGATACGAGCGCGACCGAGCCGAGGCGTTTCATCGAGAGCTCAGACCCGTACCCGGCGCGGCCGACGCAGTGAAGCGCATCATCGCGGCCGATGTCGCTGTTTGCGTCGCGTCGCAGGGCAAGCTCGAGAAGACCCGACTGTCGCTCGGCCTCACGGGACTGCGGGATCTCTTCCGCGCGGACGCGCTGTTCTCGGCCTACTCCGTACCGAGGGGCAAGCCACACCCCGACCTCTTTCTGCACGCCGCGGCGGCGATGGACGCCAAGCCCTCCCGCTGCGCAGTCGTCGAGGACACCGCCTCCGGTATCACCGCAGCGGTATCGGCCGGGATGCGGGCGCTGGGCTACGTCGCCGACAGCGATGAGGCAGGCTCTGCGACGGGCCGGCGCCGAGGTAGTGCGATCCTTGGATGAACTACCGCTGCTACTCGGACTCGCCTGACACCGGCAGGTATGGTTCGGCGGGTGCTGGGCGAGTGGACCGATCCTGAGCGTGTCGCCGAGTACCTCTCCCGCGAGATACCGCACCGCGACGTCGCCGAGGAGCTGCTGCTGGAGGCGCTGCCACAACGGGTCGGGCGGGTGCTCGATCTCGGGACAGGAGATGGGCGGCTGCTCGCGCTGGTGTGCTCCCGCCACACGGGGGCTCAAGCCGTGGGCATCGACTCCTCGCAGCCGATGTTGGCACGCGCGGCCGAGCGCTTCGGGTCCAGCACGACCGTCGAGCTCGGAGTCCACGACCTCAACCAGCCCCTCGCGGTGTCCGTCCCCTTCGATGTGGTGGTCTCGGGGCTGGCGATCCACCACCTCAGTGACGAGCGCAAGCGCGCGCTGTTCAGCGAGGTCCATGCGCTACTGGCGCCGGGCGGCGTATTCGCCAACCTGGATCTCGTGGCATCGGCCACCCCGCAGCAACATGAGCGCTTCCGCCGGGCGATCGGGCGAGAGGAGGACGACCCCGCGGATCGTCTTGCCGGCCTGTGCGAGCAGCTTGGCTGGCTGCGCGACGCGGGCTTCCAGCAGGTCGACTGCCACTTCAAGTGGCTGGAGCTCGCGCTGATCGTCGCCGTTCGGGCGCTCGATGAGTATGGTCGCTCTCGGGTTCGGTCTGGATCGTTGGCGGCAGTGGCCTTTGCATCGGGGCATCGGTGCTCACGGCCTTGTACTGTGCCGCCGGTTATGACCGAGGCGTACGCGTCTGGCTCCGATTCCGGGTGGGGTCGCGCTGGCGCTGGTGCAGGAGCATGGCCGCGTCCGCCTTGACTCCGCGTAGCACCGCGGGGGCTCGTGTGCGATGCGATGCAGCAGTGTGCGCTGGGGATGATCCCCGATCCTCGTCCCGGGGGCTGGCGGCGGGCTTCCTGGGCGGCTTGAATGTCACGACGCTCGCCAGGTCGAGCTGCACGAGCACGGGGACGTTGCTGCGCTCCGCGCCGCCGGTTGCGTCCCGGCGCCTGCACCCATCGATGGTGCGGACCAAGTTCATTGACGAGACCTGCTCGGTGAGGTGGCCGCGGCGATCGGATCGAGCTGATCCTGCTGGGGGCCGGGTTCGGCTCGCGTGCGTACCGACTCGCGGAGGTGTGCGCGGTGTGTCGTGTGATCAAGTCGATGACATCCGCGCAAGCCACGGCATCCGAGCTCGCCCGGCTTTGCCGGCCCTCGGCCGAGCCCGAGCGTCACCTTCGTCGGCGACTTCAGCGCGACGACCTCGCCAGCCGCCGTCGCTGCACGAGCGGTCCGCGAGGACATTGTTCGTCTGGTCGGGCGTGAGCTTCTATCTGCCGGACCAAGCGGTTCGCGGAGGTCTCTCCTGGGTCGCCGCGCACAGCGTCCCCGCACGTCGATCGTGTTCGACGCGTTCTGGGCGGAGGCAATCGACGGGTCACGCCAGTACTACGGCGCACGCGAGCTGTGCAGGGCAGCCGCGGCAAGAGGCGAGCCGTTTCGCTGGGGCATACCCGAAGTTCGTGTCGATGAGACGCTGTCGCGCTTCAGACTGCGGGCCGAGCGAACGCTCACCAGCGAGGAAGGCCATGCCGTCTACATGACACGCTCAGACGGCACCCCGCACGGACAGCCATACAGGTTCGGTGTGCTCGTGCACGCTCTCGCCAACTGACGGCCGAATCACAACGCGCGTGCTCAGCTGATCCGGCCGGGTTCGGTGCTGTCCTCCCCGGCTGTCGTCGGGGCACGCCGTGGTCAGCTTCACTCCTTGGGTGGTGGCTGCTCGCCCTCGTGGTAGTCGACCGTGTCGCTAGGCGGAACATCGCCCTCAGTCCAGCTCCGTCGGATGTCGCTCGAAGACGCCGAGCTTGTCCGAGTCGGGGCAGAGAACGATGTCCGGCTCGCCGTTGGTGCTGAACGCCAGGAAGCGCACGGTCTCATCGGTGCGATTGACCAGCTGGTGCCCGCCCTGCTCGCCGCGCAGGAACGGCACGACCTCTCCCTCCTGGAGCTCTCGCCACCCGTCGGGTGTGCGCAGGCTCGGCCGGCCGTCGAGGACGACCACGAGCTCCTCCTCGGCGAGGTGGTGGTGGTAAGGATAGGCCGCTTCACCAGGCGGCAGCTCCCACAGGCTCAACCCCAAACGGTCGCTGCCGGCCTGACGGCTCAGACGAGCACGTAGGCAGCGAAATCCCGGGTGCTCGCGTGGCTCGTCGAAGTGTGGATCGTTGATGTTGGTCACGAGGCGGAGGGTATCTGCAGCTTGCTCGTTCCTGGCTTGCGGACTGTGCATATGAAGTAGATGCCGAGTTGAAACCACTCGCTATGCACCGTCTGGGAGAGGCTTGTGAGGTCCTCCCAGGGTCGCGAGTAGGGGTCTCCGGGAAAGACCGTCGCGATCACCTCTCCGACGGGTCCGAACAGCCGCCCGAGCGGGCTGGCCGGCAGACCGGCGTCCATGATCACGAGGCGTCCGTCGGGGTGCAGCGCCTCCCACGCCTTCTGCAGCACCGTGTCGCGGTCGGGAAGCACGGAGTAGCTGAGGCTGAACAGCACCGCGTCGACTTGGCCGGGGAGGGTGAGCTCGGCGGCGTCCTGGTGCAGTAGGCGAACGTTTTGCCGGTGATGGTGGGTGACCCATTGCTGTGCGCGGGCGAGCATTCCACTCGAGGCGTCCACGCCGATCACCTGACCCTCACCGCCTACCGCATCGCAGAGCAGCGGCAGGTTGCGGCCGGTGCCGCAACCGATCTCCAGGACCGTCTCGCCGGGCTTCAGGTCCAATCGCTGAACCGCCTTTTTGCGGAGTCGGTGGGGTAGCAGGATCGTGATCTCGGCGACGCGATACCAGCGCGCCATACGGTCGTAGCGCCTACTCACCTGCGGGAGCGGCTGACGCACGAAGGTGGACCGGGCCATTAGCCGATCATTCCACGACGGGGGTCAGTGGAGCTCCACGCTGGCTGGGGCGGTCTCTTGTAGTCCTATACGGTCGTGCAGGCGACGCAACGGCGCCGGTGCCCACCAGTTCCACTTGCCCATCAGCGCCATCAGGGAGGGCACGAGCAGCGCCCTGACGATGCTCGCGTCGACCGCGACGGCGAGCGCGGCGCCGAGGCCGAGCTGCTTGGTGAAGAAGAGCTCGGAGGTGGCCAGCGCGCCGATCGCCACGCAGAACAGCAGGGCGGCCGCGGTGATGATCCTGCCGGTTCGCTCGATGCCGAGGGCGATCGCCTCGCGGTCGGGCAGGCCGTGGTCGTGTGCCTCCTTGATGCGGGCGATCACGAACACCTCGTAATCGGTGGCAAGCGCGAAGGCGAGCACGAGCATCAGCACGAGGCTCGACTCTTCAAGGCCCCCGAGCGGCGTGAACCCAAGCAGGCCCGAGAGGTGGCCGTCCTGAAAGATCAGCACCTGCAGTCCCACGGCGACGCTCACACTGAGCATGTTCATCACGATCGCCTTGATCGGGATCGTGACCGAGCCGGTCATCGCGAACAGGAAGGCGGCGGTCATCGGCAGCAGGATCAGCAGCGCGAGCGGGATGTGCGAGGCGATCGCGGACTGCTGGTCGACGAAGAAGGCGGTCGCTCCGCCCACCAGCGCGCCGGCCGGATTCGCGAGCGCTCGCAGCCGATGCAGCAGATGCTGTTGGATGCCGGAGTACGGCGATCCGTGGGGGAGCAGCAGGATCTTCCACGTGCGATGACCGAGGTATGTGGGGGGCGATGTGCTGGCCAGCGGGCCGGCAGTCGCAGACGCCGCGGCGGTCAGGTGCAGCGCAGAGGAGCGCGTCCCTTTCAAGACGATTTCGATCGATTCGCCGGCGTTGGCGGGAAAGCTCTTGGCCAGCGCGGTTTCGACCTGGCGGCTTTCGGCTGAGATGGGCAGGAGGTTCGCGCCGGGTGAGGTGAACTTCAGGCCCAGCACTGGTATCGCGCATGCCAGCAGGACGGCTGCGCTGATCAGGGCGATCGGCGCCGGGCGGCGCACAACGCCGTGCGCCAGCCGCCACCAACCGCCCTCTTCGGTGGCCCTGGCTGAGCGCGCCGCGCGCCGCTGCAGCCACGCCGGCGAGAGCGCGTTGATGCGCCCGCCGAGGACGATCAGCACGGCGGGCAGCACGATCAGCGTCACCGCGCCGCCGCAAAGGGCCACCGCCGATCCGCCGATGCCCATCGAGGACAGGAAGCCGATCGGGAACACGAGCAGGGTCATCATCGCGGCCGCGACGGTCAGGCAGCTGAACAGCACCGTGCGCCCCGTCGTCCGCAGCGTGCGCGCGATCGCCTCGTGGGCATCGGCGCCGTCGGCGAGCTCCTCGCGGTATCGGTAGAGCACGAACAGGCTGTAGTCGATGCTCAGGCCGAGGCCCATGCCGCTGACGAGATTCAGGGCGAAGACCGAGACCGGCGTGAACTGGTCGACGATCCGCAGTATCAGGAAGGTGAGCACGATCGCAAAGCCGCCGACGAGCAGCGGCAGCAGCGCCGCGATCAGGCCGCGGAAGAACCAGAACGACAGCAGCAGCAGGAACGGGAACGCGAACAGCTCGGTGCTCGCGAGTGCGTTAGTGGTGCGTTCGTTAAGTTCCTGGTTGATGAGCGCGAAGCCGCCGAAGTGCACGCCAATTCCCGCAAGCCTTGCGGCGATCGGCGGCCTCGCGAGCGCGGAGCGCACGCGCGCGATGGCCGCCGTCCCGTCTACGTTGGTCGCAAAGGCGGCGAGCAGCACCGTCTGCTGACCGTCGCGTGAAAGCAGTGCGTGCGAGCGGCTCGCAGGATAGTCGAGCAGACGCTGGGCTCCGTGCTGGCTTGCGATCAGCCCTGCGAGCGTCCGCGCGGCCTGCTGGGCCGCGGCGTCGGTCGCGAAGTCGTGGGAGCTGCGCAGCACCGCAATCACGTTGATTTCGGGGTTCTGCCCCGTCGCGGCCCTGGCCTCCGCGTTCGTGCGTTCGAACTGGGATGCGGGATCCTCGAAGTCCTGCGGGGAGCTGCCCAGCATCCCGGTCACTGGCAGGCCGATCACCGCCGCGATCACGAACAGCGCGCCTGCCGCCAGCAGCACGCGCCGCGGACGGGCCGTGGCGAGCGTTGTCAGTCGTCTGGTCATGGTCCTAGCGGGGTGGCGAGGATCTGAAGCACGGGTGTAGTTTTGCTCACGGAGCGGCGCGCGCAATCCGGAATGTCCCTTACTCGCCCCCTGCGAACTACTCCTCGATCAGCCGCCGGTGTACCGCCCAGCGGGTCAGCTCGTGGCGGCTCGAGAGCTGAAGCTTGCGCAGCACCGCCGAGACGTGTGCCTCGACCGTCTTGGCCGAGATGCCGAGCTGAGCGGCGATCTCCTTGTACATGTATCCGCGCGCGATGTGCTGGAGCACCTCGCGCTCGCGCGGCGTCAGCAGGTCGAGTTCCGGGTCCACCTGGGCGGGCGGGATCTCACCGGCAAACGCGTCGAGCACGAAGCCGGCCAGGCGGGGAGAGAAAACGGCGTCACCCTCGTCACCCGGCAGACCGCGTCGGCCAGCTCGGGGCCTGAGATCGTCTTTGTTACGTAGCCGCGCGCGCCGGCGCGGATCAGCGCGATCACGTCCTCGGCGGCGTCGCAGACCGACAGCGCGAGGAAGCGGACGGCGGGGCAGGTCTGCGGCCACGCGACGGATCACCTCCGACCCCGCCGCCGCCTGGCATGTGCACGTCGAGCAGCACGACGTCGGGCGCGAGCTCCTCGATCGCGCGCACCGCATCCTCGACGTTGCCGCTCGTCGGCGACCACCTCGACGCCCACGCCGAGACTCGCGCGCACGCCCGCGCGGAACAGGTCGTGGTCGTCGACGATCACAACCCGCGCGCGCCGGTCGCTCGCTCATGGCCGGTCCCCACGATCGATCGCGATCTCGACCTCGGTGCCACCGCCCGGCGGGCACGCACCACTCGCGCGGCCACCGGCGCGCCCCATCCGCCCGATGATCGACTCGCGCACGCCGCGCCGTCGGCCGGGCACCGCGCAAGCGTCGAAGCCCGCGCCGCGATCGCGCACGAACACCTGGATGCGCTCGCCGGAGAGCTCGGCGTAGACAGAGATCGGCGCTGCCCGGCGAACTTCGCGGCGTTGAGCATCGCCTCGCGGGCGGCGCGACCACGGCGCCGCCGCGTTCATCCAGCGAGCAGTCACCGACCGCCACGACCTCGACCGAGCCGCCTACCGCCGCCTCCACCTCAGCGGCCGCCGCCTGTAGGGCGCCGGCGAGCCGCTCGCCGGGCTCGCGCGAGTCCCCGCCGGCCAGCCAGCCGCGCAGCTCGCGCTCCTGGCGGCGCGCAAGCGCGGCCACCGCTTGGGATCCTCTGCGCTGCGCTGGATCAGCGCGAGCGTCTGCAACACCGAGTCGTGCAGGTGCGCTCCGACGTCGGCGCGCTCCTGGGAGCGGATGCGCTCGGTCCGCTCGGCCGTGAGACTGCGCGCGAGGCGCCGCCAGGAAGGAGCGAAGATCAACGCGACGGCGACCAGTACCGCGAGGCCCGCGAGCACCGTTTCGCCTGCGGGCCGCGTCGCGCCGTTGGCCCATAGGAACGCAAACCCGCCGGCGAGCACCAGCGCGACGCCGAGCCCGCCGCGGCTCACCTCGGGCCGGCCGAGCATGCGCGTACGCGCGGACAGCTCGCGTGGCGGCGGCAGCTCGGAAGTGCGATGGGCGGCCCAGCCGCGACGGCGCCGGGGAGCGACGGCGGGCGCCCGCCAAATCAGCAGCGCCCCCAGAGCGGCGACGACGGCCGGCCACACGATCGCGTCTCCCGGCCACGGCCCCGCTGCGCGTACGAACAGCAGGCCGCTACAGGCCAGCAGGCCGGTGCCGATCGCGATCCTAAAACCGCCGCGCGGCGGGTTCGCGGAGTGGGACATCGCCGCTCATGATCTCAGCCGCGGCCGCGGCGACGGCTGGCAAGACCGCTGGCGAGCAGGATCGCCCCGAGCGCACCGACGAGCACGGGCGCCATGTAGGCGAAACCGAGGTCGACGACGCCGCCCGAGTCGAGCACCAGCAGCACGCCCAGCGCGAGCAGGACGATGCCCGTCAGCAGGACTGTGACGTTGGGTGGGCGCGTCATCGACTCGCCTCCGTCGAGGCAAGGCAGGCTTCGTTGGTGCCGAGCGCGGCGGGGTGGGCGTGGCTGGCAAACCAGCCGCCTTCGCCGCTCCAACCGCCCCAGCCGTGTTCGACGGGATGGTCGGCCACCAGCAGCGCGCCGAGCCCGACATTCCCATCCACCACCAGACGCGGCGTGCCGGTCGGCGGAGAGGGACGTTCGGCCCAGTCGACGTCGAGTCCTCCGGACCTGTTTTCGAGCGCCCCGACGTACCCACCGCCGATGCGCGCGCTGGTCGCGACGCACACGTTGCGGGGCACCAGCACCACGAGCTCCCCCACGCCCAGCCGCACGTGCAGCTGGGTGGTGCCCGCCGGAAACGTGACGTCGCGCAAGTCGATTTCGAGCCGCCCGGCGCCGAGCTGGTAGCCGCTGCGCACTTCAGCGAAGGTTTGCGGGCGATACGTGCGTTCGCCCATGCCGCCGTGCAGGTCCACGTGTGCGGCGGCGATCGTAGCCACCGCCAGGGCAAACGCGACGGCCGGCAGCACGAGCCAGCGGGCCCAGCCCGTGAACGCGCTGAGCACCAGCAGCGCGCCGATCGCGACCACCGCCCAGGCAGCGAGCCGCCCGTCGATGCCCGCAAGCCACGCGCCCGCTAGCGCGAACAGGACCGCACAGACGACGACGGCCGTCGCTAGCGCGAGACAGCCGAACAGCCTCCGATCGGCGCTCGTGTGCCCTGGCTCCCCGATGGGCCTGCGCAACCGAAACCACGCCAGCACGGCGATGATACCCACGAGCGCGAGCGACCCAACGCCCACACCGAACCCCCACGCGCCGCGATGTCCGGCATGGCCGCCAGCATGCAGGGCTATCGCTGCCGCCACGACCACCACGACGACGCCGAGGACGCTCCGCCAAGACGAGCGGCGAATGCAGATCGGCGCCCGGCTCGCCCCCTCCTCCGGCACCAGCAGCAGGATCGCCAGATACAGCCCGATCCCTACCCCCGAGAAGATCGCAAGCCCCACGAACACGATGCGAAACAGGATCGGGTCGACGTCGAAGTGAGCCCCCAGGCCGCTGCACACGCCGCCGATCAAACGCCCACGTCGTGAGCGGACGAGGCGTGGGCGCCCCTCACGCCCGCTCTCAGAGCTAGACATCGGCTACCTCGCCGGTGATTGTGCGATCAGCAACCGCCTTGAGCATGGGGACAGTGTCGAGGCGCAGCGGCGATCGCGCAATCGGGAATGTCCCTAACTCATCCCAGTGGGTTCCCTGACGAGACGGCCTGCTCGAGGTCGTGCCTGATGCAGGTTGACCGCCTTCATAAAGACGAATCGAAGGAATCAGTGCCCTAGTGCCGCGGCCGGTGAGATCGGCCGCATCGACTCGTGCCCGGTCAGCCGGGACAGTCGATCCAGCGGTACAATAGTCCGTCACGAACTTCGTGGAAGGAGGGTGGAGCCGGCGGCGGGTCGGTCGAGAGCCGCGCGATCACCTCGCGCGGACCGTGTAGATCCTCTTCGGCCGCCGTCGTCCAGTGGACCTCGGGGTGCAGCAGCCGAGTCAGGCGCTCCCAACGGCGACGCTCGATCGCATCGAGTGCGTCACACACCGCTGGGACCTGCTCTGCCACGACGGCGATCATTCCATAGGACCGCGATGCCGTAGCGTCTGCGATCCTCCCCGCGTGAGCGAGCTTGCCGTCGTCTCAGTCCCGCAGGACCGCCTGGACGATCTTCAGCCGGTGTGGCGCGCCCTGTATGAGCATCACACCGAGCTGACGCCGCACCTACGCGACCGCGAGGTTCCGTTCGAGCAGGCATGGCAGTCACGCCGGGAGATCGAGCGAGAGTGGTTCGCGTCAGAGCCCGACTCGTTCGTCCTCGCAGCACAGGACGCCGGTGCTTACGTCGGCTACGCCTTCGTGCGCGTTCGTCCCGGAGCGGGCTTCGCCGCATCCTGGAGAGCCTCGGACCCGCTGGCCGAGCTCGCGATCCTCGTCGTCTTGCCCAAGGTGCGCGGACAGGGAGTTGGATCGATGCTGCTGGACGCCGTGGAAGCGAAGCTCAGAGAGTCGGGCATCGAGGACATGATCATCGGTGTGATCACGACGAACACTGAGGCGATGCGCCTCTACGAACGGCGGGGCGCCGTGCCGTTCCTCACCCAGTTCGTTCACCGTGTTCACCCGGGCTGTGACTGACACGTCGGCTGCTGTTCTTCGGCGACTCCCTCGTCGCCGTCGATATAGTCTCCCATCCGTCATGTGGGACGGGTTGGCCAGGCGCCTCGAGGGCGAGATCGTCGTGCTGGAGCCGCTACAGGCTCATCACGAGGAGGGATTGTGGGCGGCCTGCCAGGACCCCAGGACCCGCACTTGGACGATCCCGAGAGGAAAGAGCCCTAGGCATTTCCAGGCGTGGTTCGAGACGACCCTCGCAGCGTCTGAGGCGGGCGAGGAGTGCGCATTCGCGACCCTGGATCGTGCCACCGGGCGGGTGATCGGTGGGACGGGCTATCACGCGTTGCGCGAGGCTCACCGCGGCCTCGAGATCGGCGGCACCTGGCTCGAACCATCCGCGTGGGGCACCGGAGCCAATGTCGAGGCGAAGCTGCTGATGCTGGAGCACGCGTTCGAGCGTCTCGGCTGCATGCGCGTGGAGTTCAAGACCGATGCTCGCAACGAGCGCTCCCGCGCGGCACTCGAGGCGCTGCCCGCCCAGTTCGAGGGTGTCTTCCGCCGGCACATGATCATCGAGGATGTCGGTGTGCGCGACTCGGCCTTCTACAGCGTGACCGACCTGGAGTGGCCGGACGTGCGCGCCAACCTGCGGCAGCGGCTTGGCGCAGCGCGAGCCCGCGAAGGCGAACCCGTGCAGTGATCGACAATCGCCCTGTACCGATTGACGATGGCGCGGCCGCCCATCTGTTTGGCCTGGATCCCGGTAGAGCGGGTGACGACAAGCCACCACGGCCGCCTCCATCAGCGCCCAGCGCAGGCACCTCGCCGGGCAGCAGGCGTGCGGCATGGTGTAAGCCGTGCCTATGCTGAGCGTCACGGTGGTCGCCCGCCCACCCGACTTCGCTCGCACCGCATCGGACTACGCCCGTCACCGCGCGGGGTTCCCACCCGAGCTGCTCGATCGCCTGTGGGCGGTCATAGCAAAGGCGCCACCATCGTGAGCGATCCGCACGAGCAACTGCTGCGCCGCGCCTACGAGGCGTTCAACGCACGCGACATCGAGAAAGCGCTCTCGCTGATGCACCCGGACGTCGACTGGCCCAACGGGATGGAGGGCGGACGCCTGCATGGCCACCGGGAGGTTCGCGAGTACTGGCGGCGGCAGTTTGACCTGATCGACTCGCGTGTCGAGCCGCAGCGCATAGAGCAGCAACCCGACGGTCAAGTTGTCGTGACGGTCCGTCAGGTGGTGCGCGACAGTGCTGGGAGCGTGATCTCCGAGGATACGGTCGAGCACCGGTATGTGATCAGCGAGGGGTTGATCGAGCGCATGGACGTCTTCGACCGCTGGGCGATCCGCAGCGCCATCGAGGAGGACATCCAGTCCGTGCTCGACTTGTGGGCTGCGGCGGGCAGCCTGCCGAGCGTCACTGACTCCTTCGACGGATTGATCCGACTGCTGGTTGCCGACCCCCAGGCGCTGCTGGTCGCTGAGCTCGACGGTGTCTTGGCCGGCTCGTTGATCGCTGCGTGGGACGGTTGGCGTGGGAGCTTCTACCGGCTGGCGGTCTCGCCGGAGCATCGGCGCAAGGGGCTCGCGACGATGCTGCTCAGGGAGGGCGAGCGGCGCCTGCGCGAGCGAGGCGCGGTCAGGCTTACCGCGATCGTCGCCGAGGACGATCCGGCCGCGATGAGCTTCTGGCGGGCCGCAGGCTATGAGCAACAACAGCACAGGGTGCGGTTCGTGCGGCACATCGATCTTGCGCTGTGAAGACGAGATGGGCGACGCGCCCGGCCGTTGGATGTCAATGAGGCGCGTACATGATTAGACCGACGCCGACGAGGCAGACGAGCGCTCCCGCGAGATCGTAGAGGTCGGGTGTAAACCCGTCGAAGGCAATGCCCCACAGCAGCGAGCCGACGACGAACACGCCGCCGTAGGCGGCGAGCACCTGGCCGAAGCTGTTGTTTGGTTGCCGCGTGGCGAGCACGCCGTAGAGGACGAGTGCGACCGCGCCACCGGCGAGGGCAAGTGGGCCCTTGCCCTCTCGAAGCGAGGCCCAGATCAGGTAGACCCCCGCGATCTCCGCCAACGCGGCGGCAGCGAACAGCGCGATCGATCGGCCTGTCATCGCTGCGAGGGTTGGTGGGGGCACTCTGTACTCAGCAGCAAGGCGTAGCGATCGGAGCGGCGGGGTCGACCCATAAGTCGATGCTTTGCCAGAGCTGACAGTTGGTCTTCACCTGTCGCCCGAGCATCACGCTTGGGATCGCGCCGATCTCGGGGCAGCCGTGGTAGCCGGTCACGCCCCCGACGAGATGGGAGATCCCGAACCACGTGGGAACGAGCGAGGTGGGCCACAGCGCGATCCCCCCAGGTAGCCGGCGCGTCCCGAGCGCGCCTGCGAGCAGGAGAAACCACACGCCGGCAAGCGCGCGGGACCATCGAGCGGTTCGGCCCATCGGTGCGTGGGACACTGCGTCCTCAGAGCAGCAACCGCCGCTGAGCAGTCTTCCGACACCAGGGCGTCGGCTTCTGCCATCTCCGCCAGACGGGACGGTGCAGCTTGCGCCGTCGGCGGGTGCCTCGGTGGAGTTGGGTGGCATTTCGGGCATTTGTCTTCCTTTCGTTGCTGGCTTCGACATGGTCTACAACCTCAAGTAGGCTTTAAGTCAAGGACGTGGCATCAGACGGCTCCGAATTGACGATCGGCGAGGCTGCTCGCCGCACGGGTGTGTCCGCTTCGACTCTCCGCTATTGGGAAGCGGCCGGGCTGCTCGCCGCTTCAGAACGTGTTGGCGGCAAGCGTCGCTACGAGCCACAGACCCTGCGGCAGATATCACTGATCGTGCTAATGAAGCGCGGAGGATTCACGCTTGCCGAGATAGGCATTGTGCTCGCTGGCCTATCCGATAGAACACCGCCACCGGGGATCTGGCGCGAGCTGGCCGAGCGCAAGCTGCCCGAGGTCAATCGAACACTCGCCCAGGCAACCGCTGTGAAGAAGATCCTCGAACAGGGACTTCGCTGCGACTGTCTGAGCGTCGATGATTGTCTACACCAAATCGACGCCAGTCACGCGAAGCGCGTCGCTGATCCAGGAAGTCGCGGATGTGCCGGTTGACCAGCTCGGGGTGCTGCTCTGCGATCCAGTGCGTGGCGCCCTCGATTGAGTGAAAAGTGAGGTCGGGCACGTATCGTTCGAGTCCTTCGTGGGCTGCCGGGCGTGTGTACAGGTCAGCAGTGGGGTAGATCACGAGTGTTGGGACGCTCACCGTCAGGGGTGTGATCTCGGGGGCGTAGTTCCCGCGTGCCGGAGTGCCGTCCTCGGGTGGGCCAAGGCCCTCGCGCCGGTACCAGCTCAGCATTCCGTGCAGCGCGCCCGGCTGGCGCCAGCTCTGCAGGTAGTGATCCAGGTCGCGGTCGTCGATAAAGGGGTGGTCGAGCGTGTTGCGCAGGGCGACGAAGTCTTCGTGGGAGATGAGTGCCTCGATGTTTGCTCCGCGCAGTCCGAGGAGGTATTGGCTTGCCTGTTGCTGTTCGGGGTCCTCGTGCAGGGCTCGGTCGAATGTCGCGGGGTGCGGTGTCGCAAGGATCACGAGCGCGTCGAGGAGCTCGGGGTGGTGCAGCGCGAATGTCCACGCGGTCGCGGCGCCCCAGTCGTGCCCCACGAGCACGAACCGCTCGTAGCCGAGGCTCATAGCAAGCGCCCGGATGTCCCGTGCGGTGTGCCAGGCGCCGTATTGGTGGAGGTGCTCGGGCTTTGAGGAGAGGTTGTAGCCGCGCAGGTCGGGGGCGAGCGCGAGATGATCCCGACTGAACTCCTGGAGTTGGTGGCGGTACATGTACCAGCATTGCGGGAACCCGTGGAGGAAGATGATCAGCGGTCCGCGCCCGGCGTGTGCGTAATGCAGCTGGACCTCGCCGAGGTCCGCGTATTCGTGTGTGACGTTGAGCATCGCGGGCAAAGCCTGCCGCACCGCCGGTGCTGTGTCTGGCGGGATTCGGACGATGACGGCCTGCTTGCTGTCCATGTCCGATAGCCGCTAGGTTCGGTGCCCATACTGTGGTTGTGACCGCCGAGTTCGATGTCCGTTATCGGGCGCTGCGCAGCCGCGACCGGCGTTTCGACGGTCGGTTCTTCGTGGCCGTGACCTCGACCGGCGTGTACTGCCGTCCGAGCTGTCCGGCGATCACACCCCGGCGCGAGAACGTCCGCTTCTATCCAACCGCCGCGGCGGCTCAGGGAGCGGGGTTTCGCGCCTGCCTTCGCTGCCACCCCCACGCTGCGCCGGGCTCGCCGGAGTGGGGCCAGCGAGGAGACCTGGCTGCCCGTGCGATCGGGCTGATCGCGGACGGGGTTATCGACCGGGAGGGCGTCGCCGGCCTGGCGCGGCGCCTTTCCTATAGCGAGCGTCACCTGCACCGCCAGCTCTCAGCCGAGCTCGGCGCCGGGCCGCTGGCACTGGCCCGGGCGCAGCGGGCGCAGACCGCGCGAATGCTGATCCAGACCAGCAGCCTGCGCCTGATCGACATCGCTCACGCCTCGGGGTTCTCAAGCGTGCGGCAGTTCAACGACACGATCAGGGCCGTCTACGGGCGTACGCCCACCGAGCTGCGCCGCCGGGCCTCGGCCGCTTATCACGCCAGCGGCTCGCGCGCGCTGACGGTGCGTCTGAGCTACCGCGACCCGCTGGACTGGGATCACCTGCTCGGGTTCCTCGCGGCCCGCGCCGTCCCAGGTGTCGAGGAGGTCACTGGCGCCTCCTACCGGCGTACGCTGCGCCTCCCGCACGGCCACGGCGTCGTCGAGCTGAGCCTCGCCGGGAGATACATCGCGTGCGGGCTGGAGCTGGCAGACCTCCGCGACCTCCCCGCCGCCGTTCAGCGCTGCCGGCGACTGCTCGACCTCGACACCGACCCCAGCATCCCCAGCGCACACCTCGCGCACGACCCCCTGCTCTCCCCGTTGGTCGCCGAGATGCCCGGCCTGCGGGTGCCCGGCGCCGTCGACGGGCCGGAGCTTGCGATTCGCGCTGTCCTCGGACAGCAGGTCTCGGTCGCGGCCGCACGCACAACAGCCGCCAAGCTCACGGTTGCGCTCGGCGAGCCCCTGCCGGCCCCGGACGGCGGCCTGACGCATCTCTTTCCCACCGCAAACGCGATCGCGAGCGCCGCTCCAGCGGCGCTCGCGGGGCCCGTCCGCCGCGGCCGAACGCTCCACGCTCTCGCCACGGCGCTCGCGGGGGAGGAGATCGTCATCGATCCCGGCAGCGATCGCGACGAGGTCCGCGCGCGGCTGATGGCGATTCCAGGCATCGGGGCGTGGACCACCGAGTACATAGCCATGCGCGCCCTCGGCGACCCCGACGCATTCCTCCCCACCGACCTCGGCGTCAAGCGGGCACTCGCCCGGCTCGGACGATCCACCACCCCGAAAGACATCACCGACATCGCCCAGCAGTGGCGACCGTGGCGCGCATACGCGCTTCAGCACCTATGGACAACATGCTCACCCGGACGGAATGGCCGAACCGCGATAGCTGTGACTAGCTCCCGCTGGGGATGAGTTGGAGGATGGGAATTGTCCGACCGGCGCGGGCCGCGCTGTCTCGATAAACGGCGAACGCCGGGAAGACGCGGTCGGCGAGCTCCCACAGCCTGGCGCGCGACACTTCGTCCTCGATGACCTCGGCTCGGAAGGGCAGGCCGCCCAAGAGGACCTCGGGGTTCGCGCGCGCGTTGTAGAACCACGAAGGATTGTCGGGGCGGCCAGCTTGTGAGGCGATGATCGTGACTCGCTCGCCGTCGTGGAAATAGATGACTGCGTTGCGACGAACGAGTCCGGTGCGCGCGCCGCGCGTCTGAAGCAGCGCGGTCGGGAGCAGGAGTCCCGTGCCGAGGCGGCCTTTGGTCACCCGTAGCAGGTAGGGGTCGATCTTCCACACGATCGCGCTCCAGATGGCCCTCTTCGACAGCCACGTCGCCAGGCGGCCGCTGGCGAGACGGACATACGCACGGTAGATCGGGCCGCGAGCTGCGAGCGGGTCGACGTATCGGAGGGTTTGGTGCGTAGACATCGACGGAAAGACCTGCTCTCGATTATCTCAGGCACCGACGCGGTCTGTGGCTCCGTATTCGACCTCGCTGGCGTGTACAGGCTCGCGGCAGCTCTCGCAGACGACAAGTGGCGCGAGCTCGGCGCCGCAGGCGCGGTGGCGGATGTGCAGCCGGGGGTCCTTGGGGTCGAGCAGGTGGCGCTCGGCCCATGCCTTGAGCGTGAGGATCGCGGGGAAGAGATCCAGGCCAGCCTCGGTGAGGCGGTACTCGTACCAGTCGGGGTCGGTGCGGTAGCGCACGCGCTCGAGCAGCCTGTGCTCCACCAGCGCGGAGAGGCGGGCGGCGAGGACGTTGCGGCCGATGCCGAGGTTGCGTTGGAAGTGGCCGAAGCGCACTCAGCCCGTGTGTTGTGTGCGGCGTTGGTGCAGTCGCCGCATCTTGTCGCGGCTGCCGCAGGTGGACATCGAGCACCAGCGTCGGCGTCCGCTGGTGTTGAGGAACAGCCATCCGCAGCGCCGGCCGGGGCAGCGGCTGACTCGCTCCAGGCGGCTGGGATCCTGAAGCAGGGCGATCGCGTCGGTGGCGACGGCGTAGCGAATCCTTCGTGGATCGCCTGCTAGCCAGTCGAGCTTGTAGAAGTCCTCGCCGGCCAGCAGAGAGGCGTGCTTGACGGCCTCGACGTAGTTGCTCATCACCACGTCGAGGTCCTTCCGCGCGGGCTGCTGGTCTCGACTGACCGAGGAGAAGAGCCGGTAAACGGCGTCCCGCAGCGTGCGTGCGCGGTTTAGCTCGGCGTCGCTTGCCGGCTCCGCGTCGTCGCGGAGCAGGTCAAGGCGCCGGCCCCAGCGGGCCAGCATCTGCTCCGTGCGCAGCACGTCGGTCTGCTCGGGATCAACGTGCTCGTCCTCCGACGACCAGTCGACGCTGTTGGCGTAATCCAGGCAGAGCGTCTCTCCACACAGATGGATCGTCTCGGGCGTCCGCGACATAAACGGACCTTACCAGTAGAGCGGCGCTAAATGGTAAGCTCACCGAAGATGCCTGCGTTCGTACATCGCCTGCGCGTTCGTTACAACGAGTGCGACGCCCAGGGCCACGTCTTCAACGCCAACTATCTCGTCTACTTCGACGTCACCCTGACCGAGCTGTGGCGCGAGGCATTGGGCTCCTACGAGGCGCTGACAGCCGACGGCCTCGACCTGGTGGTCGCCGAGACGGGGGTGCGTTTCCGCGCACCGGCGCGCTTCGACGACGAGCTCGAGATCACGCTCGAGGTCGAGCGCCTTGGCAACACGTCGATGGTGTCCGCGATCGGGATCTCGCGGGATGGGGATACGCTCGCGGAGGGTCGGATCGTCCATATCTTCGTGCGCGCCGACTGCCTCGGCGAGAAGGCTCCGATCCCCGATCACGTGCGGCTAATGCTGCTGCGCTACACCGTCGAGGACCCCGACTCACTCGCGACGAGCACAATCACCGAGCCGAGCTGAGCACCGCACTTCGTGGACGTGCTCGCACGTTCGCGCGCTCAGCGCGGAGACGCGCGCGGAGTTCCCAGGCGTAAGCGGCCGCGTGTACCGCGGGCTCGTCATCGGCACACGCGGCCACGTGCTGGTGGTTCGCGCGCTCCTGCGTGCTACCCGCAGACGCGCGGAACGGCAATGAGATGATCGCGGTGCATCAGTTACCGAATCGACGGCGCCAGGGCGATCTCCCGTGGGAACTCGCGCAGCAACTCCATCATCAGAGTTGGGTCTGGCATTCCTCGCTCGCCGGTGTGACCGTCGCGTGCGAGCGCGAACAACCGCTCGACGAACTGTTCCCAGCGAAGCGCGGGGCGCATCTGGATACGAAGATGCACAGGCTCATCGGTGGGATTCCACGCCAGGTGCGGCACGCCCGAAGGAGCGATGACGACCTCACCCGGTCCTGCGGTCCACTCGTCGCCAGCGATGCGAAAGGACGCGGTACCGGCGATGACCTCCCAGCGCTCCTGCATCTCGGGATGAACGTGCTCCGGCGCGCGGTGCCCCGGCTGCGTCCAGAAGTCATCCATCTCGAGCAGCCTCCCGTCGGTGTCCGCTGCGGTCTTGCGGAACACGATCCGCTCGCCTGTGATCGGGTTGACCAGCTCGTCTCCCGCGTGTGCCATCAGCTCGATCTTGCCAGACCCATCTTTCTACCTCTGGGCCAGCGCTGACGTCCGTAGAGCGGCCGCAGCGGTAGCCACGCCCGCTGCCGAGAACACCAGGCCCCCGGATAGGTCGGCGTCCACTTGTCCTCGGCTGCGTGCCTCGACCAGCGCGGAGAGCATGTCGAAGGCGTCGATCGCGATAGCGGCTACTGCGGCTGGCTGCTCGAGTCGCCGCCAGCGTCGACTGGCAAGGCCCACCGCTGCTACGGCTATCTGATGCGCGCCGAACCCGCGAACGAACAGGCGAGCCTCCGGATGCTCTGCGGTATCTGGTGTCAGCTTCAGCTCGGTCATCCTTGACGGAGCGAACAGCGCGCCCGCTCCGTAGCTCACACGGAACAGGCTGTTGACGAGCATCAGGCTGCGTTTCGACACGTTCGCCGGAGCGTAACCGGTCTCGCTTGCGAGTCCGCGCACGCATTTGGTGCTACGTCCGATGCTCCTGCCCTCACCTCGGTGCAGTGGTGTCGGCCACCACGCTCGACGGCGCCTTGCACTCCCAGGCGTCGGCGAGCAGCTCGGCCAGCCTGTCCGGGGCGACTCGGGCGAGATTTACGTGAACGGCGCCGAGCCGCTTGCCCCACCAGAACTCCGTGCACGTCTTGGGTTCGCGCTGGGCAGCGGTGAGGATGCCGGCCTCGTCGAGCATCACGTTCATATGGTCCTCATTCCAGAGGGTTGCGAAGATCTTGCCCGCGACGCGGAAAGAGGGTCGGCCGTGATGGTCCTGCTCGACTGTCTCAGGCAGCCCGAGTGCGAGGGAGCAAGCCTGTTGCTGGGAGACCACCCTCGCGCTCAGGCCGGCGGCTCGGGCCGGTAGGTACCGAAGCTCCACGTGTGCCCGGCCAGATCGCGCGTCGAGTACTCCCGTGAGCCGTACGGCGTGTCTTCGATCTCGCGCGTGATCTCGGCCCCCGCTGCCTTGGCGCGCTTGTAGTGGGCATCCGCGTTCTCGACGGCGACGTAGACCCCCTGATCACCGGGATCGCCCTGCCCGAACATGATCGTCCCCGCGCCGAGCGATACCTCGGCGTGCCGGATCACGCCTTGATCGTCGCGGTGGACGGCGCGCTGCTCAAATCCAAACGCCTGCGCGAGCCACTCAAGCGCCGCATCCGCATCGGCAAAACGCATAAAAGGGAAGATATTTGGTGTCTGGTCAGCCATCTCGTGCTCCTCGGTCGGATTGCCGCAGACTCTAGGATGCGGCCGGGCTGGCGTCTTGGACAAACGTAACCCGCTCGGAGACGTATGCCGTCGGAGTGGTCTGAGCGAAGTCGCGGAAGTCACGATGGAGGTGCGCCTGGTCGTAGTAGCCACAGGTCGCTGCGACCTCCGCGAGACTCGAGCTGGTAGCGCCCAGCAGACGGTCGCTCGCGTGACGGAAGCGCAGCATGCGCGCAACGAGCTTTGGCGACAGACCGACGTGCTCGCGAAAGCGCGCCGCCAGGTGCTTGCGGCTGCAGCCGAGCTCGGCCGCGAGCTCGGCGACACGGAGTCGTCCCCGGCTTGCGGTCAGACGCCGCCAAGCCCAGTCGACATCCGGCGGTGGCGGCTCGGCTGCCTGGAGCTTGGCGGCGAGCGTGGCCTCCACTAGATCAAAACGCTCCTCCCAGGTGCTCGCCTCCATCAACCGCTCTTCGAGCACGCGCCCCTCGCAGCCGAGCAGATCCTCTAACGCAACGACCTCGCGCGCGAGCGAACACATCGACTCGCGAAAGATCATCCGGGTCGCGAGCGGACTCAGATCGACCTGCACGCCACGCATCTCGCCCCTGTGCTCGATCACCGCGCACGCATCGTCGAGACCGGCCACAAAGGACCCAAACCACTCCGCCGGCAGCGCCGGGGCAGCCCGATCGGCCAGCCCGAGCCGGGGTCCCAGCCCGAGAATCATGACGACCCCGGTCGAAAGCGGCTCGCGCTGGCGCGCCGGGCCCGAGAGCTCCTGCGCGTAGCCCCAATAACCGCGAATATGGCGCCTGAGCGCCGGGTCCGCTGCTCGGACGACCAGCTCATTCCTCACGTCAGGAGCATAGTCGGCACGGGGACCGAGCCACAGCTCTGGCCGATCCCGCGCCCGAATGACCTGCGGTACCGCCAGGGCTCGACGACCTTTCCAACACCTCATCGTCTACCCAGCACTCATGCGCCAGATCGAACGCGCGTGGGAGGCCCGTCCCGGGCATCATGATGTGCCTGATGCGCGACCTCCGCGAGGGCACCCTGATCGTTCTCTATGACAGTGACTGCGGGTTCTGCGAAGTGATACTGGCGATGCTACTGACCTGGGATCGGGCGAACCGCGTGCGCCCCGTATCGATCCAGAGCACACGCGGAGAGGACCTTCTCTCCGACATGGCACGTGAAGATCGCCTGAAGTCGTGGCACCTCGTCGACGACGCCCGCGTAGTTCGCTCAGGTGGCGCTGCGATACCTACGATCTTCGCCGCCCTGCCCTGGGGGGCGCTAATCGCCCGTGTCGCGTTGCAGTTTCCAAGGACGACGTCGCGAGCCTACGAGTGGATAGCAGGCCACCGTGTGCTCCTCGGCCGACCACTGGGCGCGCGACCGCGTGCCTGGGCTACACGAGTCATTGCTGAGCGTGCGCACTCGGATCAGGTGAACACCTCATGACCAAACCAGCGAAGCAGGTCAGAGACGCGCGCTAGCAGGTATCCGCAGGCGTTTTGCCACGTGGATGGTGAGCCAGAGCATGCTGAGGTTGAATAGGGTCGCTGCGATGTATGCGCCCCAGCTGAGGGCAGATGGCGTGCGAAGAAAGCCAGCCGTCTCGCGTTCGTAGACGCCCTGCTGATGGACGAAGATCCAGCCGACCACTTCGACGAGGCTACGCGCGTCCATTGCAAGCAGGAACACAAACGCCACGATCAGCAAGGCTCGGCGCATGCCACGAGATTACCGCCCCCGAAGGGAAGCCGCTATGCCCCAAGATGGGTTCGTCAACATCATTGCCTGGAGATGGTCCCGAGCGGCGCGCTTCGGGCGGACGCGTCGAGGGTCGGGTTCGTCTCCCGTGCGGGCATCGGCGCCGCGTGCTTTACAGGGTTGGCGAGGGGGCTCCGGCGAAGAAGATGTACCAGATCACAAGGGTGATGACGGCGATGTACACGTTAATCATGACGATTCGCTCTAGACGGTGATTCCCACTCTCTGGCTGATGTGGCCCTCTGCCTCGGCGCGCATGCTGCGTAGCCAGGTCACCCTCATCACGGGCGCGTTGAGTGGGTAGAGAGAGAGGTTGCGCTTCAATCGTAGTGGCGAAGAAGATCCGACCTGGGGCGCGAACGAACAAAAGAATCACTGGTGTTGGCAGGTGGGACCTGCCAACGACGAGCATTATGGGCTGGGCGAATGGATCGGCGCCGCGGCGTCAAGTCCTCGGCTGTACCGCGAGGCGTTTCCCGCGGGTCACTTGACCCCGCTAATCAGTCGTCCGCACGCGCATCGCCCGTGGCATCGTTCAAGGTGCCGGCTATCCGCGCCGCCGCGCGGTGCTTGCGATGATGCGGCGCATGCCCCTCGATGAGCGCTCCTGCGGCGGACCCGGATCGGACGTCTCGTGAGCGAGGTTCCCGACCCCCTGCGACGGCTGACCGTGCTGCTCGAGGCGCTGGCGCTCGCCCACGAGACGATCTACGACCTACACCGGCGTCTGGTTAGCTCCGATCGTGCAACCCCTATATCTCGGAATCTGCTCGCCGAGTCCGCGGGAATCGTTCTACAGAGAACCGGCGAAGCGAGCGCATCCGCCCGCGCGCTCGCCAGCCAATGGCACGAGCAATCGGTGCTCGATCCGCAAGTGGCGCAGCAGACCGCGCAGCAGTTGGACAAGGAGCTTGTCGACGCGGAGTCCATACTGCGAGAGCTGCTCGTCCGCGAGACCGCGATTGTCACGGAGCTCAGAGCCGTCGCGGCAGAGGAGCGCTGACGCTCAGGCGCTCGCGACTCGCGCCGCTGCTGTCTGCTCGTAGCGCAGCGCGATCTTGAGATACGCGCTGCGAAAGCCTTCTATGTCGGTGCTCGCCGCTTTCGCGCGCAGATCGCGGGCACGATCCAGCAGCTCCTCTGAGGTCTCCGTCGTGGTCGCGAGCAGCTCGTCCATGGTCTTCGTGAAGAAGCGCGCCTCCGGGGCGACGCCAGCCCAATGATCGACTGAAGGCATGGACGGATTGTACCGCGCCGATATGCGATCCTGCTTGCGGGGCTCATTTGGCTCACGGTTGTCGTCTTCAAGGGCCTACGCTCCAGCCCCGCTCAGCGTTCCGCTCCCTCACGCTGACGCAAGCACAACTACAGTCGAACACTCGTCGTGGCCAACGACGCGCCTTCGGCGCTACAAACGGACATCACCGTAGCAAACGCCCTATCGGGCTGAAAGAAAGACGCCCCTTCGGGGCTGAAAACAAGTCACGGCCCTTCGGGCTGAGACGGTCACTGCATCCATGCAGTTCCCTCCAAAACGGCGCGTAGCAAACGCCCTATCGGGCTGAAAGAAAGACGCCCCTTCGGGGCTGAAAACAAGTCACGGCCCTTCGGGCTGAGACGGTCACTGCATCCATGCAGTTCCCTCCAAAACGGCGCAGACTACACGCACCTTGAGGAGCTGAATAGACGAATATGGTCAATGATAGCGATGTATTAATTGTCTGTCTCTCTTTTCCTTGACCTGCATTTTGGTGAGAGCTACGTTCGGTCGGTGCAGACGACTCACAAGATCCCCGGCGGTTCGGCGACGACGTGGTCGAAATACTTGGTGTCGCAGGCTTCGCGTGGTGACTACTACACCCATGACGCCAATCACCGTGGGTTGGCGCCGACGCAATGGCACGGCCCGGAGAAGCTGTTGCGCTCCTACGGCATCGACCCGAGCAAGCCTGTCGAGCTGACCGATCTCCGATCGGTCATGCATGGCTTCTCGCCGGTCGGTGGCGAGGCGATCCGGCCAGTCGGATCGAATGGCACCAGGGTCGCGGCGATCGACCTGACCTTTTCGCCGCCGAAGGACGTCTCGGCATTGTGGGCTACCGCCGATCCGTATCGCCGCGCCCAGATCGAGGTCGCGCATCGCAACGCCGTCAAGAGCGCTCTGGAACGGACGGAGCGCGAGGTCGCGCTCGTGCGACGCAAGACCAACGGGGTCGTCCGTTACGAGAAGGCCAAGCGTCTGTTGGCAGTGGAGGCCGTGCACACATCGAGCAGGTTGGGTCGCGACCAGGACACCAGCGGGATACCTGACCCGCAGTTGCACTCCCACGTCGCCGTGATCGCCGCACAGCGTAAGGACGGCAAGATGGCGGCGGTCGAATCCAAGCAGCTGTTCCGCGCGGCTCGTGAGGGCGGCGCCTGGTATCGATCGGAGCTGGCGGCGAATCTGCAGGAGCTTGGTCTGTCGATCGAACGACGCCAGGGCAAGGGCGAGCGCTACTTCGCCATCCACGGAGTCTCAAAGGACCTGTCCGAGCACTGGTCCTCCCGCAGCCAGGACGTGGACCGCGCGTCGAGTCTCTTCCGGCAGCGCTATGGCCGTGAGCCGCGACCCGGTGAGCTGGACAGTCTCACCCTGGGAACCCGCGGTTCCAAGTCGGCCGCCGACTCGATCGACGTGAACGCGGCGTGGCGGGCACTCGGCGCCGAGCACAACCAGACCGCGGCGCGCTCGGAGGAACTCTTCCACGACTGGGGTCTGCGCGGCGACCCCAACGTCGATCTCGCCAACGAGCTGCTGGCCGAGGTCACTCGCGAGCAGTCGATGATCACCACCCACGAACTGCGCGCCAAGGCGTATGAGTTGAGCGCTGGCGTGTGCCGCCCCACCGACGCCGACCGGCTCATCGACGAGCTGCACCGCTCCGGCGAGCTGCTCCGCTTGGAGGACGGCACGTGGACGACCCGGCAGCTGCGCGAGCTGGAGCAGACCACCCTCGACATCGCGCAGCGGCACGCCACGGAGATCGCCGCCCCGGTCTCAGAGCAATCTCTCAAGCAGGCCCGCCGGGAGATCGGCAGACACATCGAAGGATCACTCACCCAGGAGCAGCGCGATGCGCTGGAGGCGATCACGGGTGAGGGCGGCATCGCGGTGCTCGTCGGGCGCGCTGGGACCGGCAAGGGCGTCGTGATTTCCGCCGCCGCTAGGGCGTGGCAGCTCGAAGGGATCGAGGTGATCGGCACCGCGATTGCCGGCGCGACCGCGCAACGACTCCAGGCCGACGCGAGCCTCGACCGCTCCTACACAGCCGACCAGCTCATCAACGGGATCACGAGCGGCCACATCCGGATCGGGCCGAACACCGTGATCGTCTTCGACGAGGCCGCGATGGCCGACCACCAGCGGCTCGCCCCACTCGTGGCGCTCACGGCTGAGCGCGGCGCCAAGCCCCTGCTCGTCGGCGACGCCGCGCAAATCTCCTCCATCGGCCCCGGCGGACTCTTCCCCGCCCTGGAAGGTCGGGTACCCACAGCCGAACTGACCGAAGTACACAGAGCCAACCACGAGTGGGAGCGACAAGCCTGGGAGCAGATCAGATCGGGCGAACCCGGACCCGCGCTCGCGCAATACCAAGCCCACGACCGCCTGCACCTCCACGACACACGCGCGGAGGCGGCCGAGGCGATGGTCGAGAACTGGGATACGACCCGCAAGAGCCTGGCCAACGGTCAGGCCGTGATGATCACCGACTCGAGCAACCTCGAGCGAGACCAGATGAACGCGATGGCGCAGGAACGCCGCGCGCATGCCGGCGAGCTCGGAGCCCACCACGTCGAGCTGCCCGGCAGGCCCTACGGCCTGCGCGCCGGCGACCAGATCATCTTCACCGCCAAATACCGCGTCCCTGGCGAGCAGCGGATCGAGAACGGGATCACGGGAACCGTGATCGACGCCAGCCGCGACGAGGAGCGGGTCACGATCCGGACCAACGAACACGAGCCCAGGGAGGTGCAGGTCAACACGAAGAGTTCTCGGAGCTGTCGCTCTCCTACGCGGTGCACGTGAACAAGGCCCAGGGGATCACCGCCGAGACCTCCGGCATCCTGATCGGCGGCTGGCAGACAGACAAGGAGCACGCCTACGTAACGGTCAGCCGCGCGCGCGAGCAGACCCAGATCTACACCTCGCGGGAGGACCTCGGCGAGATGGGACTCGACACCGGCGCGATGGAACGCCTCGCCGAGCGCATGAAGCGCAGCCGCGCCCAGGAAGCCTCCATCACCAAGAACATCGCCGAGCCGAGCCGAGAGGCCCAAGCAGAACGGGAACAGGCCAGGGATCGCGCACCGCGGCGCCAGCGCGATACCGAACGTAGACATTCCCGCGACCGGGAGATCGACGAGTTCCTCGGCACCCATCGCAGCCGCCCGCACGACCGGTCCGACGATGACGACTTCGCCACCCCCGGCCAACACGACCAGGCCTACTACGACAGCTCAGCCGAGCCAACAAACGAGCGGGTGCAGGCCGACGCTCGCGACTGGTTTGAGCAGTACCAGCACGAACCGAGGAGCGCCCCGGTCAACATCCAGGACGCCAACCCAGCGGACATCCAGCTGGATGTGCGCGACCTCGGGGACATCAAGCTCGCGTACACCCAGCAGCCCTACGACCTCCAGGGCTACACCGGCGAGCCGACGTACGTGTTGTTCGGCGGCTGGCAGACCGAGACCGAGCAAGGGTTTGTCGCCGTCACCCAGAGTCCGCAGGGCACCGATGTGCAGATGAGCAGAGAAGCCCGCGGCGAGCGCGACATCGAGACCGAGCTGCAGAGCCGAGTCGAACAGGGCATCGAACGTGCCCATGCTCGAGAAGCCGGCACCCCGGAATCAGACCGCGAGCACCAACCCAACGGGCCGACCCAGTTAGGAGCCGGCGAGCCCCATATCGAGCACTTCAACAATGCCGGCCGCGATCCCGAGCACCAGCCCGAGCGCGAGCCCGTCGAGCGCGACCCCTACATCGAGCAGGCGATCCAGGAGGAGCGCGATCGCCAGCAGGCGTTCGAGCAAGGCATCGAGCAGGAGCGGGAAAACGACCTGGGGTTCGGGATCGAGTAGCAGTCCTTCCTGGGAACGCGCGAAGACACGAGCAACCAGACCTCGGCGAACGCAATTATGCGAAGCAGCCGCGTGCCGCAGCGCTGCTACTACTCCTGTTCGTCCCAAGCAGGCACGAGGCTCGGGATGGGCCGAGACGCTCGCATTGCCCGCGGGAAGCAGGCGTGTCTCCGGCTCGCTGTCTTTAGAGGACGCCGGCCTCGGCGAACTAACCTCAGTTCCGACAGCCCGACCGCTAATGAATCGTGTCTAGGAAAAAGCAACCGCATACACCCAAGGCGAAAGCCCACCTAGCGGAATCTGGGCGACCCGCGCGCCAGGACAATCCGACGCCGGTCGAGGCGATTGCGATGAAGCACGTGGAGCTCGCCGAAGCGCTTGCTGCCCGCGGGGACAGGTTCTCGCAACTCATGAGCAAGCTCGTCCGCGACGAGTACGTGGGTGACCAGCTGCATTCGCGTTCCGGTCTGTCCGACGAGGAGCACGCCGAGCTCAGGTCGCTGAGCAACGACGCACACGCCTCATTCTGTCAAGAGATGGTCGAGGCGACCTCGAGGCTCCGTGCGCTGCTCTCGGAAGGAGATCCCCTCTACACCCTGTCGATCATCCAGGCATCCAACATGATCACGGGCTGGGGCACCTACTACGAGCCAACACACCACGGCCTCGAGAGCAAGGTAGAGCTTGTTGCGGGACTATTGCTCACACAACCGCTCCCCGCCGAGAGCACGCCTGTGTCGGATAAGACGATGCAATCAATCCACGACGAGCTGGACAGACTCGTCCAGCTATCACTCCTTCGTAACCTGACCGCGCCGAAGAACGAGGATGTCGTGGTCGCAGAGCTCAAACTCATGAGCACCGTGAATTGGATGACGGCTCGGGGAACCTCGTACGCACACCATGGAACGGATCTCGCGACCGCGCTTTATCGTCCCTTCGACCGCTGGTGCCTAGAGCGTTACGGGTTCACGATCGACGATGTGCTGCACATCGGCGAGGCAGTACAAGCGCTTCTGACCGGACGAATGAACAACCTCCGGGGTGAGGCGCTGGATTTCACTGAACGAGTGCAAACGCACGTCAGCAGTCCCGCGGCGCGCGACAAGCTCACGGCGGACGAGAGCGCCAAGCTCGACTGGCCCGAGACACTAGTCATGCTCGCGCAGCGAGCATTTATCCACGTCTACGAGCACGGCGTACGAGATGCCATGAGCTTCACGCCCGACGATTTGATCGACGCCGGGTTGCCACAAGACCGAGTGGAGGCGGTTCTGAAAGAGCTCTCCCTTTCGGCGGGGAGCCTCGGCCCGGACGCTTACGGAGGGCTGTTCGACGAGAGTCCGCTGGTCGAGCATCCGTTCTTTGAGTTCGACGAACGGTTTGTGCTCGTCGTCCCGGGCATGGTCCTCCGAGACGCCGTAGTGCTACTGGAGGATCGTTTTATGCGTGGCGTGCCCACGTTTTCGAAGGCGCGCGCGAAGACGCTTGATCGCCTTGCGCTTGACTACCTCAAGGCGGTGCTGCCGGGTAGTGAGGGTTTCACGAACTTGTACTACGACGGCGCGGAGCTCGATGGGCTCGTGATCTTCGAGAGCACCGCCTTTGTTGTGGAGGGCAAGGGATCGGCATTGAGCATCCAGGCACAGCGCGGCGATGTTGTTCGCCTCGGAAGAGACCTTGGACGCGCGGTCGAGGAGGCGTGGACGCAGGGTGCGAGAGCACGCGACTACCTTTTTCGCGAGGAGGACGCGGTCTTTGTGGACGAAGGCGGATCGGAGGTGCTCCGTATCCCTGCGGGCACGATCGAGGAGGTCTTCATTGTGAATCCCACGCTCCATGAGCTCGCGGGACACGCACCGCAGCTGCCCCGCCTGAGGAGTCTCGGCCTGTTCCCAGCAGGAGAGTTCCCGTGGTCGGTGTTCATCAACGACCTCCGTGTCATCTCGGAGACGGCCGATAATGCGGCCGTCTTCCTGCACTATTTGACCTGGCGTGCGCGCTTGCCGTTGGGCGAGCGCGTCACCGTGATGGACGAGCTCGATCTCTGGGGTAGCTATCTGCTGTGCGAGCGTTTCGGTTCGCTAGCCGGCGAAGGCCACCATATGGTCGGCAACTCCATCACAGACTTCGACGCCTATTACGCCGGAGTGGTGGGCGACGGCCCAAAGCGACCCAAGCCTCGAAAGTTCCTCGAGGAACCTATCACAGGCTTCGTGGAGCGAATGGCACGTGAGCGACCGCCAGGATGGCGTGACGCCGCCAGCGTCTGCCTCGACCTGTCTCTCCCCGAGCTCGCATTCGTTGTTGGCGAGGCAAGACGCACATGGAAGCGCGCGAACGCGTCTAAAGCACCAGACATTACGGACTGCGGCCGGGTCCGCCTGATCGGCGTTCCTCGTGGTCACGACTTGCCAGAGGTGATCGTTGAGACTGAGCAGCTGGAGAGCGAGACCACGTTCCACATCTATGTCCGGGGCTCGAAAGCAAAGCGCGGCGAGATCGCCTGGGCCAAGGGCGTAAAGCCAATCACCTTCGAGCTCTCCGACTTCGAGAAGGCAGCCTTCCAAGCCGTCGCGCGAGCAGAAATGGATGGCGGTGCCGGGCTCTCGGACCTTGGACCGGCTTGACCGGGCAGTTAGCGCACCGCACGCCTTTCTCTCCTGCGGGACGAGGATCGACCCTGAGACGCCGCGAGACGAGTAGTCCCGCTTCGTCTGGCGCAAGAAAGGCCAGTGCCGTCACTCAGTCGGCGCGCTCGGAAGTCGTCCAAAGTAGCGATGTCGTCAGTGCCGACGCTGGCTTCCCTGTTCGCCGTGGCGAAGCAGGCGCCGCGGCAATTAGCGAATCCCAGTTCCGGGTTCGCAGGTACGCATTGGCCCGGTCGCTCCGTGTCGCCAAGGACTCGCCGGATCTACGGCCGGACTTCAGGGAAAGCAATAGTGTGTCCGTTGACAGCTCGCTTGTGTAGGGGTGCAGTCATCGTTAGTCGGTTGGTCCGTTGAGTCGACGATTTGAGGGAACCATGAAGCCAGACAATCCGTTCAGGGACTGGTTGACCAGCAACCCGTACGGAGGAACCTGGGTGCCGGTCGCAGGTCTAGGCGGATATACCGGCCCTGCGTCTATCCCCCTCCTTTTCCCGAGGGGTGCGAAGGACGACATGTTGGCCGGCGCCGATTGGCCGCTGCAGTACTCGGACGCGGGCCCGGAAGTCTTCTACTCCTACACCGAAGGCGTGAAAGAGCACCAGGCGATACTGCATCCGGAGCACCACCTGGGCGAGACGTCGATCGAGCATCTCGCGGTCGCTTTTGAGCCCCCCGACCGGCGGTCGTGGATCGAGCCGGTCCAAGGCTTCGTGCTGTTCTGGAGAGCATCGCCACATCTGGGGCGGGACGGACAAATCGACTGGGAGGTCCCAGATGAGGACAGGAAGTCTGAGATCATCGCGACCTGGAACAGGACTCCTCAGACCGAGTATGAGGGCGTCCTGCGAATCCGCCGCGACAAGCTCCTAAACTTTCTCGCCGTGTTCGACCTCGATCTCGCTATCTACTTCGAGGAGAATATCGCCGACGATTCTGTACCCGGGGAGTGGCGTGACGATAAGCGCGAGCCGCTGCGGTACTGGCGTTGCTGGGCGTCGGCCGGCTTCACCGAACACACACGAGTCGTTCTACGCTGCGTCACCGTGATCGAGGCGCCCGCGCGCGAAGACGAGGACGAGGACAGGTACTCCACCTCGTCACTCGACTATGTCATCGGGTCCGATCCAGTCACCGGCAAACCGGTTACTGCCAGCTTCCCTGGTCCGACGCTCGAGGAGACCACGTGGGAGGGTGCCGGAGGTGACAACTTCCTGACGCCGGTCCTCTTCAAGCGCGACGTCCTGGACTACTACCTCGACGATCCGAAGCACTACTCGATTGACAATCATCAGGTGACCGCCGGCCACATGTGGGGCATTCCAATCGCTATCACCAAGAGCGGGCACGTCCAGGTCTGGCTGGGAGATCTCGGGAGGATCCCCAAGTCTGCACAGGAGCACTGGAAGCGCTTCAACATCGCTGATGATGATCCCGTCCCAAAATGGCGTATCGAACAGGACCTGCACGCCAAGTTCGCCAGTCCGCCCGAGAGCGAGCCACTCGATCGTCTCCGCCGAGCGATCCGTGACTGCAATAAAGCCGCTCAGCGACACTGCGGAGAGAAGCTGTTCGCCGACGTCGACGGCTTGAGCGGCGATCGAGTCAGGAACATCAGGGTTCCACGTAACGGCTCGATGCCAGCCTTCCAGGACGAGGTGATGAGCCTCGCGATCCTGCTCGTCGAGCACCTGAATACCCAATTCTTCGTCAAGGCGGGCGTCGGGAAGGGCGGCTCGCTGGAGCGGCTGACCGCCTGGCTACGCAACGCCACGGGCAAGATCGACGCTGACGCCAAGGACATAATCGCAGGTCTATTTGCGATCCAGGCCATTCGTTCGAAGGCTGGTGGCGCCCACCGCGGTGGCTCGTCAGGCATTGAGGCGCTTGGCCGCGCGGAGATCGACCCGGAGGACCTAGCTGCGGGGTTTGAGCGACTCGTGCTTGGCGCGATCACAAGCGTCGAGGAGCTCACGACAATCCTGAAGGAATCAGCGCCGGTCAACCCACAGGGCTGAACTGCGACGAGCTGCAGCGAGCCCTGGCGACGGCCTGCAAGGCTCCTGGAGTCTAGGTGCCGCGCGTTCCACTCACGGAGCTGAGGAGCCGAGGCTCCCAAAGCATCGATGTGCAGATGGCACCGGGATCAAGGCTCTGCGCCGGTACCGCCGTCGATTCGGCCGCCGAGCGCGTCACCGAAGGCGTGATCGGATTTGGCGAGGAAGGAGCGACCGCCCAGGCGCCGGTCCGGCCGAGCGCTTGGCAACGCGAGCGATCGTTCCGGCCGCGACCTGCTTTGCCGATCCGACGCGCCTCGTCGGGCAGCAGTCAACTGGTCTCGCTTCGAGCGGAAAGCAGGCGCGACCCGCCTAGCCGTCGAGACCCCCGAGTTGGACGACAAGCAGCTGCTGGCGCAGCCCACGGGGCACGATGGATACCGGCGCCGTGCCCCTATCATGCTCAGCACAACGCTACGAACAGGGCGGCCCGGACGGCATGCCTGCGAAGTCCTTTTTACCAAGGACCCTCGCGTCGCCGAAGGCGACCGCCAGTGGCTCTCCGCTCTTCGGATAGACCTGCAATTCGAGTGTGCCCGCACGATCGATTGGGACGTTGATACTGCAGGGCGGCGAGCCCCTGCTTACCACGGTGGTGGTGAACACGTGGCCTTCATTGGCGATCGTGACTCCCATCGAACCACTGAAGCCTGGCGACGAATTGGGGTCTACTCCCAGCAGGGCGCGGAAGGTCGCGAACTGGCCCGGGAGAGCGAACTTCGTGCCATTCGGACTTCCGGAAGAGGTTGCCCCCAGGGACGCGATCGTGACTCCGTGAGGGAAGCGGCGAGCGCTAACGTCCGTTTCGCCCGACGTTACGACGTTGCTGGTGCTTTCGGTTTGCTGTAGGGAGTCAAGATATTGCGCCGATTCGCGCTTTTGGGCCCGGGCTTGTGGGTCGACCCAGGTGCACCGGCGCCTGAAAAGACCCCAAGTCCGTATAGCGTGAGAACCACGCCGGCAATCCCTGCAAGAGCGCCGATCTTGGTCCAAGGGCCCTCTCTGAATCGGTGCTTGTCCGACGGCATGGCCACCTGCTGCACCATACCCGCGAGCAGGCTTTGTTGGGGCTCGCTGGGCGGGCTGGCCGCCTACCGACCAAGGTCCAGAGTTAGGAAGCCGTAGAGGGCGTTATCCGAAGCAGCTGCGCGCGCGCGTAGCGGCGGGATCGTTTAGGCCGTGGGGCTTACAGCGTCCGGGGCCAGCGCTGACGTTCTGAGGAGTTGTACTGACCCGGCGGCGAGCAGCAGAATGGAGGGCCCGACGAGGAACCGAGAGAGCGGCGTGAT
>CAVYDP010000001.1:0-426605 GCA_963767405.1 uncultured Solirubrobacteraceae bacterium | reverse complement strand
GCCGTAACTATCAGTTGACCGAGGTAGTTGTAAAACCTGGCTATATGCTGGAACATCCGAGTATCCCGCACTACGAATACCGTCCCAAGTACCCCATTCGGGGCACAAGTGGGCGGTACCGTGACAATGTGCCGGGTGCGGACAATCAGCAGGAAAGGCCATCCATTGGGGCCATACGGGCCCCACTCGGTACTTCTTGTCCGGGTTTGCGCTTGGAGAGGGAAGCTTCATGATCGTATGCCGCAAGCGCGGCGACCATCGACGAGGCTTTCGGCTCTCAGCAGCCTTCAACGTGTCGCAGCGGGACCGCGTTCCGCTCGAGCTCTTTCAGGAGACGCTCGGGTGCGGAGCGTTGCGACGGGGTGGCAATTCGGGCTGGTACTGGGAGGTCAATGGCCTCTCTGACATCACCAGCCGGATCGTGCCCTTCTTCGACCGGTTTCCGGTCGTGGGACAGAAGGCTGAGGACTACCGGCTGTGGAGAAGCGCAGTGATGCTTCTCGCCGCCGGAGTGCTCACAGACCAGGACTACCGCCACGTTCTCGCTCTCCGAGAACGGATGAATCGTGGTGGGAAGAGACGCCATCGGATGGATGGAATCCTCAGAGACTATACGCCGGGCCCATCGGTCTAGAGCGATCGTGGGATGAGATAGTCCGCACTCATGGGCGACCATGAGAGTCCGTCAGAAATGAGCGGGCCGCTCGAGCATCTGCTCGAGTAGTAACAGAAGGAACGGTCCTAAGGTAGCGAAATTCCTTGTCGGGTAAGTTCCGACCTGCACGAATGGCGTAACGACTTCAGCGCTGTCTCAACGAGGAGCTCGGTGAAATTGCAGTCTCGGTGAAGATGCCGAGTACCCGCGGCTAGACGGAAAGACCCCGTGAACCTTTACTACAACTTGGTATTGGGATTCGATGCATCTCGCTCAGGATAGGTGGGAGGCTTTGAAGCGCCGGTTGCGGCCGGCGTGGAGCCAACCTTGAGATACCACCCTTGGTGTATTGGATTTCTAACAGCACTCCGTGAATCCGGGTGCTGGACAGTTCCAGGTGGGTAGTTTGACTGGGGCGGTCGCCTCCCAAAATGTAACGGAGGCGCACAAAGGTTCCCTCATCACGGTTGGAAATCGTGTGTAGAGCGTAAAGGTAGTAAGGGAGCTTGACTGCGAGACTGACAAGTCGAGCAGGTGCGAAAGCAGGTCTTAGTGATCCGGCGGTAGCAAGTGGAAGTGCCGTCGCTCAACGGATAAAAGGTACTCCGGGGATAACAGGCTTATCGGGCCCAAGAGTCCACATCGACGGCCCGGTTTGGCACCTCGATGTCGGCTCGTCGCATCCTGGGGGTGGAGTTGCTCCCAAGGGTTGGGCTGTTCGCCCATTAAAGCGGTACGCGAGCTGGGTTCAGAACGTCGTGAGACAGTTCGGTCCCTATCTGCCGTGGGCGTTGGAGAGTTGAGAGGATTTGTCCCTAGTACGAGAGGACCGGGATGAACGCACCTCTGGTGTATCTGTTGTCCTGCCAAGGGCATTGCAGGCTAGCTACGTGTGGATCGGATAACCGCTGAAAGCATCTAAGCGGGAAGCCGGCCTCAAGATGAGCTCTCCCATCCCCTTGAGGGAGTAAGACCCCTGGTAGACCACCAGGTTGATAGGCCGGATCTGGAAGGACGGCAACGTCTGAAGGAGACCGGTACTAATGGGTCGAGGGCTTGACGGATTTTTTTCTGCCCCGGAAGGGGCACGTGATACCCGGTGTGGCGCTGTGCAGTTTTGAAGGACCGGGAGGCTCGGTCTCTCGCCTTTTTCCGGTGGCTTTGGCGAGGGGGAAACACCTCTTCCCATTCCGAACAGAGCAGTTAAGCCCCTCAGCGCCGATGGTACTTGGCCCGCAAGGGCCTGGGAGAGTAGGACGCCGCCGGTTTTTTCATCAGACGGGCCGCCCGAGGGCGGCCCGCCGTCGTTGAGGACCCCCCGGGGGGCCTCAGGGTCAGTCGGGCAACCTCACCGACCCGTCCTCGGCGAGGTGCCAGTGGGGGTTGTGCGCCACCTCCCACGGGTGCCCATCCGGGTCGACGAACACCCCCGAGTACCCGCCCCAGAAGGTCTCTCCCGGCGCGCGGGCGATCGTCGCCCCCGCATGGGCGGCCTCGGCGATCACCTCGTCAACCTCCCGGGGGGAGGCGACGTTGTAGGCGAGCGTGACCCCGCCGTAGCCGCCCGCGTCCTGCACGCCGCTGTCGGCTGTGAGCTCATCCCGGCCCCAGAGGGCCACCACGAACCCCCCGCACTGAAAGAAGAAGACCCCCGCGTCGGCGGGCGTCCTGCTGCGCCACCCGAGTGACTCATAGAAGGCCTTCGCGCGGTCGAGATCCTCCACGCCGAGCGTGATCAGGCTGACCCGCTGCTCCACGACTCGTCTACCGCCTGTGGCCGGGCGCGGGTGAAGCTGTCCTCATGGCCGGCCTGCCGGGGCGTTTCCGCAGTCGCTCTCGGGCGCCGAAACGCTCTGCACGCGCCTGGTCTGCGGGGAGGGAGCGCAGGGCCGGCCCTCCGGTGCCACCGGGCACAGACAGACCTGGTCGCGGTCAGGCACCGATCCGGCCCGGCGGGGAGCGGTGCGGGCACGCAGCGGCGCTCGGTGCGGGTGGGCCGGCGGCATGGTTGGCTCGTCCCGGCCGACCTCCCAGTCGACCTCGTAGTCGTCCTCGAGCAACAGGAACGAGCGGGCCAGCCTGGCCGCTCCGAGCGCGTGCCGCGCGATCGTGGATCTCTTGGTTGATGAGAACACGTGTTCGTAAGGTAGGAGGGCGCTCGGACGGAACATCTGCGAACATGTGTGCGCATGGCCGTCCCGACCGGAAACCGGCCTGGCAGAGCCGAATCCGCTGCAAGGAGGATTGCAGGACCCGGACGGCGACGTCGGGTCCTGCACCCACTTGCGAAGCCGGGAAGGGCATGCGGCCAAGGGCGCGAACTTGACTGAAGAGATGGCTGTTACGCTAGCCAGGCGCCGCGGTGGAGCGCCCCCTCTGGGCCCGAGACGGCGAGCAAAGCTCATGGAGAAGTTCGTCATCGAAGGCGGCGTCCCCCTCTCCGGAACGATGATTCCGGCCGGGAACAAGAACGGCGCCCTGCCCATCCTCGCCTCCTGCGTCCTCACCGACGAGGAGGTCCTCGTCCGCAACGTCCCCCGCATACGCGACGTCGAGGCGATGCTCGGCATCCTCGATGCCATCGGCGTCCAGGTGCTGTGGCGGGGGCCCAACGAGGTCACCCTGTGCGCGGCCGACGTCCACAGGGTCGAGATCGAGCCCGAGCTGGCGGAGCTTATCCGGGCCTCCTTCCTGCTCGCCGGACCCCTGCTCGCCCGCTTCCACCGCGCCGTCATGCCCCCGCCCGGCGGCGACGTGATCGGCCGCCGGCGCCTGGATCCGCATCTCGACGCCTTCCGCGCGATGGGGGCCGTCGCCGACTGCGGCCGGGAGATCGTCCTCACCGCCCCCCGCGGCCTGCGTCCCAACGACGTCTTCATGGACGAGCCCTCGGTCATGGCCACCGAGAACGCCCTGATGGCCGCCGCCCTGACCCCCGGCACCACCGTCATCGGCAACGCCGCCTGCGAGCCCCACGTCCAGGACCTCGCCCGGATGCTGGTGAAGATGGGCGCCGACATCCAGGGGATCGGCTCCAACCTCATCACCGTCAACGGGGCCGAGCGCCTGCACGGCTGCGAGCACGACATCGCCCCCGACCACATCGAGATCGGCAGCTTCATGGCCCTCGCCGGGGTGACCGGCGGGGAACTGCGCATCAAGGACACCGTCCCGGCCGACCTTCGGATGATCAGGCTCGTCTTCGAACGGCTCGGCCTGCGCTCCGAGCTGCAGAACAACGACGTCGTCGTCCCCGGCGGGCAGCGGCTCGTCGCCCAGTCCGACGTGGGGGACTACAAGAGCAAGATCCAGGACGGCCCCTGGCCCGCCTTCCCGGCCGACCTGACCTCGATCGCCGTCGCCCTGGCCACCCAGGCCGAGGGCTCGGTCCTCGTCCACGAGTGGATGTTCGAGAACCGCCTCATCTTCACCGACAAGCTCATCCTGATGGGCGCCGACATCGTCATGTGCGATCCCCACCGGGCGATCATCACGGGCCCAAGGCGCCTGCGGGGGGAGCGTGTCGAGTCCCCGGACATCCGCGCCGGGATGGCGATGCTGCTGGCGGCCCTCTGCGCGGAGGGTCGCAGCGAGATCGGCAACATCCGCCAGATCGACCGTGGCTACGAGCGCATCGACGAGCGCCTGCGCGACCTGGGCGCACGCATCGAGCGCGTCGCCACGGAGCCCGTCCACGCGTAATCTCGGGTCCGCGATGATCCACCCGATCCCCAGCGGCACGCGCGACGTGCTACCCGACGAGACGCGTGAGGTGCGGGCCATCACCGACACCCTCCGCGGCGTCTTCGAGCGCCACGGCTACGGCGAGGTCTACACCCCGGCCCTGGAGTACGAGTCGGTGCTGGCTCGCGCCGACATGGCCGACGCCCAGCCCGCCTACCGCGTCTTCGACGAGTCGGGGGCCGTCCTGGCCCTGCGCTCGGACATGACCGTGCCGATCGCCCGCGTCGTCGCCACCCGCTACGCAACCAGCGAGCCCCCCCTGCGCTTCTGCTACTTCGCCCACTGCTACCGCGGCGTGCGCCCGGCCAGGGGCCAGCCGCGGGAGCTGCTGCAGGCTGGCATCGAGCTGATCGGCTCCCCCGCCCCGCAGGGGACCGCCGAGGTCCTGACCGTCCTCTGCCACTCTCTCGATGCCACTGGCCTGAAGGATTACCGGGTGGGCCTGGGGGACGCCTCCCTGTTCCCGGCCCTGATGGAGAGCCTCGACGTCCCGCCCGAGGCCCGGCACGGGCTGCTCGAAGCCCTGGTCATGCGGGACTTCGTCGGGCTCGAGATGCGCCTGGAGGAATCCGGCGTGTCCGGGGAGGCATCGGAGCTGATGCTCGCCGTCCCCCAGCGGCGCGGCGGGCCCGAGATCCTCGCCGACACCCCCCTGCCGGCGGCCGAGGCGGTCGCCGGTCTGCGCCAGGTTCACGAGCTGCTGGAGCCCGACGTCGCCGCCCGCGTCATCTTCGACCTCGGGCTCGTGCGGAACATCGGCTACTACACGGGAGCCGTCTTTGAGGTCTACGACCCGGCCCTGGGCTCCCCGATCGGCGGCGGGGGACGCTACGACGAGCTGCTCGGACGCTTCGGGCGCGGGCTTCCCGCCGTCGGCTTCGCCCTCGGCGTCGAACGCCTGCACCTGGCCCTCGCCGGCGAGGAGCGGGGCACCGGCGCCCTGCTGGCAGCCTCGGATCGCGCGGGGGCCGCAGAGAGCCGATGAGCCCCATCAACGGCCTCACGATCGCCGTGCCCCGCGGCGCCCTGTTCGCCGGCACGGTCGACCTGCTCGCCAGCCTCGGCCTCGACACCTCCGAGCTGAGCTCCAACGACCGCAAGCTCCTCTTCGAGGACATCGGGGTCATCACCATGCGCCCCTCGGACGTCCCCACCTACGTCGAGGCGGGAGCCGCCGACCTCGGGGTGACCGGCAAGGACGTCCTGCTCGAGCAGGCCGCCGAGCGGCCGGGGGAGGGGGGACGGGAGGTCTACGAGCTGATGGACCTCGGCTACGGGCGCTGCACGATGGTCCTCGCCAGCAAGGCCGGCCCCGACCCCGCCGTCGAGGCCCTGCGCCGCCTCGGGGTGATGAGGGTGGCCACCAAGTACCCCCGCATCGCCGCCCGCCACCTGGAGGAGACCGGTCGCCAGGCCGAGATCGTGGAGGTCAAGGGGTCCGTCGAGCTCGCCCCCCTCACCGGCATGGTGGAGGCGATCGTCGACCTCACCGCCACCGGCACCACCCTGCGTGAGAACAATCTCGTCGTGCGCGAGGAGATCGTCCTCTGCACCGCTCGCCTGATCGCCAACCCCGTCGCCCACAAGCTCAAGGCCGCCGCCATCGACGATCTGCTCGAGCAGGTTCGCAGCCTGCCATCCGCCGGCGGCGCCTGACCATGCTCCTGGAGCGCCTCGACCCCGACCAGGTGCAGCGGCTCGGCGGACCTCCCGCGGCGGCGGCCCGCATCCGCGGGCTGGTCCCCGCCGGGGCCTCGGTGGCCGGCCCCGTGGCCGAGATCATCGAGGCCGTCCGCACGCGGGGAGACCGGGCCGTGATCGACTACACCCGCACCTTCGACACCGACGGCGCCGAGCCCCGGCCGCTGATCGTGGCACCCGAGGATCTCGACGAGGCGATCCGCCTGCTCCCGCTGGAGGTGGTGGCCGGCCTGCAGGTCGCCATCGTCAACGTGGCCCAGGTCGCCGAGGCCGGGGTCGGGCACGACCGCCCCGTCGAGCTTCCCCAGGGCCAGCGCGTCACGATCCGCGAGATTCCCGTCGGCTCGGCCGCCGTCTACGTCCCCGGCGGAAGGGCCGCCTACCCGAGCACCGTCGTGATGGGGGTCGTGACCGCCCGCGCCGCCGGGGTGCTCGACGTGGCCGTCTGCGCCCCCCCGGGGCCCGATGGGCAGATCCACCCCGCCATCCTCGGCACCTGCCGGCTGTGCGGGGTGGAGCGCATCTACCGCATGGGCGGCGCCCAGGCCATCGCCGCCCTTGCTCTCGGCACCGAGACCGTCCAGGCCGTCGACGTGATCGTCGGGCCGGGCAACCTCTACGTCCAGGAGGCCAAGAATCAGCTCTCGGCCGTGGTCGGCATCGACGGGTTCGCCGGGCCCAGCGACCTGCTCGTCCTGATCGGCTCGGAGGGCTCCGACCGCCTGGTGCGCCTCGCCGCCCTCGACATGCTCTCCCAGGCCGAGCACGGCTCTGGGAGCCTGGTCGCCGCCGTGGCCTGCTCGGCGGAGATCTGCGACCGCCTCGCCGAGACCCTCGCCGAGATGGCGGCCGAACGACCGACCGTCGGGGAGGCCGCCTTCGCGATCGTCCAGGTCCCCGGCCCCCGCGACGCCGCCGCCCTCGCCAACGCCTTCGCCCCCGAGCACCTCCAGCTCATGGGCCCCGAGATGGAGGCCCTCGCCCCGATCATCAGCGCCGCCGGCTGCCTGCTCGTCGGCGCCGAGAGCGCCACGGCCTTCGGGGACTACGTCGCGGGCTCCAACCACGTGCTTCCGACCGGCGGGGCCGCCCGCTTCGCCTCCGGCCTCTCCCCGCGCCACTTCCGCCGGTGCATGACCGAGGTCCGGGTGGGGCCCGCCGCCGCCAAGCTCGCCGCCGCCGGCGCCCCCGTGGCCCGTGCCGAGGGCTTCGAGGTGCACGCCGAATCGATGGAGGCCCGCGTAGGGGAGAATGAGGGCCCATGAGCCGCTCAGCCAAGATCGAGCGCCGCACCGGCGAGACCGACGTCAGCCTCTCCCTGACCCTGGAAGGCACCGGGAAGGGGAACCGAAGCACCGGTGTCGGCTTCCTCGACCACATGCTCGACCTGCTCGCCCGCCACGGCCGCCTCGACCTCGATGTGGACGTCAGCGGAGACCTGCAGACCGGCGCCCACCACACGGCCGAGGACACCGCCATCGTGTTCGGCCAGGCCCTCGACGAGGCCCTCGGCGACCGCGCCGGCATCACCCGCTACGGCTCGGCCACGGTGCCCATGGACGAGGCCCGGGCGAGCTGCGCCATCGACATATCCGGCAGGCCTCTGACCGTCTTTGAGGCCGATCTTCCCCCCGGGGCCACGGGCGGCTTCGACCACGAGCTCACGGAGGAGTTCTTCCGTGCCCTGGCCAACGCCTCCAAGCTGACCCTTCACCTCACCGTCGAGACCGGCACCAACGCCCACCACATGATCGAGGCGGCCTTCAAGGCCTTCGCCCGCGCCCTGCGCCAGGCCGTCTCCCTGGACCCCACCGAGACGGGGGTCCCGAGCACGAAGGGTACGCTGACCTCGTGAGCCCCCTGATAGACGACCCCGTCGAGATCGCCATCGTCGACTACGGCATGGGCAACCGCCGGTCGGTCGAGAAGGCCCTCGAGCACATCGGCGCCCGCGCCACCATCACCCGCGACCCGGAGCGGCTCGCCGCGGCCGCCGGGCTGATCGTCCCCGGGGTCGGGGCCTTCCCCAAGGCCATGGAGAGCCTGCGAGAGCTCGGCCTTGCCGAGGTGCTCGTGGAGCGCCTCTCGGCCGGCACCCCGGTGCTGGGAATCTGCCTCGGTATGCAGCTCGCCTTCGACTCCTCGACCGAGCTGGGAGGGGCCTCCGGGCTGGGGGTCGTGCCGGGCGAGGTGCGCCGGCTGCAGGCGGACTCCCTGAAGCTCCCCCACATCGGCTGGAACGAGGTCGCCTTCACCCGCGACTCCCCCCTGACGGCCGACCTTCCCCGCAGGTGCGCCTTCTACCACGTCCACTCCTACGCCGCCCACCCTGCCGACCCAAGGGACATCCTCGGGACGGCCGACTACGGGGAGACCTTCGCGACGGCCGTGCAGCGGGACAGCTTCTACGGAGTCCAGTTTCACCCGGAGAAGTCCTCCTCGGCGGGCCTGCGCCTGCTCGCCAACTTCGCCGGGATCTGCATCCGGGCAGCCGCCCCGATCGCCCGGTGAACCTCTACCCCGCGATCGACATACTCGGCGGCAACGCCGTGCGCCTGGTCAGGGGGGACTTCGACGCCAAGCGCGTCTACGACGAGGATCCCCTGTCGGCCGCCCGCTCCTGGGTGGGCGCCGGGGCCAGGCGCCTGCACGTGGTCGACCTCGACGGGGCGAGGACCGGGGAGCAGGTGAACCTCGACCATCTGCGCCGGATCGCCGCCGAGGCCGGTGTCCCGGTCCAGTACGGCGGGGGACTGCGAAGCGCCGAGGCGGTGCGGGCCGCCCTGGAGGCCGGAGCCGAGCGGGTGATCCTGGGCACGGCCGCCTTCCTCGACCCCGACCTCCTGCGCGAGGTCCTGCACAGCCACGGGCCCGAGCGGGTGCTCGTGTCGATCGACGTCCGCGGCGGACGCGTGGCCACCCACGGCTGGGTGCAGGAGACCGAGATCAAAGCCAGCGACGCATTCGCCGCCCTGCGCGAGCGAGGCGTCAGCCGGTTCGTCTTCACCAACATCGACCACGACGGCATGCTCGCCGGGGCAAACCGGGACGAGGCGATCTGGATGGCCCGGGAGGCCGGCGAGGGGAGCGTCATCTACTCGGGCGGCATCGGGGCCCTGTCGGACCTCCAGGGCCTCGCCAGGCTGCGCTCGGAGATGGGACTGGACGGCCTGGAGGGGGTCATCGTGGGCAAGGCCCTCTACGAGGGGCGCTTCACGATCCCCGAGGCCCTGGCGGCCCTCGACGGCTGAGCGGCCGGGCGCCCGCCGGCGCGGACCGGGGTGCGCGGTGGGGATCTGTACCGTGGACGGGTGCATTTCAAGCGCGTCATCCCCTGCCTGGACGTCGACGGCGGCCGCGTGGTCAAGGGCGTCGAATTCGTGGACATCCGCGATGCCGGCGATCCCGTCGAGCTGGCCGCCCACTACGACCGCGAGGGAGCAGACGAGGTCGTCTTCCTCGACATCACCGCCACCCACGAGAAGCGCGACACGATCGCCAGGCTCGCCCGCTCCGCCGCCGACGAGGTGTTCGTCCCCTTCACCATCGGCGGGGGCATCCGCTCGGTCGATGACGCCCAGGCGGTCCTCGACGCCGGTGCGGACAAGATCTCGGTCAACTCGGCCGTCCTGCAGCGCCCCGACCTGATCGACGAGCTGGCCGCCGTCTTCGGCTCCCAGTGCGTCGTCCTCGCCATCGACGCCAAGGCCCGCAACGGATCGGGTGGATGGGAGGCCCATCTCGCCGGCGGGCGGACCGCCACCGGGCGCGACGCGGTCAAATGGGCGCAGGAGGCCGTCGAGCGGGGGGCGGGGGAGATCCTGCTGACGAGCATGGATCGCGACGGCACCCACGACGGCTACGACCTCGCCCTGACGCGCGCCGTCAGCGAGGCCGTGGGCGTCCCCGTGATCGCCTCCGGCGGAGCCGGGGAGCTCGACCATCTCGTGCAGGCCCTGCAGGCGGGCGCCGACGCGGTGCTCTGCGCCTCGATCTTCCACTACGGCCGCTACAGCGTGGCCGAGGCCAAGGCCCATCTCGCCGCGGCCGGGATCCCGGTGCGGGAGAGCCGGTGAGCGGAGCCTCGACGGAGGGCGCGGCCGGGCTCTACACCGCAGCGGTCGTCCTGGAGACCCTCGCCTCCCGGCCCGGGGGGGCCCAGCTGCTGGCCCTCGCCGAGCGCCGCGGCGACATCTCCCTCGTCGGGGGTGCGGTGCGGGACCTGCTGCTCGGGCGCATCCCCCGGGAGCTCGATGCGGTCGTCGGCTCGGAGCCCGAGGAGCCCGCCCGCGAGCTGCTCGGTCTGCTCGAGGGAGAGGGCGAGCAGGCTCGCCTCCGCGTCCACGGGCGCTTCGGCACGGCAGCGGTGGAGTGGGGCGGGGGGCGGATCGACCTCGCCCGCAGGCGCGCCGAGGACTACCCCGCGCCGGGTGCCCTGCCCGAGGTCCGCCCGGGGGACACCGAGGCGGACCTGCGCCGGCGGGACTTCACCGTCAACGCGATCGCCCTGCCCCTCGCCGGACCCGGAAGGGGCCGGCTGGTCTGCGTCGAGCACGCCCTCGAGGACCTCGCCGCCGGGCGCCTGCGGGTCCTTCACGATCGGAGCTTCAGCGACGACCCCACCCGCCTGCTGAGGCTCGCCCGCTACCGCGTGCGTCTCGGGTTCTCCGTCGAGGAGCACACCGCCGAGCTGGCCTCCGCGGCGCTGGCCGAAGGGGCGCTCGCCACCGTCTCCGGCGCCCGAATCGGGACCGAGCTGCGTCTCGCCCTCGAGGAGGCCGACCCGCTGGCTGCCCTATCCGGCCTGGCCGACATGGGCATCCTGCAGGCGATCGGGCTCACCCCCCGTCCCGACCTCGATCTCGCCCGGCGAGCCATCGAGGTGCTGCCAGCCGACGGCCGTGCCCGGGCGCTGCTGATGGCCCTGCTGCTCGCACCCGCCGAGCCGGGTCCCGCCCAGGCCGGGCTCCTGGACCGCCTGGAGTTCCCCGGGCCCGAACGCGACCGCATCCTCGCCGTCCTGGCCGCCCCCTCCCTCGCCTCTGCGATGGGGAAGGCCGGGCGGCCCTCCCAGCTGCGGGAGCTGCTGGCCTCCAGGCCCGTCGAGGCCGTTGCCATGGCCGGCGCCCTCGGCCCGGCCGATGCGGCCCGGCGATGGCTGGGAGAGCTGCGGCACATCCGCCTTTCCATCACGGGGGAGGACCTGCTCGCGGCCGGCCTGCCCCCGGGCCCGGAGATCGGGCGCCGGCTCGAGCTGACCCTCGCCCGCAGGCTCGACGGCGAGTTGAAGGACGGCAGGGAGGCTGAGCTTCGCTTCGCCACCACGGAGGGGATATGACCGGCCTGGAGCTGGCCGGTGGGGCGAGGGTCCTGTTCACCGACCGCTCCCACGGGAACATCTCCAGCGTCTCAGGCCCCGATCACGGCGAGGCGCAGCGGACCCGGGAGCTCCTTCGCGAGCGGATCGGGGTGCGGGCGCTAGTGCGCGGCTACCAGGTGCACGGCACCGTCGTGGCGCGGGTCACGACCGTTGCGCCGCGGGTCACGACCGACCGTGAGCGCGAGCACGCCGACGGTCAGGTCACAGGCCTGCCCGGCGTGGGGGTGATGGTGCTGGCGGCCGACTGCCTTCCCGTCTCCATCGCCCGGGAGGGGGCGGTGGGGATGCTGCACGCCGGCTGGCGTGGGCTCGCCGCCGGGGTCCTCGAGGAGGGCGTGGCCGCCCTCGCCGAGGTCGGCGGGCACGGGCCGATCGAGGCCGTGCTCGGCCCCTGCGCGGGCGTCTGCTGCTACGAGGTGGGACCCGAGGTGAAGGCCGCCCTCGGCCTCGCGGATCGCCAAAGGGGCACCGTCGACCTGCGGGCGATCGCCGAGCAGCGGCTCGTGGCGGCGGGCGTGGGGCGTGTCGTGCAGGCGGGGGGATGCACGATCTGCGACGAGCGCTACTTCTCCCACCGCCGCGAAGGCGAGCGGGCCGGGCGCCAGGCGGGCGTGGCGTGGTTGAGCTGATCGCCGACCTTCAGGCCCAGCGCATCAGGGCCAACCTCCAGCGCATCCGGGGGGAGGTCGCCGCGGCGGCCGCGCGCGGGCCAGCCGCCGCAGAGGGTCCCGAGCGAGAGGTGGAGATCCTCGCAGCCACCAAGTACGTGGCCCTGAAGGACATGCCGATCCTGCACGAAGCGGGCATCCGCCTGGTGGGGGAGAACCGCGCCCAGGACCTCGAGCAGAAGGTCGCCGCTCACGGGGATCTCTTCGAATGGGACTTCATCGGCCAGCTGCAGAGCCGCAGGGTGCGCCTGATCGTCCCCCATGTGCGCCTGATCCACTCGGTGGCCTCCGAGTCGGCCCTGCGCGAGCTGGAGCGCCACCGCGACAGCGCCCGCCCGGGCCTGGCCATCCTGATCGAGGTCAACCTGGCCGCTGAGCCGGGCAAGGCCGGGATCGCACCCGAGGAGATTCGGCGCTTCATCGAGCTCTCTCCGGTCCCCGTCGCGGGCCTGATGACGATGCCGCCCCTCTCGGGCGACCCCGAGGAGAGCCGGCCCTGGTTCGCCGCCCTGCGGGGCCTGGCGCGGGACCATGGGCTGTCCCAGCTCTCGATGGGGACCTCCCAGGACTACCTGGTCGCCGCCGAGGAGGGCGCCACCATCGTGCGGATCGGCACGAATCTGTACCATTGAGGTCCCGGGGCCGGTGCACCTTCGCCCGCCCGAATTACTAGCATCTGCAGGGAAACCCGCTCGCCGGGCGAACACCCACCTGGACCTATGGCCTTTCGCGACTCCTGGCATAGCGCTCTCGTCTACTTCGGCCTCGCCGAGGAGTATCACGACGACTACGAGGACGAGGCGGCCCCTGAGGCCGAGATCGAGGACCGCTACCGCGAGCGTCCGAACGTGCGCCGCCTGCGCAGGCGCCGGGACGAGTACGAGGACATCTTCGCCGAGGACGAAACGCACGAGGCGCCCGCCGCCGGCGGGCGCTCCGGCCGCGGACGCTCCACGGCGGTGCTCAAACCGGTCGGGACGCGGGGCAACGGCGACGTGCGGGTGCACCTGGTCATCCCCAAGTCCTTCAACGACGCTCAGCAGATCGCCGACAAGTTCAAGGACTCGGTGCCGGTGATCCTCAACCTCCAGGGCACCGACACCGATCTCTCGAAGCGGCTCATCGACTTCGCCTCCGGGCTCACCTACGCGCTGGACGGCGGGATGCAGAGGATCGCCGACAAGGTCTTCATGCTCACCCCTCGCAACGTCGAGATCTCCGCGGAGGAGCGCGCCCGGTTGATCGAGAAGGGCTTCTTCAATCAGTCCTGACGCGGCATATGCGGCGTCTGGTTGTGTCCTCGCTCGCTCGCGTGCCTAGCACGCCACGCTCGCTGCGTCCTTGCCAGACTTGCATCTGCCGCGTCAGAGCGTGGAGCTCCCAATGAGAATCGGCCTGATCGGCAGCGGCAACATGGCTCGTGCGCTGGCCCGCGGATGGGGGCGGCCGGTGCTGTGCACCGATCCGATCGCCGAGCGGGCGCTGGCGCTGGCGCAGGAGGTCGGTGGCGAGGCGCTGGACTCCAACGTCGAGGTCGCCTCCCGGGCCGACCTGGTGGTGCTCTGCCACAAGCCCGCCCAGCTGGCTGCAGTGGCCGCCGAGATCGGCTCGCAGGCCAGCGCCGTCGCCTCGATCCTCGCCGCCACCCCTCTGCCGGCCCTGCGCGAGGCCTATCCCGGCAAGCCGGTCTACCGCTTCATCCCGTCCCTGCCGGTGGAGGTGCGCCAGGGTGCCGTCGTCCAGGCCGCCGCCCCGCGCCCAGGAGCCCGAGCTCGACGCCCGCGTGGCGGCCCTGTTCGCCGAGCTCGGCACCCTGGTGGTGCTCGACGACGGGCTCCTGGACGTGGCGATGGGCCTGATGTCCTGCGCACCCGCCTACGTGGCCCTCGTCGCCGAGGCGCAGATCGACGCCGGGGTGCGCAGGGGGATCCCGGCGGCGCAGGGAGCGGAGCTGGTCGTGCAGACCCTGGCCGGGACGGCCGAGCTGCTGCGCCGCCGGGGCAACGACACCGTGGCGGTCCGCCGCGAGGTCACATCTCCCGGAGGCGTCACGGCGCGGGGGCTGGACGCCCTGGAGCGCGGGGGCCTGCGGTCGGCCTTCTCGGCGGCCCTGGACGCGGTCCTGGGGGGGTCCAGATGATGCTCGCAAGCGCCCGCACCGATATCGCCGGGCTGCTCTCGGCCGTCCTCTACGTCTACACGATCCTGATCATCCTGCACATCGTCGTGCAGCTGCTCTTCTCGGCCGGCCTGCGCCCTCCCTACAACCGCGCCACCTCCGCCGTCCTGCAGTTCCTGCGGGACACCGTCGAACCGTACCTGCGGCTATTCCGGCGGGTGATCCCTCCGTTCGGCGGGATCGACTTCAGCCCCATCCTGGCCATCTTCACCCTCCAGCTCATCAACAGCTTCGTGGTGAACGGCATCATCCACGGCTGAGGCCGATGGTGCAGGCAGAAGACCGGACTGGCCGGCCCCTCGGCAGGGACCGCAGGGCATGGCTGCTGGTGGCGCTCGTCGCCGTGCTCGTGATCGCGGCGGACCAGCTGGCCAAGGAGGCGGTTCGCAGCTCGATCGTGCCGGGGGATGAACACAAACTGCTGCCGGGGGTGGAGCTGGTGAACACCCACAACCGGGGCGTGGCCTTCGGGTTCCTGCCGGGCAGCCACGTGGTCGTGACCGTCCTCATCGCCGTCGCCCTGCTCGTCCTGCTCGGGTACTTCGCCCTGCACTCCTCGAGGCCGCTCATCTGGCTGCCCACTGGCCTGCTCGTGGGAGGGGCTCTGGGGAACATCCTCGACCGCCTGCGCAGCGGGTCGGTCACGGACTTCGTAAAGCTCCCCCTCGGCTGGCCGCCCTTCAACATCGCCGACGCCTGCATAACGGTCGGGATCCTGATGCTGTTCCTGTTCGTCGACCGCTCTCGCCGGGCGGACCCGTGAGCGCCGCAGAGCCCTACACGATCGCCTTCCAGGACGACCACCTGATCGTGATCGACAAGGGCCCCGACCTGGTCGTCCATCCGGCCCGCGGCCATCGCGAGCGCACCCTCTCCCAGATGCTCGGCCCGCTGCTGGCAGGGGGGGAGGCCGAGCGGGCGGGGATCGTGCACCGGCTCGACCGGGACACCTCCGGGCTGATGGTGGTCGCCCGCTCCGAGGAGGCCCACAGGCGCCTGCAGCAGGCCATCGCCGACCGGGCGATCGAGCGCGAGTACCTGGCCCTCGTGGAGGGGCGCCCACCGGCGCGGACGGGGACCATCGAGGCTCCGATCGGGAGGGATCCGCGGGTGAGGACACGCATGGCCGTGGGCGGGGCGGGGGCCCGGGAGGCGCGCACCCACTTCACCCTCGAGCGGGCACTCGCGGACACCTCCCTGCTGCGCCTGCGCCTGGAGACGGGCCGCACCCACCAGATCCGCGTCCACCTGCAGGCGATCGGGCATCCGATCTGCGGCGACCCGGAGTACGGGACCGCCGGGCGCTTCGGCCTGCGCCGCCAGTTCCTGCACGCCACCCGGCTCGCCTTCGACCATCCGATCACCGGGGAGCGCCTGGATCTCCACTCGCCCCTGCCCGAGGACCTGCAGGTCGCGCTGGAGCAGGCCGAACGGGTATCCTGAGGGTCTAAACCGGACCCTCGACCCGTGCGGCAACGGATCGCGGCCCTGCCCGGAGGATCAGCCTCCGGGTCCGCACCGCCCGCACGCAAGCAAAGCTGACAAGAAAAGGGAGTAGCCCGTGGCCGACGTAGGCATCGCGGAGCTGCTGGAGGCTGGAGTCCACTTCGGCCACCAGACGCGCCGCTGGAACCCGAAGATGCGCCGCTTCATCCATGGAGAGCGCGGCGGCATCTACATCATCGACCTCCTCAAGACGCAGGCCCTGCTGGCCCAGGCGCAGGAGTTCGCGAGCACCCTCGCCCACAGGGGCGGGACCGTCCTGTTCGTGGGAACCAAGAAGCAGGCCCGCGACACCATCCGGGATGTCGCCCAGGCGGCCGACATGCCGTTTGTCAACCACCGCTGGCTCGGCGGCCTGCTGACCAACTTCGAGACCATCGGCCAGCGCATCCGCCGCCTGCACGACCTCGAACGCTACGAGGCCGAGGGGCAGCTCGAGCTGCTCCCCACCCGCGAGCGCATGGCCGCACAGGCGGACCTGGTCAAGCTGCGAGCCAACCTGGGCGGGGTCAAGAACATGCAGCGGGTGCCCGACGCGATGTTCGTGATCGACCTCAAAACCGAGGAGATCGCCGTCAAAGAGGCCCGGCGGCTTCGGATCCCGATCATCGGCCTGGTCGACACCAACTGCGACCCCGACGGGATCGAGTTCGTTGTGCCTGGCAACGACGACGCCATACGCTCGTGTGCCCTGATCACACAGGCGATCGGGCAGGTCGTCTCGGAGGGCCACTCGATCTTCCGTGCCGAGGAGGAACGTGCCCGCAAGGAAGCCGAGGAGAAAGCCCGTGCCGAGGCCGAGGAGCGAGCCCGCCGCGAGGCGGAGGAGCAGGCCAAGCGCGAGGCCGAGGAGCAGGCCAAGCGCGAGGCCGAGGAGCAGGCCGCACGGGAGGCCGCCGCCCGCCAGGCAGCGGCCTCACAGGCGGCCGAGGGCGCAGGCGAGCAGGCCCCGGCAGCCGCCGAGGCTCCCGCCGCCGAGCAGCCGGCCACCTGCGGCGCAGGAGACACCCGCCCGAGCCGGCGCCGCGGCGCAGGAGGCCCCGGCCGAGCCGCGCCGCGGCGGAGGAGGCCGAGCCGACACCCCCGGCCGAGGCGGCCGAGCCGGCACCGACCGCCCAGGTGGCGGCGGGCAGCGAGGAGACGAAAGCGGAGACGAGCGAGTCATGAGCACTGTTGAGATCGCAGCGAAGGACGTGAAGGCACTGCGCGAGCGGACCGGCGCGGGCATGATGGACTGCAAGAAGGCCCTGATCGAGTCCGAGGGCGACGTCGAGAAGGCGATCGAGATCCTGCGGGTCAGGCAGGGCAAGAAGATCCAGGATCTCGGCGAGCGGGCCGCCACGGAGGGGACGGTCCAGTCCTATGTCCACGCCGGCTCGAAGGTGGGCGTCCTGATCGAGGTCGACTGCAACACCGACTTCGTGGCCAAGAACGACGACTTCGTCACGTTCGCCCGCGAGGTGGCCATGCAGATCGCCGCCACCCCCACGGTGCGCTACGTCAGCCGCGAGGAGGTCCCCGAGGAGGAGCGGGAGGCCGAGGCGCGCATCTACGAGCAGGAGGCGGCCGACAAGCCGGAGAACGTGCGCGAGAAGATCGTGTCCGGCAAGCTGGACTCCTGGCTGTCGACGATCGTGCTGCTCGAGCAGGAGATGCACAACCCGAAGTTCGAGGGCAAGACCGTCCAGCAGCTGCGGGACGAGCTCACCGCCACCACCGGCGAGAACGTCGTCATCCGCCGCTTTGCACGCTTCGCAGTAGGCCAGTAGCCCGCGGAGCGGGTATAGGCTCTGGACCGCGATGGCCCCTGCCTTCAAACGCATCCTGCTCAAGCTCTCCGGAGAGGCGCTGATGGGCCGCCTGGATACGGGACCGACCCCGAGCGCGTGGCGGCGGTGGCCCAGCAGGTCGCCGCCATCCGCGACCAGGGGGTGCAGGTGGCAATCGTCGTCGGGGCGGGGAACATCTACCGCGGCATGAAGGGCGCGGCTGCCGGGATGGACCGCTCCACCGCCGACTACATGGGCATGCTGGCGACGGTCCTGAACGCCCTGCCTCTCCAGGACGCCCTGGAGAAGATCGGCACGGACACCCGCGTGCAGTCGGCCCTGGGGGTCGCGGAGGTCGCCGAGCCCTACATCCGCCGGCGGGCCATGCGCCACCTGGAGAAGGGCAGGGTGGTGATCTTCGCCGCGGGCACCGGCAACCCGTTCTTCACCACCGATACCGCCGCCGCCCTGCGGGCGGCGGAGATCCACGCGGAGATCATCCTGATGGCAAAGAACGGGGTGGAGGGCGTCTACACGGCAGACCCCGCCCTCGACCCGGATGCACAGTTCATACCCGAGATCACCCACATGGAGGCGATCGAGCGGCGCCTGCGGGTGATGGACTCGACGGCCCTGGCCCTGTGCATGGAGAACGGGATGCCGCTGAACGTCTTCAACATGGACGACGACACCAGCCTCGCGCGGATAATCTCCGGCGAGCGCGTCGGGACGCTCGTATCTACGGCAGGAGGAGAGGGCGATGGCCGCTGACAACCTGATCGACGAACTGCTCGAGGATGCGCGTGAGCGGATGGTGAAGTCCGTGGAGACCGACCCAGCACGAGTTCTCGACGGTGCGCACCGGACGGGCCAGCCCGTCCCTGCTCGACCGGGTGGTGGTCGACTACTACGGGGCCATGACCCCCCTCAACCAGCTCGCCACGATCTCCGCCCCGGAAGCCCGCCTGCTGACCGTCCAGCCCTACGACAAGTCCTCCATCAAGGCGATCGAGAAGGCCATCAACGAGTCCGACATCGGCCTGAGCCCCTCAAACGACGGCAACCTGGTGCGCCTGGCCGTCCCCGAACTGACCGAAGAGCGGCGCCGGGAGATGGTCAAGGTCGTGCGCAACCTCGCCGAGGAGGGGCGGGTGGCGATCCGCAACGTGCGCCGGGACACGATGCAGCAGCTACGGGAGCTGAAGGCGGAGGGGGAAGCCTCCTCCGACGACGAGCACCGCGCCGAGGTCGAGCTGCAGAAGCTGACCGACGGGCGCGTGGGTGAACTGGACGGGGTGCTCAAGGCCAAGGAAGACGAGATCCTCGCGGTCTGATGGCGGCCGCCGGGCAAGGTGCGTCGGCGACCGATGCCCGCTACGTGGCGATCATCACCGACGGCAACGGCCGCTGGGCCCGCGCCCGCGGGCTGCCCGTCAACGAGGGTCACAGCGCGGGTGCCGACACGGTCAAGGCGCGCCTGCGAGATGCCGCCGAGCTGGGCATCAAGGAGTTCACCGTCTACTCCTTCTCGACCGAGAACTGGTCCCGGCCCGCCGAGGAGGTCCGGGGGCTGATGAGCATGTTCTCCCAGCGCATCGCCGACGAGACCCCCGAGCTGCACCAGGAAGGGGTCCGGATGCGGTTCATCGGGCGCCGGGAGGGGGTGCAGGAGAGCCTCACCGAGCAGATGGACTGGGCCGAAGAGATGACCCGCTCCAACGACCGCATCACGATGTACGTGGCCTTCAACTACGGCGGCAGAGCCGAGATCCTCGACGCGGCCATGCGCTTCACCGGCGGCGGGGAGGAGGAGTTCAGGGCCTGCCTGTACGCCCCGGAGATGCACGACCCGGACCTGATCATCCGCACCAGCGGCGAGCGGCGGCTTTCGAACTACCTGCTGTGGCAGTCCGCCTACTCGGAGCTCGTCTTCCGCGATGAGCTCTGGCCCGACTTCACCCGCGAGGCCCTGGAGCAGTCGCTGGCCGAGTACGCCGCCAGGCGCAGACGCTTCGGCGGGCGATGATGGGCGGCCCCCACACACCCGCCGGCGCCCGCTCCGTGCAGACCGGCGGCAGGGGGGAGGGCCGGGCGGCGCTCCCGTCCGGCGGCCCGGCGTCGCAGACGCCAACCCCGCTCTGAGCTGAACTCCCGCATCCTCGCGGCCGTTCCGGCGATCGCCGTCGCCCTGTTCCTGGTCATCGAAGGGGGGCTCGTCTTCGCCATCGGGCTGTTCCTGCTGGGGGCCATCTGCATGCACGAGCTCTTCGCCATGTATCACCGCGCCCATCCCGTCCGGTTGGGAGGGCTGCTGGCCCTCGGGGGGCTGCTGGCGGCCGCCCTCTACGGCGACCAGTTCCAGGTCCTGATGGTCGCCATGATCGCCCTGCCGCTCGTGTTCGCCCTGAACCTGCTGCAGCCCCATCACAGCGTGGGTTCGATCGGGATCACCCTGCTCGGCATCTACTGGATCGGCTTCGCCCTGGCCCATGCCGTGCTCCTGCGCGGCCTGCCCCACGGCCTGGGGATCGTCATCGACGTGCTCGTCGGGACCTTCCTCGGCGACACCGGGGCCTACCTCGGCGGGCGCATGTTCGGCGCCGGCCCCTGGCTCCGCACATCTCACCCCACAAGACCGTCGAGGGGCTCCTGATCGGGATGGTCTGCGCGGTCATCGGCGTGTGGATCGCGGGCCGCTACCAGGAATGGCTCCCCGGCACACACGCCCTCGTGCTCGGCCTCGGGGTCGCCCTCGTGACGCCCGTCGGCGACCTGTTCGAGTCATACATCAAGCGCGAGGCCCACACGAAGGACTCCGGCGGCCTGTTCGGGCCCCACGGAGGAGCTCTGGACCGCCTCGACGCGGTCCTCTTCGCGGCGGTCGTCGGCTATTACATCTGGGCCGCCTACGTGTGACGGCCGCGATTCCCGCGTCGGCCCGTCCAGCCACGGTCGCTCGGGCGCGACTCCTTGCGCGCTCGGGCCCGTCTGACGCCTACGTGACCCACCCTCTGAGGGAAGTCTGCGCTCCCTCAGGCCCCTCGTAGACCTGCTGCTCAGGCCAGCCGTGGAAGCTCGACATGTCCCAGACGAAGTCCGGGGTGGCGATGTCGGTGACGAATTGCCCCGTCGTCGCGAACTGCTCGTATCCGCCCCGGACGATCTCCACGTTCTCCTGCGACATCGCCTACCCCCGCTCCTCGGCGAGGCGTTCGGCGGCAGCACGGGCCTCGTCGATGTCGCGGTAGTTGGTGACCCGCACGATCGTGCCCGCTGCCCATACGAATATGGACGCGCCGGGCAGCCGAATGTGCGCACGGCCACCGGCCGGTATGCCCCGCGTAACGGCCGCGGCGAAAACAACGCCGTTGCCGAAGTCGAGTATTTCCTCGGCCTCCCGCTCATACTCATCGAAACTGCCGATCCAATCTTCAAGAAAACGGCGTGTCGCCCGTTTGCCCTGGTAGGTCCCGAACCCCCACGACGACACGTCGAACACGGAATCGGGACCGAGGGATGTCATCAGTGCGTCGAAGTCGCCCTCGTTGGCGGCTGCAAAGGCGCGCCGCGTAAGCTCGACCAAGTCGGGGGCCGTGGACTCCTTGGACATCGCCCGCCCAGTATCCCTCCTGGCGGACCGGAGAAGCTAGGGGGGGCGGGGGGAGGCCCAGACAGGCCGCGAGCGCAGCGCGGTTATGGCGGACTTCGACCGCGGGATTCAGCGAATCAGGTGAGGCGACCGCCGAACAGAGATTCCGCCAGGGGCGCCGTCACGCCGCCGGCGACGGCATCTTCTGTCCAGAGGCGTCGATGGTTTCCTTCACGACCCAGCGCCTCTCCATGACGTCCCTTCGGTACTCACCGTCCGGGCCGACCCAGCGCCTCACGCACTCCTCGTCGCCAGGGTTCGTCACCGAGTACGAGCCTTCATCCGTCTCCACACGGACGCCCGTTTGGAGTGCCAGGCTCAACATGCGGACGAGCCCGTTCGCCACCTGCGTGGGGTCGGTCTCCTCGAACTCGATATTCATCTTCATGTGTCCGTGTCGGCGCGCGTCGATCGCGACTTTAGGGCCGCGGGGATGCACTCGTCCGGTAGGCAGCCCCGCCCGTTCCGACCGGCTTCAGCCGGACCCAGGCGGACCGTGTCTGCCTCTAGGACGCGGAAAGGCCGGTGTTGCGGGGCGGGCCCCATAAGGGCCGCCTGCGTGTGATCCCCCAGGTTGGCTGGGATAGGCTCGGGCGACCCAACCGAGAGGATCGTGCGATGGCATACCTGATTACGCACTTCTGGCCAGGCGCAACCGTGGACCAGTACGAGGCCACAGTCGCCGTGGTGCACCCGCCGGAGGGCCTGCCCGACGGACAGGTCTACCACGCAGCCGGGCCGACCGACGGAGGCATCCTCATCGCGGCCGTCTGGGAGTCCAAGGAGCAGTACGAGAGCTTTCTTCACGACAAGCTGATGGCAAGCATGCCCATCGAGGGTGGCTTTGCCGGACAGCCGGAGGAGCGCGCTACGGAGATCACGAATCTCGTAAGGGCCTGACGATCCACGGTGCCGGGCTGCGAAGGGTGAGCCGCAGCCCCCGCCGACACCTAGCTGGCTGGACAGATCACCAGGCGGGCGCTACCGTTCTCCGGCTGAGGGAAGCCATCGAGGGAGGCAACATGGCTAAGGCTCGTGGAGCCGCGGCACCAGGACGGATAGTCGTGCGCGCAGCGCTGCTCGCAGCGCTCGCGGCGCTCGTCCTCGGCCTGGCGGCCCAGAGCGCCTCCGCGGTCCTGGTCAAGGTGACGCCGAACAAGACGCTCAGCTACCAGCCGCTGCGCACCGCGGCCGGGGCTGCCAGCCCCGCGGTGAGGCCCTTCGACTCCTTCTTCTCCAACCTCGACTACAACGGCGGCCCGGTGATGCCGTCAAACACGAACTACACCTTCTACTGGGCGCCGTCGGGCTCGCCGGCCTACCCGGCGGGCTACCAGTCGGGGGTCAACCGCTACCTGGAAGACCTCGCCCACGACAGCGGGGGACACGAAAACGTCGACTCGGTCTCGGCTCAGTACAACGACGCCGCCGGCGGATTCGCGAGCTACGTCTCTCACTTCGGCGGGGCGCTGGTCGACACCGAACCGTATCCGGCCAACGGATGCACCCGTGCCCCCATCTGTCTGACCGACGCCCAGCTTCAGGCGGAGCTGACGAAATACGTCACGTCCCACGGCCTCCCCACGGGCCTGTCGCACGAGTACTTCATCCTCACGCCCCCCGGGGTCGAAGACTGCTTCACCTCGGCGGGCAGGGAATGCTCGGTCGGAACATCCAAACCCATCTACTGCGCCTACCACGGCAACATCCTCCTCGGGGCCGGCCAGGAGATCATCTACTCCAACGACCCCTACGTGACCGGCAACTTCGGCTGCGACGACGGTGAACACCCCAACGGGCCCTCCGACGGGGCCCTCGAGGGCGGCCTCAGCCACGAGCACAACGAGTCGATCACCGACCCGGAACCGAACAACGCCTGGACGGACTTTGCCAACGGTGAAACGACCGGCTATGAGGTCGGAGACAAGTGCGGGTTCGAAATGGGCACCCCGCTCGGCACGGCCCCGGACGGCTCCAGCTACAACCAGGTGATCAACGGGCACCTCTACTGGTACCAGCAGGAGTGGAGCAACCAGGGGGTCAAATGCCTGCAGAGGCTCACCTTCAGTGGCGAAGAGCCCACGGCGACCTTCACCGCCACCCCCCAGGGCGGCAACCAGGAGAGCTTCAACGCCTCCGCCTCCACGGCCCCCGGCGGGGTCTTCCGCTATGACTGGCAGTTCAACGACGGTCCCGGCCCGACCGTTCCGACCGAGACCAAATCGGCGACGGTCAGCCACACCTTCCCGGCGGGCGGGTCATACGTCGTGGCGCTGACGGTGTTCGCCTCCGACGGTACGAGCATCGGCACCGCACGGACGATCAAAGTCGGCTCGCCGCCGAAACCGGAAGTCACCAAGCTGATCGGCAAGAAGGGGCCCGCCGCCGGCGGCACGACCGTCGAAATCCGCGGCAGCGGCTTCACCGAAGTGACCGCCGTGAAGTTCGGCTCGACGGCCGCCTCCGAATACATCGTCAACTCCTCCGGCTCGATCACGGCGGTCTCCCCGCCCTCGACCTCCGGCGTCGTCGACGTGACGGTCACGACCGCTGCCGCCGGGACCAGCTCCGCCTCCGCCGCCGACCACTTCAAGTACGCCGCTCCGACGGTCACGGGCGTCAGCCCCGGCTCGGGCCCCGTCGCCGGCGGCACCGAAATCACCATCACCGGCAGCGGCTTCGCCCTCGGGTCCGGCACCACGATCACCGTCGGGAAAGGGCTCGCCTCGGCGGTCAGCTGCAGCTCCACGAGCTCCTGCACGGCGACCACCCCGGCCTCCGCGAAGGCCACCACCGTGGACGTGCGTGCGGCGGTCGGCACGCTCAAGAGCAAAAAGCACCCCTCGGAAGACAGCTTCAGCTACTTCTAGGCCTCCGCCTCACGGGCGTCCCTATGATCGGCCCATGCCGACCCGCAAGCGCCTGCTGATCCTCGGAGCCACGGGCTCGATCGGCACCCAGGCGCTGGACGTCTGCCAGCGCAGCGACGAGCTGGAGCTGGTGGGGCTCTCGGCCGAGCGCTCCTGGCAGGAGCTCGTCGAGCAGGCCCGCGCCCACGGTGTCCGCCAGATCGCCCTGGCCGACCCCGACGCCGCCGCCCGCGCCTCGGAGGCCTGGACCGACGGCAGGGTGCTCGGCGGCGCGGAGGGGCTCGTACGGCTCGTCGTGGAGTCCGAAGCCGACCTCGTGCTGAACGCCCTGGTGGGCTCGGCGGGGCTGGCTCCGACCGTCGCCGCGCTCGGTGAGGGCATCGACTTGGCCCTGGCCAACAAGGAGTCCCTGGTGGTCGGCGGGGAGCTGGTGACCGCCCTGGCGGAGGCGACCGGGGCGCGGATAGTGCCGGTGGACTCCGAGCACACCGCCCTTCACCAGCTGATCTCGGGGCAGCCTCCGGGGACCGTGCGGGGGCTGACCATCACCGCGAGCGGGGGGCCCTTCCGCGGACGGGGACGGGAGGAGCTGCAGGAGGTGACGGTGCAGGAGGCCCTCGCCCATCCCACCTGGGCGATGGGAGGGAAGATCACGATCGACTCCGCCACCCTCATGAACAAGGGCCTGGAGGTGATGGAGGCCCACCACCTGTTCGGCACGCCCTACGAGCGGATCGACGTGGTCGTGCACCCGCAGTCGCTGATACACGGGATCGTGCAGCTCGACGACGGGGCGATGCTCGCCCACATGGGGCCCGCCCGACATGCGCATCGCCATCTCCTACGCCCTGCACGGAGGGGAGAGCGTGCACCTTCCGATCGCACCCCTCGACCTCGCCGCCGTGGGGGAGCTCACCTTCGAGCCGGTGGACCTGGAGGCCTTCCCCTGCCTGCGCCTGGCCGGGGAGGCTGCGCGCGAGGGGGGCACCGCTCCCTGCGTGCTCAACGCCGCCAACGAGATCGCCGTGCACGCCTTCCTGGAGGGGCGTCTGCGCTTCCTGGAGATCTCCGAGGTCATCGAGCGGACGCTGGGCTCCCTCGAGGCCCAGCCGGTGCGCTCCTTCGAGTCCCTCTACGAGGCCGACCGGCAGGCCAGGGCGAGTGGCTGGGGAGGCCGTCGCGGCGATGCGCTGAGCGACGACGAGCCCGCCCGTGCGGGTCATCCTCGTGCAGCCCTCGAGCCCGCCTGCCACACTGGGGGCCGTGAGCTGGGTCGCGACGTGGGTCATCACCATCTTCGGCATCGTCATGCTCGTGATCCTGCACGAGCTGGGGCACTTCGCGGTGGCGAAGGCGGTCGGCATGCGGGTCGAGCGCTTCTCCCTGTTCTTCCCCCCGACCCTCTTCAAGGTCCGCCGCGGGGAGACCGAGTACGCGATCGGCGCGATCCCCGCCGGCGGCTACGTGAAGATCAGCGGCATGAACCCCGAGGAGATCGGGGAGCTCGATCCGGAGGCCAGCAGACGGGCCTACTACAACCAGGCGCCCTGGAAGCGGATCGCCGTGATCCTCGCGGGGCCGGCCATGAACCTCCTGATCGCCTTCGTGCTGTTCAGCGCGGTGCTGCTGGCGGGGGACCTCAACGGCGCCACGACGCTCGCCAAAATCAGTCCCTCGACGCAGACGTCGGCGGCCACCGACACCGTCGCGGCGGTCGAGAGGGGGACACCCGCATACGGAGCGCTCCGGGTCGGAGACCGCCTGCTGACGGTGGACGGCAGGCCCGCCACCCCGCTGCGGGTGATGCGCACGACCGCCTCCCACCGCTGCCAGGGCGTCCAGGTGCAGGGCTGCCGCGCGGCCACACCCGTGAGGCTGACGATCGAACGCTCCGGAAGACGGCTCGCCCTGACCGTCTACCCCCGCTACAACGCCGCCGCCAAACGCGCCCTGATCGGCTTCGTCTTCCGAGAGGTCCCCAAGAGCTTCGGTCCGGTTGGGGCGGCCGGGGCGGCCCTCTCGAGCATGTGGGGCATCACCCGCGAGACCCTCTCGGGCCTGGGCAAGGCCTTCACCTCAGAAAAAGCCCGCAACGAAGTGCACAGCATCATCGGCATCACCGAAGTGGCCCACGAGACGGTGGCGGCCGGGGCGGGCTACGCGATGGTCTTCCTCGGCTTCTTCTCCCTCGCCCTCGCCGTGCTCAACCTCTTCCCCTTCCTCCCCCTCGACGGCGGGCACATCCTGTGGTCGGTGGCGGAGAAGGTTCGCGGCAGGCGGATCTCGCTCATGGCCATGTACCGCTACAGCTCGGTGGGGATCGTCCTGATGCTGTTCCTGGTCATCAACGGCGTCAGCAACAACATCGGGCGCCTGGGGGGCTGACGCACACCCAGCTCTTGGTGAGCGGACCGATCCGCTCGCGGAGCGCCGGGCCGAAGAGCTCCTCCAGCTCGGAGCGGTGCAGCAGGGAGATCTCTTCCCACGCCCCCGCCGCGCCGAGACGCCAGTAGGCCCGCCGCAGCGCCCGCGGCAGCCAGTGGGCCCCCGGAAGCAGGGAATGGGGCTCGATCGGAAAGGAGTAGGCGGGGGTCTGCACGAGCCATCCCCTGCCCACGCGACGCACCTCTGACGCGAAGGCGGCCCGCCGGGGCGGGGGGACGTGCTCGATCACGCTCGAGCAGTAGACGAGGTCGAACTCCCCGTCGGCGAAGGGAAGGCCCTCGGCGGCGTCCGCCCGCACGAAGGGACCCGGATAGCCGGGCTGGTCGTAGAGATCCACCCCGGTGATGTCCATGTCGGGCTCCATCGCCCGCAGGCCCAGGCTGCCGCAGCCGAGATCCAGGATCCGCGCCTCGGGTCCCAGCCCCGCCATGGCGAAGAAGCGCCGGTGCCGGCGCGCTCGCGCCCTGGCAGCCAGGGGAGCGGCGAGGCGGGCCAGGGGGCCGCGTGCGGTGGCGTAGACCCCGGGCATCGTAGAATCAGCCTATGGCCTCGGAGCGGCAGATCCACGTGGGCGCGGTCCCTGTCGGGGGCGGGGCGCCCGTGGCGGTGCAGACGATGACCAAGACGGAGACCGCCAACCTGGCGGCCACGATGGCGCAGATCCGCACCGTGGCCGATGCGGGGGCCGACATCGTCCGCGTGGCCGTGCCCCGCGAGCAGGACGCCGAGGCGCTCAAGACGATCGTCGTGGAGTCCCCGATACCGGTGATCGCCGACATCCACTTCAACCACACCCTGGCCCTGAAGGCGATCGAGGCCGGGGCCCACTGCGTGCGCCTGAACCCCGGCAACATCGGGGGTGCCGAGAAGGTGGCCGAGGTGACCGAGCTGGCCAAGGACCGGGGCACCCCGCTGCGGGTCGGGGTCAACTCCGGCTCTCTGCCCAAGCACCTGCGCCAGCTCGAGTTCGACAATCCCGTGGAGGCCCTCGTGACGGCCGCCATCGAGACGGTCGAGCTGATGGAGCGGCTCGACTTCACCGACTTCAAGGTCTCGATGAAGTCCACCTCGGTCCCCAACACGATCGCCTCCAACCGCATGCTCTCCGAGCGCATCCCCTATCCGCTGCACCTCGGGGTGACCGAGGCGGGCACGAAGTGGTCGGGCTCGCTGAAGTCCGCCGTGGGGCTCGGCACCCTGCTCGCCGACGGGATCGGCGACACGATCAGGATCTCGCTCTCGACCTTCCACGCCGAGGAGGAGGTCAAGGTCGCCTGGGAGATCCTCAAGGCCCTGAAGCTGCGCGAGCGCGGTCCGGTGCTGATCGCCTGCCCGACCTGCGGCAGGCTGCAGTTCGACATGGACACGGTCGTGGCGGAGGTCGAGCGGCGTCTGGAAGCCTATGAGGACCCGATCGAGGTGTCGGTGCTCGGATGCGCCGTGAACGGCATCGGCGAGGCCCGCCACGCCGACTTCGGGATCACCGGGGCCAAGGACATGGGGATGATCTACTCCAAGGGCGAGCCGCTGAAGAAGGTCCCGACCGACCAGCTGGTGGATGAGCTCTTCAAGGAGATCGACCGCTACTACGAGGCCGGCAAGACGGTCCAGCGGGACGAGGCCGCCGCCGCCGAGGCGCGGGCCTGGCTGGCCGAGAACGAGGACGACACCCAGATGACCCCGGAGCGGATCGCCGCCCTGGAGGCCGCCGCGGCCGAGAACGATGCGACCGCCGAGGGGGTCCTGGGGTCGATGCTCGAGCCCCCCGGGGAGCCCGTGGTCGTCCTCGACGAGGCCGTCTCGCCGGTCGCCGGCAGGCGCTTCAGCCGCAGCTGACCGAAGGTCGCGGGCCGGCGGCCGGGGCGGTGTCCGCGCCCGGCCCGACCCGGCTGCGTTTGCGAGGGCCTAGCGGGCGGCCGCGAAGCGCTCGGCGATCCTGCTCCAGTCGACCACGTTCCACCACGCGTCGATGTAGTCGGGGCGCCGGTTCTGGTACTTGAGGTAGTAGGCGTGCTCCCACACGTCGACCCCGAGCAGGGGAACCTTGCCGTCGGAGATCGGGTTGTCCTGGTTGGCCGAGCCGACGACCGCGAGGTCTGAGCCGTCGAGGACGAGCCAGGACCATCCGGAGCCGAACTGGTTGACGCCGGTTTCCTTGAGCTTGGCCTGGAAGTCCGAGAAGGAGCCGAAGGCCGAGTCGATCGCCTGGGCCAGGTCCCCCTCGGGCTGGCCGCCGCCGTCGGGGCTCATGCTCTCCCAGAAGAGGGTGTGGTTGTAGTGGCCTCCGCCGTTGTTTTTGACGGCGGTGCGCTTGTCGTCGGGCACTTGGCCGAGGCTCTTGAGCACCTCCTCGATGGGGGCGTCCGCCATCGGCGTGCCTTCGAGGGCGGCGTTGACCTTGTCCACGTAGGCCTGGTGGTGCTTGTCGTGGTGGTATTCCATCGTGGCCTTGTCGATGTGGGGCTCCAGCGCGTCGTATGCGTAGGGCAGCGGTGGGACGGAATAGGCCATCTGGGCTCCTTGTCGATGTCCGGCGGTAACGGTCCTGCGGTCAATCGCTGTTCTATCAGAGGCGCCATGGCGCCCGCCCGGGCCACGCGGCCGGGTAGGCGCCATGGCGCCCGCCCGGGCCACGCGGCCGGGTAGGCTCTGCCCATGCCGCCTGTCCTGACCGGACGTCCCGGCCGTCCCGCCGCCGCCACGCAGGAGGCCGCTCTGGCGCTGGCCAGGCGGCGCTTCCTCGCCGGGGAACGAGTCGACGTCCAGGCGATCGCCCAGCAGCTCGGTCTGGCGCGGGCGACGATGCATCGCTGGTTTCGGACCCGCGAGTCGCTGCTGGCGGAGGTGCTCGCCTCCCTCGCCGAAGAGCGCCTGGGGGCGATCCGGGAGGCGGTCGGCGGCGGCGGGGCCCAGGCGCTGCTGGAGACCTTCGATCGCTTCAACCGGGAGCTGTGCGCAAACGAGGGCATGCGCTCGCTGCTGGAACGCGAGCGCGAGAGGGCCCTGCGGGTGCTGACCTCCAGCGGGGGGATCGTGCAGCCGCGGGTCGTGGCCGCGATCGACCTGATGATCGAGAACGAGGTGGCGCGGGGGGACTTCGCCCCGACGGTCGACCCGGACACCCTCGCCTACGCCATCGTGAGGCTCGGGGAGGCCTTCCTCTACAACGACGCCCTGGTGGGGATCAGGGGAGACACGCAGCGGCTGCGCGAGATCGAGGCGGCCTTGCTCGGGGTACCGATTTGATGCATTAGGCAGGGGCTGACTAAAATGCCGGGACGCGGGCGGGCTTCGGACGAGGCCGTCTTCCCGGGAGGAGGAGGAGACAGATGCAGAGGGGATTCGGATCGGATGCTGCGGGAGCCGCTCGACGGCGAACGCGATACGTGCTGGCGGCGGCCCTCGCGGCGCTGCTGGCCCTCGGCGCGGCGCCATCGCCCGCCTGGGCGGCCAAAGGCAGCACCGTGTGGCTGTGCAGGCCGGGCAAGAAGCCCGACCCCTGCAAGGAAAACCGGACCGCGACGGTCGTCTCCTACATGGGCGAAACCCGCCAGGAAACGATCCAGAAGCCCGCCAAGGCCCCGGCCCCGCCGATCGACTGCTTCTACGTCTACCCGACGGTCAGCGAACAGGAAGGCCCCAACGCCGACCTGACGATCGAACCTCAGGAGAGTCAGATCGCGATCGACCAGGCCTCCCGCTTCTCCCAGAACTGCCGGGTGTTCGCCCCGATGTACCGCCAGCTGACGCTGAAAGCGATCAACACTCCGGGCGGGATCACCCTCGAAGACGAGCTCACGGCCTACTCCAGCGTCCTGAGCGCCTTGCTGGAATACATGCACAAGTTCAACAAGGGCAGAGGGGTCGTACTGATCGGGCACTCCCAGGGAGCCCTGATGCTGACCCAGCTGATCAAACAGCAGTTCGACCCCAACCCGGCGCTGCGCAAGCAGCTGGTCTCGGCGGTCCTGCTGGGCGGCAACGTGCTGATCCCCGAAGGGCAGCTGGAGGGGGTCTCCTTCCAGCACGTCCCCGCCTGCCAGGCGGCGACGGACACGGCCTGCGTGATCGCCTACTCCTCCTTCCTCAAAGAACCGCCCGAAAACGCGTTCTTCGGAAGGCCGGGAAGCCAGCTGCTGGAAGGCGGCGTCGTGCCGCCCGGGTCGCAGGTGCTGTGCGTGAACCCGACCCTGCTCACACAGGACGGGTCGACAGGCGGCCTGCTGCCCTATGCGCCGACGACGCCCTTCCCGGGCGCGCTCGGAGGCGGAGTCCCGACGCCGACGGCCTCCACCCCGTGGGTCGAGGGGCCCGGGCTCTACACGGCCCAGTGCCGCAACGAAAACGGCGCCAGCTACCTGAGGATCGGCATCGCCGCGGGCGTGAACGAAGGAACGATCAAAGCCCTCGAAGAACACAACGAACTCGCCGAGGAACTGATCGGACCGGAATGGGGGCTGCACCTCTACGACGTCAACATCGCCCTCGGCAACCTCGTCAACACGGTCGGGATCCAGTCCCGGGCCTACGCGTTCGGAGGCTAGCCTGCCCTGAAGACCGTGGCGCGAGCCCGTCCGGCCCCGATGGCCGGGCGGGCCTGCCCCGGCGCGCCCGGCGGACGCCGCGGGCCGCCGGCCGTATACGCTCGCAGCCTCCGGGGCGAAGGCGCCCCGGCCGAGCCCGATGACCCGCCTCTCCGAATACCTGCTGCCTACCGAGAAGGAGGCCCCCGCCGACGCGGAGGCGATCTCCCACCGGCTGATGGTTCGGGCGGGGCTGGTGCGCCAGATGGGCGCCGGGATGTGGAGCTGGCTGCCGGCCGGCTGGCGGGTGCACCAGCGGGTGGTGCAGATCATCAGGGAGGAGATGGACGCGATCGGGGGCCAGGAGATGCTGATGCCGGTGCTGCAGCCGGCCGAGCCCTGGCGCCGCAGCGGCCGATATGAGATCGAGGAGCTGTTCAAGCTCACCGACCGCAAGGGCGTCCGAGCTGGTCCTGGCGATGACCCACGAGGAGGCCGTGACCACGCACGTTGCCCAGGTGGTGCGCTCCTACAGCGACCTGCCCCTGATCCTCTACCACGTCCAGGTCAAGGAGCGCGACGAGCCGCGCCCGCGGGCCGGCGTGCTGCGCACCCGGGAGTTCGTGATGAAGGACTCCTACACCTTCGACCGGGACGCCGACGGCCTGGAGGAGCGCTATCAGCTGCACGTGGGGGCCTACGACAGGATCATGGAGCGGACCGGCCTGCGCTTCTACCGGGTGGAGGCCGACGTGGGGATGATGGGGGGCCTCGGCGCACATGAGTACATGGCCCCCTGCCCGGCCGGGGAGAACGAGGTGGCCCTGGCGCCCGGGTATGCCGCCAACGTGGAGGTCGCCAGCGCCCAGGCCCAGCCGGTCGACCTGCCGCAGGCACCGGAGCGCGCCCGAGGCGCGTGAGCACGCCCGGCCTGACCACGGTCGCCGAGGTGGCCGGCGCGCTCGGCGTGCCCGAGGGGGCCCTCCTGAAGGCCTATCCGGTGATCGTGCGAGGACGGCACCGACCGGCTCGCGCTGGTGATGCTGCGGGGCGATCACCGCGTCAACGAGATCAAGCTCGCCAACGCCCTGGGGGCGCCCGAGCCGCCCGGCGCGGCCCGAGGAGATCGAACGGGCGATCGGCCCGGTGGGGTTCATCGGCCCGGTCGGCCTGGACGGCGCGGTCGGAGATCCTGCTCGACTCGGCCGTGGCCGACGGCGCGGGGGACGGGGCCTACGTAGCCGGGGCCAATCGCCCCGACGAGCACCTGCAGGGGGTCGTTCCGGGCCGGGACTTCCCCTTCCGCGAGGTGGACGTACGCACGGTCGAGCCCCGGGGACACGGTCGGGGGCAACCCGATCACGATCGAGCCGGCGATCGAGGTCGGCAACATCTTCAAGCTCGGGCACCCGCTACTCCGAGCCCCTGGGGGCCGGCTACCTCGACGAGACGGGGACCGAGCAGCCCGATCTGGATGGGCTCCTACGGGATCGGCCCGGCCCGCATCGTGGCCGCCGCCGTCGAGCAGTTCGCCGACGAGCATGGGATCTCCTGGCCGCGGGCGCTGGCCCCGTTCGCGGTCCACCTGGTCGTGATCGGCAAGCCGGGGACGACCCGAGCGGGAGGCCGCCGAGGTCCTCTACAGAGACCCTTCGCGAGGGTGGCCTGGAGGTCCTCTACGACGACCGTGATGTCGGACCGGGGGAGAAGTTCGCCGATGCGGAGCTGCTCGGCTGCCCGCTGCGAGCTCACCGTCGGCCGACGCTCGCTGGAGTCCGGGCAGGCCGAGGTACAGCTGCGCCGCGGCCGCAGGGAGGGCCCCGGCCTGGCGCTGGGGGGAGAGCCCGAGGAGCTGCTGGGGGCCGCTGGACCGGCTGTGGCGCGATCTGCCCTGAGCCGCTGCTGGGCCTGGACCGCTCCGGTCCCGCCCCCGTCGCAGACCCGCGCCGGGCAGCCGCTGCGGCCGTGGACGATCCCGAACGCGATCGGCTTCCTGCGCCTGGCCCTGATACCCGTGTTCCTGGTGGTGGCCTTCTCCAGCGGCGACGGGACCGGTGCACGCGCCGGCGATCATCTTCGCGGTCATCGGCTGGGGGGACTACGCGGACGGGATCGCCGCCCGCGTCACCCGCCAGTACAGCCGCCTGGGAGCCCTCATGGACCCGGTCACGGACCGCCTGCTGGTCGTATCGGGGGTCGTCGTGGCGTGGCATTTCCACCTGCTGCCGAGGTGGGCGCTGGCGGTCCTGGCGGGGCGGGAGCTGCTGATGCTCGTCCTCGGCCGCTATGCGATGCGGCGGGGGGTGGAGCTGCGCATCAACTGGCCCGGGCGGCTGGCCGTCGCTCCGCGTGATGGGTGCCCTGTTCTTCTCGATGACCGGCCTGGGGGGCCTGGCGGAATGGTTGCTCTATGTCGGGCTCGCCCTCGCCCTGCTCGCCACCGCGATGTACGTTCGTACCGGCCTGTCGGAGATCAGAAGCCCGTCCAACCCGCGCCCCGACCCGTAGTCTCAAGCTCAGCCTTAGGCTATACTGGCGCTCTGGCCCGGTGGCGTCCCGCCTCTCCGGCAGACACCAATCCAGGCATCTCCGCGACAGGACAAGGAGCCACGATGGACGAGACGTTTCCCGACCTTGGCTCGCTGACGGATCTCGAACTCAAAGACGTCATCCGCCAGCTCACCGAGGAGGAGACCGAGATCTCCTACCGGCGCCGCATCCTTCACGGCAAGATCGACATCCTCCGCGCCGAGCTGGTGAACCGGCTGCGCCACAAGCACGACGGCGGGGATATCACGATCACGGGAGAGGATGTCCAGAAGCTCACCGACATCCTCGCCCACCGCCAGACCGAGGACCCGGAGTGAGGGATCCTCAGTGTCCACGGCGGGACCGATAGAACCAGGGCGCGCAAGGCGCCCCCGGGCGAGATAGCGAGAGGCGGCAATGGCCCTGCACTGCACCGAGTGCGGATTCCTCAACAACGAGGGGGCGAACTACTGCCAGCGCTGCGGGGCCCTGCTCGAGCGCGCCGAGACCACCGGGGACCCGGTCACGGCCACCTACCGGATCGACGAGACCGGGGAGCTGGTCCCGGTGGAGATGGATGAGGTCACAGCCCGGGGACCGGCGCTCGTCATCCGTGCCGGCGGCGGGCGGGTGGGAGAGAGCTTCCCCGTCGACGGCGAGCGCATGGCGATAGGGCGCCGGCCCGACTCGGAGGTCTTCCTCGACGACGTCACCGTCTCGCGCGACCACGCCCTGCTGATCCGTCGCGGCGAGCAGTGGTACCTGGACGACTGCGGGTCGCTCAACGGCACCTACGTGAACCGCTCGCGCATCGAGTCCCACCGCCTCGAGGAGGGCGATGAGGTGCAGATCGGCAAGTACAAGCTGACCTTCCACGCCCGCTGATGGCAACCCGGGCGACACCCACCGACGCCGAACGCCTCGAACTGGAGCTGGCCGGCCAGGATCCTCAGCCCGGGGAGGTGGGCCAGCGTCAGAAGTCGCTGACGATCGGCTCGGTCTGCAAGGCCCTGGCCCAGGAGTTCCCGGACATCTCGATCTCCAAGATCCGCTACCTGGAGGACCAGAAGCTGCTGACGCCCAGGCGCACGCCGGGCGGCTACCGTCTCTACACGCCCGGGGACGTGGCCCGCCTGCGCACGATCCTGCGCATGCAGAGGGACGAGTTCCTGCCCCTGCGGGTGATCCGCCAGGAGCTCGCCGCGGGCCGCTCCGGGGACACCGCCCCGGTCCCGGGCCGGGTGGGACGGGAGGGAGCGAGGACTTGGCGTCCCAGCGTCAGCGTGGGGGAGGCCACCGGTGCTCTGTACTCGATGGAGGACGTGCTCGAGGAGACCAAGGCCGAGGCCAAGCTCGTACGGGAGCTCGAAGAGTACGGGGTGGTCAAGGGCGAGGTCCGGGGCGGGGTGCGCTACTTCGACGAGACCGAGCGGGAGATCATCGCCGCCGTGGCCGAGCTCGCCCGCTACGGCGTGGGCGGGCGCAACCTGCGCGTCTTCCGCTCCTCCGCAGACCGGGAGGCCAACCTGCTGCAGCAGATCCTCGCGCCGGCCCTGCGCTCGCGCAATCCCCAGCGGCGCAAGGAGGCCGTGGAGGCGCTGGAGAACCTGGCCGCCGTGGCCACCCATCTCAAGCACCTGCTGCTGATCCGCGACCTGCGCAAGATCGTCAGGTGAACGATCTCGCCCGCCCTGTCGGCGGCCTGCGCTCGCTGATCCGCGAGATACCCGACTTCCCCAGGTCCGGGATCGGCTTCAAGGACCTCACGCCGCTGATGGCCAGCGCCGACGGCCTCGCGGAGGCCGTGCGGGGCCTGGCCGACCTGGCCCGCCCCCTGCAGGTCGACTGCGTGGTGGCCGCGGAGGCCCGCGGCTTCTTGCTCGGACCGGCCCTGGCGCTCGAGCTCGGGGCGGGCTTCGTCCTCGCCCGCAAGCCGGGCAAGCTGCCCTATGAGACGGTCAGCGCCGAGTACCTGCTCGAGTACGGTGCCAGCCAGCTGGAGCTGCACACCGACGCGGTCGCCTCCGGAGCGCGCGTGCTCGTCCACGACGATCTGCTCGCCACCGGAGGCACCGCCGCCGCCCTCTGCGACCTCGTCGAGCAGCTCGGCGGCGAGGTGGCCGGATGCGACTTTCTGATCGAGCTGGCCTTCCTGGAGGGACGCCGGCGGCTCGCCGGCCGGGAGGTCCATGCGCTGATCACCTACGAGTCCTAGCGAGCGCCGATGCCCACCGCCGCCGCCAGCCGCAGGATCGCCGCGCCGCTGGAGGACCTGTGGGAGGTGATCTGCGACCCCCACCACCTGCCCCGCTGGTGGCCACGGGTGGAGCGGGTGGAGGATGTGGACGAGGGTGCGTTCACCGAGGTGATGCGGACACGTAAGGGCAAGGTGGTCAGAGCCGACTTCACGATCCAGGCCAGGGACGACTCCCAGCACACCCTGAGCTGGCGCCAGGAGGTCGAGGGGACCCCCTTCGCGGGCGTGCTGCGCTCCTCCGAGACGGTGCTGCGCCTGGGGGAGGCGCCCCTCCAGGGCGCCCCGGAGACCGAGGTGACGATCGAGCTGCGCCAGACGTTGAGCACGTGGGAGCCGGGCAGCCGGGTGGGCCGCGCGATGGTCCCCAAAATCGGCAGCTTCATGGTGCGCCGGGCCGCGATTCAGACGATCGGCGAGGCCCTTACCGGATTGGAGCGGATCAGTGTCTGAGGCGGGCGGCCACGCGAGGATGCGCTGGTGGGGCTGGGGAGACCCCTCCCACGGGTCGGGCCTGCCCGCCCACGCCCTGGCGTTCCTGCGGGAGACCGTGGGGGTCGCCTCCCGTCCGCGACCGCCCGTGGCGCTCGAGAACGTGCGCCTGCAGGCGTCCGCCCTATCGGAGTCGGCCAGGGCCAGGCTCCTCGCCGCGCTCGGGGAGGACGGTCTGCGCGAGGACCACGGCGAACGCGTCCTTCACGCCGCCGGCAAGGGCTACCCGGACCTGGTGCGGATGCGGGCCGGAGAGCCCGAGGGGGCGCCCGACGCCGTCCTTTACCCCGCCGGGCACGAGCAGGTGCGGGCGGTGCTGGAGGTGTGCGGGCGGGAGTCCCTGGCGGTGGTCCCGTTCGGGGGCGGGACGAGCGTGGTCGGCGGCGTCGCCCCCCTGCGGGGAGACCATGCCGCGGTCCTCTCCCTGGACATGGGACGGGTTACGGGGGTGATCGACCTGGACCGCGAGTCCCACACCGTGAGCGTGGGGGCGGGGATGCGGGGTCCCGAGCTGGAGGCCCACCTGGCCGCCCGCGGGCTGACCCTCGGCCACTTCCCCCAGTCCTTCGAGTACGTCTCGCTGGGCGGCTGCGCGGCCACCCGCTCGGCCGGCCAGGCCTCGACGGGGTACGGGGCGATCGAGAAGATGGTGCTCGGGCTGCGCCTGGCCGCCCCGGCCGGCGAGATCGCCCTGCCGCCGATCCCCGCCACCGCGGCGGGACCGGGGCTCCGGGGCACGCTGGTCGGCTCGGAGGGGGCCCTCGGGGTCATCACCGAGCTCTCCCTGCGGGTGCGCCGGGCGCCTCGGGAGCGCGTCTACGAGGGTGTGTTCTTCGAGGATCTGGGCGGCGGGATGCAGGCCCTGCGAGAGCTCTCCGCAGAGCACGTGCTGCCGGACGTGGCCCGCCTCTCCGACGAGTCCGAGACGAGGATGTCCCTCGCCCTCGCCGGCACCGGAGGGCTGAAGGGACGCCTCGGCAGGGTTTACCTGGACCGGCGCGGATACCGCCGCCGGCTGCCTTGCCATCCTCGGCTTCGAGGGCACGCCGCAGGATGTCTCCTTCCGCCGCCGCAGGGCCCGCGAGGCGGTTCGCCGCAACGGAGGCCTGCCGGTGGGGCGCTCCCCCGGGCGGGCCTGGGCCAAGGGCCGCTTCGAGGCCCCCTATCTGCGCGACGACCTGCTGACCCAGGGAGTGATGGTGGAGACGCTGGAGACGGCGACGCAATGGTCGAACCTGTCCAGCCTGCACCGGGCGGTCACGGCGGCCATCGAGGGTGGGCTGCGAGACTGCGGGACCCCCGGCCTGGTCATGTGCCACGTCTCCCACGTCTACGAGAGCGGGGCCTCCCTGTACTTCACCTTCATCGCCCGCCAGAAGGAGGGCCAGGAGATCGACCAGTGGCGGACCGTGAAGGAGGCCGCCAGCGGGGCGATCGTGGAGGGCGGAGGCACGATCACCCACCACCATGCCGTGGGGCGCGACCATGCCCCATGGCTGGAGCGGGAGATAGGGCCGGGCGGGATCGAGGTGCTGCGGGCGCTGAAGGATCGGCTCGACCCGGCCGGGATCATGAACCCCGGCAAGCTCCTGCCGGTCAGCCGCTCACTTTGAAGGGCCCGCGTAGGACGACATGGCCCGGGTGGGTCGGGCGCGAGCTGGTCTCCCGCGTGAGCAGGATTTCGTGGAATTTGGAGGCGTTGCTCGGCAGCAGGGCGGCGCCTTCGAGCCTGTGGCTTTTCCCGACCGCCGGAGCACGGCTCAGGGGCAGCGTGCTGGAGGGGGAGTTGTAGAGCCAGATCGCGTAGAAGAAGCCCGTGGAGGCGGGGACGTGCGCAGCCCGGATGAAGAAGGCGCGTTTGCCGGATTCGCTGAACACTTCCACCGAGCCGGTGCTCTTGCTGGTCGGGTCGGGCGGCCTCAGCGGGAAGCGCCCTTCGACCGTCGGGGTGCCCGCTTTGGCGCTGGTGGTGCCGGTGCTGGTCGAGGACGAGGAGGTCGTCTTCCTGCTGCTCGATCCGCCCCCGGTCAGCAGGACGACGGCGACGACCACGGCGGCCACGATCGCGGCCAGCAGCAGGGCGCCGCCGAGCCGCGAGCTCGGCGGCTGGCGGGGGGACTCCCAGGCGGGCTCGCCGCCGGGCGGGGGCCCCTGGCTCGCGGCGCCCTGATCGGTGAGGGTTCCGATCGGGATCTCGGGCAGGGGGCGGCTGCCGGCGATGGGGGCCAGCTCGGCCGCCACGGCCTGGGCCCAGGCGCGGGCCGGGTCGGAGGTCGCCAGGAGGGTGCGGGTCCTCAGGCGGTCGGCCACGGCGGGCTGCTGTCCGAGCAGGTAGTCGCCGATCTCCAGGCGCCTGTGCGGGTCAACGGCCATCGCCTGGCGGGGTGCGAGGACGGCCAGGGCGGAGTGGGCGCGGTCGTGCACGGCCGCCTCGGGTATCCCGAGCATCGTGGCGACCTCGGCGAAGCTCTTTCCCTGGCTCAGGACCAGCGACAGCGCAGCGCGCTGGTCGGGGGGAAGCTCGTCCAATCGGCTCATGGTCTGTGATCGGCCAACCAACGCTCGCCGGCGGTGCGCGCGAGGGCCTGCGGCGGCAGGACCGTAGGCTATCGTGGCGGCGCGATGGCCACACCCACTGCGCAGCAGCTCAACGATGCCATGCAGGGATTCGACCGGCTCTACGGCCTGCAGCTGCTGTCGGTGTCCGATACCGAGGTGCAGGGCCAGCTGACCGTGCGTCCCGAGGTCAAGCAGCCGGCGGGGCTCCTGCACGGCGGCGTCTACGCCGCGATGGCCGAGTCGATCGCCTCCCTCGCGACCGCCATCGCGGTCATGTCAGAAGGTGAGATGGCGGTCGGGCTCTCGAACAACACGAGCTTCCTGCGCCCGGTCACGGAGGGCACCGTCCATGCGGTGGCCAGGCGGCTGCACCGCGGCCGCACCACCTGGGTGTGGGATGTGACCTTCAGCGACGATCAGCAGCGCACCTGCGCGATCACCCGCATGACGATCGCCGTGCGCCCGGCTCCCGCCGGCTCGCAGGGACCCCCGCTCAGCCGGGAGGCCTGACCGGGTTCGGTATCTGGGAGGGCAGCGGGGTCGAGCCGAACCCGGTGTCAGCAAGGGCGGCGGGGAGGGTGGCTCCCGGTGCGCCCAGCGCGTTGATCGGGGCCAGGGCGGCAGCCGCGGCGGCCGCGCTCGACGGGTCCTTGGCGTAGATGTCGACGACGACCCCGGCGGTCGGGATCACGATCGCCCGGCCGCCCTCGGCCAGCAGGGCGGGGACGCCGCGGATCACGGTCCGGCTGACCGGCGTGGTGGAGCCCGGGAGGAACCCGTTGTCGGGCGAGGTGACGACCCGCAGGGGCGGGATGCAGGCGCCCTGGCCGCCCTGCAGGCAGTTGCCGTACTGCACGCTGTAGGACCCGCTCGGATCGTGGACGGCTTCGGCCAACGACATGCCTGCGAAGGAGCCCCCCAGCCAGTAGACCGGATAGGGCACCAGGATCAGCCCCTCGAGGGTGTTGTGGGGGATGGGGCGGTTCTGGAGGGTGTCCCCGCAGGCACCCAGGACGAGGGCGCAGACCCCAGCCAGCGTCACAGCGCCCAGCCGCCGCACGCGCCTAGCCACGGTAGCGATTGGTGATCGGCATGCGCCGGTCGCGCCCGAAGGCGCGGGTGGTGATCTTGATCCCGGGAGGCGCCTGGCGGCGCTTGTACTCGGCCAGGTCCACGAGGCGGATGGTCCGTTCGACGTCGCTCTGCGGGAGGCCCTGGGCGACCAGCTGCTCCATGCTCTGGTCCTGCTCCACGTACCCCTCGAGGATGCGGTCGAGGATCTCGTACGGGGGCAGGGAGTCCTCGTCTCGCTGGTCCGGGCGCAGCTCGGCGGAGGGGGCCCGCTCGATGATCGACGCCGGGATCGGGCTCTGTCCCGGCTCGGCCCCCCGGCCCACCAGGCGCAGGGCGGGAGCTCCCCCGGCCGAGTTGCGCCATGCGCACAGCCGGTAGACGAGCGTCTTGGGGACGTCCTTGATGACGGCGAAGCCGCCGGCGAGATCCCCGTAGAGGGTCGTGTAGCCCACCGACATCTCCGACTTGTTGCCGGTCGCCAGGACCAGCCAGCCGAACTTGTTGGAGAGGGCCATCAGCAGGTTGCCGCGGATGCGCGCCTGGAGGTTCTCCTCGGTGATGTCGGGCGCAAGGCCGCCGAACTCGTGCGCCAGCAGGTGCTCATAGGCGCTCATCACCTCGGCGATGGGCAGCTCGTGGACGCCCAGGCCGAGACCCGCGGCGAGGGCGTGAGCGTCGCCCTGGGTGGACTCCGAGGAGTAGGGGGAGGGCATGATGGCGGTGCTGACCCGCTCGGCGCCGAGGGCGTCCGCGGCCAGGCAGGCGACCAGGGCTGAGTCGATCCCGCCCGAGAGCCCGAGGACGACATGCTCGAAGCCGTTCTTGTCGACGTAGTCGTGAAGGCCGAGGGCGAGGGCCGCATAGACCTCGGCCTCGGTGGGGGAGAGGGGCTCGGCCAGCGGGTGCAGCGGGGGGCTCGGGTCGCCTCCGGGCGGGCGCTCCGGGGCAGCCCAGGGCCGCCAGCACCGAGATCTCGCGGTCGCTCCGGCGTGCCACGGGGCGGTGCCCGGCATCGCGCAGGCGGGCCGCGGCGGCCGGCCCCAGGTCCACGTCGCACAGGAGCATCTCCTCGACGAACTGGCCGGCGCGGGCGATCGTGGTCCCGGTGTGGTCGATGACGCAGGAGTGACCGTCGAAGAGCAGTTCGTCCTGGCCGCCGACGAGGGCGCAGAAGGCGACGCAGGCGAGGTTGTCCCGGGCCCGCTGGGCGAACATGCGCTCCCTCTCCATCCCCTTGCCGGCGTGGTAGGGGGAGGCGGAGATGTTGACGATCAGGGTCGCCCCCGCCAGGGCCTCCTCGCTCGCCGGGGGCCCGGGCTCCCAGATGTCCTCGCAGACGGTCAGGCCGAGGCGCTCGCCGCCGATGTCGATGACCGCCCCGCGGTGGCCGGCCTGAAAGTAGCGCTGCTCGTCGAAGACCCCGTAGTTGGGGAGCAGGTTACTTGCGGTAGATCGCGTGGATGGCGCCGTCGGCCAGCACCGCAGCCGAGTTGTAGACGTCCTCGGCCCGCTCCGGGAAGCCGACGACCGCAACGATCCCCTCGACCCGGCTTGCGACGCTCTCCAGCGCAGCCCGGGCGTCCGCGAGGAAGTGCTCCTTGAGCAGGAGGTCCTCGGGTGGGTAGCCGGTCAGGGCGAGCTCGGGGAAGAGGACGAGCTCGCGCTCCCGCCTCGCGGGCGGCACGCAGGCCATCCGCGACCTTGGCGGTGTTGCCGGCGATGTCGCCGACGGTGGCGTTGATCTGACAGAGGGCCAGGCGCACGGGGCTACATCTTGCCCGGTCGGGGCGTCGGGCAGGCGGCGGCTCAGGCGGCGCCGGCGGGCTTGCCCGCAGGGGCGCGGTCGCTGCGGGCGCGCGCGGACTTCTTGGCAGCCGCGGCGCGCTTGCCGTTGCTGGGGGCCACCCCGGCCGCCTGGTAGAGAGCGTTGACCGCCCATTTGAGGTCCTGGGCGATCGACTCGAGATCGGGCAGGGCGTCGTAGTCGCCGAGGAGCCCGAAGCCCAGGTGGCCGTCGTAGCTCATCACGGCGATCCCCAGGGCCTGGCGTTGGGCGAGGGGAACCACCGGATAGAGGACCAGAAGCCGCCGCCCCAGGAGGTACAGGGGGAACTGCGGGCCGGGGACGTTGGTGACGACGAGGTTGAAGAACTGCTGGCGGGCCTGCAGGCGAGCGGCCTGGCTGAGGATCGTCGGGGGAGCGAACCCTGCGAGGTTCGTCAGCACCTGCGCCCCGACGGCCTGCCCGGATTTCTTGAGGTCCTCCATGGCGGCGGTGATCTTGGCCAGGCACTCGGCCGGGTTCTCGATTCCGACCGGCAGCGGGGCCCACATCGCGGCGACCTTGTTGCCGAGCGCTCCGCGCTGCTCGGCGGTGCGCACCGAGACGGGGACCATCGCCTTCAGGATCAGCCCCTCGGTGTCGTGGCCTGCGCGGCGCAGGTAGCGGCCGAGGGCGAGGCTGACGGATGCCAGCACCGCGTCGTTGAGGGTGCCGCCGAGGGAGTTCTTGACCGCCTTGAAGCGGGCGAGGTCGGCGTCGACGAAGGTGTAGCGCCGGTGGGGCCCGATGTCGACGTTGAAGGGGCTGGGCGGGGCCGGGGAGCTGATCCCGGCCAGCGTGGTGGCACCGATGTTCACGAGCCCCTCTCGCACCTGCGAGGCGGCCCTGCGGGGGGCTCGCAGCAGGGCGCGGGCGCCGCGCATCATCTCGCTGGGCACGGTCGACCGCTCCATCAGCGCCTCCCCGAGAAGCTTCGCCGGGCCGGGCAGCGGCTTGGCGCTCCAGGGCGACCCGGGAGCGGGCGGGGCGGCCGGTTCGGCTGCGGTGTCGAAGAGCACCGTCGTGATGTCCACGCCGGAGATTCCGTCCACGAGCGCGTGGTGGGTCTTGGCGATGAGGGCGAAGCGCCCACCCGCCATGTTCTGCACCAGCCAGATCTCCCACAGCGGCTTGGAGCGATCCAGGCGCTGGGAGAAGATGCGACCGGCCAGCTGCTTGAGGGCCGCGTCGTCGGCGGGCCTCGGCAGGCGCTGTGTGGCGGATGTGGTAGTAGGGGTTGAAGTGGGGGTCGTCGGCCCAGACGGGTCGGCCCTGGCCGAGCGGCACGTAGGCGAGCCGCTGGCGGTAGCGCGGCACGAGGTGCAGGCGCGCCTGGACGTGGTCGACGAGTTCCTGATGGGTCGGGGCGTCCCCTTCGAAGACCATCACCGAGGCGACGTGCATGTGCGCCGTCGAGTGGTCCTCGAGGTGCAGGAAGGTCGAATCCAGCGCCGTCAGGCGGTCCGGGTTGGCCATTGGGGCCGATTCTCTCTGTTGTGGGAGCCCGAGTCAACGATGTGAGGAAAAGAAGCCTCCTAACCCGGCTCGCCCTGACCTTCCAGCACCCTCTCGGCGACTCGCAGCATGCCGAGCCCGATCCAGGGCTGCTGGTTGCAGCGAACCCGTATGCCGGCGCTCTCGCCCCGCAGGACTTCGACGATGGTCACGACGTTGCCGATCTCATAGTCGTCTCCGAAGTCCGTTTCGATGGCGTCCATCTGGGCCGCCACTTCTTCGCCGAGCTTGTTCCTCGGGTCCTTGTCCGCCTCCGCCATCTGAGCCCCTTCCGTTGGATGATCGAAGGGGAGGATCATGTCATTGGCCGGGGGGGGCGCGACTGTCGCTCTCTGGCAGCGATAGCTTCTGGACATGGCTGTGATCACGTTCGCCCCTCTGATCGCGGCGAAGGCACTCGCGGGGGTGGGGGTCGCCGGGGCCGTCGTCGGACTCATCCGCCGGGCGGCACGCTAGGGCCTCTCCAGGGCTAGCTCGCGGTAAAACCTTCCTAAAGAAATCTCCTGCAAATGCAGGATTTCTGGGGGTACGGACCCCCGTCAAGGGGCATGTGTGACGGCCATCACACAGGGCAGGGGTGAGAAGCGTCTACGCTCCGAACGATTGTTCGACTCGCCGAGTCGCCTCCGTGGATGGAGGCGAGCGGGGGACCCAATTGCCGGGCCGTGAAGAAAGCGGCCCGGATGGGGCGAATCGGCCGCTGGATGCGGCCGTAACGCCCGGACTGACACGCGTCCCGTTCGCGTGCCGGCCGACGTGAGCCCGACAGCTAACCCCGTAGGCGGACCCCAAGGAGGTCCCAACCCACATGTACGTCCCTGCGACGCCCGTCCCGCCTGCGCCTGCCCTGGCGCCGGTTGGAGTCGTCTCCGCCGCCGCGACCCCCATGGTCGCCCCGGCCACGACGGCTCTGAGGGTACGCCGCACCCAGCTGAACGTCCTCGACTATCACCCGGCGATCGTGTCGGGATCGCTGCTCGAGGACCGTCACTCGGGGCGGCCCGGTCGTCTGATCACCCTGCAGGCCCGCGGGCGCCACGGCTGGCGCACGATCGCCCGCACGCACACCCGCGGACGAGGACGGTTCCGGCTGTCCTTCACGCCGCGGCGGCTGGGTAGCGAGCCCCTGCGCCTGCAGTTCTCCGGCAACCCCCTCGACCGCTCCAGCAGCCGTCGTCTGGGCCGGCTCAACGTCTACCGCCTCGCCGGCGCCTCCTGGTACGGCGGCGGGGGCGGGCTCGCCTGCGGCGGGTAGCTGACCGGCTCGACGCATGGGCGTGGCCAACAAGACGCTGCCCTGCGGCACGCTCGTCACGCTCCGCTACGCCGGGCACAGCGTCCGCGTGCCGGTTATCGACCGCGGCCCCTACGTGGCAGGCCGCGAATTCGACCTCACCGAAGCCACCAAGAGGGCGCTCGGGTTCGGGGACACCGGACAGGTCTGGAGCACCGGCTGACCCGGCCGTGAGAAGGATCGTGCAGGGGTTGGCCTGGGGCCGCCCCTGCCGACCCGCCCTGGGAGGGATCGTGCAGGGCTTGGGTTTCGGCCCCGCCGTTCGTTGAATCTCCTGGATGTCCTTTGGGAGCACAGGCCTCGCGAACGCAGCTGTGGCTGGAGAGCCTCGGCGACTGGAGCTGGCCGGGCCGCACCGCGGCCGCGGCCGAGCTTCCAGCCGCCCGCGTGGGTGCCGGCCCTCCCGCCCCGCCTGGAGCCGGTGGGCGCACTGGCCGCAAGCTCCACGTCCCTGCCCCGCCGGCGTCAGGCCGCGCGACGCCTCGGGCTGGGTCTCGCCGTCAGCGCCCTGGGCACCGCCGGCAGCGTGGCCGGGCTCGGTGGGCCAAGCGAAGTCCAGCGGCTGCTCGGCCTGCGCAGCAGCGCCGCCGTCGCCCCGAGCGAGACGCTTCAACCCGACGGCGAGCGTCGCACCCCCCGTCACGTTGAGGCCCGTCAGCCAGGACGCCGCCGGCAGCGTGATCGACGTGGCCGGCTACGAGTCTCCCGAGCTGGGCGCCACAGGCTCCTTCTACGTCTACCTGCCGCCCGGCTTCTCGAGCACGACAGCCCGCTACCCGGTCCTGTACCTGCTGCACGGGCAGCAGCGGCCACGCCGACGCCTTCCTGGAAATCGGCATCCAGGACAACCTCGATCGCCTGATCGCCCGCAGGGACATCCCGCCGATGATCGCCGTGATGATCCAGGACCGACACACGCTCGACAACTGGCGGGACATCGGGACCCACCACAGCGCGAGCTACGTGGTCGAAGTCCAGGACCTGATCGACAGGACGCTGCCGACGATCGCCACCCGCTCGGCCCGTGCCATCGCCGGCAGCTCGATGGGGGGCTTCGGGGCCATGCACGTCGCCCTCTCCCACCCCTACCGCTTCAGCGTCGTCGAGAGCTGGCTCGGCTACTTCAACGGCCTCGACGGCGAGCTGCACGCCGACCGGCAGGTCATCTCGCGCCTGGGCCTGCAGGCCTTCCTCTACGGCGCCGAGGAAGACCCCGTCGCCGAACCCTGGGAGGACCCCGCCTTCGCCGGCGAGCTGCGCGCGGCCGGGGCCCACGCCGAGAGCGCGATCTACCCGGGCGGGCACAGCCTCGAAAAAGTCAGGGCGTACCTCGACCCGATGCTCGTGTTCGTGGGACGTGCCTTCGCCCGTGCGCAAGCCGCCGAGGCCCGCGCCCAGGCCGCCGGCGCCCGCGCGGCCCAGCCGAGCAAGGCCAAGGCCCACAGCCGTGGCCAGAGCTGAGCGCAGCCGGCCGGCCTTGGTCGCGGCCCGCCTGGTCGGGGCCGGCTCGTTCGGCGCCGTGGCCGTCGGCGCCGTCGCAGTGGGCTCCGCTGCGGTCGGGGCGGTCGCGATCGGGCGGCTGGCCGTCCGCCGCGCGGCCGTGGGCTCCCTGCACGTTGGGGAGCTGAAGGTCGGTCGCCTCACGGTCGGCGAGCTGATCGTCGAAGATCGCCCGCCCCGCTCTGGCTGAGCAGCCAGTACTATCGGGGGCGCGTCCCGAAAACGACGAGGGGAGGGCCTCATGGCGACCGTTGGCAGCGATCTCGAGAGCGTCCTCGTAGGCGAGCGCGAGGTGTGGAAGGACGGGCCGCCGCACGAGCTCTTCTCGCGACTGCGCGGGGAGTGCCCCGTGCACTGGACCGACCGCATCACCGAGTACCCGGAGGAGCCCGGATACTGGTCGGTCACGACCGCCGAGGACATCCACACGGTCAGCCGCGACTGGAGGACCTACTCCTCCGAACGCGGCGGGATCACGGCCGTCTCGGCCGTCTTCCCGCTCGAGCTGACCCGGGCGATGTTCATCGGCATGGACCCGCCCAAGCACGACCGCATCAAGGCCCTCTTCCAGGCCGGGTTCACGCCGAAGCGGATCGCCGACCACGAGGACCGGATCAGGGAGATCGTGGTCAACGTCCTCGACCGGCTGGAGGGCCGGGAGACCTGCGACCTCGTGACCGACGTCGCCCAGCCGGTCGTCTCCCGGGTGATCGGCAGCTTCATGGGCATCCCGGAGGAGGACGACGCCGATCTGGGCGAGGCTGATGAACTCGGCCCTGGGGGCGGGCGACGTGGATCTCAACCCCGACGGGGTCCAGGGCGTCGTCGACAAGGACATCCCCGAGATCTTCGAGCGCTGCGGGAAGCTGATCGCCGAGCGTCGCGAGCGTCCCGACCGACGATCTGACGAGCGTCCTCGTCCACGCCGAGGTGGATGGAGAGAAGCTCGAGGAACACGAGATCGTGATGGGCTTCTTCCTGCTCGTGGCGGCCGGCAACGACTCCACCAAGGCGACCTACAGCAGCGGCATGAGGGCCCTGATGGAACACCCCGACCAGATGCGGATGCTGGTCGAGGATCCCTCGCTGGTCGAGGGGGCCGTCGAGGAGTCCCTGCGGATGTTCCCGGCCTTCGCCCACTTCCGCCGCACGGCAACCCGCGACACCGAGCTGCACGGCCAGAGGATCAAGGAGGGGGAGAAGGTGGTCATGTGGTACGTCTCCTCAAACCGCGACGAGACCCTCTTCGAGGACCCCGACCGCTTCGACGCCACCCGCAACCCCGAGCACCAGGCGTTCGGAGCGGGGGGGAGGCACTTCTGCCTCGGGACCGCCCTGGCTCGGCTGGAGCTGCGGATCATGATCGAGGAGACCCTCGCCCGCCATCCGCACATGCGCATGGACGGGGCGCCCGCCTACGTCGAATCCCCCTTCATCAACCAGCTCAAGACGCTCCCCGTCAGGCTCTCCGCCTAGAGGGGCGCATCGGGGGCTCGTGAACGGCCCGGTCCTGGGCACCGAGCGGCTGCTGCTTCGCCGCTGGCGAGCGGGCGATCGGGAGGCCCTGGCGGCGATCAACGCCGACCCGGAGGTGATGAGGTTCTTCCCGCGGACGCTCTCGGCCCAGGAGACCGGGGCGCTGATCGATCGCGTCGAGGCCAGCTTCGAGCTGCGGGGATACGGGCTGTGGGCTGCCGAGCTGCGCGACGGCGGGTCCCTGATCGGGCTTCATCGGCCTGGCGTCGGTGGACATCGAGGTCGACTTCGCACCGGCCGTGGAGGTGGGGTGGAGGCTCGGCCGGGCCTTCTGGGGTCGCGGCCTGGCCACCGAGGGCGCTCTGGCCGTCCTCTCCTACGCCTTCCGGGAGCTCCGCCTCGCCGAGCTCGTCTCCTACACGACCGCGGCGAACCGCCGCTCTCGCCGGGTGATGGAGCGCCTCGGAATGCGCAGGGACCCCGCCGAGGACTTCCTGCATCCGCGGCTGGCGGGCGGGCATCCCCTGGCGCCGCACGTGCTCTATCGCATCGACAGGGCTGCCTGGCCGGTCAGCGCGAGCCCGCGGTCCCGGGAGGCCCGGCCGCCACGGACCTGATCCCCCGCAGCCCGCGCTCGGGGTCGACCGGGAGCTCGGCGAGGCCGTGGACCACCTCGACGGCATCGTCGATGCTGGCCCTCCCTCGCAGCTCCCCACACCAGCGCTCCAGCCACCGCAGCGCCCAGCCGTCGAACTCGGCCGGCCGCTTGACCGCCACCAGGGGCAGGAAGCGCAACATCACGTCGAGATCCAGGGGGTGCTCCCGTTCGGTGGAGATCGCCCGCGCCAGGGCGATGGCGAACTCGAGCTCACCGCGGTCCAGATGGGCCTCGAGCTCTCGCGCCGGACGGTAGGGCCTCCCCATACGAACACATGTTCGCATAGGAGACGGCGACCATGCCCGCCCCTCCACATATCCTCGGTCGGGTGTGCGGGCGCTACACGAACACGGCGGGCCCGGAAGAACTCAACGACCGCTTCCGGGTCCCGATCGACAACGACGCGGGCACGCGCCGCTTCAACATCGCACCGACCGAGGAGGTCCTGGCGATCGTCGCTGCGCGCGGGGAGCCCGAGGCGCGCCTGCTGCGCTGGGGGCTGATCCCGTCGTGGTCGAAGGACCTCAAGGGGGCGGCGAAGATGATCAACGCGCGGATGGAGACCGTGACGAGCACTCCCGCCTATCGCAACCTGATCCCCAAGGGCTCGCGGCGGGCGCTCCAGATCGCCGACGGCTACTTCGAGTGGCTCAAACCGGAGCGGCGCGGCGAGCCCCGCCAGCCGTTCTACTTCCAGGTCGACGGGGGCGTCCCCTTCGCCTTCGCCGCGCTGTGGACGCCCGCGAAGGTGCAGGGCGAGTGGGTCCACAGCGTCGCCCTGCTGACGTGCGATGCGGCGCCCAACCCCGTGGCGGCGGGCATCCACGATCGCATGCCCGTGATCCTCGCCGATCGCGATGCGCAGCTGGCCTGGCTCGACGCCTCCCTGGGCGCCGAGGAAGCGCTCGAGCTGTGCGGTCCGCTGCCCGCCGGGCGCCTGTCGGCCCGTCCCGCCAACCCGGCCGTCAACAAGTCGGGCGAGCCCGACCTGGAGGGTCCCGAGCTGCTGGTCGCCCCCGGCTAGACGCCGGTCAGCCAGCGCCTGGGGTTCTCGCGGAAGATCGTGTCGAAGGTCTCGTCGTCCATGACCCCCAGCTCGCGCAGCGTGGGGACGACCTCGTCGAAGACGAGGGTCATCGACCAGTTGCGGATGGCCCCCTGGCTCTCGAACATCTCCTCGGCCTCGGGCGGGAACCAGTCGATCGTGGCGCAGAAGTCCTGGGAGATCATCAGCCGCTCGGCGTGGCCGCGACGCAGCAGCTCCGCGGCGGTGGCGTTGCGCTTGTCGATCGGCAGGTACATCTCCAGGCCGTAGCGGTCCAGGCCGACGTAGACGCCCTTCTCGAGCAGGCCCTCGATGTAGCCGACGTCGTCGCTGTCCCCGCAGTGGGCGATCTGCACCCGGGCCAGGTCCACGCCCTCCTCCTCGAAGATCTCCACCTGTCGCGGCCCCGTGGCCACCGCCGGCATCGAGTGGGCCATGATCGGGGCGCCCGTGCGCACGCTGGCCCTCGCCACCGCCCTGTGGATCTTCTCCACGTGCTCGGTGACCCCGGCCGCGTCGGCGGCGCACTTCAGGAAGGCGGCCCTGATGTCGGTTCCCTGCACGCCGCCCTCGATGTCCGCCACGAAGTGGTCGGCCATCACGTCCACGTCCCGGTTCTCGAAGTAGTGGGGGAGGTAGTCGTAGCTGTAGATGCCGGTGCAGGCGACGATCCGCACCCCGGTCTGATCGGCCACCCGCTTCATGAAGCCCACGTCGCGCCCGCCGAACATCGCCGTCGGGTCCACGATCGTCTGCACGCCCGCGCTCCCGGGCCGCCTGCACCGCCTCCAGGGCGGACGCCAGCTCGGCCTGCTCGTCATAGCGCCTCCGGCCACTGCGCCGCGACCGCCTCGTCGCGGAAGCGCACGTGCTCGTGAACCAGCACGAGCCCCAGCTCCTGCGCGTCGACTGCTCCCTGCACGGTCTGAACCTGCGGCATAGATCCCTCCTTAGGGTCGGTCAGCGAAGCTGCTTTCCCCAGTGCGTCTCGTCCCTCAGCCGGGCCTTGAGCAGCTTGCCGCCCGGGTTGCGGGGCAGGGGATCCTCGCGGATGGCTACGTACTGCGGAACCTTGAAGTCGGCCAGATGGTGGCGGCAGTGCGTGAGCAGCGCGTTCAGATCGATCTGGCGGCCGGCGATCGGCACGATCACCGCGCCCACCTTCTCTCCCATCATGTCGTCGGGGACGGCCACGACCGCGGCCTCGCCCACGCCGGGAGCTCCGGCGAGCACGTTTTCGACCTCGATCGAGTACACGTTCTCGCCGCCGCGGTTGATCATGTCCTTCATGCGGTCGACGATGTAGAGCAGGCCATCGTCTGAGATGCGGGCCACGTCCCCGGTGTGCAGCCAGCCATCCACGAACGTGTCGGCGGTCGCCTCGGGCTTGTTCCAGTAGCCCTGCACGACGTTGGGACCGCGCACGAGCAGCTCGCCCACGCCCCTCTCGGCCGGGCTCGTCCAGCGCGAGGTCGACGACGGGCATCGCGAAGCCCACCGAGTCGGCATGCTCGGCGGCCTCCTCGTGCGGCAGGAAGGACGTCAGCGAGGAGGTCTCGGTGAGGCCGAACCCGTTGCCCACCCGGGCCGCCGGGAAGGCCCGCTTGATCTGCTCCACCAGGCTCTCCGCGATCGGGGCGCCGCCGTAGGAGACCCAGCGGACATGGCTGACGTCGAGCTCGGCGAAGGCGGGGTGGCGCAGCACCGCGTGGTAGATGGCCGGCACGGACACGAGCTGGTTGACCCCGTTGGCGCCGACCGCATGGAAGAACCCGTCGAAGTCCAGCGGCCCGGAGAGGATCTCCACGCGCCCTCCCAGCTCCAGCATCGGGATCAGCTGGCTGTTGCAGCCGGTGACGTGGAACAGGGGCACCGAGACGAGGGTCGAGATGCCCGGTCCCTCGGAGCGATCGGCCGCCAGGCAGCGGAAGGCGTTCTCGCTGTTGGTGGGGAAGTTCGCGTGGGAGGTCATCGCCCCCTTCGGGAACCCGGTGGTCCCGCTCGTGTAGAAGATCGCGGCGAGGTCCTGCGAGCGCAGATCCTCCACCGCCACCGGGTCGCCGTCCGGCAGCGGCCCGCCGGGCTCGAAGGTGAAGGCCGCTTCGGAGTCGCCGACGACGTAGGCGACCTCATCCTCGGTGAAGCGCGTGTTGACCGGCACCACCACCGCTCCCAGCAGCTGGGCCCCGAAGAAGGCCAGCACCCAGTCGATGCCGTTGGGCAGGCGAATCGCGACCCGGTCTCCCCGGTCGACCCCTGCCGCGCGCAGGCCCCCGGCCACGCGGCTGGCGCGCCCCCACAGCTCGGCGTAGGTGATCGAGGGCCGCCGACCTCCAGCACGGCTGCCGCCCCGCCGTCGCGCTCGACGCTGCGGCCCAGCAGCTCGACGAGCGACGCCGGCCGGTCGACGTAGCGCGCCACGCCGTCGGCGTCGCGCTGCACCCCGGTCTCGTCGAACGGATTGCGTCCCCTCGGATGCGGCGTGACCAACTCTACCCCTCTCCTTCTCACACGGTCGACGAGAGCCTATCCCGAGCCGGCCGTCACCGGCGCAGCCGGCGGCCGGTCAGTCGCCGATGCATCGCGCGCACAGCTGCTCGACGGTCGCTTTGGTGCGCATCGTCCAGGACCCGAGGAGCTTCTCGATCCGCCGCAGGTCTAGCTCGGATTGCGACACCCCGCCGCTCGGAAGCCAGTAGAGCTCGCGCTCCCCGAAGGCCAGCCTGTCCTGGACGCTGGCCATCGAGAGGACCTCCTCCCGCACCCCCGCGCCGGGGGACAGGCTGACCATCGCCACCTGCAGCTTGCCCCTGGAGGCACCCATCTCGGCGGGGGAGAAGGGGCTCCGGGCGGCTATCGCCCGCACCTCGGCGGCACCCCTTCGAACCCGAGGGCGGTGAAGCGATCTCGAAGGCCCTCGTTGGTGATCCGGCGCCCGCCGAGGTTCATCCCCCGCAGGAAGGCGGCATAGCGGTTCATGGGAGGGCTCCCGGCTGCACCGGCCGCGGCCGGTGCCCTTCAGGCCGGCGCCGAGGTGCCGACGCGATCGGCCAGGATCGCGGCGAGCTGGGCACGGTGACGCTTGGAGCCGCCGAGCATGGCGGCGTCGAGCTGGGCCCGCTTGTAGAGCCAGTGCACGTCCGCCTCCCAGGTGAAGCCGATGCCCCCGTGGGCCTGGATCGCGCTCCCGGTCACCTCGCGGGCGGCCTCGGAGGCGCAGGCCTTCGCCATCGCCGCCGCCTCGGGCAGGCGGTCGGGGTCGGCATCGGCCGTCCAGGCCGCGAAGGCCGCCGTGGAGCGCGACTTCTCGGTTTCGAGGAGCATCTGGGCGCAACGGTGGGAGACGGCCTGGTAGGAGCCGACGGGGACGCCGAACTGCTTGCGGTCCTTGACGTAGGCGACGGTCATCTCCAGCGCCCTGTCGCACACGCCGACGAGCTCCGAGCTGACCGCCACCAGCGCCCGGTCGAGCCCCGCGGCGACGTCCCCCGGCAGCGCCTCCCCGGCATCCGCCGAGACGCTCACGCGCGCTGCCGAGCGGGTCGGGTCGATCGAGGCGACCGGCGTTCACCTCGGCTTCCTCGGAGCCGACGACGCGCCCGCCGCCGTCCTCGTCGAGCAGCACGATCACATCGGCCTCGGCGGCCCCGATCACCAGCTCGGCGGTGCCGTCGCTCGGCCAGGCCGAGGGCGCCGAAGCTCTCCCCCGAGGCCAGGCCGGGCAGCCAGCGCTCGCGCTGCGGTCCGGCGAGCCGGCCTGCTCGATCATGGTCGCGGCCATCGCGCTCGGCAGGAACGGCACAGGCGCCAGCGAGCGGCCGAGCTCCTCACAGAGGATCGACAGCTCGATCCGCCCCGAGGCCCTGGCCGCCGTGCTCCTCGGCGATGGCGATCCCGGGCCAGCCGAGCTCGCACAGCTCGCGTCCACAGCTCGGTGTCCATGCGCCCCGCCTCGGCGTGCTCGCGCACCCGCTCGGGCCGGGCCCGCTCGGACAGCAGCTCGCGGGCGGTCCGCTGGATCTCGCGCTGGTCGTCTGTGAACCCGAAGTCCATGGCTATGCGGCCGCCTTCAGCCGCGGCAGGCCCGAGCACCCGCTCGGCGACGATGTTCTTGAGCACCTCGGTGGTGCCCCCCTCGATCGTGTTGCCGCGGGCGCGCAGGAACTCATAGCTCCAGCTCGTCCCGGCCGTGAGCGCCTCGGGCCCGACGATGTCGACGGCGAGTTCGGTCAGGCGCTGGTTGGTGTCCGACCACAGCCACTTCACCAGCGAGCCCTCGGGCCCGGGCTGGCCGTAGCGCTCCACGTCCGTGAGCCCCTTCCAGGCCATCAGCCGGATCGACTCGCAGCGGATGTGCAGCTCGGCGAGCTGCGTCGGCGTAGAGGGGATCCTCGAGCAGCCCCCGCTCACGGGCCGCCCGCGACGATGTCGTCGAGCAGCTGGCGAAGCCGGATCTGCAGCGCGAAGCCGAGGCCGGCGCGCTCGTTCATCAGCGTGGTCAGCGCGACCTTCCAGCCGTTGCCCACGCCGCCGACGACGTTCGCGTCGGGGATCCGCGCCTCCTCGATGAACAGCTCGTTGAACTCCGCCTCGCCGGTGATCTGCCGCAGCGGGCGCACCTGGACGGCGTCCTGCTCCATGTCCATCAGGAAGTAGGTCAGGCCCTTGTGCTTGGCGACCTCGCTGTCGGTGCGGGCGACGAGCATGCACCACTTCGCGTACTGCGCTCCGCTCGTCCACACCTTCTGGCCGCTGACGACCCACTCGTCGCCGTCCTTGACGGCCCGCGTCTTCAGCGAGGCGAGGTCCGAGCCGGCGTCGGGCTCGGAGAAGCCCTGGCACCAGATCTCCTCGCCGGAGAGGATCGGGGGCAGGTAGCGCTCCTTCTGCTCGGGAGTGCCCCACACCATCAGCGTCGGGCCGCCCAGGAGGAGGCCGAGGACGTTCGCCGCCATCGGCACGCGGGCGCGGCCGATCTCTTCGAAGTAGATCGCCGATTCGGAGAGGGTGACGCCGCGGCCGCCGTACTCGGTGGGCCAGGCCGGCGCCGCCCAGCCGGCGTCATACAGGCGGCGCTGCCAGTCCCGCCGCCAGGCGTACTGGGCGTCCTCGCCGCCGCCGACGGGCTCCGGGTCGGGCGGGTTGGAGGCCAGCCAGGAGCGCAGCTCGTCGCGGAAGGCCGTCTCCTTTTGACTGAAGGTCAGATCCATGGCTCTGTCACTTAACCCTACCCGAGCGGGTGCGAGCTTGGGCCCCGGCCATCCCTTCAGGAGATTCGGATCGGCGTGCCCAGGGCGATCAGCGACCACAGGCGCGCGACGTCGGGGTCGCGCATGCGCACGCAGCCGTGGGAGGGCCGGCCGGGGATCAGCTGCGGTTCGTTGGTCCCGTGTATGCCCACCACGCCCCCGCCCGGCCATTCGCTGAGGGTGGGGGCGTAGGCGCTCGTCCCGATCGCCACGGGGCCGTAGGAGGGGGCGTTGACGGTGCGCAGCTTCTCCATCACGTAGAACTCGCCCGCGGGGGTGACTGTGCTCGGCTTGCCGACTCCCACGGGCGCCGTGAAGATCGCCCTGCCTTCCCGGTAGAGGGTCGCCCGCAGGGCGCGCCGGTCGACCAGCAGGTATCCCCGCACCGTGTGCAGCGTCCCCAGCGAGCTTCGTGTCACCCATCCCCGGCGGCCGTTGGGACGTCCGGGCAGCTCGATCCGCACCCAGGTGCGACCGCCCGGCGACCGGGTCTGCGCGAGCGCGACGTACAGCGCCGCCTGCCCGTCCACGGTCAGGAAGCGCAGGCGGCCGATCGTCCGTGCCGACGGGGAGGGGGAGGAGCGCACGGGAGCCGCCTCGGTGGGATAGGCCCAGCGCGAGAGCGTGTGCAGATCGGACAGGCGCACGGTGCCGGCCCGGGCGACGCCCGCCGCGGCCGACCAGGCCAGCAGGCACCCGGTCGCAGCCAGCGCCAAGCGGGCACGGGGACGCCGGACCGCTGCTCCGGCGTGGACCCTCACGCTAGCCGGTGAAATGCGGGGTGATCACAGCCGAGCCGCAACGGACGATCCTGAGCGTACGGGAGGCGCTCACGGCCTTCACGGACGCCGAGGCGCGGGCCATGTTGATGCGGGCCATCACGCGGTGGACGCCGACCTTCAGCCTGCTGCCGTCGATCACGACCGAGAGCAGCCCTTTGCGGGCGTTCTTGGAGGTCAGGCGCTTGAGCCTGTGGCCGTCGAGGTAGAAGGTGACGCTCGAGACCCCCTTGGACTTGATGCTGACCTTGAAGGCCGTGCGCACGCAGCCCTGGGGACCCTTCAGGGGGGGGATGGCCGCCGAGGCGAAGCCGAGCACTCCCGTTTTGGAGCCGGTGGTCGACTGGCTGGCTGTCGGGCCCGAGGGGGAGACGCCGATCGCGGGGGGTTTTTCCGGTTCGACGGCGGGCGGGGGGTTTTTGTGTTCTTCTTTGTGTTCTTCTTCGCCGGGGCCCGTCACCGGCGTCACCACGACCGTGTTCGTTTCATTGCCGATCGGGGATCCTCCGCCGAGGGTGGGCGTCCCCGTGATCGTGGCCGTGTTCGTGTAGGAGCCGGTGGCCTGGTCGGCGGTGGTGAGGATGTGCGAGCAGGTCAAGACGATCGAGCCGCCGAGCGGCACGGGGTTCGTCCCGGAGTGCAGGGCGAGCGTGTCTGGGTCGCATTTCGGGTCCGTGACGGCCGTCAGCGGTATCGACAGGGGGACGTTGCCCGTGTTGGTGGCGACCATCTCGTATTCCACCTTCTGGCCGACGGTGCCCGTGAGCGGCCCGGCGGTGAAGGGGCTGCCCCCGATCGACTGAAGCTTTTCCACGTTGAAGGCGGGGGCGGGCGGGCAGCTGATCGTCGTCGGCTGGTCGAAGCCGCCGTTGGCGCCGTTCGTCTTCCATTTCGAGCGCAGGTCGACGTGGTAGTGCGGGGGTTCTACGTAGGGCGCCACGATCGGGATCGTGTCCTCGCCCGTGGGCCCGTCGAAGGTGAAGATCTTGACCACCGTCGGGACCTGCTGGATCGTCACGATCTCGGTGACGGTGTTGCCCGGGGCATCGGGGAAGCCCTTGTAGGAAACCGTGACCGCCGTGCAGCTCGTGTTGATCCTCGATTCGATCGCGCCGTCATGTCGCACCTTCTCGGTTGGCCACTTGGACCGGTGCTTTTCGGGGCGTTCCTGCCTGCGACGAGCCCGTTCCTGTTCGCGGCGCTGGCGGTTGGAGGCCGCCCGTTCTTCGCGTTCGCTGGCCTTGGCCGCCGCGCGGCCTTCCGGCGCGGCGGCATGCCCAACGGGGGCCACGACGGCGACCGCGAGGAGGGCGAGCACGGCGAGTGCCAGCGCGAGAGACGGGCCCCGGCGGGGTCGGCCCGCCCGGCCGTCCCGGCTCCCCCTTCTCGCTTCCCCCTTGCCCCGGCGGGAGGAACTCGCCGCCGCCTCATGCCCATCCGCCTATTAGGTCCCGCTCCATGGGTAGATCTCCCCGTTGGGCAATTGCCACTTCCGCCCTCCCACCGCCCTCCGGCTTCTCACCGGAACCTGCGGTTTTGCGCGTGAAGGTATGGTCCCGCGACCGTTGCGAGGAGTTATCCCCCGTGGCGGGTGATCTTGGGGTGAGGCCAAGGGGGAGAAGGGGGTGAGAGTCTTCTCACCCCGTCGTGTATGATGTCCGCAATATGGGGGAATCCGGCGACGACGATCACAGTGGCCCTCGGGCGCTTCGACGACCTGCTTGCCCGCGGCCTGAGGGGCCTGGTCGAGGACGACTCGCGCCTGGCGCTCATCGCCGCCGACGTCACCCCCGCCCAGCTTCCGACCGTGCTGAGGGTGCGCAGCCCCAGCGTGGCGATCCTCGACGCGGGCTCCCTGCGCAGCCCCGCCGAGGTGCGCGAGCTGACGGCCCATCACCCGGACACCCACCTGCTGCTGCTCGCCGACCGTCCCTCGACCGTCGAGTGCTCGCAGCTGCTCGCCTTCGGGGCCGCGGCCTGCCTGGGCAAGACCACCCAGGCGCGGGACGTGCTCAACGCCGTACACCTCGCCTCCCGGGGTCTGCAGCTGACACCCCGCGCGCGGCTACGGCGCGGGCCACGGGTCGGGCCTGCTGACCCCGCGCGAGGCCGACGTCCTGGCGCGGCTGCAGCGAGCGCCGCTCCAACGCCCAGATCGCGGCCGACCTGCACATCAGCATCGAGACCGTCCGCACCCACGCGCGCCACATCTACCGCAAGCTCGGCGTCTCCTCGCGCAGGGAGCTGCTGGCCCCGGTCAGCATCGGGCAGCCGGGTCGCAACGGCGACGACCCCGTCCTGTCGGGCGCGCCGGCCCTCTAGGGCCCCGCCGCCGCCCGCCGCGCTCGGCGCTAGATTCGCCTGGCGGTGCCGATCGAGACCAACCCGCTGCGAGTCGCCCACCTGGACGCCGACGCCTTCTACGTGTCGATCGAGCTGCGGACGCCACCCGCAGCTGCGCGGAAGGCCGGTGGTCGTCGCCGGCTCGGGCCCGCGGGCGGTGGTCACGACCGCCAGCTACGAGGCCCGCCGCTACGGGGTCGGCTCGGCGATGCCGGCCGCCCGGGCGCGGCGGCTGTGCCCCGAGGCCGTCTTCCTGGCGCCCGACTTCCCGACCTACCGCGAGGTCTCGGCGCGGATGATGGCGATCGTGCGCGCGCACGTCGAGCGGGTCGAGGTCGTGGGCCTGGACGAGGCCTACCTCGACCTCGACGGGCCTGTTCTCGCCGCGCGCGGCGATGCGCCGGCTGGTGGCCGAGATCCGGGCCGCGACGCGGGCTCACCTGCTCGGTCGGGCATCGGCCCGAACAAGCTCGTCGCGAAGGTCGCCTCCGACGCCGAGAAGCCCGCCGGCTTCGTGGTCCTGACCCGCGAGCAGGCGTGCGCCCGCTTCGCCTCCTCGCCGCCGGGCCTGGTCCCGGGCATCGGGCCGAAGACCGCCGAGCGCCTGGCCGGCGCTCGGGCTGACGACGCTGGCGCGCGGTGGCGGCGGCGCCCGAGGACGCTGCTGGTCGAGCGCTTCGGGCCGAACCTGGGGCGCGAGCTCGCGCGGCGGGCGCGCTTCGAACACGACGGGGAGGTCTCGGCCGCCGCGCAAGGTCGTATCCGAGTCGCGGGAGCGGACCTTCGACCAGGACATCAGCGACCGCGGCGAGCTGCGCGAGGCGCCCTCGGCGGATGGCCGCGGAGCTGTGCGCGAGCCTCGCCGCCCACGGGCGCGCGCGGCCGCACGATCGCGATCAAGGTCCGCCTCGACGACTTCACGACGGTCACCCGCGCGCACACGGTCGCCGAGCCGACGTGCGACGCCGAGCTCGTCACCGCCCAGGCCCTGCGGCTGCTCGAGCGAGTACGCCCCGCCGCGGCCCGTGCGGCTGCTCGGCGTGCGCGTGGCCGGGCTCGCGGGCGCCGCCGGCGGGCCGCAGCGCCGGCCGCGCGAGCCCGCGCGCGCCCGACAGCGCGATCGCGCGCAGGCGCAGCTGGCGTGCCGCTGCCGGCGGCGGGTAGGATCGCCGGCATGCCGATCGATCGCGCGCGGGAGAGATCGCAGCTCGACTACGAGCGCAGCGGATCGGGCCCGCCGCTGCTGCTGATCATGGGCATGAGCGGCACCGCCCTGCACTGGGGCGAGCCGTTCCTGGCGGCGCTGCGGGAGAGACTTCGAGGTGATCGCCTACGACCACCGCGGGGTCGGCGCCAGCAGCCGCCTGGAGGGCCGAGCTCACGATCGCCCAGATGGCCGACGACGCGGCCGGCGCTGCTCGCGGCGCTGGAGCTCGACTCCGCCCACGTGCTCGGCATCTCGATGGGCGGGATGGTCGCCCAGGAGCTGGCCCTCGGCCATCCCGAGCGGGTGCGCACGCTGACGCTCGGCTGCACCTACTGCGGCGGGCCCGGCAGCTCGCTCGCCGCCCCGGCGGTGCTGCAGCGGCTGTCCGAGGCGATGGTGTCCGGCGACCGCGAGCGCGCGATCCGGGCCGGCTGGGAGGTCAACGTCTCGCCCGCGCGTCGCCGCCGACGATGACGCCTGTACGGCGCGCTTTCGGGCGATCGCCGAGCGGCGGGCCGTCGCCGTGCCGGTGATCATGGCCCAGATGCAGGCCGCGTGCGCGCACGACACCAGCGCCCGCCTGCCGGAGCTGTCGGTCCCGACGCTCGTCATCCACGGCACCGCCGACAGATGATCCCCGTCGAGAACGGCCGCCTGATCGCCTCGCTGATCCCGGGCGCCCGCCTGGAGATCCTCGACGGGGTCGGGCACCTGTTCTTCTGGGAGCAGCCCGGGCGCTCGGCGGAGCTGTTCCGCGCCCACGCCGCCGTCGCCGCCTGAGCCGAGGCCGGGCGGTCCCGCGCCTGACCCGAGCTCCCGTCGCTCCGGCGCGTCGACGCTCTCGCGGCGAGCAGAGCGGGGAGGGCGCGCGGCGATCGTGCTGCTGCACGGCCTCACCGCCACCCGCCGCTACGTGGTGATGGGTTCCAGCGACGCTGCAGCGCTCCGGGCACCGGGTGCTCGCCTACGACGCCCGCGGGCACGGCGCGCTCGACCCCGGCCGCCGACGGCGCCTACGGCTACGAGCACCTCGCCGCCGACCTGGCGGCGGTGCTCGACGCCAGCCGGCGTCGCGCGGGCGGTGCTGGCGGGGGCCTCGATGGGCGCCCACACGGCGGTGCGCTTCGCCCTGGCGCATCCCGAGCGGGTTGCGCGCGCTGGCGCTGATCACCCCCGCCTTCGATCCGCGCTTCGGCCGGATCGGCGCCGGAGCTGGCGCGCTGGGACGCGCTCGCGCGCGGGCTGCGGGAGGGCGGGGTGGAGGGCTTCGTGGGGGCCTACGACCTCGACGCGGTGCCCCGTCGCTGGCGGAGACCGTGGAGACGGTCCTGCGCCAGCGCCTGTCCGCCCACGAGCATCCAGAGGCGGTGGCCGACGCCCTCGAAGTCGTGCCCCGCTCGCGTCCCTTCGAGGCCATGGCGCAGCTGGAGCGGATCGCCGGTCCCGACGCTCGTCGTGGCCAGCCGCGACGAGGCCGACCCCGGCCATCCGCTGGCGGTGGGGGAGGCTACGCGCGCGCGATCCCGGGGGCCGAGCCTCGTGGTCGAGGCCGCCGGGCCGCCGCCGCGCTCCCCGATCGCCTGGCAGGGAGGGCAGCTCTCGAAGCTGATCGCGCGAGCTCGCCGACGAGCAGTATGTGATAGCGTACGCGCGTATGCCAGTACGCGAGTGGGACGGCACCAGCTACGACCGCATCTCCGGGCCCATGGAGCGGCTCGGGCTGGAGGTGCTCGACCGGCTCCAGCTGAGCGGGCGAGGAGACCGTCCTCGACGCCGGCTGCGGGTCCGGGCGGATCACCGAGGCGCTCATCGAGCGCCTGCCGCGAGGGCGGGTGATCGGGGTCGACGACTCCGCGTCGATGGTCGAGGCGGCCCGCGAGCGCCTGGGGCCCGAGGCGGACCTGCGGGTCGATGCGACCTGCTCGAGCTCGAGGTCGAGGAGCCCGTCGACGCCGTCCTCTCGACCGCCACCTTCCACTGGATCGCCGACCACGAGCGCCTGTTCTCGCGCCTGCACGCGGCGCTGCGCCCGGGCGGGCGGCTCGTGGCGCAGTGCGGGGGGGAGGGCAACATCGACATCCTGCGCGGCAGGGCCGCCGACTGTCGCCGAACGCGAGCCCTACGCCGCGCACTTCGCGGGCTGGCGGCCGCCGTGGAACTACGCCGGGGCGGAGATCACGCGCGAGCGCCTGCTGGCGGCCGGCTTCACGAGGCGGAGTGCTGGCTGGCGCCGGCTCCCCAGCAGCCCGAGCAGCGCGGGAGTTCCTCTCCACGATCGTGCTGCGGCCCGCACGTGCAGCAGCTGCCAGAGGATCTGCGGAGGCCTTCATGGACGACGTGCTGGCCGAGCTGGGGGAGCCGGTCGTCGTCGACTACGTGCGGCTGAACATCGACGCCACGGCCTGATCGGCGCCCGCGGGCGAGCCGTTGGCCGCCCCGTCCGCTGCTATCTCGGCACCCCGCAGCAGCCCCGCATAACGGCCCCCCAGCTGCACGAGCTCCTCGTGGGTGCCCCGCTCGACGATGTGGCCGCCGTCGAGGACAAGGATCTGGTCGGCGTCGCGGATGGTCGAGAGCCTGTGGGCGATGGCGATCGTGGTGCGCCCCCGTGAGAGCTCGTCGAGCGCCTGCTGCACGGCCCGCTCGGTCTCGTTGTCCAGCGCCGAGGTGGCCTCGTCGAGGATCAGCACCGGCGGGTTGCGCAGCACCGTGCGGGCGATCGCGATGCGCTGCTTCTCCCCGCCGGAGAAGCGGTAGCCGCGCTCGCCGACGGGGGTGTCGTAGCCGTCCGGCAGGGACACCACCAGGTCGTGGATCTGGGCCGCCCGGGCGGCGTCTTCGATCTCCTCGTCGGTGGCCTGCGGGCAGGCGAAGCGCAGGTTCTCCCGGATCGAGGCGTGGAAGAGGTAGGTCTCCTGGGAGACCAGCCCCACGGTGGAGGCCAGGGATCCCAGCGTGACATCGCGGATGTCGACCTCGTCGATGCTGACCGAGCCGCGCTGGGGCTCGTACAGGCGGGCGACGAGGTAGGCCAGCGTCGTCTTGCCCGAGCCCGTCTCCCCGACGAGGGCCGTGCGGGTCCCGGCGGGAACCTCGACGGAGATGTTCGAGAGCGTCCAGGGGGAGTCGGGGGCGTAGCGGAACCAGACATCCTGCAGGCGGACGTCCCCACGCACCCCCTGCAGGGTCCCGGCGTCCGGCCGCTCGACGATGTCGACGGGCAGGTCCAGGTACTCGAAGATGCGGCTGAACAGGGCCAGGGACATCTGCACTTCCAGCCCCACCGACAGCAGGGACTGAATCGGGAACAGCACCCGGGTCTGCAGGGTGGTGAAGGCCACCACCGTCCCGATCGTGATCGCCTGGCCGCCGCCCGCGATGCTGTAGCCGGCGAACCAGTAGACCGCCGCGGGCATGATGGCGAAGCTCATCTGCACCGAGGCCATCCGCCAGCGGCCCGCCATCCGCGCCCTGACCTCGAGGTCCGCCAGTTCGCCGGACTCGTCGCTGAAGCGCCGCACCAGCTCGGGAGTGCGGCCCATCGTCTTGCCGAGCAGGATGCCCGACACCGACAGCGACTCCTCGATCAGCGTCGACATGTCGGCCAGGCGGCCCTGGCGGACCGACTGGATCCGCTTGCGCTCCTCTCCCACCCGGCGTGTGAGCCAGACGAAGAACGGCAGCAGGACCAGCGAGAAGACGGCCAGGCGCCAGTCGAGCAGGAACATCGCCACGACGGTCGCCCCGACGGTGGTGACGTTCTGGACGATCGAGGTGGCCGTCGAGGTGACGACGTTGTCGATGCCGCCAATGTCGTTGGCGATCCGCGACTGCACCTCGCCCGTGCGGGTGCGGGTGAAGAAGGCGAGGGACATCCGCTGCAGATGGGCGTAGACGGAGGCGCGCAGGTCGTGCATCACACGCTGTCCGACCTGGTTGGAGATCCAGGTCTGCGCCACCCCGATCACCCCGCTCGTGATCGAGAGGGCGATCATGCCGCCGACGAGGATGCTGAGGAGGGCGACGTCGTGCTGGGGGATCGCCGTGTCGAGCACCCCCCGCAGCAGGAAGGGGCTGACGACGCCGAGGGCGGCGGCCAGGAAGATGAGCGCCAGCAGCAGCGTCAGGCGCGCGCGATAGGGCCCGAACAGGCGCGCGATCCGGCTCAGGGAGACAGGGGTGGAGGGTATGTCCTCCGGACGCAACTCCCGCTGGGGGCGATGATGGCCCTCACCCGTGCGCCCCTGGGCGAAAGGCTGACTGCTCACCCGGTTGACTGTAGCGGCGCCGGCGGGGGCGTCTCGCTCAGGCGAACAGGCCCTCTCCCACGAACCCGCCCTCGCTGGCGCCAGGCGGGCAGGCGAAGATCGCGCTGGAGGTGTGGAGGGTGTGGCGGTTCAGCGCGTCGAAGGCGGCCACCCGGTTCTGCAGCGGGATGAACTGCCGGTTGGGGCTGCGCTGGAAGGCGATGAAGAAGAGCCCGGCATCGATCTGGCCGTCGGAGGTCTGCCCGCCTTCGGAGTAGGAGTAGCCGCGCCGCAGGATGCGATGGCCTTCGTTCGTCTGCGGGCTGGTGATGCGGATGTGGGCGTTGTTGGGGATCGTGAGCCTGCCCGAGGGGTCCTTCGCGCTGAGGTTCACCGGGTCGGACTCGGCCCGCGACCCGAGCGGGGCCCCCTCCAGCTTGGTCCGCCCGATCGTCCGTTCCTGATCGCGCAGGCTGGTCGCGTCCCACACGTCGAAGAGGATCCGGATGCGCCTGGCGATCAGATAGGTGCCGCCGGCCATCCAGTCCTGGCCGTCGGAGGCCGCCACCCACACCGCTTCGTCCATCAGGGCGGTGTCCTCGGCGCGGATGTTGTCCGTGCCGTCCTTGAACCCCATCAGGTTCCTCGGGGTCGGCTGCTTGCGGGTGGTGCTGGAGGTGCGACCGAAGCCGAGCTGGTTCCAGCGCATCCTCGCCGCCGGGGCGGCAAGCCGCCTCAGCATGTGGATGGCATGGAAGGTCACCTGGGGATCGTTGGCGCAGGCCTGCACGCACAGGTCTCCTCCGGACTGGGCCGGGTCGAGCTGCTCGCCGTGGAAGGCCGGCAGGGGCGCCAGCTCGGAGGGACCGCGGCCGGAGAGGCCGAAGCGCCCGGGGGCGAAGATGCCCGGGCCGAGGCCGATCGTGATGGTGAGCTCGGCCGGGCCGAGCCCGACCGTCTCGCCGGTGTCCACGGGGGCGCCGGAGGGGGTCGCCTGGGTGCTCCCGGTGTAGGGCCGCCCGGCCGTCAGCTCGGCGGCGGCGAGCGACCAGCGCTTGAGGATGTCCCTCAGATCGCCGGTCGAGGAGCCGACGAGGTCGAAGGCGGCGAAGTTCAGGTACTCCTGGGCGGAGGTGGCCACCCCCGCCTGGTGGAGACCGTGGAAGGGGACGGCGGCAGACGCCTGAGCCGTGGACGCGCCGCCTCCCGAGCCTCCCGACCGCAGGAGCTCGTCGAGCCCCGCCCCGACGCCGAGCATCACCGCGCCCGAGAGCACCTCGCGGCGGGTCGGGCCGCGCCGATGCGGCTGCTCTGGCTGCTCTGGCTGGTGGTCTGCGGTCAAGGGATGCTCATGGTGGGTGGTGTCGATGCGCGAGCCCGCACGGGCCCCCTGGCCGCCAGACGTTAGCGGCGGGCGGGCGCACCGGTACCCTTGAAGGTGTCGTGAAGCCCCCACAGACCACCCTGCCGTGACCCCCGGCTCGCGCCTGGGATCGACCGAGATCCGGGTCCTCGGCTGCCTGCTGGAGAAGCAGCGCACCACCCCGGATGCCTATCCGCTGTCCCTGAACGCCCTGCGCCTCGCCTGTAACCAGTTGACCAACCGCGACCCCGTCGTGGACTATGACGAGGCCACCATCCGTGAGGCCCTGCACAGGCTCGAGCGCCGCGGCTTCGTCCGCCTGGCCTCCGGAGCGGGCAGCCGCGCCCCCAAGTTCAGGCACCTGCTGGCCGACGCCCTGCCGATGGACTCGGCCGAGCAGGCGGTGATGTGCGTGCTGATGCTGCGCGGCGCCCAGACGCCCGGGGAGCTCAAGCAGAGGGCCGAGCGCATGCATCCCTTCGCCGACCTGGCCGAGGTTCAGGACACCCTCGAGCGGCTCATCGACCGGGACCTGGCCGCACGGCTGGAGCGCAGGCCGGGCCAGAAGGAGGAGCGCTACGACCAGCTGCTCGAGCAAGGCGACGAGCCTCAGGCCGCCCGGCGCGCCGAGGGCGCCGTCCCGGCCGAGCCCGGTCGGATGAACGGGGGGGTGGCCGACCTGGAGGAGAGGGTCGCCCGCCTGGAGCGCGAGGTCGCCCGCCTTCGCAGCGCCGTCGGGGAGCCGGTCGGGCAGGGGGCACCGTGACCCACCTGCATCTCCTGCTCGCCTCCTCATCTGACACCGCCTCGGGCGTGGGGATCCCGATCGCCCTGGCCGCCGGCCTGGTCTCCTTCCTGTCCCCCTGCGTGCTGCCCCTCGTCCCGGGCTACCTCTCGACGGTCATCGGGGTGACCCCGGCGGACCTGCGGGAGGGGGTGGGCGTCCGCCGGGTGCTCGTCCCGAGCCTGCTCTTCATCTCCAGCTTCTCGGCCATCTTCATCCTGCTGGGCCTCAGCGCGACCGTGATCGGCTCCACGCTCAACCAGCACAAACACGCCCTCGAGCAGGCCGGCGGGGTGGTCATCCTGCTGATGGGTGTGATCTTCCTGGCCACCCCGTTCGTCGGCTTCCTCAACCGCGAGTGGCACTCCGAGGGGCTGCTGCGGCTCGCCGGACGGGGCGGTCCATTGATCGCCGGCGCGGCCTTCGCGATCGCCTGGACGCCCTGCACCAGCATCACCCTCGGGGCGATCCTGACCCAGGCCGCGGTCTCGAACTCGGCCGCCCACGGGGCACTGCTGCTCGCCTTCTACTCGGCCGGGCTTGCGATCCCCTTCCTGCTCATCGCCCTGGCCTTCGAGCGCATGACCAACGCCCTGGGCGTCGTCAAGCGGCACTTCCCGCTGATCATCGGCATCGGCGGGGCGGTGATGATCACGCTCGGCCTGCTGATCATCACGGGCGAGTTCACGATCCTCAACGCCAAGGCCCAGGAACTGACCAGCGAACTGGGCCTGCCGTCGACATCCGTGTAGAGGGTTTCAGGGCGGGAGGGGCCGCGCCGGTGGCGCGGCCCCTCTGCTGCCCTAGCCTGCGGTGATTTTCTCGTCTCCCGGGGGTCCTTTCAGTTTGTCGGTGCCCGTGAACGTCGCTTTGACTCCGCCGGGCCCTTCCAGTTCCCCGGAGCCCGCTCCGAATTCGAGCGTGCTTTTGCCGACTTTCGGCATCAGCTGACCGAAGAACGTCGCCACCGGGGAGCCGCCGCACAGCACTTCCAGTTCGATCCCTTCGATCACATCCCTGATCGGCGGGCCCTGGATGAGATGCGTGAGCCACGGCAGGTTCCTGGCGATGATTTCCTCTTTCACTTTGGCTGGACACGGCGAGGGTTTGGCCACGCATCCTGTGAGCACGTATTCGGTCATTTCATCGACGCCCGCGCCGCCGCCTTTCGGGTTTTCGACGATCTCCCGGTCTTTGACCTTGCACTTCGTCGTGGTTTCGGCGACCTGCGCGGCCAGGGAACCGCTCGTTGCGACGCTCTCGCGTTCGCCTTCGGCGAGCAGTTTGCCGTTGCTGAACCAGTGGACGGCGCACGGCGGGTAGCTGACTTCGGCCCTGAAATCGAGGCCGGTGTACGAGGTCGATTCGTCATAAACGACGAACTGGACGACGTTCAGCCCGGGTTTGAAGCCTCCGGCGATGCCGTTGGCGGGTGGGAGCGACTTCCCGCCGACCGTGCCGAAGTTTTCATGGTTCGTCGCCGGCAGTCCGGACGCGAGCTGTCCGACCGGAACACCGTTCAGGAACGCGCCCGCCGTGTTGTCGGCGAGCAGCCTGATGTTCATTTCGGCGTGTTCGGCCTGGTTGGCGCAGGGCAGGTTGAATGTCGCGTTGTAGATGTAGTACCTGGGAGCTTTGCCGCCGTCTTCACCGTTGGCGCTGATGCTCACCCAACTGGCCCCCGGGATCGAGCCGTTGTAGGGATAGGCCGGTTCGCCCGGGCCCCCGGGTTTGTTCGGGATGTGGCCGGGTGTGTTCATCGCGACGGGGTGGCTGGGGGTTTCCGGCGCGCAGGCCGTTCCTTCCTCGGGGAAGGGTCCCTTGTGGCCCTTGGAAAGCGGCTTGAAGTTGAGCTTTTCCAGGGTCCCCGGGTTGAAGCCCTTCGTCGGTTCGATGCACAGCGAGTTGCTTGCTTCGCTCACCAGCACCTGTGTTTCGACTTCCGCATGCGCGGTCACGGTGATCGCGGCGAAGACGAAGACGGTAAGCGACGCGGCAAAGGCCACTCTGAGCCTGCTTGTCATGCTTCCCTCCTCTTTCAGCCGGGCACGGACGCCCACCGATGGCAGGCATCCGCCGACCCGACGTTTGAAACGCGCATCGCGCCGAGGGTCAGCGGGTGTCGCGCGGCAGCGCACGAGCGATCCGGAACGGAGTTCCGAACGCTCGCCCCCCACCGGGCCATGCCCCCCTCTGCCCGTTGCCCGTCCCCGGGTGTGAATTCCGGGTGAAGCGACCCTATCCGCTCACGGCACCCGCGTGTTGGCTGTCCGGCCAGTAGGCACGGGCGCATCTCTTTGCACCCCCACGCGTCACCCAGGCCGGATGTGAATGTCACGCGAAGTTGAGGTTGAACGGCCGACGCCGGCTTCCTGTCACGGGGCGCTGACACAGGGTCTCCCGCGAGGCGCTGTCAGGATGCCAACATGGCGCCATGCGGGTAGCTGCCCTGTTCGACATCCACGGAAACCTCCCGGCGCTCGAGGCCGTGCTCGACGAGCTCGAGGGGGAGGGGGTCGACACGGTGGTGATCGGCGGGGACGTCGCCTCGGGCCCGATGCCGGCCGAGACCCTCGATCTGCTGGCGTCGCTGCACATTCCCGTCCGCTTCGTGCGGGGCAACGCCGATCGCGAGCTGCTGCAGGCGGGCGGGGGAGAGGCGCCGGGCGACGAAGGCACGCGCGCGGAGGCGCTCACGGCATGGGCCGCGGGGCGGATGGAGGGCCGACACCGGGAGTTGCTGGAGACCTTCGCGCCGTCGCTCACGCTGGCGGTGGATGGGCTCGGGGAGGTCTGTTTCTGTCACGCCTCCCCTCGCAGCGACGAGGAGATCATCACCCGGGCCACGCCCGACTCGCGGCTCGCCGCGATCCTGGAAGGCTGCACCGCCCCGCTGATCGTGGCTGGCCACACCCACATCCAGCTCGACCGGACGCTGGCCGGTCACCGATTCGTGAATGCCGGCAGCGTGGGGATGCCCTACGAGGACGAGGCCGGGGCCTACTGGGCGCTCCTGGGGCCCGATGTGAGCCTGCGCCGCAGCGCCTACGACTACGCCTCGGCGGCCCAGCGGATCCGTGCCAGCGGCTACCCGGGCGCCGAGGAGCTCATCCGCGAGTGCCTGCTCGTGCCGATCGGGCGCGAAGAGGCGACCCGCCAGCTCGAGGAGATGGCGCGGGGGATGCACCCCGCCCGCAACGTCTGAGCCGGACGCTCAGGCTGCCGACTGCGCGGTCGAGCGGGCGGCGCGGCGCGCCAGGTAGCGCCGTTCCCAGGCTTCCTGGTTGCGTTTGGCGTCCAGGACGAAGGGGGAGTAGCCGATCGCCTTGACGATCCCCCGGTTGATCGTCGACCACGGGGAGGGGAGGGGACGCAGCACGTCGACGAACAGCACGACCCGCGTCTCGTCGGTGTCGTTCCAGACCTCGTGGTTGAAGGTGTCGTCGAAGATCAGGCTCTTGCCCTCCTCCCAATGGCGGATGTCCTCGCCCACGCGGATCCTGCAGGCGGCGGCGTCCTCGGGGACGATCAGGCCGAGGTGGTAGCGCAGCACCCCCTTGTAGGGGCCGCGGTGGTCGAGGATGTGCTTGCGGGGAGACAGGATCGAGAACATGGCCGTCGTCATGCCCGGGATCTGGCGCATGAGCTCGGCCGTGCGCGGGCACATCTCGATGCCGAGCTTGGCCTCGAAGCCGTAGCCGTAGAGGAAGAAGGTCTTCCAGCGGTCGTCGTCGGTGATCTCGATCTGGTCCTTGGAGATGTCCTGGAAGTTGGCCAGGCCCTCATGGTCCTCGAGGACGCCCTCCAGCTCCTCGCGGATCACCTTCCAGTTGTCCTCGACGTGCTTGACCCAGTCGAAGCGCTCAGGAGCGAAGAAGGTCGCGTCGCCGACGAGCGAGCGACGGCCGATGAAGCGCTCGATCGGCGCGAGGATGCGTTCGCCGACCGTGATCGTCAGCTCCACGATCCGCTCCCACCGGGACTTGGGCATGCCGCACCTCCAGTGTCATCGATCTCGGCCAGGGCACCCGCCAGGGCCCAGATGCGCACCCTAGCGAACCCTGGCACGGGAAAACGAGGGGACGGGCGCCCAGCACGAAAAACGGGCGCGGACCGTGAGGCCCGCGCCCGTAAAACCTGCCGGCGGTGCTTGGGGGTGGCTAGGCCGCCTCGCGCAGGGCCGCCAGCTCCGGCGACTCTGCGAGCTTCTTCAGCGCCCGCTGCTCGAGCTGGGAGGCCCGCTCGGCGGAGAACCCGAGGCGCTTGCCGATCGCGGTCAGCGTCTGCGGCTCCTCGCGTCCGGTGCCGAAGCGCAGGGTCAGCACCTTGCGCTCGGTTTCGGGCAGCTGGGAGATCGCACGGTGGACGATCCGCTCGCGCTCGTTGTCCCAGGCCGTCTCCTCCGGCGCCTCGGCGTCAGAGGGAAGGAGGTCTCCGAGGGCGGTGTCCCCGTCCTCGCCGATCTGCTGGTCGAGGCTCACGAGGGCGGCCCGCTGGTGGCGAACCTCCTCGACCTGCTCGATCGGCAGCCCGGTCTCCACGGCCAGCTCTTCGAGGGTGGGCTCGCGGCCGAGTCGCACGGACAGCTCGCGCTCGACCCTTCCGACCTTGCGGGAGCGCTGGGCGACGTGGACCGGGAGCCGGATCGTCCGACCCGAGTTCTCCAGTCCGCGCTGTATCGCCTGGCGGATCCACAGGGTGGCGTAGGTCGAGAAGCGGAAGCCCTTGCGCCAGTCGAACTTCTCGCTGGCCCTGATCAGCCCGAGCATGCCCTCCTGGACCAGGTCGGCCAGGGGCAGGCCCTGGTTCTGGTACCGGCGGGCGTTCGAGGCCACCAGGCGCAGGTTGGAGTTGACCAGCAGTTCCTTGGCGGTGAGGTCACCGCGCTCGATCCGCTTGGCCAGGTCGATCTCCTGGTCGGGGGTCAGCAGCGGGTAGCGCCGCGAGTGGGCCAGAAGCTGGTCCACGGACTCCGGGATGTAGGTGTCGGGGGCTCCGACCTCGATGCGCTCGATCGGGCTGTCCAGCCGCTCCGGGGCAGCAACCGACTCGCCATCGGTGGCGGCTGCTCCGGCCTCCCCGTCCTGCAAGGCGGCTACCGGCTCGAGCTCAATTGTGTTGTTTGTGGGGGAATCTGACATTGGCGTCCTTCTAATCCGATGCTTGGAGTCGGAATTATACGCCCTGATAGTTGCGTTGTCAATCATCTTCTGGGATAGGCTTTCCGTACGCTCGTTCGACGTCGGGTGGGCCTACCCCTGCCTGCCAGATCACAAGTTAGGGTGCCCGGGCTAACGCAGCCTAAAACCCGTCGCGGCGTGGAAAGGTTCGATTCATCGAGCTGCGACGGCTATCGGGCGGCCCGGGGGGGCAGGCTGAGCGGTGAAGGATAAGCTCGGCGGATGACCATCGATCTCTCAAACCAGGTAGTGGCCGTGACGGGCGCATCCTCCGGCATCGGCCAGGCCGTCGCCCTCGCCTGCGCGCGGGCGGGGGCCGGTGTGGCCCTGGCAGCACGTCGCACGGAGCGCATCCAGGATCTGGCCGAGCGCATCGTCGCGGAGGGGGGCCGCGCCCTGCCCGTCACCACCGACGTGGGCGACGAGGACCAGGCCCGGGCGTTCGTCCAGAGGGCCCACTCCGAGCTGGGCCGCCTCGACGTCCTCGTCAACAACGCCGGCGTTATGCTGCTGGGCCCGATCGAGAACGCCCCCACCGAGGAGTGGCGGCGGATGATCCATGTGAACGTCTTCGGAGTCCTCTACTGCACCCATGCGGCCCTGCCCCTGATGCGGGCCCAGGGCTCGGGCCACATCGTCAACGTCAGCTCGGTGGCCGGCCGCATCGCCCGCCAGGGGTCGGGCGTCTACAACCTCACCAAGTTCGGCGTGGGGGCGTTCTCGGAGTCCCTGCGCCAGGAGGGCGTCGGGATGGGCGTGCGGGTGACGACGATCGAGCCCGGCGCCGTGGCCACCGAGCTGCCCGCTCACAACCGCCCGCCGGTCCTCGAGCAGATCGCCAAGCGCTTTGCCGGGGTCACGCCCCTCGACGCGCAGGACATCGCGAAGGCCATCCTCTACGCCATCGGCCAGCCGCCGAACGTGAGCGTCAACGAGGTCCTGATCCGTCCCAGCGGCCAGGTCGCCTGACCCTTCCGCTCAGGCTCCCGCGGAGGGGGATCGGGGCGCGATCTCCAGCAGCTCGCTGGCCATGTGATCCACCTGCAGGGTGGTGTGGTCGAGCCTGAAGCGCTCCCGAAGGAGCTCCTCCATCGCCCGGCGGGCCGCGTGGCAGTCGCTGTCGGCGGCGACGAGCACGTGCGCGGAGAGGGCCGGGAACCCGCTGGTGATTTCCCACACGTGCAGGTCGTGCACCTCGACCACGCCGGGCTGGGCGACCAGCGCCCGCCCGATCGCCTCGGGGTCGAGCCCCTCGGGAGCGGCCTCCAGGAAGATCCGGGCGGAGGCTTTCACCAGCGACCACCCCGACCTGGCCATCAGAGCGGCGATCAGGAGCGAGACCAGCGGGTCGGCCCGCTGAAAGCCGGTCGCCAGGATGACCACGGCCGCCACCGCCGTGCCGATGAACCCGTAGAGGTCGGTCAGGATGTGCTGGAAGCTGCCCTGCACGTTGAGGCTGCGGCGGTCTGCGCGGGCAAGGGACAGGACGGCCGCGATGTTGACGGCGACACCGACGAGGGCCATCGCCAGGACAAGCCCCGCCTCCACGCGGGGCGGTTCGACCAGACGGTGGATCGCCTCGAAGACGATGAAGGCCGCCAGCACCAGCAGGGTCACGCCGTTGGCCTGGGCGGAGAGGATCTCCACCCGCCTGAGCCCGAAGGTGAGCGAGCCTCCGGCGGGACGCCGGGACAGCCGCAGGGCGACCAGGGACAGGCCGATGGCCCCCGCGTCGGTAAGCATGTGGGCCGCGTCGGAGAGAAGGGCCAGCGAATGGGCCACGATCCCCACCGCGATCTCGGCCGCCATCAGCCCCACCACCAGCATGAGCGCCCGCATCAGGTGGGGACGGTCGGCTCCATCGGCGTGCGCGTGGGCGTGAGAGTGGCCCCCGGAGTGGGATGCGTGATCGTGCGCCACAGGGTCACGATACGCGCCGCGGTGGACCCCGGTCGCCCTGCGCCGCCCCCTTCGATCTAGGCTCCAACGATGGTTCGGGCACCCGACGCCGAGCAGGCGCGCACCACCCTGGTCTCGATCGTTGCGGCCTCGGTGCTGGTGGCCCTGAAGCTGGGGGTGGGCCTGGCGACCGGAAGCCTCGCCCTCGTCTCGGCGGGGATCGAGTCCAGCGGCGACGTCGTCGCGGCCGTGCTGACCTTCTTCGCCGTGCGCCTCGGCGGGCGCCCGGCCGACCGCGGCCACCCCTACGGGCACCGCAGGGCGGAGAACCTGGGAGCCCTCGGGGAGGCGGCGATCCTGCTGATCGGAGGGCTCCTTGTCACGATCGAGGCGGCCAGTCACCTGATCTCCGGCGAGCGCGCCCTCACGATCCACTGGTACCAGTTCGCCGTCATCGGCCTGGCGCTCGTGATCGACCTGAGCCGGACCAGCGTCTCCCTTGCCGCCGCGCGGCGCTACCAGAGCCCCGCGCTGCGCTCCAACGCCTTCCACTTCGCCGGCGACATGGCGGGCTCGGTGGCCGTGCTGGCGGGCCTGCTCGCGGTGCGGGCCGGCGTCCCGGACGGCGACTCGATCGCCGCCCTGCTGGTCGCGGGAATCATCTTCGCGGCATCGGCGCGGCTGATCGCCGAGAACGCGAACGTGCTGATGGACCGCACCCCCGCCCATGCCCGCGCGGCGGCCGAGCAGGCGATCGCCGGCGTGGGTGCGGACATCGAACTGGGACGCCTGCGGCTGCGCGAGTCGGGCGGCCGCTACTTCGCCGACGTCGTCGTGACAGTCCCTCCGGGGCAGGCCGTGGTCGAGGGCCACCACACCGCCGACCTGATCGAGCAGGCGGTCGAGGAGGCCCTCCCGGGAAGCGACGTGGTCGTCCACGTGGAGCCCCGCAGCCGCGGCCTGGACCTGCGCGACCGCGTGCTCGCGATCGCCCTCGCCGAGCCCGAGGTCAAGGAGGCCCACGACATCAGCGTCTTCGATCACGGGGACTCCTGCAGCGTCTCTCTGCACCTGAAGTTCCCCGACGAGATGGACCTCAGCGAGGCCCACGAGGTCGCCGAGCGAGTCGGGCGGGCGATCCGCGAGCGGCCCGGGGTGGCCGACGTCCAGACGCATCTGGAGCCGCTCGAGCGGCCGGTGCCCTCGGGGCCCTTCGCCGGTCCGGCCGACCGCGGCGCCGGGGCGGAGATCGAACGGGTCCTCACCGAGCTCGCCGGCTCGCCCCCGCAACGGCTTCGGATCTTCTCCACCGAGGCCGGGCGCGTCGTCTTCCTCACCCTCCTCGTGGGGCCCGGCCGATCGCTGACCGAAGCCCACGAGCTTGCGGGAGACCTCGAGGACGGGCTGCGCCAGCGCATCGAGGGCATCGCCGAGGTGATCGTCCACACCGAGCCATAGGCCGGGAAGGATCCGCCGGCCCCGGCATCTAGGGGGCAGGCAACCATTCCCCACGATCGGAGGAGACGTGAACCGCAAGTCCGTGATGTCCGCAGGCGCCGCCGCGGCCCTGTTGCTGGGGGCGGGGTGCGGAAGCAGCAAATCGAGCAGCACCACGACCGCCGCCGCGCCCACCACGACTGCGGCAGCCTCGACCTCCGCCGCATCGGGCGGAAAATCGGCCTACGGCACGGCGTCCCCGGCTTCATCGGCCTCCTCCACGGGAGTCGTCGTGACGGCCAAGCACGCCAAGCTCGGCACGATCCTCGCGGCCGGGCCGAAGAAGCTGACCGTGTACCTCTTCGAAGGGGACAAGAACGGGGCCTCCGCCTGCACGGGAGCCTGCGCGAGCGCCTGGCCGCCGGTGACCACCGGCGCGGCCGCGACGGCGTCCGGTGCGGCCGTCTCGGCGGACCTCGCAACGATCACCCGGTCCGACGGCACCAAGCAGGTCACCTACAACGGCCACCCCCTGTACTTCTTCGTCCAGGACAAGGACAGCGGGGACGCCTACGGCCAGGGAGTGAAGGCCTTCGGATCCGACTGGTACGTGCTGAAGCCGAGCGGCGTCAAGGTCGACAACAGCTAGAGCAAAGGAGCCCCATGCACGATCGGACAGGCATCGGCCCGAGGTCGACCCTCATCGCCATCGGCCTTCGCTGCGCCGCAGCCGTCGTTGTCCTCTTCCTCGCCGCGGCCGCCTCCGGGCTGGCCGCGGGGAGCGCCCTGCGACTCGGAGACGCCAACAACGCCAGGCTCGGCCAGGCCGTGGTCGTCAGCCCGTCGGGGCGGACCCTCTACGCCCTCACGCCCGAGACGACCCATCACCTGCTCTGCACGAGCAGGTCGTGCCTGGGCACCTGGATGCCGCTGACCGTGCCATCCCCGAGCACCAGGTTGAGCGAGGCGACGGGCGTCTCGGGAAGCCTCGGGCGCCTGCACCGGGCCCACGGAGTCGTGCAGGTGACCCTGCGAGGCATGCCCCTGTACCGGTTCATCGGCGATCACGCCAGGGGACAGGCCAACGGCGAGGGAATCCACAGCTTCGGCGGGGTCTGGCACGCCGTCATCGCCCAGCCGGGAATGAGCTCTCCCGCCGCGCCCGCTCCGGCGCCGCCGCCCCCGCCGACATACGGGTACTGAACGATCGACATACCATCCGTGCTGCGGGACGCGAGTAGATGCCCGCCGGCCGCAAGGAAGGGACCGACCGCGATCGTGCCCAAGGTGACCCCGTCCGACAATTGGAGGATCTGACCGTGAGCTTCAGACCAGCAGTCAAAGGCAAGGCTTCCCGCGCGCTACGGGCACCGCTGGCCGTGATGGCCGTCGGCCTGGTCGCCCTGGCCGGGTGCGGGAGCTCCTCGAAAAGCACCTCGAGCAGCACCCCGTCAGCCTCCGAAGCGGCCACCACGACCAAGAGCACGTCCTCGTCGCCGGTCATCTCGGGGGCGACCGTCAGCCTCACCGCCAACCCCGAAGGCCAGCTGAAATACGACAAGACCTCGGTGAGCGCGAAGGCCGGGAGTGTCCTGATCGCCTTCACCAACAACTCGCCGCTCGCGCACAACGTCACGATCGAATCGTCCTCGGGCTCGAAGGTCGGCGCCACCCCGACCTTCCAGGGAGGGTCAAAGACGCTGACGGTGAGTCTGAAGGCCGGGACCTACAAGTTCTTCTGCTCGGTCCCCGGCCACCGCCAGGCGGGCATGGAAGGGACGCTCACCGTCCAGTGAGGTTGCCCGGGCGGCGCGGTCAGGGGTTCACCCAGACCGCGCCGGGCCTGGATGCGAGGTGGGCGCCCACCCCGACGCAGACGGCCAGAGCTCCCGCCACCGCCAGGGCGCCCGCCACGGACACCTTCGGGTGCAGCGTGGCGAGGATGGCGCCGAGGAAGGCGCTGCCCGTCGCACGGCTGCCTGTGGGCCGCCCTGGCACGGCCCCACCCTAGCGCCGCGGCGAGGACGGTCAGTCCAGGTAGGTGACGATCTCCCCGACGGGCGCCCGGTCGGGGACCCTCTGCTCCTGGACCGGGTCGCCCAGATACAGCAGCCCCAGCGGCGCCTCGGCGTCTGAGATGCCGAGGATGGCGCGCCCCCGCGGGTCGTCGAGCAGGCCGAGGCTGCGCCAGTAGCCGGCGAGCCCGCGTCCGTGGGCGCCGAGCAGGACCAGGTAGGCCGCCACGGCGGTGGCCATCAGGTCCTCCATGTCCTCCTTCTCATCTCCCGACAGCTCGGCCGAGACGGCGATCAGCGTGGGGGCGCGGCGGAGCTTGACGGCCGAGCCCGGCTTGTCCTCCTCGGCCAGGGTCATGAGGTCCTCCCGCGTGCGGGGACCGAGGACGCGAAACCGCCAGGGGTTGGTGACCCGATGGTTGGGCGCCCACCTCGCCAGCTCCAGCAGCGCCTCGATCTCCTCGCGCTCCAGGCGGCGGGAGCCGAAGGCCTTGTGGGTGCGACGGGTGCGGATAGCCTTCTCGACGTCCATGCCGGAACCCTAGAGGGGTAGACCCATCAGCTCCACCAGCCCAACCTCACCGACCGCGTGAAGCCGACTTGAGCCCGGGCGAGATCGCCTCGATCGCCGTTGCGGGCCTGGCGGCGGGCACCATCAACACGGTCGTCGGAAGCGGCACCCTGATCACCTTCCCGGTGCTGCTCGCCTGGGGCTACGCCCCGGTCACCGCCAACGTGTCCAACACGATCGGACTCGTCCCAGGCTCCGTCTCGGGAGCCTTCGGATACCGCCGCGAGCTCGCAGGCCAGCGCGAGCGGGCCGTGCGGCTGGGAGCCATGTCCGTCCTGGGGGGGATCACCGGGGCGGTCCTGCTGCTCGTGCTGCCCGCCTCCGCCTTCAAGGCGATCGTCCCCGTCTTCATCGCCCTGGCCGTGGTCCTGACCCTGCTTCAGCCCCGGATCGCGGCGTGGCTGTTCAGGCGCCAGATCGACCTCGAGCGACAGGGGAGCCTGCTCACGCCCGTGGCCGTCTACCTGACCGGTGTCTACGGGGGCTACTTCGGGGCGGCCCAGGGGATCATCCTGCTGGCGGTCCTCGGGGTGACCCTCTCGCAGGACCTGCAACGGACGAACGCCCTGAAGAACGTGCTGGCGGGGCTGGTCAACGGGGTTGCAGGCCTGTACTTCGTCCTCGCCGCACACGTCGCCTGGGGGCCCGCCGGGATCATCGCCGCATCCTCGATCATGGGGGGGCAGATCGGGTCCCGCTACGGGCGCCGGCTGCCCCCGAACGCTCTGCGCGCCGCCATCGTGGTGGTCGGGATCTTCGCGATACTGCGCTTGCTGCTCGGCTGAGCGGGCAATCCTTGGCGCAGGGCGATCCAAAGGAGACGGCGTTGCGGGACGAGGGCGGGTCAAGGCATGCCGGCGTGCTGGTGATCTTCGGCATCACCGGAGACCTGGCGAAGAAGATGACCCTGCGCTCGCTCTACCGCCTGGAGCGGCGGGGGCTGCTGGACTGCCCGATCGTGGGGGTGGCCGTCGAGGACTGGGACGATGACCATCTGCGCCGGCACGCCCGCGAGGCGATCGCCGCCTCCGGGGAGGAGATCGACGAGCAGGTCTTCGCTCGCCTCGCCGGGCGCCTGGTCTATGTCGGGGGCGACTTCGAGCAGGAGCCGACCTACGGCAGGGTCAGGGAGGCGATCGGCAAGGCCGGCAATCCCGTCTTCTACCTGGAGATCCCGCCCTCCCTGTTCGCCACGGTCGTGAAGGGCCTCTCCGGGGCGGGGCTGCTCGGCGATGCACGGGTGGTGGTGGAGAAGCCCTTCGGCCACGACCTCGCCTCGGCGCGGGCGCTGTCGGAGCAGCTGCACGAGCATCTGCGCGAGGACCAGATCTACCGGATCGACCACTTCCTGGGGAAGATGGGGCTGGAGGAGCTGCTGTACCTGCGCTTCGCCAACACGATGCTGGAGCCGGTGTGGAACCGCAACTACCTGGCCTGCGTGCAGATCACCCTCGCCGAGGAGCTCGGGGTCGAGGACCGAGGGCACTTCTACGACCCGGTTGGGGCCCTGCGCGATGTGGTCGTCAACCACCTCATGCAGCTCCTGGGGGCGGCCGCGATGGAGGCACCCGCCAGCGGCGAGCCCGAACGCCTCAAGGACGCCAAGTTCGCCGTGTTCAGGGCGATGGACCCCGCCGACCCCGAGGGCTACGTGCGCGGACAGTACGAGGGCTACCGCGACATCGAAGGGGTCGCGGCGGACTCCCAGACCGAGACCTATGCGGCCCTGCGCCTGCAGGTGGACAACTGGCGCTGGGCAGGGGTGCCCTTCTTCATCCGCGCCGGCAAGCGCCTTTCGGCCACCCGAACGGAGCTGCGCCTGCTGTTCAAGCAACCCCCGCGCCTGAGCTTCATCAGCTCCCCGCGCAGACGGCCCGAGCCGAGCCAGATCGTGGTCAAGATCGACCCCAGCACGGGGATCCGCATCGTCCTCGACGCCCATCGGGCCGATCTGCAGGGGCCGCAGGCGATCGAGCTGGACATGGAGTTCTCACAGGAGGGAGGGGAGGGGGCCACTCCCTATGAGGTCCTGCTGCACGGAGCCCTCGTCGGCGACAGCACCCACTTCACCCGCGAGGACAGCGTGGAGGAATGCTGGCGGGTGGTGCAGCCGCTGCTCGAGGCGCCGCCGCCCGTCCACACGTATGCCCCGGGCTCGTGGGGGCCAGCCGAGGCCGACCGCCTGACGGAGGGCTTCGGAGGCTGGCACGGCCCCTGGACGGGAGCCTGAGCGGGGCGGCGGCTCAGGCGAACTGCTGGGCGAGCAGGAAGATGTTCAGGGCCGTGATGAGCAGGGCGCAGCCCCAGGCCAGCAGGCGCACGGGGCGCACGTTGACGTGGGCGCCCATCACCTTGCGGCTGGAGGTGAGCATCACCAGCGGGACGAGGGCGAAGGGGATCCCGAAGGAGAGCACCACCTGGCTCAGGACCAGGGCGCTGGTCGGGTTCATGCCCGCCGCCAGCACGGCCAGGGCCGGGAGCATCGTGATTGCCCGCCGGGCGACCAGCGGCATGCGGACCTTGATGAACCCGCCCATCACCACCTGGCCGGCGTAGGTCCCCACGCTCGCCGAGGAGGCCCCCGAGGCGAACAGGGCGACCGCGAAGGCGAGCGCGGCGGCTCCGCCGACCTGGCGGGCGATCTCGCCGTGGGCGGCCTGGATCGAGTCCAGGCCGGAGAGGGCGGGGGTGTGGAACAGCTTCGCGGCGACGGCGAGCATCGCCATGTTGACGATGCCGGCGAGGGCGAGGGCGATGATCACGTCCGTGCGGGCGAAGCGCAGGACACGCGACCGCTCGCGATCGTTTCGAAGCGCCATCCGCCGGTTCGTCAGCGCCGAGTGCAGGTAGATCACGTGGGGCATCACGGTCGCCCCGACGATGCCCACCGCGAGGTAGATGAAGGCGTTGCCGTGAAGGCCGGGCACGAGGCCCTGGAGGGAGCCGTGGACCGAGGGCCCGATTCGCAGGGTCTGATACAGGAACCCCAGCAGGACAATCCCCAGCAGGGCCGTGATGGCGATCTCGAAGCGGCGAAAACCCCGGGCCTGCAGCCCGAGCAGGGCGAAGGCGATCGCCCCGGTCATCAGCCCCGCCACGAGCAGGGGGACGCCGAAAAGCAGGTTCAGCCCGAGGGCGGCCCCGAGGAACTCGGCGATGTCCGTCGACATGGCCATCACCTCTGCCTGCACCCACATGCCCCAGGTCACCGCCCTGGGGTAGCGCTCGCGGACGTTCTCGGGCAGGTTCAGCCCGGTCACGACCCCGAGCTTGGCCGACAGGTACTGCACGAGCATCGCCATCAGGTTCGCCGCCAGCACCACCCACAGAAGCAGGTAGCCGAAGCGCGCCCCGCCCTGCACGTTGGTGGCGAAGTTCCCTGGATCCACGTATGCCACCGCGGCCACGAAGGCCGGCCCGAGCATCGCAAGGGTCGCCCGAAGGCGGCCTTTGGCGAGCAGCAGTTCAAGCGCGCTGGGTACACCGCCGTTGGAGAGGGGGATCGCCTGGCCATCGGGGGTCTCCAGGACAGGACCCGGAGCGGGCGGCGGCGGTGTCATCGCTCGCTCTCCTGCCTCTCGACGCGCATCGCCCCGGCGAGCTGGCCGCCGATCGCATGCTCGCGGTCGCCGAACAGTATGAAGAGGGGGCCGCCGAAGGGCTGGCGGTCGCGGACCACGAAGCGGTCCCCGGGGGAGATTCCCCGCTCGGCCAGATACCGCAGCATGGCCGGGTCGGAGTCGGAGATGCGGACGAAGGTCCCCTCCTGCCCCGGCTGCAGGCTCTCCATGCGGTCGGTGACCGGCTCGTCGAGCTCCAGGTCGGCGCTCGGGATCGGATCGCCGTGGGGGTCGACGGTCGGGTGTCCCAGCTTGGCCGCGATCAGCTCCTCCAGGTCGTCGGAGAGGACGTGCTCGAGAACCTCCGCCTCGGCGTGGACGCGGTCCCAGGGCATGCCCAGAGCCTCGGCCAGATAGCTCTCCAGCAGGCGGTGGTGGCGGATCACCTCGAGGGCGATGCGCCGGCCGTCCGGGGTGAGGCGCACACCGCGGTAGGGGACGTGGGTGATCAGCCCGAGGTCGTCGAGGCGGCGCAGCATCGCCGACACCGATCCCGGCGTGATGCCCAGGCGCTCGGCCAGGGCATTCGTCGAGACGGGCTCGTCCCGGCGGGTCTCGAGGGCGTAGATCGCCTTCGTGTAGTCCTCCACGGCCGGTGTCCGCAGCATCTCCTTGGTAGCCATGGATTCAGGATATGGCATGCCAAACTTTCTTTCAAGGGCCTCCCCAGGAAACGGCATCGGAGTTTGCCGGATGGCACTTGAGGCCCGCACACGCGTGCCCGAACGGACGTTGGCGGAGGGGGCAGGGGCCCCTCAGGTGCTCGCGGCGGCGCGCCTGGAGCCCGCGAAGGGCGGCTTAGTGGGAGCGACCGGTGTGGGTGTGCTCGACGACGGCGGTGACGCGTTTGGTCAGCCCGGCGAGGCGCTTGGCCTCCTGCGCCGGGGCCATCCGGCCCGCCTTGACGGCCGCGTCCAGGTGGGTCTGACGGGCGGCCACGAGGGCGGCGATCAGGCCCTGGGCGGACTTGCCGCTCGTCGCGTCGGCCACCTGGGCAAGGGACTTGCCCGAGTGCAGATCGGCGCTCAGCGTGCTCGCGCTGATCCCCAGGTAGCTCAGGATGACCGCCCGGGCGCCGCGGTGATGACGGACCCCGAGGATCGGGCGCTTCACCAGGTTGGCCGCCCGCTGGGGCAGCTGTGCGGAGTCCTTCTGCAGGCGGGCCCTGCCGGCGGCCTCGACGGCCGCGAGCAGGCCGGCTTCGGACTTCCCCGGCGTGGCCGCGGCGATCTGGGCGAGCGTGCGCCCGCCTCGCAGCTGCTGGCCGAGCTGTTCGGGTGAGATCCCGAGGTAGGCGGCCGCGGCGGCGATCAGCGGTCCGGCGGAGTGCCCTTGGGCGAGCGCGACACGGTGGGCATGGGCGTGATGGTGGCCGTGGCCCTGTCCCGTTGCCGCAACGGCGGCGATCGCGCCTCCCGTCAGGAGGGCGGCCACGGCGATCCCAACGCTCAGCCTGCGTCTGAAGGCGCCTGACATCACATCCACTTTTGCACAGTCCCGGCCGGTTGTCGCCGGTAATTGCGTGGTTGGCCGTCCAGCGGGGCTAAAGCAGGGTTGGGGCCGTTCCGATAACCGGAACATGCTGATGCAGGGAGATCAGCCTCGGGGACGCCCGCGGCCCTCACCCGACTCCGCGGAGCGGGTGCGCGGGGTCTCCATGCGGGTGCGCGAGGTCTTCTTCAGGGGCTTCATCCTCGGATTCATGTTGGGCATCGCCACGATGCTCCTCAGCGGCCACTTGCATTGAGGCCGCCGACCGACATGGGGTAGAGGCGGAGTTATGTAGCTCCGCCGGTGGCCGCGGGAGGCGGCATGGCACCGGAGGACCCGTCCCGCAGCGCGCGACGCAGCCTCTCGTACTCGTCGACGGTCAGCTCGCCGCTCGCCAGGCGCCGGTCGAGGATCTCCCGAGCCGTGGCCCGATCGCCGCCGCCGCGCGTCCTTGCTCCGGAGAGGAGGAAGAGGACGGCGGCGACGACTAGGGCGACGATGATCAGCATCCAGACGATCGAAGCGATCCATCCGGCTGTGGTCATGTGTCCGTTCCAATCCATCATGAGGGAGCTTTGAGCGTACGGGCCGGGGTGTGCGGCTGGATCCGTGCTCGCTGCTCGTCTGGATGCGGGAAAACACGGGGCGTCCCGACAGGTCTGTCCGCCCGGCTATCGCCGCCGTTCAGGCGCGTCGAAGCCTGGAGCGGGCGACGAGGTTCATGAAGCCATCCTCGTCGTCGTATTTGATCCACGAGCCCGGGACGCCAGTCCCAAGCTCGCTAGCGGACTCGACCGGTGTCGCCTCGCCTGCGAAGAACGCAGGCCTCTTGCCATCCACGAGAACCCGCTGCTTTGCAGTGAGTTGCATGGGGACCACGTTAGTCGATCCCTCATACGGTGTCTTTCCCTGCGCTCGATAATGCATGTTATGTCTACAACCAAAGAGAACGCCGCCCGCTGAGGCGGCCTTCGCCTAGCATCCGGTCCCCCGACAAGCGAGGAGTGTATGCATGGCGAACACGCTCTACACGGCGGAAGCCCACGTCACCGGCGGACGCGCGGAAGGTCACGGACGCAGCAGCGACGGCGCCCTGGAGGTCGACCTGCGGATCCCGACCGAGATGGGCGGACCCGGCGGCGGCACCAACCCCGAGGAGCTGTTCGCCGTCGGCTACGCGGCCTGCTTCGAGGGCGCCCTGGGCGTGGCCGGCCGGCGGGCGAAGGCTGACACCGGTGACGCCCAGATCGACTCCAAGGTCTCCCTGTCGCCCGACGGAAAAGGCGGGTTCCAGCTCGGGGTCGAGCTCGACGTCACGCTCCCCAGCGTCTCCGATGACTCCCAGGCTGTGGATCTCGTCCGCTCGGCCCACCAGGTGTGCCCCTACTCGAACGCGACCCGGGGCAACATCGAGGTGATCCTCACGGCCAACGGCCAGCCCGTCGACTGAAGGGCCGCCGCTAGGACCTGCGGGCGGTGGCGATGACGTAGCGGCTCGTCACGCGGAAGGCGTCCGGGTCCTCGTTGCGCTCCGTCAAGACCTCCACGGCTCGCTCCCTGACCTCGCGCAGCCGCTCCGGGGGGATCGCCCGAGCGGTCAGCACCCACAGCGGATGGTTCTCCAGCTCGGAGTCGATGAACGCCTCCGGCGAGTCCGCCGTGAAGGCGAGCTCCTGCTCTGAGAGCGTCGGGGTGAACCCGTGCGCTCCGAGCAGGGCCTGAAGAGCCTCAGCCTCGTGCCACGGGAAGGGCGCCGCGCCCCCCTCGCCCTGGACCGCCGCCCGGCCCATGCGGGCGACCTCCCCCATCGCCCCGCCGGGAATCCACGCCGACAGGGCGAGCCTGGCAGCGGGGGCGGCCACGCGCCCGATCTCCGCCGCCGCCGACCTCGGGTCGGGCGCGAAGATGACCCCGAAGGAGGAGACGATCACGTCCGCCGTCGCGTCCGGCATCGGGATCTCCTCGGCGGTGCCCCTGAGGAACTCGGCCCGCACGCCCCGCGCGGCGGCCTGCGAGCGGGCCCGCTCGAGCAGGCCCTCCGAGGGATCGACACCGGTGGCGTCGGCTCCCCGCTCAGCGGCCATGATCGTCGCCGATCCGGTGCCGCAGCCGATGTCGAGCAGCCTCTCTCCCTCAGACGGGTCGGCCGCCCTCACCACCTCGGCCGCCGCGGGGGCGAGCTGCACGGCGATGCGCTCGTAGCTGCCAGCCCCCCAGTCGACCGGTCCCGCGTCCATCTCCCGAACCTACCGCCCGAGCGTGCGCAGCAGCTCCCTTGCCCGCCCACGCAGCCCGCCGATCAGCAGCCGCACCTGCTCGAGCTCGGCGCGCAGCTCGGCGTCCCCCACCTCCACGGGCAGCATCGAGTCCTGCAGCGTCCCCAGCTCGGCGTCGGCCTCCCCAACGGCATCCATCGCCGCCTGCACCAGGCCCGTCGCCCCGCGGGCGGGCGCTCCGGGGGCGGCCGGCTGAAAGCTCCGGCCCGCCAGGTCGTAACGGGCGGCGAACTCCGCATGGGCTCGGCGCGCACGCCCGTAGGCGAGCTGCACGGGCCTGAACAGCTCCTCCTCGAGCCGCTCGGCGTTGCGTTCGTCCAGCAGCTCGAAGGCCCCGGTGAGCAGGCCGAGAGCCGCACCCAGCCGATCGGCCGCCGAGCCAACCACCACCAGGAGCTGCTCGCGTCCCTGTGAGCTGGTGTAGGCCACACGCCCAGGGTAGACGCCGGCCCTAGGGAGAGCGCCGCACGGCGGGCAGCCCCGCCAGCGCCCGGGCCCGCGCCAGCACCTCGTCGATCATCTCCTCGGTCAGGCGCCCCGTGAAGGTGTTCTGCTGGCTCGGGTGGTAGCAGCCGATCAGGGTGTGGCGGGCTCCCGGCAACTCGACACCATGTGCGAAGCGGGGACGGGGGCGCGCCGCGATGGCACTCAGGCGCAGGGCGGCCTCCCAGGCGAATCCGCCCAGGCAGACGATCACCCTCGGCTGCTCCAGCAGCTCGAGCTCCCGAACGGTCCAGGGCAGGCACGTGTCCCGCTCCTGCGGGCTCGGGCGGTTGGCGGGGGGAGCGCAGCGAACGGCCGCGGTGATCCATGCCCCGGTCAGCTGCAGGCCGTCGTCGGGTGAGGTGGACGTGGGCTGATTGGCGAACCCGGTGCGCCACAGGGCGGCGTAGAGGAAGTCGCCGGACCGGTCCCCGGTGAACATCCTCCCCGTCCGGTTCGCTCCATGGGCGGCGGGGGCGAGCCCCAGCAGCAGGACTCTGGCGTCGGGATCCCCGAAGCCGGGCACGGGCCTGCCCCAGTAGTCCTCGTCGCGGAAGGCAGCCCGGCGCTCCCTGGCTACCTGCTCGCGCCAGGCGACCAGGCGGGGACACCGGCGGCAGCGGCTCACCTCGGCGGCCAGGCGCTCCAGCTCTTTTTTGCGCTCAGGGCGCTCCATCGCCACGGCGCAGTAGTACCATCGCAGGAGGATGCCGACGTGGCTGTGGATCGTGTTGCTCGCAGGGCTGATCAAGCTTCCGATCGCCGGCCTGATGCTGTGGATTCCCTTCCGTTACGACGAATCGATGAGGGCGCCCGAGGCGCCCGACTCCTCTGAAGAAGACGGTGGCTCGAAGGCCCTTCCCGGGGGCCCACGCGACCCCCATCCGCGCTCTCCTCTGCCCCGCAAGCCACGCCGCGGCCCGCACGGCTCTCCCTCCCCGGGATCTCCCCCGCGCGTGCGCACCGTGCTCAGGGTGCGGCGACCCAGCCGCGTCGGGGGCTAGCGGTTTCGCTTTCGCTGCCTGCGGGCGGCCTTCGCTTTCGCCCGCCGTTGGCGCATGCGCGCTGCAGGGTCCGTTCCGGGTCTGCGATCGATCAGGTCGGCCTCCCCGGCGGGCGCCACCCGGCGGGCGTCCCTGACGATCACGAAGGCGATCGCGCCTAGAAGGAGCGCCGCGGCGACCCCCGCCAGGATGATCAGTGTTTTCGAGTTCGACGGTTCGCTGGTTCTCGTGGTGGTCGTCTTCGTCGTCTTGGTCGTCGGTTCCTGTTCCTGTTCCTGAGCCTTCTGGGTCAGTTCGCCGAAGGCGTGTTCGTTTTCGGTCGAGGCGCCCAGGGCGACCGACGGCAGGGCCAGAGCGAAGACAGCGAGGGCGAGCGCAAGCGCCGCCCGAGGCAGCGCACGGACGGGCAGCGACCGGGTTGGCTCGCTTTGGCGCACGGGCCGAGCATACCTGCTGGTCGCCCGCGCGGTTGGGCCTGCGCCCCGGCGGCGGCCTCCGCCGCGCAGACCATAGAATGGGCGGCCATGGCTCCCAAACAACGCCAGATCCGCATCGAGCAGAAGGGCGCGTTCGAGGCCATCCAGGCCCTCGAGCAGCGATCCGACGACGAGCTGGAGACGGAGACCAAGTACAAGGCGGCGGCGATGGCGATCCTGGGAGCCCGTGCCTCCGAGCGCTTCGACGCCGAGGCGGCCAGGGGCTACTTCCAGCGGGCGATAGCGGCCGCCCGGCCCCAGGAACGCATGCAGATAAGGCGCATGGCCGACGCCTCCCTCGCCCTCGCCGAACGCCGTGCCGGCGATCTCAAGGACGCGGTGGAGCGGCTCGGTCAGGCTCCTCCGAGCGGGCGGCAGATGTTCGCCCTGCGGGCGATGGGCCTGCTGCTCCCCCCCTCCTCCGCCGGCATCCTCGCCCGCATGCGCGGCGTCCTGCTGATCATCCTGCTGATCGTCGTCCTGCTCGCCATCGGGCTCGGGATCGTGGAGCTCGTGTCGCTGCCCTTCGGAGGCCTCGGCCTGGCGCCCGCCATCCTGCTCGGCCTGTTCGTGGTCATCGCGGTGCTGGCGGTGGTCGCCGCGATCGGACGAAGGCGGCGAGACCGCGCCAAGGCGGGCCCGCCGGCCTGAGGGAGCGAAGGCCGGTCTTCAACGGCCGGGGACACTAGGCTTGGCCGGTGCCCGCACCCGTCTGCCTCATAGTCAATCCATCCGCCGGCGGCGGCAAGGCAGGACGCCTGGCCCCGGCCGTGGAGGCGGCGCTGCGCGATCGCGGCCTGACGGTGCGACGGGTCGACACCGGGCACCTCGACCACGCTCGCGAGCTCGGCAGGGAGGCTGCGCAGGCCGGGGAGACCGTGGTCGCCCTCAGCGGGGACGGCCTCGTGGGCGTCCTGGCGGACACCCTGCGAGAGGTCCCGGGGGCCGTGCTCGGGCTGCTCCCGGGAGGACGGGGCAACGACCTGGCTCGGGTGCTCGGCATCCCTGAGGACGCCGTGCAGGCATGCGCGGTGGTCGCCGCCGGACTCACCCGGGAGGTGGACCTCGGACTGGTGCTCGAGGGCGAGACCGGCGGCGCCGGACAGGCCTTCGTGGGGATCGCCTCGGCGGGCTTCGACAGCGAGGCGAACCGGATCGCAAACGAAGCCCCGTCCTGGCTCGGAGGGCTCGTCTACGCCTACGGAGCCCTGCGCGCGCTGATCTCCTGGCGTCCGGCGCGATTCGAGATCGAGCTCAGGCCGTCCGGGGAACGCCACTCCTTCACCGGCTACTCCGTCGCCGCCGCGAACTCCCGCGCCTACGGTGGAGGGATGCACCTGGCTCCCGCCGCCCGCCTGGACGACGGCCTGCTCGAGATCGTGGCGACCGAGCGGGTGGGCAAGCTGCGCTTCCTGGCCAACCTGCCGAGGGTCTTCAAGGGAACCCACGTCGACCTTCCCAGCGTGAACGTGTACAGGGCGGCGGAGGTCTCGTTCTCCGCCGACCGGCCCTTCACGATGTACGCCGACGGGGACCCCATCGGTGAGCTTCCCCTGCGTGTGCGGGCCGTCCGGGGGGCGATAACCATGCTCGTACCGCCGCCCCGCCCGGGCGGTGCCCTGCAGGCCGAGGAGGTCGGGCCGGAGAGCAAGGAGCAGCCCGCGGAGCCCTCCACCGGCACGCCCGTCGCGGGCTCGTGAGCCGCACCCTGGAGGCCAAGCTCGCCCTCGCCCGGGGCGCCGGGGCTCTTGCACGGCTGCGAGGTGGCGGCGCCACCAGCATCCCGGGCAAGATCCTGATGCGGATGGAGCCCGGCGCGATCGGGGCTCTCGGGGCCCGCCTGAGCCGGGGCAGCCTCCTCATCTCCGCCACCAACGGGAAGACGACCACCGCCGCCATGGCTGCCGGAATCCTGCGCGCGCATGGGCTCTCCCTCGTGCACAACCAGGCCGGGGCGAACATGGCAGGAGGCATCGCCAGCACGCTGCTCGCCGCGGCCCACCCCCGCGGGGGCATCGAGGGGGAGCTGGGGCTCTTCGAGGTGGACGAGCTGTGGCTGGAGTCGGTGGCCAGCCAGCTGCAGCCGCGGGCGCTGCTGCTGGCGAACCTGTTCCGAGACCAGCTCGACCGCTACGGAGAGCTCGAGCGGATTGCCGACAGCTGGGCCGAGACGGTGGCGGGATCCGATGCCCTTCTCGTGCTGGCCGCCGACGACCCGCTCGTGGCCGACCTCGGCCGCGAGCACCATGGCGCGATCTACTTCGGGCTCGAGGACGATGCCCTGGCCCTGCCGGGCCTCGCCCACGCGGCGGATGCCAAGCACTGCCGCAACTGCGGCGCCCCATACCGGTTCGACGCGATCTACCTCGGACACCTCGGCCACTACCACTGTCCCAGCTGTGGACGGTCCCGGCCGGTTCCCTCCGTGACGGCAAGCGACGTCCGCCTGGAAGGGGTGCACTCCTCCCGCTTCACCCTCGGCCTTCCCTCCGGGCGGGCGGAGGTCTCGCTCGCCCTGCCCGGCCTCTACAACGTCTACAACGCCCTCGCAGCCGCCGCCCTCGCCTCGGCCCTGGAGATTCCCCTCGAGACGATCGTCGCCGGGCTGCAGGCCACCAGGCCGGCCTTCGGCCGCGCAGAGACGGTCAGGCTCGCAGCCGGGCCCGGCACCCCCGAGGGTCGCGACCTCCAGATCCTGCTCGTCAAGAACCCCGCCGGGGCTAACGAGGTGCTGCGCACCCTGGCGCTCGAGCCGGGACAGCACGACCTGCTCGGGATCCTCAACGACCGGATCGCCGACGGGCGGGACGTGTCGTGGATCTGGGACGCCGACTTCGAGCTCCTGGCCGACCGGGTGCGGCGGGCCACCTGCAGCGGCACCCGCGCCGCCGACCTCGCGGCACGGCTCAAGTACGCGGGCGTCGACCCCCAGCGGATCCACATCCAGGAGGACCTCGACAGGGCCCTGCGCGAGGCGGCCGCCACGGCCGGCGAGGGCGCCCCGCTGTACGCACTGCCGACCTACACGGCGATGCTGGCCCTCCGGGAGCTGCTCGTGTCACGGGGGGAGGCGAGCAGCGCGTGGGCATGACCGGTTCGGCTCCCCCCTCTCCCACCGTCCCGCCGGCGGCGGTCGAGGAGATCGTCTGGCACGACCTGGAGTGCGGCGGCTACACGGCCGATCTCGCTCTCTGGCGGGAGCTGGCCGACGAGTCGCCACCGGGTGTGCTCGAGCTCGGGGCGGGCACCGGCCGCGTGTCCCTCGACCTCGCCGGCCACGGTCATCAGGTGACGGCACTGGATATCTCGCCCGAGCTGCTCGGGGCGCTCTCACAGAGGGCGGCCGGGCTGTCCGTCGAGGTCGTCTGCTCGGGACGCTCGCACCTTCGACCTGGGGGAGCGCCGCTTCGGCCTGTGCCTGGTGCCGATGCAGACGATCCAGCTCCTCGAGCGCGCCGGCGATCGCATCGACCTTCTCTCCCGGGCGCGCGCCCATCTGCAGCCCGGAGGTCTCGTGGCCTGTGCGATCGTCACCGAGCTGGACCCCTTCGAGTGCCGCCCCGGCGAGCCCGCCCCGTCCGCCGAGGAAGCCAGGGTCGACGGGGTGCGCTACCAGAGCCGTGCCACGCGCGTGCAGGCCGAGGGTTCGCGGATCGTGATCGAGCGCGAGCGGCGCCGGTTTCCCGCCGGTGCACGGACGGCGGTCCCGGAGCTCAACGTGGTGAGCCTCGCCCACCTCACCCCCGCCACGCTGCGGCGGGAGGCACGCCGGGCGGGCCTGCGTCCGGCCGGCACGCGCCGGGTGCCCGAGACCGAGGAGCACACGGGCAGCGCGGTGGTGATGCTGCGTGGCTGAGGCCGTCCGCGCCGGCGCCGCGGCTCTCGGCCCGCTGCGGGTCTGCGCCCTGTACCCGGACCTGATGAACATCTACGCCGACCGGGGGAACCTGATCGTGCTCGAGCGCCGCTGCGCATGGCGGGGGATCGGCTTTGAGCTGTCCGCGAGCGGCCTGGGCGCGAGCTTCGACCCCGAGGCCCACGACCTCTTCTATATCGGCGGGGGCCAGGACCGCGACCAGCGGCTTTGCGCCGAGGATCTGATCGAGACCAAGAGCCAGGGCCTGCGCGAGGCTGCCGGCCGCGGGGCGGTGGTGCTCGGCGTGTGCGGTGGCTACCAGCTGCTCGGGCACTCCTACGTGCTCGGCGACGAGGAGATCCCGGGCGTCGGCCTGCTCGACCTGCAGACCGTCCGCGAGGAGGGACCGCGGCTGATCGGGAACGTCGCCATAGAGGTGAGCCTCGACGGGGACTCCGAGACCGGGCGCACCGGGGCGTCCTGGCCGGATTCGAGAACCATGGGGGGCGCACCCGGCTGGGCGAGGGACAGCGCCCCCTCGGGCGAGTCCTGAAAGGGTTCGGCAACGACGGGCGCAGCGGCATGGAGGGCGCCATCGCCCACAACACCATCGGCACATACCTGCACGGCCCCCTGCTGCCCAAGAACGCCTGGTTCGCCGACTGGCTCATCGCCCGCGCCCTGGGGATCGACCCGGAAGATCTCCCTGCCCTGGAGGACGTGATCGAGGGGCAGACCCACGCCAGCGCCCTGCGTGCGGCCGGCGTGTGAGGGCAGGCGTCTTTCGCGCAAACTGCGAGGCCGAGGACGTACCTTCCCGGCGGCGGCACATACGATCGGGCGGTGCAGATGTCCGAGTACCAGCGCCTGTCCCGGCGCACGGCCGAGTATCCCCGCGAGGCCTGGCTGAGCTATCCCGCCCTCGGTCTGGCCGGCGAGGCGGGCGAGGTCGCCGAGCACGCCAAGAAGGCCATCCGCGACGATGGCGGGGAGATCAGCGGGGAGCGGCGGGCGGCGATGGCCAAGGAGCTCGGGGACGTGCTCTGGTACGTCGCCCAGCTGGCCAGCGAGCTGGGGCTCGACCTCGAGGAGATCGCCCAGGGCAACCTCGACAAGCTGCTCTCCCGTCAGCGCCGGGGCGTGCTCTCGGGCAGCGGGGACGAGCGCTGAGCCGGGACGTCGGGCGCGAGGGATCTCTCAGGCGACGGCGAAGCGGGCGAAGCGCTCGGCCAGGCGCGCCGGGACGAGCGCCCTCACCCTGACCCCGTCGGCGGTGTCCTGCCGGTCCATCTCTCCCGCCACCTCGTGCAGCTCCGCGAGGCTGCCTCCGTCCGCGTAGGGGACGAGCAGATCCAGCGGCCGCAGGGTGTGGGCGAGCTCCTGCTCCAGGCGCTCCCCGAGCTCCTGCAGGCCCTCTCCCGTCACCCCGCTGACCTGGACCGCCCTGGGGTGGCGCAGGCGCAGCTCCTCCCTTTCATCGCTGTCGAGCAGGTCGACCTTGTTGAGGACCAGCAGCAGCGGCTGCTCCCCGGCCCCGATCTCCTCGAGCGTCTCCTCGACCGATCGCTTCATGACGTCCATCTGGGCCTCTCCCGCGGACGCGTCCAGGACGTGGGCGAGCAGCTCCGCCCGGCGCGTCTCCTCGAGCGTGGCGGCGAAGGCGTCCACCAGCTGGTGGGGGAGCTTGCTGATGAAGCCGACGGTGTCTGTGATGAGATGGGATCTGCCCCCGAGCCGCAATGTTCGGGTCGTCGGGTCCAGCGTGTGGAAGAGGCGATCGCGGACCCCCACCTCCGAGCCGGTGAGGGCGTTCAGCAGCGTGGACTTGCCGGCGTTGGTGTAGCCGACGAGGGCGATCGTGGGCAGCGCCGCGCGCTCCCGCTCGGCGCGCTGAACGGCGCGGGTGCCCTTGACCTGCTCGAGGCGCCGGCGCAGGACCGCGATGCGGTTGCGGGCGAGCCGGCGGTCGGTCTCGATCTGCGTCTCACCGGGACCCCTCGTGCCGATGCCGCCTCCGAGGCGCTCGAGGTGGCTCCACAGGCCGCGCATGCGCGCGAGGTTGTACTCCAGCTGGGCGAGCTCGACCTGGAGCTTGCCCTCGGCGCTGCCGGCGTGGGAGGCGAAGATGTCGAGGATCACGGTCGTGCGGTCGACCACCGGCAGCCCCAGCTCCTGCTCGAGGTTGCGCTCCTGGCGGGCCGTCAGCTCGTCGTCGCAGGCGATGAGGTTCGCGTCGCAGGCGCGGGCCGCGGCCTTCGCCTCGGCGACCTTGCCGGGACCGAGATAGGTGTTCGGGTGGGGCTGGTCGCGGCGCTGGAGCATCTCCCCCACCACGGCCACCCCGGCGGTCCGCAGCAGCTCGGCGAGCTCCGCCAGGTCGTCGTCCTCGGGAAGCGCGCCTATGCAGAGCGCACGCTGGCGCGCCCGCTGGGTCACCACGGCCCCGTTGTTCGCCGCAGTCACGTGCCCCGGGCTCTGAGCGCTGCGGCCGCTTCGGCTTCTATCCATCCACCATTGAGTCTAGAAGGCCCGTCGGCTCATCGGCCGAGGGCCCCCAGACGACCCACCGCCTCGAGCAGCCTGTCGTCGGGCGTGGTCAGGGAGATGCGAAACCATCCCTCCCCGGCCGGTCCGTAGATGGCACCGGGAGAGATCACCACGCCGGCCTGCTCGAGCACGTGCTCGGCGTAGGCGGCCGAGCTCTCGAACCCGGCGGGTACGGGCGCCCACACGTAGATGGTCCCGTGGGGCGGACGCACGTCGATGCCGATCCGGTGCAGGGCGTCGCAGACGAGGTCGCGCCGGCGGCGGTAGAGCTCGTTCATCGAGGCCACCTCCGCGTCGGCGTCCGGCGACAGGGCCGCGATGCCCGCGAGCTGGATCGCCCCGAACATTCCCGAGTCGACGTTCGTCTTCAGCTGCCAGTAGATGTCGAGGGCCTCGGCGTTGCCGACCACCACGGCGCAGCGCCAGCCGGTCATGTTGTAGCCCTTGGACAGGGAGAAGACCTCGATGCCCACCTCCTTGGCCCCGGGGGTGGCGAGGAACGAGGGGGCCCTGTAGCCGTCGAAGACGATCTCCGAGTAGGCGTTGTCGTGGACGACCAGGATGTCGTGTTCGCGGGCGAACTCGACGACCCGCTCGAAGAAGCCCGGCGGCGCGACGGCCCCCGTCGGGTTGTTGGGGTAGTTCAGGTACATCAGCTTGGCCTTCGCGAGGACGTCCCGGTCGATCGCCTCGAGGTCGGGAACGAATCCGAGCTCGGGCACGAGGGCCATCAGCACGGGCTCGCCCCCCGCCAGCCACGGGCCGCCGGTGTAGACGGGATAGCCGGGGTCGGCGGCGAGGGCGTAGTCGCCGGGGTCCAGGAAGGCGAGGTTGAGGTTGAAGATCGCCTCCTTGGCCCCGATCGCGGGGATGATCTCCCGCTCGGGGTCGAGCTCGACGTCGAAGCGTCGCATGTAGAAGTCCCTCACCGCCCCGCGGAAGTCGGGCCGTCCGCGGTTTGAGGGGTACTGATGGGTTTCCGGCTCGGTGACCGCCTCCTGCATGGCCTCGACGATCAGCGGCGGCGTCGGCCTGTCCGGGTCGCCGATGCCGAGGCTGATGACGTCCACCCCCGCCGCCCGCTTGTCGGCGATCTTGCGCTCGAGCTGGGCGAAGGCGTAGGGCGGGATGCGCTCCAGGCGCTTGCTAGGTCTCATGCAGCTCCTTTGTGAAGTCCTCGCTGAGATCGCCCCGCGAACACGGGACGGGCCCAGCCGGTCAGGGTTACGCGCAGATCCTCTCCCACCTGCACCTCGAGCTCTCCCCCGTCGAGGACGACGATCACGGTCGTCTGATCGCCCTCCCTGCCCGAGCGGGCCACGTGGGCGACGGCGGCGCCGCTGGCCCCCGTTCCGGAGGAGAGCGTCTCCCCCACCCCCCGCTCGAAGATCCGGGCGCGGATCGCGCAGGGCCGTCCCGGAGCCCTCGAGCTCGGTGTACCAGGACACGTTGGTGCGGTTCGGGAAGCGGGGGTCTGCTTCGATGGCCGGTCCCAGGGCGGGGAGGTCGAGCGCGGCCAGCTCGGCCTCCGAGTCGACGTGGATGGCGCATTGCGGGTTCCCGATCGAGACGTGGCGAAAGGCCCACTCGCGCCCGCCCGAGAGCACGGTGCCGCGTTCCATCCTCTGGCCCGCCCGGATAGTCGTTGGAGGTCAGGCTCGCCACCGCCCATGTCCACCCGGCAGGTGTCCGGGCCGGTGATCGTGGGTCGGATCCGCCCGGCGGCGGTGTGGATGGTGAACTGGTCCTCCTGCGTCCAGCCGCGGTTGCGCAGGTAGAGGATCGCCTCGCGGGCGCCGTTCCCCGACAGCTCGGCCTCGGACCCGTCGGGGTTGAAGATCCGCAGGTCGGCGACGTCGGCGCGGGTCGGCGGGACGGGCAGAGCAGCAGGATGCCGTCGGCGAACACCCCGAGGTGGGGTTCGCAGATGCCGGCGGATGCGCTCAGGGCTGAGCTCGAACGGGAGCTGGTCCGCGCTCGATGATCATGTAGTCGTTGCCGAGGGCCTGCCACTTCTCGAATCTCATCGGGCGTCGGAGTCTAGGATCTCGCCGGCCACGGCGCCCGGATCCCGGCCGGTGACGTCGATCAGGCGACCCCGGCCAGCTTGCGCATCCAGGTCAGCTGGCGCTTGGCGTAGTTGCGGGTGCGGCGCTTCATCCGCTCGACGTCGCCCTGCAGCAGCTCCTCGAAGCCGAGTGCCTTGCGGGCGGTCTCCGAGGCCCCGGCGGCGTGGGCTCGCAGCACCTCCTCGCGGGCGCCGGCGGCGACCATGGCTCCACGCGGGCGTCGATCGCCGGTAGAGCTCCTCCCGCTCCATCGTCAGGCCCACCAGCAGGGTCGGATGGCGAAGCTCCTCGCTCCACAGCTGCGAGGGCCCCTCGGGCGGCTCGAGCTCCCCGAGCTCCAGCAGCTCCATCGCCCGCACGACCCGCTGGCGGTCGTTCGGCGTCGATCCCCTCCGCCGCCCAGGCGCCCGAGCCGGCCAGCCGCGCGTGCAGGGCCGGCGCACCGACACGTTCGACCTCGGCGGTCCATCGCTCGCGCACATCCCTCGGGGGAGCCGGCCGAGGTCCAGCTCGGCCGAGGGCCGCCCGCAGGTACAGGCCGGTGCCGCCCACCACGATCGGGCGCCGGCCGGCCTCGCAGCAGGCTCGTCGATCTCGGCGTGGGCGAGCTGGGAGTACTGCCCGACGCTGAAGGTGGCGTCGATCGGCAGGAAGGAGAGCAGGCGGTGCTCGAGGAGCGCCTGCTCGGCCGGGCTGGCGACCCCGGTGAGGATCTCCAGCCCGGCGTAGACCTGCAGGGCGTCCGCCGAGACGGCGACCGGATCCTCCCCGCGAGCGCGCAGCACGGTGGCCAGGGCGATGGCCACGGCGGTCTTGCCGACCCCCGTCGGCCCGAAGAGCGCGATCATCCGCATGAATGTAGGCTCACAGCTCGTGCAGATCTCCGGCTCCACCGTGCTGCTCACCGGTGCGACGGGCGGCATCGGCCACGCCATCGCCCGGGCCCTGCGCGGAGCCGGCGCGTCGCTGGTCATCACGGGCAGGCGCAGGACGTGCTGCAGCCGCTCGCACGGGAGCTCGGCGCACGATCCCTGGACGTGGACCTGAGCGTCCCCGCCGAGGTGCGGCGGCTGGCCGAGGAGGCGGGCGACGTCGACATCCTGGTGGCCAACGCCGCTCTGCCGGCCTCCGGCACGCTGGACACCTACTCCGAGGAGGAGCTCGACCGCGCGCTGGATGTCAACCTGAGCGCCCCGATCGTGCTCGCCCACGCCCTCGTCCCGGGCATGGTCGAGCCGCGGTCGCGGGCAGCTCGTGTTCATCTCCTCCCTGGCCGGCAAGGCCGCCACGCCGGGCACCGCTCTCTACAACGCCACCAAGTTCGGCCTGCGCGGGTTCGCCGCGGCCCTCCGCGCCGACCTTCGCGACAGCGGCGTCGGCGTCTCCACCGTGTTCCCGGGCTTCATCCGCGATGCGGGCATGTTCGCCGACGCGGGCGTGAAGCTGCCCCCGGGCGTCGGGACCCGCGCACCCGAGGACGTCGCACGGGCCGTCGTGAAGGCGATCGAGCGCAACCGTGCCGAGATCGACGTGGCCCCCTTCCCGTTGCGGCTGAGCACGACGCTCGCGAGCGTCGCCCCAGAGTTCGCGGCGGGTCTCGCCCGGCGGCTCGGCTCCGAGCAGATCACCCGCGAAATGGACGCTGCTCAGCGCGACAAGCGCTGAGCGGTCCTAGCCCTAGAACAACGCCTCGCTGGAGAGGCTGCAGGTTCTCGGGCTCCCGGACATGGCCGGTCTCCTCGGCGCCGGGGCGCGAGCGCCAGAACGCTCCCGGCGAGCCGCCACGCCTGACCAGCCGCGACAGACGCTCCCGTTCCCTCTGCGGGGCATAGGCCCCGCGGCGGTACAGCTCGCGATATCGCGGCACGAGGTCCGGTCGCTGCTGCTGCAGCCAGCCCATGAACACCTCGCGCACCTCTCCGCGCAGGTGGAGGGCCACGCCCGCGATGCTGGTCGCACCCGCCTCGGCCGCCAGCTCGAGCAGAGGCTCGACCTGGTGCGGTGAGTCGTTGATCCCCGGCATCAGCGGAGCGATCAGGACCCCGGTCGGTATCCCGGCGCGATTGAGCTCGGCGACCGCCTCCAGACGGGCCCTGGGATTCGGGGTGTGGGGCTCGGTGGCCCGCCATGCCCTCTCGTCCAGCGTGGGGATCGACAGGCAGGCCGTGAAGCCGGCCCGCTGGGCGATCTGGCGCATCAACTCGATGTCGCGCAGCAGCAGCGGGGACTTCGTGAGGATCGAGCATGGGTTGGCGGCCTCCAGCAGCGCCTCCCAGATCCCCTCCATCAGGCGATAGCGGCCCTCGACCCACTGGTAGGGGTCCGTGTTGGTCCCCAGCGCGACGTGCTCCCGCTTCCACGACGGCCGCGCCAGCTCGGCCCGCAGCACCTCGGGCGCGTTGACCTTGACCACGATCTCCCGCTCGAAGTCCCGGCCGGCGTCGAAGCCGAGGTAGGTGTGGGTTGGCCGGGCGAAGCAGTTGTGGCTGATCACACCGTTGGCGATGAAGTCTCCCGTTCCCGTCGTGATGTCGTACATGCGGGTAGCGATCCCGAGAGGCCGGATCGCCGTGACATAGGTCTCGGCGTCGGCCTTGACCGCGTCTCCGGTGACCGCCGGGTTGGCTCCTGGCCCCAGCAGCCTGCTGTTGAGCGTGAGGTGGGGCCGCTGCGACGGACCGCATTCGGTGCCGTGGACGTGCTTCCAGCCACGCTGGGTGAGGAACCGGTGGTCCTCGCTTGCGATCAGCTCGGTCCCGTCGGCGAGCGACACGGCCCACGCAGGCTTGATGCTCGACCACTTGTCAAGCACCTCGGTCACTGTGAATCGTCGGTATGCCCCGACGCGGACCGTCCCGTAGATCGCATCTCCGACGACGAGGTCGGCTATCGCCCTCGTGCGCCCGTCGGCGAGCAGGACCGGTGTATCGGGGCCCAGGCAGTAAGTGCAGGCATGGCTGCATCCCCTGTACGGGTTGACGGTCCAACGGAAGGGCATGCGTGACCTCTCGGGAACGCGGTTGAGCACGGACTTCGCCTGGACCTCGTAGAAGCGCGTGTCGAGGGCCTCGGGAGCCTCGAAACGGCGGACCACGGCGTCCTCGCGATAGCCCGGCAGCCGCTGCCTCTCGTCCTCCTCGACGGTCAGGTTGCTCCAGCGCACGAACATATGTTCGCATGGATCGCGGACGCCTCCCCCATGTCGCCTCGATCAAGATGCTTGCGTGACCACCGTGCGAATTGCCGCCCTGGGCGATGCCCGCCGTATCGCCCGCGTCCACGTCCGGTCATGGCGCGAGGGGTATGCCGACCTGATGCCCGCGAATGCTCTGAAGTCCCGCTCCCTTCGGGACCGCGAGGCGCTGTGGAATCGGGTGCTCGCCGGAGCCCACCAGGAGATGACCGTCCTTGTGGCCGAGAGCGGGGAGACGCTCGAGGGGTTCTGCTCGCTGCAGGCGCCCGCCGGCGTCGAGGACCGCGGTGCGGGGTCCACCGCCGAGATAACCGCCCTCTATGTCGATCCGGACAGATGGCGTCGCGGCGTCGGCGGCCTGCTGCTGCGGGAGGCCCTCGACCGCCTGGCCAGGGACGGCTGGAGCGAGGTGGTGCTGTGGGTGCTGGCCGGAAACGACCCGGCTCTCGGGCTCTACGCGGCCTTCGGCTTTCAGCCCGACGGGGCGGTCGGCACGCACCGCCGAAGCGGCCTGCCCCAGCTCAGGCTGACCGCGTCGCTGCAGGCACCGGGCTGAGGACCTCTCCCGGGCCTCCAAGCCGCCGCCCAGCTTTGGCTTATGCAACCCCTACGCGGGCATGGGCATGCCCTTATGGCGATCTCCCACCATGGAGTCCAGCAAGCAGTCAGACCCAGGAGGTCCAACCCGATGAACATCTCCAAGATGCTCGGCGCCACGATGGTGGCCGGTGCGCTGGCGCGGGTGGAGCCGCCGCGGGGATCGCAGGCGCCTCGGCCTCGACGCCCACCTACCAGTAGGAAGGTTTGAACGGACCCGTCGCGGGCGAGAGAGCCCGTGGCGGGACCGACCGCGAGCGACACTGGCATTGGCCATCCTGGGTCTCATGACTCAAACTGCCAGCGAAGATCCGCCGGATATGCGGAATTCTGCCGCCCTGCGGCATGACCTCGCGACACGGGCCACTCACAGGCTGTCAACGTCCGTCCAGGACCCGCAGATCCAGTAATTTTCCGCGGCGCGGGGGCCGAGCGTGTAGGCATGGATCCGGATCCATCCTCCGGGGAGGAGCGCCGTCCCTCCGCCAGCTCCTGGCTGTGCCGGGACGATTTTCACCGCGAGCGCATGCTCGACATGGAGGACCGTGTCCGCCCGGTACGCCAGCGGACCTTCGCGATCCTGGCCGTTGCGATCACCGCCGTCTCGCCCTGGCTGGGCTGGTGGCCGCTGCTGTTCCTGCTGCCCGCCTCGGCCTGCTTCGCCACCGCCGACCGGCTGATGAACCGCATGGCCCGGCCGGAGCTGCTGATGTTCGCGGCCTGGATCGGCAGCGAGATCACGATCGCCGGTGCCGTCGCCCTCGAGGGCGGCCCCCGCGTCGCGGCCCTCTCCTGGCTGGCGATCCCGGTGATCACCCTCAGCACCCGCTTCCCGATGCGCGGGGTCGTCGCCGGCGTGCTCATCGCCAACTCCCTCGTCCTGCTCGTCAGCTTCGGCATCGATGCCCAGGCGGTGCTCGACAACCCCCAGCTCGTGATCTCCCCGCTGGCCCTGATCCTGTGCGTCGCCGTCCTCTCCACCCCCCTCATGCGCTCGGACATCCAGCACCGCAACGACTCGGTCATCGACCAGCTGACAGGCATGCTCAACCGCAAGGCCCTCAGCACCCGCGTAAACGAGCTCGCCCTGCAGTCGGAGATCACCGGCGAGCCGGTGGGCGTGATCGTTGGCGACCTGGACCACTTCAAGAACGTCAACGACACCTACGGCCACTCCGTCGGGGACGTGGTCCTCAAGGAGGTCGCGTATCTCCTGCGCAAGCAGCTGCGGGCGTTCGACCTCGCCTACCGGCTGGGCGGAGAGGAGTTTCTGATCCTCGTCCCCGGATCGGACCTGCAGCAGACCGCGGCACTGGCCGAGAAGCTGCGGGAGGGGGTCGGCTCCGAGCCGGTGGGAGCCAGGGTCTCCGTGACGATGAGCCTCGGCGTCGGCGCCTCCGACCACAATCAGCGCTTCGTCTACCAGGAGGTCTTCGCGACCGCCGACGCGGCCCTCTATGAGGCCAAGCGGGCCGGACGCAACCGCGTGCGCATTGCCGGCCTGGAGCTCGTCCCCGCCCTCGTCGCCTGAGCGCTACAGCTCGATCACGCTGCGGATGCCGTCCTGGGCCTCCATCAGCTCAAAGCCCCGGTTGACCTCCCCCAGCGTGATGCGGTGGGAGATGAACGGGTCGACGTCTATCTCCCCGGCCATGTAGCGGTCGACCAGCGCCGGGACGTCCTGCCTGCCCTTCAGGCCCCCGAAGGAGGAGCCGCATACGCGCCGGCCGGTGATCAGCAGCCGGGGGACGACATCCAGGGTCTCCCCGCGTCCGGCGACCCCGCAGACGGTGCACAGCCCCCACCCCATGCGGGCCGCCTCCACCGCCTGGCGCATGGCCGCCACGCTGCCGGTCGCCTCGAAGGTGTAGTCGGCCCCGAACCCGCCCGTCATCTCGAGGATCCTCTCGACGGTCCCCTCCCCCGCGACCATCACGTCGGTGGCCCCCTGCCCGCGCGCCAGCTCCATCCGCTCCTCGGCAAGGTCAACGCAGACGATCCGCTCGGCCCCCTGCAGTCGGCAGCCGGCCACGGCCCCCAGGCCCACCATGCCGGCCCCGAACACCACGCAGGTCGACCCGGGCCTCACCGAGGCCGTCTTCATCGCCGCCCCCAGGCCCGTCGAGAGGCCGCAGGCGAACAGGCAGGCCCTGTCCAGGGGCGCCTCCGGGTCGATCCGGGCCAGGGCGATCTCCGGCATGACCGTGTACTCCGCGAAGGTGGAGGTGCCCATGAAGTGGCGCAGCGGCTCCCCGTCGCGGCTCAGGCGGGTCGTCCCATCGGGCAGATAGCCGAGGTTCTGCTGCTCGCGTATCGCCAGGCACAGGTTCGTGAGGGGGCTGGTGCAGTGGATGCACTCCCCGCACTGGGGGGAGAAGAGGGTGACTGACGTGATCTCCCTCCCCCACCATCGAGACGCCCTCCCCGCAGCGCTCCACGACCCCGGCGCCCTCGTGACCGAGCACCGTCGGGGCGTAGCCCGAGGGGTCCACGCCGGAGGCCGTGTACATGTCGGTGTGGCACACCCCGCAGGCGACCAGCCTGACGAGCACCTCTCCGGGCCCCGGCTCGGCGAGGTCGACCTCCTGGACGACCAGCGGCCTGGCGAACTCCTCCAGGACCGCGGCCCGGATCCTCACGCCGCTCCCGCCCTCGCCAGGAGCCTCTCCTCGCCCGCGAGGGTCTGGCTGGTGGCGGAGTGGATCTCCACGTCGGTCATCTCCCCCGGCGCCGCCAGGCCGGGGAAGTTGACCACCTTGTTGTGGGTGGTCCTGCCCCTCAGGCGCTCGGGGTCCGTGCGGGAGGGCCCTTCGACGAGCACCTCCACCGTGCGTCCGACGAACCGCTGGGCGCGCTCTCTGGCCCTCCTCTGCACCACCTCCACCAGCCGCTGCATCCGCTCCACCTTGACGGGATAGGGGACCAGGCCCTCCTCGATGAGCGCGGCCTGCGTGCCCCTCCGGGGCGAGAACAGGAACGTGAAGGCGCTGTCGTACCCGACCTCCTCCACGACCTGCAGGGTCTGCTCGAAGTCCTCCTCGGTCTCCCCGGGGAAGCCCACGATGATGTCCGTCGTGAGGGCGACGTCGGGCAGGTGCTCGCGAATCATCGCCACCCGGTCCAGGTAGCGGGCCCTGTCGTAGGTGCGCCTCATCGCCTTGAGGATCCGGCTGGACCCCGACTGCAGGGGCAGGTGGATGTGCTGGCAGACGCTCTCCAGCTCAGCGTGGGCGCGGATAACGTCCTCGCGCATGTCCTTGGGGTGGGGGCTCGTGTAGCGGATCCTCTGGATTCCCTCGATCCCGTCGACCAGGCCCAGCAGCTCCGCGAAGCTCGCCCGCTGCTGCAGGGGCAGGTCGCGTCCGTAGGAGTTGACGTTCTGGCCGAGCAGCGTCACCTCGCGGACGCCCTCGGCGGCCATCCCCCTCACCTCCGCCACCAGCTCCTGCGGCGGACGGCTCGCCTCCCTGCCCCTCGTGGAGGGGACGATGCAGTAGGAGCAGGCGCAGTTGCACCCCACGCTGATCTGCAGCCAGCCCTGGTAGGGCCGCGCCCGCCGCGCCGGCAGACGACCCGTGAAGCCCTCGAACTCGAAGTAGCCCTGGGCGGTCAGCGACTCGCTGGTCAGGAACTCGGCGAGCATGTGCACCTGCCCGGGCCCGAATGCCACATCCACGAAGGGGAAGCGCTCGAACACCTCCTCCTTGAGCGACTGCGCCCAGCAGCCCCCGACCCCGACGATCCGCTCCGGTCGCTCCCGCTTCAGCCGCCTGGCCTCCCCGAGATGCGTGATGAAGCGGCTGTCCGCCGACTCCCGGATCGAGCAAGTGTTGAACAGGATCAGGTCGGCCTCGTCGCGCTCGGGCGCCTGCACGTACCCGAGCGACTCCAGCATCCCCCTCATCCGCTCGGAGTCGTGCTCGTTCATCTGGCACCCGAAGGTGGTCAGGTGATAGCGCTTCATCGGCAAAGCGTATCCGCCGCGCAGCGGATCGATGCCTCAGGCGGGCCGGCCTGCGTCGGCCCTCGGGGTCGCGCGGCGAGGCGCAGGACCCGCCGGCCATGCCCGGACCCCGCGCCTCGCCTCGCGCCCCGGCTCAGCCCATGGTGGACGCGGTCGTCACGCTGAGGGGTGCTCGTCGCCGAGCAGCTTGGCGGCGGCCGCCACGCAGCGGCTGAAGGGGGTTCCGGGCGTGCCGGCGACATGCTTCTTGCTCTCGCTTGCACACGCCGTGCGGGGGTTGTGGGTGGAACCGTTTGCCAGCTTGGCCATGGCCGTGACGCATTTCGAGAACGGAGTCCCCTGCATGCCGGCGACATGCTTCTTGCTCTGGCCCTGGCAGTACTTGCCGTAGGCCTGCGGCGGTGTGGTCGGCTGGGCCGTGGTGGGCGTCGTGGCGCTCACCGAGTGTCCCGGTGCAGATTCGCTGTGTCCGTGCCCGGCGGCGACGGCGAGCGCGGGGGCTGCCCCGAGTGCCATGGTCGCCGCGGCGACCGCGAACTTGACTTGAATTCTCATGCCTTGCCTCCTGGCAACTGGGCGGCCTGGCCCGCTGCGGGCAGGTCCCTGGTTTTGCGCCCTCGCCTCGCGACGAATTCGCCTTTTCACCGACCCCTACGCCGGTGAGGGTCGAAAGTCAGGGGCTTTCTCGAGCGCCCTTCGCATTCGCGTGGGCGTGTTCGCCTGTGCCTTCAGCGGCGGGAGCCGTCCGCACCGGCGCCTGCGGCGTCGGGTGGGCGGGCGGCGCGGGGGTGTGGCGGCTGGGGGACTGGGGTTGGTGGGTCCGTCGCGGAAGCGCCGAGCTGGGTCCTTTCCGGACGCCCGGAAGCGACCTCGCCCGTCCCTGCCCGTGGTGGCCGTGGGAGCTGGCTGCGGGCGCGAGCGCGTCAGCGTGTTCCCTGCCTCGTCCGGGGGCGCTCCCCCCATTTCGTGTCCCGGCCGAGCCGAGGAGCTCGGTGGCCGTCGGCCCCGTGCGAGCATGGTTGGCGGCCGGGCCGTGCGCCTCCGACCGGTGCGCATGGTGTGACGTCGATGCGGCTCCAGCACCGCCCCCCGACCGCCTTGCTCGTGGTGGCGCGATCGAGAGGACGCGGCTCGGCGCGGCGGCGCGATGCCCATGTGGGAGGGATCTGCTAAGCCCCACCGTCACACCAGCCAGGAGCGTGGCCCCGATGACCGCCTTGGATGCCACGGTGAGCCCGGCGGACTTGCCCGCCAACCCGGCCACCGTTCCCTTGGCCGCACCGCCGCTGGCACCACGGCCGGCACCACGGCCGAGCACCGCCGCGAGGACGCCTCCCGCCGCCGCCGGGCCCAGTGGCGGGGCCAGGGCTTTCAGATCCGTCCTCCTCGCCGGTATGGCTGCGGCGAACGCGGCGCAGGCGGGGCAGTGGCGAAGGTGGGAGCTGACCCGCCTTCCCCGCAACGCCCTCCGGTCGCCGTCGGAGATCGTCCGACAGACGTCATCACAGGTCATCGCGCGACCCTCCGCGAACTCCTGCAGCGAACGGCGAGCCTCGAAGACGGTCTGCTTCGCGGCGCCGACGGAGGTCCCCAGGGCTAGCGCCACCTCCTCGTGGGAGAGGCCGCCCAGCTCCCGCATGACGAGCGCTCCCCGCTGGCGCTCGGGCAGCTCCTGCAGATCCGATACGAGTGTCGCGAGGCGCTCCCGCGCGATGGCCTGCTCCTCCGCGGAGGTGCCGGCGCCCGCCGCCTCCTCGGTCAGCTCGGCCTGCGGCTGGCGCCGTCGCAGCAGCGATACCGCCTCGTTGTGGGCGATTCGGTAAAGCCACGGCCGCAGGGGCGCGTCCCGGCGGCCCTCCCGCAGCGCCGCGTAGGCGCCGGCGAACGTCGCCTGCAGGGCATCCTGGGCGTCGGCGTCGTGGCGAAGCGTCGATCGACAGTAGCGGTAGAGCCGCTGGTGGTAGCGGTGATACAGGACTGCGAAGGCCCGATCGCTGCCCGCTCCCGCGAGCGTCGCCAGCCGCTCGTCTCCGGCCAGAGAGAATCTCCCGGGCGAGCGTCCGGCCGGAGGTGACGCGGGGGCGGTGATCTGGACGTCCATCACCCATATATGTCGGCCACGCACGGTGGGCACGATAGTCAGGCTCTATCTACCCGGACGCGCCCAGGAGCCGCCCGGGAGGGCTAAGTTGACACCACGACCTAGCGGTTCGTGGACCAAGCGGAGCAAGGACGTACCCCTTCGGGGCACAGGCAGGAGCGTGGCGTGCGCTGCACGCGAGCGAGCGAGGACGCCGCGCCGCGCCGCGTCCACGAGCCGCTAGGCGGCGGCTACGGCTGGTTCGCTTGCCATCGGCGCAGGCGCGTCCTTGTCCCGCTCGATCGGGGTGACGGCGTCCTTGCCGATCCGGAGGGCCTCGTAGACCTTGGCTTCGATCTCCTTTGCGACCTCCGGGTTGGCGTCCAGATGCGCCTTGGCGTTGCCTCGGCCCTGGCCGAGCCGGTCGTTGCCGTAGGAGAAGAACGAGCCGGACTTGGAGATGATGCTGTGCTCCAGGCCGAGGTCGATCAGGCAGCCGGAGGTGGAGATCCCCTTGCCGAACTCGATGTCGAACTCCGCCTGGCGGAAGGGGGCGGCGACCTTGTTCTTGACCACCTTCACCCGCACCCGGTTGCCCACCGCCTCGGTGCCGTCCTTGAGCGTCTCGATCCGCCTGATGTCCAGGCGCTGGGAGGCGTAGAACTTCAACGCCCTTCCGCCGGGCTGGGTCTCCGGGGAACCGAACATGACCCCGACCTTTTCGCGGATCTGGTTGGTCAGGATGCACAGCGTGTTGGTCCGGTTCAGGTTGCCGGCCAGCTTGCGCATCGCCTGAGACATCATCCGCGCCTGGGACCCGACGGTCTGGTCGCCCATCTGCCCTTCGAGCTCCACCCGCGGCGTGAGGGCGGCAACCGAGTCGATCGCCACCACGTCGACCGCCCCGGAGCGCACCAGCATGTCGGCGATCTCCAGGGCCTGCTCTCCGTAGTCCGGCTGGGACACCAGCAGCTCGTCGATGTCCACCCCGATCTCCTTCGCATAGAGGGGGTCCATCGCATGCTCGGCGTCGATGAAGGCGCACACCCCGCCGAGCTTCTGGGCCTCGGCGAGCACGTGGTAGATCAGCGTCGTCTTGCCCGAGGACTCAGGCCCGTAGAGCTCGACGATCCTTCCCCGCGGCACGCCTCCGATCCCGAGGGCGAGGTCGAGCGACAGGGCTCCCGTGGGGATCACCTCGCAGCGTACCTGGGCGCCCTCGTCTCCCATCCGCATGACCGAGCCCTTGCCGAACTCGCGCTCGATCTGCGAGAGCGCGCCCTGAAGGGCGGCGTCCCGCGCCTTGGCGGCCTTCTCCTGCTCGGTCACGGACATGCGGAACTCCTCCGGTTGGGGATCAGGCAGAGAAGGTAGAGGGGGCTTCGGACGGAACAGCTGTTCGCATCGCGGCCCTCCGTTCGTCCATGAACCCCCGCCGGGGCTGGGCTCCCGCGGGCACGGCGACGATGCCATTCCCGTAAGCGCAAACGTCCGAGCCCCCCGAGACCCTTGCCCCCCTCCCCCCTCTCACGCAGCCTCCCGCGCGCCCTTGCCATGGCCGTCTCGCTGCTCGCCACAGCGGCGCTGCTGCTGAGCCCCGCGGCCTCACTGGCGCGGACGCACAGGAGCTCCTGCACCGGCTCGCCGGGCCACTCCCATCGCTCCGGGCACGCCTGCACGCACGGGACCCACCGGAGCAAGCCCGGCAGGCACACCCGCCACCCCGCGGGGACCCACCGCACCAGGCACGCCGCCGCCAAGGGGCCGGCCAGGCGATCCGCGGGCGCGCCCGTCCCCGTCGGCGCCCCCGCGATCTGCGAAGACGAAACCATCCCGGTCGGCACGAAGGGCACCTTCTCCTGCGCCGACGGCTCACAGCCCTCCTGCGAAGACGGCTCCTCCCCCCTGCCGGCGGCCGGCGGCAAGCTCCTGCTCTGCCCGGCCGAACCCAAAGAAGAAGCCGGGGCGGCGCTGTCCTGCGAAGAAGGGTCGGGCGGCCTCTGCGTCGACCTCCCCGAAGGATCCACCCTGGGCACCTGCGGGAACGGCAGCGCGATCCCCCTCGGGTCCGGGGAAGCCTGCCCCGACGGCTCTCAGCCGGGCTGCGAAGCCGGGACCGTGCCCCTGCGGGCACCCGACGGGACGACGCTGCTGTGCCTGCCCGTAGCGGACACCGGCGAAGAATGACCTCCCCGGTCCGTCCTCAGGCCTGCGGTGCCGGCAACGGGAAGTCGGCCAGCCGCTCATAGCTGGCCCCCTCCCGGGCCAGGTGCGAGCGGTACAGGACGACAGCCTCGGCGGTGAAGCTCAGCGGTGGGGTGGCCGCCAGGAGCTCCATCGAGCGCCGGCCGGCCGCCCCCCTGGTCCGGGCGAGGGTCACGTGGGCCCGGAAGCGGCGGGGCTCCGGCCGCCACTCGCTGACCTCCTGAAGGGCATTGGCCAACCCCCTCTGCAGACGCCCCAGCTCCCCATCCTCGTCGTGGATCTCCACCGCCAGGGATCTGGGCCTGCGGGGTGGCAGCCACAGGGGCGCCCCGACGAGCAGTTCGCAGGCCCGCCCGCCGCACTCGGCCAGCGCGCCGGCGAGGGGCTCGATCTCCGCCACCGGCCGGCTGCCCAGGAAGCACAGGGTCAGGTGCAGGGAGGCGGGGGTGAGCACCCGCATCGAGCCGCGCCCGCCGGCGACGCCCATGCCTGCGGTGGCGGCACGGGCCCACCGCACGAGCGCCTCGCACACCTCCGGGGGCGGGTCCACCGCCACGAACAGCCTCGCTGTGGCACCGCGGGACATGGCCGCCCGCCCGGTTCAGCCCGCGATCAGGGCGCGGCGCACGAGGTGCATCGCCACGGTGGTGGCTCGGTCGCGGATGTCGGCCCGGCCGCCCGGGAGGTTCACGGAGCGAGTCAGGTGCTCCTCCTCCCCCGCCGCCACGCTGATCCACACGAGGCCCACCGGCTTCTCCTCGCCGCCCCCGCCTGGACCGGCGACGCCGGTGATCCCGACGCCGACATCGGCGTGCAGGCGCGAGCGCGCCCCCCGGGCGAGCGCCTCGGCGACCTCGGACGAGACGGCCCCGTGAGCATCGATCAGCTCCCTCGGCACGGCGGCCTGGGCCACCTTCACCTCGTTGTCGTACGCCACGATCCCGCCCAGCATGTAGTCGGATGAGCCCGGCAGCTCCGTCAGCCGCGCCGCCAGCAGCCCTCCGGTGCAGGACTCGGCGGTGGCGATGGTGCGCCCGGCCCGGGCTCCGTCGCCACGCAGCAGGGCCGCCACCTGCTCGTCCACGGTGCTGCCGTCGGTCGAGAACAGGGTGTCCGGATGGCGGGCCGCGACGAGCGCAGCAAAGGCCTCGTACACCGGCTCCGCGGCGGGCTGGTAGCGCGTGACGACCTCCACCTCGCCGCGTTTCAGGCAGGTTGTGATCTCAAGCCGCTCCAGGGCGATCCCCTCCCGCTGCGCCGTCCGCAGCGTCTCGGCGATCTCCGACTCGGGGATCCCGAACAGGCGCAGCGTGTGCTGGCAGTACTCCCCCGCCCCCGCCAGGGCGTCCCGCAGGGCTCCGCCGGCCAGGGCCTGGCGCCACATCGGCTGCAGCTCGCGGGGCGGACCCGGCAGCACCACCACAGTCGGCCCGTCCCGCCCCGGTGCGGGCGGGACGACCAGCCCCGGGGCGGTCCCGACCGGCTCGAGCACCGTGGCGCCATCCGGGATCGTCGCCTGCTTGCGGTTGGCATGGGCGATCGCCTCGGGGTCGATGTTCGGCCATCGTTTCATCAGCGGGGCGACGATCTGCGCGATCCGCTCCGAGAGGGCCTCGTCGAGGACCATCGGGCGACCCTGGTACTCCCCGACGATCGCGGCTGTCAGATCGTCGGCGGTCGGGCCCAGGCCACCGCTGGTGAGCACCAGGTCGACCCCGTGGGCGGTCATGAACTCGAGGGCTCCCCGTATGTCCTGCGGGCGGTCCCCCACGATCATGATGTGGGAGATGTCGACCCCCTGCTCCCACAGGCGTTCGGCCAGCCAGGGCCCGTTGCGGTCGCTCACCCTCCCGGTGAGGACCTCGGTGCCGGTGACGAGGATCCCGGCGCGGGCGCTCATCGCCCGCTCACTTGCAGGTGGGCAGTTCGCCGGCTGACAGCGGCTGGCGGCCGCGGGCCTTCGTGATCGAGTACCCGATCGCCTGGCTGGATGGAGCCACGGTGCGCGGGCGACCGTCCACGATCATCGTCACCGAGCTGTTGCCGAGCGTCACCAGGAAGCGCTTCGCCCTGTAGGTCCGGGTCGCTTCGCCGGGCTGCAGTTCGATCCCCGGGATCAGCTTGCGCCCGGAGTCCCCGATCAGGCACACGTACACGACCGCGCTTGGCCGCAGGGAGAGCGTCACCGTCTGGGTGGTCGCCCGATGGCCGGCGGTGGCTCCGGCGGCGTGGTGGGCGGCGCGCGATCGTGGGGTCCTCTTGGCGGTCGTCGCCGCTTTGTTCTTTGAGGACCCGCCACCGGTGATCAGCAGCACGATCAGCAGCACGATCACGCCCCCGATCACCGCCACGGCGATCGTGTAGCCCCGCGAGGGGCCGCCGGAGGGCTTGCGCGGACGCCCGCGGGGGCTGGCGGCGACGATCGGCTCGAGCATCCCCTCGCTGGGACGCTCGTGGTGCAGCCGGTACTCCTCGACCAGGGCCTTGCCGTCGAGCCCGAGCGCCTGGGCGTAGGTGCGCAGGAAGCTCTTCACGAAAGTGGGGCCCGGCAGGAGGCCCCACTCTTCGTTCTCCAGGGCGCGGAGATACTTGGCCCTGATCTTCGTCTTGGCCTCGATCTCGGACACGTCGATGCGCTCGCGCATACGCGCCTCGCGCAACGTGGCTCCGATCTCGGGCATCTAGGCCAAGAGGCTAGTCGGTAACGGTCGTGGCGGACTCCCCAAGGGACGCCAGCACGCGGGGCAGGTCGGCCTCGGTGATCAGCACCTGCCTCGGCTTGGAGCCCTCGTAGCCGGAGATGACCCCCCGGCGCTCGAGCATGTCGATCATGCGCCCGGCCCGCGTGTAGCCCAGGCGCAGGCGGCGCTGGAGCATCGAGGTCGAGGCCGTCTGCATCTCGGCCACGAGGGTGATCGCGTCGCGCAGCAGCGGATCCTCGTCCGGGTCGAACTCCTCGGGGGACCCCGCCCCCTCCTCCGGCTCGACCTCTTCGAGCAGCTCCTCGCGCAGCTCGGGCTCGCCCTGCTTGCGCCACAGGTCGGTGAGCTTGGCGATCTGGGCCTCGTCTATGTAGGCACCCTGGATGCGCTGCAGGCGGGAGCTTCCGACGGGGCTGAAGAGCATGTCGCCCTGGCCGAGCAGCGACTCGGCGCCGTTGTGGTCGAGGATCACGCGCGAGTCGGTCTGGGAGGACACCGCGAAGGCGATTCGCGAGGGGACGTTGGCCTTGATCATGCCCGTGATGACATCCACCCTCGGGCTCTGGGTGGCAAGGACGAGGTGGATGCCCACAGCCCGCGCCTTCTGGGCGAGGCGGATGATCGAGTCCTCCACGTCGGCCGGGGCCACCATCATCAGGTCCGCGAGCTCGTCGATCACGCACAGGATGTAGGGCAGCGGCGCTTCGCCGCGCTTGGCCCGCGCCCGGTTGAGCTCGACCAGGCCGCGGGTGCGAGCCAGGGACATGATCCCGTAGCGCTGCTCCATCTCCCGGACCAGGTTCTGCAGGGCGTTGGCCGCCATCCGGGGGCTCGTGATCACCGGCGTCAGCAGGTGCGGGATCGACTCGTAGTGGTTGAGCTCCACCTGCTTGGGATCCACCAGCACGAGCCTGACCTCGTGCGGAGTGGCCCGCAGCAGGACGCTGGAGAGCATCGCGTTGATGGCCCCGGACTTCCCGGCCCCGGTGGTCCCCGCGACCAGCAGGTGGGGCATCTTCGCCAGGTCGGCTCCGATCGCCTTGCCGGCGACGTCCTTGCCCAGCCACACCGTCAGCGGCGACCAGTCCTTGGGAGGCTGCTGGAAGACATCCCCCAGGCGCACGATCCGCCGGTGGGCGTTGGGGACCTCGACGCCGACGGCCTGCTTGCCGGGGATCGGGGCCAGGATGCGGATGTCGGTGGCCGCCAGCGCATATGCGAGGTCGTCCTTGAGCTGTGCGACCTTGCCGACCTTGGTGCCGGGGGCGAGCCTCAGCTCATAGCGGGTGATGTGGGGTCCGGCGACCGTGCCGATGACCTTCGCCTGAACCCCGAAGTGCCCGAGCGCCTCGACCAGCCCGGCCGCGACGCGCTCCTGCCCGGCGGTGTCCGGTCTGGTCTGCTCGCTGGTGGAGCGCGTCAGCAGGCCGGCGGCGTCCGGCAGATCCCACACGAAGTCCGGGTCGTCGGTGACGGCCTCGCGCAGCCTGCCCTGTGGGGTCAGGTCAGCCGGGTCGGCGTGGGCGACGCCGGCGATCTGCTCCTCCTCCTCGTCCTCGGCCGAGCGCAGCGGCTCCTCGGGCTCCTCCAGGCTCACCTCGTCCTCGGGATCCTCGCGATCGGGCACGTGCGCCGGCGGCCAGTCCCGCGAGGGGGCCTCCACGTGGGTGGCCCGCACGATCAGCTCCTGCGGATCGGGCTCAGGAGGGTGAAGCGGGGCCTCGGGCTCCTGCGCCTGCGCATCCGCCGAGACGGCCCGACCGAGCCCTCGGACCATCCTGGTCGTGTCCGCCAGCCCGCTGCCGGTGGCGTGGATGACGCTCGCCAGGGAGGCTCCGGTGAGCAGGATCACCCCCACGATCGCCAGGAAGACCACGAGGATGCTCACGCCCACGTCCTGCACGAGTCGGTGGGTGAGCTGGTAGAGGGCCTCCCCGACGATCCCCCCATGGCTCTGCAGGTGGGCCGAGGCCCACGAATGGGTGGACGGTCCCGGAGAGGAGCTCACCCCCAGGGTCCCGGCCGCGAGGGCCAGGGTCACGGCTGCGAACAGGCACAGCGAGCCCGTTCGCAGCGGACGCAGGGCGGGCAGGACGGGGCGCAGAAGCAGGGCTCCCCCGCCGATGACGAGGGCCACGGGCGCGAGCACCCTCGCCCGCCCGAGCATCCACCCGAGGCCGACCGCAAGGCCGTGGCCGGCGCGGCCGCCGTCCCATCCGCCGTAGAGGACGAAGCCCATGAACACCCCGGCGGCGAGCAGTCCGAGGCCGAGGATGTCGCGCTGGCGCTGGTCGAGGACCGGCAGCCGTGCGGGGATCTGCAGGCCGAGCAGGCCTCCGCGACCCTTGCGGCGGCGCCGCCGCGGGCGTCGACCGGCGCGCCCGCGCGTCGAGGAGGAGCGGGCGGAGGGGCGTCTGCGGGTGTTGGGCATCTCGCGCAACTTCGACACCGGGCCCCCGGAACCTCCCTGGGGGGCTTACCATCGCTTTACGACCCCCCGTTACATAAAGACTCATGAACGACTACTCCCGCGCAGCACGAGTCCTCGTCGTCGAGGACGATGAGGACATTGCACAGGCCCTCCAGCGCTCCCTGAGAATGGAGGGCTATGAGGTGCGCACCGTCGCCGACGGGGAGGCGGCCCTGGAGCAGGGCCGCGCCTTCGCCCCCGACCTGGTGATCCTCGACCTCGGCCTGCCCAAGGTGGACGGCCTGGAGGTCGCTCGCACCCTGCGCACCGAGGACGACGTCCCGATCCTGATCCTCACCGCCCGCGACGCCCTGGAGTCGCGCGTGGAGGGCCTGGACTCGGGTGCCGACGACTATCTGGTCAAGCCTTTCGAGCGGCAGGAGCTGCTGGCGCGCATGCGTGCCCTGCTGCGCCGCCGGCCTCCCCGCGGCTCGGCCCCCCTGCGGGTCGGGGACCTGTCGCTGAACGCGGACACCCACGAGGTGGTCAGGGGGGAGCGCTCGATCGAGCTGACCCAGAGGGAGTTCGAGCTCCTGGAGTACCTGATGCGCAACGAGCGCATCGTCATCTCCCGCCAGCGGCTGCTGGACGAGGTGTGGGGCTATGACCCGTTCTCCACGACCAACACGATCGAGGTGTTCGTCTCGAACCTGAGGCGCAAGCTCGAGGCAGAGGGCGAGCCTCGCCTGCTGCACACGATCAGGGGAGCCGGCTACGTCCTTCGCGCGTAGGCCTGTCGCGGCCGCCGGTCGCGCCCTCGGGCGGATCTCCGCCAGCTTCGACCGGCTGCCCATCCGCGTGCGCCTGGCCGGCGTCTCGGCGCTGCTGACCTTCGTGATCCTGTGCGCCTTCGCCGTCGCCATCGGCTCGCTGACGGTGCATCGCATCCGGGCGGACTTCAACCACGACGTCAGCGAAACCGCCAAACACCTGCCGTCGGAGATGAAAATACGAGGCGACCTGCTGCACGATCGCTTCAGCATCACCCCCCCGCTTCAGTACATCGCCACGCCGGGGGCGGTGATCAGGATCCTCTACCTGTCCGGGCGCACGCTCGAACAGTATCCGGAAAGGGCACCCTCGTTCGGCCCACCCGTGCTGGGGACGAGGAGCGTCCATGGATACCGGGTGCTCACAAGCGTCGTTCCCGTCGTGGGGCCGGAACTGACCACGATCGGCCACCTGATCTTCCAATACGGGCGCCCGGTGGCACCGACCGAGGCCACGGTCCGCAAGGTCGAGTTCTTCCTGCTGCTCGGCGTCCTCGCCGGCAGCGCCCTCGCCCTGTTCGCCGGGATGGCGATCGCCGGCAGGGCGATGGCCCCGATCGCGACGATCACCTCGACGGCGGCCGAGATCGCACGCACCCGCGACCCCTCCCGCCACGTCCCCCTGCCCGAGGCCGACGACGAGGTGGCCGAGCTCGCCCGCACGCTGAACGGAATGCTCCAGGAGCTCGATGCCGCCCGGGCGGAGACAGAGTCGATGCTGGCCCGTCAGCGGCGCTTCGTCGCCGACGCCTCCCACGAGCTGCGCACGCCGCTGACGAGCGTGCTGGCGAACCTGGAGCTGCTGGCCGAGTCGCTGCAGGGCGACCCGGGCGATGCGGCCCGCTCGGCTCTGCGCTCCTCACAGCGCATGCGCCGCCTCGTGGCCGACCTGCTGCTGCTCGCCCGTACCGACGCCGCCCGCACGCAGCCCCGCGAGCCCTGTGACCTTGACCAGATAGCGATGGAGGCGGCCAGCGAGCTGGGACCTGTCAGCAGCGACCACGAGATCGTGCTCGACGTCCGCGCGGCCCGTGTCATCGGGGTGCACGACGAGCTGCACCGCCTGATCATCAACCTGCTCGACAACGCCCTGCGGCACACCCCGGCCGGAACCGAGATCCGGGTCTCCACGGTCACCACCGCCGATGGCCAGGTGGAGCTGGTCGTGCAGGACAACGGTCCGGGGATCCCGCCCGAGCTGGCCCCGACCCTGTTCGAGCGCTTCGTGCGGGGGGCCGGCGATCGCGGCGGCTCCTTCGGCCTGGGCCTGGCGATCGTCGATGCGGTGGCCGGCTCGCATGGGGGCAGCGTGGTCCTCGAGCCCACCGGGACCGACCGGGGGGCGAGGTTCGTGGTGAGGCTCCCCGCCTACTCAGACCTCGACGACGACGGGGAGCACCATCGGCCTTCGCTTGAGACGGTCATAGACTAGCTTCGCCAGGTCGTCGTGGAGGAGCTGGCCGAGCAGGTCGACCTCGCGGATCTCCTCCCCTGCCGCCCTCTGCAGCGTGGCCTCGACGGTGAGCCGGATCTCGTCCAGCAGCTCGTCGGCCTGGAAGGGGACGCCGCGGAAGATCACCTCCGGGTCGGCCACCGAGCTGCCGTCCTGCTCGGCGATGGTGACCACGACGATGAAGATGCCGTCGGCGGAGAGCATGCGCCGGTCGCGCAGAGCCACGTCCGCCATGTCTCCGATCTCGACGCCGTCGACGAAGATCATCCCGGACTGCTGGCGATCGGTGAAGCGGGCTCCCCGCTCGTTGATGTCCAGCGGCAGCCCGTTGTCACCCTGGAAGATGTCCTCCGGGGGCACCCCCACCGCTTCGGCCAGCTGGGCGTGCAGGCGCAGGCGCTTGAAGTCGCCGTGGAAGGGCATCACGTAGCGCGGCTTGACCAGGTTGAGCATCAGCTTGACCTCCTCGGCGTAGCCGTGTCCGGAGGCGTGCACGGGGGCATCCCGCGGCGTGATCACGTCGCAGCCGATGTGGTAGAGCCGGTCGATCGTCTCGTTGACCGCCCGCTCGTTGCCGGGGATCGGGGTGGCGGAGAAGACGACCGTGTCCCCTCGCTTGAGCTGGATCTGGGGGTGATCGCGGTAGGCCATCCGGCGCAGGGCCGAGAGGGGCTCCCCCTGTGAGCCGGTCGAGATCACCACGATGCGGTCGTCGGCGAGGTCCCCGATCTCGCGCGGGCCGACGAGGGTCCCCTCCGGGATCTCGATGTGACCGAGGTTGCGCCCGATGCCGACGTTCTTGCGCATCGAGCGCCCCACCAGGGCCACCTTGCGGCCGGTGGCGCAGGCGGCGTCAATGGCCTGCTGGACGCGGTGGATGTTCGAGGCGAAGCTGGTCACGACGATGCGGCCGCGGCAGCGGGCGAACACCTCTTCCAGCTGCGGCCCCACGACCGACTCCGACAGGGAGAAGCCGGGGCGATCGACGTTGGTGGAGTCCCCGCACAGCAGCAGGATGCCCTCCCTGCCCAGTTCCGCCAGGCGCGAGACGTCGGCGGGAGGCCCGTCCACGGGGGTCTGGTCGAACTTGTAGTCGCCGGTGATCGAGAACCGTGCCCAGGTCCGTCCCGATCGCCACGGCGCTGGAGTCGGGGATCGAATGGGTCATGTGGATCAGCTCGAGCGTGAAGGGGCCGAGCTCGAGGCGTCTCCCCCGCTTCCACCTCTTCGAGCTCGATGTCCTTGAGCTTGTGCTCGTCGAGCTTGGAGCGGGCCATCGCGACGGTGAGGGCTCCCCCGAAGATCGGCGGGGCCTCCCCCAGCTCCCGCAGCACCCACGGCAGCGCGCCGAGGTGGTCCTCGTGGCCGTGGGTGACGACGATCGCCTCGATGTCCCGCGCCCGCTCGCGCAGGTAGGAGAAGTCCGGCAGGACCAGGTCGATGCCGACCATCTCGGGGGTGGGGAAGCGCAACCCGACGTCGACCACGACGATCCGCCCGTCGTGCTCGAGCACGGTCATGTTCTTGCCTATCTCGCCGAGCCCTCCGAGGGGCAGGACGCGGACGTCGGCGCTCACGCGGGGGCGCCGGCGAGCAGGCCGTGGCGTTCGAGTGTCGCCCTCACCTCGGCGGTCTCCTCCGGGGTGGCCTCCACCAGCGGCAGGCGCAGCCCGCCGACGTTGTGGCCGAGCAGGTTCAGGGCCGCCTTCGTGCAGGTCGGGTTCGAGGTCAAGAACAGCACCCTGTAGACGTCCTGCAGGGAGGCGTCGATCTCGGCCCGGTGCTCGGGCTCGTCGACCATCCGGCGCATCTCGTTGCCGACCACATGGGAGGCGACGAGGATTCCCCCGGCTCCCCCCATGTCGAGGGTGCGGGCGAGGGTCGCGTCGTCGCCGGCGTAGAGGGCCAGGCCCTCGATCGGCTGCAGCTCGTCCGAGTTGGCCTGCTTGACGCCCTCGATGCCGTCGATCTGGGCCAGCTCGGCCAGCAGGTCCGGCGGCATGTTGGTCCCGGTGCGTGCGGGGATGTTGTAGAGGAGGGTCGGCTTGTCGGTGGCGGCGGCGACCGCCTCGTAGTGGCGGATCAGCCCGAGCCGGCTGGGGCGGTTGTAGTAGGGGGTGACCGAAAGCATCGCGTCGGCCCCGAGCTCGGTGGCCTTTTCGGTGAGGAACACCGCCTGGCGGGTGTCGTTGGTGCCCGTGCCGGCGACGATCGACTTCCCCGGCGGGCGCTCGGCCACGGCCAGGGCGATCAGGCCGAGCTGCTCCTCGTCGGTCAGGGTGGAGGCCTCGCCGGTGGTGCCCGCCACGACGAACCCGTCGGATCCGTTGTCGGCGAGATGGCGCATCAGCGCCACGAAGGACTCCTCGTTGACACGTCCCCGCTCGTCGAAGGGCGTGACGATCGCGGTCAGGATCGCTCCGAGATCGATCATCGGGTGCAGTATCTCACGCTCGCGGGCATTCAGAAGAGCAGGCTCTCGAGGCCCACCAGGGGCGACTCCGGGAGGTCCCCCACCCGCCGTATCGCAAGCAGCACCCCGGGCATGAAGCACTCGCGGCTGATCGTGTCGTGGCGGATGGTGAGTGTCTGGCCGAGGTCCCCCAGGATCACCTCCTGGTGGGCGACCAGGCCGGGCAGGCGCACGGAGTGGATCGGGGGCGGCTCTCCCCCGGTCGCCTGGGCCATCAGCACGGCTGTGCGGGCGGCCGTCCCGCTCGGGGCGTCGAGCTTGGCGTCGTGGTGCAGCTCGATGATCTCGGCCTTGGCCATGTGCTGGGCGGCCTCCGCGGCGAAGCGCATCATCAGCAGCGCCCCGATCGCGAAGTTGGGGGCGATCAGCACGTTCCCCCGCGGGCCCTCCCCGGCGGAGGGCGCATCCTGCAGGGGAGCCGGGTCGAACCCGGTCGTGCCGATGACGACGTGCACCCCGGCCTGCACGCAGGCCAGGGCGTTGGCGAGGGCGGTCTCGGGAGTGGTGAAGTCGACGACCACCTCCGCGGCGGGCAGGACCTGCTCGAGGGTCGTGTCCAGCAGCGGATCGGCCCGCCCGACGAGCTCCATGTCCGGAGCCGCCTCGACGGCCGCGCAGACCGTCTGCCCCATCCGCCCGGCGGCGCCCGCAACCGCCACGGCGATCATCCTCGGACCCCCTGCGCGGCGGGCGCCCCGAGGGGGGCCAGGGCGGAACGGAAGCGCGGCTCGGCGGGGCCAACCCCGGCCGCCGCGAGGGCGTGGGGTGAGAACAGCTCGACGGCCAGCTCCCGCACGTCCTCGATGCCGACCGCATCGATGCGGTCGACCATCTCGCTCACGGAGAGGATCGGCATCTCGCCCAGCAGGGCGCTGCCCAGCCGGGACATCCGCGCTCCAGTGGACTCCATCGCCAGCACCATCCTCCCCTTCAGGTTCTCGCGCGAGCGGGTCAGCTCCTCCTCGCTGACCGGATTCTCGGTGAAGCGCTCCAGCTCGGTGGCCACGACCTCGAGGGCCTCCGTCAGGTTCTCCGCCCTCGTCCCGAGATTAGGCCAACGTCGCCGGTGGTGGCGTAGAGGTTGGAGTAGGAGAAGACCGAGTAGGCCAGTCCGCGCCTCTCGCGCACCTCCTGGAAGAGCCTCGAGGAGGAGGTGCCGCCGAGGATCCCTTCCAGCACCCGCAGGGCATACCGCCGCTCGTCGTCGCGGGCGATGCCGGCTCCGCCCAGGCACACGTGGTACTGCTCGGTGTCCTTCTCCAGGAACTGGATGCGCGGGCGAAACTCGGGGGTCCTGCCGGCACCCTCGCGCTGTGCCGATGCGCCTGCTCGGGCCTCCCTTCCGTCCTGCGCTGCCCGGACGAGCCGTACGAGCGCCTCGTGGTCGACCGATCCGGCGGCCGCCATCACGATGCGGTCGGGCCGGTAGCGATCGGCGTGGAAGGCGGCGAGCTGCTCGCGAGTGACGGCGCGGACGATCTCGGCGCTCCCGATCACCGGGCGACCGAGCGGATGGGGGCCGAAGATGGCCCGTCCGAGGACGTCGAAGACGCGGTCCTGGGGGTCGTCTTCGTACATCGCGATCTCCTCCAGCACGACCTCCCGCTCGGCCTCCAGCTCGCCGAAGCGGGGGTGCCAGAGCATGTCGGACATGACGTCGAAGGCCTGCTCGAGGTGACGGTCGAGCACCCTCGTGTAGAGGGAGGTGGCCTCCTTGTCGGTGCCGGCGTTGATCTCGGCCCCCATGGCGTCGAAGATCTGGTCGATCTCCTGGGAGCCGTAGCGGGCGCTCCCGCGGAAGAGCATGTGCTCGAGCAGGTGGGATATGCCCGCCTCGTCCTCCCGCTCGTTGACCGAGCCCGTCGCGATGAAGAAGCCGAGGGCGACCGAGCGCACCCCCGGGATGCGCTCGGTCACGACCCTCACGCCGGAGTCCAGCGTGGTGATCGTGTGGTCTCGGCCCTGCGGGTCAGTCGCGGTCGCGGCCATGGCGCGGGCGGCCCGAGCCGCGCTCGCCCTCGCGGCGCCGGCCGCGATCGCCGCGATCGCGTCCGTTTGGTGAGGACCCGCCCGGCCTGCGGTCGCGTCCACCGCCGCCGCCACCGCCGGTGCCGACTCCAGCCAGCTCCTCGACGGACTTGCCGGCGATGTCGGGGTCGTGGGCCAGGCGCAGGCCGATGCGGCCACGCTCCCGGTCGACCTCGACCACCCGCACGTTGACCTCGTCGCCCTTGTTGAGGACGTCCTCGACGGTCTCCACCCGCTCGCCGGGCGAGACGTTGGAGATGTGAAGCAGGCCGTCGGTGCCCTTGGCCAGCTCGATGAAGGCCCCGAAGGTGGTCGTCTTGACGACCTTGCCGACGTACTCGTCGCCGACCTCGACCTCCTTCATCATCATCCGCACCCGCTCCACGAGCGCGTCTCCGAGCTCGCCGTTGGCGGAGTAGACCAGGACCTGGCCGTCGTCGTTGACGTCGATCTGGGATTCGAACTCCTCCGAGAGGCCCCGGATCGTTTCGCCGCCCTTGCCGATCAGCAGGCCGATCTGCGACGGGTCGATCTGGATCGTCTGGATGCGCGGGGCGAACTGGCTGAGCTGCTCGCGCGGAGCCTGGATGGTGTCGGCCATCTTGCCGAGGATGAACGTGCGGGCCTCTTTGGCCTGGGCGAGAGCGTCGCCCAGGATGTCGAAGGTGACCCCCGTGATCTTGATGTCCATCTGCAGGGCGGTGATGCCCCGCTCGGTGCCGGCGACCTTGAAGTCCATGTCGCCGAGGTGGTCCTCCACGCCCGCGATGTCCGTCAGGACGATGTAGTCGTCGCCCTCCTTGATCAGACCCATGGCGATTCCGGCGACGGGGCGCTTGATCGGCACCCCGGCGTCCATCAGCGACAGCGAGGATCCGCAGACCGAGGCCATCGAGGAGGAGCCGTTGGACTCGAGGATGTCCGAGACCACTCGGATCGAGTAGGGGAACTCGTCGATCGAGGGAACCATCGGCGCCAGCGCCCGCTCGGCGAGGGCTCCGTGGCCGATGTCACGGCGCTTGACGCCGCCCATCCGGCCCGCCTCCCCGACCGAGAAGGGCGGGAAGTTGTAGTGGTGCCAGTAGTACTTTTTCGTTTCCAGGCCGAGCGTATCGAGACGCATCTCCTCCTTGAGGGTGCCCATCGCGACGACGCTCAGCGCCTGGGTCTGCCCGCGCGTGAAGAGGGCCGAGCCGTGGGTGCGGGGCGTCACGCCGACTTCGATGCTGATGTCCCGGATCTCGTTCTCGGCGCGCCCGTCCGGACGCTTCTTGTGCACGGCGATGCGCTCGCGGATGATCGACTTCTCGAGCTTGTCGAAGGCGAGCTGGACGGCTGCGCGGCGCTGCTTGGCGGCCACGAGCCCGTCCTCGTCGGCACCCTCGGGGGCCGGCGGTGCGTACTGCTCGAGGATCGCCGCCTCGACGGCCCTGGTCGCCTCCTGGCGCTCGAGCTTGTCCTCGACCTGGGTCGCCTCGTCGAGGGCCGCCCCGTGGGAGGAGCGGATCGCCTCGAGGATCTGCGTGTCGACCTCGATCGTCTCGAAGACTTTCTTCTCCTTGCCGACTTTGGCGGCGAGGTCGCGCTGCAGGGCGCACAGCTTCTTGATCTCGGCGTGGGCGATGTCGAGCGCATCCAGGATCTCCGCCTCGGGGATCTCGTTGGCGCCCGCCTCGACCATCAGGATCGCCTCCTCGGTGCCGGCCACGATCAGATCGAGGTCGGAGCCGCCGTCCTCGGCGTCGGGAAGCAGGTCGGGCTCGGAGGGGTTGACGACGAAGTTGCCGTCGACCTTTCCGATCCGCACAGCCCCGACGGGCGTCGGCAGCGGGATGTCGGAGATCATCAGGGCCGCGGAGGCACCGTTCATCGCCAGGATGTCGTAGGGGTGGACGTGGTCGATCGAGAGCGGGATCGCCACGAGCTGGGTGTCATACCGCCATTCCTTGGGGAACAGCGGGCGGATCGGGCGGTCGATCATGCGGGCGGTCAGGGTGCCCTTCTCGCCCGGCCGGCCCTCGCGCTTGAAGAAGGAGCCGGGGATTTTCCCGGCGGCGTACATGCGCTCCTCGACGTCCACCGTCAGGGGGAGGAAGTCGACGTCGCGAAGGCCTCCAGCCACTGCTGTCGCGAGGACCATCGTGTCGCCCTGGCGGACGACCACTGCGCCGGAGGCCTGCTTGGCCATCCTGCCGGTCTCAAACGAGATCTCGCTACCAGCGATCTCCACGGAGACCCGCGTAACGGCATCACTACTCATATGTTCACTACCTTCCTGTCCCGCCCGTCGGTCGGCGGTCCGTTTCTTTTTTTCATTCTCCGAACGCAGGGAGCTTAGCGGAACGGGAGCCCGGGCCCAGGCCGGATGGGCGCGCCGAGGCCGCCGCGCAGATCAGGCAGGGGCGGGCGGAGGCGAGGGCCTGCTCGAGGCCCTCGCGCAGCAGGTCCACGCCCGGCAGGTCCCCCGGCGAGGGCGCCTCATAGCTCCAGCGCACGACCCCCTCCGGATCGGTGATCACGAGCGCCCGCTGGGGAAAGCCGCCCGGGTGGAGCACCCCGAAGGCGGCGCAGGCCGCCCCCTTGGGCTCGAAGTCGGAGAGCTGCTCGCTGCTGACGCCGAGCTTCTCCCTGAAGGCGCTCTGGGCCCAGGTGGAGTCGCATGAGACCCCGTAGAGGACCCCGGCCCGCTCCGCCAGCTCCTGCACGAAGGATGGAGGGCTCTCATACAGCTTCAGCTGGTCGGTGCAGACGGGGCTGAAGGCGAACGGGTAGAAGACGAGGACGGTCCAGCGGCCCTTGAGGTCCTGCTCGGTGAACGTCTGCCCGTCGGCCCGGGCGAGCCTGAAGCTCGGCGCCGGAGTGCCTGTGGGCAGGACGGTCACGGATTACTTGCGCAGACCGAGCTCTTTGATCAGCGAGCGGTAGCCCTCGAGGTCCTGCCTTTGCAGGTAGTCGAGGAAGCGGCGCCTGCGGCCGACCAGCATCAGCAGCCCGCGGCGCGAGTGGTGGTCTTTGCCCTGCTCGCGGAGGTGCTCGGTGAGGTGGTTGATGCGCTCGGTGAGGAGGGCGATCTGGACCTTGGTGGAGCCGGTGTCCCGCTCGCTGGAGCCGAACGTGGCGGCGATCTCCCGCTTGCGCTCACTTGTCAGTGCTGGCATGGCCGGGCTACGGTAGCAGACGGCTGACGGCGGTCAGACAGCCGCGGCGATCTCCCGCGTGCGCTGCACGTCGGAGCGCATCTGCCCCACGAGGGCCTCCGGGCTGTCGAACCGCCGCTCCCCGCGCAGGCGCTGCAGGAACTCCAGCCGCAGCTGCTGCCCGTAGACGTCGCCCTCGAAGTCCAGGATGTAGGCCTCGATCAGCTCCCCCCGGCCGGTCTGGAAGGTCGGGCGAACGCCGATGCTGACCGCCGCGGGCAGTCCCTGCACGGCCGGGGGAGCGTAGGCCAGGCAGGCGTAGACCCCGTGGCCCGGGCAGACGAGGGCCTCGTCGGGCACGAGGTTGGCGGTCGGGAAGCCGAGCTGGCGGCCCCTGGCATCCCCGCAGGCCACCTCCCCGGCGACCTGGAAGCGGCTGCCGAGCAGGCGGTTGCCCTCGGCGACGTCCCCCGCCAGCACCAGCCCGCGGATGTGGCTGGAGGAGACGATCTCCCCGTCGACCTCCAGCAGCGGGTGCACGACCGTGTTGAAGCGCCCGTCGGCCGACAGCAGTCGCGGGTCCCCCTGCGCCTTGTGCCCGAAGCGGAAGTTCTCTCCGATCGACACCTGGGCGGCTCCCAGGGCGCCCACCAGCACCTCGTCGACGAACTCCGCGGCGCTGCGGGCTGCGAAGCCGGCGTCGAAGGGGATCACGATCATCTCCTGCACCCCCAGCTCGGCCACCAGCTCGGCCTTGCGCTGCGGGGTGGTGAGCAGGCGCGGGGTGTGCTGGGGGGCGACCACCGACACCGGGTGGGGGTCGAAGGTCAGCACGCTGTCCGATCCGCGGATGACCTCCCGGTGGCCGAGGTGGACCCCGTCGAAGGTGCCCACGGCGACCCGGCGGGGATCTTTGCGCTCCACGTCGGGCAGCCGGGTGACCTTCACGGCAGCACAGCCTATTCGCGAGGGCCGGGGTCGGCCTGCCGGCCGTCCGCCGCCTCGCCGCGGGCGAGGGCCAGGGCCACCTCGAGAGGGATCAGGGGGGGATCGCTCCAGGCGGCTCCACGGGGCGGCGGGGGCACGGCGTCGGCCACATCGAATGGTCCGATCCCGGTCCGTCGCAGCTCCAGGCAGTAGGCGTCGCCCAGCTCGCCGATCAGCGAGCGCACGTATGTTCCGGACCCGCATTCGATCGAGAAGGCGGCCCGCGGGCCCTCGGGGTCGCCGTCGTCTCGCCACCGCTGCTCGAAGCGGTGCACGGTCACGATCCGCTCGGGCATCTGGAAGGTCTCGCCCCTGCGGGCACGCCGGTAGGCCCGCTCCCCGCCCACCTTCACGGCCGAGTGCATCGGGGGGCGCTGGCGCAAGGTGCCGGTGGGCAGCAGCGGCGGGTCAGCGGGCAGCCTCCCGGTCACCGTGATCTCGCCCTCGGGATCGCCGGTGCTTGAGAGCGCCCCCAGGCGGGCGACCGTCTCATAGCGCTTGGTCAGCCCCATCAGCTCCTGCTGGGCTTTGGTGGCCCTGCCCACGAGCACGAGCAGCAGGCCGGTGGCGAAGGGGTCCAGCGTTCCGGCGTGACCGGTCTTCGCCCCCCCGAGGGACCGTCTCACGGCCGCGACCGCGTCGTGGGAGGTGATCCCCGCGGGCTTGTCGATCAGCAGCACCCCGTCCATCTGCGTGCACGCGCCGGGAGCTGGCCGGCGGCCGCTCCTTCAGACGGCGGTGGCCGCCCGATGACCGTCGGAGTTCGGGTGCAGCTGGAGGGCGATGGCCTCGCGCAGGAAGGCGATCAGCTCCGGCTCGGTCAGGGAGGTGGAGAAGCCGGCGGCGCGCCGGTGCCCTCCCCCGCCCTGTGCCCGGGCGATGATCGAGACGTCGACGTCGTCGTCGGTCGCCCGCAGGGACACTTTGTGCTGGCCCTTTCGCTCCCCGCTCATCAGCTCCCGCACGAGGACGGCGACCTTGGTTCCCTGAAGGGCACGCAGCTGGTCGATGATCCCCTCCGAGTCGCTCTCCTGCGCTCGGGCCCGCTCGAAGTCCGCCGCCGTCAGGCAGGCGATGGTCAGCTGCCCGGAGTCGAGGCGCTGGATCTGTCTAAGGGCGATGCCGAGCAGGGCCAGCTTGCCGGCGGGCACCCCCTCGTAGAGGCGGCGGTACACGGCGGGGACGTCGACCCCCGCCTCGATCAGCTCGGCGGCCATGACGTGGGCTCGGGGGGTCGTGTTCTCGTACATGAAACGCCCGGTGTCGGTGATCAGGCCGATGTAGAGGGCCTCGGCGACGGCCGGGCCGGCGGCGACGTCCAGCCCGTGCATGAGGTCCCACACGATCTCGGCCGTGCAGGAGGCGGCCGGCTCGACGTAGTTGACGGTGCCGAAGCCGGTGTTGTCGTGGTGGTGGTCGATGTTGAGGAGGTGGGCCCCGTCGCGCAGCACGCTGGCCGAGTTGCGGTCGATGTTGCCGCAGTCGAGGAAGACCACCGTCCTGGCGGCGATGTCGGCCGGGACCTCGCTGATCAGGCCATCCAGCGGCAGCATCCTGTACTCCCGCGGCAGCGGCAGGTCCGACGGGGAGATGAACATCGCCGAGTCCTTGCCGAGGGTCGTCAGCAGTCCCTGCATGGCCACGAGCGAGCCGAGGGCGTCTCCGTCCGGGTTCTCGTGCGTGGCCAGGACGAACAGGTCGTCCTCGCGGATCCGGTCGAGGACCAGCTCACGGGTCTCGTGGACTGTGTCGGGCCCGCTCACTCTCCTGTGCCCTCCTCGATCAGCTCCTCGACCCGCATGGCGCGGTCGGTGGTGTCGTCATAGACGAACTCGAGGGCCGGGGTGCGCTTCAGCCGCAGCTCTCCGGCGATCCGGCCCTGCAGGTAGCCGTGGGCGCTGCGCAGCCCCTCCAGGGTGTCCGTGCGCTCCTGCTCTGCGGAGGGCCCGCCGTGCGCTCCGAGCACGCTCACGTAGACGCGCGCATGGCGAAGGTCTGGGCTGGTCCTGACGTCGGTCACGGTTACGAATCCCACTCGAGGGTCCTTCAGTTCTCCTGCTACGGCATCGCCGATCACCTGCCGGATCGCCTCGTCGACCCGCCGCATGCGTCCCGAGGTCATCCTATGTTCTCCAATTCCTCGCCGAGCCTCGCGTCCCTTCCGGAACCGCCCGAAGCTCACCCCGGTCTCGAGGACCGGAGCAGCCCCGTTCACGATGCCAGCTCGCGCTCCACCTTGCGGGTCTCGTACGTCTCGAGCACGTCCCCCTCGCGGAGGTCCTGGAAGTTGGTGAGGACGATGCCGCACTCGAAGCCGGCGCTGACCTCGCGGACGTCCTCGTTGAAGCGGCGCAGGCTGGCGATGGTGGTGTCGATGATGACGGTGCCCTCGCGGACCACGCGGACGCTGGCGCCGCGCGTGACCTTGCCCTCGGTGACGAAGGAGCCGGCGATCGTCCCGATGCGGGAGGCCTTGAAGAGCTGACGGACCTCGGCCTGCCCGAGGGGCGTCTCGACCTCGGCCGGCTCGAGCATCCCCTGCATGGCGGCGCGCAGCTCTTCGATCGCCCGGTAGATCACCGAGTAGGAGCGGATCTCGACGCCCTCGCGGTCGGCCACCTGGCGGGCATCGCCGACGGGCCGCACGTTGAAGGCCAGGATCACGCCCTCCGAGGCCGAGGCGAGCATCACGTCGGACTCGTTGATGCCCCCGACCCCGCGGTGGATGATGTTGACCTTCACCTCGTCCTGGGGCAGCTTGGCGATCTCGTCCTCGATTGCCTCGAGCGACCCGGCGACGTCCGCCTTGACGACTAGGCCGAGCTCCTTGACCGTTCCCTCCTGGGCGAGCTTGAAGACGTCTTCGAGGGAGACCTTGCGGCCGGACCGGCGCGCCAGGGCCTCGGTCTTGAGCCGGTTCGCCCGCTCACCGGCGAGCTGGCGGGCCCGCCGCTCGTTCTCGACGACGCGGACAGGCTCCCCCGCCTCGGGGACGCCGTCGAAGCCGAGCACCTCGACCGGCTGTCCCGGCGTGGCCCGCTTCAGGCGCGTACCGGTGAAGTCCTGCATGGCCCGCACCCGGCCGAAGTGGGCCCCGGCGACGAGGGCGTCGCCGACGCGCATCGTGCCGCGCTGGATCAGGATCGTCACCACGGGGCCGCGGCCCGGGTCGAGCTTGGACTCGATGACGGTCCCGGAGGCTTCGGCCTCCCGGTTGGCCTTGAGCTCCTCGAGGTCGGTGACGACCTGGATCGTGTCGAGCAGGGAGTCCAGCCCCTGGTGGGTCTTGGCGCTGACGTCCACGAACTCGATCTCCCCACCCCACTCCGAGGGCTGCAGGCCGTGCTGGGTCATCTCGGTGCGCACACGCTCGGGCTGGGCGCCCTCCTTGTCGATCTTGTTGACGGCAACCACGATCGGCACTTCGGCCGCCTTGGCGTGGTCGATCGCCTCCTCGGTCTGGGGCTTGACCCCGTCGTCGGCGGCGACCACGATCACCGCCAGGTCGGTCACCCTGGCGCCGCGGGCGCGCATCGCCGTGAAGGCCTCGTGGCCCGGGGTGTCCAGGAAGGTGATCTCCTTGCCGGAGTGGCGGACCTGGTAGGCCCCGATGTGCTGGGTGATCCCCCCGGCCTCTCCCGCCACGACCTCCGTTTCGCGGATCGCGTCCAGAAGGGAGGTCTTGCCGTGGTCGACGTGGCCCATGATCGTCACCACCGGCGGACGCTCGACGAGATCCTGCTCGGCATCCTGGAAGACGGGCTCCACCTCGACGTCGTCGGCGGCGTGGACGATCTCGATCTCCTTGTCGAACTCGTCGGCCAGCACCTGGATGGCGTCGTCGGAGAGGGTCTGCGTGAGGGTCGCCATCTCGCCGAGGGACATCAGCTTCTTGATCACCTCGGGGACCGCCACCCCCAGGTACTCGGCGATGTCCTTGACTGTCGAGCCTGAGTTGACGCGGATGAGGTCCGTCGCCTCCATCGCCGAGGTGTCGATCGGGGCGATCGTCTCGTCGTAGGTGCCGCGCCTGCGGCGTCCCCGCCGCGGCCGCCGCTGGGGCTGGTTTGAGGGGCCGCCCTGCTGGCGCCGGGAAGCCTGAGAGTCGATCACCACGCGCCTGCGACCGCCGGGGCCGATGTCACCCGGGGTGCGCTCTCCGGTGCGGGAGTCGCGGGTGGGGCGAACGCGCTCGGCGGACGCGCCCGCGGGAGCCGCGGACGTCGCCGGGGCGGGGTCGGCCGGCTGAGCGGGGGGACGCGGCGGAGCGCTGGGAGCGGCGGCCTTGGGAGCCGGGGCGGCGGGGGCCGGCGCATCCGCGGCCTCGGCGGCCTTGGCCGCGGCCGCGGGTGCGGCCGGGGAGCCGTTGCTGGTGGCGGGCGCTCCGATGCCGAGGGCCTTCAGGGCCGCCGACTCCTCCACCGAGGAGGCGGCCGCCTTGGCCTCGATGCCGGCAGCCTTCAGCCGCTCCAGCAACTCCTTGCTGGAGAGCCCGTGCTCCTTGGCTATCTCGTGCACTCTCTTCTTGCTCATCGACCTATCGATTCTAGGAGCTTGGGGTCAAGCGTCACTGCCGAGCGAAGGGTGCGCCCGATCCCGCCGCGACGGATTGCGCCCTCCAGGCAGTCAGGGGCGACGCCCGGGGCGTCCCCGGCACGGCACAGGTAGGCCCCGCGGCCGGGCATCCTGCCCTCGGGGTCGAGCACCGCAAGCGGTGTGGACCCGGTCCGGGCGAGGGCGATCCTCACGAGCTCGTGCTTGGGGGCGATCCGCCCGCAGCCAACGCAGCGACGCCAGGGAACGTGGGGCCCTATGGCGTCTGCTCCTCGGGGGCCTCGGGACCGGGACCCGCCAGGCCGGCGGGGGCGATCTCGGCGTCCTGGGCCCCGGGGAGGTCCGGCTGCTCTGCTGCAAGCTCATCCTGCGCCCCCGGCTCCGCGAGGTCGCCGATGTTGTCGCTGGCGATCGACGCCAGCGCCTGGTGGGTTTCCAGGCCGCAGTAGCGTGAGCCCGGCAGGGAGGCGTTGGGGCAGCGCCGGCCGTTGGAGAGGATCGCGGCGCAGCGTCCCTGCACCTCCTCCTCCTCGTAGGCGTGCTCGGCCTCCTCGGCCGCGAACTCGGTCTCGGAGCGGATGTCCACGCGCCAGCCCGTGAGGCGGGCGGCGAGGCGGGCGTTCTGGCCCTCACGGCCGATCGCCAGGGACAGCTGGTCGTCGGGCACGATCACCGTCGCCTGCTTGGCATCGTCGTCCACGAGGACCTCCCTCACGCGGGCCGGCGAGAGTGCCTTGGCGACGAAGCGCGCGGGCTCCTCGTTGAAGGGGATGATGTCGATCTTCTCCCCGCGCAGCTCGGAGACGACCATCCTCACCCGCGACCCGCGGGGGCCGACGCAGGCGCCGACCGGGTCGACCCCGTCGGTGTGGGAGACGACTGCGATCTTGGAGCGGTAGCCCGGCTCGCGGGCGACGTTGGCGATTTCCACCAGGCCGTCGGCGATCTCCGGCACCTCCAGCTCGAACAGCTTCTTGATCAGCTCGGGGTCGCGCCGGGAGACGATGATGGCGGGCCCCTTCGTGGAGGGGGAGACCTCCTTGATGACGGCCTTGATGCGCTGCGAGTGGTCGTAGCGCTCGCCGTCGACCTGCTCGGACTTGGGCAGCAGCGCCTCGACCCTTTCCCGCAGCTGCACGAGGGTGTAGCGGGAGTCCGACTGCTGGACGATGCCGGTGATCAGCTCGCCCACCCGGTCGCGGTATTCCTCGTACATCATGTCCCGCTCGGCCTCGCGGATCCGCTGCAGGATCACCTGCTTGGCCGTCTGCGCGGCGATGCGCCCGAAGTCGTCGGGGGTCACGTCGCGCTCTTCGATCTGGTCGCGGTATTCGGCGAACTTCTTGGGGTCGATCTCCGGTTCCTCGGGTTCGCGCATCTCCCCGGTCTCCGGATCGATGGTCGTTTCCTCGTCGATCGTCTCGACGATCAGGTGCGCCTCGAGGCGCTCGGGGATGATCAGTTCGATGACGCGGAAGTCCGCGGTGTCGCGATCCATCTCCACGCGGGCGTACTTGGCGGAGCCGGGCTGCTTCTTGTAGGCGGACAGCAGGGCGTCCTCGAGCGCGATCATCAGCTTCTCGGGCTCTATGCCCTTCTCGCGCGCAAGCGCGTGCATGGCCTCAAGGATTTCGCGTGACATTGGCTCCCTCTATTCCTCGATCAGGTTCGAACGACGAATCTCCGAGTAGGGGATCGCGATGACCCCCCCGTCGGCGGCCAGCGTCACCTCCTCCTCGGAAGCCCCCACCAGCTCTCCCGTGAAGCTTCTGACCGTCCTGGCTGCGACCTGGTCGCATGTGCCCTGCCCGCCGACCGGCCGCGGGTGGCGCGTGCGCACCCTCGCCCGCCTGCCGACGAAGCGCCGGAAGTGGGCGGGCTTGGTCAGCGGCCGCTCGCTCCCGGGCGAGGAGACCTCGAGGGAGTAGCGATCCCTCAGGTCCCCCAGCAGCGTCGTCACACGCTCGCACATGGCGAGGGTGACCCCGTCGGGATGGTCGATGAAGACGCGCAGGCAGCGGCCCCCCAGCACCTCGGCCAGGAGGACCTCTATGTCGGGCTCGCTCTGGGCGAGACGAGCCTCGACTTCTGTCTGCAGCGCGCTCATCAACTCACTCCTTACGCAAAAAAAGCGGGCGGGCGCCCACTCTCGGTACTGCTGTCGGCACCTGCGTACCGACACGAAAGCTGTGTTGCGAGCATAGCATCGGCGGGCGTGGCCGTTGAGGTGTCAGGCGCGTGCGGCGTCGCGGCGAGCCCTGTCACGGTAGAGGCGGTAATCCTCCCGTTCGGGGCGCAGCGAGCAGGCCAGGGCGAGGGGCTGACAGGCCTCGCGATGGCGTCCCAGCAGTTGCATCGACCGGCCCAGGCAGAAGAGGGCGTAGTCGTTCGTGGGCGTCCTTGCTGCGATCGCCTCGAACTCGGCGGCGGCGCCTTCATAGCGCTGGGCATGAAAGAGGGCGCGTCCCAGCGCCTCGCGGATCGAGGCCTTGTCCGGCTCCAGGTCGCGGGCCCGGCTCAGGGGCACGATGGCGGCCTGGTGGTCGCCATGGTCCAGCAGGTCACAGCCCCGCCGGTAGAGCTCGTACACGCTGTCCATCGACCCAGTTTAACCGCTCCCCCTGAGGCCCTCGACGGCGTCCAGGATGGCCTCGGCGACCTCCGTCTTGCTCGCTCGCGGCACGTGGCGCTCCTGCAGCGGGCCCCCGTTCGGGCCGGCGCTGACGATCGTCACCTCGTTGGCATCCACGTCGAAGCCGATGTCGCCGCGGGAGATGTCGTTGACGACCACCGCATCGAGGCCCTTGGCGGCGAGCTTGCCCCTGGCCGCACTCCACCGCCCCCTCCCCGTGCTCGGCTGCGAAGCCCACCAGCGTCTGGTCGGAGCGCCGGTGCGAGGCCAGGCCCGCGATCACGTCCGCGGTCGGGCGCAGGTGCAGATCGAGGCCCTCGCGATCGGCCTTCTTGATCTTCCCGTCGGCGGGGGACGCGGGGGTGAAGTCGGCGACGGCGGCCGCCATCAGCAGCACGTCGCAGCCGGGGAACTCCTCCTCGCACACCCGCCCGAGCTCGGCGGCGGTGACGACCTCCCGGCGCCTGACCCCCGGCGGGGACGGCAGGGCGACGTTGGCCGCCACCAGGGTCACCTCGGCGCCGCGGGCGCGGGCCGCCTCGGCGAGGGCCACGCCCATGCGCCCGGAGGAGCTGTTGCCGATGAAGCGCACGCTGTCGATCGGCTCGCGGGTGCCTCCGGCGGTCACCAGGACGCTGAGGCCGCGCAGGCTCGAGCTCGGCGTGTCCCGGTCGAGGGCCGCCTCGCAGGCCGCCAGCAGCCGGGCGGGGTCGGCCAGGCGGCCCACCCCCTCCTCGCCCTGGGATGCCAGCCGTCCCGTCTCGGGCTCGACGACGATCGCCCCCCGCCGGCGCAGGAGGGCCAGGTTCTCCTGGGTGGCGGGATGCTCGTACATGCGGTTGTTCATCGCCGGGGCGATCACGAGCGGGCACTGGGCCGCCAGGGCCGCGCTGCTCAGCAGGTTGTCGGCCAGCCCGGCGGCGAGCTTGGCGATCGTGTTGGCCGAGGCGGGGGCGATCAGGAACACCTCCGCGTTGGCCACCAGCTCCAGGTGGCTGAGAGGATCGTGGTCGGGGAGCTCCTGGCCGGGGAAGGCTCCCCGCATCGGGTCGCGGGAGAACTCGCTGACGAGCACCGGAGCCCCGGTCAGGGCGGCGAAGGACGCCTCCCCCACGAACCGCCGGCTGGCCGGCGTCTGGATCACGCGCACCGAATGCCCGGCCGCGGTCGCCAGGCGCACCAGCTCCAGCGCCTTGTAGGCAGCGATGCCGCCGCTGACGCCGAGCAGTATCCGGGACATGACCTTCAGGTTTTAGAGCCGGCCGCACATGAACCCGCAAGCCTTGGGCGAGCGCCTTGCGCGACTAGGACGGTCGTTGGGCAAGCACCCCATTCGGGGCACAGGCAAGGCAAGGACGCAGGGAGCGAAGTGTGCTTCGCACGCGAGCGACCGAGGACGCAGCATTGCGCCGCTCAACGGCCGTCCTAGCGGTAGTGGTACTTCAGCTTGCCCCCAGCCACCTCTTCAAGGGCGATCGTGAGGTAGTTTTTCGAGGCCGTGTCGACCATCGGGGGCGGGAACTCGTCGAAGGTCCCCTCGCCGAGGTTGTGGTAGTAGCTGTTGATCTGCCGGGCGCGCTTGGCGGCGACGACCACGCCTGCGTAGTTGGAGTCGACCTGCTCGAGCAGACGGTCGATGCGGGGTGAGATCACGGGATGACTTGCCTTTCCTGGTGGGCCTTGGAGTGTAGTGCAGCACGCCCCCGGGACCCGGGCGGGGTCCGTCAGCCGAGGTGCTCTGAGACGATCGCGGTGAGGCGGTCCAGCGCCTCGTCGAGGCGGTCGTTGACGACCACGTGGGCGAACTCGGGTTGGGCGGCGAGCTCCTCCTGGGCGACCCGCAGGCGCCGCTCGACCTCCTCGCGGTCGTCGGTGCCGCGTCCGATCAGCCGCGTGCGCAGGGCCTCCAGGGAGGGCGGGGCGATGAACACCTGCACGGCCTCCGGCATCGCAGCCCGGACCTGCCGGGCGCCCTGGACCTCGATCTCGAGCACCACCGGCACGCCCTTGCGCACCCGGTCCTCGAGCTCGGACCGCAGGGTGCCGTAGCTGCGTCCGGCGTAGTCGGCGTGCTCGACGAACTCCCCCGCCGCGACCCTGCGGTCGAACTCCTCGCGGGTCAGGAAGTGGTAGTCGAACCCGTCGACCTCGCCCGGACGGGGGGCCCGGGTGGTGGCCGAGACGGACAGCTCCAGTTGGGGCAGACGCTCCATCAGGCCCCGGATCAGGGTGCCCTTGCCGACCCCGGAGGGTCCTGTGATCACGAACACGCGGGCCATGCCCTGGACCCTATTGTCGGGCTCGGTGGGAATCGCCGTGCGGCTCTAGTGGCGCAGGAGGGAGATCAGCTCGCTGCGCTGGCGCTCGGACAGGCCGCCGATGGTCTTGCTCGGGGCGATCCGGCAGTGGACCAGGATCTTGTTGACCTTGACCCGGCCGTACTTGGGGACGGCGAGGAGCATGTCGAAGACCTTGGCCGTCTCCACGTACTCGGGGGGGTCCAGCAGCAGGGAGTGGATGGAACGGCGTCCCGCCTTGAGGTCCCGCTTGAGCTGGGCCCGCTGGATGCGGATCTGGTTGGCCCTGGCCAGTGCGTCCATCCTCTGGTTCAACGATCGCTCCGGCGCGGTGGAGGTGTTGGAGGAGGTCGTGCCAGTGGCCGGCGACATGGGCGGCGAGTCTACACACCCGCGAGCGTCGATCAAGGCAAAAACGGCGAATTCACCTCGACCTCAGCCTGAGGTGTAGATAAATCGAGGCTGCTGGACGGTCCCCCGTTGTGTTTGCAGGGGTTTTGGGCAGTCTCAGAGCAGCTCGCGGGCGATCGTGGCGCCGATGGCGGGATCGCGGAAGCTCTCCGTCCCGATGGCCACCAGGGTGGCCCCCACATCGAGCAGATCGCGGGCGTGAGAGGCGTTTTGGACGCCCCCCATGCCGATCACGGGGACCTCCACCCGTGACGCGACCGCCGCCACCTGGGCCAGGGCGACCGCCCGGATCGCCGGGCCCGACAGACCGCCCGTCCCTCCCCCCAGCCACGGCCTTCCACCGGCCCCCGGGGCGAGCGCGCCCGCCCGCAGGGTGTTTATGAGCGACAGCGCGTCGGCCCCCGCCTCCTCGGCGGCCCGTCCGCAGAGGGAGACATCCGCCGTGTTGGGGGTCAGCTTGACGATCAGAGGCTTGGCGGTGCGCCCGCGCAGGGCCCGCACGACCTGCCCCAGCTGGGCCGGGTCGGCTCCGATGTCCAGGCCCGTCTTGACGTTCGGGCAGGAGACGTTGAGCTCGATGGCGGCGATCTCGGGCCGCTCCTGGCAGGCCTCGACCAGGCGCGCCAGCTCATCCTCCCCGGAGCCCATCACGTTGGTGATCAGGGGCACGGGGACGGGCTCCCCCCCGCCTTGAGGCTCGCTGGCCAGGCCGCCGAGCCGGGGAAGATCCTCCTGCAGGTACCCGGCCAGGCCCTTGTTGGGCAGCCCGATCGAGTTGATCAGCCCGGCGGGGGCCTCCCACAGCCGCGGCGGGGGATTGCCGGGGCGGGGCGCGAGGGTGATCGTCTTGGAGACGTAGGCGGCGAAGGGGAAGCGCCTGGCGATCTGGTCTCCGAAGACGTCGCGGGCGGCGATCGCATCGAAGGTGCCCGAGCCGTTGACGATCGGGTGGGCGAGCTCCAGGCCACAGAATGAGACGGTCATGCCGGCGCCCCGGCGTGGGCGTCGACGTGGTCGAGCAGTGCCGCCTCGATCACGGGCCCGTCGGTGCAGACCCGCAGGTAGCTCCCGTCGCGGCGGGGCACCACGCAGCCGAAGCAGGCTCCGAAGCCGCAGGCCATCGCGGCCTCCAGGGCGAGCTGGGCGGGTACCGAGCGCCGCTCGCACATCGCCCTGACGCCCTCCAGCATCGCGGCCGGGCCGCAGGCGTAGACGACGGCGTGGGCATCCAGGTCGAGCTCCGCCGCCAGCAGGTCGGTGACGAGCCCGTGGTGGCCGCCGGAGCCGTCGTCGGTGGCCAGGCGGGCATCCCGCAGCAGGCCTGCGCCGGCGGCCCTGGGGCCGTCGCGGAAGCCGAGCAGCACGGTGGCGGGGGCCTTCAGCCGGTCCTGCAGGATCGCCAGCGGGGCGATCCCGACGCCCCCGCCGACCAGGATCGCCCGGCGACCCTCCTCGGGCCCGCGAAAGCCCCTGCCGAGCGGGCCCAGGACCCACAGCCCGTCCCCGGGGCCCAGCTCGCACAGCCGGGCCGAGCCGGGACCGACGTCCTCCAGCAGGAAGTGGGCCTCCCCGCCGGCGTGGCGGGCGTAGGAGAGGGCACGCGGCAGGTAGGGCCGCTCGCCGTCCCCCCCGCCCCAGCGCTCGGCCGCGGCCAGCATCGCGAACTGGCCGGGCTCGGGCTCGGGTCCCTGCGGGTCCAGCGCCCGCAGCAGCCGGTATGCGCCCAGGTCCTCCGTGCCGGCCACCCGCAGCAGCCGGCGACCGAACGGGGCGGGGGTCACGCGACCCCGGCCTCGTCTGGGCTCGTCGAGCGCTCCGGGGTGGGTCGGCTCCCCTGGCCGTGGAGGTCCTGCAGGCAGAGCACCTCCGGCTCTCCGTCCCGGCGGGCCCGTGCGATCGCCCTGGCGGCGGAGACCCCGGCCGCCAGGGTGGTCAGGCAGGGGATCCCGTGCCGGACGGCGGCCCTGCGGATCTCCCATCCGTCGGTGCGGGCCCCCACCCCGGTCGGGGTGTTGACGACCAGGTCCACGTCCCCCCGCTCGATCCAGTCCAGGACGTGAGGGCTGCCCTCGCCGATCTTGTTGAGGGGCTGGACGGGTATGCCCATGCGGGAGATGGCCTCGGCCGTCCCGCGGGTGGCCACGATCCTGAAGCCGTTGTCGTGGAGCATCTGTGCCACGCCGAAGGCCCCGGGCTTGTCGGAGTCGGTGACCGTGATGAAGGCCGTCCCCTCGCTCGGGAGCGGCACCCCGGCCGCCGCCTGGGCCTTGGCGAAGGCCGTCGGGAAGTCCCTCGCGATCCCCATCACCTCTCCCGTCGAGCGCATCTCCGGGCCGAGCACGGCGTCGGAGCCCTCGAAGCGGTCGAAGGGGAGCACCGCCTCCTTGACCGACACGTGGTCCCCGTAGCCGATGCCCTGGCGCTCGAGCGGGAGGCCCAGGTCGGCGATGCGCTCCCCGAGCATGATCCGGCAGGCGAGCTTGGCCAGCGGGACCCCGACGGCCTTGGAGACGAAGGGGACGGTGCGGGAGGCGCGGGGGTTGGCCTCGATCACGTAGAGCTGCCCCTCGGCGATCGCATACTGGACGTTCAGCAGCCCGACGACGCCGATCGCCAGCGCCAGCTCCCTGGTGGCGGAGCGGATCTGCTCGAGCATCTCCTCCCCCAGGGAGTGGGGCGGCAGCACGCAGGCGCTGTCCCCGGAGTGCACCCCGGCCTCCTCGACGTGCTGCATGATCCCGCCGATCCAGACGTCGGTCCCGTCGCAGAGGGCGTCCACGTCGACCTCGGTGGCGTTCTCCAGGAAGCGGTCGAGGTAGATATCGCCCCCCTCCCCGGCCTCGCGGCGAAGGTAGTCGGCGAGGCCGTCGCGGGAGTAGACGATCTCCATCGCCCGGCCGCCGAGCACGTAGGAGGGCCTGACCAGCAGCGGGTAGCCGACCTGCTCGGCGCAATCCAGGGCCTCCCCCACCGAGCTGGCCGTGGCGTAGGGCGGAGCCTTGTAGCCGAGCCGCGCGAGCAGGGCTCCGAAGCGCCCACGGTCCTCGGCGAGGTCGATCGCGTCCACGCTGGTCCCGAGCAGCGGCACCCCTGCTCGCTCGAGGCCGGCGGCGAGCTTGAGGGGGGTCTGCCCGCCGAACTGCACGATCACCCCGGCGAGGTCTCCCACCTGCCCCTCGACCTCGACGACGGCGAGGACGTCCTCCAGGGTCAGGGGCTCGAAGTAGAGGCGGTCGGAGGTGTCGTAGTCGGTGGAGACGGTCTCCGGGTTGCAGTTGACCATCACCGCATCCCGTCCGGACTCCCTGACGGTCATCGCCGCGTGAACGCAGCAGTAGTCGAACTCGATGCCCTGTCCGATGCGGTTCGGCCCGGAGCCGAGGATGACGACGGCCTCCCCCCGGCCGGGGCGAACCTCATGCGCAGGACGTCCTTGCGCCGGCGGCCGCTCCCAGCCGGCGTAGTAGTAGGGGGTTCGCGCAGGGAACTCCGCCGCGCAGGTGTCCACGGACCTGAACACCCGCTCCCCCTCGAAGGCGCCCTGTGGATCGAGCGCCAGGGAGCACATCTCGCGCAGGAACCACGGGTCGATCCTGGTGACCTCGTGGACGGCCTCGGGATCGGTGCCCCGACACAAGAGCTCGAGGATCGTCTCGAAGCGGGCGGGCCCGGGAGCGGCGAGGCTGCGCAGGAGCTCCTCGTCGGAGCCCTCCTTCAGGCAGGGCGCCTTGTCCAGCTCCCGCGAGCGCAGGGCCTTGGCGAAGGCCTGTCCGAAGGTCCGCCCGATCGCCATCACCTCCCCCACCGACTTCATGTGGGTCGAGAGGGTGGAGTCGGTTTCGGGGAACTTCTCGAAGGCGAAGCGGGGCCACTTGACGACGACGTAGTCGATCGTGGGCTCGAAGCAGGCCGGGGTGACGCCGGTGATGTTGTTGTCGATCTCGTCCAGCCTGTAGCCGACGGCGAGGCGGGCGGCGATCTTCGCGATCGGGAACCCTGTCGCCTTGGAGGCCAGCGCCGAGGAGCGCGACACCCGGGGGTTCATCTCGATCACGAGGATCTCCTCGGTCTCCGGGTTGACCGCGAACTGGACGTTGGATCCGCCCGTCTCCACCCCGACGGCCCGTATCACCGCGATGGCCTGGTCGCGCAGCTGCTGGTAGAGGTGGTCGGTGAGGGTCTGCTGGGGGGCGACCGTGACGGAGTCTCCGGTGTGCACCCCCATCGGGTCCACGTTCTCGATCGAGCAGACGATCACGACGTTGTCGGCGTTGTCGCGCATCACCTCGAGCTCGAACTCCCCCCAGCCGATTACCGACTCGTCGAGCAGGACCTGCCCGATCGGGGAGGCCTCGAGGCCATGCAGGACCACCCGCTCGAACTCCTCGGGGGTGCGGGCGATGCCGCCCCCGCGCCCGCCGAGGGTGAAGGCGGGGCGCACGATGCAGGGCAGGCCCAGCTCGGGAAGCGCCTCAAGCGCCTGCGGCAGGCCGGTGGCGATGGCGCTGCGGGGCATGCGCAGGCCGGCCCGGGCCATCGCCTCCCTGAACAGGTCCCGGTCCTCGGCGCAGGCGATCGCCTCGTAGTTGGCTCCGATCAGCTCCACCCCGAAGCGCTCCAGGGTGCCGTCGTCGTGGAGGGCCTTGGACAGGTTCAGGGCGGTCTGGCCGCCGAGGGTCCCGAGAAGGGCGTCCGGGCGCTCCCGTTCGATCACCTTTCGCACCGGCCCCGGCAGCAGTGGCTCGATGTAGGTGGCGTCGGCGAACTCCGGGTCGGTCATGATCGTGGCCGGGTTGGAGTTGACGAGCACCACCTCGTAGCCCTCCTCGCGCAGGACCTTGCAGGCCTGGACGCCGGAGTAGTCGAACTCGGCCGCCTGGCCGATCACGATCGGCCCCGATCCCAGGATCAGGATCTTGTGGATGTCGCTACGCCGCGGCAATCCGGGCCAGGAAGCGGTCGAAGAGGTAGAGGCTGTCGTGCGGTCCGGGCCCCGCCTCCGGGTGGTACTGCACGGTTCCTCCGGGGACGTCGAGCAGCTCCAGGCCCTCGACGGTGCGGTCGTAGAGGTTGACGTGGGAGAGGGAGGCGGCCCCGAAGTCGGTCTCCCAGCGGACCGGCTCGTCGGTGTCGATCGTGCGGCCTCCCCCCGGCCCGAGGGCAGCGAAGCCGTGGTTCTGGGAGGTGATCTCGACTTTGCCGGTCTGCAGGTCGCGAACGGGGTGGTTGGCCCCGCGATGGCCGAAGGGCAGCTTGAAGGTCTCCAGGCCCACCGCCCGGCACAGCAGCTGGTGGCCGAGGCAGATGCCCCAGACCGGCTTGCGCCCGACGATCTCGCGGACGGTCTTCACCACGTAGCCGAGGGCCGCCGGGTCGCCCGGGCCGTTTGAGAGGAAGACCGCATCCGGGTCGCCGGCCAGCAGCTCCTCGGGGCTGCTCGTGCAGGGATGGAGATCCACGCGGGCGCCCCGGGCGACCAGCTCGCGCACCATCGAGGCCTTTATCCCGGTGTCCAGGACGGCGATCCGCGGACCGTCGCCGTCGCCGTGGCTGGTCACCTGCTCGGGGCCCACCACACGGGCGAGATCCTGGCCCGCCATCGGCGGCTCGGCGGCGATCAGCTCCCGTGCGCCGTCCTGGCCCATCGTCGCCGGGAAGACGCCGCCGCGCATGGCCCCCGCCTCGCGGATGTGGCGGACGAGGGCGCGGGTGTCGATCCCGGTGATTGCGCACACCCCGCAGTCGGTGAGCCAGTCCAGCCAGCCCCGCTCGGCGGTTGGGGCCTGCTCGCTGTTGCAGGCCTCGCGCATGATCGCCGCCCGGGCCCAGGGCCGGTCGGACTCCATCGCCTGCGAGCTGACCCCGTAGTTGCCGATGTGGGGGTAGGTGAAGGTGATCAGCTGGCCCGCGAAGGAGGGGTCGGTCATCGACTCCTGGTAGCCGGACATCCCGGTCGTGAAGACGACCTCCCCGACGGCGGGCCCCTGCGCCCCGCACAGCAGGCCGTCGAAGCGGGTCCCGTCCTCGAGCAGGACGTAGCCGGTAGTCGCGGTCACGCCACGCCGCCCCTGAGATGGCCGTGCGCCGAGCCAGGCAAGGACGTACCCCGTCGGGGCACAGGCAGGAGCGTGGCGTGCTGACGTACGCGAGCGACCGAGGACGCAGGATGGCGACGGCTCACGGTCATCTCAGACGATCAGCTTCTGCACGGCCTTGAACTCGGGCGTCCCTGCCCGCTCCAGAAGCTCGAAGAGGGCCGTCTCGACCGTGCTCACGATCGCCCCGGCGCGCTGCATCCGCTCCAGCCCGGTGCGGTAGTCGATGTCATGGCGGGAGCCGACGGCGTCGGCGGGCACGTGGACCTCCACGCCGCGGTCGAGCAGGTCGTGAACGGTCTGGCTGACGCACACGTGGGCCTCGATCCCGCACACGATCGCCTGGTCGCGGCCATCGAGGTCGAAGCCCTCGGCGCGGGCGGCGGAGAAGACGGTCTTCTCGATCCGCGGCTCCTGCTCGAGGCCCACCTCGGGGGCCGTGTGGCCGAGGCCCTTCGGATACTGCTCGCTGACCAGAGCCGGGATCTGCAGGATGCGGGCGGCCGCCAGCAGCTTCGAGCAGGCTCCGGCGACCGGGAGGAAGGTCTCGTAGGGGCGAAAGCCCTCCTGGACGTCGATCACCACCAGGGCGGCGCGGTCCCTCTGCAGCAGCCCCATCAGGCGTCCACCATGGCCAGCGCCCGGTCGCGGTGGGCGACCCCACCGGCGGCCACCGTCAGCAGGACCCTTCCCTGCAGCGCCCTGCCCGCGAAGCAGCAGTTCTCCGAGCGGCTCTCCCAGCCGTGCTCGCCGGCGATCCAGCGGGCCTGGAGGTCGACCAGGGTGAGGTTCGCCTGCTCGCCCAGGGCGATCCTTGGGGTGGGCAGCTCGAACAGCTCGGCCCCGGCGGTCATGCGCCTGACCAGCAGGCCGAGGTCGAGGATCCCGGGCTCGACCAGCCCGGTGTAGAGGGCGGCGAAGGCGGTCTCCAGGCCGGTGGTGCCCATCGGGGCCTGCTCGAAGGGCACCTCCTTCTCCTCCCGGGCGTGGGGGGCGTGGTCGGTGGCCACGCAGTCGATGATCCCGCTGCGCAGCCCCTCGATCAGCGCCTGGCGGTCCTCCTCCCGGGCCAGCGGAGGGTTCATCTTCATGCGGGTGTCCAGATCCCTGACGTCCTCCTCGGTGAGCAGCAGGTGGTGAGGGCTGGCCTCGGCGCTCACCTGAAAGCCGCGGGCCTTGGCCTCGGCCACCGCCTGCACCGAGTCCACGCAGCTGAGGTGCTGGAAGTGGACCCTGCCCTGCTCATAGCCCGCGAGGGCGGCGTCGCGGGCGACCATCGTCGACTCCGAGACGGTCGGGATGCCGGCGATCCCGAGGGCGGCGCTGACGCTCCCCTCGTGCATGGCTCCGTTCCCGGACAGGGTCGGGTCCTCCTCGTGCAGGGCGAGCACGCCCCCGCACAGGCGCTGGTACTGCAGGGCCTTTCGCAGCATCCCGGCGCTCTGCACCGGCCGCCCGTCGTCGGTGAAGCCGAGGGCGCCCTCCCGCCGCAGCTCGGCCATCTCGGTCAGCTGCTCTCCGTCCAGGCCACGGGTGATGGCGGCCATGAAGCCGACGGGGATGCGGGCCTCGCGCTGGGCGGCCTCGCGCAGGGATCCGAGCAGGGGGGCCGAGTCCAGGACGGGATCGGTGTTGGGCATCGCGATCACCCCGGCGAACCCGCCGGCGGCCGCCGCCCGTGTCCCGGTCTGCAGATCCTCCTTGTGCTCCTGTCCGGGGGTGCGCAGGTGGACGTGGGGATCGAAGAAGGCGGGCAGCAGCCGCAGGCGCCCGTGTCCCTCGATGGTCTCCTCCCCATCCTCCGAGGCCAGGGTGGCGGCCTCTGCGATCTCGACGACGCGCCCTTCGCGCACGCGCAGGTCGGCGCGGCCCTCCAGGCCCTCGCGAGGGTCCGTCACGTGGACGTCTCGCAGCAGCAGCTCGGCGGAGGTCATGGCTCCGCCGACCAGCGGGTCGGGGCGGATCATCGGGGGTGACCCCCGCCGACGGCGGCGGGATCCTCCTGCCGGGCCGGGGGCTGCTCGGCCTGAGCCTCGCGGGCGCCCGCCAGCAGCTCGTAGAGGACTGCCATCCGCACCACGACACCGGCTTCCACCTGAGCGGTGATCACGGCCTGCGGGGAGTCCACCACCTCGCCGGAGAGCTCCACCCCGCGGTTGACCGGGCCCGGGTGCATCAGGATCTGGCCGGGGGACAGGCGAGCGCCGTTGATCTGATACCAGCCGGCGTACTCGCGGATCGAGGGGACCCACGTCTCGCTCATGCGCTCGCGCTGCATGCGCAGGGCGTAGACGACGTCGGCCTGGCCGATCTCGTCGAGGGTGTAGCGGACCTCGCAGCCGAGGGCCTCGATCCCGCGGGGGATCAGCGTGGGAGGCCCGGCGACGGTGACCTTCGCCCCCATCCTCTGGAAGGCGAGGATGTTGGAGCGGGCCACTCGGGAGTGGGCGACATCCCCCACGATCCAGATCGAGGCGTCGTCGATGCCCCCGAGGCGGCGGCGGAGGGTGTAGACGTCCAGCAGGGCCTGGGTGGGGTGCTCGTGCTTGCCGTCACCGGCGTTGACGATGGCAGCCCCGCACCACCTGCTGACGAGCTGGGCCGCCCCGGCCCAGGGCGTGCGTACGACGATCGCGTCGGGCTTGTGGGCGCTGAGGGTCAGGACCGTGTCCTTCAGCGACTCCCCCTTCTCGACGCTGGAGCCGCTGGCGGCGAAGTTGACCACGTCGGCGGAGAGGCGCTTGGCGGCCAGCTCGAAGGAGCTGCGGGTGCGGGTGGAGGCCTCGTAGAAGAGGTTGAGGACCATCCGTCCGCGTAGGGCCGGGACCTTCTTGATGTCCCGGTCTGAGACCTCCGCGAAGCGTTCGGCCTGGGTGACGATCCGCTCGATGGCGGCCCGGTCGAGTTCCTCGATCGAGAGCAGGTGGTTCATGCGGAGACCTCCATCGCCTCGGGTGTCGCGATCGCGACCTCGTCGATCCCGTCAAGCTCCCGCAGCCTCACATGGACGTGCTCCTGGCGGGAGGTCGGGAGGTTCTTGCCGACGTAGTCGGGCCGGATCGGCAGCTCGCGGTGGCCGCGGTCGGCCACCACCGCCAGCTGGACGCGCTGCGGGCGGCCGTAGTCGAAGAGGGCCTCGATGGCGGCTCTGACGGTGCGTCCGGTGAAGAGGACGTCGTCGACGATCACGACGGTCCGTCCGGTGACGTCGAAGTCGATGTGTGAGGCGTGCAGAATGGGCGCCTCCGGTCGGGTTGCCACGTCGTCCCGGTAGAAGCCGATGTCGAGATCCCCGAGCGGGACCTCCTCCTCGAGCAGCTCCTCCAGCAGCGAATGCAGTCGCTGGGCGAGGAAGGCGCCGCGACGATGGATGCCGACGAGGGCGGGAACCGGTCGCCCGGGGTTGCGCTCGACGATCTCGTGGGCGATCCGGGTCAGCGCCCGACGCACGTCCTCCTCCTGGAGGACGACCTTCTCAGTGCTCTGCATAGTTTCCTTCCTGGCCTCTCCGGACCGGGTTAAAGGAGGTGGCTTGGAATGTATCAGGGGGAAGCGACGGCCTCGGGCGGGGCCGTGGCGGGATCGCCCTCGGTGCGACTCTCAGCCGCCGCCCGCTCCGACCAGCGCACGAGCCTTGCCCCTCCCCGCTCGGGGAAGGGGATCTCGATCGTGTCGAAGTCGCGGGGCGCCTCGGTGGCAGGGAAGACCTCCCGGGCCTCCTCGCGGATCTGGCCGCCCGGGTAGCGGCTGGACACATGGGTGAGGGCCAGCAGGCGGACCTCCGCCGCACGGGCCAGTTCCGCCGCCTGGCGGGCGGTGCTGTGGGAGGTCTCGCGCGCCCGCTCGGCCTCCTCCTCCAGGAAGGTCGCCTCGTGGACGAGCACGTCGGCCTGATGGGCGGCGATGGCCAGGGCCTCGCAGGGGGCGGTGTCCCCGGACAGCACGATCTTGCGGCCCTCCCTGACAGGCCCCATGACCTGGTCGGGGTGGACCCCGTCCACGGTCTCCCCCCGCTGCAGGCGACCGAAGTCCGGACCCGGCTTGACGCCCAGCTCCTCCGCCCGGCGGGCGTCGAGCTGGCCGGGACGGGGCTCCTCGACAAGGGCGTAGCCGAAGGCCGTCTGGCGCTTGTGGCGAACGGGGATCGCCGCGATCAGGTAGCCGTCGCGGGACAGGGTCTCGGCCGGCTCGAGCTCGACGATCGACAGCTCGTAGGGCAGGCGGCCGAAGACCACGCTCATCGTGCCCATCAGGTCATGCAGCCCCGGCGGCCCGTAGACGGTCAGCGGCTGGGTGCGGTCGCGCAGGGCCAGGGACTTCAGCATTCCCGGCAGCCCAAGCCAGTGGTCGGCGTGGAAATGGGTGATGAAGATCTCGTCGAGGTCGACCAGGCCCACCGACCGCAGCAGCTGGCGCTGGGTGCCTTCCCCGCAGTCGAACAGCAGCTTGTCCCCTCCCCTGCGGATGAGCACCGCCGGGAGCCCCCTGCCGGCGCTCGGAACGGATCCCGCCGTCCCGGCGAAGAAGATCGACAGATCCATGCCCGCAACGGTAGCGGCGCGCCGCTCCCGGCGGCGGGACAGGGCCCCAGGGCGGCGATAAGCTCCGAGTCTCTGGGTGCCGCCACGGCGGCCTCCCCCAGGCGCCCGTAGCTCAGTGGATAGAGCGCTCGCCTCCGGAGCGAGAGGTCGCAAGTTCGAATCTTGCCGGGCGCGCTTGAAGTTCTAGGAGTTCCGCTCTCTCCTACTGGCAGGTTCACTGCCATTAACTGCCAAAACTGCTAGGCTCTGCGCACGCATAAAAGAGCCCCGGCGCAGTTGGCTCTGCCCGGGGCGTGGACACGGAGGAGTGACTCCATGCCAGCTACAGAGACTAGAGCGAAGGGCAGGACACCGAAGGGCGCCGTCGTCAAGAACCCGACACGCGACGGCCACGTGTTCGCGTTGAGGTTCACCGCCTACGGTAAGCGCCGCTATGTGACGCTCGGGCGGCCCGAGGACGGATGGACCGAGCACCGCGCCGAGGAGGAGCTGCGCCGCGTCCTGGCCGAAGTCCGGGACGGCACCTGGAAGCCGTGGGAGCGCGCCGAGGAGCCCGAGCGGCCCGACGAGGAGCCGACCTTCCACGAGTTCGCCTCGGAGTGGTTCGAGGCGCGCTCCGGCGAATGGCGGGAGGCGACCAGGCTCGACTACCAGTGGCAGCTGACCGTGCACCTGCTTCCGTTCTTCAAGGACCACAAGCTGTCTCAAATCACGATCGCCGAGGTGGACCGCTACAGAGAGAGCAAGGTCGCCGAGGCGCGCACGATTGAAGCCGCTGCGGCGAAGGGGAAACCGCGGATGCGCGTTTACACCGACGCCAGGGGCCGGCATCACAAGAAGGCCGAGCGGCCCCTCTCCCCCACCTCGATCAACAAGACGATCACCCGGCTCGGGCAGATCCTGGAGGTGGCCGTCGAGCGCGAGCTCGTCGACCGCAACCCAGTGCGCGTCAATCCGCGCAACCGGAAGGTGAAGGCCGCCCGGCCGGACCGCGCCTACCTGGATCGCGCGGAGCAGATCATCGCTCTTCTCGACGCGGCCGGCGCGATGGACTATGAGGCGAGATCGAACGGCCAGATCGCGCGGCGGGCACTGTTGGCGACCCTCACGTTCGCCGGGTTGCGGATCGGCGAGGCCCTCGACCTACGGTGGCGCGACGTGGATCTCGCCGGCGCACGTCTACGGGTCCGCCAGTCCAAGACAGACGCCGGAGTCCGGTACGTGGACCTGCTCCCCGCCCTGCACGACGAGCTCACGGCGCTGAAGGCGCGGGTGGCCGTCCCCGACCCCTCCGCCCCAGTGTTTCCCTCGGCGGCCGGGACCCGGCAGGACCGCAACCGGGTGCGCAACCGAGTGCTCACGCCCGCGATCAAGCGCGCCAGCGAGCGGCTCGAAGCAGACGGAGGGGCGCCGCTGCCTGAAGGGCTGACCCTGCACGCGCTGCGCCGGACGTTCTGCAGCCTGCTGGTCGCGCTGGGGAAGGATCCCGCGTACGTGATGGCGCAGATGGGACACACGGATCCAGCGATAACGATCGGTATCTACTCGAAAGTCATGCGCGCGAAGGACCGCGAGCGTCTGCAGGTGCTGGTTGGCGGCGACGATCCTGCGGGCAGAGCAGTTACGCCCTCAGGCAGCAGCACATAGCGGCGCAGCGTCGCGGATCAAGTCCACTCTCCAGGCGCCCGCGTCGGCCGGGCCAGATCTCGCGCGGACGTGTCCCAGGCGGCCTGTCGCCGTGCGACGAGACTCCACGACTTCTCTTAGCGTCCTCTCGACCGCCGGCTCGTATCGATCCGGGCTGGCGGATCCACGGCCCGCAACGGTTGTCCCCGGCGCCAGGTTGCAGAGTCGATGCCGGTCGTCATCGGAGGGTAGTGCCTGTGCACCGCGACTCCATGGTGTGAGCATCGCCGCGGGCTGGCCCTCGAGAAGGTCGTCCCACATTCGAGCATCGTGCGCCGACTCCCCTCCATGGTGAGGCACCTTCACGAGGCGGGCGCGCCCGCCGGCCGCGGGGGATAGAGCGAGGATTGCACCCCAGCCGCGATCGTTAGTCGCCTGCCGCTCAACATCGGCCCCTAAGAGCGCCGCTCCCGACGGTCCCTTCATCCAGAGCGCGACGGAGCCCTCGTTCGGCGATGGAGATCTGACGCGCAGGTGAGGGCGTCGCCTTTCAGGGAGCATTGATGCGATCGCAGCCATCGCTCGCTCGATCGACGCCGATGACGGCGAGAGAGCTCGGACCTCGCACGACTCTGACTGGTGTATGACTGTGTTCTCGAGCACGAACTTGGGGCCAGCGTTGGCGTCTCCTGCAGCGCGTCGCGCACGGACGATTGACAAGACCTCGCCGAATTCGCGCACGCCGGACGTGGTCCGTTCGGCCCCGAGAACGGTGGAATTGGTCAGGACCAAGAACTCGCTCGTGTTGAAGGCGGATGAACAGATGAACCGAGCGCCCTGGCAAGCTTGTACGGCGTCCGCGATCCCGCGGACGTGGTCGTCATGCCAATGCGTGGCGAGGACGATCCTGACATCTCGCGCACAGTCGACACCTATGTCCCTTAGGTAGCCAAGTGCAGCAGCCTCCCCCGATCTGGCATCCACGCAGGAATCGACAATCATCCACTGGCCGGCGCCGAGGTGCAGTACAAGCGACTCGCCATAACCCGGACCAAACAGCGAGATCTCAAGCTCGTCCGACGCGGGCGGACTCGCCGCGTTGGCGCTACCAGGCAAGGTCGCGCGCAAGCGCGGCAGCGCGCTCTTTAGCTTCGGTTAGCTGACTCTGTGTCCAAGCTGGCACCCGACGGAGGCGGATTCGCGAGACCCGCTCTCGGGAGCCCCGTACGCGCTCGCGGTATCCGATCGTCCAATAGAGGATCGCCCCGGGCTCGAGAAGTTCCAGGTCGAATTCGGAAAGCTCGTCCTTAGAAAGCTCAACCTCTTCGTCCTCGTGCTCTCCTGACACGTCGACCAGTCTCACGATGAACGAGTCCTCATCAACATCGAGTACCACGCCCTCCCACGACTGCAGAGCGACCAAGATCTCTTTACGTCCGTGAGCCGCCTCGACGCCGTTCTCGGTCGGGAGGAGCTGCGGCGGCGTGTAGTCAACAGGGACGAGCTGCACTGCGGGAGACGTCGCTGGCCATCCATATCCCAAGTCAGCGTCCACCGCTGACCTTCCGCGCCATTTTGTGATCTGTGGATTCACAGGCGCCTCCGTCGTGCGCGGCACAGTCACGGTGCTAGTTCGAGCCCTGCTCATCTCATGGAACCAGTCGAGCGAGCAACTTTGTCCGTATCTCGGCCGCGCGGGTCTTCGCCTCGGGCCAAAGCCGATCCAGGAGGTCGGCGGCAGCCACATGAGAAGGCTCATCTGGCTTGGACATGAGGAATTCGTCGTTCACGTTGAGCATGATCCCTGGCCTAATTAGCGTAGAGGGCTGGATCCTAACCCGAATCGCACCGTTCAGATCGTCGGGCCTGACACCTTGCATGGCGAAATCGAACATCCCAGGCTTGTCGAGCACGCCCTCCCAGACCTCCTTAGGGGCCAGGCCATCGCCGATTGCATGCCATTCCTCCTCTGTCGAGATCGCGATCTCTGCTCGATGGTGAATCGCACCACTCTCTATCGGCGTATGCGGCAGCAGCCTTAGCACGCCGACGAGAAGGTCGCGGACTTGGCCATCATTGACCGTGTCGCTAGTCGTCTGCGCCTGAAGGCGGTCGTCGACAACGATGAGTTCGACCCATCCGAGCGACAAACGACAGAACTCACGCCCCACGAGCTGAAGCTCCGCCTCGAGGGCCTCCTGCTCTGCAACGAGTTCGTGTTTCGAGAGCCAGAGTGGCTCAAAGATGCGCGGGTTGAAGCTGCCGGTGAAGACCACGGTCGTGGTCTCGGTGTGGATCCTCGGGCGCGCCATGCCGTCTACGAGCCTACACCGCGGAAAAGACCCAGCGGTGTTTCGTCGCCGGTTCCGGGCGTAACGAGGTCAGGTAGGTCGAGGCAGCCGGAGAGTGCCAACGGCCGTCGCAAGCACTTCAGCCAGCGCTTGGCGAACAGCGGTTGCACGCATCCCATAGAAAGGCTCAGGCCGCCCCTGCGGGTGCGTCGGCCTCCAGCCTCGCCCACCCGGCGGAGATCTCATCGTCGAGCGAGTGCACCCCGCTCAGCTCGATGCCGGCGTGGCCCGCGATCAGTACAGCGTGATCGCGAGCGAGCCCGGCATGCATCAGAAGGGATGCTCGAGTCGCAGAGGTCCGCACTGGTTGGAGCAGCATCGTCTCTTCCTCGAGATTCAGAAGGCGCAGGAGCGGCCGCGCGTCTCCATGGGAGTCCATCGAGAGGTTCTTGTAGAGGTCGCCCGGAGCCATCTTGGCGACGCGGGCCGCGATCCCATAGACGCGCTTCCCATCCATCCACGCTTTTGCCTCCGCGCCGGTCGGGTCGGCCAGGATCTCCTTGCGGTGTGCGAGCAGCTCGAAAAGGATCCGATCATGTGCTCGGGACTCGCTCTCATAGCCGGTGGCGAGGACAGCGCGCGCCGCGCGTATCACGCGAACTGCCCGGGCTCCGATCATCTGGAGCGCGAACAGCTGAAGGACGTCCACGGCGCCCCCCGTTGGAGTCCCGTCCGCATCAACCTGGACGTTCCCAGACCGCTCCCCGACGGCGGTCATGACGGTCACCAGAAACGATGCGGCATCGTCAGCGACGGCTAGCTCTTGACCCGCGTCATCCGCGAAGCTCGCAGAGAGACGCTGCTCAGCACTCAAGATCGCATTGCGGGTCAGCTCGTGGGCAGTCGGCTCGCTCGATGCCTCCATGCCCGCAGGCTAGCCCCCCGGGCGGCCGTAATCTCACGGCGCCCTGAGCGCTCCGGTCACCTCAAAATGGTGAAGCGCTTCACCAATTTGCGGCCGCAGAGCCGGCTCCGCGCGCTACCGGTCGCCCAGAGCGCCGAGATTCGCAGGCGAGCGACGTCCGAGGTCTGATGTAGCTTTCGGACACACACGACGGGGCCCTGCTGGGCCCTGAAGACACACGGTCACGACGGTTACGAAGCAGTACCCCCGCCGGAGGTCCGTGTGTTAGAAGCCCAGAAGTCGAGTAGGAGCGTCACGGAGTTGGGCTCCAACGGTCCCGTGATGGATAGGCCGAAGTAATGGCCTACGGACCCCCCGGACTGCTCGAGCTCACGCGCCGCACGCGGTACTGGTCCGCCAGCCGCCTCGCTGTCGAGGCTGGCATCGATCGGGCGACCATCTCCCGTGCGGAGGCCGGCGCCATGCCGAGCCCCGTCGCACGGGAGCGGATCGCCCGCGCCCTGGACACCACGCCGGCGGCCCTCTGGCCCACTACCCCTAGAGATGCGAACGGCGACGCTGGGAACGTCGCCGGCTCGCGGGAGGTCGCGACCGATGCCCAGGCCGCTACCAGCTGAGTCTATCTCCGCGGTTGGACGCGACCGGAGCTCGTTCGCCGCGATCGCGTGGGCCCGCGACCAGGACGCCGGCACCCTCGCCGCCAAGGCGCTCCTGATGATGCTTGCGACGTACGCGGACAAGGCCGGGGTCTGCTTCCCGAAGCGCAAGACGCTCGCGGCCGCGTGCCACGTGGGCCTGCGCACCGTCTCCCGTGCGGCCGGAGATCTGGAAGCGCGGGGGCTAGTCGCTCGAGTCGAAAGCCGACAGGCGTCCGGGTACAAGGGCCACGACTGGTGGATCCTCGCGCCGCAGCACCCTGATCGCGGCGACATGCTCGACGACAACGATGTCGACCACCTCGACGCGGTGCTCGAGCTCGCGTGCCGCGGCGACGGACCCCCCGCGAACACACGCCGACGAGGCGGAGAAGCAGACTCGGTCTCAGATGCCGCGTTGACACCTGAATCAAGTGCCGCATTGGCACCTGAGGACGATCTCAGGTGCCGCTCTGTCCATTCTCAGGTGCCAGAGAGTCCATTCTCAGGTGCCAACGACGACCGGTCTCAGGTGCCGGAAAGCGCACCACATGTAGAACTGCCAGAGGAACTACCAGATGAACTGCCAAACAAACTCAGCGATCGCGACCACGGCCGCGCGCGAGAATCGCGCGGCCGCTCACCTGCAGAGGGACGAACAACAGCACCGACGGACGACGTCGACGTTCACGTCGGGACGCTCTCACCCGATCTAGTTCCGACGGTCGCACGCGAGGTGCTGAGCCGCGGCGAGCTCACACAGGACGAGCTCCTCGACGGGATCCGGGAGGAGTGCCCCGACCATCGAGACACACCGGACTCTGACCTCGTGGCCGCACTTCGTGTGCCCGACTCCGGCGTCGTCTTCGCTGACGGCACGTACCGCGCCGTGAACGCGCTGGTGGCGGCATGAGAACGCCGCGCAGCCCGTCCTCGCTGTCGGCCGGGTCGGATTCGGTGGCTCCGCTCGCTGCGCTGCGGGGCGGTTACGGGCGCGCCGTCCGGCGTCCAAGGGCACTGACGGTCCGATCAGAGAGCGCGGGTGGATAGGCGGTGCTGGTGCTCTCCGACACTCAGCTCGACGCGCTCGCCGACCGGCTGGCGCCACGCCTGGCAGCACTGCTCGACGAGGCCCGCTGCGCGGCCACGACGCCAACCAGCATGCCACCAGCGGGCACGCTCGTGGACGCGAAGGTGGTCGCGGCGGCGCTCGCCATCGACCGCAAGACGGTCTACCGGCGCAAGCACGAGTTGGGCGGCGTGCAGGTCGGCTCGCGCTGGCGCTTCGACCTGGCGAAGGCGCTCGCCGGCGCCGCCGCGGAGGTGGCCCACCGCTCTCCAAGCGAGAGGTCGGAACCGTCGTCTAAGCCCGCCACGCCTAGGCGTAGGCGCACCCGCAAGGGCAGCGCGACCACCGGCCACTGCCAGCTACTGCCAGTAGGGCGTGTTTCAGACCGTGGTGAGGCGCGATGACCGCCGTCCAGCGCCAGCGCGAGCACCCCAACCTGCTGGCGGGTCCGGCGACGCCCGAGCAGACCCGTGGGCTCAAGCGCGGGCAGCTCGCACACGGCGCCTACGACGTGGCGCGCCGCGAGCCGCTCGAGCGCGAGCACCGCGAGCTGCTGCGCCGCACCTACCCGAACGCCGCCGACCAGGCCGTCAACGCGCAGGCCAAGCGGGCGGCGATGATCGACCTGTTCGCCGCTTGGATCGCCGACAAGGGCGTGATGACCGCCACCCGGGGCAAGGCCGACGCCAGCGGCGCCGCGAAGGAGCTGCGCCTCCTGCTCGACGCCAGCGACCGGGCGATCGCTGCGCTCGAGGCGACGAACGCCACGGCCGGCCAGGACCACGCGCAGGCGTATCTGCGATGGGCACGAGGCGAAGGCGAGCGACCGGGCGGCGAGTCGATCGAGGACGCGCAGGTGATCGAGCGATGACCGGCGCAGGGTGCCCCGGCCTCGTTTATGGAGACCCCCCCGGGTGCCGGCGCCGGGGGCGTCCTCGCGCTGCGCGTGCCGGTTTCGCAGATTTCGCCCAGAACCCCCTACTACGTTCGTGCGGCCGTTCTGCGGCGCTGCGTGGGCTTGGGGAGGGCTCGGGGTCGGGTGTGGCGCACGACGGACCGTGTGGCGGCGTTGGCGTGGCGCTGGCGGGCGGTTCGTGTGGGGGGTGGTCGTGATGCCGGGCGCGATGGCGTGGGACGCGTTGGAGGCTTCAGAGCGCCTGCGCAGTGCGTGGGGTGAGTCGCGGCGTCGGGAGGACGCGATCGACGCGTTCGAGGACGTCTTCTATCGCGAGTACCCGCAGGACTGTGTGCGTCCCCTTCGGGAGGCGCTCGCGGCGTATGACGCGGTGCTCGCGGGTGCCGGCCGCCGGCCGTGTGAATGCGGCGGGGCGGATGCGGGGCGACTTGTAGGGACGGTGTGAGTAGTGGATTCGTTGTCAAGTGATTGGGAGAGCATGTGATGGGCTTGATTGATGTGGTGAGGGACCTTCGCGACCGGCTGGCCGGGCCCGCGTGGGAGGACTTCGGCGTGGCGGAGCCGCCGGTGGCTGCGGGGTGGGTGGTCGTTGAGGACCGGGGTACGGTCGAGTATGTCCGCGACGGGGTCGTGCTGTACGTCGTGGCGCTTGACGCGGTGTCGCAGGCGGCGGGCTGCCGGGACACGTTGGCGACGGTCTCGGGCTGGTGTAGGTCGCGGGGTGATCTCACCCCGCTGGCCGAGCTGGTGACGGTCCTAGACGAACACTTCGAGTTTCAGATGCGTCTGCTTCCGGTCGCGGGGGAGCCGGGCCGGTTCGCTTTGGTCGCCGAGCCGGAGGCGGGGGACTGGCGTCTGACGATCGGCCAGGACGTCGACCCGTGGCAGCTCAAACGGGGGTTGCAGCGGGTCCTCGCGTGGGAGCCCGACGACCTGCGGGACTGGCTGACGCCGGAATACGCGGAGGCGTGACGATGGGCGCGCTCGATGACACCGGCCGGACGGCCGCGCAGCAGCTTCACCACGATCTGCGGTGGATCCTCACGGCGTTGCCCGAGCACGACTGCGACTTGCCGCGGACGCTTGCGACTCTGGTCGGCGATGAGCGGGCGGCACATGCCGGGGTGAGCGCCGACGTGCTGGGCATCTTCTCGGCGAAGGTCGCCCGGAAGGCTCGCGCGCTGATCGAGGAGATGCGCCCGGGCCGTGAGGCGCGTGAAGCGGCGGCGGTGGCCGCCGAGGCTGCGCGGCTGGCGGCGGAAGAGCCTGTGCCCGACTTGGGGCCGCGGGGTCGCGGATGGAAACAGTTCCCGGGTGGCGCGTGAACGAGCGCAAGACGTATCCGGCCGCGACTCGCGACCAGATCCTCGCGGCCCTGCGCGACCAGGCGGAGGACGGCATCGGGCTGTCCGCACCCGCGTGGGCGCGGCGGGTCGCGTCTCCGGGCCCGGGCGCGATCAAGGCGAAGTTCGGCTCGTGGACGGGCGCGCTGGAAGCCGCCGGGCTTGAGCCGCCCCTCGCGGCGAAGGTGCGGCGAGGGCGGGAGCGTCGAGAAGCAGCAGAAGCGCGGGCGCGAGAACAGACCGCGGCGCCAAAGCGGGCGGCGTGGAAGCAGCACAAACGCGAGAAGAGCCTCGCGCGGATCGCTGAGGACCAGCGGGACGGGCGCCTGACGGTCCGCAGTGTGACGCCGGCGGACCTCGCGGCGCTCGATGCGGCGCGCGCCCGCCGGCAGAAGCGGTTCACCCCCACGAGGTCCGAACTGGCTCGATCGGTCGCCGCCGGGGCCGTGGCATGAGCGCGGGGCTGATCGATGTGGAGGCCGTGGTCAGGGCGGTTGGGGCGGTCGCCGGACCGGAGGTGCCGATCCTGCCGGAGATCGCCGCGGACATTCTGCCCGGCGACCTGGCCGCTGCTTGTCGCCTGTGGCGGGCCGCGCTGACCGCGCGCCTCCGCACCGAGCTCGGGTCCTCACCGTGGGGCGCAGAGAATGCCGCGGCGCGGATCGTCGGGCGCGCTGCGCTCGAGGTCGCGCAGGGCGTCACAGACCCGGAGGAGGTCGCCCGGCTGCTCGGCGTGTCCCGGACACAGATAGACCGTGACGCTCGCCTTGTGCGGCGCCTGGAGGGCTCGTCATGAGCCGCGGCCCGCTCACCCTGCTGGATGCGGTTAGAGACCCGAACCTGCTCGGCGGCGCGTTGCCGGAACCGTGGCCCTCTCAGCTCGAGCTGTGCGCGATGCTCGACGCCCCGGACCTGTCCACGCTGCTGCTGGCTTGCGGGAGGGGGTCCTCGAAGACGACGCTCTGCGCACTCGCCGCGATCTACGAGGCGGCGCTCCGCGTCGACCTCGACGGGATCCTCGCGCCGAGCCGGACGCGGTATGTGATCGTCGGGGGTCCCTCCGAAGAGCAGGCGCGCGAGTTCATCAAGGTCTGCAGCGGGATCGTGAAGGCAAGCCCCGTCCTGCGCAACATGGCCGAGTGCTTGAGCGACCGGATCGAGTTCACCTCAGTGTCGGGCGCGCCGACAGCGATCAAGTCGCTGCCCTGCCGCGCCGAGAGCGTCAGGGGCATGTCCGCCTCGATGTGCGTCGCCGACGAGTTTGCACACTTCGGCACCACGGACGGCTCCTCCTCCGCCCGCGCGATGTTCGAGGCGATGGACGGGTCAATGGTGCCGTTCGGCGACCGTGCGAAATGGCTGCTCATCAGCACCCCGAAGGGCACCGGCAACGCATTCGAGGAGAAGTTCAAGGACATCACGGGCGGTGTGATCCCGCGCGCGAAGGCGCTGCAGCGTCCGACGTGGGAGATGCGCCCGGACCTCTCACAGGAGTACCTGGACCGCAAGCGCCTAGAGCTGGGCGAGGCGTCGTTCCTGCAGGAGATCGGCGCACAGTTCATCGACGCCGGCGGCAGCTTCTTCGACCTGCGCGAGGTTCACTTCACCGATCACGCCGCGAAGCCGGAGGATGCCTCATCGTGGACTGTGTCACTCGATCCCGCGTTTGCGGGTGATAACTTCGGCGTTGCGTGCGTCGGGCCGAGCGCCAGCGAACCGGAGCGACTGGTGGTCGGGCCGGTGGAGGCGATCACCCCTGGCAGTCGACTGAAGGCGTTCACCTCAAAACGTGCTCGCGAGGACCGGGTCCTGGCGCGCGTGGCGGAGATCATCAAGCCGCTCGCCGACGCGCGGCAGGTGCAGATCATCAGCGACGTTCACCAGCGCGACGCCGTAGAGGCCTACTTCGGCCAGCTCGGCTATATCGTGAAAATCGAAGCCGCGTCGGCGAAGGTGAAAACGGCACAGTTCGTGTCGACCCGCTCCCGCCTCGTGGACGGCTCGCTGCAGTGCTGGGCACACCCCGAGCTCGTGGCGGAGATGCGCCGCGTGCAGGCCCGCGACACGGAGACAATCGTCCTTCCCCGCGTGGGGTCCTCGCACTGTGACCTGATCAGCGCCCTGGCGCAGGGCGTGTACCGGTACAAAGCGCACACCGGGATCCCGCAGGGCAAGCCGCGCGCCCCGCTCGGGCACACGCTCGTGCCGGCGAGCGCCCTCGGCGGCATCGGCGGAGGTAGGACACAGCGCGAACTGCTCGAGGAGGCCGGGTTCCGCAAGGGCGGCGATCTTCCGCGGTCGGGCCGCCGGCGAGACCCTGACCGTGCCGGGCATTACATCGGGTTCGGCAATCGGATGCCCAAGTTCTAGCCGTGATTTTCAGAAACGACGAGAATCGGGGTGGTCGCGCGCATGATGTGGGTGTGAACCGCTTCCGTCGTTCCAAGCCGCCCACCCCCGACCCGATCGACCGCCTCGAGCGCGTGTTGACGATCGTCGCGTCGGGCATCGCCGGCCGGCTGGACTCAACCGAGCGCGAGATCACCGCTCTACGCACGGACCTGGCAAGCGTTGGCGCACGTCTGGACGCGCTGCCCGCCCTGCTCGACGCCGCGACCGCCCGCGCAGCGATCGAGCTTGTGAGCGATTCACACCGGCAGATCGGCGTGCTCCAGCAGCAGTTGGCAGCTCTCGATCGACCCGAGGCAGTCATTCAGCTAGCGGGCGACCTCATCGCTCGCGGCGCAGCTGAGCACCTAAGCAACCACCACCAGGAGGTCCCCGACCATGTCTAATCCCGCCGTCGCACACGCCCCCGGATGGCGAAGTGTAGGCGGCCGTCCGAGCTGGATGGTGCAGCCGAAGGCGCCGCCGGCGTGGATCGCCGCCGCTCCGACCCGCGAAGCGTTCGAGGCACGTGAACGGCTCGCCGACGAGGTGGGCGCCGCGGCGGAATGCGACAGCGAGCAGGCGTGCGCGTTGATCACGAAGGTTCTCCCCGTGATCGCGAAGCTGCCGGCGGAGGACCGCCTAGCAGCACAGACGGCGGTCAGCCTGCGCGACGTCGGAGCGCAGCTGAAGGCTCTGAGTGTCGCGGGCGCCGACCTTCACGGCCGTCTTCACCGTCAGTGCAGAACGCTCGCCCTCGCGCTCGCTGCGAAGGCCGTCACCAAACCAGGCGAGCTGCGAGACGCGGCCGCCGCTGTCCTTTCAACAAGCCACACGGAGGCGTTCACGAATGAGTAAGTCCACCCTCAGCTTCGATTTCAAGCACATCACGACACCTAAGCAGCTCGAGCAGGTGATCGACGTCGCCCGCTCGCAGCCCGGTCTGCGTGAACAGTGCGAACGCCGCGCCCGTGAATTCAACCGCGACGACCTGATCCCGTCGAGCTGGTCCGCACCGACGCCGACGCCGCCCGCCTCGGACCAGGAGAGCACTCGCCTGCTCGACATGCCCGCGGCCGAGTTGATGGGCCCCGATCGCCACGAGGACCTGGACCGCCTCCTGCGGCAGCTCGCCGCAGACCAGCACGTGGACTACTTCACCGCCTATGAGCGCTTCACCGGCGCGCACGCTGCCGCGGGGGAGATCCTCGGCGCGTCGACGAGCGTCGGCGCGATCGTCGCCAAAGCTGGGGTAACCGAGTTGAACGCCTTCCAGCACGACGTCCGCCTGCTCGAGGAAAGGGATGCAGCGGTCACGCGCACGCTGGACGCCGCGCTGGTCGAGGTGAACGCGCAGCAGGTGAACGACCAGGGCACCGTCCTGCTCGATTCTGACTTCGACGTGTCCGCCCTTCTGCACTCCGATGAGGCGCTCGAACGTCGCTGGCGGCGCGCGCGTGAGCTGGCGCCCCACACGTACGGGGACCGGCCCCACTGGGAAGCGGACGACCGTATGCACCTCGAGGGCGGCCTCGATCTCCTCAAGACACTCGCCCGTCCCGCGGCGATCGCGCAGGCGAACGCCACGGCAGCCGAGACTGCGCGCGAGCTTGATCAGGTGATCGAGTCGCACGCCGACCAGCGCGAGCGCACGCGCGAGCTTGATGCGGCGATCGCCGCACTGACCGAGCGCCGCGAGAACCTCGACACCCCGACGGGTGACCGTGTGCGCACCCTCGACTCGCCGTCACGTGACAAGGCGCAGGCGTTCGTCGACCTGACCGCCGCCGAGATGGCCGCCGCGCTCGAGGCGTGGGATGCTCGCGGCCGGGGCACGTTCACGCTTGACATGGCCGCCGCGGAGGTTGCCGGGTTCGGCGAGCCCGCTCGTCGCCGGCAGAGTCCGGCGGCCGGTGGGGACGACCTCGACGCTCGCGTGAGAGACCGCGCCAAGACCGACAGCTCCAGCTACTTGAAGGCGCTCGAGGCGGTCACCGGCATCAGCATCGGCGCCCACCCCCTCACCTAGCCGCGGATGGCGGCCAAGACATGGGATGAGCGCCGCGTGATCGCCGCGGCGCAGCAGTGGCACTCCGCGCACGGCCATAGCCCACGAAGCGTGGACTTCGCCGGCGCCCCGGGCCTGCCCGGGATCAGTACGGTGGCGCGTCTGTTCCCCGACGGCTGGGACTCGATGCTCGCCGCCGCCGGCTTGGAGCCGCCCACCCGATGCCCGCCGCGCTGGACGCGAGCCCGTCTCATCGACCTGATCCGCGCCTACCAGCGCGAGCACAAGCGCCCACCACACGCGAAGGACATCACGGGACCGTCGGGACCGTGCCGGGGGACGTTCGCCCGGGTGTTCGGGAGCTTCGACGCGGCGCTCGACGCCGCCGGCGTCACCCACCCCGACCCGTGGCACAACCGCGAGGCGATCATCCGTGCCCTGAAGGCGGACGCCAAACGCCGCCGACGGATCCCACGGAGCACCGATTGGCAGCATGCGACCAGGTCGCGGCCGTGCTCGGCGACCGTCACCGCGAGGTTCGGCTCGTGGCGCGCTGGGCTGCAGGCCGCCGGGCTCGCCGCCGGCGGGCGTGATCACCCGTGGACCGTCGAGGAGGTGATCGAGGCGCTGCGCACCTGGCGCCGAGAGCATGGCCGCTGGCCCACCCGCGAGGACTGGGAGCGCTCCGCACCAGGGCGCCCCGCTCACAAGCGCGCGGCTGTCCTGTGCGGCGGCTGGCCGCGTGCACTCGAGCTAGCGCGGGCGGACGCCTAGCCGTGCAGGTCGGAAGCAGTGAGGACTAGCTCACGGGCCTGAAGCTCAGCCAGGCGAGAATGGACCGGGAAACGAACGGCCAAGCGTTCCACCGTGTGCTCGAGCTGTTCCGCGTCCAGATGCTGAATCGGGAGTTTCGCCTGCTCTGTGTTTGAGAGGCTGGCCCGTACCTCGGCGACGCGCTGGCCATCGCTGGCCGCCAGCGCCCACGCGTCCCCGTCCTGATCGTTAGCTCGCACCGATCGCTGGTAGGCGACGGCGACCCCGTACGGCGGGCCGGCCCTGAGCTTCTCGCGCAGCCTGTCTAGGTAATCAACCATGCATACAGCGTAGGCGCGCCACGGACGGCACCTCGCTACTCATGCCCAACCGGTTCCTGAGGTGGCGGCCAAAAGGTGCGGCTCTTGTCGACCGCCGCGGCGGGAACGTGAAAGGTGCGGGTAACGGTCCCGTGCTTCGACCTACTCGTGAACGACACGGGCCCCGGGCCGTCTGGCCCGCGCCCGATCCACACACGCGGTGGCTTGCGACGGAAGCGGGCGGACCTTCCGGGCTGTCGTTTGGCGAGCGATCGAACCTCCGTGACCGCGTGTTGCGACGGGCCATAGATCGCGTTGTGAGCCCACCCGTACGTCATCAGGTTGATGTCCTCGATGTCCTCCTCGGTTGCGATCTCGTCGGCCCACTGTTGGGGGTGCCCTTGGACGAGCAGCAGGGCGAGGCGTGGATCGACGGCGATCGCGGTGACCGAGTTCGGCGATGACATGTACCCGACGCCGGCGTGCTCGTGCCTCGGTGTCGGGTCGTAGTGCGCCACGGGGTGATCGGACATCACGAACACGCTCTTGGAGTCCCCGGGGACGCGCAGACAGATCACGCCGATCTCCTCGTAGAGCTTGCGGGCGACGTCCTCGACCGCGATGAGCATCAGGCCCACCTCCCGTTCGGGCGAGGTCGGCATGACGATCTCGCCGGCGCGGAGGTCCTCGAGCAGCTTCAGGCGCGTGGCCTCGCGTTGCTCGGAGCTGTCGCCCGTCTTGTCCATGATCCGGTGGTAGCGGTCGCGGTCGGAGAGCATCGCCTCGAAGATCAGCTCGTTGCCTCGTTCGTCAGTCTCTCGCAGGTCTTCGCGCGCCTGTGGCGTGCGCTGCTTCAGGGTCACGATGTAAAGGAGGAGGTTCTGGACGTCCTTGCCGGTGACCCGGTAGTCGGGGTTGCTCACGATGCGCTCGATGACCGGCGCGACGTCGCTCTCGAAACGACCAAGGACATCGTCGGCATGGTTGACGATCGTCCCGTCCTCGAGCTTCACGCTGTAGTAGTCCTGTTTCACCGCCTCGTCGGCGGGGCGCACCCTCTCGGGCTTGCCGGTCCTCGTGTCGAGACGCCAGACCAGCGTCTTCTTGTCTCGGGGTTCGATTCCGAACCGGCGCTGATGGAACTGCGGGATGTAGTGCTGTTCTCTGCCCGGCATGTTCTGTTCAGGTTAGGCCGGCGCGCGGCGTTCCCGCGAGGATGCCCTGGAAGGCCAAGGGCTCCGTCGGAAGATCGGCGAGGGAGGCGGCGACCTCGGCGGCCTCCTCGATGGTCGCGGTCGGTGTCTCGCTCGCCCACCGGGCCAGCCAGCGCAGCGCGTAGGCGTCGTACTCTCGGCGGCTCTCGGCTGTGATCAAGGGCAGGAACCGGGCGGCCGTGGCCAGGTCGATCGGCTCGCCGCGTTCGAGGCGGACTTCCTCAGCGAGCGCTACCGCGAAGCGAAGGTCGCCCCGGCCGAGGGCGGCATCGAGCTCGGAAGCAGGTCTCCAGGGGCGCGGGCCCATGAGAACGTATGTTCGCATAGGCGTCAACCCTGTCGGCGGCGGCCCGTAGGCTCTCCTCGTGCCCTCGCGCATGACGATTTTTGGGCTGTCTCTCCTCGCGGTAGCCGCTGTTCTCTTTGTCGCGGTGGAATCGCTGACCGTCGAAGGGACCGTAACCGTGGGGGACCTGCTTGTCGGCTTTGGGACGCTTGCGCTCGCTTGGTTCACCTATGGCCTCGGACGGGCAGCTCGTTCTGAGGGATCGCAAGTCGCGGCGCAAGTCGAGCTGGAGCGCGAACGGATGGAGCGTGAAGCGCAGCCTTGGGTGGTCCCCGCGCCTGACCGCGCTTGGACTTGGGGGTCCGGAGAAGGTCGCTACAGCGGTGTCGGCTGGAGGGAACTGTTGCCGGTCAAGAACATTGGACCTGGAGCGGCACTGAACGTCAAGGGGTCGCTGAACTTTGGCCCGCCCAGCGGGGTGCAGGTTGACATCCTTCCCACCAGCCTGGGCGCAGGCGAGCGAGACGACCTCCGCGTCCATTGGCTCGCGGCGCCTCGTGCTGAGTGGCCTCGCGTCCAGGGCACCCTTGACTATGACGACATCTACGGCGGTCGCTGGCGGACCGTCTTCATCATCAAAGAAGGGGACAAAGCACGCGTGGTCGACGTCGCGCAGGTGGTAAAGATGCCCGGCAGCACACGTCCCGAGTCGGACCCTGCGGAGTCACAAGGATGGCCTGCCAGCCCCGCGCTGGAATGACGCTCGCAGACCTGCGCCGCTCCCGGCTGGCGAAGCGCTAGAGGCTGGCTCTGATGGTCGCCTCGACGAGTGTCTCGATCAGCGGTTGCGACGACTCCCAAAGCTTTGGTGCGAGGCGCTTGACCCGCTCCCACCGTCGACGCTGCTCCTCCTCATCAAGCTCCGGGCTCACGAGCGCCTCGAGCTGTTCACGCACGATCAGTTCGTCGGCAGGGTCCAGGTCCTCCTCGTCAAGACGGTTCTGAAGCTCGTAGATGCGCCCCTGACGACCGAGCCAGGGATACGCCGCGCCGCAGTGATCGCAGAAATCGGGCGGCGTGTAGTCCGGTTCTCCGCCGATCACCCCTTCGACGTAGTAGCGACCGCGGATCCGCTTGCCGCACGCCGGGCACTGCACGAGGACCTCGGCGCCGCACTTCGAGCATCGCTGCCCGAACTCCCCGTAGGTCATGTCACGCGTCTGAGTGTGGCCGCGGCGGCACACCGCGGCTGGCCGGTATTCGCCCATCTGGGCCAAGATAGTGACTGCGGCAGATCGACCTCTCGCTAGGTAGGCGGCGAGACTCCACTGCCATTTACTGCCAGAAAGGGGGTATACGGCGCCCCCGCGGGGTATATCACTGGCTTGGTGCGCAAGCAGTAACGGCGGGTGAAAACAGCGAATCCGGGGGTTCGCCGAGACCCCTCGACTCGACTCCGGAGCGAGAGGTCGCAAGTTCGAATCTTGCCGGGCGCGCTCCGAAACACCCTGCAAATGCAGGATTTCTGTGCTCGGGCAGCGGCATCGCCGGTCGCCTCCCGAGCCTCGATCCCCTCTCGTTTGCCACTGTTTGCCAGAACCGCGGCTTCCCCACGAGACTCAGGCCGGGGCCGGCGGTAGCGTGACGGTGTGTCGGATGACGCTCCATGGCAGGTCCGGATCGCTCTCGACCCCGACGAGGTCGGTCCGATTGAGAACGCCATGTTCATACTGAAGCCGTGGGAGCGTTGGGCACTGCGCATGCCACGAGTCGAGGATGAAGGTGCCCCCGCCCTTCTTCTCGACGTTCGGGCGGAGTCCCACGAAGCTGCCGAGGCTGAGGGCGCGCAGATCTATGCCCGTGCCCGACAGGACGCTGGCCTTCCCCCCGCTCCAGCGCAGATTCTTGGGGCCTTGAGCCCGGTGTTCGCCGCCGCACCGCATGTGCGCATGCTCGATGAGGCGGAGGGACACCTCGCAACCGAGCGCTACGAGTGGGCTCTGATACGCGCCCAGACGGCGTGCGAGATGTACGCACGACTGGCGCTCGACCGCATCGCTCACGACTTGCCCGAAGACGCCGGGAAGGGCTATCGCCTCTTCCGCCGCGTGACTCTCTTGGACTCAAGTGACCGGGCTCTGTTCCGAGCCCTGACGGGAAAGGCGATCGGAGCGCAAGAGTGGTGGACCAGCTACCGCCTCCACGTCGAACGTCGAAACGACATCGTGCACGCCGGGCTGTCCGTATCGGAGAACGAGGCCCTCGCGTCGCTCGAAGCCACCCGTTCCTTTATGAGGTTCCTGGAAGAGCAGTGGACGCACGCTGCACGCGGATGACGCTGCCCCCCGGCTCAGCGCCCTCGACAAGGGACCTGAGCGTCACCTTCTCGTCCTCGCCGCGCCTCATCACCTGCGCGTAGACCTTGAGCGCAAGCGCCGGATCCGTGTGGCCCATTTCGACCATCACCACCGGGGGCGTCTCCCCGAGCGCGTAGAGCAGCGAGCAGAACCTCCGGCGCAGCGAGTGCGGTGTCAGGCGATCCGGCAGCGGCGGCAGCCCTTCGGCCTCTAGGCGCTCCCCCGCACGCTTGACGGCCGCCCTGAGCACGCGAGAGCGGAAGTTGTCCGGGCTCAGCCTGCCGCCGGCTGCAGTGGCGAACACGTACGCGCTCTGAGGGGTGTCCTGGTGGCGCCCACGGACCGCCAGCAGCTCATCCCGCAGCGCACCCCGGATCTTGACCTGCCGGCGCCCTGCGTCGGTCTTGGACGCCTGTACGGTGATCCATCCGCCTGCGAGGTCGACGTCGCGCCAGCGCAGCCCGCATAGCTCGCTGATCCGCAGCCCGGCGAACGTGAGCGTTGCGAGCATCGCGCGGCGCTCACACGAGTACGGACACTTCGAGGGCCCCACCCGGATGTCGGCGCCCCTCCACGCACGATCGAGTACGAACGCCCCGACCTCGGGGACGCGCAGGTCCCTGTCCCTCGCAGGGTTGAACGTGCTGGCGCCCCTTCGACGCCTTGCCGTCCAGCTCGCCGGCCGCGTCGAGCAGCGCAGTGATCTGCCCGGCGGTCTGCAGGTAGGAACGCGCGGTCTCGCCTTCTGGAGCATCTCCTTGCAGAACGCGGGAAAGTTGTAGTCGTCGGTCTGCCAGGTCGGCCAGATGCTGAGGTTGATGTGGACCACACAGCCCGTGAACGTGGATGGTGGCTGCGTGAATAGGTTCATGCCCGCGGGCGTCTGCCAGGTGGCCCACATAGCCGCCACGTGATCGGAGGCGCCGGCCAGGTTCTCCCCGGCGGGAGGGGGCTTCGCGATTGCTGCCCGGGACGACGGCGATCGGCCCGACGCAGGGTGCTCCGTGCCAGAAGATGACGGCGCGGCGGACCGCTTCGGTCACCGGGTTGGAGTCGACGATGGGCCGCCGGGCACTCGCGGGCTGGGCGATCGAGAGCACGCCGACCACGGCCGCGAGAGCCCATGCCGCTACCCCTCTGGCGCCCGACATCCGACGGGACGCTACCAGCGGGCCAACCCAGCTAGCCGGACGCGCCTAAGCCCTTGCCCTGGCTTCCTCGAAGGCACGCCGGGCGCGCGGGCCCCCCGGCGACGTGCCCTTGAGGACCGCCGTGAGGATCAAGGCGGCCAGCAGCAACCTCGCGATGATGCGGGTCGCGCGTTGCCCCCGCCTGGCGACAACACTCAAAAGTGCGGCGATTGCCGCCACCGTCCAACCCTCGGGCGAGACGGGGTCCAGTCCCCAGCCGAATCGCCGGGGCCCAAACCAAGCCTTGTTGCCGATCAGCGGCGTGGTTCGCATGTCGCAGACGCGCCCTAGGACGACATCCGCTGCTCGACGTTCGCGCGGAAGTCGACCGTGCGGTTCTCGTGGGGGAACGGGGTCGAGGGCACCTCCAGGCCCAGGCCGGCACATATCGGCTCCCACCCGTCCCCGGTCTGCCAGTCGATCAGCTTGCCCTTGGGCACCTCGCTGCGTACCTCCTCGCAATGGCGCCCGTAGGCGGCGATGGCCGCCTCGCGATCCCCCCAGTCCGGCGTGAAGCGCGTTCTCATCAGCTCGAGGATCATCGCCTGCCCCCGCTCAGCCTCGGGATCGTCCCCGAGCGGCGGCCCGTTGAGGACGGGCACGATCGTCTTCTCCATGCTCGCCCACCATGCCTGGGGCGTCTCCCGGCTCGACAGGAGGACCACCGCGTCGGGGTTCGCCGCCCATATCTCCCGCCAGAAGGCACACGCCGGCCAGTCGACCGTGGCCCTGTAGTCGGCGAGCAGCTCGTTCCAGTCGACGGGCTCGCCATGCACGGCCCGCTCCCACACGGGGCCGTCCTGCGGGCGCTGCATGAGCTCGAACATGTGGTAGCAGGGGCTGCCCAGCAGCTCCTCCAGGGCGAGCTTCAGCGAGTTCGTCCCGGTGCGCCCCAACCCTGCTCCGACTACCTGCAATGCCATGTCCACCCTCCGCAGTTGCCCTCGTGGTCGTGGGGGCAACGCCTACTAGGGCGGCCCGTCACGGGGAGAGCCGCTCGACCACCCATCCTCCCGGCTCGCTGCGGCGGAAGCGAAGGCGGTCGTGAAGGCGGTCGGCGCGGCCCTGCCAGAACTCGACCGTCTGGGGCTTCACCCGGAAACCGCTCCAGCGCTCCGGCCGGGGCACCTCCCCGGTCGGCGGATAGCGCTGTTCGAGCTCGGCCCGGGCCTGATCCAGCACAGACCGGTCATCGATCACGCTCGACTGCCGGCTCGCCCAGGCGCTGATCTGAGATCCGTAAGGACGTGTGGCGAAGTACAGGTCGGCTCGTTCGGGCTCGACTCCTTCGACGTCCCCGACGACGACGACCTGGCGGTGCAGCGCATACCACGGGAACACGAGCGAGGCTCGGGGATTGGCGGCGATGTCGAGCCCCTTGCGCGAGTCCAGGTTCGTGAAGAACTCAAAACCGCGCTCGTCGACACCCTTCAGGAGCACCGACCTCGCCGAGGGGACCCCGTCGGCGTCGGCCGTGGCGAGGACCATCGCCTCCGGCTCGTCCATCTCCGACGCGAGCGCCTCCCCGCGCCAGGCTTGAAACTGCTCCAGCCACGTCGGCGCGAGATCCCGCTCCTGAAATGGTCGTTCCCCGCTGTGCACCATCTGCCTGACTGTTCTCCCTCCTCTCCCCCAACCCTGCCCATGTTGCCAAAATCCCCATGTCTCCAGCATCTTTCCGTCCGATGCTACCTGTAGAGTTCTTCTCGAACTCCAATAAGCGACCCCCGCGAGATTGGCGTCTCCGGGGGTCTGGACCACAGAGGATTGGGCTCCGTGGACCACACGAAGGTATCACCGCCTCAGGCGGTGTCCAGCTATCAGCAGTGCTCGACTCTCCCGAGATCGGGGCGCTGATCGCCGAGCTTGAAGCGACCCGCTGGACCGGACGTCCCGGCTACCCGATCCGGGCGATGGTCGGCATGGCGCTCGCCAAGAGCATCTACGCGATCCCGACGTGGAGGCGCACCGCGCGCCTCGTCGCCGAGCACCCGGGCTTGCAAGCCGCGCTCGGCTGCTGCCCGAGCGTGTACGCCTGCTACCGCTTCGCCGCGAAGCTGCGCGAGCACAAGCCCCTGCTCGACGCCTGCCTTGACCGCGTGACCGCCGCGCTCCACGCCGAGCACCCGGAGATGGGCCCCGACGTCGCCATCGACGGCTCCGACCTTCCCGCCTACGCCAACGGCCAGCGCTTCCTCTCCAAGAACGGCCCGGAGCGCGAGCGGCTACAGCGACCCCGACGCCTCGTGGGGCCACCGCTCCGCCGTCTCCACTCGCAAGGGTGGTGGCTTCTACGGCTACAAGGTCCACGCGGCCGTCTGCGCCGCACCGACCTACCGCTCGCATGGACGCGTCGAGACGGCGAGCGACGCCGAGACAGACCTTCGCGCTGCCGCTGATCGACGCAGCCCGCGAGCGCGGCTTCGCGGTCAAGACGGCGATCATGGACAAGGGCTACGACAACGAGCCGATCCACGACGGCTGCATGGACCGCGGCGTCTGCGCCGTTCACCCCGCTTCGCAAGACGCCCGCGCGTCAAGCGCGGCGAGCACAAGCCGCCGTCCGTGCGAGCACGGCGACTGGACGTTCGCCGGGGCCGACTTCAAGCGCAAGGCTACCAAGTGGCGCTGCCCGACCGGCGAGTGCCAGGATGACAGGTTCCGCCCACTAGCGCTCCTCAGCTGCCGTGGCACCTCTTGAGCTTTCGCCCTGACCCGCACCAGCAGGGGTCGTTGCGGCCGATCCTGACGGGTGCCTGGGGCGGGAGATAGGCGTCCGGGTCGAGCTCGGGTGGCGGAGGCAGCCCCCGCTTGCGCCACAGAAGGTTCTGTCCCCACAGGGGCACCGTGGGGTGGGACTCGAAGCCGAACCCTTCCAGGACGCGACTGCTGCCCTTGTTGAGAGGGCGCACGAGGGCGCTCACGGCAGGCATGGGGCCGGCTCCGGCTTCCAGGACGATCATGTCCAGGGCGGCGCGGATCACCGCCTCCCCCACCCATGTCGTGTTGTCCCTCAGCAGGCGCCTGCGGTACCGGAGATCGCGCCCGAAGGCCACGATGTAGCGTTCGGCGATCCACAGGTGGGGATCCTCGCCCGGGTACCCGCCGGGCGGGCGCGTGTGGACGCTGCAGAACCCGACCATCCGGTGCTCTGAGTCCTCGAGCACCACCGGCGTCTGGCTCAGCTCGGTGGCGCCCTCGTACAGGCGCCTGGCGGTCAGCTGCACTTCTCCGACGGCCTTGGAGGCCGGGTCACCGCATCGGAAGGCCATGAAGGCCTCGTAGTGCCTGGGCTTCTCCTGGTCGAGGATGTGGGCGTGGACCGGCGCGGTAAGCCGTCGGACCCCCCTCTGGGCCGTCCGGTTGGAGGCCTCCCGGGTGCGCTCGACAGCGTCCCTCGCCGCGATCTGCACCTCTTCGCGGCCGCTCGTCATGGCCGACCCGAGGATAGAGATGGGTCCGGTCGAAGCGACGAAGGTCCGACGAACCCCGGAGCTCCTGCGACAAACCCCTGCAAATCCCCGACAAGTGACGATGCACACGTAAAGGCCGCCCGCATCGCCGTCGATTGGCCCGCAAAGGAACACAGGCAGTGTTCATCAAAGCCAAGGAGGCATCGACGTGCGCATAAGTATTGGAAATAGGAAGCTGGCCGGACGCAAGCGCAAGCTTGCCGGCCTGCTCGTGTTCGTGCTCGCCGGGATCATCGGGGTGAGCGCCTACGCGTTCACGGCCAGCAACACCGTGGCAAGCCATTCGGCCGGTGCCGGATCGGCGGAAGTGAGCGGCTACACCGTCTCATCGCCGACCAACTACACCTTCAGCGCCGACGGAACGACCATGAACTCCGTGACGTTCGACCTCGACAAGGCCGCATCCGACGTCAAGGTCGCTCTCACGGCCGGAGCCCCGGAAACGTCCGACTGGACCGACTGCGGTGCCTCGGAAGGCTCATCGCCCTTCGCGGTCACCTGCACCTTCGGAACGCCCATTCCGGACGCGAACGGGCTGAAGCTGTCCGTCGCCGCAGTGAGCAGCGGCACGGTCACGATCGAATAGCGAGACCGCCTATCGACACGCGGAGCGGCCTGCGAGAGGCCGCTCCGCGTGAAGGCCCGCCATGCGAACCCGTCTGACAGCGAAGGTCGTCTCAAGCGGTCTCGGACTGGTGGTCCTCGCATGCCTGTGGTTCTACTTCGCCCCGACCGGCCTCGGCGGCTCCACGAGCTACGTGGTCACCGAAGGGGTCAGCATGCAGCCGCGCTTCCACACCGGCGATCTCGTCCTGGTGCGCAGTCAAAGCAGCTACCACGTGGGCGAGATCGTCGCCTACCGCAGCAAGGCCCTGCACACGGTCGTGCTGCACCGGATCATCGCCCGCTCCGGCGCCCGCTACGTCTTCAAGGGCGACAACAACAACTTCGTCGACATCGAACATCCCGCCGCCAGCCAGCTGCTGGGGGCGCTGTGGCTGCACATCCCGGGGGCCGGCTCGAGCCTGCAGTCCGTGCGCTCGCCGGCCCTGATCGCCGGCCTGGTCATGGTCGGGACACTGCTGGTGGCGGGAGCCGCCTTCACCCTGCGCCAGCGGCTGAGGCGCCGGCAGCGCGCGGGCCGGGCGCAGCGCCCGGGCGCCGGCGGGAGAATCCGCCGAGCCGGCCGTGGGCGTGCTCGCGGTCGGCCTCGTGGCACTGCTCCCGCTCGTGGCACTGGCGGTGCTCGCCTTCTCCCGCCCCTCCTCGGCCCTGCTTCCCCTGACCGTCCCCTACCAGCAGAGCGGCATCCTCTCCTACTCCGCCGATGCGGACCCCGGACCGGCCTATCCCGGCAACCGCGCCGTGACGGGCGACCCGATCTTCGCGCACGTCATCAGCGTCGTCAGGTTCCGCTTCGCCTACCTGTTCCACGCCGCGGGCGCCCACTCGCTGGCGGGACGGGCCTCGATCTCAGCCACGGTCGCCTCGACGAGCGGATGGCGCAGGACCCTGCAGCTGGGAAGCCCGACCTCCTTCCGGGGTGATCGCGCCGCCGTCACCGCGGACCTCGATCTCTCCTCGCTGCTGGGGCTGCTTCGCCGGGTCGAGGCGACGACCGCCGTGAACGGGACCTACACGCTGACCCTGGTTCCGCACGTGACCGGCGCCGGTCGGCTGGACGAGATGAGGCTGCACACGGCCTTCTCTCCGCGAATCCAGTTCTCGCTCAACCGCCTGGAGCTCCAGCCGGTCACCTCCGGGAGCGGCGCAACCTCGACGACTCCCTTCGCTCCCTCCGCCGCGGGCTCCCTGACGGGCCGGCGCGACCAGCCGCTCTCCATCTCCTTGAAGATCGCCCGGCTGCCCGTCGCCGCGGCCCGCTGGATCGCCCTGGGCGGTATCGCCCTCGTGGTCTGCGCGATGCTCGGAGCGCTCGCCTTCATGCGCCGGCGGACGCGGGACGACTCGGCGGCCATCCTCTCCCGATACGGCCGCATGATCGTCCCGGTCGCCCAGGTCTGGCAGCTGCCCGGCGTGGCGGTGATCGACGTCGAGGACATCGAGGCCCTCGTCCGGATCGCCGAGCTCTACGACCGCTCGGTCCTGCACGAGGCCACCGCCGAGGGCGAGTCCTTCTGGGTCGCCGACGAGAGCGGGCTGTTCCGCTATGCGCTGTGGGTCGCGGAATACGCCGAGGAGGAGCCGCTCGAATATCAGGTGGGCAACGGCTACGTCGAAGAGCCCGCCGCCGAGGCCGAGATCTGGGCCTCACAGGGAGAGCAGCCGGTCGCCGGGAGCGCGAACGGCCAGCAGGAGTGGGCACCCGAGCCCGCCGCCGAGGCCGAGATCTGGGCCTCACAGGGAGAGCAGCCGGTCGCCGGGAGCGCGAACGGCCAGCAGGAGTGGGCACCCGAGCCCGCCCCCCAGACGCTCCTGTGGGAGTCGAGCGGGGCACACAACGGGGTCAACTAGACCCCTTGGACCGCAGCTCAGCCGCAGGCCGGCAGGTGCGGCGCGCCGCAGCGGATGAAGCGGACTGTGATGTCGGTCTCTCCGGAGTCCGTCGCCGTGCCGGTCAGTGGCGGCGTCCCGATCGGCTTGGGGGTGCCCTTGTCTTCGCCCGAGAGCTTCACCGCCAGCGCGTGAACCCCGCTGAACAGCTTCGCCTCCGGCAGCGGAGCCGAGGCGACCGGGACGTAGTCGGGCCATTCGTACAGAAGCGACAGGAACCCCTTCGTTAGGGTCGTTTCGCCACACGTGCCGAGCGGGATGGGTGCGGCGAGGGTTTCGTCACCCGGTGCCACCGTGAACGTGGTGCCGGAGATTTTGAGGCCGAGGTCGGTGTCGAGTTTCTTCGTGGTGCCGCAGCCGGGCGTGTCGAGGTCGTGTTTGACCCCGCTTTCCGGGCATGGCAGCGTGAAGCCTTTGATCGAGAGCGCTTTCACTTCAGCGCTGCCCGTGGCTTCCCGGACCTGTTTGACCTTGACGGTGAAGACGGCGTTGCGGCGGCCGACCCGCTTGACCCCGTAGATCCAGCTGGAGCCGTGCCGCTTGCGGACGAATTCGAGTGTCACGCCGCGCCCGCGCAGGAAGTAGTTCCCCTGGGAGAAGGTCCCACTGGCTTCCTCGGTGCACGTGCCCACTTCGCCGTTGACGGTGAAATGCCGTCTGGCGCGCGCGACGCCTTCGATCACCAGCGTGAACTTCTCCGTGCGGGGACCTCCGCCGGCGGCCTGCGCCGCCCCGGTTGCGCCCGCCGGGACCACACCGGCGAGCAGGCACGTCCCCAGGGCGAGTCCCGTGAGGCGGACGCGAGAACGACCAATTCGACACCCCATGCAGACCCCCCGAATGCGTATGGCCACCAGCCGGTCGTGGCGATCGGCACACGCTATCAATCGAGCCCGGGCGGCGCACGGCCTCGCCGCCCGGGCTAGACGCATATCGGAGAGCCGGGGCCGGCCCTCCCTCTCTCGCCGGGACGCCGACGCAGGGCGCGGGAGAGACCCTCCGCCCGCCTGCCTTTCACCTACCCCGCTCGATGGCCGGCAAGCTGGCCCCTGCCCGCTAGTGCCCGGCCGCCTGCATCCGCTTGTGCTCGCGCTCGGGTCCGACCGTCGTGGCCAGGCACCAGAAGGACCAGGCCATGCAGGCCCCGGCCAGGGCGTAGAAGAGGTAGGAGACCGGCAGGAGCCCCACGAGCTGGGAGAGCAGGCCCAGGACCAGGAAGCCGATCGCATACAGCCGCAGGGCGTTCACGCAGGCCATGCGGGCAGTCGCCTGCACCCCCGAGCGCTCCAGGGCCCGGACGAAGCGCGGGTTGTCGGTGTCGAACAGGCGGCAGACCAGCCACCCGAGCAGGCGGCGCTCGGGCCCATTCAGGAACCGAAGGGGAGATGGCACGTCAGACACCGGTTGATATCGGCCCGCAGGCGGCCGCCCTTGAGGGATCCCAGGCCATAGCCTGCCGCCATGCCCGAGCACGGACCCGGCTCCCCCTCCCTGCGCGAGATCGCCCGCGAGTGGGGCCGGATCGGATGCGTGGGCTTCGGAGGGCCGCCCGCGCACGTGACGCTCCTGCGCGACCTGTGCGTCTCGCGGCGGAGATGGCTCACCCCACCCAGTTCGAGCGGGCGATCGCGGCCACCAACCTGCTCCCCGGGCCGGCATCGACCCAGCTGGCCATCTACTGCGCCTGGCGCCTGCGGGGACCCCGGGGTGCCCTGCTCGGGGGAGCCTGCTTCATCCTGCCGGGGCTGGCGCTGATCCTCGCCCTCTCGGTCCTGTTCCTCGGCGGCTCGCCGCCCTCCTGGGTGCGAGGAGCCGGGATGGGAGCCGGTTCTGCGGTGCCCGCCGTGGCCCTGGCGGCCGGGCTCGCCGTGTCGATCCCCATCTGGCGCCGCGCCGCGCCCCGTGAGCGCCTGCGGGTGCTCGCCTACGCCCTCGCCGGCGGCCTCTCCAGCGCCCTTCTCGGCCCGCTGCTCGTCCTCGTGCTTATCGGCTGCGGCGCGATCGAGCTGGCCTGGAGCGGGCTGTCGCGAACCCTCGCCGCCGTGGGGGCCTGGCCCCTGCTGGCCGCGGCGACCGAGCCGGCCGGGACCTGGGCCCTCATCTGGACGGCCCTGAAGGTCGGGGGGCTCGCCTTCGGGGGCGGCTTCGTGATCGTCCCCCTCATGCAGGCCGACGCGGTGAACAACTACCACTGGATGACCCACGGCCAGTTCCTCAACGCGGTGGCCCTCGGGCAGGTCACGCCGGGGCCCGTCACCCAGACGGTCGCCGCCGTGGGATACGCGGCCGGTGGCCTGGGGGCCGGGCTGCTGGCCGCCCTGGTCGCCTTCGCTCCCTCCTTCTCCTTCATCCTGTTCGGAGCCGACCGCTTCGAGGCCCTCCTGGGAGACGGTCGCGTGCGGGCGTTCCTCGCGGGCGCCGCACCCGCCGCCGCCGGGGCCATCATGGGCTCGGCGATCCCGCTCACCATGGCCCTCGGAGAGTCCTGGCAGTACGTGCTGCTGGGCGCCAGCGCCCTCGCCCTGCTGATCTACGGCAGACACATAGTCCCCGTCCTGCTGGGGGCCGGGCTGGTCGGCGTGGCGGCGGCCCTGCTGGGAGCCCCGCTGCTCCACTGAGAGAGGGATGGATGGTTGCATCCCTGCCCCGGCTGTGGAAAGATCGCCCGGCCGAGGCGGGGCCCGGGACACGGGCCGCCATCCATCTCCGAGGGGGGCCATGAGCCACACGGGCAGGAGCGCAGGCGGCACGACAGCATGAGGGGCGATCGCACGATCGAGACCCTCGCGGCGGTACGGCTGGGAATCGGCGCGGGGGCGTGGCTTGCACCCGGGCTGGCCGGGAGGATGTTCGGCCTGGACGTTTCCGGGAACCCGCAGGCCCCCTATCTGGCGAGGCTGTTCGGCATCCGCGACGTGGCTCTCGCCTGGGGTGCCCTCGGCAGCGAGGGAGAGACGCGCCGGCGCTGGCTGCTGGCCGGGCTCGGCTGCGACGTCGCCGATGCCCTCGCCGGGGCGGCGGGGGGCCGGGCCGGCTACCTGCCGAAGGCCACCACGGTGCTCGTCACCGGCACGGCACTCGCGGCCGCCGGCCTCGGAGCCGCGGCGCTGGCCGAACGCTAGGACCGGTCGGTGGCTCGAGGCTGGGGCAGCGAGCAGATCCCCGACCAGGAGGGCCGGACCGCCATCGTGACCGGGGCCAACAGCGGCCTCGGGCTGGTCACCGCCCTGCAGCTCGCACGCCACGGCGCCTCGGTGATCCTCGCCTGCCGGGACACCGCCAAGGGCCAGGAGGCACTGGAGCAGATCAGGGCCGCCGCGCCCGACGCCCGCCTGGAGCTCCTGGAGCTCGATCTCGGCGATCTCGCCTCGGTGGCCGCCTTCGCCGAGGCCTTCCGCGGGCTCGCCGGAGAGGCGGGCCTCGACCTGCTGATCAACAACGCGGGCGTGATGGCCCCGCCGCGACGGGTCACAGCCGACGGCTTCGAGCTCCAGCTCGGCACCAACCACCTCGGGCACTTCGCGCTCACCGGCCGCCTGCTCGGGCTGATGGAGGGCCGCGCCCGACGCCAGCGTGGTGACCCTGAGCAGCAACGCGCACAAGATGGGCCGCATCAACTTCGACGACATCCAGTCCGAGCGCCGGCTACATGCGCTGGAGCGCCTACGGCCAGTCCAAGCTCGCCAACCTGCTGTTCGCCCTCGAGCTCGACCGGCGCCTGCGGGCCGCCGGCTCACACGGTCTCGAGCCTCGCCGCCCATCCCGGCTACGCCGCCACCAACCTGCAGTCGGCCGCCGCCCCGCTGGTGGATCGCCTGGTCATGCGCGTGACCAACCTGGCCCTCGCCCAGAGCGCCGAGATGGGCGCCCTGCCGACCCTGTATGCGGCCACCCGCCGGGCGTGCAGGGTGGCACCTACGTGGGCCCCGACGGGCCGGGAGAGTTCCGCGGGCGACCCCACGTGTCACGCCCAGCGGCGCCGCCCGCGACCCCGCACGTCGCGGCCACGCTGTGGGAGCTCTCCGAGGAGCTCACCGGCGTGAGCTTCGGGCTGGCGGCGGCTGCGCGCCTGAGCGCCGCGGCAGGGGCTCGGGCCGCCCGCCCCCGAGCGACCCTCCCCCGATCGGTTCGAGGGCGGAGCCGCGCCGACCCCCCAGCGCGGCTCCGACTCCCCTCTCTCGTGAGCCTAGCGTGCTTCTTCTTCGTGGCCGGTGAATTCGATGACCTGCTGGAAGGTCGAGCGGTTCGTCCAGCGCATCGTGTAGTGCAGGATCGGGTCCGGCGGGAATGCGATCCGCACCTTCGCGGCCTGCCATGTCTTCGGGTTCGGGCCCTGTGCGGCCGGCGAGTTCTTCGAGCCGCCGTCTGGATCGCCGCCCACAGCGACGTCGCGGCAGGCTTCGAGGTTGCCGTTGCCGCAGTAGGGCCGGCTGTAGGGCTGGGCCACCGGTTCGCCGAGCAGCGTGCGCAGGTCCTTGTAGACGTACCCGTACCAGCCGCCGTCGAAGGAGGAGCCCGTGGAGTTCGGCGCGTCGTCGGATCCGATCGATGCGACTCGAACTTCGCCAGCAGCCTCGCCGAGCACCGGGCCGAGCACCGCTTCGCCGATCGGCGTCCAGACCGCGTCCATGACCGCCGCGCCCGGGCGCCTTCGGGCCGTTCCTTGCCGAACCGGCTCGCGCCCTTCTGCGACCCACTCGGTGACGATCTTCGCCGCTTCCTCGGCGAGTGTGCTCGGCGCCGGGCCCGCCTTCCAGCACCTGCTGGATGTACGGCCAGACCTTGAGCGCCCGCAGGTCCTGCGTCGCCGCCCTGTTCATGATCGTGGCGTCGTCGGCCTCGGTCATGCCGGTGTGGAAGCCGGTGAACATCTGCACTCGCTGGACCGGGCCGTAGGAGTAGTTGTCCGAGGCCGCGCCCCATTCGGGCGCCGGCTTGTTGTTCCAGTTCAGGAACAGCGTTGCCGGCGGGGTCCACTTCGTGCGGGTGCTGTTCCAGCGGTGAGGAAGCCCTGCCAGTCGTATTCGCCCGTTCCCAGGGTCGGCAGGCTCGGGTCGGTGCCCGGCGCCAGCACCGGCAGGCGCCCGGTCGAGAAGTAGGCGATGTGTTTGCTGTCCAGGTAGGCCATGTTGAACGTCGTCTCGAGTTCGTTGGCCGCTTCGAAGAACTGCTGCGGCGAGTGCACCTTCGTTGGAGTCCAGCTCGCTGAACGCGACCTCTCCCGCCGGCTCGCGGCCGCGGGTCGAGCGGTCGTTGGCGATCGCGTACGGCTGCGCCGCCGACCGAGCACCGTGCCGCTGATCGGGCCCGTGGACCGTTTCTTTGAAGAAGACCTCATGCGCGGGTTCGGCGTTCGCCGCTCCGAGTTTCCCGGCGTCGACGGTCGTCATCGGGATGCATTCGCCGTTGTACATGTAGTTCGTCGATTCGCGCGTCGGCGGGCTTTCGTCTTCGTTGCACAGCTTCTCCAGGAACTGCTGCGTGTTCTCGCTGCCCGCGCTCGTGAGGCTCCACGCGAAGTCGCGGCCGCGGCCGATGAACACGTACGGCGAGATCGGCGCGATGACGCCCTGGGCGTCGATGCCGGGGCCGTGCAGGTCGCGCCTGCATGACGATCTCCGGGTAGAAGTAGCCGAGCTGCGGCCCCATCACCGCGAGCGGGTGGCCCGCTTGCGGAGTCGCCCGCGCCCGACGAGCAGGAAGTTGGAGGCCTTGCGGCGCGACGCCTTCAGCGCCTGCGCGGCTTTCTGCACGCCGACGGCGCCCTGCGAGCCCGGGTTCGACCACGCACCGCGCCCGGCGTCGGGCCGGTCGGCACCACGTCGTAGGGGAACGGTTTCGTCGCCGTCGTCGGCGCTTCGGGATCGTTGACCTCGCGCAGGTCGCGGAAGACTTCCTTGACGCCTTCTTCGGTGCCGAGCTTTTCCTCGAGTCCGGCGAGGAGTTCGGAGTTGGCGACTTCGCCGCCGCCGCCGTTGCCGAAGATCGAGCCGATGAAGGCGAAGCCCGGCGATCGCGTCGGTGAGCGTGACCGTTTTCAGCCGCCGTGCGCGGCGGCGTTGCCTCGTAGGCGTTGACCCCTTCGACCCAGTTTTCGAGGTCTGCGATGACCTGTTCGCCCTTCGGACCCTTTTCTTCGAGGACTTTCTTCTGTTCGGCGACGTAGTTGATCGCTTCCGCGCTCGGCGTGAACGAGCGGCCCGTGAGCAGCAGGCCGAACGGGTTGACGCCGGGGACGCTCGAGCGCGGCCGCGTACGCCGGCCCGAGGCCGAGTTCGAGCAGCAGGCCGCGATCCTCGGCCGCCACCCAGCCGGAGCCGAACATCACGTCGCCGCGCGTTGCGCCGAAGATGTGCGGGATGTCGTGGCTGTCGCGCACGATTTCCAGCCCGGCGCGCGGGTGTCGTCTCGGTGCGCAGCGGGGCTGCCTGACGACGCCGAACTTCTCCGACACGAAGAGCTTTTCGAGCGTCGCCTGGGTGACCTTGCCCTGGTGCGGGGTCAGCTTGTCGTACAGCTTGCCCTGATCGGTCGCGTACTTGCCGGGTGACCCCTTCGCCCGGGGCGAGGATCTGGAAGGCGTTCCCGGACAGATCCACCAAGGCGCGCCCGCGGGTGCGGCTCCCAGAGCCATCACGAGACACGCACCACCAGCGCTGCCGAGAGCGCACCGCATGCTGCCCGACAGACCCATCCGGGTCGAGACACCCCCTCTGCATCATGCTCGCCTCCCAATGCCCGCAGCGGACGTGCAGGCCATCGATATCACCCCTCCAGGATTCGCGGATCGTACCACGCGATGTCAAGCCTTGGTCACGTGGCCAGTCCGCCCGCGCCACACCGCCCGGAGTTCGCATTTTCTTCGACTTCGCCCCCGATCTCTCGGGTAGAGTCCTGCCTTCCAGCGCCCCAGGGCGCTCGGTGTTTGCTACCGGCGGCGGGGCCCCCACCCCACCGAGAGCCAGAGCGAGGAGCGCGGACAACGATGAAGGTGATAGGAGCGGGGATGCCGCGGACAGGCACCCTTACGCAGAAGATGGCCCTGGAAATGCTGGGCCTCGGACCGTGCTACCACATGGTCGACGTCCTGGCCGACCTCGACCAGGCCGCCATGTGGCAGCAGGCCCTCGACGGATCCTCCCCCTGGCCGGAGCTCTTCGACGGCTTCAACTCGACGGTCGACTGGCCCGGTGGCTACTTCTACAGGGAGCTCGCCGACTTCTACCCGGAGGCGAAGGTCGTCCTCAGCGTGCGCGAGGACGAGGCCTGGGAAGCCAGCATGCGCCAGACGGTGTGGGCGGTGCGCCACGGGGAGTCCCTGATCCGCCTGCTCTCCAGCGCCCAGGCCCACGTCAACCCCCAATGGCAGGCATTCCTGGACATGATCGACCGGCTGCTCTGGCAGGGCCGGGGCACCTTCGCCGGAGGTCACGGGCCCGGAGAGATGATCGGGCGGATGAAACGCCACAACGAGGAGGTCAAGGCGAGCATCCCCTCCGACCGCCTGCTCGTGTGGAGCGTTCAGGAAGGTTGGGAGCCGCTCTGCGAGTTCCTGGAGCTTCCCGTGCCGGAGGTGCCATTTCCGCACATCAATGACCGCAAGGAGTTCCTGAACCGCATCATCGACGGCTCCCTGGAGACCCTCAGCGAGTGGAGGGCCGCGCAGACGACGGTGGAGCCGGAGTTCGCCGTCGAGGGCTGAGCTCGCGCGAAGGCGGCGGGCCGGCGGGGCCGGCCCGTTTGCCTACAGCTCCAGGTAGCGCAGCACGACGCGGCCGACCACGATCACGTCGCCGTTGCAAAGCTCGGCCTGCTGGACGCGCCTGCCGTTGACGAAGGTTCCGTTGGAGCTGCGGTCGTCGAGCACCCGCGCCCCGGAGGGTCGCGGCACGATGATGGCGTGCCGCCGCGACACCGAGCTCTCGTCCAGGCGCAGGTCGGCGGCCAGGCCGCGGCCTATCCGCATCGCCTCGACGGCCAGTGGGATCAGGAGCGTGCGGTCGGCTCCCTGCACCTCTATGTAGCGGCCCGGCTCGACCGGACCCTCATGGGCGGCCCGATGGCGCATGCGCTCGTCGAGGCACTCGATCGGGTCGAACCTCTCGGTGATCCCGTCCACAGCTGGGTTGATGAGGGTCTGAGCGGTCATATCGTCAGGAAATCCCATGCTACTCACGCGTACCTGAAGGGCCGTGAAGAAATTTCGAAACTCCGGATGGGCAGGGCGGGTGCACCCCTGACGTACCCGTTCAGCGCCCTGCCGTACCCTGATAGCCGATGCTCCCGCTGATCCCCGCCGTGTCCCTGGGCGCCGAGACGGCCCTTCAGCTGACCCCGCTGGCCCTGATCGGCCTCCTCTACGCCCGCCGCGCGAGGACGCTCGCGGGAACGGGCCGAGCCGTGCCCGGCTGGCGCCAGGCCTGCTTCTACGGCGGCGTCGCGACGATCGCCGTGGCTCTCACCGGCCTCGGCTCCGACAGCCAGGAACTCCTCTACGTGCACATGATCGAGCACCTGCTGATCGGCGACATAGCCGCCCTGCTGATCGTGCTGGGGCTGACCGGGCCGCTGATAGCCCCGATCCTGACGGCTCGGATCGGCAACGTGCGGGTGTTCGACCGGCTGCGGGTCCTGTCCCATCCCGCCATCGCCTTTCCCGCTGTGGGCCGTGGACCTGTACGTGTGGCACCTGCCGTTCCTCTACCAGGCGGCCCTGCGCCACAACGGGATCCACCTCCTCCAGCACGCCATGTTCCTCGGCTTCGGGATCAACATGTGGATGTGCCTGCTCGGCCCCCTGCCCACGCCGAGCTGGTTCGGCAACCTCGGCAGGCTGATCTACATCGTCGCGGTCCGCCTGACCGCCACCGTCCTCGGCAACATCTTCCTGTGGTCGGGGACCGTCTTCTACCCCTTCTACCTGAAGGGAGACGTCGCCTTCCACATCTCCCCGCTGGCCGACCAGAACCTCGCCGGGGCGATCATGATGGTCGAGGAGTCCATCCTCACCCTCGGGCTCTTCTGCTGGCTGTTCCTGCGCGCCGCCCGCGAGGGCGAGGAGCGCCAGGACCTTCTCGACCTCGCCCGCGCCCGGGGCCTCGACCTCACCGAGACCAGCGCGCCGCGAGCGCCGTGGCCGCCGGCCGCGGCCCGGAGCTTCGCCAGCGCCTGGAAGACCAGTCGGGCGCCCCCGAGCTGCGCCAGCGTCTGGGAGACCGCTCCGGCGCCCCCGAGCGGACCTAGGGCTATCCTCAAGGCCATGTGCGCCGGCTGCGCTATGGCGGCCGCCTCGGCGGCTACCGGCTTTCGAACCTGGCTTCAGACCCATCACTTCGGATGGCTCACACCGAAGCGGATGCGGCAGCTCACGATCGCCGCGATGTGCGCCGCCGGGCTGGTCTCGACGGTGGGCATCAGCGGCTCCACGCCGGCCACCGCCCACCGCCGCCGCCGCCCACCACGCCGCCGCGGCGCCCTAGCCGCCGGCGACTGCGGGCAGGATCGTCACCTCGGCGCCGTCGGCGACGGGCGTGGCGAGGCCCGTCCAGGAAGCGGATGTCTTCGCCGGCGAGGTAGACGTTCACGAAGCGCCGCAGCGAGCCGTCCTCGTCGGAGATGCGCGCGCGCAGCTCCTCGTGGCGCTCGAAGAGCCCGTCGAGCACCTCCTGCACCGTGGCGCCCTCGACGCCGGCCTCGGCCTCCCCCCCTGCCGCGGCGCGCAGCTGCGTCGGGATCTTCACGACGACGCCATCAGACCGTCACCGGCTGGGCACGCCGGCCTGGAATGCCTCCACCGTGGGATCGATCGTGTGCGTCTCGAAGGTGCCGCGGACGGCGTCGAGCGTCTTCAGTCCCTCGCCGGTGATGACCAGCACGACGCGCTCGTCGGGGTCGATGTCCCCGCGGGCGGCGAGCTTGGCCAGCACGGCGGTGGTGACGCCGCCGGCGGTCTCGGTGAAGATCGCCGGTCGTCTGCGCCAGCAGGCCGATCCCGGCGCGGATCTCGTCGTCGGTGACGGCGTCCACGGAGCCGCCCGTGCGGCGGGCGAGGTCGAGCGCGTAGGGGCCGTCGGCGGGGTTGCCGATGGCCAGCGACTTGGCGATCGTGTTCGGCTTGACCGGACGGCAGACGTCGTGGCCGGCGGCGAAGGCGGTGGCGACGGGCGAGCAGCCCTCGGCCTGGGCGCCGTTCATGCGCGGCAGCTCGCCCTCGATCAGGCCGAGCTCGGTCCACTCCTCGAAAGCCCTTGGCGATCTTCGTGAACAGCGACCCCGAGGCGATGGGCACGACGCAGCGGTCGGGCAGCTCCCAGCCGAGCTGCTCGGCGATCTCGAAGGCCAGCGTCTTCGAGCCCTCGGCGTAGTAGGGGCGCAGGTTGATGTTCACGAACGCCCAGTCGCGCTCGGCGCACAGCTCGGTGCACAGCCGGTTGACGTCGTCGTAGTTGCCCTCGACGCCGACCAGCCGGGTCCCGTAGATGCCAGTGGCGAGGACCTTCTGCTCCTCGAGGTCGGCGGGGATGAAGACGTAGGAGTCCATGCCCGAGCGCGGCCGCGTGGGCGGCCACCGAGTTGGCCAGGTTGCCGGTCGAGGCGCAGGCGATCGTCTGGAAGCCGAGCTCGCGGCGCCCGCGTGACGGCCACCGAGACGACGCGGTCCTTGAAGGAGTGGGTCGGGTTGGCGGCGTCGTTCTTGACCCAGACCTCGCGCAGGCCGAGCCGCTGCGGCGAGCCGGTCGGCGCGGATCAGCGGCGTGCAGCCGGCGGGCAGGCCCACGCGCGAGGCCGAGCCGGCCAGAGGGGCCCGGGGGGCCGCCGGCGAGCGGCAGGAAGTCGGCGTAGCGCCAGATGTTCTGCGGGCCGCCCTGGATGCGGCGGCGCCGTTCGGCGATGTCGCAGCGCGGGCGCCCGCGTGGTCGTAGACGACCTCGAGCGGCCCGAAGCACTGCTCGCAGACGTACTGCGCCTCCAGCGGGTACTCAGCCTTGCACTCCCTGCACTGAAGATGACTCACAGCCATTGGGGCCCCTTTCGCTCTTTGCCTTCGCCTGTCACCGGTGTGGCGAAGAGCCCGAGGCCCGCCACACATCTCTCTGGAATTGGCACCTTCCCGCTGTGACGCGACGGTGGTTGCCGGGGTTTCGTAGGGCCAGTCCCTCCACCCCTCTGGATGTGTCCAGCTATGTTGCGCGGCAGTCTAGCAACGTTCTCGGCGCGATACAAGCCGACCTGAGCCCCGGCGTCGGGTAACGCCGAGCTCGCCGCCCGGTGTAGGCCAATTGCGGTGAGCACCTCCACGCGCGAGCGCGGCGAGCGGCCCGGCGCAGGCCGAGGCGCCCTTCCGGTTCGCCTCCCCGGACACGCAGCGGCGCATGCTGATCATCGTCAACCCCTACGCGACGCACCGTCTCCGACCGGCTGCGCCACCTCGTCGTCTACGCCCTGCAGGGCCGCTTCGAGGTCGACGCCGTCGACACCGAGGCCCGCGGCCACGCCACCGAGCTGTGCCGCGAGGCCGCCCACGAGGGCTATGACGTCGTCGTCGCCTTCGGCGGCGACGGCACGGTCAACGAAGCCGCCAACGGCCTGCTCGGCTCCACCACCCCCCTGTGCTGCCTGCCCGGCGGCTCGGCGAACGTCTTCGGCAAGATGCTCGGGATCCCGGGCGATCCCGTGGACGCCACCGAGCACCTGCTGGCGATGGCCGACGACTGGCATCCCCGCCGCGTCGACCTGGGGGTCGTCAACGGCCGCTGCTTCACCTTCGCCTCGGGGCTCGGCCTGGACGCGAGCGTAGTCCAGCGCGTCGACTCCAACCCGCGCCTGAAGGCACGCCTCGGGCCCTACTACTTCACCTGGGTCGCCGTCACCACCTTCATGCGCCGCTACCTGGTCTCCCCGCCGCGCCTGGAGGTGCAGCGCCGGGCGGGCTGACGCTCCACGGCGTCACCGCGATCGTCCAGAACGGGTCCCCCTTCACCTACTTCAACAACCGCCCTATCGAGATCGCCGAGGGCGCCGCGCTGGACTCGGGCCCGCTCGCGGGCGGCGTCCTGCACCGGGCCACGCCCGCTTTCGATGCCCTTCATCGCCTGGCGCGCGCTCTCGCGCGCGCGCCCGCGTCACCGGCCACCGGCAGATCACGGGCCTGCGCGACGCGAGCGAGCTGACCGTCCGCAGCGCCGACGGGCGCCCGCTGCCGCTGCAGGTCGACGGCGACTATCTCGGGGAGGTGACCGAGGCGCACTACTCGGTCATGCCCGGGGCGCTGACGTCGTCTCCTGAGGAGCGGCAGCCGGCTCGGCTGTGCCGACTAGGCGGCGGTTGCGCCCGGCGTCACGCGGTAGGCGTCGAACACCGACTCGATGTTGCGCAGCCGGGTGATCGCGCCCTTGAGCGCGTGGGCGTCGGCGACCTCGACCACGAAGCGGTTCTTGACCATCGGCGGCATGGACAGGCAACGCGCTTCGATGATGTTGGCGCCCGGACTCCGAGAACGCCCGCGAGAGGTCCTCGAGCAGGCGGTGGCGATCCCAGGCGTCGATCTGGATTTCGACGATGAAGCCCGTCGACTGGTCGCCTTCCCAGGCCACGTTGGTGAAGCGCTCGGGGTTCTTGCGCAGCAGCGCCGCGTTCGGGCAGTCCTCGCGGTGGATCGTGATGCCCGCGGCCGAGGGAGATGTAGCCGACGATCTCGTCGCCGGGCACCGGCCGGCAGCACTTGGCCAGGCGCAGCATCACGTCGTCGACGCCTTCCACCCTGATCCCGTACTGGCCGGAGGACTTGGTCGGGCGCCGCCGCGGGCGCCCGACGCGCAGCAGGTCGGCGGCGCTGTCCTCGCCGTCGGCCGACTCGCCCTGCTTGAGGCGCTGCATGACCTTGTTGACGACCAGCTTCGGCGAGACCTTGGCGGCCCCGAGGGCGATGTAGAAGTCGTCGGCCTTGCGGTAGCCGACCTCGCGGATCACGTCGGCCAGCAGCGCCGAGCCGGTGATCTTCTGCGCGGGCAGGCCCTGTTTGCGCAGGTGCTCCTGCAGCAGCTCGCGCCCGGTGTGCTCGGTGTCCTGGCGGCGTCTCGGCCTTGAACCACGCCTTGATCTTGTTGCGCGCCCGGGTCGTCTTGACCATCGCCAGCCAGTCGCGCGAGGGGCCGCGCTCGCGCTTGGCGGTGAGGATCTCGACGATGTCGCCCGGAGCGCAGCTCGTAGTGCAGCGGCACGATCTTCCCGTTCACCCGGGCGCCCACGCAGCGGTGGCCGATCTCGGTGTGGACCTCGTAGGCGAAGTCCAGCGGCGTCGCGCCGGCGGCCAGCGACTTGACTTCGCCCTTGGGGGTGAAGACGTAGACCTCCTCCTCGAAGAGGTCGGTGCGCAGCGTCTCCATGAACTCCCGCGGGTCCGAGAGCTCCTTCTGCCAGTCGAGCATCGAGCGCAGCCACTTGAGCTTCGCGTCCTCGCCGGCCGCCGGCCAGCCGAGCTCCGGGTCGCCGCCGGTCGTCGGCCCTCCGGCTGCTTGTAGACCCAGTGGGCGGCGACGCCGAACTCCGCCATCTCGTGCATCTCGTGGGTGCGGATCTGGATCTCCAGCGGCCGCCCCTCGGGCCCGATCACCGTCGTGTGCAGCGACTGGTACATGTTGAACTTGGGCATCGCGATGAAGTCCTTGAAGCGACCCGGGCAGCGGCTTCCACAGCGAGTGGATCACGCCGACGGTGCCGTAGCAGTCCTTCACCGAGTCGACGATCACGCGCATCGCGGTGAGGTCGTAGATCTCGTTGAACTCGCGGCCCTTCTTGGTCATCTTCGAGTAGATCGAGTAGAAGTGCTTGGCGCGGCCGGCGATCTGCGGCCTCGATGCCGACCTCGCGCGAGCTCGCCGCGCAGGTACTCGCCGGCCTCGCTGACGTAGCGCTCGCGCTCCTCGCGCTGCTGGGCGACCAGCGCCCTTGATCTCCTGGTACTTGCGCGGGTGCAGGGTCGCGAAGGCCAGGTCCTCGAGCTCCCACTTGATCGCGTGGATGCCCAGGCGGTGGGCGAGCGGCGCGTAGATCTCGAGCGTCTCGCGCGCCTTCTCCATCTGCTTCTGCTTGGGCATCGCGTCGATCGTGCGCATGTTGTGCAGGCGGTCGGCGAGCTTGATCAGGATGACCCGCACGTCGGTGGCCATCGCCACCATCATCTTGCGGTAGTTGTTGGCCTGCGCCTCGTCGCGCGACTGGAAGGTGATCCCGGTCAGCTTCGTGACGCCGTCGACGACGCCGGCGATCTCCTCGCCGAAGCGCTCGCGCACCTCCTCGATCGAGGCCGAGGTGTCCTCGACGGTGTCGTGCAGCAGCGCCGCGCACAGCGTCTCGGTGTCGAGCCGCATGCTCGCGCAGATGCGCGCCACGCCGACCGGGTGCACGATGAAGTCCTCGCCGGACTTGCGCCGCTGGGCGGCGTGGTGCTCGCAGGCGAACACGAACGCGTCCTGGACCCGGCCGCGGTCGATCTCGCACCGCCGAGTCGGCCGCGTGCTCGGAGACGATCGCGAACAGGTCGCTGAGCAGCCGCCGCTCCGAGGCGCTCAGGGCCGAGCTGCGCGGGCTGCCGTCCCGGCTGCTCTCGTCGGGCGTCCCGGCGACGCTCGTGCGCGCCCGAGCCCGCCGAGGTCGCAGGGCCGGCGCCTGGGGCGATCGGCCGGCCCGGGGGCTCTTGGGATCCCGGCGACCATGATCAAAGGGTAGGGGACGGCTCGGCCGGATCGAAGCGGGCCTCAGGGCAAGGCGCGAACAGGACGAGCTCGTGCCCGGTCCGCCTCGGAGCCGCCTGCGCGGCCGGGCTCGAGCCCGGCGCGGCTGGCCGCGCCTGGCGCAGCACCAGCCGCGGCTCGCTGACCCCGTTCCACTCGTTGACCTCGAGCGTGAACGTCGCCTCGGCGGGCTCGCCCTCGGCCGCACCGGCAGCCGCCCGCCGCTCGCCGAACGCCACCGCCCGCGCGCGCGCCCCGCCGGAGTCGACGGTGAAGCGGACATGCCTGCCCTCCCCCATCGGCCTGGGATCGGCGAACGTCGCGTCCTCGAGCATCAGGCAGACCGCCGGGGTTGCCGCGGCCGAACGGCGCCAGGCTCGCCAGCTCCTCGGCCAGCGCCATCCCGAGCTCCGCTCGCCGCCGACGACCGCGTCGACCCGCTCCACGGCCGCGATGTCCTGCGCGGCCAGGATCGCCGCTCGGCATGCGCGGACAGCGCCGCGGCGAAGTCATCCAGCCGCGTCGGCGCTCCATCTCCACCCCGGCCGCCGCGCGGTGGCCGCCGAAGCGCAGCAGGTGCTCCGCGCAGGCGCGTCAGCCCGGCGAGCAGGTCGAACGCCTCGATGCTGCGACCCGAGCCCTTGCCCCGCCCCTCCTCGAGCGCGACCATCACGACCGGGCGCCCGCTGCTGCTCGACCAGGCGCGAGGCGACGATCCCGATCACCCCCGGATGCCAGCCCTCGGCGGCCAGCACGTACGCCGCCCGCTCGCCGAGCTCGGCCATCTGCGCTTCGGCCTCGAAGCGGATGCGCCGCTCGACCGCCCGGCGCTCGCGGTTGGCGCGTGTCGAGCTCCTCGTGCGATCTGCTGCGGCCCGCGCGGGGTCCTCGGTGAGGATCAGCTCCAGGCCGGCGTCGGCCCGGTAGAGGCGCCCGGCGGCGTTCAGCCGCGGCGCCAGCGCGAATCCGATCGCGCGCTCGTCCACCCTGGCACGGGTCGACGCCCGGCGACCGCCATCAGCGCCCGCAGGCCCGGCTTGGCGTCCCGGCGAGGGCCCGCAGGCCCGCGCCGCACGCAGCTCCCGGTTCTCGCCCAGCAGCGGCACCACATCGGCGACCGTCGCCAGCGCCACCAGGTCGAGGTCCGCTGCAGGGCCTGCGGGTCGCGGCCGGCGGCGCGCTGCGGAGCTGCCTGGGCGAGCTTGTAGGCGACCGCCGTGGCGCACAGCTCCGGGCAGGGATACCCGCACAGCGCGGGATGGACGATCGGCGCCCGCGGCAGCACGCCGTCCGCCCGCGGGGCGTGGTGGTCGCTGACCACCACCTCCATCCCCAGCGCCTGGGCGGCGCGCACCTCCTCGACCGCGCGTGACGCCGCAGTCGACCGTGACCAGCAGCCGGGTGCCCCGCGCCGCCAGCCGGCGCACCGTCGCGAGCGCTGACCCGTAGCCGTCGGTGGCGCGGTCGGGCAGGTAGCTGTCCACGTCGGCCCCGAGCTCCCTCAGCGCGCCGCACCAGCACCGCCGTGGAGCAGATGCCGTCCACGTCGTAGTCCCCGTGGATCGTGATCCGCGTCCCGGCGCCGCACGTGGCGCGAGGATCGAGCTCCACCGCCTCGCCGATGCCGGAGAACGCCTCGGGGCATGCTCCTCCCCCCCGTGCAGGAACGCCCGCGCCCGGTCGGGATCGGCCAGCCCCCTGCGCACCAGCACCTGGGCCAGCGGGCGCTGACGCCAGCTCTCGCGCAGGCGGCGCATGTACCTGCCTCGGGGCACGCGGGGATCTCGAAGCGGCACTCCTGCACGCCGGCGAGACTACGGCCGGCACGGGACGGAACCCGCAGCGCTGCCCAGGCGCCCGGCCGCGGCCCTAGGAGGGTCTAGCGAAACGGCTAGCGAAACTCATCCGCTGTCGTAGCAATCACGAGATCCGGTGTTTCAAGCGGGTCCCGGGGGGGTCGGCCTTGGAGATGTGTTCCGCCAGCGCGGCGATACTGCCCGGCGCACAGGTCCCCGACGGCTCCAACCGGGCGGGCCAGCCGAGGACGTCAGACCTGTGTCATCCGCCGATTGAGAGCGGTATCAGATGGGTCGGGTGTGGGCCGGCGATACTTGATCAATGCGAAGCGCCTCCCCCGCTTGGGTGCCTTCAGTCGCGTTGTCCGTCATAGCGCTCGCTTCGCTGAGCGGCTGCGGCGAACAGGCGCACGCGAAGAGTTCGGCATCGGCTAAGCATGCACCGCTGGAGTCGGTGGCACACCACAAGCGCTGTCCGGCGAGCGACGCCCGGGAAGAAGCCAGTCCTGTCGCAGCGACGGCGAGGGTGCTCGTGCCCGTTCATCCCACGGGCGCGCTGATCTGCCGCTATTGGGGCCTAAACGATCCAGGGCACCGCATCGCGCGTTTCGCCGGGAGGCTGACGGTCAAGAGCACGGGCGTCCTCGATCATCTGACTGCCCGACTGGACGCGCTGCCGCCGTTCCCGAGCAATCCGGTGCCGTCCTGCCCGACATTCGGCGGCCGCTCCGACCTGATCTTCTTCCACTACCGCCACGTCAGCGACGATCCGGTGCTCATATCGCGAGACGGCTGCATCCCTGTGAGCAACGGACGACTCGTTAGGTTTGGGCTTTCACTGCCTTACGGCCACTGGCCGGACGAAGGACTGCTCTGACTTGCGGGAGATCCGGGCGCGGTAGCGTAGCGACCCGCTGTTGGGGTAGTTCCGCGCCAGAATCGAGGTATCAACGATGCGAGCGCATCCGCAACCCCCCACGACAACCGCTCGCTTGACGCGGGCGTCCATCTCAGTAGGAGACCGGGCCGCCTGCCTGTCCGGCGCGTTCCCTGCGCATGCCCTCGATGTAGACCACGGCCATGCCGATCAGGGCTCCGGGAACCGCATAGAGGACCACGCCGATGTCGGTGGCCTTTTCGCCCGGGATCCGCAGAGCGGAGACTTTGATCCCGTAGATGATCAGGCCGGCGAGGACGGCGCCGACGAGGGCGCCGAGGAAGGCGCCCGACGATCCCGCCCCAGAAGCGGTCGGGCAGGAAGATCGTGAAGTGCCAGATCGCCAGCCCCATCATCACCCAGCCGAGCATTCCCATCAGCGCGACCTCCCGTGACGGCGGTTTTTCGGGCGCCGGCTCTTCTGGCGGCGCTTGGGCTCGTCCTTGAGGACCAGGTCCTCGGGTGTCAGGTCCGCGGCGGGGTCGCGCTCGGCGGGAGCCCGCGGGGCGGCGGGCCTCCTCGGTCGGGGCCCGGCGCGGCGCCGCGCGAGGCCTTGGCGGAGCGGGCCCCGGCGGGGGTCGGCTCGACGTCGAGGTCCGCACGAGTTCCTGGAACTCCTCCCGCGAGAGCTGCTCGCCGGGCTCCTCGGGAGCGGTGATGCTTCCACGCCGGGTCCGCTTGCGCTGCTTGGTCGGCTCGACGTCCTCCGGCGCGCCCGCCGGCAGTCGTGGCGTAGGCAGGCACGGCCCCGAGCTCGGCGACGATCCGCGCCCGCCGTGCCCGGTAGGCCGGCTCGCGCTCCTTCCAGTGGGTGAGCACCGGCGAGGCGATGAAGATCGAGGAGTAGGCGCCGGAGGCGATGCCGATCATGAGGGCGAAGGCGAAGTCCTTGAGCGTTTCCCCTCCGAACAGCAGCAGCGCCAGCACGGGCAGAAGCGTGCAGAAGGTCGTGGCCAGCGATCGGGTGAGCACCTCCGACATCGACCTGTTGACGATCTGGGAGAAGGCTGCCCGGGGCATTCGCGGCACGTTCTCCCTGACGCGGTCGAAGACGATGATCGTGTCGTACAGGGAATACCCGAGGATCGTCAGCAGGGCGGCCACCGTCGCCGTGGTCACTTCACGTCCCGTCAGGGAGTACACGCCCGCCGTGATCAGCAGGTCGTGCATGAGGGCTATCAGCACCGGCACCGCGTACTTCCACTCGAAGCGCAGGGCGATGTAGGCGGAGATCACCAGCAGCGAGGCGATGATCGCGATCACCGCGCTGTTGGCGATCGTTTTCCCGAACGTCGGCCCGATCGAGGTGGATGAGAAGTACGGGGTGTTCTGGCGCGATTTCTTGATCGTGAAGCGCGTGTCGAGGGCGGCTTCGACCCTTTCGGCGCCCTTCGGGGCCCAGTTTCTTGGTCGATATCTGGAAGCCGGCCCCGCCGACGCTGGAGTCTTTGATCTTCTGTATCTGCGCGTTGTGGTCGCCGGCCGCGTTCATCACTGCGGCGATCTGGTTCTCGGTCGCAGCCTGGACGAAGGAGGCTTTGATGCGGGTCCCGGACTTGAAGTCGATGCCGAGGTTCAAACCTTTGCCGCCGATGGCGAGCGCCCCGATCAGCAGGATCGTGCCGGAGAGCGAGAAGAACCACTTGGAGGCCCCCATGAAGTCGAAGGTCCACCCGCGGCGCTCCCTGCCCGCCCCGAGGGCGGCGGGGTGGGTCACCAGCCGCGAGCGGCCCATCGCGCCGAGGGCGGCCTGGGTGGCGAGCACGGCGGTGAACAGGGAGACCAGGGTGCCGATGCCGAGGGTGAAGGCGAACCCCTTGACTTCCGCCGTGGCCAGGGCGAAGAGGATGAAGGCGGTCATGAAGGTGACGACGTTGGCGTCGACGATCGCCGCGAACCCGCGCTTGTAGCCGGTGGCGATGCCCGACATCACCGATCTGCCTCCCCGTATCTCCTCCTTGACGCGCTCGAAGATCACGATGTTGGCGTCGGCGGCGACCCCGATCGTGAGGATCAGGCCGGCGATGCCCGGCAGCGTCAGGGTGATCGGGATCAGCTTGATCAGGGCGAAGAAGTAGATCCCGTAGATGAGCAGGCCGCCAACGGCGATGGCCCCGAGCACGCGGTAGAAGACGAGCAGGAAGATGCAGACGACGAGGAATCCCGCGAGCCCCGCCAGCAGCCCCTCGTTGAGCGCCTGTTTGCCGAGCGTGGCCGAGACCTGCGAGCGGGAGATGAGGGCGAGCTTGATCGGCAGGGCCCCGGACTGGAGCTCTTCGGCCAGTTCCTGGGCGGAGGAGATCGTGAAGCCGCCGGAGATCTCCGAGCCGCTGGTCGAGTCGATCCCTTCGGGGTACTTCGTGTAGTCGATCGAGGGGGTCGTGATCAGCTGGCCGTCGAGGGCCACCGCGAAGTGCTGCAGGGCGCCTTCCTTGCTGACCCCCGGGAGCTGGGCTTCCTGGCCGCGGTGGGCGATCTGCTTGGTGACCGCTTCGAAGGTGCTCTTGCCGTGGGAGGTGAAGCCGAAGTTCACGTTGGGCTGGCCGTTGCCCCCGGCCCCTTCGTCGAAGCCCTGCTGCGGGTGGGTGATGTCCGCCCCGGTCAGGACCGGGTCGTCGTTGATGACGTAGAAGCTGTTGGGATTGCGGTTGAGGACCTTGCCGCCGCTCGTTTCCGTCGGCCGCGCCTGCAGCAGCACGGTGCCCGGGTTGACCCTGACGGCCTTGGGCTTGGACCCCGGCGGCGGTTTGTAGTTGTCCGCGTAGAGGTTCTTTTCGGTTTCCGCGGGCGGGCAGATCCCCGATTTGATGCCCGGGCAGAGCATCGTTTCGCTCTTGGTGTCGAGCAGGTACCAGCTCCCGTACACGCACCCGTTGACCTGCTGCGGTGTGCATCCGGGGGCCCAGGTGGTGTTCGTCTTGCGCAGGATCGCCGGACGCTTGGCCGCGCGCAGGACGGCGTTGTACTCCGTCAGCCCGTAGGTGGAGGTTCCGGCCGCCTGGCCCCCGGTGACGGTCGCTTCCGTGGGCGCCGGCTTGCCGTCGGGGCCGATCACGTTCGGCTCCCAGTCATAGAAGTACAGCTGGGCGGTGCGGCCGACCTCCGCCTGGGCCCGCGCGGCGTTGGTGACTTCCGGCAGGGCGACGTTGATTTCCTTTTCGCCCGAGCGCTGGATTTCGGGCTGGGCCACGCCGAGCTGGTCGACCCGTTTGCGCATGATGTCGATCGCCCGGTTGAGCGATTCGCCGTCGACCTTGGACTGGGCGGTCGGCTTGCCTTCGTAGACCAGCTGCACCCCGCCCTTCAGATCGAGGCCCAGGCGGGTCTTTTTGGCCACGATCGTCACCGCCGCGAGGCCGACGAGAATGGCCACGAGAAGCAGGATGAAGGAGTTGCGACGGCGGTCGGTCATGGCCGGTCAGACTACTTGTCGGGGGTAAGCACGAGCAAGAGCCCGCCGTCGTCGTCATAGGCGGGGAACATGTCCGCCTTGGCGGCAGCCGCCACGTCGCGTTCGCCGCTGACCTGGACCGGGACCTCGAGTTTGCGCACCCCCCACTCCAGGACCGTCGCGACCGGATCGTCCCCGTTGGCGAAGCTCAGGCCGAGGACCTCCTCCACCCGCTGGCCGATCACGTCCTCCTCCTCCAGTCCGGTGAAGGCGAAGGAGTTCCTGCCGCAGCCCACCACCCGGCCCTCCCCGTCGCAGACGAAGAAGGCGGCGTCGGGCGCCGGGAAGTAGTCGTCCAGGAGTTCGAACAGGAACGCGAAGCCGCACTTGGTGCAGCCCTTGGGCTGGCGGGTGAAGCCGAGGTTGCGGTCGACCTCGGTCGTGCGGTGACCACAGTTGGGGCAGATGAAGGGATGGGCCATGATCTCCACACAGACTACGCAAGCGAGCGCCCGAAGGCCGACCCTGCCGGTGTGAACCGTCCGCCCGGCGGGCCCGCGCGCGAGGTCTAGAACAACGACGCCCCCGCCGGGGCGGGTGCCTCCAGCCCGAGATGCTCGAAGGCGGCCGCGGTGGCCGCCCTCCCCCTCGGGGTGCGCTTGATCAGGCCCTGCTGGAGCAGGTAGGGCTCGTAGACGTCCTCGATCGTGTCCTGCTCCTCCCCCACCGCCACCGCCAGCGTGGAGAGCCCCACCGGCCCTCCCGAGAACTTCGAGCAGATGGCGTTGAGGATCTCCCGGTCCAGCCGGTCGAGGCCGCGCTCGTCCACCTCCAGCATCTCCAGCGCCGCGATCGCCGCATCGGAGGTCACCACCCCCGACATCCGCACCTCGGCGAAGTCCCTGACCCGCTTGAGCAGCCTGTTCGCCACGCGCGGGGTCCCGCGGCTGCGGGAGGCGATCGCCGCCGCCCCCTCCTCGTCGAGCTCGATCTCGAGGATCCCGGCCGAGCGCCTGACGATCGTGGCGAGCTCGGCGACGTTGTAGGGTTCGAGCCGGGCCTGGATGCCGAAGCGATCGCGCAGGGGGGTGCTGAGCAGGCCCGTCCGGGTCGTCGCCCCGACGAGGGTGAAGGGCGGCAGCTCGAGGGTCACCACGCGCGCCCCCGCCCCCTGCCCGACCGTGATCGGCAGGCGGTGGTCCTCCATCGCCGGGTAGAAGGTCTCCTCCAGCGTCCGCGCCAGCCGGTGGATCTCGTCCACGAAGAAGACGCTCCTGGGCTCCAGGGCGGTCAGGAAGGCGGCGATGTCGCCCTTGCGCTCCAGGACCGGGCCCGCCGTCTGCACGAAGGGGACATCCAGCTCGGCGGCGACGATCTGGGCCAGCGAGGTCTTGCCGAGCCCGGGGGGGCCGGCCAGCAGCAGGTGGTCCAGCGCCTCCCCGCGGGCGACGCAGGCCTCGATCGCGACCGCCAGCTGCTCGCGCAGGCTCTGCTGGCCGACGAACTCCTCCAGGCGCCGCGGGCGCAGGGAGCGGTCGAGCTCGTCCTCGGGCACCAGGTAGGGCGTCTGGATGCGCGCCGCCACCTCGCTCATCGCCTCACGATCCCGTCCGCGCCAGTCGCAGGGCCGCCCCGATCAGCTCCTCGGCGCTGTCCCCCTCGACCGCCCGCAGCAGCTCCTCGGCCTCCGCGGGGGCGAAGCCGAGCTCGAGGAGCCCCTCCCGGGCGAGCCTGCGGGGCTCCGGCTCGCCGGACCTGCGAGCGATGATCGGAGTCCGGCCGGCGCTCTCGGCCTCGACCCCCACCTTCTCCCGGAGCTCGACGATGATCCTTTCGGCCGTCCGCTTGCCGATCCCGGGCACCGCCTGAAAGCGTGCCGAGTCGCCGGCCGCCAGGGCCGCGATCAGGTCCCGGGGGTGACCCGCCGAGAGCACGGCCAGGGCTACCTTCGGGCCGACCGCCTGGACGGACAGCAGCATCAGGAACAGGTCCCGCTCCTGCTCGGAGTGAAAGCCGTAGAGGGTCAGGGCGTCGTCCCGGACGATCAGGTGGGTGTGCAGGGTCACCTCCTCCCCTACGACCGGCACATGCCGGAGGGTCTCGGCTGACACCGCCGCCCGGTAGCCGACGCTGCCGCACAGGACCACCACGTGGTCGCCGCGGCGGACGGCCACCTCTCCCCTCAGCAGGGCGATCATCCCGCCGCCTCCGCCACCGCCCCCGCGAGGGGGCCGTGGTTGACGTGGCACACCGCCACGGCGAGGGCGTCGGCGGCGTGGTCGGGCCGGGGCTCCTCGGCGAGGCCGAGGACGACCTTGACCATCCTCGCGACCTGGTCCTTCTGGGCCCTGCCGCTTCCGCACACCGCGCCCTTGACCTGCTGGGGGGTGTAGCTGGCGCAGGGGATCCCGTGCTGCCCGGCCGCGAGCATCGCCACGCCCCGGGCCTGGCCGACCGCGAAGGCCGACCGGGCGTTCTGGCCGAAATAGAGGTCCTCCAGTGCCAGCGCGTCGGGCCGGTGCTCCCGCAGGAGACGATCCACCGCCGCGTGGATGTCGGCCAGGCGGCGCTCCTGCGGAGCGCCCGCGGGCGTCTGGATGACCCCGCCGTCGAGCGCCACCAGGCGCCCGCCGCGACGCCCCACGACCCCGTAGCCGGTGTTGGCCAGGCCTGGATCTATGCCGAGCACGATCACGGTGATGGATTCTGCGCCCGCCGCCGGACGCCTGCCTGGCATACCCTCCACGACATGGTCGCCGAGCCGATCGACTTCGCCGCCGAGGGCCTGCTGGACGGCCTGGAGGGCAAGCAGCGCGAGGAGCGCCTGGCCCTGCTGCGGCAGCTCGCCGACGACGGGGTTCCCCTCAGCGAGCTGCGCCGTACGACCGCGACCGGCACGATCATGTACCTCCCGGCGGACCGGGTGATCGTCGGCAGCGAGCGCTACACGTCGGCCGAGGTGGCCCGCCTGAGCGGGATCGGGGAGGACTTCCTCGTGGAGGTGCGCCGGGCGATGGGGCTGCCGATTCCCGAGCCCGAGGAGGCCGTCTACACCGAGGCCGAGCTGGAGTCCACGCGGATGATCCACGTGGCCCGCGACGCCGGCATCTCCGACGACGAGCTGCTGGAACTGCTGAGGGTGCTCGGACGGAGCCTGTCCCAGGCTGCGGAAAGCCTGCGGGCGCTGCCGCTGAAACTCGTGCTGGAGCCGGGTATGACCGAGGCGGAGCTGGCCGAGCACTACGCGCGCGCGGCCGAGCGCCTCTACCCGCTCGTCGACCCCCTCGTCAGCAACATCCTGGCCCTGCACCTGCGCCACGCAACCCAGAGCACGGTCGTCAGCTCCTTCGAGCGCCTCGACGGGAAGCTGCCGGGATCGCGGGAGGTGGCGGTCTGCTTCGCCGACCTCGTCGGCTTCACCCGCCTGGGGGAGCACGTGCCCCCGGACGAGCTGGGCCGCCTGGCGGCACGGCTGGAAGCCCTCGCCTCGGCGGTGGCCGAGCCCCCTGTCAGGCTGGTCAAGACGATCGGGGACGCCGCGATGCTCGCATCGCCCGAGCCCGAGCCGCTCCTCGGAGCGGCCCTGCGCCTGATCGAGGCCGCCGACGCGGAGGGCGAGGACTTCCCCCAGCTCCGCGGCGGCGCCGCGATCGGGCAGGCCCTGCTGCGGGCCGGCGACTGGTTCGGGCAGCCCGTCAACCTCGCCAGCCGCATCACCTCGGTCGCCAGGCCCGGAAGCCTGCTTGCCGACCGCGGCATCCGGGAGGCCGCCGGAGACTCCTACCACTGGTCCTTCGCCGGGGAGCGGCGCCTGCGCGGCATCCGCGGGCCGGTGTCCCTGTTCCGCGTCCGTCCGCTGGAGCCGGCCTAGCCGGCCGGGATCCCCTGGGCGAGCGCCCCCCCGAGTGCGGCCTGGGCGTCGGGCGGGACCTCCTTCGGGTCCCACAGTCGCCAGGGCGCCCGGCCCGAGGACCACATGTCGTTCAGCGCGACCGCGTCCTTGTAGGTGTCCATGCACTCCCAGAAGCCCTCGTGCCTGTGGGCGCGCAGCTCCCCCGCCGCGGCGAGCCGCTCCAGCGGCTCGTGCTCGAGCACGCTGTCGGGCTCCAGGTAGTCCAGCACGGCCCCCCGGAAGCAGAAGAACCCCCCGTTGATCCAGTGCTCGGAGCGGGGCTTCTCGCGAAAGCCCGTCACCCGCCCGTCGTCGGACAGCTCGGTGACCCCGAACTGGAGCTCCGGGCGCACGACCGTCATCGTCGCCAGGCCCCCGTGATCGCCGTGGAACTCGAGCAGCGACGCCAGGTCGATGTCGGCCACCCCATCGGCGTAGGTGGCGCAGAAGTCGGGGCTCTGCGCCAGGTGCCCCTCCAGCAGCTTGATCCTCCCGCCCGTCTGGGTGCTCGGGCCCGTGTCGACGCAGCGGACCTCCACCCCCTCCGGCCAGTCGTGCTCGGCCACGAAGCGCTCGATCAGCTCACCCTTGTATCCGGTGGCGAGCAGGAAGCGGCGAAATCCCTGCACCGCGTAGAGCTGGATCACGTGCCAGAGGATCGGCATGCCCCCGATCTCGATCAGCGGCTTGGGTATCTCCTGGGTGCGCTCCTGCAGGCGGGTGCCACGCCCCCCGCAGAGCACCACGACCGGCGGGCGGCTCAAGGGCTAGCCCGCCACCCGCTCGAGCACGTCGGCCGCGACGTCGAAGTTGGCGTGCACGGCGCTGACGTCGTCGTTGTCTTCGAGGCCCTCGATCAGCCTCATCAGCCTTCCGGCGGGGCCCTCCTCGACGGGGACCAGGCTGGAGGGCCGGTAGGCCATCTCGGCGCTCTCGATCTCCACGCCGGCCTCCTCGAGGGCCTTGCGCACGGCGCTGAAGTCGCCCGGCTCGGTGATCACCTCGAAGACGTCCTCGTCCGTGACGACGTCCTCGGCCCCGGCCTCCACGGCCGCCATCAGGTCGTCTTCGGAGTACTTGGCGGAGTCGATCACGATCGTCCCCTTCTTGTCGAACAGGTAGGCCACGGAGCCCGGCTCGCCCAGGCTGCCCCCGTTCTTGGAGAAGATGTGGCGGACCTCGGCGCCGGTGCGGTTGCGGTTCTCGGTCAGGGTCTCGACGAGCACGGCCACGCCGCCCGGCCCGTAGCCCTCGTAGAGGATCGCCTCGATGGCATCGGCTTCCCCGCCCTCGCCGGTGCCCTTGGCGATGGCCCGTTCGATGTTCTCCTTCGGCATGGAGGCTTCTTTTGCCTTGCGGACGGCGTTCTCGAGCGCCGCGTTGGCATCGGGATCGCCGCCGCCGTCGCGCGCCGCCACCGTGATGGCCCGGGTGAGCTTCGAGAACTGCGCTCCCCGGCGAGAGTCAACCACGGCCTTCTTATGCTTGATGCTGGACCACTTGGAATGCCCTGACATGCCCGTGAAGTCTACGAACCCGGCGCCCGCGAGGATCGCTGCATAGGATGGACAGCTCCCCATGACCGCCGCATCCCTCTCTCCCGACATCTTCAAGGCCTACGACATCCGGGGCCTCTACGGCGAGCAGATCGACGGCGACATCGCCGAACGGATCGGGAGGGCCTTCGCGCGCGTGCTCTCCCGCCTGGCGGGCAAGCCCGCCACGGACATGCGGGTGGGGCTCGGGCGGGACATGCGCCTGAGCGCCCCGGAGCTGTCCGCGCGCTACCGCGCCGGGCTCCTCGGCCAGGGGGTCCACGTGATCGACGCCGGGCAGGTGGGCAGCGAGATGCTCTACTTCCTGGTCGGCTCCCGGGAGCTCGACGGCGGGCTGATGTGCACCGCATCCCACAACCCGAAGGCATACACGGGGGCCAAGCTCGTGCGAGAGGGGGCCCTCGCCCTCTCCGGTGACACGGGGATCCAGGACATCCGTCGCGAGGTCGAAGCCGAGCTCGCCGCCGGCGGCACGCCGGCCCTCGCCTCCCGGCAGGGAACCCTCGAGGAGATCGACCTCTACGAGGACTACCAGCGGACCGTTCTCGCCTTCATAGACCCGGAGGCGGTCCGTGCCCCCATGAAGGTGGTCGTCGACGGCGGCAACGGCATGGCGGGCCCGGTGGTGGGGCCCCTGCTGGAGCGCCTCGGGCTGGACCTGATCGAGACCTACTGGACGCCCGACGGGAACTTCCCCGACCACGAGCCCAACCCGCTGCTGCCCGAGAACCGCCGCCTGATCATCGAGAAGGTGCTCGAGACGGGGGCCGACCTGGGGATCGCCTGGGACGGGGACGCCGACCGCTGCTTCTTCATCGACGACACGGGCGCCTTCGTCGCCGGGGACTTCCTCACCGCCCTGCTGGCCGAGTCGCTGCTGAGCAAGAGCTCAGACCCCACCCACCCCGAGACGATCCTCTACGACGTGAGGGCCTCGCGGGCGGTCCCGGACACCGTCGCCAGGGCCGGTGGCGTGGCCCGCGTCAACAGGGTCGGCCACGCGTTCTTCAAGACCCGCATGCGGGCCGAAGGATCCCTGTTCGGCGGCGAGGTCTCCGGCCACTACTACTTCCGCGACTTCTACTGCGCCGACTCGGGCACGATCCCCGCCCTGCTGGTCCTGGAGATGCTCGGCCGCGAGGGCACTCGGATGTCCGACCTGCTGGCCCCCTACCGCGAGCGGTACTTCATCTCGGGCGAGATCAACTCGGAGGTCTCAGACCCGGAGGCCAAGGTGGAGGAGATCGCGCAGCGCTACTCCGACGCCCGCCAGGAACGCCTGGACGGGATCTCCATCGACTACGAGGACTGGCACTTCAACGTGCGTCCATCCAACACCGAGCCGCTCGTGCGCCTGTGCCTGGAGTCGCTCGTCTCCCCCGAGGACATGGAAAGGCGCCGCGATGAGGTGCTGGCGCTGATCCGGTCGTGAGCGGGGTTTCCGTGAATGACTCCGAGGAGGACCTGGAGCGGGAGACGCTCGAGCGGGCCGCCGCTGCCGGCGTGCACCGCCTCGCGATCCCCACCCCGTTCATGGTCGGGCGGGTCAACGCCTACCTGATCGAGGACTCACCGCTGACCCTCGTCGACTCCGGCCCCAACTCGGCCAAGGCGCTCGACGAGCTCGAGCAGGCGCTGGCCGCCCGCGGGCACGCGGTCGAGGACATCGAGCTGCTCGTGGTCACCCACCAGCACATGGACCACTTCGGCCTGGCCTCGATCCTCGCCCGGCGCTCCGGGGCCGAGGTGGCCGCCCTGGACCTCCTGGCCCCCTACCTGGCCGGCTACGGCCAGGAGACCGACCTCGACGACCGCTTCGCCGAGAACGTGATGCTCCGCCACGGCATCCCCGCCGAAATCGTGACCGCCCTGCGGGCCGTCTCGGCGGGCTTTCGGGCGTGGGGCTCGGCCGTGGAGATCACCCGACCGCTGGCCGACGGCAGCGAGCTGGCGCTGCGGGATCGCACGCTGCGGGTGCTGCACAGGCCCGGCCACAGCCCCTCGGACACGGTCTTCTTCGACGAGTCGCGCCGGATGCTGCTCTCGGCCGACCACCTCATCGCCCACATCTCCTCCAACCCACTGCTCGCCAGGCCCCTCGGCAGCGAGGCCGATCTGAGAGGCCCGCGCCCACAGGCCCTGATCACCTACATGGCATCGCTGGAGAAGACCCGGGCGATGGATCTGGACCTCGTGCTCCCCGGCCACGGCCGCCCGATCACCGACCACGTGTCCCTGATCGACGAGCGCTTCCGGATGCACGCCCGCCGCGCCGAGAAGATCCGCCGCCTGATCGCCGCCGAGCCCCGCACCGCCCATGAGATCGCCCAGGAGCTGTGGGGCAACGTGGCGGTCACCCAGGCCTACCTGACCCTCTCGGAGGTGCTCGGGCACGTCGACCTGCTGCTCGAGCAGGGCGTGGTGGCCGAACGGGAGCGCGACGGGGTGGTCCACTTCCACGCCACCTGAGCGCGCCGCTGGCGAGGTCACTGGGAGCCCGCGCCGCCCGTCTCCATGTCACGCAGGTGAGCGATGCCGGCGCGGTCGGCCGCATCCTCGCTGCGCTCGGCGGCGAACCAGGCGTCGAGGATCTCGCCGAGCTGCGCCTCGGAGGTCGTGCGCAGGCTGAGGGCGAGCACGTTGGCGTCGTTCCAGCGGCGCGCCCCCGCGGCCGTGGCGCCGTCTGCGCAGAGGGCCGCCCGCACCCCCGGGACCTTGTTGGCCGCGATCGAGGCCCCGGTGCCCGTCCAGCAGCAGACGATCCCCTGCTCGGCCCGGCCCTCCGCCACGTCCCGGGCGACCGCCTCCGAGGCCCAGGCCCAGTCGTCGCGCTCACCCTCGGCGAGCGCTCCGTGCAGGCGCGGGCGGTGTCCCCTGCGCTCGAGCTCGCGGGCGAGGAGGCCGGCCACCCCGGTCAGCTCGTCGGCGGCGACTGAGATCCTCATCGGCCGCCAGTATTCCCGATCCTGCTCAGGCCGGGTCCGGCTCGCGCGCTCCCTCGAGGAAGAGCCTGTGCAGACGGGCATCCTCGCTCAGCTCCGTGTGGAAGGACACGGCCAGCAGCCTCCCCTGACGGGCCGCCACGGGATGCCCGTCGAGGTCGGCGAGCACCTCGACCTCAGGGCCGTGCTCGGCGATCCACGGGGCACGGATGAAGATCCCGCGGATCGGCGGGCCCGGCACCCCCCGCACCTGCACGTCGGCCTCGAAGCTCCTGACCTGGCGGCCGAACGCGTTGCGCTCGGCCCGCATGTCCATGAGCCCGAGGTGGTCCCGGTCGAGCATGATCAGCCCGGCGCAGGAGCCGAGGACCGGCTTGCCGGCTGCCGCGAACTCCCGCAGGGGCTCGGCCAGGCCCTCCCGGGCCACGCCCAGGGTCATCGTGGTCGACTCCCCGCCCGGGATCACCAGCCCGTCCAGCCCCTCAAGGTCGGCCGGGACCCTGACCTCGCGGGTACCCGCCCCGAGCCCCTCGAGCATCCGCTCGTGGGCCTGGAAGCCGCCTTGAAGCGCGAGCACGCCGATCAGCACGGCCGTGGCGCGAAAGCAGATACCAGCCCGTAGGAGGGCCGAGGGTAGAGCGCGTCAAGGACGCAGTGAGCGTGGCGTGCTGAGCACGCGAGCGAGCGAGGACGCCGCCGCGCGAAGGCCATCGGTCCTCCTACCAGCCGCGTTGGGCGAGGAGCTGCTCGTCCTCTAGCTTGGAGCTCTCGAGGCTCACCATCGGGGTGCCCAGGCCGCGGGAGACCGCCGCCACCCGCTCGGGGTCCTGCCAGTGGGTGGTCGCCTCGACGATCGCCCGGGCCCGGCTCGGCGGGTCGGCCGACTTGAAGATCCCGGAGCCCACGAAGACGCCTTCGGCGCCGAGGGCCATCATCAGGGCGGCATCCGCGGGCGTGGCGATGCCACCGGCGCAGAAGAGAACCACGGGAAGGCTCCCGTCGCGGGCGACCTGGCGCACGATGTCCAGGGGCGCCCCGTGCTCCTTGGCGGCGGTCGCCAGCTCGTCCTCCCCCAGCGTCGTCAGGCGGCGAATCTCCCCGGTTATGTGGCGCATGTGGCGCACCGCCTCGACGATGTCCCCCGTGCCCGCCTCGCCCTTGGAGCGGATCATCGCCGCCCCCTCCCCGATCCTGCGCAGGGCCTCGCCGAGGTTGGTGGCACCGCACACGAAGGGCACCTTGAAGTCCCACTTGTCGATGTGGTTGCGCTCGTCGGCGGGGGTGAGGACCTCGGACTCGTCCACGTAGTCGACCTCGAGGGCCTCGAGGACGCGGGCCTCCATGAAGTGGCCGATGCGGGCCTTGGCCATCACCGGGATGGTGACCGCCTGCTGGATGCCGGCGATCATCTCCGGGTCGGACATCCGCGCGACGCCCCCGTCGCGGCGAATGTCCGCCGGGACGCGCTCCAGGGCCATCACGGCGGCCGCACCGGCGTCCTCGGCGATCTTCGCCTGCTCGGATGTGACCACGTCCATGATCACCCCGCCCTTGAGCATCTCCGCCAGGCCGCTCTTGACCCTGAATGTCGCCTCGTCGCGCATGGCTCGGAGTCTATCGGCCACCTCTGCGCCCACGGGGCACGCCCGTCCCCTTCACAGCCCTGCGCGGGGTCTCCTGCAGGGCGAAGCGCCTACTTCAGGCGGAAGGCCTTGATGCGGTCGTCGTACTGGGCGGTGTCGCGGGCGTAGACGCCGTAGGCGAGGGCCTGGATCACGCTCAGCAGGGCGGCGTGGGAGCGCACGTAGGCCGGGCTGTTGGACGAGTAGTAGAGCTTGATCTGGGCGAGCTTTGCGACCTCCGAGAGGGTCGCGTCGGTGATCGCCGCGGTGCTCGCCTGGCGGTGGCGGGCCAGCTTCATCGCCCGCACCACGAGCGGATGGGGACGGCCCGCGGAGAGGCCGATCACGAGGGTGCTCTCTTCGATCCGCCCGAGCCTGCTCAGGGCCTCCTGGGAGGGGCTGGCGACGACATCCACCCGCAGGTCGAGCAGCATCAGCAGGTGCCGCAGGTAGCTGGCGAAGAAGGCCATCTGGTCGGTGCCCGCGACGAGCACCTTATCGGCCGCCACGATCGCCCCGATCAAAGCCTCCACGGAGCTGCGGGAGACCTTGCGTGCCGTCTCCTCCACGTTGAGGTGGTCGGCCGCGAGGGCAGCCTCGAACTCGTTCTGGTCGAGGGAGAACAGCGGCGTCGAGGATGAGGCCCCTCCCTCCTTGGCACCCTTCGCGTGCACGCGGCGGTATTCCTCGCGCGCGGCGGCCTGCAGCTCGGGGAACCCCTCGAAGCCGAGGGCCTGGGAGAAGCGCACGACGGTGGAGCTGGATGTGTTGGCACGGCGGGCGAGCTCCTCGGCCGTCTGGAAGGCGGCCTCGTCGAGATGGTCGACGATGTACTGCGCGACATCCTTCTGAGAGCGGGAGCACTCGTCGAAGCGCGACTGGATGTACTTGGAGAGGCTCTGGTGCTCGCTGGTGCCGTTGACGGGCGGACGCTCGGCGGTCTTGGTGGCGGCGGCGCGTTTCATCGGCGGTTCTGTTCGACGTATGCGCCTCCCACTCCTCCCCCCTTCCCTGAGATCGCTCGGCCCCCGATGATCCGCAGCGACTGGGCGCGCGTACGTAAGCTCAAGAGGATGAACGGCCAGGCGGGACAGAGCGACCATGGAGGCGGGGGCGCGCGGCGGGGCGCCCCCGCCGTCTAGACCATGCGCATCGCCATCGTGGGGGCAGGCATCTCGGGCCTGGTGGCGGGCCATCTCCTGCACTCCAAGCACGAGATCGTCGTCTATGAGGCCAACGGCTACGCAGGCGGCCACACGAACACGGTCAGGGTGGACACGGCCCACGAGACGCATGAGGTCGACACGGGGTTCATCGTCATGAACGACCGCAACTACCCCAACTTCATCCGCCTTCTGGACCGGCTCGGCGTCGCCCGCCAGCCGACCCACATGAGCTTCTCGGTCAAGGCCGAGGAGGAGGACTTCGAGTACGCCGGGACCCCGCGCGGCCTCTTCTGCCAGCCGCGCAACCTGATCAGCCCACGCTTCCAGCGGATGATCCGCGACCTGGTCCGCTTCAACCGCGAGCTCCGCCGGGTGCTGGAGCTGGAGGACCGCCACACGGAGTCCGTGGCCGACTTCCTCGCCCGCCACGCCTTCTCCCGTGCCTTCGTGGAGCGCTTGATCGTGCCGCAGGCCTCGGCCGTGTGGTCGGCCGATCCGGCCCAGATGAGCAGCTTCCCGGTCCGCTTCCTGGCGGAGTTCTTCGCCAACCACGGGATGCTGGGCTTCCGTGACCGTCCGCAGTGGTACACGATCGCGGGCGGATCGGCCCGGTATGTGGAGGCGCTGACGGCTCCGTTCCGCAGGAGCATCCGCCTCGGTGCCGCCGTGCGCTCGGTCAGCCGCCTGCCCGGCCACGTCGAGATCCTCGCCGACGGCTGCGAGCCGGAGCGGTACGACCACGTCCTCATCGCCACCCACTCCGACCAGGCCCTCGGGATGCTCAGCGACCCCACCGAGCACGAGCGACGGGTGCTGGGGAGCATCCGCTACCAGCCCAACGAGGTCGTCCTGCACACCGACAGCCGGCTGCTGCCCAGGCGCAGGTGGGCGAGGGCGGCATGGAACTTCCACCTGCTCCGGGACCCCAAGCCGCTGAGCACCATCACCTATTTCATGAACCACCTGCAGCGGCTGCGGGCCAGCGAGAGCTTCTGCGTCACCCTCAACCGCACCGAGGCGATCGACCCCGAGCGGATCATCCGCAGGATCTTCTACTCGCATCCCGTCTACACCCCGGAGGGCGTGGCCGCCCAGTCCCTGCACGGGGCCATCAGCGGCATGGAGGGGCGCACCCACTACTGCGGCGCCTACTGGGGGTGGGGCTTCCACGAGGACGGGGTGCGCAGTGCGATCAGGGCCTGCGAGCCCTTCGGGGTGAGGCTGTGAACAGCGCCCTCTACCTGGGCTCGGTCCGCCACCGCCGCCATGAGCCGCTGCAGGACGAGTTCCGCTATCCCCTCTTCATGGCCTACCTGGACCTGGACGAGCTGCCGGAGCTGTTCGACGGACGCTGGCTGTGGTCGGCCCGCAGACCCGCTCCCGCCTGGTTCCGGCGGGCCGACTACCTGGGGGACGCCCGGCGCGGGCTGGCCGAGGAGGTCTCCTCCCTGGTGGCCGAGCGCACGGGCCGTCCGGCCGAGGGGCCCATCCGCCTGCTCACCCACCTGCGCTACTTCGGCCACTGCTTCAACCCGGTCAGCTTCTACTACTGCTTCCGGGCCGACGGCGCGGGTATCTCAAACGTGATCGCCGACGTGACCAACACACCGTGGGGAGAGAGGCACGCCTACCTGATGCCGGCCGACGGCCGGGACACGGGCGTGATCGAGGGCACGGCCCGCAAGCGCCTGCACGTCTCCCCGCTGATGGGCATGGACCACCTCTACTCCTGGCGGCTGACCGAGCCGGGCGCCCGCCTGGCCGTTCACATCGAGTCCAGCGACGGGGAGGGTCGTCCCGTCTTCGACGCCACCCTCGCTCTTCGCAGACGGGAGATGAGCCCGGGCGAGATGCGACGCGTCCTCGCCCGCTACCCGTTCCTGACCGCCCGCATCCTGACCCGCATCTACGCGCATGCCCTGCGCCTGCGGCTGCGTGGGGCGCGTTACTTCCCCCACCCGGGGAGGGGGGCCCTGCCGGCATGAGCATCCGGGACCGGATCGCCCGGCGCCTGGTCCTGCGGCTGCTGAGGGGGATCCGCGGCGGAGAGCTCGAGATCGTCGAGGCGGGGCGGCGTCTGCGTCTCGGGGAGGTCCTTCCCGACAGACCTCTGCGGGCGGTCGTCGAGGTTCGCTCCCCGAGCTTCTACAGCAGCCTGCTGAGGGGCAGCGTCGGCCTGTGCGAGTCCTATCTCGACCGGCATGTGGGAGTGCGAGGACCTCGTCTCGCTGACCCGCATCGGAGCGATGAACGTCGGCGCCCTGGACCGTCTGCGACGGTTCCTCTCCCCCGTCCTCGTGCCGCTGCAGCGCTGGGGCCGGTGGCTGGGGCGCAACACCCCGCGGCGCTCGCGCCGGCAGATCGCCGCCCACTACGACCTCGGCAACGAGCTGTTCGCCCTCTTCCTGGACCCGACGATGATGTACTCCTGCGCGGTCTTCGAGCGGCCGGGGGCCACCCTCGAGGAGGCCTCGCTGGCAAAGCTCGAGCGTGTCTGTCGCAAGCTCGAGCTGCGCCCCTGCGACCACGTGCTGGAGATCGGAACGGGATGGGGCGCCTTCGCCGTCTACGCCGCCGGGCGCTACGGGTGCCGGGTGACCACCACCACGATCTCCGCCGAGCAGCATTCCTTCGCCTGCGACCGGGTCCGGGAGGCGGGACTGCAGGACCGGGTGACGGTGCTGTGCAAGGACTACAGGGAGCTCACCGGCAGCTACGACAAGCTCGTCTCGATCGAGATGATCGAGGCCGTCGGCTGGCAGAACCTGCGGACCTTCTTCAGCCGCTGCTCGCAGCTGCTCAAGCCCGACGGGGCGATGATGCTGCAGGCGATCCTCATCGAGGACCGCGCCTTCCACGTCGAGAAGGCGGGGCGAAGCTTCATCAACACCTACATCTTCCCGGGCGGGTGCCTGCCCTCGATGGAGGTGATCTCGCGCATCCTGGCCCGGGCCACCGACCTGCGCCAGGTGCACCTGGAGGACATCACCCCCCACTACGCCACGACCCTGGCGCGCTGGCGCGAGCGCTTCCTGGCGGCCGCCGAGCGGGTGTCCGAGCTCGGCTACGACGAGCGCTTCCGCCGCCTCTGGGAGCTGTACCTGAGCTACTGCGAGGGAGGATTCCGCGAGCGCCGCATCCGGGACGTGCAGCTGCTGCTGGCCAAGCCCGGCAACCGCCGCGAGCACAGCGGCCCGCTGGCCACGGCCTGAGCCCCGGGGCCCCCCTGCGCCGTCGCCGGTAGGGTGGTGGCCGATGAGGAGGACCCTGTTCGAGGACGTCCACGAGGACTTCAGGGCCAGCTTCCGCACCTTCCTGGAGCGGGAGGTGGTCGGCGACGAGGGCCGCTACGGCGAGTGGGAGCGCACCGGGATCGTGCCCCGCGAGGTCTTCGCCCGCGCCGGGCGCGGCGGCTTCCTCGGCATGGCGGTCCCTGAGAGCCATGGCGGCGCGGGCGCCGAGGACTTCCGGCTGAACCTGGTGATCGGGGAAGAGACACAGCGGGCGGGGGTTGGCAGCTTCGGGCTCGGCATCACGCTGCAGAACGACATCTGCCTGCCCTACTTCCTCTCCTACTGCAGCGAGGAGCAGCGCGAGCGCTGGCTCCCGGGCATCGCCTCGGGGGAGCTGATCACGGCCATCGCGATGACCGAGCCCGGCATCGGCTCCGATCTCGCCGGGATGTCCACCAGCGCCAGGCGGCAGGACGGCCACTACCTCGTCAACGGCGCCAAGACCTTCATCACCAACGGCATCAACGCGGACCTCGTGATCGTGGCCGTCAAGACGGATCCCTCCGAGCGCCACCGGGGCATCAGCCTGCTCGTGGTCGAGCGCGGGATGGAGGGGTTCGAGCGGGGCCGCAACCTGGAGAAGATCGGCCAGCACGCCCAGGACACGGCAGAGCTGTCCTTCTCCGACGTCCGCGTGCCGGTGGAGAACCTGCTCGGCCAGGAGGGCGAGGGGTTCCTCTACCTGGTCTCGAACCTGCCCCAGGAGCGCCTGTCGATCGCCGCCTCGGCCGTGGCCGCCGCCGAAGCCGCCCTCGGGTGGACGCTGGAGTACGTGCGCGAGCGCAAGGCCTTCGGCCAGCCGATCGGCTCCTTCCAGGCCTCCCGCTTCACCCTCGCCGAGCTGCAGGGGGAAGTCGAGATCGCCCGCGTGTTCATCGACCGCTGCGTGCAGGCGCTGGATGCGGGCGAGCTGACCCCCGAGCAGGCCGCCACGGCGAAGTGGTGGTCGACCGACCTTCAGGGACGTGTCGCCGACCGCTGCCTGCAGCTCTTCGGCGGGTACGGATACATGGTCGAGTACCCGATCGCGAGGGCCTGGGCGGACGCCCGGGTGACCCGCATCTACGGCGGCGCCAACGAGATCATGAAGGAGATCGTGGGGCGCTCGCTGGGGCTGTGAGGGCGCGCCGCCGCCGGCCTCAGCGGGCGGCGCCCGATCCGCTGGCCTCGCCGGCCATCGTGCGGGCGAGCTGCACGAAGTAGTCCAGCGCGGCGGGGTCCGCCAGCGACTCGACGCTCGCCGCCTGCTCGGGGGCGACGCCCATCAGGATCCTCTTCACCGGCACCTCCAGCACCTTGCCGGAGAGGGTGCGGGGCACCTGCTCGATCTGCAGGATCTCGTTGGGGACGTGGCGAGGGGAGCAGTCCTCGCGGATGCGGGTCTTGATGCGCCGCGACAGGTCATCGTCGAGGGTCGCGCCCTCGCGCAGCACCACGAACAGGATCATGTTCAGCTCTCCCCCGCCCCCCGGCGCCGGGATGTCCACGACGAGGGCGTCCAGGACCTCCTCCACGGCGCCCGCCGCCCGGTAGATCTCGCTCGTGCCCATGCGAACCCCCTGGCGGTTGATCGTCGAGTCCGAGCGGCCGTAGATCACGGCCCCGCCCCGCGGGGTGATGCGGATCCAGTCCCCGTGGCGCCAGATCCCCGGGTACATGGCGAAGTAGCTCTCCCGCAGGCGCTCCCCGCTCTCGTCCCCCCACAGGAACAGGGGCATCGAGGGCATCGGCTCGGTCACGACGAGCTCCCCCACCTCGTCGGTGAGGCTGCGGCCCTGCTCGTCCCAGGACTCCACCGCGCAGCCGAGCACCCGGCACTGCAGCTCGCCCTCGTAGACGGGCAGCAGGGGGCACCCGCCGACGAAGGCCGTGCACACGTCGGTCCCGCCGCTGGTGGAGAACAGCCAGATGTCCGGGTCGACCGTCTCGTAGACCCAGCGGAAGCTCTCGGGGGACAGCGGCGAGCCGGTCGACCCGATCGCCCGCAGGGAGCTCAGCTGGAAGTCGCGCCGCGGCTGCACCCCCGCCTTCTCACAGGATGCGAGCAGCCCCGCGCTGACCCCCATGCAGGTGACGCCCGCCCGCTCGGCCAGCCGCCACAGAGCGCCGAGGTCGGGGTGTGCGGGGCTGCCGTCGTAGAGCACGATCGAGGCCTCGCTGTGCAGGCAGCCGACGAGGAAGTTCCACATCATCCAGCCGGTCGTGGTGAACCAGAACATGCGGTCCCCGGGCCGCAGGTCTAGGTGCAGCCGCTTCTTGAGCTGCTCGAGCAGGATCCCGCCATGCCCCTGCACGATCGCCTTGGGCAGCCCGGTCGTCCCCGACGAGTAGAGGACCCACAGCGGGATGGTCGAAGGGGACCTGCTCGAAGGAGAGCTCGGCCCCCGACCCCGCGGCCGTCAGCTCCTGCCAGGAGATCGCCCCGACCGGAGGGGTCTCATCCGGGAAGAGGTAGGGCAGCACGACCGTATGCTCCACGGTGGGCAGCTCGGCGCAGATCGTCGCGAGCACCTCGGTGCGGTCGAAGTCCTTGCCTGCGTGGCGGTACCCGTCCACCGCCAGCAGCACCTTCGGCTCGATCTGGGCGAAGCGGTCGATCACGCTGCGCGCCCCGAACTCCGGGGCGGCGCTCGACCAGATCGCTCCGATGCTGCTCACGGCCAGGAAGGCGATCAGGGTCTCGGGGATGTTCGGCATGTAGGCGACGACCCGGTCCCCGCGACCGACCCCGAGCGCCCGCAGGCCCCCGGCGACCGCCGCCACCTCTGCGGCGAGCTCTCCCCACGTGATCTCTCCCAGCTCCCGCAGCTCGGAGGCGTGCAGCACGGCAACCCCCTCGGGGTCGCGCCCGGCCAGGAGGTTCTCCGCGTAGTTCAGCTGCGCTCCCTCAAACCAGCGCGTTCCCGGCATCTGGCGCGAGGCGAGCACACGCTCGTAGGGCTGCGAGGCGCGCACCTCGCAGAACTCCCAGATGCTCGCCCAGAACTGCTCGAGCTCCCGCACCGACCAGCTCCACAGCTCCCCGTAGTCGGCGAGGTCCTGCCCGTGGCGCTCGCCGACCCAGCGCATGAAGCGGGTCATCTCGGCGCTCTCGACGAGCTCCGGGGAGGGGCGCCAGAGGGGCTGCTGGGTGAGAGCGTCTGACATCGGGATATTCTCGCCGATCGTGGACCCAACGGGATTTCGCGCCGAGTTCCCCGTCCTGGAGAGGCTCGCCTACCTGAACGCCGGCACCGACGGCCCGCTCCCGGCCCGGGCCGTGGCGGCCGCGCGGGCGGAGATGGAGCGCGAGCTCGCGGAGGGCCGCACGCAGGCCCACTTCGAGCGCCGGCACGAGCTTGGAGACAGGCTGCGAGCCGCATACGCCCGCGCTCTCGGCTGCGAGCCGGGGGATGTCGCCCTGACGACATGCACCACCGAAGGGATCGCCCAGACGATCGGCGGGCTGGACCTCGCAGCCGGCGACGAGATCATCACCAGCGACGAGGAGCACCCCGGCCTGCTCGGGGCCCTGGGGGCGGCGAGGGAGCTGCAGGGGGTGCAGGTGCGGGAAGTCCCCCTCGTCGAGGTGGCCTCGGCGGTGGGGCCGCGCACGCGGCTGGTGGCCTGCTCGCACGTCGGCTGGGTCAGCGGCTCGGTCGCTCCGGCCGAGCTGGCCGGGGTCGAGGTCCCGGTCCTGCTCGACGGAGCCCAGGGCGTCGGGGCCATTCCCGTCAACGTGAACGAGCTGGGATGCGATGCCTACGCCGGGGCGGGACAGAAGTGGCTGTGCGGACCGGACGGCACCGGCATGCTCTATGTCACCCCGCAGCTGGGCGAGCGCCTCGCAGTCCCCAGGCGCGGCTACCCCAACCTGATAGATCCGAACGCCGGCCTGGACGCGCGGGTGCAGGAGGATGCCCGGCGCTTCGATGCCCTGGCCCTCAGCGCCGAGGCGCTGGCCTGCGCCGTGGCGGCCATCGAGGTCCTCGAGTCCGCCGGCTGGGAGGCCGTCCATGCACGGGCCCGGGACCTGGCATCGAGCCTGGCCGAGCAGCTCGAGCGGGCCGGACGGCCGCCGGCCCCCAGGGGCGCCACGACCCTGGTGTCGTTTCCCAGCGAGGACCCCCTGCAGGAGCGGCTGCGACTGGCCGAGGCCGGGGTGATGGTGCGTAACATTCCTTCCCGGCCCTGGCTGCGAGCGTCGGTGGGGGCCTGGAACGACGAGGAGGACCTCGCTCGCCTGCTGGCGGCGCTCACCGCATGACAGGGCCCCCGACAGCTCCACCGACCGGATGAGCAGCGCTCCGCAGAGCGCCGCTCCCCCACCGTCCGCTGCGGCCCCCGCCCTGGGAGAGGCCCGCCGTGGACTGGCGGCGCCCAGAAAGCGCGTGGACGTACGCTACGCGGCCGGCCTCGTGGTGGTCGTGGCGGTCTCGGCGGTCCTGGACACCGTCCGGCTCTCCCAGAACGGCTACGCGAACGTCTTCTACTCGGCGGGCGTGAAGTCGATGCTGCGATCCCTGCACAACTTCCTGTTCGTCTCATTCGACGCCGGGGGCCTGGTGAGCGTGGACAAGCCCCCGCTGGCCCTGTGGGTGCAGGCGCTCAGCGCGAAGCTCTTCGGCTTCTCCCAGCTGAGCCTGCTGCTGCCGGAGGCGATCATCGGCGTGCTCACCGTCGCCGTGCTGTACGTCCTGCTGGCCCGCCGCCTGGGCCTGGTGGCGGCCTTCGCCGGCGCGCTGACCCTGGCGGTGTTCCCCTCCTTCGTCGCCGTCTCCAGGGACACGGGCGTGGATCCGCTGCTGATCCTGTTGATGCTGCTCGCCTGCGGAGCGGCCCTGCGGGCGATCGACACCGGCAGCCTGCGCTGGCTGGTCGGCGCCGGGGTGCTCGTGGGGCTCGCCTTCAACACCAAGACCCTCGCGGCCTACCTGGTCGTGCCCGGGATCGCCGCCGGCTACCTGCTGTGCGCTCCCGGGTCCCTGCGTCGCCGCATCGTCGCGGTGCTGGTCTCGGGGACGGCGATGGTGGCCGTCTCATTCGCCTGGATCGCCCTCGTCGAAGCGACCCCGGCCTCCAAGCGCCCGTACGTCGGCAGCTCGACCAACAACACCGAGCTGGGGCTCACGTTCGAATACAACGGGGTGGGGCGGGTGCAGGGGCAGGTCGGGGGACCCGGGCGGGTGCCCTTCAAACCCGGCGCCCGGGTGACCGTCCACCGGCCCCCAGCCGCCCGATCGCCCTCCACCCACCCCGCCGGGACCCGTTCCGCCACTCCCGCCCGCACGGCCGGCGCCGAACGTGAAGCGGTGATCCCCTTCGGCGGCCCTCCCGGCCTGCTGCGGCTGTTCGGGAAGGGCCTCGGCGACCAGGCGGGCTGGATGCTCCCCTTCGCCCTCTTCGGGCTGCTCGCGGCCGCCGTGCTCGCGCTCCCCTGGCGGCGCGAGCCCGAGCCGCAGGACGGGGCGGGCGGACCGTCCTCTCAGTCCTGGCGGCGGGATCCTCGCCTGGCGACGGTGGTCGTGCTCGGCGGATGGTTCCTCGTCGAGGCGGCCGTCCTGAGCATCTCCAAGGGCATCGTCCATCCCTACTACGTCTCCGCCCTGGCGCCCGGGACCGGGGCGATGGTCGGCGCCGGCGTGGCGGCCTTCATCGCGCTGGCCGGTGACCGGCGCCGCCCGGTGGGGCTCGTGGCCGCCCTGTGCGCGCTCGTGGCCACCGTGCCGGTGCAGGTCGTGCTGCTGCACCGCGCCCACTACATGAGCTGGTTCATCCCGGTGATGCTGATCGGGACGGGGGTCGCCGTGGCCGCCCTGCTGGCGGCCCGCCGGCTGGCCGCCCCCGCCGTCGCCCTCGGGCTGGCGGTGCTGCTCGTGGCCCCGACCGCCTATGCCCTCACCACATGGCAGGCCCCGGTCGAGGGGACCTTCCCCGCCGCCGGACCCCACGCGGCGGCCGGGGCCGGCGGCGTGGGCGTGAGCCACGGGCACCTCGGCACCTACAAGGACGTCGTGGCCTACGTGACCTCGCACCGGCCCGGCTCGCGCTGGCCTCTCTTCACGGACTCGGCCCCCGTCGCGGCCCCCTTCATCCTGCTCGGGCTGGACGCAGGGGCGCTGGCCGGCTACAGCGGCACCGACCCGACCATCGACGCCCGCGGCCTGGCGCGGCTGGTGTCCGAAGGAAAGGCCCGCTACGTCCTTCTCGGCGGCGAGTTCTCCTCGCGCGGAGGCAACCGCGCCACGGCCGGGGTGATCCGGGCCTGCCGGCTGCTGCCCGGCGCTGCATGGCAGGGGCCCCTGCACATCAGCTACGGCCTCGCCCTCTTCGACTGCGCCGGACGCGAACGGGCACTGGCCCGGTCCTGAGATCCCCCGGGGCGGGCTGCTCAGGCGGCGACGGAGAGATCGCGGTGGAATGCCCGGGCGAAGAGATCCCCCTCCCGCCGGGCGGCCCACCTCGGCACCGCGGAGTCCCCCTCCGCGATCAGCCGCAGCCGCACCTCCTCGCCGGACATGTCGATGGCGGTCGCCCGCACCAGCTGGTCGCGCGAGCGCTCGAGGTCCTCGGCCAGGCGCAGCAGGGTCGCGCAGCGGTCGAGCCGGGCCGCGTCCCCCTCGCCGAACAGCGGGGCCAGCGGTCCGGGGCTGGGCATCCCCTTGCGGTGGTAGCGAGCCGCCTGGGCGATGATCGCCGTCTCGACGGGTGTGAAGCCCGGCAGGCCCCCGTTGAGGATCAGATAGCGCGAGTGCTTGTGGTGGTCGTCGTAGTCGATCGACATGCCGATGTCGTGGAGCATGCAGGCCGCCCACAGCAGCTCGCGCTCGCGCGGGTCCCCCTCGTGCAGGGAGAGGCCGGCGAGGGCATCGAACATGTCCAGGGCGAGCGCCGCCACATGGCGGGTGTGCTCGGTGTCGGCGTGATACTGGGCCGCCATGTTGAGCACGCTCGCCCGGCGGACCTCATCGAACAGCGGGGGGTTGCGGTCGGCCAGCAGGCGTTCGAAGAAGACGCCCTCGCGCAGGCCGGCCTCGGTCACCTCCAGGCCCGAGAAGCCGCCCGCCGCAAGGGCCCCCTGGACGACGACGGCACCGGCCAGGATCAGGTCGGCGCGGGCGGGCTTGATGCCCGGGACGCTGGCACGCTCGGAGGCCGGCAGGGAGGCCAGGCGGTCGACCAGCTCGTCGAGGGCCTCCGCCTCGATCACCATCCCCTGGACGCCGTTGGAGGGCAGCCCGGCCGCCCTCTGGGCCGCCGCGGCCAGGTTGCGGACGGTCCCCCCGATCCCCACCAGCCGGCCACCGGCCGATGCGAGCCATCCGGCGCCGGAGAGCTCCTGGGCGACGTGCTCGCGAAGCTCCTGCAGCTGCTTGCGCTTGGCAGGGCCGTTGGGCGGCAGGAAGCGCTCGCTCATCCGCACCGTCCCCACCCGCCAGGATCCGGACTCGACGGCCCGCCTGCCGGCCACGTGCACGAGCTGCAAGGAGCCGCCCCCCAGGTCCAGCACGCACCCGTCGGTGAGGGTCGTCGAGTTGACCGCCGCCAGGTACCCGGCGTGGGCCTCCTGCTCGCGGGTGAGCACCCTGATCGGCAGCCCGAAGCGCGCCCTCGCCCGGGACAGGAACTCCTCCGCGTTGGCCGCGTCGCGGATCGCGCTCGTGGCCACGGCGTCCACCGCATCCTCGCCCAGGCCGCTCGCCCGGCAGAACCCGGCGAACACGTCGAGGGTGGCAAGCGCCCGCTCCATCGGCTCCTCCCCCAGCCGCCCGCTCGCCATCAGGCCCTGCCCGATCCGGACGGGCTCGTAGATCTCGTCGGTCCGCTTCCACCAGCCATCCCCGGCCATGAAGACGACCAGGCGAAAGGAGTTCGATCCCAGATCGATGACGGCCAGACGCTCGTTGGGCCTCATCGGATGAGCGTATTGTCCGCGCCGGAAGCCTCCCGGCGGCCGCCCGCGGGCGGCGCCCAACCGCTAGGGCCGCCGGCTGGCGTGCATGGCCCGCTCGGCCCGCACGAGGGCCTCGCGGGCGCTGCCGCTGCCCTGCCTGATCAGGGTGTAGCCGATGCTCGCCGTGGGGTGCAGGACCTCATCCCCCACGTCGATGCTGCTGGCGGGGATCACGCGCGCCAGCCCCTCGGCGACGACCGCCATGCCCTCCTCGTCGGCGTGGGGAACCAGCACGGCCAGCTCGTCCCCGCCCAGCCGCGCCACCAGGTCCGTTTCGCGCAGGCGCCGGGTGAGAGCCCGCGCGACGGCCCTCAGGGTCTCGTCGCCGGCATCCTGCCCGTGGCGCTCGTTGATCTGCTTGAAGCCGTCCAGGTCGATCAGCAGCAGGCCGGCCACCTCTCCGTAGCGCTGGGAGCGGGCGACCTGCAGCCGCAGGTCCTGTTCGAACAGGCGCCGGTTGCGAAGCCCGGTCAGCGGGTCGTGGTCGGCGAGCTGGCGCTGGTGCTCCTCGAGGTCGCGCCGCTCGGAGATGTCCTGCAGCTGGGCCACGTAGTGCAGAGGGGTGCCCTGGCGGTCGCGGATGATCGACATCGACAGCAGCGCGCAGACCGTCTCCCCGGCCGCGTCGAAGTAGCGCTTCTCGACCTGGATGGCGGGGATCTCGCCGGCCAGCAGACGTTCGCGCTGGGACTGGTCGTTGTGAACGTCCTCGGGGTGCATGATCCCGTCGAAGCGCTTGCCGATCAGCTCGTCGGCGGTGTAGCCGGTGATGTCGCAGAGGGCGCGGTTGACGAGCAGCCAGCGTCCGTCCGTGTCCAGCAGGCCGGTCCCGATCGGGGCGAACTCGAACACCTCCTCGAATCCGTCGCTCCAATGCGGGCTGAGCAGGTCGGCGCGGCGGCGGGCGGTGATGTCGAGCATGACGGCGATCCCGCCCTCGGCGTGCTCGAAGACGTCCTCCTCCCCGGAGAGGGGACCCACGTCGACCATCAGGCAGTGGCTGTCCGCGCCCGTCCAGATCTCCCGCGAGCGGGTCTCCCCGTCCACGGCCGATCGGAACAGTGGCGCCAGCCGGTCCCAGATCTCGTGGGGAAAGGCCTCGGCCACGGTCTGCCCCTCGGCGAGCGCCCCGGGGTCCTCGACGCGCTGCAGCGCCTCGCCGGCGGCGAGGACGACGCGCAGGTCGCGATCGAAGGCGATCACCAGGGCCTCGGGCAGCTCGCGCAGGGCAGCCTCGGCAGCGCGATCGGCGCTGGCCATCAGCTCGTCGGCTTGCAACCCCTGCCCGGTGGGCGTTGACACGCCTTATTCATCGGCCGGCGAAGCCGGGGCCTTAAGGCCCGGCGGCGGACCTCCGCCCTACGGCCTCAGGGCCTGATGAAGGTGTCCGGGTCGGGCCCGGTCCGGCGGCCCGCGTCGAGACCGCCGATCGCCCCCATCTCCGCCCCGGTCAGCTCGAAGTCGAACACGTTGAAGTTCTCCTCGATCCGCCGGGGGGTGACCGACTTCGGGATCACCACGTTGCCGAGCTGCAGGTGCCAGCGGATCACGACCTGCGCGGTCGTCCTGCCGTGGGACTCGGCTATCTGCACGATCGCGGGGTCGTCCAGGACCAGCCCCTGCGCCAGCGGACTCCACGACTCGGTGACGATCCCGAGCGCCTCATGCTCCCGGCGCAGGTCCGCCTGCTGGAGGTAGGGGTGCAGCTCGACCTGGTTGATCGCCGGGGTCTCGCCCGTCTCCTCGATCACCCGGCGCAGGTGGGCCTGCTTGAAGTTGGACACGCCGATCGTGCGGATCAGCCCTTCGTCGCGCATCTCGATGAAGGCCCTCCAGGTCTCCACGTAGCGGTCGTGGGCGGGAACGGGCCAGTGGATCAGGTAGAGGTCGACCTGGTCCATCTCGAGCCTGCCGAGGCTCGCGTGCAGGGCCCGTTTGGCCTCCTCGTAGCCGTGGTCGTCGTTGAAGCACTTCGTCGTCACGTAGACCTCGTCCCGGGCGAGGCCGCTTTCGCGGATCGCCTGTCCCACCTCGCGCCTCGTTGCGGTATGCGGCGGCGGTGTCGATGTGGCGGTAGCCCGTGGCCAGCGCCCGGGAGACGACCTCGGCGGTGATCCGGCGAGGCACCTGAAAGACGCCGAACCCGAGCTGCGGAATCGAGGAGCCGGGGAGGTCGATGGTCGGTATCTGGCCGGTGGGCATGCTCATGAGGGTTGGGGTGCCCGCACCGACGGCGGGCTAAACCGGGATCGCCCGCCTGCGGTCAGGGGACCTGATCGTATCCCCACAGGGACACCAGATCGCGGTCGAGATACTCGCCGAGGGCGACGACCTCAGGCTTGAACCGGCTTCGCAGCTCCGCCATCAGGGCCTCGTCCGGGGGCGGCGCCTCGGCCATCACGGCGCGGCGGCGCAGGCCGAGGTAGGCGCCCCGGCGCAGGCGCCTTGGCGTCATCGCCTTGATGACCGGCCTGGCCAGGCGGGCCGCCCCTCCGGGGGCGTTGGCGACCGAGAACAGCATGTCGTCCAGCTGCTGGGAGCGCATCATCCGGCTGGTGACGTTCGTGTCGAGGTGCTCGATCGGCACCTGGTCGTCGACCTCCAGAAACCTGAACACCGAGCGAACCGTGCCCTCGTTGTCGCTGCGGAAGTCGTCGTAGATCAGCACCTGCACCTGCTCGGGCGGGAAGCGGGAGCGGTAGCGGCGCAGCTGCTCGGCGTAGCGGACCTGGTCGGAGTACTGCAGCAGCTGCGGCAGGTGCGAGCGGGGTGGGATCTTCCTCCCCTGCCGGCGCTCCTCCTCGAGGTCGATCGCCTTGCGCAGATCCCGCTCGGACTCGACGTGGCCGCGCAGGAAGGTGAGGTGCAGCGAGCGCAGGAAGCTCGCGGGCTCGCGGAAGATGGCGATGATGCGGGCCGCCGGCTGCGCCTGGGCGATCCTCTCGGCGGCGGTGTGCGACCACAGGTACGTGGCCGAGGCCTCTCCGACGACCTCGTCGGGCCGGGCCGCGGCGAAGAGGTCGAGGTACTCCTGCAGCGTCTCCGGATGGCGGCGCTCCTGGTCGTAGCGGAGCCGGGACCGCATGTCGCTGGCCATGAACCGCGGCTCCTTGAGGTCGGGCATGAAGACCTGCGGGTGGCGCCTGAGCATCTCGTACAGCGCCGTCGTGCCGCTCTTGTGATGGCCGACGATGAAGAAGTCAGGGAGCCTCGACGACGTCCCGGCGCCGGCAGCGTCCGCTTCCGTCATGTCCCAAGACGATATCGACGCCTACCGGAAGGCATCGACCCAGGCCTCGCCGGGCGCCTTGATCTCGGAGAAGATGCGCAGCGACTCGGACACCAGCTCCCTGCGCTTGCGCCGTTCCCAGGCCCCCCGACGCAGCTTGTTGACCCTGCGGGTGATCGGGGCGATCACGGGCAGGGCGGGAACGCGAAGCGGGGCCGGGGCGAGGGTGTGGTGGACCCTGGTCAGTTCGCTCGCCCTGAAGCCTGCGCCGTGGTGATAGATGACGTCACCGTAGAGGCCGAAGAAGATCGGGTCCAGCTCCCTGGCGTTCGATCGCAGGACCTCCGTCCACGGCGTCTCGGTGAGCTCCAGCTGGCGCAGGAGGTTGCCGCCGACATCGGTAACGCGACGCCCCAGGCTGTCCGTCCAGCGGTAGCCCGCCGACCAGTCTCCGCCCAGCTCCCGCCACGCCCCGACGGTCGTGACGCAGAAGCACGGGTGCGGCTGCAGGTCGTTGAGGTTCTCCGCCCGGCGGATCGCCACCAGCCGCCCCTCGGACAGGCCCGACCGGATCAGCGGCATGGGATCGGCGATCGGGAATGCGTCCCCGTCGAGGAACATCAGCAGATCGTCATCCCCGGCCGTGTGGCAGATCTCGATCGCCAGGTGGTTGAGCTTGTCCGAGTGACGGCCGGCCTGGTCGACGACATGGTCGAAGTGCACCCCGTAGGAGGGATCGATCCCCTCCAGGGAGGTCCATGTCTCATACGGGACGGACAGGTGCTCGCGCAGGTGCGAGGACTGGATCTCGATCCAGTCGGGAGAGCCGAAGTGGACGCTGGCGACGTGGAGCACGGCGGGAAGCCTAGAGCCACCGACGCGATTCGCGCCAACCCGGCGCGTGTGACCGATCAGGCGGAGCGGTCGAGCCCGGGGTCCCCGTTCGCGGCATATCCCGGCATGCCGCCGCTCGTCTTCCCGCGAATGGCGTCGAGAATGTCGATCGGGATCGGGAGCACGAGGGTCGAGTTGTGCTCGGTCGCGACCTCGGCGAGGGTCTGGAGGGTGCGCAGGGTCAGGGTCCCGGGCTCGCTGGCGATCACGCCCGCGGCCTGGGAGAGACGCTCGGCGGCCTGGTACTCGCCCTCGGCGGCGATGACCTTCGCGCGCCGCTCCCGCTCCGCCTCGGCCTCCTGGCCATCGCCCGCTTCATCGTGTCGGGCAGGCCCACGTCCTTGGTCTCGACCTTGACCACGTTGACCCCCCAGGGCTCGGTGGCCGCTCGATGATCTGCTTCAGAAGCTCGTTGATCGTCGCCTGGTGTGCGAGCAGGTCGTCGAGCTCGTGCTGCCCGAGCGTGGCGCGCAGGGTGGTCTGGGCGATCCTCAGGACCGCGTGCTTGTAGTCGCGGATCGCCACGACGGCCTTGATCGGATCGACGACCCTGTAGAAGACGGCGGCCTCGACACGGATCGTGACGTTGTCCTTGGTGATCAGGTCCTGGGGCGGGATGTCCGCCGTTTCGATCTGCAGGTTCACCCACCGGGCCCGCTCGATCGCCGGGATGATGAGAACCAGCCCCGGCCCGCGGGCGCTGCGAAGGCGTCCGAGCCGGAACACCACCACCCGCTCGTACTCCCGCACGATGCGCACGGCGCTGAGGAGCAGCACGAGCAGGACCACGGCCACGATGATCAGCACGAGAGCGGTCGTCGACATGCCTGAAAGCCTCCCGCGCCGGGCCCCTTGGCACGTCTTTACCAATGACGCGCCGCGCTCGGGGAAATACCCCTTCCCCGCCCGCCGCGACACTAAGTAGTCGCCCACAGCCGCGGTCTGCGGCGATATCCCGATGAAACCGGCGCCAGGCGGGCAGATGATAGGTGGGCGTATGCAACACCACCGCGGAGGCACCCCATGACGCAGGAAGCTCAGCCGACCGGAGCCGTCACGGCCCCGGTCGACCCGCCCACTAGTACGGTCCCGGCCCGGCGCTTCGCCGACCGGCGGCAGGCGGGCCGGCAGCTCGCAACCCTGCTCGAGCCATACCGCCCCGCCCAGCCCGTCGTCGTGGGGATCCCCCGGGGAGGTGTCCCGGTGGCGGCGGAGATAGCCCGCGCGCTTCAGGCCCCCCTCGACATCGTCCTCGTGCGCAAGGTCGGCGCCCCGCAGAACCCCGAGTACGCGATCGGAGCTCTCGCCGAAGGCGGCGTTCAGGTGATCAGCCGGGAGGCCGTGCGCATGCTGGGGATCTCCGAGCGCCAGCTGACCGCGCTGCTCCGTCGTGTCCATGAGGACCTCGACGACCGGCTGCGCCGCTATCGCGGGGAGCGCGGCCCGGTCGACCTCGCGGGGCGCACCGCGATCCTCGTCGACGACGGGCTGGCGACGGGCCGCTCGGCCCGGGCGGCGATCGCAGCCCTGCGCCGCCGCGGTGCCAGCCACGTGATCCTCGCCGTGCCGGTCGCCGCCCCGGAATCCGTGAGAGCGCTGCGGGAGGAGGCAGACGAGGTCGTCTGCGTGCAGATGCCCGAGGACCTGTGGGCTGTCGGCTACTGGTATGAGGACTTCCGTCCCACCACCGACGAGGAGGTGGCCGCCCTGCTGGCGGAGAGCGCCGCACAGGCGTCCGCCACCGAGCACCCGTCCGCGGACGGCGCCTCGCAGGGCGTCACGATCCCGCTGGGCGACCATCTGCTGGTCGGAGGCAACCTGACGGTCCCGCGCCAGGCGCAGGGCATCGTCCTGTTCGCTCACGGCAGCGGCTCGAGCCGGCTCAGCCCACGCAACCGGGCGGTCGCCCAGGCGCTCGCCGAAGCGGGCTTCGCGACGCTTCTGTTCGACCTGCTCAGCCCGGCCGAGGAGGGCGACCGGGCGAAGGTCTTCGACATCGAGCTGCTCGCCTCGCGCCTGATCGCCGCAAGCGACTGGGTCGCACAGCGGCCCGAGCTCAGGGACCTTCCGCTCGCCTTCTTCGGCGCCTCCACGGGAGCGGCGGCGGCCCTCACCGCCGCCGCCGCCATGGGCGACAGGGTGGCCGCGGTCGTCTCCCGAGGGGGCCGGCCCGACCTGGCCCACAACCTCGATGTCGTCCGCTGTCCCACCCTGCTGATCGTGGGCGGGGCCGACGAGCAGGTGCTGGCGCTCAACCGGGCGGCCCGCCGGCAGCTGGGCGGTCCCAGCGAGCTCGCGGTGGTGCCGGGAGCCACCCACCTCTTCGAAGAGCCCGGAGCCCTGGAGCAGGTGGCCAGGCTCGCAATCGACTGGCTGGCCCGCCACCTGACGCGGCCGGCGAGGTCAGCCGCCTGAGCGGCCCGAGAAAGACCGATGGAGGGAGATCCGAACATGTCCAGCCAGAGCAGCCCAGGCCCCGTCGCCAAGACGCGGGTGGAGGCGATCGTCGAGTTCCTCGAGGGGGCCCAGGTCCCCTTTGAGCTGGTCGAGCACGAGCCGACCATGAGCGCCGCCGCCGAGGCACGGGTCGCCGGGGTCGAGCCGGCCAGGGTCGCCAAGACGATCGTCCTGCACGACGGGCGCGCCTACGTGATCGCGGCGGTCCCCGCCGCCTATCGCCTCGACCTGGGCAAGCTGCGCGAGCTCCTTGGAGCCGCCCGCCACCGCCTGCGGCTGGCGACCGAGGAGGAGATCGCACGGGACTTCCCGGCCTTGGAGGTCGGCGCGGTCCCCCCGTTCGGTCCGATGGTGCCCGCGGCCGAGGTCATCGACCGCCGCCTGCTCGACCAGCCGCAGATCCTGTGCCCCGCCGGGGATCACCGGCACTCGGTGCTGCTGGACCCGCAGGACGTCGTCCGCGTCACCTCGGCGACCGTCGCCGACATAAGCGAGGAGTGATCGGGGATGGCCGTGCCCGCCGCCCTCCCCCTGGGCGAGCGAGAGATGCTCGCGGCCCTGCGCCGGCAGGCCCTTCCCCTGACCGGCGATCCCGACGACTACGACGCCCTGCTTGACCACGTCGGGGACGCCCGCATCGTGCTGCTCGGAGAGGCCAGCCACGGGACGCACGACTTCTACCGCGAGCGCGCCCGCATCACCCAGCGCCTGATAGTCGAGCGCGGCTTCAGGGTCGTGGCGATCGAGGGCGACTGGCCGGATGCGCACCGGGTCAGCCGGTACGTCTGCGGCGCTCCCGGCGACCCGGACGCCGAGGCGGCGCTGGGCGGCTTCCGGCGCTTTCCCACCTGGATGTGGCGCAACGCCGACGTGCTGGACTTCGTCGGCTGGCTGCGGGACTTCAACGACGGGCGCGGGGCCTACTCGGCGAAGGTCGGCGTCTACGGACTGGACCTCTACAGCCTGGAGTCCTCGATGGAGGCGGTGATTCGCTATCTGGACGAGCAGGACCCGCGGGCCGCGGCTCGCGCACGGGTGCGCTATGAGTGCCTTCACCCCTATGCCGGCGGCGGCGCGGAGTACGGACAGGCCGTGCTGCTGGGGGTTGGAGAGCCCTGCCGGCGCAGGGTCATAGAACAGCTCGTGGAGCTGCGCCGCTACGCCGGGAGGTACCTGTCGCGGGACGGCGACATGGCAGAGGACGAGTATTTCCTGGCCGAGCAGAACGCCGCGGTGGTGGCGAACGCCGAGGAGTACTACCGGACGATGTTCGGCGACCGGGCGGGCTCCTGGAACCAGCGCGACCGCCACATGGCCGACACGCTCGACCACCTGATGGCCCACCTCGATCGCCACGGCAGGACCAGCCGGGCGGTGGTGTGGGCCCACAACTCCCACGTCGGGGACGCCCGCGCGACCGAGATGGCCCAGCGGGGCGAAGTCAACATCGGCCAGCTCCTGCGCGAGCGCCACGGCAGGGACACCGTCAGCGTGGGCTTCACGACCCACTCGGGCACCGTCACGGCGGCCTCTGACTGGGGCGAGCCGCCCGAGCGCAAGCGCCTGCGCCCGGCGCTGCCGGACAGCCACGAGGCGCTCCTGCACGCCACCGGCATGCCGGCCTTCATGCTCTGCCCGGCCGGCGCGGCCGGCCCGGCCCTGCGGGAACCGCGCCTGGAGCGGGCGGTCGGGGTCATCTACCGGCCCGATACCGAACGCCAGAGCCACTGGTTCTCGGCCAGCCCGGCCGGGCAGTACGACGTCCTGGTTCACATCGACCACACGAGGGCGGTCGAGCCGCTTGAGCGAACCGCCTCCTGGGATCTGGGCGAACCGCCCGAGACCTACCCGAGCGCCCTCTGAAAGAGCCGGGGGCGCGTAGTTATCCGCGCCCGGGACACGGCGCTCTCGCGGGATCTACGGGGGCCTGGGCGGATGCCGCCGTCCGAGCCGTCCGCGATGCTGCCGAGATCACGCCGACGCCACAGACACAGATCGTCAAGGTCGATGCCGCGGCCCCGGAGCGTCTCGCCGTCGACAGCTACCTGACCGACGGACGCAAGCTGTTCCGCGTCGTCTCGGAGATCGCCGGCGATCATCCCTTCGGGATCGCCTCCCTGGAGGACTGCCGCTCCCTGGAGGTGCGGGCGTACTCCTGCGAAGAGCTCGAGGCGATGGGGCTGCGGCGCGTGCGGGCCGCCTGAGCGGAGGCCGCCTGAGCGCGGGGGCGGCGCCCCCTGCCTTCAGCCGCGCCGGGAGAGGGGACGCGTGGGGACCGGTCCGTCCTGACCCTGGCCCGCGAGGGAGCGGATCGCATCGCCCATCTCGCCGAGACGGTCTTCTACCCGTCGATGCAGCGAGCCGTCCGGGTGCGACCCGTCGGGTCCGGGCTCCCCGGCCGGGACGCCCGTGAGCAGCTCGAGGACGTCGTCGATCGTCTCGGCCGTCCACACGTGGAAGCGGCCGGCCGCAACCGCCTCCACGACGGCCGGCGAGAGCATCAGGTGGCGGAGGTTGGCGGCGGGCACGATCACGCCCTGCTCCCCGGTCAGGCCCTCGCGCTCGCAGGCCTTGAAGAAGGCCTCGACCTTCTCCGTGACGGCCCCCACGGCCTGCAGGCGCCCACGCTGGTCGATCGAGCCCGTCAGCGCCACCTGCTGATCCACGGGCGCGCCGGAGAGGCTCGAGAGCAGCGCCGAGAGCTCGGCCCCCGCCGCGGAGTCGCCGTCGATCGCCCCATATGACTGCTCGAAGGTCAGGTTCGCCGACAGCGACAGGGGCAGGAGGCGCCCGTAGCGCTGCTCCAGGAAGCCGCGCAGCGTCAGGAATCCCTTGTCGTGGACATGGCCAGACAGCTTCGCCTCGCGCTCGATGCTCACCATGCGCCCGTCACCGGGAGACGTACTCGCCGTGATCCGAACCGGATGCCCGAACAGATACCCCCCGACCTCGCTCACGGCCAGGCCGTTGACCTGGCCCACCCGGCTTCCCCCGACCTCGATGTGCAGGGTGTCGCGGGCGATCGCCTCGTCGATCTTCTGCTCGACCAGGTTCGAGCGGTCGTCGCGCTCGGCGATGGCCCTGGCGACGTGCCCGGGGCCCACCAGCTCGGCACCGTCCTGGCGGGCCCAATGGGAGGCCTGCGCCACGAGGTCGGATATCTCCCCGAGGCGGGTGGAGAGCTTCTCCTGATCCCCGGCCCTGCGGGCGCCCTCCTCCACGATCGCCGCCACGGCCTCCGGGTCGAAGTGGAGCAGGCCCAGGCGGGACACCTCCCCGCCGATGAAGGCGGTGTACTGGCCGACCCCGGCCGCGCTCCAGGGCATCTCGACGTCGAAGTCGATCTTGACGCGGAACAGCTCCCTGAGCTCCTCGTCGAGCTCGTAGAGCAGGCCGTGAAGGGCGGGGCTGCCGAGCAGGATGACCTTCACCTCGGTCGGGACCGGCTCCGGGGTCAGGGTGGCGGACGGCACGAGGAAGTACTGGTCGGCAAGGTTCTCGACGGGAGCCTTCCCCGTGCGCAGTATCTGCTTGAGCTTGTCCCAGAGGAAGGGACGGGTCAGCAGGTCGTCTGCGTGCAGCAGCAGGAAGCCCCCGTTGGCGCGGTGGATCGCCCCGGCCTTGACGTGGTTGTGATCCGTCACGGCGGCCCCGAAGGTGGTCTCGTACTCGATCCTCCCGAGCAGGCTCTGGAAGGTGGGGCTGCGCTCGACGACCACCGGCGCTCCCTCGCCTCCCTCGTGGGATACGAACACGTTGACCGCATAGCGCCCTGCCATCGGGTCGCGCCCCGGCACGGCCGGAAGCTGCGGCTGTGACTGGTCCAGGAAGCGGCTGTAGTTGTTGATGACGTCCTCGCGGACCCGGTCGAGCCAGTCGGCGATGGCGGACACGTCGCCGTAGTTGCGCTTGAGCTCCTCCACGAGGTGCCCGATCGCGAACAGCACCACTTCGCGGTTGAGCTCGTCGATGCGCTGCTGGGCGCGGACCTCGATGTCGCGGATGCGACCCATGATCCTGCCGACGGCCTCGACGACCTCTACCTGGGCGGCCAGGAAGGCGGCCTGCATCGACTCCGGCAGCAGGTCGAACTGCTGGCGCGTGACGGCCTTGCCCTCGACCAGGGGCCGGGTTGCGATCCCCGCCGGCGTCAGCTCGAGGTCCACCCCTTTCGTGCGGGCCAGCGCTTTGACCTCCTCCAGGGCGGCCTCGCGATCGTGCTCGAGGGGACCCACCGCCTCGGTGCGGCGGCGCTGGTAGCTCTCGCTCTCGAAGGCCTCCGGGATCCGGCGGCGAACGTCCGCGAGGAAGCCGACCATGGCGTCGGCCAGCCCCTGTCCCCTCCCGGCCGGCAGCGTGGCGCACAGCGGCCGCTCGCGCATCTGGAAGTTCGGCAGGTAGACGGTGTCCGACGGGGTCGGTCGCGATCGCGCCGCCTCCCTCAGGCGGGCCTCGAGCGTGCTCTCCTTGCCAGCCCCGATCGGCCCGGTGGCAAAGGCGTTGTAGCCGCGACCCTCGATGCCGAGGGCGAACTCGAGCGCCCGCAGCGCCCGCTCCTGGCCGATCGCACCCTCCAGGGGCGCCACCTCGGCCGTCGAGGAGAAGCCCATCTCCGCCGCATCGCAGTGACGGCGCAAGCCCCCGGGCGCCACCCGCAGGCGCTCCCGCGGGGAGCCGGGCGTGGTCGCGCGGGCCGTCATGACGCGGCCGGCGTTGCGCCGAGAGGTCGGATCGTCACCCGCCCGGCGAGCTGTTCGATCTCGCGGCGGTCTCCGGTCCCCAGCCCGTGACGGGCGGCGTTGACGGCTCCCGCTGAGGTCGCCAGGCGCATCCACGCCTCAGGGGGCAGGCCCCGGGCGATGCCGACGGCCGCTGCGGCAGTCATCGAGTCGCCGGCCCCGAGCGGATCGGCGGGCTCCAGCCGCGGGCCCGAGACCTCGACCAGGCTTCCGTCGATCAGGGCCACCGCCCCCGCCTCGGCGCGGGACACGATCACGTTCAACGCTCCTTTGGCATGTAGATCCGCGATGGCTCTCGGCAGCGAGCCCGGCCCATCCTCGAGGAGACCTTCCCTGGGGAGCACCTCGTCGCTGATCTTCAGCAGCGTGACCCCGCCCTCAAGGGCTCCGGCGAGCGCCTCGCGGGTCAGGTCGGCGATCACGGCGACGCCGTTCTCGCGGGCGTCCTTGGCCAGGCGCCGGTAGACATCGGAGGAGAGCACACGATCGGCCGAGCCGGTCAGGACGAGGGTCCCGCAGTCCAATGCCGCCGTCAGGGCATTGCCGTAGAGGTCATCCACCTCGTGGCGCGACAGCGGCCCGCTTTCGATCTCCACGATCACCCGTCGCTCCCCTTCGCGGCGGTCGTGGACATAGGCTCCGTTGGATGCCGCCGACGAGGCGCTCAGCAGCTCGATGTCGCCGCCCGTCAGCAGCCCCTCCAGAACCGCCCCGGCCTCGCCGCCGAGGGCGGTGCAGAGGGTCACCCGCGCGCCGAGGCTCGCGGCCATCCGAGCCACCCACAGCCCCTGGCCGCCAGGGTGCAGGTGCAACTCCGGAGCGTCGTCGGGTCCCGACTCGATCGTCACCGTCAGGATCAGGGACGGGGCGAACACGGCCACACCCGCCGGCGCGGCGGGTCCCCCCGCGGCCTCGCTGGATCCGTCGGCCGGCGCTCGCATCCGAGCCGCGCCTCAGGATCCGGCGTCGGGCCGGACCGGTCGCAGGCCCATGGCCTCGATCTCGGCGGGTGAGTAGGCGTACACGACAAGCGTCAGGCAGTCCTCCAGCGAGGCGAGGGTATGCCGTGAGTCACCGCCCCCGGGCGCGAGGACCCGGAAGAGGCGGCGTCCGTCGGTCATGTAGCTGTCGGCGACCAGGCCCGCAGGGCGGACGGTGCCCGATGAGAGGGGGAAATGCGGTGCGAGGTTCATGTCCCCATGCTCCCGGCCCCGGAGTCCGAGTGGATCCGCACGAGCAACGCTTTCTCGACGGGGATTACTACGGACCTCGACCGGCGAGGTAGGCGACCGCCCCCTCGAGCGTGCGCAGCCTCGGGTAGTCGCGCTCCGGTATCTCGATCCCCGTCTGCTCGTGAACCGAGACGACGACGTTGAGGAAGTCCATCGAGTCGATGTCCAGCTGCTCGGAGAGGTCCTCGGCAGGGTCGATCGTCGATGGATCCATCTCCGGGGCCACCTCTGTCAGCGCCCCGATCACGACCTCGCGCAGCTGCTGCTCGTTCATAGCTCCTCCGGTCTCTGCAGTAGTCGGTCGATCAGCTCGAGGAAGCGGCTTCCGACGTGTCCATCGCTGGCCCGGTGGTCGGCGGCGAGGGTGACATGCACCGTGGACCTCACGCCGATCATCCCCTCCTGCACCCACGGACGCTCCCGGATGCCCCCGAATCCGACGAGCGCGACCTGCGGCGGATAGATCACTCCGTGCACGACGTCGACGCCCCGCTCTCCGAGGTTGGTCACGGTGAGGGTCGGATCGGACATCTCCGAGCTGCGCAGACGCCCTTCCCGCGCCCTGCCCACCAGCTCGCGCAGGCCGCTCATCAGCTCATCCAGGCTGCGGCGATCCGCGTCCAGCAGGGCAGGGGCGATCAGCCCGCCTCCCCTCAGGGAGATCGCCACGCCGAGATGGACCCCCTCGGCGTGCTGGAACGCCCCGTCCACCCAGAACCCGTTCATCGCGGGTGTCCGGGCGGCGGCACGGGCGACCGCGGCCAGCAGCAGGACGGAGGGAAGCAGCCGCTCGGACACCGGTCGGGTGAGGTTCTGCTCCTGCAGCCACGCCAGCGCCGCGGCCATGTCGATCTGGCTCTGCAGGTAGTAGTGGGGTATCTCCCGCTTGGATCGCGCCATCAGGACGCCTATCGCCTCCCGCATGGCGGCACGGCGGGCCGTCGCGTCCGCCGGTACCGGTGCCGGGGCGGGGGCCGGCGCTTCGGCCGGGGGAGCGGCGTGCTCGCTCCCGCCCGCCGCGGCGCGCTCCACGTCGGCTCGCGTGATCGCCCCCTCCTCACCGCTCCCCGTCAGCCCATCGAGTTGCACCCCGAGCTCCTGGGCGACCCGTCTCGCCAGAGGGGAGACGCGAGGGCGGTGGGCCGGCGGAGCCATCCTCGGAGCCGAGACGGAGGGCGCCCGGGGCCTCACGGCCGGTCGCCGGCCCTCGGGGAGGGCGGTCGGGGGCGGTGGCGCGGGCGCCGACGGGGGCGGGATCGCTGCGGCCGTGCCGGCGGAACGGAGGGTCGCGAGGACGGCGCCGACTGGAACCTTCGTACCCTCGGGGACGAGCAGCTCGTCGATCACCCCATCCTCGAAGACCTCGATTTCGATCTCCGCCTTGCTGGTGTCGACGACGGCGAGGATGTCGCCGCGGGAGACAGGGTCGCCCGGCTTGACCCGCCACTCGAGCAGGGTCCCGGACTCCATGTCGGCCCCCAGCGAGGGCATGCGGAACTCAGCCACGGCCGCCCAGCATCCGTAGTGCGGCCGCTGCCACGTCCTCTGCCTGCGGGAGGGCGGCCTGCTCGAGGTGGTGCGGGTAGGGCATCGGCACCTCCGCGCTGCAGATCCGCTCGACGGGAGCGTCGAGCTCGTAGAAGGCCTGCTCCATGATCCGGGCGCTGACCTCCGCGGCGAGGCTGCCCGAGCGCCATCCCTCGTCGACGATCACCGCCCGGTGCGTCCGGGAGACCGACTCGATGACGGTCCTGTCGTCGAGAGGGCGCAGCACCCGAAGGTCGATCACCTCCGCCTCGATGCCGGCGGCGGCCAGCTGCTCCGCGGCGGTCAGGGCCGTGCGAAGGGTGCCCCCGTAGGCCACCAGAGTCACGTCAGCACCGGTCCGGGCGATAGCCGCACGCTCGATGTCGACCGCTCCCCCGTCGGCCTCCCCCGGCTCCCCCTCCAGGTTGTAGAGGGAGCCGTGCTCGAAGATCAGCACCGGGTTGGGGTCGGCGAGGGCCGGGGCGAGCATGCCGCGGGCGTCGGCGACGGTGGCCGGGGCGAGCAGCTTCAGGCCCGGGATGTGGGCCAGCCAGCCCTCGAGGCTGTGGGAGTGCTGGGCCGCCACCTGGCGGCCCGCGCCGGTTGTCATGCGGATGACCAGCGGAATCTCGAACTGGCCGCCCGACATGTGGCTGATGGTGGCGGCGTTGTTCATGATCTGGTCGAGGGCGAGCAGGCAGAAGTTGACGGTCATGACCTCGACGATCGGCCTCATGCCCCCGAGCGCGGCCCCGATGCCGGCCCCGACGAAGGCCGACTCCGAGAGCGGCGTGTCGCGGATCCGCACCGGGCCGAACTCGGCCAGCAGGCCCTTGCTGACGCCGAAGCAGCCGCCGTAGGCGCCGACGTCCTCGCCCATCAGGAAGACGCGCTCGTCGGCAAGCAGGGCATCCCTGATGGCCGCCCGCATGGCCTCCCGGTAGGTGATGGTCGCCGCCGCCTGGGCGCTCACCTGCCCGCTCCCTCCGCGTAGACGAAGCGCTCGAGGTCCTCCACCGGCTCGATCGTCCCGGCCTCGGCGAAGTCGACCGCCGCCTGCACCTCCGCGGCCACCTCCCGCTCGATGTCCGCCATGTCCTGCTCGCTCAGCATGCCCGCGGCTTCGAGGGCCCCGGCCAGGGCCGGGATCGGGTCGTGCTCCTTCCAGCGTTCGACCTCCTCCTTTGAGCGATAGAGGTCGGGGTCGTACATCGAATGGGCGCGGAACCGGTATGTGCGGGCCTCCAGGAAGCACGGCCGTCCGCCGTTGCGAACCTCGGTGGCGGCCCGCCCGGCGGCCTGCTCGACTGCGAGCACGTCCATCCCGTCGACCGACCAGGCGGCCATCTCGTAGCCGGCCGCCTTCAGGGTCAGGTCGGTCTCCGACTCCGAGCGGGAGAGGGCCGTGCCCATCGCATAGAGGTTGTTCTCGCAGCAGAAGAGGACCGGCAGCCCCCACAGCGCGGCGAGGTTCATGGACTCGTGGAACTCCCCCTCGGCCACGGCCCCCTCCCCGAAGAAGCAGGCAGTCACCCGATCTCGCCCCTGAAGCTTGTCCGCGAGGGCGAGGCCCACGGCGAGGGGCAGCCCGCCCCCGACGATGGCGTTGCCCCCGTAGAACCGCCTTGGAGCGTCGAACAGGTGCATCGACCCGCCTCGCCCGCGCGAGCAGCCCTGCTCCATGCCATACATCTCGGCCATGATCGAGTCCGCGGAGACGCCTCGGACGAGGGCGTGCCCGTGCTCCCGGTAGGTGGCGACGACGGCATCCTCGGGACGCAGGGCCTCCATCACCCCGACGGCGACCGCCTCCTCGCCGATGTAGAGGTGCATGAACCCCCTGATCTTCGCGGCGCTGTAGAGCTCCACGCACCTCTCCTCGAAGCGACGCACGCGCAGCATCTGGCTCAGCAGGTGAATCCCATGCTCCCGGTCGAGCCCGCTCGTCATGCCCGTCATCCCGCCTCGATCGTCGACGTGTCCCCTTCGGGGAGCCCCAGCTCGCGGGCCCTGAGCAGGCGCCGCATGATCTTCCCGCTGCGATTGTGCGGTATGGAGTCCGCGAAGTCGAGCTCACGAGGGGCCACCGCCGCGCCCAGGCGGCTGCGGGCGAACCCGAGCAGCTCGCGGCGCAGCTCCTCGCTCGGAGCGTGGCCCGGGGCCAGCGAGACGTAGGCCTTGACGATCTCGCCGGCCAGCGGGTCCGGCTTGCCGATCACCCCCGCTTCGGCCACCGCCGGATGGGCGAGCAGCGCACTCTCGACCTCGAAGGGCCCGATCAGGTGCCCCGCCGACTTGATCACGTTGTTGCCGCGGCCGACGAACCAGAAGTAGCCGTCCTCGTCGCGGCGCACGAGATCGCCGGTCAGGTACCAGCCGCCGGCGAAGCAGCTCCGGTAGCGCTCCTCGTCCCCGAGATAGCCGCGGAACATGGAGGGCCACCCCGGACGGAGCACCAGCTCCCCCTCCTGCGCGGGATCCTCGATCAGCTCCAGGTCACCGTCGGCGCAGAGCACGGGCCGTCCCTCCGCGTCGCGCCGGCCCACCGCCGCCTCGATGCCGGGCAGGGGCCGTCCCATCGAGCCGGGGCGCACCTGCATCGAGCGGAAGTTGGCGATCATGATCCCGCCGGTCTCGGTCTGCCACCAGTTGTCGTGCACGGGCAGGTCGAAGGCCTCTCTGCCCCACTCCACCGCCTCCGGGCTCAGGGCCTCCCCCACGCTGGCAACGAACCTCAGGGAGCCGAGCTCGTACTCGCGGGCCACCTGCGACCCGACCCGCATCAGCATGCGCAGGGCGGTGGGGGCCGTGTACCAGACATTGACCCTCTGATCCTGGAGGATCCCGTACCAGCGGTCGGGATCGAAGTCGGCCTCGTCGACGATGGTGGTGACCCCGAGGGTGAGGGGGGCGATGATGCCGTAGGAGGTGCCCGTGACCCAGCCGGGGTCGGCCGTGCACCAGAAGACGTCCCCCGGGTGCAGATCGAGCACCATGCGACCCGTCGCCCGGTGGGCCACGACCGCCTCGTGGACGTGAACCGCCCCCTTCGGAGTCCCGGTGGTGCCGCTCGTGAAATGCAGCAGGGCCATGTCCTGTGGCGATGTCCCTGCGGTCGGGAAGCTCTCCCCGGCGTCAGCCAGCAGGCGGCGCAGGTCGAGGACGTCGGGGATCTGGGAGATCTCCCCCTCGTCCCCGACGAGCAGGACGTGCCTGAGGCCGGGGAGGTTTGGCCTGAGATCCGCCACCCTGCGCCTGTAGAGCGCCGGAGTGGTGATGAGCACCCGGCCGTCGCCCAGCCGCAGCCGCTGCTCGATCGGCTCGGGGCCGAAGGCTGAGAAGAGGGGGCAGAAGACGCTGCCATGCTTGAGCGTGCCGAGCGCGGCCAGGTAAAGCTCGGGGAGCCTTCCGCAGAGCGTGAAGACCCGCTCGCGCCGCTGCACTCCGAGGTTCGCCAGCACGTTCGCGAACCTGCTCGTCTCCCGGCCCAGGCCGGCGTAGGTGAGCTCCCGCTGCCCGCCGCGCCGGTCCAGGAAGCGCAGCGCAACGGTGCCGGCGAGCGGGCCGGCGGCGTGGCGGTCGACGGCCTCGTGGGCGATGTTCAGGGCGCCTCCGGGCATCCCCGCGAGCTCAGCGCGGGCCTGCTCCCAGGAGAAGCTCTCCCGAGCCCCCCGGTAGTCCTCCATGTTCGGTGCGGGTCGACCCGTTGCTACTGGTTCCACTTGTCCGCCGTCGACTTGCCGTGCCGGCTGCTCTTGGTACGGGGGCCGGTGACGTCGGCGGGGGTGCGGGCGTTGAACAGCTTGCGTTCGGTGTTGACCATCTCCGAGCGACTCCTGCGGCGGGCGAAGGCGCTGCGGAAGTCGTCCATGGCGCGGCTGAGCTTCCTCTGGGTTCGACGCTTCTCCGTGGTCATGGCTGCTCCTTTCGGCTCTCGCAGGATCTCGGGCTCACGCAACCCGCGCCTCAGGGACCCGGAGCGGACGGGACATCGAGCTCGATGTGGGTGATCGGGACGTCCAGCTCGCGTCGAAGCCGGGCCAGCTCCTGGCGCTCCTGCCAGCTCTCCCGCCCGTGCGGGTGGGTCACGACGATCACCTCGTCGGCCCCGAAGTCGCGCAGCTCGTCGGCGATGGCGCTCGGCGCGCTGGGGTCCCCCACCTCGCCGCGGGCCACGATGCCGTGCATGCGGGCCCACTCCAGCGAGCGCCGCAGGCGGACACGAGCCTGCTCGAGCTCCCGGTCGATGTCGGATACCCCCTGGTGCATGCGGGAGGTGAGGACCGGCGCGAGGACGTCCACCTCGACGCTCTCGCCGTCGCCGGAGAGGATGCGCCCAAGCAGCCCGGGCCCGGCGAGCACCTCGTTGGCGACCACGAGCACGTGGCGGCAGCCGGGACGGGCCCCGTGGCGATGCGGCGCCTGGGCGGCCTCTCTCAACGTGGCGCGGCGGTCCGGGTCGGCGGCTCGAAGATAGGCCGCCAGGGCAACCGCGATGACGACGGCGAAGAAGAGGACGCCGATGAGCGGTTCGACCAGCCATCCGAGCAGGAGGGAGGCGCCGACCGCGAGCACCGCCGCGACGACGAGCCGGAAGGCCTCTAGCTCTGAGCGTATGGGCATCCTCATGATGCATACGGTATGCCCGTCACCCCGGGCTGCCATTGGGGGAAACCACGGTTCGCGGCCGGGTCTTTCCACCCTCCCGCGGGGCACCCTTGCGAGCGCGGCTCAGCCCTCGGAGGCCCCCTCCAGCAGGTTGATCTGACGCACGACCCTGCCGCGGGCCAGCTCCGTCGTCTGCACGATCACGTACTCGAGGTCCTCCCCGCCCGCGCTGGAACGGTGTCTGAGCCTCGCGCGCCGGACGATGCGTCCCGGCGCCGCCTCGACCAGGGACAGGTTCTCGATCGTGTTGCTCTCGTAGCGGCCAAAGACATCCCGCCAGAACTCGAGGGCCGCGGCACGCCCGTGCAGCGGCCCGCCGGCGTGCAGCGGGGGCGGCCAGCTCGAGGCGGTCGGCGACCGGACGTGCGTTTGGGGCCACGGCGCCGGATCCTAACTCCGCGGAGCGCCGGCTCCGGGTGCCGGGGAGGCGGCGGGCGGCCGCACGTCTGCGGCCGGCCGCAGCGTTTCAGGCCTTGATGTTGACCTGGCCGGGGGTGGGGATCTTCGGGGCCTTGGCGGCGCCGTCGTCGCCGTCCCCGTCGTGCTCCGGCGCTCCGGGCACCTCGGTCGACTCCGGCTTCCCGACGGTGTTCGTGACGGGATGATTCGGTGCGGGGCCGACCCCGCCAATCGGGCTGATGCTCATGGCTGTCCCTTCCTCGTTGTTGGTGAGCCGTTCATCGGCTCGCCCACCCCGGCCTTGAGCGGGCTGAGGGGGTTCTCACGAATCACCGGCGCGGGTGGGCCGGCGTGTCCGGCCCACCCGCGCCCCTCGGCCTACGGCGAGGTCTTGGGGAACTTCCCGGCGGTCTCTTCCGCCTCCCGCTGAGCGCTCTCCTTCGCCTCGTGGGCCGGGGTCTCGTTCGATTTGAACGTGCCGCTCGGAGGCGCTCCCTGCGGGCCTCCCGAGCCGTAGGGGGCTTCGGGCTGGGTCGTGGTCGTCGTGGCCGTGGTCGCGGCGCCGCTCGATGCGGCTCCGAAGACCGTCGCCCCGAGCGCCCCGCCTCCGAGCAGGGAGCCGGCGATCGCGGCCGTCATGATGCCTTTGCGGACTGGACTCATCTGTTGCTTCCGATCGTTCGTTGTCCCTCTTCTCGAGGGCTGAGAGGACCATCGCGCACGTTGCTCAGAGGACCCTGTGGATCGGCCGTGAACATGCCGCGAGACGGGTCGAGCCGAGCGCCGCGACCTGCGAGACTTTCCGAGATGGCCTTCACGACTCGGGAGAGTCCGCACGGGGTGGCCGCGACGATGGATCGCGCGGTGGCCGCCGTGGAAGCCCGGGGCCTGATCGTGTTCGCCCGCGTGGACCACGGAGCCGGGGCCCGGTCGGCCGGGCTCGAGCTCGGGGACGAGGAGCTGCTGCTCTTCGGCAACCCTCAGGTGGGGACGCTGCTGATGCAGAGCGACCCGACGGTCGGATATGAGCTGCCCATTCGGCTGCTGGCCTGGGAGTCGGGCGGCCGGACCCTGGTGGGCTACCGCCCCGCCTCAGAGCTGGCGGACGACTACGAGATCGGGGAGCGCGGCGACGTCCTGCAGCGGATGGACACGCTCATGGAGGAGCTGATCGACGAGACCGTCGCACCCGGATGAGATGAGCCTGCTCACCGCCCCCCTGCGCCGGGAGATCGCCCGCGTGCTGCCGGCGCGCCCCTTCCACGTGCGCTTCTGGGACGGGACCGACGTGCCGGGGACCGACCCGGATGCCCCGGTCTTCGAGGTGAGGGAGCCGAGCGCGGTCGCCCACGTCCTGCGGGCGCCCGGCCGGCTCGGTCTCGGCAGGGCATACGTCGAGGGGTCCCTCGACGCGGGCGATCTCGATCGGGCCTTCGCGGTGGTGGACACGTGGCAGCCGCCCCGGATCGGCGCGGCCGACCGGGCGCGCATGCTGGCCGCGGCGGCCCTGGCGGCCTGCGCGGGAGGACCCTCCCGCCGGCCGGGGCTGGAGCTCGTGCTGCGGGGGGAGCGCCACACGCGCGAGCGGGACGCGACCGCGGTCCGCTACCACTACGACGTCGGCAACGACTTCTTCGCGCTGTTCCTGGACAGCTCGATGACCTACAGCTGCGGGGTCTTCAGCAGGGGCGCCGACACCCTGGAGGAGGCCCAGAAGGCGAAGCTCGGGCTCGTGGCGGAGAAGCTCGCCCTGCAGCCCGGCCAGCGGATCCTCGACGTCGGCTGCGGCTGGGGCAGCTTCGCCATCCACGCCGCCCGCGAGCGCGGCGTGTCCGTGCTCGGGATCACGCTGTCAGAGGAACAGGCGACCCTCGCCCGGCGCCGCGTGCAGGAGGCCGGGCTCGGAGCGCTGGTGCAGATCCGGGTGGCCGACTACCGCGACCTCCGCGAGGCCCCTTTCGACGCCATCGCCAGCATCGGCATGGTCGAGCACGTCGGGGAGAGCCGGATCGACGAGTACGCCCGCACGCTCTCTCGCCTGCTGCGCCCTGGCGGCGTCCTGCTCAACCACGGGATCGCCGCCCTGCGAAGCGACGAGGACGCGGGCGGAGACGCCTTCACCAACCGGTACGTCTTCCCTGACGCCGAGCCCCTGCACCTCTCCCGGATCCAGCTCGCCCTGGAGCGGGCGGGCCTGGTCAGCGAGCACGTGGAGGGCTTTGCGCGCGACTACGCCGTGACCCTCGAGCACTGGGCGCGCAGGCTCGACGAGAGCCTCGAGCGGGCCAGGCGCCTGGCCGGACTCGAGCGCACCCGCGTGTGGCGGCTCTACCTGCGCGGTGCGAGGGTCGGCTTCGAGACGGGCTTCACGGCCGTCTACCAGGTGCGCGCGCGGCGCCCCGCCTAACGACCCTTCGCGGCCACCCGCGCGGAGGAGGCCCCCACCACGTCCCACGCCAGGCCGCTGCGGGCGAGGCCGTTGATCACCCACCATGAGGGATCCAGCTGCCAGCGTCCCCGCCCGTGCCGGGCGCTGGTCGGGAATGCGTGGTGGTTGTTGTGCCACGCCTCACCGAACGTGGGCAGGGCCAGCCAGGCGAGGTTGCGCGACTCGTCCCCGGTGTCGAACGGCCGGCGGCCGAAGAAGTGGCACAGGGAGTTGATCGAGAACGTCGCATGGTGCAGCAGGAAGATGCGCACCGCCCCGCCCCACAGCAGCGCGGTGAGGCCGCCGCCGAGGGTGCCCGTGACCAGCAGGCCGAGGCCGAACGGCAGGGCCAGGCCCGCCAGCAGCCAGAGGATGAAGGTGCGGTCGACGAAGCGGGCCACCGGATCGGCCAGCAGGTCCCTGGCATAGCGCTCCGGGCTGGCGAGGGCGTCGCCGTTCAGGATCCAGCCGAAATGGGCGTGGACGAGCCCTCGCAGGGCGCCCCGCACGCCGGGCCCGTGCTCGTGGGGGCTGTGGGGGTCGCCCTGGCGGTCGGAGAACTGGTGATGCTTGCGATGGTTGGAGACCCACTCGATCAGGGGACCCTCGATCGCGGCCGACCCGAGCACGGCCAGCAGGAAGCGCAGGGGCCGGCCCGTCTTGAAGCTGCGGTGGGTGAACAGACGGTGAAAGCCGACGGTTACGCCCAACCCGGTCAGCAGGTAGACGACGGCCAGTACGAGGAGGTCCGACCAGTGCAGGGCTCCCCCCCACGCCCTCCAGGCGGCGAACCCCACCAGGGCGCAGGGAACGGTCATGGCGAGGATGTTCGCGACGTGATCGACCCGGTCCGCCCGTGTAGGGGAGGCGGCGATCGCGGATGTCTGAGGTGAGGAGATGATGGTCAGCTGGTCGGTGCCGCGCGACGGCGACCCCCTCCCAGCGGATTCCATCGCCCGCCGGGGCGCCGAGGGTCAGTGTACCCGCCGGGGGGCCTGAGAGCGTTGGGGCGAAACGGGGAAGTAACGGTCTGTGAGCACGGACTCCCTCCTGGAGCTCGCCCTCGAGCAGAACGACCGGGCTGCAGCGCTCGCGCGGGAGGCGGCGCGGTCGTGGTGCGATCGCAACGCCGTCTCGGAGGAGACCAGGGAGACGATGCTGCTGCTCCTCTCCGAGCTGGCCACCAACTCGGTGGTCCATTCGGCGGCCCCGCGTGACACCCCCATCGCGGTGCGGGCGGACGCCACGCCGGAGCGCCTGCGGGTGACCGTCACCGACCAGGGGCGCGGGTTCGATCCCGAGGCCATCGACACAACCACCCCCCACGGCGGGTTCGGCTTCTATCTCCTCGCGGACGGGGCCACGCGCTGGGGGGTCGAGCGCGACGGCGCGACCACCGTGTGGTTCGAGCTGTAGGGAAGCGTCACCCGGCTCTACGTGGTCTCTCCCCGGCGGGACAGTCCTGCCTACCGATGGCGCCGGGGGCGGGCTGCGGGAGGATCGGCTCATTGCCGATCCAGTGAACAGACGGGCGTTACGGGCTCCTCGTCGCATGGCGGCCATTGCCCTCGCACTCGCGGGCGCCTTCGTGCTCGGCGGACATGTTCCGGGCGCGCACGCGACCCTCGTCTACACGACCGGGGGGTTCCCGACCTCAGGGCAGACGCTCCCTAAGGCCGAATGGGTCTGGTCGGCACGGGACGACGGCAGCTCGCCACGGCGGCTCGTGCGAGGAAGCTCCCCGCACGTCTCGCCGAACGGGCGGCTGGTCCTGTTCGACTCCTTCGCCCACGGCAGCACGCGACTCGCCGTGATCTCCTCAACCGGCGGGCGGGTGCGCGTTCTGGTGCGCAACTGGCAGGACATCCCGACGGTCGCCTGGTCGCCCGGCTCGGGCCTCGTCATCGCCGTCACTGGCAGGGAACTGGGTACCAAGCGCCTGCTGGTCATCGACGTAGCCTCCGGCCGGGTGCTCCGCACGCTCGCCACAGGCTATGACTTCTTCAGCGTCGGGTTCTCCCCCGACGGCAACCACATCCTCTACACGCGCGCACCGACCGTGAGGATGGGCACGGACATCTTTACAACCGCCGTCTGGGGCGGACGTGCGGTGCCCCTCACCCATGACCACCACAGCTTTGCGGCCGTGTGGGGACCGAGGCGGATCGTGTTCAGCAAATCCCGCACTCCGCAGAAAGCCAACGATGCGCCGAAGCTTGACCTCTACCTGATCAAGCCCTCGGGTGCGGGGCTGCAGCGCCTGACCCACACGCATCCGGGGTTCCTGCTGGCGGGACTGGTGCCGATCGCCTGGTCGGCGGGCGGTACGAGGCTACTCGCCGCCTTCACCGGCCAGGACACCCTCTACGCCGAGACCGTCGACCCGGTCACGGGCCGGGTGCGCCGTGTGGGAACGCCCGCGGAAGGCCTGGTGGGACGCGGCCTGTCTCGCGACGGAGCGTCGATCCTCGCGACCACCGGCGGGCCGGATCCCTCCGACAGCGATGTCGTGGCAGTCCCCTATCGCGGGGGCCGCCCCCGAGTGCTCGCCAGCCACGCCCACAGCCCGGACTGGAATGCCCAGCATGGGCCGCGCTGAGCGGGCCGGGTGAGCATCCCCCACGAACCGGGGTGGGGGCCGGGCTCAGATCACGTGAAGATGATCTGCCCGCCGCCGGCCAGCGCGTAGAACTCCCCGACGGTGATGATGTCCTGCACCTGGGGGATGAAGTCCTCCCTGTCGAGCTTGAAGAGGTCGACAGACGCCTTACAGGCGTAGAGCCCGGCGCCAGAGTCGGCGATCATCTCCACGAACTCGGGGATCGGCGGGATGTCCAGCCTCTCCATCTCGCGGGCGAACTGGTGGGTCACGAGGGCTGAGATGCCCGGGACGCCGCCGGCCCAGGTGGCGAGGTGCAGGCCGGGGTTTCCCACGGTGGCCACCTTCACGTGCTCGTTCTTGGCCCTGTTGATCGCATCCAGGCCGAAGAAGGTGAAGAAGACATTGGCATCGATGCCCTCCATCCTGGCCCCGTTGGCCATGATCAGCCCGGGATAGACGCCCTCCAGGGAGCCCCTGGAGATGATGATTGAGACCTTCTCGATCGTGTCGCTCATGCGTGCCTCGCTCGCTTGGGGGTCTAGATGCATCCGCGCGGCTTGGGGATGCCGCCGATCTTGGCGGCCAGCTTCGCGGGGCCCTTGGGGAAGAGCTCGTAGAGCTCCTTGATCGGGACTCCAGAGGACTTCCCGAGGGTGCGGATGGAGGGGGCGGAGCCGCTCTCCAGGTAGCTCGCGCGCATGAACTTGATGACCTGCCAGTGCCGGTCGGTGAGTGTCTCGATGCCCGCCGAACGGGCGATCTCCTGCGCCACGGGCTCGCTCCACTGCTCCGGGTCGAGCAGGAACCCCTCGGGGTCCACCTCGACGTTGGAGCCTGCAAGGGTGACCGTGCTCATCGTGATGCCTCCAATCGCTTGTTCGAGAGCGCCTCGGCGGCGCCGTGAAAGTGCGAGCCGACGCCAGGGATGTCATGCCCGGGCAGCAGCACGTGCCAATAGAGCGGCTGGAAGGCCAGCTTGGCGATGTGGTTCAGCCGCGACTCGGCCAGCAGGGGCAACGGGCCGATGCGAGAATCGGGATAGCGGCCCGGCATCGGCTCCGCCTCGTAGTCGAAGTCGATCAGCAGCGCCTTGTGAAAGCCGGTCTCGATGAAGCAGTTCGCGTGACCGTCGTAGGACCCGATCAGTTCGTCGCCCTCCAGGAAGCAGCGGACGTTCTCGACGAGGGTCTCGCCCTCGAAATGGGTGACCGATCCGGCCTTCGAGGTGGGGACGTCGCTCGCGTCGCCGATGACGAAGATGTTCTCCGCGGCCTTCGCCTGCAGGGTGTGGAGGTCGGCGGGAACGAAGCCCAGGGGATCCCCCAGGCCGGGGGAGCGGGCCACGCAGCCGGAGCCGCCGTGAAGGGGGATCGCGACGAGAAGGTCGAACCCGATCTCGCGCTCATCCCAGCTGTGGAGCAGTCCGCCCGCGCCGTCGACCCGCCCGGTCGCGAACTCCGCCTCCACGCCAATGCCCCTCTCGGCCATCAGGGACTCCAGGTGGGCGGAGGCGACAGGCTTGGTGAAGGCCCCGTCCAGCGGGGTGGCGAGGGTCAGCTCGACGTCGTCCCGCAGCCCGCGCTGACGCAGTTGCCAGTCGATCAAGAAGCAGAACTCGAGAGGGGCGACGGGGCACTTGATGGGCATGTCGATCACGTTGACCACGATCCGCCCCTCGCGAAGGCTCTCCAGGGCGCCACGCAGGGCGACCGCCCCGTCCAGGGAGTAGAAGGTGTGAATCGAGGGACCCCACTCGAGCCCCTCCGTCTCCTGCGGCTGGAGGGTGGCGCCGGTGGCGATCACCAGGACGTCGTAGAGCACCTCCTCGCCGTCCGCGAGGTGCACCGTGCGCTCGTCGATCTCGACGCGGTCGACCTCGGCGAGTCGGAAGTCGATCCCGCCGCCGAGCTGGGCACGGCGCGAGCGGACGATCTCGCTCGGCTCCGCCATCCCGAAGGGGACGAACAGAAGGCCGGGCTGGTAGACGTGGCTGTCGTCACGGTCGATGACCGTGATGCTCGCCCGGTCGCCGTAGAGGCGCCGAAGGCGGTTCGCCACCAGGGTTCCGCCCGTGCCTCCGCCGAGAATCACGATCCTGTGTGCCATCGCACCACCGATCGTCGCCGGTATCGGGGCGCCTTCCAACGTGGGCAAACCGTGTCCTTTACGTGGAAGACCCCCGACAGTCGGGTAGTTGCCGCGGATCGGCCGAGATGCCGCCTCCGCGACGATCGAGGCAGAGTCAGATGAGCATGACCGCCATAGCCCGCCGCCTCGGTGACGGCCTAACCCACGAGGTCGAGGTCAACGGCCGTCACATGATCATCACCGACGAGCCCAGGGGCCTCGGCGGGGCCGATCGCGGCCCCGCCCCGCATGAGCTGCTCCCGGCGACGCTCGCCTCCTGCGTGGCGACGATGATCGCCATGTATGCCCAGAACAGGAACTGGGACATCGGCAAGCCGGTCGTCGAGGTGAGCTACGACCCCGACACGGTCCCCCGGCGATTCACCATCGACATCCGCCTCCCGGAGAGCGTCACACCCGACCAGCAACGCAGGCTCGAGCGGGTCGCGGAGACATGCCCGGTGCGCAGGGCGCTCGAAGCCAGCTTCGCCTTCGACGAGCGGCTGGTCCTGGAACGGGCGCCGAGAGAGGCCGCGTAGAGCGCCGACATCGTTCGGGCGCCATGAGACGCGCCCTGCTCCTGATCGCGCTCGGTTGGACGGCCCTCGCATGCGCGCCGGCAACGGCGGCCCTGCTCATCAGCTCATCCCAGCTGGCCATCAGTCCGTCCCAGTTGGCCCTCACCGATCGGGACCTCCCCGGCTTCGCCAAAGCCAAGCGAGACCTCTTCTCGACCACCTCCGCCTTCCAGTGGGGTCACGGCTTCGGTGGCAGCGAAGCGGAAGCCAAACGGGAAACCGAAGAACTGATCAAGAACGGCTTCGTGGAGGCGGTGGAGACATTCTTCACCGGACGCCGGGAAGCCCACGGTACGCACAGGGAAGCGGTGTCGGACGTGCTCGTGTTCGAAACCCCCCAGGCCGCCGCGCATGAGCTAGCCACGAACGTCTCCGAAGCCCTGAGCTCTTTCGAACGGGCCGGCCGCAAGCGTTTCTCGGTCCCCTCCATCCCCGGATCGAAGGGGATCGGGAACTTCCGTCCGCACAAGCGCGGAGCAGATGCCAACGTCTTCTTCGCAACCGGCCGCTGCTTCGCTGTCGTCGGCAACGCGGTCCCCTCCGCCTCGACCTGGGCTCAGGGCAGACGGGCGCCCGTGACAGCCGCAGTGAGGCTCTACCGGCGGGCGAGGGGAGTGTGCGCGTAGCGGGACCGCGCGAGCGTGAGCGCGTGGCGCCCACGCCTTCCGGCGGGCGCAGACGCTCGAGCGCGACCGCTGGGCGACGATGCCCGGCGAACCCGTGATCGCCACCGACCCCGGCCGGGGTCTGCTGGTCGCGTTCATAGCTCAGCCGCAAGCCCCCCGGTCCGGCTTGGCTACGCCAATGGTGGTCAGGGTCGCATACCGGGACCGGCAACCGATTCGGCTCCCCGCAGACGACCTCTCCCGCCGGCCAGGATGCGAGCCACCTTGCCGCGGCCGAAGGGTCGAGGGGAGTCATCGTCACCTGGAGCGGCAACGCGAGGCCTCCCTCACCCGCCCTGGCCCGGGGCCCGGCGATCTATGGAGCCCTCGCCGATCCCACGGCCGGCGGACGGCTCGGCTCGCCTCAGCAGATCTCTCCCAACGAATACGCCGTCGCGGTCGTACCCCTGGCCTCCGCCAACAGCGACCGCTGGATCGTCGCATGGGTGGGGAGGCCTCAGCCCCTGCCCCCGAGCGGCCTCGGGCCTGCCGTGGTGCGCGTCTCCTACTGCCCCGAAGCGTGCCGGTGACGCACGGGACCAGCCTCAGGAGTGGGGTTGCACCGCCTGCGCCCACAGGTATTCGGGGCGGCTGCGCGTGCAGGCGCGAAACGGGAACGGGACCACCTTCGAGGCGGTCTGGTGCGGCGGGAAGATGCGCAGCCCGGCGGCGGTGACGGGACGGCAGGCCGAGGCCGAGAAGTTGCCCACGTTGACGATCTGCAGGGCGAAGGAGGCCGTGGCCCGGTTGGCGAGCGTGACGAGCGGCTTTTTGGAGACGAACCGGCCCGAGCCCTTGCCGAGCTGGCGGCCGCTGAGGCTGACGGCGGCGGCCCTCGGGTAGCCGCTGATCGTGCAGGCGTGCCCAGACAGGTTGGTGAGCTCGACCCTGTAGAAGATGCTGCCCGCCGCGCCCGATCCCTGGGTGTTCAGCCAGATGACCAGGCCGTGGGTGGTGCAGCTCGGAGTAGCGCCTGTATGGGCCGAGCTCGCGGCTGCGGGGCCGGGCGAGACGAGCGCGAGGACGACGGCCGCCGCCCCGGCGACTCGTGCGAACAGGTGGCTGGCTGCGCGCATGGCGCCAGCCTACATCTCGTGAGCCAGATGCGGATGCAGGAGAGTAGGGTTTTGCCCATGGAGCAGATCCTCTCGGTCAACGAGGAGGCGATCCGCGCCTGGGACGGGCCGCTGTTCGATCGCTTCGTCCAGTTCCGCCACCTGCTCACGGAGGGGCTCGGGGCACACGGCGACGCCGCCCTGGAGGTCGCAGACATGCGGCCCGGAGAACATGTGCTCGACATCGGGTGCGGCTTCGGCGACACGACCCAGACGATCGCCGGGCTGGTCGGACCAACCGGTGACGCCCTTGGGGTAGACGCGGCATCGCGCTTCATCGAGGCCGCACGCAGCGAGGCTGCGCAGGCGGGGGTCGCCAACGCGAGCTTCCTGGTGGAGGACATGGAGGCCGCCTCCCTTCCCCAGCGCTTCGACCAGGCCTACTCACGCATGGGCACCATGTTCTTCGCCAACCCCGTGACGGCCTTCGCAACGTTCGCAAGGCCCTGCTGCCGGGAGGAAGGCTCGTGATGGTCGTCTGGCGCTCCAAGGAGGAGAACCCCTGGGCGTACAGGGGTCAGACGATCACGGAGCGGTTCATCACCAAGCCCGAGGAGTACGAGGAGCCGACCTGCGGGCCCGGCCCGTTCTCGATGGGCAACGCGGACACGACCAGCGGGATCCTGCTCGCGGCCGGCTTCACCGACATCGCCCTGCGTCGCTGTGACCTGCCCATCAGGATCGGGGCCGACCTCGGCGAGGCCGTCGAGTTCCTGATGAGCCTCGGGCCGGCCGGGGAGATCCTGCGGCTGGCCGGGGAGCGCGCCGCGCATCTGCACCAGCCCGTCGCGCGGGCTCTGGAGGAGGGGCTGTCGGAGTGGGATGGCCCCGAGGGCGTGCTCGCCCCCGCCTCCACATGGATCGTCAGCGCGAACGCGCCCGTCTGAGCGGCGCCCTCTCCCCGCGAACGGGCCGTCAGAGGGCCGCGGCGGCGAGGGCGGCGAAGGCCAGCTTGTGCACCCGTGATGCCGTCTCGATCCCGTAGTGCTGGTTGGTCCCGTAGTCGACGTAGTTGAAGTAGATGACCATCGGCACGTAGCCGGTGGTGCGGGCCCAGAGGACGAACAGCAGGATGTTCGTCGCCTGCTGCGCTTCGGTCCACTGCTGGCTGTCCCCGGTGGAGGGCTGCCCGAGGGCGGTGGGCCAGCCGACCTCCGTCACGTAGACAGGCAGGCCGGATTCGGCGTGGGCACGTTCGACGTTGGCTCGGTCTCCGAGCGCCCCGCCGCGCTGGCCGCCGGAGCCGCCGTATGGATGCACCGTCACCCCGTCGCAGTAGGGCAGGGCACCGGCGCTGTGGATCCCGCGACCGAACGAGTCCTGACCGCCCTGGCCGCCGTCCCAGGCGCACAGCTCCGCCGGGCGGGATCCGGCGGGCAGCGTCGCGAGGCCTTCGTGCACCGCCTTGGCCAGTCGGGCATAGGCCGCGTAGTTGGTCGGGTCCGACCAGAACCATGAGCCGCCGGGCTCGTTGAGGACCTCGACGGCGAGCCCTCCTGCCCGCCCGTACCTCTGGAAGTAGTCGACCACTTCCTTGGCGTAGGCGGCCGGGTCGATCGCCCCGATGGTCCCGCCCGTTCCGAAGATGACGGTTGCGATGTGCACCCCGGCAGCCGTCATCTGGGGGATGTTCGCGGGGGCGTTCGAAGAGGAGGTGCGTATGTAGCGGATGCCCCCGCCCGCCAGATCGCTGAAGGTAGACCCGCCCCAGCCCCCGGAGTCGACCCCCACGACGATCGGGCCGAAGATCTGTCCCGGCACTTCCCCCCCCGCGGCTTCTTCTTCTTCGAGCGGCGGAGGTGGTTCCTGGCCTTCCCCTCCTTCCCCTTCTTGGGGTTCTTCTTCGGAGGCGGGACCTTCTTCGGGCACCTGGCGGGAGTGAGGTGTGGTCGCGATGCGCCCGGCCCATCCCCCGATCGGTCCCTGCGGCCCCCAGGCCTGCATGTCGACCACGGGCCGGTCCGGAGGCGGGCGGAACCTGCGACGTGCCGCCGAGATCACGAGGTATTCCACCGAGGAGCCCGACAGGTCGGACATCACCGCAACATGGATGCTGGCGGTCCCGCGCGGCACGGAGGTGACGCGGACCGACCTTTCGTTTCGTGTCAACCGGTCCGTGAGCGACCGGCTCGCCAGGGCAGGCGAGGCGAAGAGCAGAGCGGTGCAGGCTGTCAGAGCGGCTGCCAGTTTGCGCATCGGGGGGAACTCCTTCCGGTCCCCCTACCCGCTGATGGGGGGACCCACGCGTGCGAGTCAGCCTTCTTCGAGCCATTGTTACAGCGATCGGGTTGTGGCGGGGAGAACCTTTTGGCTCCTTGTGCCATTCGGCTCGATCCCCGACGCTTGGGGTTGGCACGATCGCGGAGGGTGCGCCCCACCCTCGTCCCCTACCGGGACGTCCCCGGCTAGACGTCTTTCGGCTTCTCGTCGTGAGCCTGAGGCAACCGGTCCGCCCCCAGGCTCATGGCCATGCCGATGACGAGGTAGAGGAGGAGCAGTCCCGCCACCATCGCGGCGATGACCAGGAACCCGAGGGAGGAGAGCATCGTGCCGAGGGCGATCACGAGGAAGATGCCGATCATGGCGGGAACACCCAGGGCCTGTGAGCCGAACACGTAGTGGGCGAGCCACAGGATGCCCCCGATGACCAGGAAGTCGAGGCCGAGGTTCCCGGCGACTTCAAACAGTTCGCTCATGCTCGCTCACAGCTCGGCATCCCTCAAATTTGGATTTTGCGAGGCCGGCGCTAGGTGCTCAGCGTGAGGACGATCTTCCCGCGGACGTGCCCGGATTCGCTGAGCTCGTGTGCCTTGGCCACCTCCGCCAGCGGGAGCGTGTGGGCGATCTCCATGCGCACCTCGCCGGCCGCCACCAGCTCGGCGATCCGGGCCAGCTGGTCCGGGTTCGGGCTCATGATGAGCAGCTCTGCGCGCACGCCCCGCTCAGCCGCCTCCTGCTCGGGCGGAGCACCGGCGATGGTGATGAGGGCCCCTCCTTCGCGAACGGTGGGTATGAGCGACTGCGTCGTCTCCCCACCGACCGTGTCGAAGGCGACATCGACGCCGCTCACGGCCGAGGCGACATCCTGCTGGGTGTAGTCGACGTACTCGTCGGCGCCGAGGCCGAGCACGAAATCGCGGTTGCGCGAGGACCCCGTACCGATCGCCCGCGCCCCGGCGTGCTTGGCGAGCTGCACCGCAAGATGACCGACCCCGCCCGCGGCACCGGCGGTCAGGGCCGTCTGACCGCGCTCGAGTCCGCCACGGTCGAACAGTGCCTGCCACGCGGTGAGCCCCGCCACCGGTATTGATGCCGCCTGCTCGTGGCTGATCCCGGAGGGCTTCTTGGCGATGATCGCGGCGGGGGCCGTTGCGAACTCCGCGTAGGCGCCGCTCGCCGCGAAGCCGAACACCTCATCCCCCTCGTCAAAGCCCTCGGCGCGCGACACCTCGACCGTCCCCGACACGTCGCTGCCGAGCACGGCGGGCAGCGGCTTGGGAATGAACCCGCGCCGGTACTTCCAGTCGATGGGGTTGACGGAGATGGCGTGGACCCTGATCAACACCTCCCCCTCGCCCGGCTCAGGGCGCTGCACCTCCTCGAGCCGCAGGACATCCGGATCTCCGGTCTCGTGCATGACCACGGCTTGCATGGCAGCCTCCTCGGCGGGGTGAGTGTGGGGGCGATTCTAACGGCGGCAGCCGGCACGCCTTGCTGATGGGGGGCCGATGGGTTACGCAAACGGACCCGGGCCCGACATGACCGGGAGAGGTCATGCAGTCTGCCTCCGTGATGCCTCCGATCGGTGCACGACCTACCGCCATCTGTCTCCGACGGACGCGCCGCCATCACGTGCGAGACTCTCCGGCGTGGCCAGGATCAGCCGGAGATTCTCAATGCAGGCGACTCCCATCCAGGCCCAAGTGCGGTTCAAGGAAGACATCGGTCCCGAGCTCGATCGCGGCGAGGCCCTCAAGGCGGCGGGACTGGCTGCGTAGGCGATGTCGCAGGAGAACCTGGACCTCGTGCGCTCGATCTTCGCAGCCTGGGAGCGAGCGGACTTCAGCTCGACCGAGTGGGCTGGTCCCGACATCGAGTTTGTGCTTGCCGATGGGCCAGAACCCAGGACCACGGAGGGGCTGTCCGCGATGGCCGCGGGCTGGCGCGAGTTCCTGGGCGCTTGGATCGGGTACACCGTCCAGGCCGACGAATACCGGGACCTGGGCGACGACCGGGTCCTCGTGCTCCTGCACGCGGGCGGGCGCGGCAAGACGAGCGGCGTGGAACTTGGGCAGACCAGCGAGAAGGGAGCCAACCTGTTCCACATCACGAGCGGCAAGGTGACGAGGCTTGTCGTCTACTTTGACCACAGGCGCGCGCTCACCGACCTCGGGCTGCTGACGTAGAGCCCGCGGCTTCACTAGCGGCGGCAAGGAGAAGCCCCGCCGCAGCAGGGCTTCTCGGAGGTGGCCCGATGGGTTACGCACGCGCGACCCGGGCTGGCGTAGCGGGACGCAGTCATGAGCTCTGCCTCCGCGATGCCTGCGATAGCTGCACGACCTCGTGTGGTCTGCCTCCCACCGAGCGCTCGATGTGCTCCCTAGCAAGCCGCTCGGAGGGGTGACCGTAGAGGCGTCGGACGAGCACCCCGCCGTCGGTGTGCCCCAGCTGGTTTGCGACGTCCTGGGCCGGCAGTTCGAGGTCGCTGAATAGCCATGCGCCGCCGCAGAAGTGCCGCAGCCCCGAACCGGCGGCGGATCGGGTGCCAGTAGCAATGCTGGGTACCGTCCGGAGGGGTCCCCCTCTGCTTCAGCGAAACAGAGCTCTTCGGGCTTGACAGGCCGGGGAAGCGCCAGCAGACCCTCCTTCGCCGGGGACGTGAGCACGGCGGTGCGCTTTCCGGCCGTTCTTCGGGAGCTCGAGCCGCGTGCCAAGACTCAGCCGCCGCGCGCCCCGCGGAAACCCGCAACTGGGGCATGGGGCGCTACGGATGTGTTCGGGAACGTGGCGGGGGTAGCGTGGGTCGGGAAGGATGCCACCCCAACCCAGACAGTATGGACTGCCCGTATACAGGCAGCTCGCCGAGCCCGACCATCTGGATGGCTCGCGTAACCCGGAAAGGCGCATCATGAAGCGGAGGTTCATTCTTCCGACGCGCACAGCCCGCTCGCTACTCGCTGCGACCGCGATGCTTCTCGGGATCGCCTTCGCCCTCGCTTCGTGCGGCGGGTCCTCGAAGCACGCGGCGGCTCAGGTACACAGCGCCGTGAGTGCCGAACTGGTGCCGCCGGGCGGTGCGGCCGTGTCGTGGGGTGAAAACTTCTTCACCCAGCTCGGGGTGGGTTACAAAGACATCCGGGAGGAAACGCCCGGGCCGATCGTCGGGCTGAACAACATCACGGCTATCGCCTCCGGCACCGGCTTCAGCATCGCGCTGCTGAGCGACGGCACGGTCAGCGCATGGGGAGTGAACCTCGGCGGTCAGCTGGCCGACGGCTCGCGCACGGGGACCTGGGAGAAAGACACGCCGCACGTGACCGTCAGCGGACTGAGTGGCGTGAAGGCCATCTCCGCCGCCAACGGGCACTCCCTCGCCCTCCTGACGGACGGGCGAGTCGCGGCCTTCGGCACGAGCCGGGACGGGCAGTACGGAAACGGCAACGGCGGCCTCGAAACCGAAACCGGTGAAGACGTCACGCACCCCCATACCGTCAACGGGCTCACCGGGGTCACGGCGATCGCATCCGGAGGGGCCTCGAACTACGCGCTGCTCGAGAACGGCACCGTGATGGCGTGGGGACGAGACAACGTCGGCCAGCTCGGCGTCGGCGAGGTAACCGAAGAGTGCCACACGGAAGCGGGGCTGGAGCGTTGCAGCAAGGTGCCACGCCAGGTGATCTATGGGAGCGGCGCAAGATCCGGCGACCCGGTAAGCGAAGTGGCGGCCATCTCCGGTGGCGACGAAGCCGGGTACGCGCTGCTGAGGAACGGCCATGTGCTCTCATGGGGCAACGACGGCAAACGACAGCTCGGCACCGGTGCGAAAGTGGCCGAGGAAGAGAAGCAATTCCACCCGCCCGCTGAAGTGCTCGGCGTCGGCGGCGGGGGTCACCTTGAAAACGTGAAGGCCATCTCCGGCGGCGCCGCCCACGCCCTGGCGCTGCTCAACAACGGCGAAGTCGTCGGGTGGGGCGGAGCATCCTCCGGTGACCTGGGCGGAACCGGAGTCGAAGCATGTGGCCGGGCCCTCTGCGACCCCGTGCCGGTGAAGATCGCCGGGCTCAAAGCCGTCGAAGCGATCGCCGCCGGATACGCCTACAGCGTCGCCCTCAGCGGCGGCAAGGTGTACACGTTCGGCAGAAACGAAGACGGGGAGCTGGGCAACGGCGGCACCGTGGGCAGCAACGTGCCCACCCCGGTCAAAGGGCTACGCTACGTCGCCCAGATCGCGGCGGGCCCCAACCACGCGATCGCACTGTTCAGGAGTGGGGTGAACCCGCCCGCACCGCTGCTGAGGGTGAAACCGGGCGTGAGGTCGCTGAAGCTGATCTGGCGATTCATAGCGACCGAATACAAAGTGCGCTATCGGCCCTTCGGGGTGGAAAGCAGGGAATTCAGCCCGATGGTGACGCTCCCGGAAAGCGCCTCCTCGTACGTGTTCAAAGGGCTGACGCAGATCATCCCCTACGCGGTCGTGATCAAAACCCCCGGGAAGGAGCGGGCGATCGTGGGGACGCCACTGCCTTAGCCCCCATGAGGACGGGGCGGTGGCCCATCTCGTCGGTGCTGCGTGGGCACCCGGAGGCCGCGACACGGCACCAGAGTGCGCAATCTCGACATGGGCCGGATGGGTTACGGAAGCGCGGCTCGGCCCGACATAGCGGGGCGCACTCACGAGATCTGCCTCCGCGATGCCTCCGCCTAACGCCGCCAGCCCGGCCGGTCGCATGAGCATGCCCAAGAGTAATAGGCTCGCCCGACACCCCCAGCGAAAGGACCTGCAATGGCCATCGGACTGAGAATCAAGTTCCCCGGGGGAACCCAGGAGCAGTACATCGCGATTCACGACCACATGGACATCGAGAACAGGCCACCCCAGGGGCTGATCTTCCACTCGTCCGGCCCGATCGAGGGGGGTTGGGGGGTAATCGACTTCTGGCATACCCGCAACGCCTTCGACCAGTTCGCTCAAGGCCGGCTCATGCCAGCCGTCGCAGAGCTCGGCGACCGCGCCTTCCCGGAGCCGCCGGACATCAAGGAGTTCCCGGTCCACAACTACACGACGCCCACGCTTTAGCCGCCCCCGTCGCTGTTGGTCGCGCCATGTCGGCTCGTGTTCCGCGGTCATGGGCGGAATGTCCAGTGCTGACGCGGAAAGTCCGCTCGTGTCACCCGACTGGGCTAGATGCGCCTTAGTGGACACCACTCCAACCCCTCCGCACCCCTGGAAGTCTTGCTCCATGGCCCGCCCAGCAGGGGTCAGAGCCCCGTAAACGCGACGCGGGGCGCATCGCCCCTCCTGGACAGACTGCCCGAGCCGTAGCGAGGCTTTCCGGACATGGACCTTAGCCTGGATCCACCGCGTAGATGCGCGACGGGCAGGATTGGTGGTGTTGGTGGGGTTGTCGGGTGTCCGGTCGGTCTTTGGGAGCGTGAGGGGCGGCTGCGGTTCCTTTGGAGGCGTCCACGTGTGTGTTTCTTGGCATGGTCAGATCGCCGGGGTCGGCGGCGGTCTGAGTGGTGGTCCTTGCTGGCTGGGCGCTGTTCAGTGCGTCGCGGGCAGCGCTCGTATTCGCGCGAGCGCGCGGGTAAAGTCGCCCTGCCAGGGCCAGCGGGCAGGAAGGTGAAGTGTCCATTGGCGGGCGGTGCGCGTCAGCCGGCCGGGTATCTGAAGCAGCCGGCGGCGGAAGGTGCGGGCGGCGCGGACGGTTTCGCCGGGCAGGCCGATCAGGGTGGTCCATCGCAGCAGGTTGTGCGCTAGGCACGCGATGACTGTCCAGGCGCTGTTGGCGTTGAATTTGCCGGAGGGGAAGTGCGCGAGCGCTTGGTCTTTCAGATCGCGGATCGTGAGCTCGACGACGGCGTGCTGACGGTGCTCTGACTCGACGACCTCCAGAGGATCTGTGCGGTTGGTCAGGAACGGGAAGTAGCGCCAGTCCGGCCACAGCTCGGCCTGCGGGCCGACCAGTCGAGTGCGACGCACGATCAGCCGCTTCTCGCCGACCATGATTTCGGCGATCTGCGCCTCCCCGCCGGCGGGATAGTCCTGGAGTGACTGCCAGGCCGCCTCGGGGATCTCAGCGACAGCTTCCTTGACCCAGAACTGCAGGCGCACACTGATCGAATACGCCCAGCCCGCCTTCTCCAGGCAAGCGATCAGCTTCTTGTTCCAAAACGCCGAGTCGGCCCTGAACAGCTTCTCGCCGGTCGCGCCAGCGCGCGCCACACGGGCGATCAGCTCCTCTGCGAAGCGCAGCACCCCGCGCGCGCTGGCCGCCTGCCCCCTGCGGAGCCGCACGTGCAGCACCTCGCCGGTATCAGCGCGGCTGGCGAGCATCGGGTGATACCCGCGTCGTTTGGTGTAGCCGAAACCGACCCCCTCCTTCTCATAGCCATGAACCTCGCCGACGAAACTGTCGACATCAACCACCAGCCGCTCATCTCCGGGGCCGGCGCCCGCCCGCCACGCACGAGTCAGCGCCTCTGCGAGCACACGGTCGAGCTGACGCACATGGCCGAAGGTGAACGCCCGCAGGAACGTCCCCAGCGTCGATGGTGCCGGCAGCCAGCCGCCCAGAAGCCGGCGTGTGCGTCCAGCGCGTAGCACCTCGCACCCGTCGATGCAATCGGCGCCCAACAGCATCCCGTAGATCAGCGCCATCACCTTCCTGCCCGCGTTGCACGCGCCCGGCCGGTCACGCCGCAGCACTACGAACCGGCCGGCCAGCCGCTCGATCCCCAGCCGTCCCGCAAGTGTCGCGACCAGCGCGATCCCGGCATCGCAGACCACCCGCTCATCGTCAAAAACGACCCGCACCCCGTCCAGTCCGACCGGCTCGTCATCCTGCACCATGAAGGTGACCTCCTGACGCCGGGCCCCGGCTGCCGTCACAGCCTGAAAAAGCCCTGCTCAGGAGGTCACTTAAGAGACACCACCGGACAGAACCCGCCCCTCAACGCGGTGGATCCAGGCTTAGTGGACACCACTCCAACCCTCGAGCACCGCTTGAAGCTTTGCTCGATGACCCATCCTGCGATGATCGAGCGCGTCTCCAGGCGCCCGAGAACGGTCGAACCTGCGCTCCCGGAGCTCCTGGGGAAGCGGTCCGCGTCAAGCATCCGCGGCAGGGACGGATTATCGACGCCATCTCGCAGGTGCTGAGCGAGGAGGGCGACCCCATGCAGGCTCGCGGCGTGCACACGCAGGTCGAGACGCTCCTCGGCGAACCAGTGCGCTGGGCATCCGTCAAGGCGACGCTCGCCGGCAACCTCGAGGGCCCGGCGCCCAGATTCGTGCGGGTAGCTCGCGGACGCTACGGCGTCCCCCCTCCTCCGACCCCGCACTCAATCGACGCGCGGCCGCCGACGCGTCCGAGACGGGCGCCAAGGTCCGCCTGAGGCGGCTACCCGCCGAAGGACTGACGCAACACCGCACAAGCGAGCGTGAGCCACCCGGCAACGCGCGAGATGCTTGCTTCGCCGCGAAGGCAGGCGTGAGCGACCCCTGGGGCGAGACTGCTGCTGCTCGTCGTGGGTGTCGCGTAAACCTGGCTCCGTCCGGGGGGTTGAAGACTATTCGGGGATGGCTCAGAACTTTCTCGAGTGTGATCGTGAGCAGGGCTTCCTGATGCCGCCGGACCCGCGGGAGTGGCTGCCGGAGGGCCATGTTGCGTGGTTCGTGCTGGCGTCGGTGGAGGAGATGGATCTTTCGGCGTTCTACGGCTCTTATCGTGCGGATGGTTGGGGTCGGGCGGCGTTTGAGCCCTCGATGATGGTCTCGCTGCTGTTGTACTCCTACGCGATGGGCGAGCGCTCATCGCGCGGGATCGAGCGCAAGTGTGTTGAGGATGTCGCCTATCGCGTGATCGCTGCGCAGCAGAAGCCTGATCACGCGACGATCGCGAGGTTCCGTGTCCGCCACGAGGACGCGCTGGCTGAGCTGTTCAGCTCAGTGCTCTCGTTGTGCAAGGAGGCGGGGCTGGTGAAGGTCGGGGTGGTCGCGATCGACGGCACGAAGGTTCACGCGAACGCCTCGCACCACTCAAACGTTGACTATGAGCAGCTCGCGCGGGAGATCCTGAAGGAGGCTGGCGAGATCGACGCGGCCGAGGACGAGCTCTATGGGGAGGAGCGGGGTGATGAGCTGCCCGAGCATCTGCGGACGCGGGAGGGCCGTCGTGCCGCGCTCGCGGAGGCGAAGCGAAAGCTCGAGCGCGAGAAGAGCGGAGCGCGCAGAGCGAGGCTGCCGGCGAGGTAGAGGTGGCCGAGGTGAAGATCGAGCTTGACTCGGATGTCATCGTGGCCCGCACTCAGGGTCGTGAGGGCTGGCTGCGTGAGGCCCGCCACCAGCTCGATGAGCATCGCCGCCGAGAGGCGAAGCCGATCGTCCGTTCGCGTGCGCAGCGGCTGTTGGAGGCCGAGCGCCGGATGGTGCAAGACCTCGAAGTTGAGCGTGCGGCGAACGAGGCATATGAGCACTACCGCGAGCACGGACGAGACACGCAAGGCCGACGACTCAGTCGCCCGCCGAAGCCATATGAGCCACCCGATATCCCGGCGGGGAAGATCAACACGACCGACCTGGACTCGCGGAACGTGAAGACGCCGCGCAGCTACACCCAGGGCTACAACGTCCAGGCCGTCGTGACCGAGGAGCAGATCGTGCTCGCGGCCGAGGTGAGCGCGAGCTCACCGGACTTCGGTCACCTCGAGCCGATGGTCAAGGCGACCAAGAGGGAACTCCAGGCGATCGGTGTCACTGAGATCCCCGCGGTCGCGGTCGCCGATAGCGGCTACTGGAACGAGCAGCAGATGGACCATGTCGTGGCCGACGAGCACGTGCAGGTTTTGATCCCGCCGGACGCTGGCAAGCGCGAGACCCCGCGGCCGGGATGGCAAGGCGGAAGGTACACGGCGATGCGCCAGGCACTCGCGAGCGACTACGGCGGCCGGCTCTACCGGCGACGAAAGGCGATGGTCGAGCCGGTGTTCGCACAGACCAAGCACAACCGGCGCATCAACCAGTTCCAGCGACGAGGACGATCGGCCGCGCTCTCGGAATGGCGGCTGATTACCGCCACGCACAACCTCCTCAAGCTCCACAAGCACCAGATAGCCGCCGCAGCGGCCTGAAAGCCGTTCTGGCGGCCACCCCGTCACCCCCACCGGCCAAGGCCACACGGGCACAGGCCAGGCGATCGCCGCCACCAACGGGCGTCACCCCGTCAGTCTCAACCGTTTGCGCGACACCCACCGTCCAATTCAGGCGTCTCGACCGAGCAGTCTCGAAGTCTTGCTTTCGGCGGAAAGCACCACTCTCGCCGAGAGTGTTCCTTTCCCACCACAACATCACGATCCGCGCGCTCTTCGCACGGGGGTTGTTGGTCGAATACGATCGCGCCCGTGACGACGGAGGACTACCGCAGGGCCAGCTATGAGATCTGGCAGGCGATGGCGGCGGGCTGGGACCGCGAGCGGGGCTGGATGTGGGAGGCCTCGCGCCCGGTCTCTGAGAACCTGCTCGAAGCGTTGGCGCCCGAGCCCGGCCAGACGATCCTCGAGCTGGCGGCTGGCACAGGCGAGACGGGTTTCGCCGCTGCCCGCGCGGTTGGGCCGGAGGGGCGGGTGATCTCGACCGATTTCGCGCCCGAGATGGTGGCGGCCGCGCGGCGCGAGTCTGAGCGCCTTGGTCTCGCCAACGTCGAGCATCGCGAGATGGACGCCGAGCGCATGGACCTTGAAGGCGACAGCGTCGACGGCGTGCTCTGTCGCTGGGGCTTCATGCTGATGGCCGATCCCGCGGCGGCGCTGGCGGAGACCCGGCGGGTGCTTCGCCGGGGCGGGCGGGTGTCGCTTTCGGTTTGGGGCGCCGCCGAGCGCAACCCGTGGGCTTCTGTACCGGGCCGGGCGCTGATGGAGCACACCGGCGCGCCGCCGCCGAATCCGCAAGACCCGGGCATCTTCGCGCTGGCGGACCCCGAGCGGGTGCGCTCGCTCTTGCGGGGCGCGGGCTTTGGTGACCCGCGGCTCGAGGAGGTCGAGGTGAGCTGGCACTTCGAGCGTTTTGATGATTACTGGCGGTACGTCACCGAGTTGGCGGGCGGGATCGCGATGGTGCTGCAGGCGATGCCCGAGGCAGATCGCGAGGCCGTACGCTCGCTGGTCGAGCGGGCCGCCGGGGACTTCCGCGCCAACGGCGGTCTGGAGCTGCCGGGCGTGGCACTGAACGCGTCGGCGGAGTGACGCCGGCTGTCCCGAGCCCGACGCGTCCACCGCGCCGTCGTCTCCGCGCCCGGACTCATTCGCTCAGCGACCTTCCCACCATGGACCCTTGCGCGACGAGCGAACGACCGCGAGCGCGCCTGCCAGATGCTCGCTCCGGGCGAGAAGCAGAACCGCCGAGGGGATGAGCGCGTTTCTCGTCTTCGATCAAAAGAGCACGATCAGCTTGCCCGCCTAGGCCTGCCCTGAGTGCTGCTTCGGAGTCAAAGCGAGCACGTGGACGCTCACTGTTGAGGTGCCTGCTTCGGACGAGGAGCTAGCGTCTCAGTGACCTGTATCCGCGCTCCTACTTCCACCTCGAAGCGAGAGCCGCCCAAGGCCCCTCGACAGCGACCCCGTGAGACAGCAGCCACGACCCCCGGATTGACGCCGGCCTGTACCGGAGCCGAGCCACCGGACATCAGAACATGCCCCTTTGCAGCAGGATCGTTGTAATAACGACAACGAATGGACCTTAGTGGACACCACTCCAACCCTCTAGGACCCCTGGAGGCTTTGCTCGAGGGCGCGTCCTGCGATGCCGGAGCCCGTCCAGACGAAATCGAGGACGGTCGAATTTGCGGCGCCAGCCGCAGCTCGAGCCGCTGGGCGCGGCCGCCCAGCACGACACGCCCACCATGTTCCTAGCCCTCCGAGAGATAAGGCGAGCCAAGACGCGCTTCGCGCTGCTCGTCGCCGCGATCGCGCTGCTCGTGTTCCTGATCCTCACACAGCAGGCGCTGCAGAACGGGCTCATCACGTCCTTCGTCGGCGCGATCAAGCGGCAGTCGGCGCCGGTGCTCGTGTACGCGGTCGACGGCCAGCGCACGCTTCAGGGCAGCGTCATCACCCCTCCGCTGCAGAAGACGATCGAAAGCGCACCGGGCGTGGCGGAAGCAGGGCGGATCGGCCAGGGAACCTTCACGGTCGTCGTCGGAGACGCCGCTCAGTCGAACGCGGCGCTGATCGGATACGAAAAGAGCCAGATCGGTGGGCCCGACCGGCTGAGCGCCGGGCGAATGCCCGCTGCTCCGGGCGAGGCTGTCGGGAGCGCCGGCGACTTCTCGCTGGGCGACCGCGTCCGCGTCGTGGGCCCCGGCAAGACCGTTGAGCTGAGCGTCGTCGGGCTGACCGACAACGCCCAGATACAGGTGAGCCCGACGCTGTTCGTCGCCTGGCCCGACTACGTGGCCGCGACGCGGGCTTTCAACCCGGACGCCAAGGCGGTCCCGCCGAGCGCCATCGGGGTCCGTCCCGTGCCGGGGGTGAGCGCCGGCGCGCTCATCACCGAGATCAACAAGACGTCCGAGGACGCCGATGCCCTGACCCGCGACCAGGCCGCCGAAAAAGCACCCGGCGTGGCAGCGGTGCGCAACTCGTTCAACCTGATCTTCCTGCTGTTCGCGCTGGTGGTGCCGCTCGTGACCGGGTTGTTCTTCCTCATCATCACGCTGCAGAAGGCGCGCGCCCTCACGCTGCTGCGTGCGATCGGGGCACCCGCCGGCGTTCTCGTCCGCTCGCTGCTTGCGCAGGTGCTGATCATCATCGGAGGGGGGATCGCGCTCGGAACCCTGCTGTTCTTCCCGCTGTCGCAGGCGAAGGTCGGCAAGCTCTCGCTCAGCTTCGACCCGGCCGCCGTCCTGTTCTGGGCCGCGCTGCTCCTCGCGCTGGGGCTCCTGAGCGCGCTGGTGGCGGCGCGGCGGGTACTGGCGATCGACCCGGTCCAGGCCACGACCGGGGGAGGCGCGCGGTGAAGCTCGCCCTGCGCGAGCTCTGGCGCCGGCCCGGCCGCTTCGCGGTCGCCACTGCGATCCTGGCTCTCATCGCGCTGCTGCTGATGGTTCTCGGCGGCCTGCTCGACGGGCTGGTCGCCGGCAGCACCGGCGCGCTGCGCGCGCAGCGCGGGCAGCTGATCGTCTACTCCTCGACCTCGCAGGAATCGCTCGTCCGCAGCCGCATCACGCCCCCGGTGCGCAAGGAGGTGGAAGAGGTCGCCGGTGTCAGCCAGGTGGCGGGGATCGGGAGCGTCCAGCTCGGCGCCCGCATCGACGGCCACGGCCCGAGGGACCTCGTTCCGGTGGTGCTGTTCGGCTACGAGCTCGCGCCAAAGGGGCTGCCCGACGCGGTGCCCGGATACGGCGAGGTCTACGCAGACGATTCCCTGCAGGCCGAAGGCGTCAAGACGGGCAGCACGATCCGCCTCGGCCCCGCCCGGACACCGGTCCGGGTGATCGGCTTCCTGCAGGACAGCCGCTACTCCGGGCAGGGCACCCTGTGGGGCTCGCTCGCGACATGGCGCTCGGTGCTCGCCGCGAACCGGCCCGGCGAGCGTGCCGCGGAAGGCGTCGACCAGGCGCTGGTCGTGCGGGTCGCCGGCGCGAACGCGAGCGGACAGGCCGCCGCGATCGATCGCGCCACCAGCGGCGCGACCAAGACGCTGACGATCCCGCAGGCGATCGACGCGCTCCCCGGCGTCTCGCAGCAGCAGACCGTCGTTCAACCAGATCATCGGGATCACCGTCGTCATCGCACTCGTCGTGGTGGGGCTGTTCTTCGCCCTCATCACCGTGGAGCGCGTCGGCCTCTACGGGGTGCTCAAGGCGATCGGCGCGAGCTCCGGGATCCTGTTCGCCGGCGTGCTCGCTGCAGGCTCTGGTCGTGACGCTGATCGCGTCGGCGATCGGTGTCGCAGCGTCGCTCGCGCTCGCCGCCGTGATCCCCTCCGGCTCGATCCCGTTCGTGGCGACGCCAAGCCGTCTGCTGATGAGCACCGCGTACCTGCTGATCGCGGCGATGCTCGGCTGCGCGTTCTCGCTGCGCCGCGTCCTGAAAGTCGATCCGGCCGCCGCGATCGGCGGGGACCAGTAGCTCGTCCCGCCCCCATACAACGTCCACCTATCACCACCCACCGACAACCCTGGAGATCCTCGTGAGCAGAACCGCCACCGACCTCGCGCTGCGGATGGAGGGCGTCTCGCAAGATCTACAGCGTCGGCGACGCCGAGGTCGTCGCCCTCGACCACGTCGACCTGACGGTCGACGCCGACGAGATCATCGCTCTGGTCGGGCCGTCGGGGTCGGGCAAGACCACCCTCTGCTCGATCGCCGGAGGCCTGCTCACGCCGACCGACGGCGCGGTCATCGTCGGCGGCCAGGACATCTCGCAATACAGCGCCAAGCAGCTCACGCGATTCCGTCGCGAGTCGGTCGGCTTCGTCTTCCAGACCGTCAACCTCGTGCCGTTCCTCACCGCCCGCGAGAACCTGCTCGTCGTCGACGAGATCGGGCCACGGACCGGGCGCAGGGCCAGGGATCGAGCGGACCAGCTGCTCGAGGAGCTCGGACTTGCCGACCGGTCGAGCAACCTGCCGGCGCAGCTCTCCGGCGGGGAGCGCCAGCGGGTCGCGATCGGCAGGGCCCTGATGAACGAACCCCATCTCGTGCTGTTCGACGAGCCGACCTCGGCCCTCGACACCCAGCTCGGCGACCAGGTAGTCAACCTGATCCGCCAGGAGATGAAGTCCCGCGGCACCGCCGCGATCATCGTGACCCACGACGACCGCATCACCCACTACGCCGACCGTGTCGCGAGGATCGTGGACGGCCGCATCAGCGACCCGGGCGCCCGAGAGGACTGACGTTTGCCCGCGGGGCGCCGCCAATGGGCGGGAACGCTGAACCTGCGTGCTGAGCCGGGTCCGTGGACTTGATCGGACTCGGACGAGCACCCAGAAGCCGGCTCCGATCCGGTCTCTGCCCGGACAGTCCTCGCGCTCCCTGACTACTCGAACCTGCGCTCAGTCTTGGATTGCACCCGCGCTCACTCTCACGTTGGAGAGCTGGAGCGACGCGGACCTCTTCGCGACGGAAGCGGTCACGGCTGCCCAGCCGCCGCCCCTGAGCGGCCTGCGTGCAGAGGAACGCGGCAGGGCTCCGGGACTGATCCGGTCAGGCGCGTTTTGGTGGCCGCGGGAGGAAGCCGCTCGTTCGGCCAACGTAGTCCTCATACCCGGGTCGCGTCTTGCCCATGCTTCGCTCGAGCAGCGCGGCGCCGCTGACGCGGATCAGCAGCACGCTCATGACTATCGGGCCGATGACCGTCCACCACGCGCTGACGGTCGCGAGCGCGATGAGGAAGAGGCCCCACCAGACACTGAAGTCCCCGAAGTAGTTCGGGTGGCGCGTATAGCGCCACAGGCCGCGGTCCATGACCCGGCCGGCGTTGGCGGGGTCGGCCCGGAAGCGTGTGAGTTGAAGGTCGCCGATCGTCTCGAACAGAAACCCGAGAAGCCATATTGCCGTACCGAGCAACTCGAGCCAGATCAGGCTTCCCGGCTCGGCGTAAGCCTGACCGGCCTGGACCGGCAGCGACACGATCCACATCAGCAACCCCTGGCCCCAAAAAACCGCCCACAGTGAGCGCCGGGGCCAGCGCTCGCCGTGGCGCTCCCGCATCGCCCGGTAACGCGGGTCCTCGCCGTGGCCGAGGTTGCGCCGTGCGAGGTGCACTGTGAGGCGCAGCCCCCACACGGTGGTGAGCACCGCGAGCAGAAGCCGACGGTCGGCTGAGCCGTCCGAGGCGGCGAAGGTCACCCAGGCGATCACGACAAAACCGGCGCCCCAGAAGACGTCGACGATCGACGTGTCCCGGATCGCCACGCTCGCCCCCCAGAGCGCGGGCGCGTCAGCGCGCAGGCCGGCGACTTCTATGGCGGGTGGATCACGAGCGACGTCGTCGGCCCGTTCAAGGGCGGCCCCGGCACGCTTGGCTGGTAGCCCCCCCCCGGGGGCGGGCAGGTGGGCCTTTTGTTCGTCGACCTCGACGACTTCAAGCAGGTCAATGATGCATATGGCCATGAGGCCGGCGACGAACTGATACGCAAAGCGGCCCGCCGCCTGGAGGCAATTGCTCGCGAAAGCGATGAGGCCGCCCGTCTCGGTGGAGACGAGTTCGCCATCATCCTTGCGGACGTTCGCAACGATGATCAGGTTCGCGCCGCGGAAGCGCGCGTCCGGGCAGCGTTCATCGAGCCGTTCATGCTCGAAGACGTCGCGGTCTCGATCAGCGCGAGCGTCGGAGGAGGGCTCTGGCCCGAGCACGGTCCCACGGTAAGAGAGCTGGTCAGACACGCCGACGCAGCGATGTATGAGGACAAGGCCGAGCGTCGGCGTCAACCAATCGGCGCATAGACCTGATCGCGCGTCAGCGCGGGCGAGGACGATCCGGGCACGACGCTCGTGCTTGCCGGCGCCGCGCAGAACCGGGGGAGGGACTCGAACCCCCGATACTGCCCATGGAGGCGAGATCGTGCAGCTGATCGGCGCGGACACGCCCGAGATCACCGCGAGGTTCCGCGACCCCGCAGGAAATGTGATCGGCCTCTACCAAGAGCCCGTCGACCGGACCCGCGGCGAAGAGTAGGGACCTCCACGCTCATGCCGAGGACCGCGACGGATAGTGCAGTCGTTTTCCGGCGCCGCATCCACGCAGCGACCTCCGCCCCAGAGAGCTGACTGAGCCGGACCGCGTTCCACGGCGAGCGCCTTACTCGAGCTGTGGTCGGGTTGCTGTCGCAAACGTCGAAAGCAGAAGCCTTGCGCTGCACGCGCGTCACTTGCGCAACCGACGACTTCGAGGCGCCGGGGCCGACGACGCCCAGACTTCTGCTTCGCCCCGGCGGAAGCGATCGTCTGACGAGCCTAAGCGGGCGCGATCGACAATCGTCCGAAGCGAGACTGTTCAGCCGGTCGATCACGCCGACCGCTTCGCGACGGAAGGAGTCATCGGAGCAGACGGCGTCAGGCGCGTCTCGGCGGCCGCGGGAGGCAGCCGCTTGACGTCCGGCTATCGCGATGGACCGAAAATGCGAGCCACCGCCTCCGCTCGGTTCGAAGAGCCGGACTTGGCCAGTATCTGCTTGACGTGCCACTTGACCGTCCCTTCTGTCACGAACAGGCGCTTGGCGATCTGGGCGCTTGTCATGCCCTGAGCTATGAGTCGCAGGACCTCGAGCTGACGGGAGGTGAGCGGCACGTGCAGTCCCGGACTCTGCTCGGCGTCGGTGCCGAGCGCCAGTCTCTGGAGCTCGATCGCCTTGCGCTGAAGATCGGAGGACGCACTCTGAAGCGCCTGTTCAGCGCGCCTTGCCTCAGTGATGTCTTGAACGACCCCGACGACGCGGGTGGGCTGACCCTGCTCGTTGACAACAACCTCAGCACGGCTGCGCAGCATGCGAACCATCCCGTCATACCGCACACCCCGGTACTCCAACGTGAATGGGGACGGCGCCTCCAGAGCCTGCTGGAGCGTCTCGCGGACACGGGCGCGATCCTCGGAGTAGACCCGGTTGTTGATGCCCGCGAGCGACGAATCGAACTCATCCGGGCTGAGTCCGTAGATCTCGAACAGCCCATTCGACCAACTGATCCGGTCGTTGGCGACGTCCCACTCCCAGCTACCGATCTGCGCGACGCGCTCCGCCTCAGCCAAGCGTTTACGGCTGTCGCGAAGCTCGCGCTCCATGGCCACACGGTCAGTGACATCGCGGAAGATCACGCAGGCTCGCTCCGTGCCATCAGCCTCGTGGAAGATCCGTGCGCTCATCTCCACCTCGATCAGCGCACCATCGCCGCGGATCATCCTCGCCACCCCGCGGACCTGGCCCGCGCGTTCGCGCTCTTCCAGCATCAGCCCCCACCGGTCGTCGGTCACATCGGCCATGCCCTGACGTCCCAGGGAACAGATCTCGGCCTCGCTTCTCGCGAGGATCTGACACGCCGCTGGATTTGCGGCTAGGACCCGACCATCAGGTACGGTGAACAACACCCCGTCAGGGCTGTTCTCATACACGGCGCGGTAGGCAGCATGCCCGGGTGCCCTCTCGAGGGCAACCGCATCACGCGATCTCTCGCTCACTGTCTGCCTCGTCGTCCGCGGCAGCGTTGAGAGCAAACGACCGCGCCGAGGGCCAACGAGCTGTCGATATCGTTCATGTTGCTTTCCAACTGCGCGAGCTTCTCGGCCTCCACAAGCCGCGCGCGGCTGCGCCGCGGCTCGTCCTTGACCTCCTTACGTTCGCTGAAGGAAGGTTTGCGCCCATAGAGCTGCTTCCCAAGGACATCGCTGATGTGCCAGCCGCGCATCTCCCCGGCGTGGGGCCCAAGAACTCAACGTAGGTGCGGTTGGCCAGGATGTTGCGCAAGTCCGCGCCCCAATTCCCGACCATCGCTGGCAGGTCGTCGAAGACAGCGCGCACGTCGACCTTGGCCACAACCTGCTCCTCGCGGCCAGCATCAGCCGCTCTCTTGGGCTGGCGGATGCGCTCGCCTTGCCCGCGCCACGCCGCCGCGGCTTCTGCAGAGTCCAAACCGTCCATAGGAGGGGTAGATCCTATCCCTCCGGGGGGTTGTGGGTCGTGCCACGACCGCTCACAATTGACTTCATGGGTGGACGCGTGATCGCAACCCCAGTCACATCCGCGGCAGAGCGCCCCACGGCCGGCAGTCCGCCAATCCCCGGCGACGGTCCGTGTCACGCGGACAGCGTCCTCCCATCGCTCCGCGTCGCCGTGGAGGAACGCGGCGACGCGGAGCGCACGTCTCAGCTGCTTGCAGAGAACGAGGTGCTGTTCCACAAGCTGACCAAGATATCCTCCGTGATCTGCGGCCTCGCCACCGACCTCGCGACCAGCAGGCGCGATTGCCGTAGCAAGCAGCGGGAGATCAACTCGCTGCGGGCCGAGAACGACTCGCTCCACGCCGAGCTCACTAGGCGCCCGGCCGAGCTGTGACCGCGTTCGAGATTGAGCACGCCACCCCGTTGCCCACCTATCCCGCCGGACTCAGTGGTTCTCGGCGCCGCGAGCCCACCGGCAGTCGCGTCGACCAGAAGCACCAAGCGGCCGTCGCCGCCACGCTCGCCTTGGCCGACCAAGCCGCCGCGCGCGGAGACTACGCCGACGCGCTCGCCTGGCTAGCGACGGTGGAGGCGGTGGGCGACACCCTCACCAGTGCCTACCACGCTAAGCAGCGCGCCTGGCGTCTGATGGCAGGTCGCGCTCCTCAGCGCTCGACGATCTGAGCGCGTGTGAGGTCGACGTCGGCCCGAAGCTGCCCGCTCCCGAGACAGCCGCTCCCGCGAGAATGCAGAACGCACTGCCATCTCCAACATCGCTGTCGCTCTGGACGAGGACCAGCACTGGCGCGCGTCAACGCGGACACTTCCGCATTGCGCAGCGTAAGCGGGCGTGTGTCAATCCTCCTACATCTGCTGCGGCGGATCGAGCAGGCTCGCATAAGGCTGTAGCCAGCCCTCGCCGTAGATATTGCCTACGAGTTCGAAGTGCCCGGCTGGAGCCGTACGCTCAGTCTCGATCAGCCAATCCTCGAGTCGGACAAGCTCGTTGGCCGCGAACACAGTGAGACCCTTCGGAAGCTGGTGAGCTGTCGGCGTATCGCGCAATAGGTGCGCGAAGCGTCGATCTACCGTGAAGGCGTCGCAGAAGGGGGCGTAAGTTGCGAAAGCCTGGATGTCCTCGCGCATGCCGGCGTCGACCCTCTTGCCCTGGGAGCGCTCGGCGAGCCAGCCCAGTCCCGCCAGCAGACTGCTGGCTAGCTGAGCGAAGCCGGTGGCCTTCGGCGCGTCTGAGTGCATGAAGCGCTCGACCTCCGCCTCCCATCGCTCTGGTGCGATCGAGCGCTCGTCCATTGCGTGGCGGGTTAGGACCCACAGGTCGCTCAACGGCTGCAGGGGCAGATGCCCAGGCCCATAGGCGGCTACCTGTTCGGCTTGGCGCTCAGCGAACGATAGGTCCTTCTGCCCGGCCCACTCCTCGACATGTTCCTGCAAGTGCTCTCGGCTGGCTAGACGCCCAGCGCGGACAGCCTGACGTTCGCCGGCATTCAGTGTGTAGGACGAGCTCACTTGCAGCAGCTCGGGCCAGCCATCGCGCAGTTTCAACACGCCCTCGCGGCGCGCAGCGACCGGGTCGACATCATCAAGCCACGCACAGAAGGCCACGTAGAGCTGCTCTCGCTTGACCCGCTTGTGATGGACTAGCCGCGCGTCGCCGCTCAGGTACAAGTGCAGTCGCCGGAGCGCGCCCTGCAACTCCGTATTCAGCGAGGACTCCAGACGATGCACGCTCGAAGGCGGGCAGACCAAGAGGTTGGCCTTCACCAGCCGCTCGATGCGGGCCAGCAGGCGTGGCCACATACCGGCCCCGGCGGCTGGGTCTCCGGAAGCAAGACGGTTACGAGTCTCGGGTAGAAGGGCCTTGGCGAGGTTCGACAGCGCCCACTGGTCAAGGTACAACGATCGCGGCTGCGGAACGGGCGGCAGCTCGACGCGATAGTCGCGCATGCAGGATCGACAGCGACGTAGGGCCGAGTATCGAGAGACCATCAAGAGGCCCACGCCCTCCGGGGTGCCGCAATGCTGACAATCCGCGTAGGGTGGCATGATCCAGTCGCGTGGATCGACGGTCATGAACTCGGGGATCGGTGACGCCACTGCCCCAATCTTGCACATGAGTCCGGCGGTCTGGCGTCGGGCAATGATAGGCGGGAGCGAGCGTCCCCGCCGACCTTGAGACCAGCGCATGGACCTGGGGCCCCGCGCCAGGCCGACGTCGCCGACACCGCCACCCTCGACGCGCCCGTCGACGAGCGCTCCACGCCCAAGGAATTCGACAGCCCTGGGCTATGTCCCCCAAACCCACTGAACGCTTACCACATCTCCGGGTTAGCGCTGACCATCGCGGGGTGACGCTGCGAGCCGTTGCTTGCGCGTAGCCGGTCTATCGGAGGGCTCGGTTCACCGGCGCGAGATCGCGGAACCTGAGGTAGATGCGTTCCCACCCGTGCTCGTCGAACTGCGCGAACACGACCTTCCACAGCGAATGTCGTCGTCCGATGGCACCCTCAGGATTGGGCGATGGAGCCGATCGGCGAGGCGCAGCGTGAGCAGGCTCGCGTCCACATCCGTGAGCACGCGCTCGGCGAGGCGGCGCGCATAGAGCGGCTGTCGCGCATACGAGAGTTCGTCCTCGGCGCGCAGGACGGGCTGCTCGTTCCGCTCGGTGTCGTGACGGGCATGGCCGCTGCGAACCCCGGAAAGGCGGCAATCCTCGTCGCCGGGCTGGCTGAGGCGGTCGCTGGGTCTATCGCGATGGGCGGCGGGTCCTATCTGGCCAGCGAGGCCGAGGAGGGCCTCTACGTCGCCGAGATCCAGGATGAGAGCCGGGAGATCGAGGCGGAGCCCGAGCGCGAGATTGCCGAGCTCGCACTCATACTCGAGGAGGAGGGACTCGAGCGGGCCGCAGCCGAGCAGGTCGCCCAGGGCCTCGCCGCGAACCCGAACGTCTTCCTGCGCACGAAGGTCCAGAAGGAGCTCGGCCTATCCCCCGATGCGGGCGGCGACGCCGGCGGCGACGCGCTCGTTGTCGGGGCCACCTACCTCGGGGCAGCGATCATCCCGCTATGGCCCTACTTCCTCTTCGCCGTCCACGTCGCGCTCCCGATCAGCATCGCCTGCACGCTCGTCGCGCTGTTCGTGTTGGGCGTCATCAAGGGCTCGGTCGCCCGCCAGCGACTGCTGTTCGCAGGTCTGCAGGTGCTGCTGATCGGCGGCGTGAGCGCCGGGGTCGGCTGGGTCATCGGCCACGTAGTCACCAAGATCGTCGGGTAGCCCGCTACGACCGTCAGAGCGAGGAGCCGTGCCGCGGCCAGCGGGCGGGGCACGGCTCCGAGATGGAATCCCGCCGAGTCCGGCCGTCATGGCCGGCGGAGGTCGGGGAGGCCATCCACGGTGCGCCAGGCGGCCAGAGACACCGAGCACGACTCGCTCTCGCGGGTACTTGGAGGACCACGGCGGGACCAAGGAGCCCCTAGAAACGCGAGACGCCCCGCAAACACGGGGCGCAAGACGATGGACCCGCCTGGACTCGAACCAGGGACCTACCGATTATGAGACGTCTCGAGATCAGGGCCACGGGAGGCCGCCACACCGCATGAACACTGGCGATCCGGCCACCGGCCGTCTGTCGGGCCTCTCCCCCCCATCCTCAGCGTTCATCGGCGATTCATAGGCATTTGGGCGAACGCGATCGGCCGTTCGCCCAATCGATGCGGGCGATTGACAGCGTCGCCGACGCGCTCGCCTTTACCCAGGAGCGATAGCGCACTAGAAGCGCCGCCTGCCGCGTGCCCTCTGCTGCGGCGTTCGCGTGGCGGCTATGCCTCTATCACCAGGGTTAGGGGGTCCAGGCCTCAGCGAGCGGGGTGAGCTGGAGCTCGTGTGTCGCCGCGCGCGCATCCTGGTTGGCCAGGAAGAGGACTGCCTCGGCGATCCGGCGTGGGTCGGCGAGCGCCTCGACCGAGATTCCGCCACGAGGGGCTCCCGTGAGCGGCTGGATGCCGGCGTCGACGATCAGCAGCGCCACGTGAATACCAACAGGGCGGAGCTCAAGCGCGGCAGCGTTGGTGATCGCTCGCACGCCAAATGCTCCCGCCGACCACAGGCCGCGGCCTGGCATGGCGCGCCGCGCCGACCCACCCGTGACCTGCACCAGCGTTGCCGGCCCACCCTGCTCCACGGCGAACCGCCCGCTGGCCGACAAGAACGAGAACGCGGCTCGAGCCGGAGCTACAGCCCAGGAGTCAAACCCTCCGAAGTCGGCCTCCACGATCGGGCCCCCGCCAAAAGGCCCGCTTCGGTCGCCGCCGTAAGCCGAGGCCGCGTTCAACGCGAGGTCCACACCGCCATGCGCCGCGGCTACCTCCTTACACGCGGCGTACACGCTCGCCGGATCAGTGACGTCCGCCTGCAGCGCAAGGCCTCCGGCCTCGGTAACCCCGTCGAGAGTGCCCTGCGAGCGCGCCACGCCCGCCACCGCCCAGCCCTTCGCCACAAGCGTCTCTATCACCGCACGACCCAGGTTTCGCGCTCCAAACACGATCGCGCTCCGCTGCCTTCCCTTTGCTTCACCCATCGACTCGCTCCATTTCTGAGGGATAGCGGAGGCTCGGGCACATTACCCCGAGGGTCGAAATCACCGGGTCAACCGAGACAACAGACGGGACCGGCCCTCTACCGCAGGATGATCCTAAAGAAGCGTCGGGTGTGGTGCGTACGGAAGCGAGCGTGGTCTCGCGGCCGCACCGACCGCTGCGTGTCGTCCGGAGCGGCAGCGTAAGTAAAGTCCCGCGACGCGCTCGCATCCACGGGATAGGGCAGCCGCAGCCCCGGCGTGGGGCCGCGTTATCGTCTGCTGTCGTGTTGACGTCGAGCCACGAGCTGCAACCGCTGGAGAACCCCGGTCCGCCGACAGGCGACGATTTGCGGCCGACCAGGTTCATCGATAGCGACAGTGACGCGGTCCGCGGACTGGTCGAGCGCGTCACCGCGGGTGCCGAGGGAGAGCATGAGATCGCGGCCCGGCTGTTCGCTGCGATCCGCGACGGCGTCCGCTATGACCCCTACCGGATACCGACCGACCCGGGCGAGTACCGGGCGAGCGCGGTGATCGAAGCGGGCAGCGGCTACTGCGTCCAGAAGGCAGTTGCGCTGACGGCGGCCGCCCGTACGGCCGGCATCCCCTCGCGGCTCGGGTTCGCGGACGTGAAGAACCACCTCCAGTCCGAGCGTCTGCGGGAGGTTATGGGCACGGACCTATTCGTCTGGCATGGGTACAGCACGTTCTTGGTCGGCGGGCGCTGGACGAAGGCGAGCCCGGCGTTCAACGCAGAGCTCTGCGCGCGCTTCGGCGTGCCGCCGCTGGACTTCGACGGCACCCGCGACGCGCTGCTGCACGCCTTCACCGGGGACGGCACGCGCCACATGGAGTACGTGCGGGAGCGCGGGATCTACGTCGACCTGCCGCTCGCGACGATAATGGCCGCGTTCCGCGAGGCCTATCCGCGGATCGCCGTCGCGTAGCCGCCGCGGAGTCGAGAGCAGGAATTACCACGGTGCTCACGGCAGCCCCCGCGACTGCATACCCATCCAAGCGAGCGTTTCGCGATAAATACGTGACGCTGCTACAAGGGTCGAACTGCGACAGTCCTCCCCGGCTCCTGGCTCGCTCTCGCATCCGATGCATTGGAGGCGCGGGGCGCGCCGCTTCTGCTTCTCGTCGCTCGTTGGGCGAGCAGATAGCCGGGTAATGGCGATATGCGGGCGGCGGCGCGGAGCGCGCCAGCGCCTGGTCAGCGGCTCTTCTTGCGGATGATTTCTACGCCGTCGGCGGGGTACACGATCGACTCGTGCTGCTCGTCCCAGTGCACCTTGTAGTGCTCATGTCCGGGCTCGCCAAGGATCTCAACGATCTGGCCCCGACGAGCGGGCTCACCGTGGATACCCCGAGCCGTAAGCAAGTCACCGACGCGCGCCGCGGCTGGTGTGTTCTTCGCGCTCATGTGAGAGATTGAACCGTCCCGCACGCCCGAGGGCATCCGCGACCAGCCGCACGGCACACGCGGTGATCTACCCCCCGCGTGGGCGCGAGATCTGCTTCAACGGCGTGAAGGGCGTCTCACAAGGCCCAGGTCTCGCAAGGGTGGTCGCGAGGCGCCTCCATGACGATCGAGGAGGGCGCGAGTGTTGCTGCTCCTCAGCCGCGCCAAGGCAAACAGGCTCCAGGTTCCCCGCCGACCGGCGGCGCCGTGGTGTCCTTGGCCGCCCACCGCGTGGCAGTCCCCTGAGGTGCACCTTCCCTTCTTGGTGGCCACGGGCGTAGAGGCCTTAGCTAAGGCGCCTGCTCCGAACGATGAGAAGCGGCTGGCGGTTGCCGGCGGGATGACGCTTGCTCCCGCTGGCGAGTGCGGTGCCGTCAACACCGACGCCGTTGATGAGTGGAGCTCGTGCGATGCGCCAGTAGGTCAGCGGATGCCGAGCGATCTTTCTGCCTACGACTTCAGGTGTGCGCTGAAGAAGGAGAGGATGCGACGGCGGGCATCTTGCGCCGAGGGCTCGTGATAGCTGGCCCGCGTTAGCCTCCCCATCACCACGAACAGCTTCGGCATGTCCCCGGAGTCGTGGTCGTTGAGGAAGCTGTGGCCGGCGTCGGGGTATTCCTTGACGTCGTGGTCCACGCCGTTCGTCGAAAGGATCCGCTCCAGCCGGTCGGCTGCTCCGCGCAATGACCGATCCTTCGCGCCATAGCTGCCAACAATGGGGCAGGCGCCAGCGAGGAAGCTCTCCGCGTCCTTCGGAAGCGCACCGTAGTTGACGCTCGACGCTGAGAAGCCCCGGCTCGGGGCGAGCAGCAGGGCAAAGCCGCCGCCCATGCAATAGCCGATGACGCCGATCTTGCCGGTGCAGTCATCCCGCTCGGTCAACCAGGTGCGCACAGCCTCGATCGAATCGAAAGACCTTCCCCGACGCGCACGAACATCGCGGATGATGGAACGCAAGCAGGTCAACAGACTGCCCCCATTGAACAGGTCGGGCGCAGCCGCCAGGTACCCCTCGCTCGCGAGCCAATCAGCCTGGTTTCTCAGGTCTGGGCTCATCCCCCCGGCGTCATGGATGACCACGACGCCTGGCCATGGCCCCTCGCCAGACGGTGTCGCCACGTAGGCCGACACGTCGCCATGCACACTGGGGATGTTCGCCTCGGCCGTCTCGCGTTGTTGCACCCGATCAGCCTTGATGCTCTGGGACTCCAACGTCGCGCAAGCGTACCTGTTCGGCCTCTGCCGCCGCGTGGCTCGGCGGAGCGGGAGCGAGGCGCACCAGCTAGTTGATGGCCTCCGCTCTTGCCGCCAACAACGGAAGTCTCCGCGTGGGCGCGCGCCGATGCTGCTCTGGACGAGCAGGAGGAGTCCCAGCCGCCGGTCGACTCGCGCCCGCTCCTGTCTGCGATCGCGATGCGTGGGTCCGCCAAGACTCTTGTGCATCTCTCGCGGCACTGTGGCGGTCGGTGCCGGGGCTCGCGCTCGTCATCCGCCCGCGATGAATTCGCGCAGCGCGGCCTTGCCGCCGCCGATGAGTGGTTCGCCATGCGCGAACAAGAGGTTGTCGAAGTCGAGATCGAGCAGCCCATGAAGCGACTCACGCAGCCGAGCCCGCACCGCCGTGGGGTCATCGCCCATCAGGAACCCAGGCACGAACGAAAGCCCCCCGCCACGCGGCCTCGTGACGCCGTCAGCGAATGCGAGCGCGCCGCCGGCGGCGGTGCGGATGTGCAGCGCGGTGTCGTCCGGGCAGATGGCTCCCAGCTGGTGTGCAGTGATCCCCGGCGCCAGCTCCTCCCCGAAAGCGAAGCCCTCCACCTTCGGGCCCCGCCCGAACTCATGCAAGCCGGGCTCGCTGCAGCGGATCGGGCAGCCGAAGGTCTCCGCATAGCGTTCGCTGTCGCGGAGATGGTGGCGGTTGGTCAGGACGATCTGGCTTGGAGGCTCTCGCCCCTCGAACCACTCGAGGCCCTCGCGCGGCACCATCGGGTCGAGAACGACACGGGCGGACTCGATGTAGAAAGAGTCCACAGGCAGCCTGATCTTCGGGTGGATCGCGGTCCAGTGGTGGACGCCGGGGAGCACCTCGCGGATCGGCCGGTGCGATGCGAGCTCGAGCACGAGCGGACGAATGAACTGAGGCCACGCCGCGCCGGCGAGCTGAACGCCGTAGCGGACCTGGCGGTTGAGGCGGTCGAGCGGCGCCATCCTCAACACGTTAGAGGTGTGCGCGCGACATCAGCTCTCACCAAGCCGCGACGCTCAACCGCATGCGGACAGGTCGAGCGACCCCGCTCGCGCTCGCTGAACGCGCTCGACGCCGAAACCCGGCCGCGTTTGCGCGACAGCGACCCGGACAAGCAGGCGTCTCGCCTAACGCCGATGACACGCTCGCAAGGGACGAATCTGGAGCGTGTCGACGGAGGGTGGGCACACGCCCGCTTACCCCGCGCAAAGCAGTCGTGATCAGGTTGTCAGCGCCGGCACCTCCCTGGCGTCCGATGCGATAGCCCAAGGCGAGCTTCCGCACACGCCTGCTTCGCTGTGAGGCTGTTTCGCAAACTGTTTGGGCGGCTGTCAGCGCGGGCGCTCGCGGTGTGTTTCGCGCTCTGAGGCGCGTGGTGGCCTGGGCGGTGGGTCCCTGGCAGCCCGGACGGGCTTCCCGAGCCCCTTTCAGGCCCCGGCGGCCGCTGTCTGGTGGTTGTGGAGCTTCAGCAAATTGTGGGTGGCGGTGATTAGTCGCCATTCAGACCTTGCGGCGGCTCTTCCGCGGCGTTGGAAGCGATCGATGCGACGGTTGAACTTCGTGTGTCCGAACACCGGCTCGATCATCGCCTGGCGTTTTCGGTAGAGCGCGTGTCCGAGCTCGGTGGAGAGCACTCGGCGCATGTGCTCGTAGGCGCCGCCATCCCATCCCGGACGGCTGCCTTTGCGCTTGCCGGCGTCGGGCGGGATGAGAACCTGGATCCCGTGATCGATGACGTTCTCCATCTGCTCCTTGTGCCAGTAGCCGGCGTCGGCAAGCAACACCCCCGGCGTCTCGCTGACGCCGGCCGCCTCCAGCTCGCTTTGGGCGGCGTCGAGCATCGGCTCGAGATGTCCGAAATCTGGTGAGTCGACCGTGACCTCGGCGGCAATCACGATCTGGTTCTCATCCACCACTGCCTGCGCGTTGTAACCCTGGACGTAGCCGCGCGAGGCCTTCAACATCCGCGAGTCGGGATCGGTCAAGTTCATCTTCCCCGCCGGAACCTCGGGCGGCGTATACGGAGTCGGTGATGCGCCGAGCCTTCGGCCCTTCGTGTCGCGCCCGTGCACCCGGTAGCCCTCATATGCAGCATTCGCTCGCGACTCCACCCACAACTCCTCCTCCAGGCGGCGCTTTGCCTCTTTCAGCCGCGCGGGGCGAGACCGCGGGATCGGCTTGGCTTCCTTGGCGCGTTCCTCATCGAGCTGACGTTTGGCCTCGCGCAGCCAGCCACGGCGGCCCTGGCTGGTCGACAGATGCTCGGGCAGCTCATCGCCACGCTTCTCGCCGTAGAGCTCATCCTCGGCAGCGTCGACTTCGGCGGCCTCTTTGAGGATCTCCCGCGCGATCCGGTCATAGTCCGCGTTCGCTTCGCGGCTCGCGTTCGCATGGACCTTCGTGCCGTCAACCGCGATCGTGCCGACCTTGACTATCCCCGCCCGTGCGCACAGTGTGAGCACGCTGCTGAACAGGCCGGCCAGCGCGTCTGAGTGCTCTGAGCGAAACCGGTTGATCGTCACGTGATCAGGCGCCAGGTTCGACGCGATCACGCGGAAGGCGACGTCCTCCACGCACGCACGCTCGATGCCCCGCGAGGAGCGCTGCCCCTTCGCATACGCATACAGCACGACCGCGACCATCATCGCCGGGTCATAGGCCGCGCGACCCCACCCGTCCTGGCGGTAGCGAGCGTAGAACGCCGACAGATCCATGCCCTTGACCGCGTCGATCACGAACCACGCGAGATGGTTCTCCGGCAGCCACTCACGCAACGACGGGGACATCAACAGCAACTGCTCACGATCACACTCGATGAAGTTCTGAGCCATGCCCAGAAGCTTCTTAAACCCGCCGGACAGACCGGGGTTTGCGAAACAGCCTCCTGTGGAAGCAGCAGTCCGAGAACGTCTGGTTGCGCGCCGTCGGCCTCTGTACGGCCGCCCGTACGGCTCCTGGGGGATACTGGCAGGAGGATGTCCGAAGAGGAGTCCACGACCCGACCTGGTGGAGCTTCTCGGTAATGCCGTGTGCACGAGCTGCCCAGTGCGAGACGACTGCGCCGCGTTCGCACGGCGAGTGCACGCCGTCGGGTGGTGAGGCGGGAGCTGGCGCGGGCCGTGAGCGAGTGGGGCTACGGGTTGAGCGCCCGCTTCAGCAGATCGTACGCGTAGTTGGCGAGCACTTTGTTCTCGCTGGCGATAAACCTGTTGCGGGATTGCGATTCTGTCACCTGACTCGATAATGGAACCAAGACGGTGACTTCTTGCAGGATCCCACGGAAAATGATTGATTCCGTGGATTAGCTTTAGGCTGTGGACTTGTTCAGGGTCACGGCGGCGCGAACGAGAGTCTTCAACGCCTCCTCGTCTATCTTCTCGCCCTCGTGGAAGTCGATGGCACGCCTTGTGTTCCCGTCAAGACTGGAGTTGAAGAGGCCCGAAGGATCCTTCAGAGCCGCCCCTTTGGCGAAGGTCATCTTCACGACGTTCTTGTAAGTCTCGCCTGTGCAGATCAATCCGTCGTGCGACCACACCGGAACCCCTCTCCATTTCCACTCCTCGACGACTTCGGGATCGGCTTCCTTGACTAAGGTACGGAGCCGGCTGAGCATCTTGCCCCGCCAGTCGCCTAGCTCCTTGATTCTCGCGTCTATCAGCTGAGAAGGAGACTTGCTTTTCTGCGACCCGCTCTTCTTCATGCCCGTTTCTCTTCCTTAGTCCTGAGGCTTTGATAAATGGGGGTCATCCCCACCGTGCCGATTCTGCCTGGAGCTGCGGTTAATTGGCTCTGGGTTGTCCCCTGCCGCGCCCGATGTTGTGGACTAGGACCAGAACCCGCTTATCGTCAAGCTCCCGGTATTCGTCTGCCCTAACGTGGTAGCCCGGCTCCCACAGACCAAGGAAAGCTCCATAGGCGGATGCCATCGCTGCAAGGCCGGTGCTGTTGCTGGGTTCCGGACCGTCTACCACCGCGAACTCGATCTGTGGGTCAGCCCAGTCGGCCCTGCTGAAGTCCCCGCGTACCCACGCCGCGTAGATCGAGCGCACAAGCTCCAGGTTCGCCGAGGACATGTTCGGAGTATTGCGCCCCGCCTCACGGCGAGGCGTTGCGGGCGGCGGGCCTTTCGGAGTAGCGGTCAGGTGCCGGTGTCCGGTGACGACTGCTCCGGTGGCGAAGCGGTCGTCCCAACCGACGCGCTCGACTGTGTCGCGTTGGACTGCCATGAAGAAGGCCCCCTGCGGTGACACGCTTGTCGTGTCCCGAAGAACGAGCACCGAGGAGGCCCACTTCATATGTTGCACGCTGGACTTGATCTAAGTCGAAAGAAGCTTGATGTTTGCCTGCTCTCCGATCGGGGAGAGCATCTGGATCAGCTTGCCGTACCGCCCGACGTCGACTCGCTGAGAAGGCTCGCTCGCCGCATCGAGGAAGTCCACTGGCAGCCGGTCTGCGCGGTGATCGAGTCGATGACCGGCGCAAGGATCGTCCACGACACCCTCGAGCAGCAGGGCTGGTCGGTCGAGATCGCCGACGCCCAGAAGGTCAAGGGTCTCGCGCCGCTGGCATGCAAGACCGACAAGATCGACTCGAAGGTTCTTGCGGTGCTCAGTCACCGCGACCTGGTGCCGGCGATCTGGCTGCCCGATCCGAGCGTCCGCGAGGAGCGTGAGCTCGCCCGCTTCCGGTTGCACCTCGTCAAGCACAAGTCCGCGCTGAAGTGCCGGATCCATTCAACCCTGATCAACTTCGGCAAGCCGTGCCCGGTCACCGACCTGTTCGGGGTCGAGGGCCGCCGGCTGTTGAAGGGACTACAGGTGCCCGAGCCCTGGCGAGGAAACATCACCGCCTGATCGAGCTGATCGACGACCTCGAACGCCAGATCGCCGAGATCAACCGCCGCCTGAAGGAGGGCCACGCCGAGCACCCCTACGTCCCGCTGCTCTTGACGGTGCCCGCGATCGGCTGGATCCTTGCCCTCACGATCGCCGCCGAGATCGGCGAGATCGAGCGCTTCCCATCGCCAGAGAAGCTCGCCGTCGAGGCGACGATGCACGCGCTAAGGCACCCCGCCTACACCGAGCGCTACCAACACACCAAGCGCCGACTCGGCAAACAGCGCGCTGCCAAGGTCGCCCAGGTCGACATCCCACGAAGACTCGCCCACGCGATCTGGCACATGCTTTCCCGCAAGGAGAAGTTCGCTCCCCGAGGCGCCGCTTTTCGTCTGGCGGCCCGACCGCCCTTTTGGGACTTGCCCCCGAGCGAACATCCAATTTCGCCTGATCCTCCCGACGAGAAGGCCATAAAGACATCAGCGTCGCTCCAAGACCAAGAGCCCTGAGAGCAGGACAACCCGAACTACAGATCGCTACTTGACAGCCGGCCCTTCTTCATAGAGACGAAAAGCAGGCGTGGGGACGTGGCCCCATTTGGCGAGGGTCCCCTTCCGCGGTCCGTCGAAGCTCGCCGCTGCGCGCCCGCTACGCCGAGCAGACTCCTCGCAACGCCTCCCAATGCCGCGGGTGTGGCACACGCTTGCCGAGCCGGATCAGCAAGCAGTAGTGCTCGGAGAGTCCGGTCGCAGCGACGAACAGTCCAATACGGACGTCGCGCAGACCCGGCAGAATCTCGAACGCGAAGACCTCGGGGTCGGCCCTCGCGAGGCCTTGCGGCCGAGAACTGTGAGAACCTCGGTGGCAAAGCGTGCTGCAGTTCCAAGACAAAGGAGCATCGATGCCGCCAGCAAGTAAAGCCAAAGTTCGGAAAACCGCCGCTCCCAAAGCAGCATCCACACGTAAAGCGACCGCCAAAAAACCGGCTGCTCGCCCACGTGTGACCGCAGCCGCGCGTGCACGCTTCGAGCAGAACGGACGTGCGATCGCCCGCATCAAAACAGCACTCGAGGCCACCGAGAAGGAGCTGGGTGCGATCCGCGGCAGCATCCGGACAGGCAGAAAGGACCTTCGCAAAGACGTAGCGAGGCTCCTGCGGGACGCACGTCGCGACCTCGAGAAGATGAACAAGGCCGTCCTGCGCGACCTCGAACAGCTGCAGAAAGATCTGAGCTCGTCCGGCACAGCAAGTCCTGCCGCGAAGCCGAGCTCGGCCGCCAAACGAGGTGCATCCAAACAGAGTTCAACCGCGAAACGCACGGCGAGCAAACGCGGCTGAAGCGTCGCCGTGCCATCCGGACAGAGAGACCGGGGTCCGTGGCGTGAGGCGATAGAGGACCCCCGAACCGGATTAGCCGTGACGGGCTCGCGCTCGCTCTGGGATGAGGAGTCCCCGAGCTGGACTACCCGCGTCATCGCGGCCGGCCTGGTCGCCGGTCTGGGATGAGGGTGCTGAGCTGGACTAGCTGTAGTTCCTGAGTAGGTTGGTCCATCCGGGCCCCCTTGGAGGCTGAGAGCTGCCAAGCGACTCAGTCCCAAGGGAGGACACCGGATGAACCTTCACGCTAACGCTGCGCTCAGTCTGAATCGACGTCGGTTGTTGTGCTGGCGGGTTGTTGATGAGCGGTGGACGGTGACGAAGGCGGCCGAGGCCGCCGAAGTCAGCGTCCGCTGTGCTCGCAAGTGGGTGAGGCGCTACCGGGCCGAGGGTGAGCTCGGGCTGTTGGACCGCTCCTCGGCGCCCAGGGTGATCCCGCATCGCACCGGCGAGGAGCGGGTGCAGGCGATCGCGGCGCTTCGCAGGCTGCGGTTCACGGGCCCGGAGATCGCCGAGACGTTGGGGATGGCGCTCTCGACGGTCTCGGGGATTCTCACGCGGATCGGGATGGGCAAGCTCGGGCGGCTAGGGCTCGAGCCGGCGCAGCGCTATGAGCGACAGCGCCCGGGCGAGCTAATCCATATCGACGTCAAGAAGCTCGGGCGGATCCAGGGCGGCGCTGGAAAGAGGATCCGCGGCAGCACGCACTCGCACTACAACCCCCAGCGAACAGATGCTGGCGGGGTCCGGCGCAACACTGTCGGCTGGGAGTACGTGCACATCGCGATCGATGACTGCACCCGCTTGGCCTATGCCGAGGTGCTCAGCGACGAGAAAGCCACGACCGTGGTTGCGTTCCTCAGGCGCGCGATCGGCTTCTTCGCGCGCCGCGGCATGACCGTCGAGCAGCTGCTAACCGATAACGGACCCGGCTACCGCTCGATCATGCACGCGATCGCCTGCCGCGCGCTGCACATCCGGCATCTACGCACTCGGCCCTACCGGCCCCAGACCAACGGGAAGGCCGAGAGATTCATCCGCACCCTGCTCTCCGGCTGGGCCTACGGCGCGATCTACCGCACCAGCAGCGAGCGCACCGCAGCCCTTGACGGATGGCTCTGGCACTACAACCATCACCGAAAACACTCAGCCCTCGGCCACAAGCCCCCGATCGCTCGCCTCAACGAGCGAACCAACGCTCTCGGTACCTACAACTAGCCGTGCCGTCGGTGCCCGGTGTCACGAGCCAAGAGGACGCCGAGCCTAAGCCTGGATCCACCGCGTTGAGGGGCGGGTTCTGTCCGGTGGTGTCTCTTAAGTGACCTCCTGAGCAGGGCTTTTTCAGGCTGTGACGGCAGCCGGGGCCCGGCGTCAGGAGGTCACCTTCATGGTGCAGGATGACGAGCCGGTCGGACTGGACGGGGTGCGGGTCGTTTTTGACGATGAGCGGGTGGTCTGCGATGCCGGGATCGCGCTGGTCGCGACACTTGCGGGACGGCTGGGGATCGAGCGGCTGGCCGGCCGGTTCGTAGTGCTGCGGCGTGACCGGCCGGGCGCGTGCAACGCGGGCAGGAAGGTGATGGCGCTGATCTACGGGATGCTGTTGGGCGCCGATTGCATCGACGGGTGCGAGGTGCTACGCGCTGGACGCACACGCCGGCTTCTGGGCGGCTGGCTGCCGGCACCATCGACGCTGGGGACGTTCCTGCGGGCGTTCACCTTCGGCCATGTGCGTCAGCTCGACCGTGTGCTCGCAGAGGCGCTGACTCGTGCGTGGCGGGCGGGCGCCGGCCCCGGAGATGAGCGGCTGGTGGTTGATGTCGACAGTTTCGTCGGCGAGGTTCATGGCTATGAGAAGGAGGGGGTCGGTTTCGGCTACACCAAACGACGCGGGTATCACCCGATGCTCGCCAGCCGCGCTGATACCGGCGAGGTGCTGCACGTGCGGCTCCGCAGGGGGCAGGCGGCCAGCGCGCGCGGGGTGCTGCGCTTCGCAGAGGAGCTGATCGCCCGTGTGGCGCGCGCTGGCGCGACCGGCGAGAAGCTGTTCAGGGCCGACTCGGCGTTTTGGAACAAGAAGCTGATCGCTTGCCTGGAGAAGGCGGGCTGGGCGTATTCGATCAGTGTGCGCCTGCAGTTCTGGGTCAAGGAAGCTGTCGCTGAGATCCCCGAGGCGGCCTGGCAGTCACTCCAGGACTATCCCGCCGGCGGGGAGGCGCAGATCGCCGAAATCATGGTCGGCGAGAAGCGGCTGATCGTGCGTCGCACTCGACTGGTCGGCCCGCAGGCCGAGCTGTGGCCGGACTGGCGCTACTTCCCGTTCCTGACCAACCGCACAGATCCTCTGGAGGTCGTCGAGTCAGAGCACCGTCAGCACGCCGTCGTCGAGCTCACGATCCGCGATCTGAAAGACCAAGCGCTCGCGCACTTCCCCTCCGGCAAATTCAACGCCAACAGCGCCTGGACAGTCATCGCGTGCCTAGCGCACAACCTGCTGCGATGGACCACCCTGATCGGCCTGCCCGGCGAAACCGTCCGCGCCGCCCGCACCTTCCGCCGCCGGCTGCTTCAGATACCCGGCCGGCTGACGCGCACCGCCCGCCAATGGACACTTCACCTTCCTGCCCGCTGGCCCTGGCAGGGCGACTTTACCCGCGCGCTCGCGCGAATACGAGCGCTGCCCGCGACGCACTGAACAGCGCCCAGCCAGCAAGGACCACCACTCAGACCGCCGCCGACCCCGGCGATCTGACCATGCCAAGAAACACACACGTGGACGCCTCCAAAGGAACCGCAGCCGCCCCTCACGCTCCCAAAGACCGACCGGACACCCGACAACCCCACCAACACCACCAATCCTGCCCGTCGCGCATCTACGCGGTGGATCCAGGCTAAGAGTCCCCCTCTGTCGCTTGTCGCAAAGCGGCTCCCGCCCGGCCGCTACACGCTCATCATCACCGCGACCAACGCCGCCGGAGCGCTCTCGGCGCCGGTCTCGCTCAGCTTCACGATCGTCAGATAGCATCGGCGCCGCAGGCTAGGCAAGGAGCAAGCTTGGAGTGGAGTACGTGGACAAGAATGGAGTGGCGCTGTTCCACGTGCGCGGCGGCAACGTCACCAGGCATGTCGTCTACCTCCGAATGCGACCATGCGTTCGCCGACGCGGCGACAGGGCGCCGACCCACCCCATGGCACGGTCTCAGCTGGTTGGCAAGGCGGGCTCGGCAACGTAGACCTTGAGGTGCTCCGGCGTTCCCTTGGCCTTGAAGCGCCGGCGCCGCCGGAGGCTTATCGTCCGCGCGTCGAGGTAGACCGGGATGGCCTCGGACACGAGCACCTCTCCGCCTCCCGCGGCAGCCGCGATACGGGCGGCAATGTTGACATCGATCCCGAAGTAGTCTCCGCCGAGCTTGCGGGGGCGCCCCACATGGATACCGACCCTCAGTTGCGGGCGGTGTCCTCCCACCTCGACCTGCGCGACCGCCTCGCAGGCTTCGTGCGCAGCATCGACGGCCTCTTGCGGGTGCTCGAACACTGCCATCAGTCCATCGCCGAGGCGCTTGACCACGCGGCCCTCGTGAGAGGTGATCGCGGAGTCGAGCGCGACGTCAACCTGCCGCAGTAGCTCGAGTGCATTCGTGTCGCCGGCTTCGAGCGCCCAGGAGGAGAAGTCCACGAGGTCTGTGAACATGATGGTTAGGTCGCGATCGCCGTAGCCACGACCTTGGGCCTCCGACAGACCCTGCCAGACCTGCAGCGCGCTGAAGCCGAGCTCGCGCACCACGCTCGGCCGCTTGGCGGTCAGCGCAGCGATCTGCCGTCCCAGAACGTCCGGCGCCCGCGTACCAGCGGTCGAGAGCGGGTCGCCGTACAGGCGGTCGCCGGGAAGCCGCGCTCGCGCGCGTTGGGTGATGGCTACGAGCTTGGGCTGGGCGTCGAGCCGCTTGAGCGGGGCGGCGAGCCTGGCGATCCTGCCGTCCGGCTCCTTCACTGCCTGCTCTCCGAGCGCGCGCGAAGGCGCTTTGCGAGGCGATTGACGGGTCCGGCGGGACGATGCGGCGGCTCGAGCGCGTTCTGCGAGCGCGACGAGTGGGCGCTTGGTGGCGGCGTAAGCGGCGGCGTACCGAAGGTTGCTCATGGCAAGGAGCAAGGCGACGTTCGCGACTTGCGCACCGGAGACTACGAGACGGGGCAGCGCGGGGGGTGACGCTCCACACGCCGAGAACGTGTCTCCGTGGAGATCGGCGCCACCGTCACGAGGCCGTGGCCAAAGTGCTCGAGAAACACAAAGGCCCTCTAATCATACGGCTTCGGGGTGACCGGCCCGACCACGGGGTACTTTCAAAGCCGACGCCGTGTGCCGCGATGCTGTGATATCGGCTCTACGAAGCCAGATCTGAGGAGCTGAAGTTGGCCTCAGATGCTCTCAGACTTGCGGAGCTCGGGAGATCGTTCGGGACATGGTGTGATCTGGAGTATGACGGCCGCGTCGCCAAACTCGGCACGCGGCCTGGGACGCTCGCTCTCGTCCGAGGCGGCAGTGAGCCGGGCACCGTCTGAGACGCTCGCATCTCGCGCGAAGCACAAGCGCCACCATCCACTTGTAGGCTGCCACGGATGTCTCTTCCGCCTCCGACCCCAGGTTCGACCTGCATGGTCACCGGTGCCTCCTCCGGCATCGGCGTCGATTTCGCGCGCCAGCTTGCCTCGCGTGGTCATGATCTCTTCCTGGTGGCGCGGCGCGAGGACAGGCTCCGCGATTTAGCCGCCGAAGTTGAGCGCGACCACCGCGTTAGCGTCGAGGTCGCACGCTGCGATCTCAGCGATCCGGCGGCGCGTGAGCGCCTCTTGGAGCAGGTCGCGGCAAGCGACCTGGCGGTCGAGACGCTCGTCAACAATGCCGGCTTCGCCCACGTCGGTGACGTGCACAAGCATCCGGACAAGCAGCTCGGCATGGTTCAGGTCAATGTCGAGGCGCTGGTTGCCCTGACCACGGCCTTCCTGCCCGCGATGGTGGAGCGAGGGCGGGGCGCGATCATCAACGTCGCTTCGATGGCCGCCTTTCAACCCATTCCGTCCCAAGCCACCTACGCTGCCACCAAGGCGTTCGTCCTGAGCTTCTCGGAGGCCGTTGCGGCCGAGGTCCGCGGTTCGGGCGTGAGCGTCACGGCGCTGTGCCCCGGCCCAGTCGCGACGGAGTTCGTCGAGGTGGCGCACTTTAAGCGCACCATCGAGGAAATGGGGCCGTCGTTCGTATGGGCCTCTCCCGCCGACATGGCCCGAGCTGGGATCGCCGGCGCCGAGCGCGGTAGCCGGGTAGTAGTGCCTGGGCTGGCCCAGCGGACCATCGCGTTCGTGTCCCAGCACAGTCCTCATGGGCTGTGGCTGGGGCCGCTGGCCTCGGCCTGGCGGCGAACGATCGGCGAGTAGCACATCGCGTCTAGCGCCCTCGCGTCTAGCTCCTCTCACCACGTTCGCGTGGCAGCTCGGCCTTGATTACCTTCCCGGTCGGGTTGCGGGGCACCTCGTCCACGAACACCACCTCGCGCGGCGCCTTGAAGCGGGCCAGGTTGTCCCTGACGTATCCCTTCAGCTCGTCCTCGGACAAATGGACACCCTCGGCGGTGACCACGAAGGCGCTGAGGCGCTGCCCAAACTCCTCGTCGTCGACCGCGATCACCGCTGCGTCCTCCACTCCGTCGTGGCGGCGCAGGAGGTCCTCGACCTCGCCCGGGAAGACGTTCTCGCCGCCGGAGACGATCATGTCGTCCTCCCGGCCGTCGATGAACAGGCGGCCATTCTCGTCGAGGTGACCGAGGTCGCCCGTGTTCATGAGGTCGCCTACGGTCTCCCTGGAGCCGCCGCCCGAGTAGCCCTCGAAGAGGAGCGGGCCGCCGACGAAGACGTGGCCCGTTTCACCTGGCGAGAGCTCGCGACCGGCGTCGTCCAGGACCCTGAGCTCAGTGCCGAAGGGCGGCCGGCCCACCGTGCCGGGCGCGGCCCGCAGGTCCTCAGGCCCGGCGATGGCCCCGAAGCCCGTCTCTGTCGTGCCGTAGATGTTGTAGAGGACGTCGCCGAATGCGTCCATCAGGCTTTCGGCCAGTGCGGGAGTGAGCGGCGCGGCGGCGGAGATGAGGACCCGCAGCGAGGAGGTTTCGTGGCGGCGGGCCGAGCTCCGGAGGGCCCGGAGGATCCGCTGGTGCATGACCGGGACAGCGACCAGGGTTCTTATGCGGTGGCGCTCGAGATCGTCGAGAACGGCGTCGGGGTCGAAGCGCCGGCGGATGACAATCGTGGCGCCGAGCACCAGGCCCAGCGCCAGGTAAGCGAAGCCGAAGCCGTGGAACAAGGGCGGCGCAATGAGCATCGGCTCGCGGGCTCGCAGCGGGACCTGACTGGCGAGCGCTGTCCACGGGCCGACAAGGGTGCGCAGCGACGGGGCCCGGGGCGCGCCCTTGGGCGCGCCGGTGGTCCCCGAGGTCAGGAGCACGAACCGCGCCGCGTGGTGATTCCATGGAGGACGGCCGCCCTGTTCGATCAGCGCGTCGAGCGTAGGGGCCTCCGGATTCCCCTCCTGCCAGGCCACGACGCGCCGATCCCCGAAGCCGGCGCGCTCAAAGGCGTCGGCGTACTCCTGATCGTGGATCACGAGGCTTGGACCCTCGCGCTCGACCACCTCGGCGAGCTGGGGGCCCGAGAAGTCGGTGTTCAGGAGCAGGAGGTCGGCGCCGCAGCGTGAGCCGGCCAGCAGCGCCTCAAGGAACCCGCGGTGGTTGCGGCACATCACGGCAAGCGCCCGACCGGGGCCCACGCCGAAGTCTTGGCGCAGCCCAGCCGCCACGGCGGCGGCGCGACGGTCGAGCTCGCCGTAGGTGAGCGTGCCCCGCTCATCGATCAGCGCCGGGTGGTCGGGATGGCGAGCCGCGCCCAGCGCCACGATGGCGGCCGGGCCCAGGCCGACGTGCAACGGAGCGAGGGCCATCCGGACCATGCGATCGGGGCGAACGGGACCCAGCAGGCGGGTGTTAGCGAGCGAGCGGAGCGCTCGAACCCCCAGCTGGGTGTAGAAGAGCGGAGCGGGCACGTCAGGGCTCGGGCGTCCCGGGGTCGCGGGCGGCGCTCGACGTGTCACCGCTCACCCGGTTCCAGATCCCCATCGCCGTCTCCCACGGCCGGCGGGTGACTGCCGAGCCCGCCTCGAGAGCGCTCACCCACCACGGACTGATTACCTCCGGCCTCTCGGCGATCGCTTTGCACACTAGGTCGGCGGCCTCCTCAGCGCTCAGCCCGGGCACGTAGCGAAAGACGGGGGTTGGGGCGCTCATCCTCGTGTGGACGAGCGGCATGTAAACCGAGCTGACGGTGACGCCGTCACCAGCCACCTCCAGGGCAACGGTGCGGATGAACACGTCGAAGGCGCTCTTGGAGGCAACGTAGGCCGACCAGCGGGGCGCCGGCGGCATGCGCACACCGCTCGTCGAGACGTTGACGATGTGGCCCTGCCCGCGGGCACGCATAGACGGCAGCAGGGCGAGCACGAGCTTGACGGGGCCGAGGTAGTTGACCCGGATCGTGCGCTCGAAGTCGTGGAAGCGATCGTAGGAGAGCTCGATCGAGCGCCGGATCGACTTGCCGGCGTTGTTGACCAAGACGTCGATATGGTCGTGGCGCTCGAGGACCTCGGCCGCCAGCGCGTCGACGCTCTCGGGGTCGGAAACGTCGGTCGTGTAAGCGTACGCCCTGCCCCCGGCCTTCGAGATCTGTTGCTTTAGCTCCTCGAGCCGGTCGCCTGAGCGGGCTACGAGCAGCACCGTCGCCCCGGCAGCGGCCAGCTTACGGGCCGTCGCCTCCCCAATCCCGTACGAGGCGCCCGTCACCAGCAGCACCTTGCCGTCAACGGCGTCGCGCAGCGCCTTCTTGCTGGGATGCCCTCCCGGGTTGAGGACTCGAGATGCCACGTGCGATGCGGCCCGCAGCGGCAGGAAACCGCGATCCTCACTCATGCCCACAGACTACGCCCTGAGTAACGGCCAATCATCGTCGGCGATGCCAAAGCAGCTGAGAACGTGCGTGATGCTACGGGGGTGCCGCAACCTCACGGGGGTCCCAGCCGGACCGCGGAGTTCGTCGCGCTGTTTCGGGCGCTCGAGTCCCGCCTTTCCGCCGATCAACGCCTGTTCGACGATCCCCCGCGCAGGCATTCCTCGGCACACGCCTCCGCGCGGTCCTCGCCCTGGCCCGGGTGCCGGTGACCGGCCGACTGGTGATCCAAGCCATCGATCGCGGCTGGCCGGGTGCGCGCGTCTCGGTTGTTGTTAGGACCCGCTTCATCGATGACGCCCTCAAAAAAGCGCTGGCGGACCGCATCGACCAGGTCGTGATCGTGGGATCGGGCTTCGACACCCACGCATATCGCGTTCCCGGCGCCGAACGTGCGCAGATCTTCGAAATAGATACGCCGGGAACAATCCAGGGCAAGCGCACGCGGATCGAAGCCTTGCTGGGGCGCCTGCCGCCTCATGTGTCGACGGTCGCCACGGACTTCGAGCGCGAGGACCTAGACGCCGCGCTCTCCCGAATGGACTTTCGCCGACGGGCCCCCACCCTGTTCATCTGGGAGGGCGTGACCAGCTACCTGAGCGCCGCGGCCGAGGAAGTCCACTGCCAGCCGGTCTGCGCGGTGATCGAGTCGATGACCGGCGCAAGGATCGTCCACGACACCCTCGAGCAGCAGGGCTGGTCGGTCGAGATCGCCGACGCCCAGAAGGTCAAGGGGTCTCGCGCCGCTGGCATGCAAGACCGACAAGATCGACTCGAAGGTTCTTGCGGTGCTCAGTCACCGCGACCTGGTGCCGGCGATCTGGCTGCCCGATCCGAGCGTCCGCGAGGAGCGTGAGCCCGCCCGCTTCCGGTTGCACCTCGTCAAGCACAAGTCGGCGCTCAAGAACCGTATCCACTCGACCCTGATCAACTTCGGCAAGCCGTGCCCGGTCACCGACCTGTTCGGGGCCGAGGGCCGCCGGCTGTTGAAGGGACTACAGGTGCCCGAGCCCTGGCGAGGAAACATCACCGCCTCGATCGAGCTGATCGACGACCTCGAACGCCAGATCGCCGAGATCGGCGAGATCGAGCGCTTCCCATCGCCAGAGAAGCTCACCGGCTACACCGGTCTTTGTCCGCACGTGAACCAGTCCGGAGAGAAGGATCGCCGCGGCCCATTGACCAAGCACGGGCCCACCTACCTGCGCTGGGCCCTACTCGAGGCGACGATGCACGCGCTAAGGCACCCCGCCTACACCGAGCGCTACCAACACACCAAGCGCCGACTCGGCAAACAGCGCGCTGCCAAAGTCGCCCAGGTCGACATCGCACGAAGACTCGCCCACGCGATCTGGCACATGCATTCCCGCAAGGAGAAGTTCGCTCCCCGAGGCGCCGCTTTTCGTCCTGCCTGAGCGTCTCGCCCCTCAATGGCCGATCTTCGGCCTGCTCGATTTGATCGAAGCCGAGCTCGGCCCGATCCAGGTCAGCGAGTTCCAGGCCCATCCGCTCAAGCGCGTCTCGGGGCTCCATCTCAGCGAAACTCAACGCCGCCCGAGCCGCTTCCTCCTTAAGTCGCGCCCGTCGAGCGATTGAGCGCACATCTGGCTGACGGTGCTCGTCTGGCGCGGCTTGACCGATCGCAGGCGGCAGACCCGATATCGAGACTGCGCTCACAGAGACGGAAGGCGACCGCGATCTCGGATCAGGACTCGAGCCTTCCGATCGCGGCCTGCGTGAAGCCGGCCGCGCGATCCGGCCCTCTAGTCGCCGCTCCTCCTTCCGGGGCTCCAGGGGGCCGGCGCGATCAATCTCTCCTGGCTGGTGCCCATCGAGCTCGATCGCCATCGCGCAGCGCCACGAGCGCCGGCGGTCTACCGTAAGCGGCTACAACCCCTCGACCGGCCGACAGGCAAGGGAGTCCGTGATGGCGGAGCAGGCTGCAGCATCTGAAGTACCTGAGACGCATCCGGCCAGTCGGCTGTATCGCGTATTCACCGGGCTGTTCGTGTTCGGTCCACCCGCCCTGTTGGTGGCGGCGTTCCGAAAGCGCTGGCTTCTGGCAACCCCTGCCAACCGCCGCATCTTCGGAGTGTTCTACGCCTTGAGCGGGTTCGGCATTACGGCGGGCTACCACCGGCTCTTCACCCACCGCAGCTTCAAGACCTATCCGCTGATCCGGGGCATCTTCGCCGTTCTCGGCTCGACGGCGATCCAGGGGTCGGTTCCAGACTGGGTGGCGGACCATCGCAAGCACCACGCCTACGCCGACGAAGAAGGCGATCCACACAGCCCCCACATCGGCCACAGGGGCGGCCCGATTAGGGGCTTCGTCCATGCCCACTTCGGCTGGCTCTTTGCCGACGAGAAGGCATCGCGACAGCGGTATGTCCCCGACCTGCTGGGTGATCCCGCGGTGATGGCGGTACACCGCCGCTTCGCCCTGATTGTGGTGGTGAGCTACTTCGTGGCACCATTCACGGCCGGGCTGGTCGCCACCAGGAAGCTCCGCGGTGGGTTTGGCGGGTTCCTGTGGGGCGGTGCGATGCGCGTGTTCTTCGTGCACCATGCCACCTGGGCCGTGAACTCGGTCTGCCACCTCTGGGGCAAGCGCCCATTCGAAACCCGAGATCAGAGTCGCAACAACCCGTTTGTGGCAGTGGTTGGACTCGGTGAGGGTAATCACCACAACCACCACGCCTTCCCGAGGTCAGCCAAGCATGGCTTGCAGCCGTGGCAGTTCGATCCAACGTGGTGGCTAATCTGGACTATGGAGAAGGTAGGCTTGGCGTGGGATGTACAGCGCGTAGCCCCAGAGGAGATGGAGCTGAAGCGAGCTGGGCAGCGAGCAGAGGCCGTCAGTGAGACCAGGCTGGCGGTGTTCAGCGATTAAGGCCTGCGAGGCGGGCATCGTCGGGCGGATGACGGACCGAGGGTTGGCGAGAGCGACCATTCAAGGCTATATCGGCTTGCCTGCGGATCTTCGCTAGCCGATTCACCAAACCCTCCTAGGTAGACCGCCGCACGGTAAACAGAGCCGAGGGCATTGCCTAGGCTCAGCATCATGCGCTCGTGGGGGGCGGAGAGCGTGGAGCTCGAGGGCGAAACAATCGAGTACAGCATCATGCAGGGTACACAGGGGAACCCGTGAGTCGACCGGGCCCGATATTGGTCAAGACCGTCAGCACTCCGCCCGATAGATCGCTATGGCCTGCGATCACTCCGGCTACCACAGCGGCGGGACGCGGTTACTGCTCGACAGTGGCCAGGTACTTCTTGTGTTGGTGTGCGACGCGTGTGGAGCGGAGCGGGTCCGACTGGGAGCGATTGACTATGTCCCCCCGCTCCCGCTGGTCGCCCATACACTTGCCCGGCGCGATGATCAGCGACCCGCACCCGGGCCACACTCGCTTCGCGAGCGTCGTGCGTGGGCGGCGGCATTCGATCCGCTGCGTGGGATCAGGACAGGACTCCACCTTGGACGAGCACGTCCCGCCTCTCACGGAGACTGAAGCACGGCCGCGGACCTCACGACGAGTCGGCAGCACCCAGCTCCTCCAATCCGAGGCATCGAGCTACTCGAACTCGCCCGAAACCGCTCACCGAGCCGAACCGGCGAGCAACGGTTGTTGGGGGCCTGGGGCCCGCGAGCGGCCCACACTCACTGCGCAACCAGGAGGAGGCGCCTTTTTGGCGAACGAATGGGCGAACGAGCAAGCGAGACGGCGGCCATCGACGGCGTCCAGAGAGGGCCTATCGCGACATTTGGCTTTGTCATGCGGATCTCGGCATGGGCCCGATTGGTTACGCTGACCCGACAAGACCAGTCGGCACGGGGCGATCGCGAGGATGCTGCCTTCGCCTTGCCTCCGATCGTCGTCGCTAACTGAGCGAGTTGCCTGCGCGTTAGAGCCGTCTGCGCTGGCGGTGGCTCCCGAGAGCGGCCTCGACGCGTCGAACCACCACGCATTTCCACCTCATGCCGGGTGGCCGGACAGCCTTGACCGTCCGGCGACCGAGCTTATGATCTCGCCAGTGTCGCATCCCGAGCCGAACGGTCCGCCCGACCTCACACCGGTTCAGGTCAGCGAAGTCTGGGAGAACCCCGTCACGCGAGAGCGTGCGAAGGTCGTAGAGATTCCCTACATGAATCCGGAACGGCGAGCCACCGCCGAGCTCACCGCCCTCGTAGGGGCGCGCGTTGTCGGCGAGCACCGTCACCCTGGGGTCGTCGAGCGCTTCACGGTGCTCGAGGGCGAGTTGACCGTCAAGCGTGACGGGCAGACTAGCGTCCTGCGAGAGAGCGAGACCGCCATCGTCGAGCCAAGCGTGTGGCACGACTGGTGGAATGCGAGCGACCGCGACGCTCTCGTGCGCGTGGAAGTCACCCCCGGTGAGCGCTTCATCCACATGATCGAAACGCTGTTCGGGCTCGCACGCCTCGGCCACACCAACGCGAAGGGCATGCCGGACCCGCTGCAACTCGCCGTGTTCGCGCGGGAGTTCAGCGACGTCATTGAGTTCCGGATGCCACCGCCGACGCTGCAGCGCGCAATCTTCGGTGCGCTCGCTCCAATCGCGCGCCGCCGTGGCTACCGCGGGACCTATCCACAGCTCTCGCGCGTCGTGCTTGCCCCACGGCCCGGCAAGTGATCGAGCGAGCGCAGCAAACGCACTCTCAGTCAGACGGCGATCTTCATGGGCCCGCCTGGACTCGAACCAGGGACCTACCGATTATGAGTCAGCGGTTTGAGGCTCTGTTTTGCCTGGTTTCGGCGGTATTTGCCCTAGTTTCGGGGCCTTTTAGCGCCCTCGCTACGCCCTCTAGGGAAATCCTGGGGAAATCTGCCCGGCGCCTCCTAACGAATTCGTTGGCCGGTTCGAGTTCTAGGGGGTCATAGACACCGTGAGCAGAACATCCCGCCCGACAGGGCATCTCCAGATCAAGTCCGAGGCAGGGGCGGCAGCGTGCGTATTGGGCCTTCTGGCGCGACGAGTCATGGCGTGCGCGGCGGCAAGCGCCTTGGCCCCGCGCACGTGCGCGACTCCGGCCGTCGCAGCGCCCGCGGCGCGATCATCTGGCGGGCCGGCGACGGCCCCCGCCCCACTCCCGAGCACCTCACGCCGAAAGACGCCCAGGAGCATCTCGACGCGATCCTGCGCGAGCTGGCCGGCGACATCGAGGACCGCGACGAAGCCAGCCAGCTCCACACGCTTTTCGATGCGACCCAGGGCTGGGTCGCCGAGCGCCACCGCGACAAAGACCTGAAGCGCGCCACGCTCACCGGCTACGAGGTCATGTTCGAGCGTCTATATCGAGACCTCGGCGCAGAGACGCCACTTCAAGACTTCCTTGACGGACGCCTGCGGGGCTACTTCGACGACTTCCCGTCCTACAAGGTCATCAGCGAGAAGACCGCCACGCGGGCGCGCGCCGAAGGCAAGAACGTTGAGCTGATCGAGGTCGAACGCTGGACCGCTCAGCCGCGCGACAGTCTGCCCGTCGAGGTCGCCACCAAGGACGAGGCAGTTCGCATCGCCGACGAGCTGCCGGGAACCTGGCACCACCTGCGCCGCGGCGCCTACCGCGTCGTCCCGCTCAACGCGCAGCGCGCTAAGTCCGTCACCTACGCGAAAGCGAAGGAACTCGAAGCCGACGGTTGGATCGTGGCTCGCCGCAAGAAACGCCTGTGGATGCTCGTCGCGCCAGCGGCGGCGCAAACCCGCAACGAGTACCGAGACATCTTCTCAGCGTGCCTCAACTACGCCGTGCGCCAGCGCTGGATACCCGCGAACCCGCTCGTGGAGGTCAAGCGGCGGAGCAAGCGCGAGCAGCGCGAGCGCGTGCTCCGCCGCGACGACTTCTACGACCCCAGCGAGATCGACAGCCTGCTCAGACACGCTCCGCGCGTCTTCGAGGAGGCGTTCTGGCTGTGCGGCGCCCACGCCGGCCTTCGCCTCCCCGGCGAGGCCCTGGGCCTGCGCTGGGGCGCTGTGGACTTCAACGCCCTCGTCCTGCGCCCCTACGACAACTGGGTACGCGACCAGCTCGACACTCCCAAGACCTCCGACTGCGAGGCGATTCCCATGACCCCGCGCCTCGCCCGCGCCCTACTGAAGCTCAAGCAGCGGGGCTACGCCACAGGCGATGAGGACTTCGTGTTCGTCAGCGAGCTGGAGCCCGGCCGGCCAGTTCGAGACAAGCCCCTTCGAGCCGCCTTCAAGCTCGCGTGCCATGAGGCTGGATTGAAGCCAATCAAGATGTACAACCTCCGCCACTCCTTCGGCACGAGCCTCGCCGCGAAGGGTGTCGACGTGCGAACGATCCAAGGGCTCATGCGCCACGCGCGCCTGAACACGACCGAACAGTACATGGCATACGCGCCGAGACCCGAGCTTGCAAACCAGATCACGCGAGCACTAGACCCCGAGAGCCTGCCCGAGAACGTCACGCCGATCCGCCCCGCCTCCGCCGACGTCCTTCCTTGAGCGCTTGGAGGAGGAGATACCCGCCAAGTGGCTGCACGAGGTCGAACGCATCTTCGCCGAAGGCAGTGTCGACCTAGCTGCGGCTGAGAGCCAAGAGCCGGCCGTCAGCGCCGCCCGGGATGACTAGGGTACCGGCGGCGGTGGTCAAGACGGATTTTACGAGCCGACGGAAGTCCACGCCACAAGATCGCCCGATCCTGGGTTCTAGCCTTTACATACGCCTTGTTCCCGAGGGATTCTGAATGCCGATGGGGGCGGGGCATGGCAAACAGCGCCGCTTGTGGAGGGCGTCGGGCAGCAGCGGTCTTTAGCCGCCGGTCGCCGTGATCGCGGCGCGCATCAGCGCTTCGTACTGCTCGTGTGACCCTTGGCTTGGTTGGCTTGGGTCGAGTATCTCCGCGGCGATCACGCGCGGCCCACCCGGAAAGCAGAAGAGGCCGCCGGCCTCGGCAAAGACGCAGAGCTCACCTGCGATTGTGACTTGGCTGCCGCCTAGGGTTTTCGGGTCGGTAAGGCCAAGCGAAAGGTAGCGGGTGCCCTTGAAGTGCTCGAATGTTACGTATGCGTGGCCTTCATCCCAGGACGTTAAGTACTCCGAGCCGAGGAACGCGCGCATCGAGTGGCCCTTACCGGCAGTGCACGACACGCGTGCCGCGAAAAACGAGTCGATGAGCCGCGTCGCTTCGGTATCCCCGCAGAGATCCATTGGCTGCGACGCAGATGCAGGCGCGCCGGCGCTAGCAGGAGCGCTGCCTGCTGAGATTGACCGCGTCTGTGTCGAGCGTCCGCTGGCCGCCGGTTTCTGTACGGCGGTCTGGGGCGATGTCGATCCCCCGCAGGCCGAAAGCGTCACAACGAGCAACACCACCGCCATGCTCGTCAGGGTGTGCGGCGTCTTCCGGGCGCAGTTGGACATGTCAGGGGTTAAGCCGTTGAACTAGCTTGAAGGTGAACAGCTCCGGGAATGCTGGAGGCGGTGCGGCTCGCTCTCCCACTGCTCTCAGGCGAGTTCTTTTGCAGGGGCGGCCCCGAAGAACTGCTTCGACTGCTCCGGGAGCCAAAGGTTCCAGACGATCCCTGCTGCTAGAGCGAGGGGGAGCAGGAGCGCAGGATCTGAGCGTCCGAGGACAAGCAGCACAATGAGGTTCAGCATTGCGCCGCCCGAAACGATCCGCCGGGCGGCATCGTCACCGCTCGCCAGTCTGCGGTTCATCGTGAAGGCACCTGCACTGAGAGCAACTAGGAGCAGTCCCGCCGGAAGGTAGGCCGAGCCGAGCGAACCAAGCGGAAGGAACAGCAGGCCCTCAAGTAGGGCACAACTGGCCCATACCGCCACCATTGTCCGAGCAACTACGACGCTGACCGGCTGTTCGCCGTCGGGGGCCCCGTGCCCCGCGAAGAACACTCGAACGTTCGGGGAGGCCCACAGGATCGCAATCGCTCCGCAGCATGCGAGCATTACCAGCGTCAGCTGGGTGTCTTGCACATTGCCCAGGATGATCGCGGCGGCCAAGCTACCGAGCAGTGTGAATGAGAGGCCGCGGGCCACCCGGTCTGCGTGTGCCAGGCGCCAGGCCAGCACGATGCAGCTGACGCCGAAGAACCCGAGGACCAGCCAGAGGATTATGAGGAGTACCGCTAGGTCCAGGACAAAACCGCTCGAACCGAGGAGTTCGAACAGGCTTGGGACGGTTCTAAGCATCGGCCACAGCACGAGGACACCGGCGAACCCCATCAGGCCGCATACGGTGAGCAGCTCGAGGGGAATCGCATTGAAAGGCGCAGGCAGCGACCGCTGCCACTCAGGCGCCGGACGGACCGGTCCGGCGCCACCCGCATTGGCACCGCCTGGGTCCCCGACGCCCTCGGGCGTATCGTCCTGGATGGCCGAGGCAGAGGCCGGCGCGGTGACCGTGACCAGATCCTCGGCGCGAGGCGGGCTGCTGGCCGGGGTGTAGGCGGCCGTCGGGGGGAGAACGGGGGGAGCCGGTGCGGCGGCCTCGCTCGCTGCGGTACTGCCCTCGGGGCGCTGCTGCGCGCCACACGAGTTACAGAACCGCGCGGTCGCCCGGACCGGCTGACCGCAGTCAACGCAATACACGGCTTTCTCGGTCACGAGGTCTCCCCTTCGATGATTGAGTTCCTGCGTAGCGTGGCTTGGAGCTGAGAGCTCGCGGCCGCGCCCGCCAGTGCGCCCATACTGAACTACTCGCGCGAGCGGTGTGGGCTCACCAAGGGGGAGAAGTCGAACACCTTCTCGGCGGCGGAGCCATGCGCCAGCCGGCGAAGGCCATCTCGCAATCCGCGCACGCGCCGCCTTCCCCTGCCCTCGGTGCTCCACACGGCACAGGCGGCCACGGCCGCCCGGCAAGACGTCGCCCGTGCCGCATCGAGGCCACGGCAGGCGGCCCCGCGTTGTTGTTGAGCGCGGCAACGGGCCTACCGTGGTGGCCACTCCGCGCCGTGGGCCCCGGCTGCCAGGTCGAGCCAGCACGAGTGAGCCGCCCGGCGTGTTCGCGAGGAGACCGCGGTCGATCGGCAGTTCCCGGGTGGGCGCGCAAAGGCCGTCGGTGCAGTGACGAGCGACGCCTCGAACTGCTAGCTTGCGGCCACTTGGCGTCAAGTGGGGGGCGGCTGCGCGCTCGCTTTGCGGCGGTGGCCGCGATTGCGACGGTGCTGTTTGCTGCAGCGCTCGGGACTAGCGGCATGACGTCGGCGCAGCGCTTGGGCGACCCCTTCTCATAGAGAGCGGACCGTCTCGGCCACGATGCTTTCTGCTTCGTGAGCGGCGCCCGTCGCACTCCACCCTCTGGCCCCGGCACGAGGGGATGAGCGTATCGCCACCTTGGTGAGGCCACGCAGGCAAGTATGGGCGCTACGTTGAGAATGTTCCGTCACACATTGCCCACAGATCGACCTGAGGAGGCCGCCAATGTCGTTCAATTCAAACACCGGTAGAAGTCGTCGTCGCTCCATGGCATGGCTCTATTATGCGATTATCGCGGCGCTATCCGTCGTCGCGCTAGTCAGCGGACAGCTCGTCGGCCTAGTTGGCGCGGTCGGCGCGGGCGCTTACTCGCGGTACCTTTACCGCGGAGGTCGCGTCGTAATATGGTTCTGGTGACTGGGCCCGATCATCCGTCGTGTCGAGATGCGGCGCGGCGCGATGTGCAGCACACGTCCGATCGGCGACGGGCCGGAATCCGCCGGACTCGCGAGTCAGTGACCAGAGATTGCGGCCTCGGTCAGCGCGTTTGGGACTCTACCCGGCATGAACCCCTACAGCGGCCGTTGAGCATCACGTCCGCCAGGACCGTCAGTATGCTACGGACACCGTGTTGGCGTATATGGTAAGCGGCGCGATGCCTATGTTACGCAAGCCGCGGATCGTGGCTGTCATGCTCTTTGCCTTGGCCGTGTCGGGTTGCGGCGCCTCCGAAACGAGCACGAAGCCCGCTGCTTCCGGCAGCGCCCGACCGTCAGCCACTGCCAACACCACGACCGCAACAACTTCGCAGTCTGAAGGAACAAGTACTACTGAAACTGGCGCGCAAGGTAAACCGCACAGGAGTCTTGCGTTTTCGCTTGTAGCAGTGGAAGGCTGGACATACAGTGGTTCTGTGCCAATTCCCGATTTCCATGCTCACTTCGCCTCTAACCCGAGCGCGTCCCCACCTGGTGAGTCTCAGCTGACGGTCTCGATATCGGGTGAACCATTCGAATCCGTCTCTTTCAACGACACCAACCCAGCCAGACCCGACGGGCCGCCGCTCAGTGTCTCCGAAGCGCGGTTCGCCTTCGAGGTTCCAGAGAGCCTCGTCAATGAAATTGGCCTCGAAGAACGCGGAGGCTGTCGTCTCGGCGGTTATGTGGAACAGAGCATCTCGGGCGGTAGCAGTTATCCCGGCATTGAACCGTACGAACACGACCTGCGCTGCGAGCCGCCATCGAACTCAGCGACCCCGACAGAAGTCACGCTCAGCAGTCCCGGCTCCGAACATAAGGTCGAAGCGCTCGTATCGCACCTTAACCAGACGGAACCGGTGTTCGTCGTGCTATTCGATCCTCCTGGCGCGAACACCGCCAGCGGCGTGCACTGCTTCGTGTTTGTGACCCAAGCCGGACGCGCCACGCGCTCGCAGCTGTTCAACCACCAGTGTGGGAAGGCACAATTCCACGTTGAAGCCGCGACCTGATGTGTCACCGCGCTTTTGGGCCTGGGGTGGGGTGTGATTGCCGCGGGTGGGACGTCCCGAGTGTAAGGTACAAGGCGCGTTCGCTTTGTGTTGAGTGGACCCGTGTTCACCCCCGGTGAAGTGCGTGCTGGCCGGCGGGCGTGCGACAGAGCGCCCGCGACGGCGAGACTCGTCCGCGCCGCGTTGGGATCTCCGCGGGCGCGGCACGTCGTCGCTCGCTGCGCCCCGGGGCTTCATCCGCTGCTATGGGCGGCCCGCTCATCTCATCCGCCCGATACGGTTTCGGCTATCCTCGACGGCGACTTGGCAAACTGACGGAACGCTCGGCGTTTCGTTCTGGTATGCGTGCCTCAGGCACGCGATTTAGGGGGCATGGTGAAACGGATATCGAGGGTCGCCGCGTTGGCGGTCTTTCTGGCGGGCGTTTCGGGCTGTGGCAGCAGCAGCAGTTCGTCGGGCGGGCTTAGCGAGGCCCAATTTGTCGCCAAGGCAAACGCCGCATGTGCCACTGCACATGAAAAGGCGGAACCGGGACTGTTGTTGCTAAGCCACAGTAGTCCGACGGCCGAAAGCCTAACCGCGTACGCGGCACAGATCCGGACCCTTCGCACAAGTCTAGGGACGGTCCCTCCCCCCTCTGAAAAGCGAGCCGAATATACGAACGGGCTGTATCAGCTGGAACGGCTGGCGTCAACCGTGGGCACGATGGCGAACGCACTCCAATCGGGGCCAAACGCGTCACAGCCCTCGGAAGCCTTCTTCTCGGCGGAGAGCGAACTCGAAAAACAAGCAGAGGAACTCGAAGGAACAGCGCGCACCCTCGGCTTGACCACATGCTTCGAAGTGCTTCACAACCAGAATTATGGCTAGTGTTGAGGCGGCGCCGCGGCCGACATTCGCACTCGCCCGAATAGCGGAGGGAATGCTGGAGACGCTCGCCGAGCTCGGGGACGACCGCGACACGCCCTTCCTGGTCAGTGCCTTGCAAGATCCAAGACGACGATGTGAGGCTCCACAAGATCTGGGCTCTCGAGGAGCGAATCATCGCTGCTTGTCCGCCCGCTCGCCACGCTCCCTGCCGAACGGGTCTCCGCCTCCGAACGTCCGGGGGCGGACGGCCCGCTCGCCGACGTCGGCATCAGGGCGGCTTCGCGCTCTCGGCGCCGCTGGCGGTCGCCGAACTCAACCCGCCAGGCGTATCTGGCCTCGACTGTCGATGGACGGCCGAGTGCCGACGGCGCCCGTCAGGCAGTCTGACGGCGGCTACGCAACCAATCTGAGGCGAGGGGGCTTGCCGTGTCCGATCGACGACGGCTTGGCGTCACGCCTTGGGCGGCAAAACGTGGAGGGCCACGATGACGCGACGCTCGCAATACCCAGACATTATCGGCCGGAGGCTCCGTTGCGCAGGGACTCGAGCGCATTCCCCAGGCCGTCCTCCGAGTCCACGGCCAGATCGACCCAGAACCATATCTCGCAGGCGTTTGTCGCTAGATGAACGAACTGCTCGCTCGTGTCCCACGACGGCCGTCCCGTAACGATCTCGACTACGCTGAGATCGACTCGCTGCATTCTGCTGTGCGCGGTGTTCTTCTCCTTCCCCTTCTTGTTGAGGCCACCAGCGAGCAGCTTTACGAGCGTCCCGAGGCCGGCGCCACGCACCGGGTTGCCGATCAGCAGCACATGGTCGCCATAAACCAGTAGGACGTCCCGTGCGTCCGTGTCCCTGTCGCGCCCGAAATTCGGCTGACCGTTTGGACCAGAACAGTCGAGTCCGATAACGATCGCGGCAGGCTCGTGCTCGTCGGGGCGGGCGATCGCGTGGAAGAGGTCTCGCAGGGCCCCCAGGCCATTCTTTGGTGTTCGGCGCACGACGAAACCGCCGGGCTCTTGTTGCTGTTCCTGCTTGACGAGGGCCATGGCGAGGCGCAGGCTGAATCTGTCCACGTTGCTGGTCATGCGTTCATGTCCTCCAATCTTGTGAACTCGGCAGCGGAACTTGAACGAGCCTGGGGTCAAGCGGACGCTTTGAGATGGGGCCATTGCGGAGTGGACCTACATGCCGAGCGTCAGCGCGGATGTGTCGTCTGTCTGGGCTGTCGAACCCAGGCCGCCGCCAACTCGGACCGCGACGCAAACACTTTGTCTTAGGCCAAACATGTCCTGAGTTTTGCGGATCTCCGCGGGGATATGCGCCGACTCTCATCGATCGATGACGACGGGGGCAATCACGCCCCGCGTCGTGTCCCGTTTGGTGATCGGGCCTCCGCCGCAAGCCCGGCGACTGCTGGTTCGCGGGGTGCAAGCCAGGGTCGCCGGTATGGCGCCGGACGCAACTGCCGACGGTGGTGTGGCCTGTCCCCAGGAGAAGTGAACCATCCGAGGATGCCGGTCCGTGCCGTCGACAGCACCACCGTCCTCATGCAGAGGATGGCGCGATCCGCGCCGATTCCTCGTCGACGAATCGCGGGCTGGGTATCGTAAAGTAGCGCTCCTTGCCGCCGGACGCGACCGCATCCGACGGCTGAGCCTCGCCCAGCCGATCTAGTTGCTCGCGCGTGCTCGCGTCAAGCTGCTCGGTCGCGAGCCGGTAACGAGCGACCCGCCGAGTGATCTCCGCTGCGATGAGCGATGAGTCGACGTCCTTGGGGAGCGTAAGCGTGAGCGTCGTTGCGCCGCCCTTAGTCGTCTCGTGGAAGATGAGCTTCTCCTCGCTTGCCCATCCGTCCTTTGGTGAGCTGCCGACCGTCTGAATCCACGGGTAGCGGACCTGTCCCACGAGCATCTTTCCCCTCGACCTGATCGCCGCGCGCGCCTTGCTGATCGCGTTAGCGGTGATCATCATTCCAGCACCTCCAACCCAGCCACCGCCCTTGTCGTGCTTACTGCATGCGAGTGCAAACCGCGCGTCGGTGAGGAAGAGATCGATCTTGACCTTCCGGACCTTGACGGCGGTCTTGCCGCCCACTCGGCATTCGACCGCGGACGCGGTCAGACGTTTCACGTCGGCGCCGTCCCGATCCTCCAGAAGGATCGTGTTCTTCTCGGTAGCTGGGACTGGGAGGAGCAGCCCAGACTCGAACACGTCTACCCCGTCTCCGGCCCGGGAATCTCAACGAACGCCGATCATCTATTTCTCCTTTTTTGGGTCCCCGCACCAAGTGCCATAAGCTGGCTTTCTTGTAAGCGTGGACGGTTTGTGAACAATCCGACAGGGCGTGGAGCCTCTCCGTTCGCACTAGAGGCATTGCTGGCACCGGAAAAGCCGGATCGCCATTCGCGAGGCGACGGTCGCGAATCTGGGCGCGTTTTTCATCGGAGCGGGTCGAGCATCTCGGGTGAGGCTCACGACAAGGGTCTGGCTGAATCCGATGAAATGGCGACGGCCGCCAAGATCGCGATCTAGATCCATGACGGCTCACGCGTGCTGTGCCTCTCAGAACTACCCACAGCCGGTCACCGCTTCCGAAACGCGTCTGTCGCCTGGATTGCTTCCTTGCTCGGGAATCGCGGGCGTACCATGAACAGGTAGGGGATCGCGAAAAGCGGCCCGAAGAAGAAGATGAAGATCACCCAAAACGGGCGATTACGATCAGCATACGCCCAGTCAGCGGACGAATGCCGAAAGACATCAATCAGCCCGACGACCTCGATAGCCACCCAGATGAACCCAATCGCGCTCATTGCCGACCCCCCTTTTTTTGTGCGGTTGCGTTTTCTCGTCCGTGGATGCGCGAGCCGCCATCCGAGCCGAGCGCCGGAACCCTAACAGCAGCCACCGAGAAGTGGCGTGTCAAGCCGAGCCAGACGAGCCGTGGTGGCGGCCAGGCCGGCCGAGCGCCCTGCGACCGACCATTGGCCGGCCTCGGTTGCGTGCCCAAGCGGTGGGATCTGGTCAGGCTCGCAGCCTCGACCGGACGGCGTACCGTCACCCGAATGAACCGTGGCAAGGTATCGGCGACTCCGCGCGGCTGGTCGCCGATGAGCGATGCGGCAACATCTGGACGGCGCCGGACCCTCATCATCGCGGTTGATAGGCCGGGCCGAGGCTCCACGGCGGACGGGCGAACCGCCAGGCCCCCGCTTCCCACAGGGCGACCTCGAGCGAACCATACGTGGCCTCGACGTGCGGAACGACGTGCATCCTCGAAACACGAGAGTCGAATTCGCTCAAGCGAAGATCTGTGGGGAGGTCTCGCCGGACGTGTTCGAGGTCAACCGCGCACAGTTTGCTGTGAACCATTTCGCTTTGGCCGGCGGCGTTGACCTGTGGGTATTGGAGGCGGTGCCAGAACACTGGCGCGAGAACGGAGCAGGCTTTCTTGAAGTCGCCGTCCTTGAGCGCCGCGACCAGCTTCTGCGCTTGCGCCCTCAGTTCGGAGGATGGGCTACCCGCCGACGATCCGCAGCCGATCAGCGGGGCACTCAGAACGAGCACGATGACGCCTGCCAACATGCGCGGCCTCACGGTCTGCGCCGCTGGCTGCACCCGCCTTTTGGGGCGAATCAGGGCGCGTGCAAGGTTCGGCGGATGGTGCATCGCAACTGGTCGCGGCCGAGTGACGGTGCCTCGCGGACGGAGGGCGGGTCGGGTGTTCGTTCGATGCATGCCGTTATCTTGTCCGATCCGACCCGGCCGGGTCTTCCACCAAGGGCTACAGGCGCAACACCTGCCGAGGCACGCAACAAAGGGCTTTGTCGGCGTCCGGTTGCGTGTGGATTCCCACGGTCGCGGGCGCGCTTGAGTGGACGCTAGGCGCGCCCGCCGCCGCAAGCGCGGCGTCGGGAAGTCTGCCGCCGGCGGCTCGAGGTAGCGCGTGCATCCTGCCCCCGCTAGACCGCGATCGGTCATCTGGTCTTGTCGGATGACGGCACGACCGTTGAGCCCATCATCGCGTCGTGTCGGGGCACCTCGTCCCTGCCCTGGCTGAGCGCCATGAGGGCGCTGGGTGCGGCCGTGATCCTGAAGGCTTGGCGCCTGAGCAACTCGGGGAGCTCGAGACGCCCGGCTCCTGTGCGCTGCGGGCCGTAGCCGGCGCGACGCTGTCCCGGAGTTCGGTTCTTGGCATCTCGGGCGGCGATGATTGCCAGGCCGAACCAGACCGCTGTCGTGGCGATGAGGAGGACCGTGAACGAGAAGCTCTGGTGTGTCGTCGATCCGAGTTTTGTCCCTTCCGCTCCGACTTCTATGTAGCGCTGATGTTTGTAGCCGGCCGCGATCGCGATGAGCGTGCCGACCCCAGCCGATATGGCGAGGTCGACCGCTGCAGCGCCCACACGAGTGCCGAGCCTGACCGTCTGAGTCTGAAGCATCTCCGGTTCCTCCTGCTTGCTGGATCTCGCCCGACGAGGGCTGCGCGTTGGCGCAACCGACATCGAGCACGGTGCCTCGGCCACTCGCCCTGAGATGTGCAAGCCGGCGTCGTGGTCGTAGCGTACTTCGATGCGAACGGCGTTTCGGCTCACCTCGGTGTCGTGCTCTCCACCCGGAAGTCGATCGTCGTCACGGGTGCCTGCCCGGGTTCTGCAAGCTCGGGGTAAGGCCGCGTTGTTCACGCGAGGAGGCCGTAGCCGGGCGCCAGGATCGCCGTCCACTGCTCCGGTGTGAGGGCGCTCGGCACCTTGGCGGCTGAGGCGTCCAGTAGCTCACGGGCCGCAGCGCTGTCGCCTGCTGCGACGACCTTGCGGACCGCGTCCGCAATGTCGCGGGGAGCCTTGGCCCGCACCTCCTGCTGCTTCTCCGGCGGCAGCGTCGGATACGTCGCTCCCAACAGCAGCTCGATCGCGAGCAGCTGCACCTTCAGGTCCCGCTTCTGTTTACGACTTCCGAACATGGGACTCCTCTCTTGATGTGGTGACGCGTCGGTCGTGCTGCGACGCCGCCGGCCTCGAGCGGGCCCGCGGACCGACGCGGCGGCGCGCAAGGTGCACGTTGCCCCTAGCGCGCCGAACCGCGATCCCCGCGTCGGCTCAGGCGTCCCGCGGCTCAGCAGGCCGGCACGCCGGGATCCACCTGGTTGGCGAGCTTGCCGTCGTTGATGTAATGGGCGTTGAGGTACCCGACGTTCGGCTGTCCGTTGTTCATCGGCCGCGAGACGTCAACGGCGTAGTACCAGAGTGAATCTGAGTACGGGCCCACCGCGTCACCGAACGCGTAGCAGCGCAGTTCGACACGCTCGTTCATGTACACCCCGAGGCCCGTTATGCGGCTCGTGTCACTGACGTGCGGGCTGTTCCTGAACCAGATCCCGTCCGGCAGTGTTTCGCTCGTGTTCATCACGGTGAACACCGGTCCGTGATATTCCGGGGGTGCGCCGCCTCCGCCCTGCCCGGCACCTGGCCCCGCGGGCTGGATCGTGCTGCCGCTGCCGCCCTGCAGCGGAGGGCTGCTGCCCTGGATAGGCGCAGCGGGGGCGGGCGGCGACTGGTGTTCGGGTGCGCCAGCGCTGCCCATACGCCAGATGTGCACGGAGAGACCGTACTTGCGTGCGGTCGCGTAAGGGTTCCAGTAGTGCTCGCGCACGATGCGGTTCCATTCGGAGTTGGAGTCGACCACCTCGAACCCTTCGGCGCCTGCCGCGTGGGAGACGATGACGGCGGTGTGCATTCCTTCGTAGTAGTAGTAGCCGCTAGCGCCGTTCAGCTGGATGATGTCGCCCTCGACCGTAGCTTCGCGCGACACTTCGTTGCCGCCCTCGTAACGGTAGTTGGCCAGATAGTCGCCGCCGAGCCGCTGGGTGCCGCCGGATGCGGCAGCGACCCAGATGTTGACGGCTTCCTTGCATTCGCCGCCCCACTGTCCGAGGTGCGAGAGTCCGATTTCGGCGATGCGTGCGTTCGGGTAGCCGCCGCCGAGCTGCGGTGCAGGACCGACGACGGCGTGGTTTCCCGCCGGGGTGCACACGCGGCGTGCCCGACCGCGCGTGCCTACGCCGGAGTTTAGGTTGAAGTGGTGCTGGGCCGAGCAGGAGCGGGTGCGTGCCGACTGCGCCGTGGCGGAGTGGGCTCCTGCCGGTGCGGCGGCAAGCGCAAGCGCGGCCGCACACCCCGTCAGCGCGCGAAGCGCAGCTCGGAGCGGCACCTTGCCGGTGCCGGCGACGCGAAACGGCGCGCCGCGGCCTGAGCTTCGAAGGGGGGCTGGACTTGTCATGAGATGCTCCTCCTGGATCCGATGGTCGTCTCTGATGTCGGCGGCATGCCGACAGCGACGCTCGATTGGATCTTCGGCGACGCAGGTGCCCGTGCCCAGCTCACCAAGGGCTCGGATCGGCGCACCCTATGCCAGCCCGGTCTGGGCGTCGCAGGCTGAGCGCGTGGTGCCCGCCCGCCGCCCAGCAGACACACGGGCCGCGCTGGCGCAGGCGCGCACGTTTCGGCGTCTTCAGGCGCCGCTCAGCATGGAGGGACGGCTGTATCCACGAATGGCGTGCCTTTCAGCGTCCCTGACGTACTTCCGTTGTTGTAGAACGCGTCGGCCGAGACGTAGAACTGGTCGTTCCACGGCGTCGAGGCGATCTTGTACCACCAGGTGTTGCCGTCGGCGACGGCGAAGCCCGTGATCGCGCAGGCGATCTGAACGGTCGCGTAGCCGCCGATCGTTGGCCCCTGAGTGCCGCCGGCGTTGGCATAGTTGCTCCAGGTGTGCGCTTCTCCGCCCGTCGTCTCGGCATAAGTTGTCGGGGGCGGCGGCGGCGTGACGGTCGTCGTCGTGCCGACGCCTCCGGGCCCTGCGCCGCCTTCGATGTTGATCCTGCGGTAGTCCCGGGTGCCGGTGAGTTCGCCTGCCGCGTTGAGTGCCACCGCCGCGAGGTTGACGGTCCCGAGGTGGGGGTCGCCCTGTGCTGGGACGGCGGACGCGTTCCAGCCGAGCGCCCAGCTGCCCGACTGCAGCGTGCCGTCACCCAGCAGGTGCCAGGCGAGCGTGCCCGGGTTGCCCGGTTCGCTCTCGTAGTAGGCCTCGAATGCGACGCCGCCGACGTTCGCGGCGCTCGCCTCGAGCGTGACGACACCGGCGATCGTCGAGCCGAAGGCGGGCGCCGTTATCTGCACCTCACTGGAGACGAGCGGGCCTGCCGGGGCGGGCGGCGGGGGAAGTCTCCCGGGCCAGGTGGCGGGCGCATACGCCCAGCCGCGGTAGAGGCTGTTCCAATACGGGCTCCTGGAGATGTCGGTGATCTGTACGCTCTGGAGCGCGGAGATCATCCGGCCGCCGCCGATGGATATTCCGACGTGCCCGAAACCCCTGTTGGCGCTGTCGGGTCCGAAGAAGACGAGCGTTCCCGCGGGTGCACCGGTGATGGGCCCCGAATGCAGCGCGAGATGCCCAGCTGCTGCCCATGCAGTGGCGTAGATGTACCGGGTGCCGTATGCCTCCTCAACGAAGCGCTCGCAGCGCCATGCCCAAATGGGGCTGCCGCTCTGGGTCCTCGCCCACTCGACAGCCGTAGAGCGCCCCTCCCCCGGCCCGCCGCCGAGGCCGCCGCCGTCGGCCACTTCTGAAGGGGTCAGGCTCGGTCCCCCCTGCTGATTGATCTTTGCCGACGGGCGTTTGGCTGCTCGGGGTACGCGGATGCAGCCGTGCGGGAGACCGTGCGAGTTGCAGTAGTGGACAGCAGGGCGCGTGTCGGGACGGGCACCGGCCTCGGCGGCGGGCTGGAGAAGCGCCGTGATCAGCAACGCCGCCGCTGCGAGGATCAGGGCGAGCGGGGCCAGCGATCGCAGGCTCCGGTGACGAGGAGCGTCCGTGGCCGTCTGCCCCGATGGCGCCGGGTCAAAGTGCGGCGTGGTGAAGAGCCGAGTCCCGCGCATTCGCTGGGAGTCTACGTGGCGTGCTCATCGCCGCTCATCTCACCTGTAGATTGTGTGGGATCAGCGTCCGAGACGCCCTCGCCGTGCGTGGGCCACGCCGCATGTGCGGGCCGGGCGGGTCCGGACGGGGTCCTGAGGATCGCGTTGGCCGCGTCCGCGAGGGCGCCTGCGGTCGGGTACCGGTCGGCTCGCGATATCGCCATGCCGCGAGCGATCACGGTATCGATCGTCTGCGGCAGACGCGGTACGATCGCGGTCACTGTGGGTCGCGCCGCGTTGAGATGCGCGGCGATCTTCGAGAACGTCTCGTCTCGCGGAAAGGGCACCGATCCGGTGAGGCAGTGGAACAGGACCGCCGCGAGGGCGTAGACATCTGCCCGCCGGTCCACCTCGCGGCCTTCGAGCTGCTCCGGCGCGAGGTAGTCGAGCGTCCCGGCCCATCCCTCGAGCTGGGTGGCCTGGTCGGTCCCGGTGATGCTCCTGGCGAGCCCGAAATCAGTGAGGAGGGCGTGGCGCGGATCGTCAGCTCGGAGCAGGATGTTCGCCGGCTTCACGTCGCGGTGCACGAGCATCTGCCGGTGTGAGGCGTCAAGTGCTCCTGCGACCTGTTCGATCAGCGAGGCGGCGTCGCGGGGCTCAAGGCTCCCTGCGCCCTTGAGTACGCTCGCCAGGTTGGTCCCGTCGACGTACTGCATCGCCAGGAAGAGCAGCCCGTCGTCGTCGCCCGCGTCGAGGACGGTGACGATGTTCGGGTGGCTCACCCTCGCGGCGAGCCGCGACTCTCGCTCGAACCGTGCCCGGTACAGCGGAGACTCTGCGAAGTCCGGCCTGATCAGCTTGAGGGCCACGGCCCGCTCGAGGTGAAGCTGTGATGCTCGATATACGACGCCCATGCCGCCGCGCCCGATCTCCTCTTCGATGCGGTAGCCCGCGATCACGGTTCTCGCTGTCAGGCTCCGCGGACGGTCGCCGCTCGACTGCAGCACGCGCTCCACGATCTCCGGTGACGACGCGGCGAACAGAAGTCGAAGCCGGCGACGCTCCCGTCTCGCCAGCGCCTGGGCCAACAGGAACACTGCTCCGCTCGCGAGAGCGATCGTGAGCATTCCGTCCGCGTAGTCCAGGACCGCGCCGTGTTCGAACGCGACGAGGGCAGCCACCGACCAGCTGGCGGCCAGCGCCAGGCCGACGATGAGCGAAATACCGGCGTCCGGGCCAAGGCCGACGCGCTCGGCCTCGCCGTCGCGACCTTGCAGGAGAGCCCCCGTCGCGAGCGTTAGAAGCGGAAGGAGCAGGCCGAGAGCGAGCAGGGTGACGGCGGTCGTGAGCACGGGGACGCCGCGGAGCGGGTAGCCAGCGAGGGCCGTGGCGATAGCGTCTGCCTGTATTTCGGGGCCGGCCATCGCGGCTGCGACTGGCGTCCTGTGGATGTCCTGGAGCACAGGGGCGGTTGGTCCGACCACAACGATGCGGCCGCTAACGTCGGCTGGGTTGAAGTGGCCGTGGAGCACGTCGGTGAACGGGATCGTTTTCACGGAGCCGGCCGGCCCCGGATAGTCGATCAGGGCTCCGGCGGGAACAGAGGAGCCGAGACCGGAGCGATAGCTGCGCGCGGCTGCGAGCGCGAAGCTCGGCACCCCACCAATGCTCAAAGGAAAGCGCCGCACCGCGCCGTCGCTGTCCAACTCCAGAAGGGTGACCCCCGGCTGCACGCCGACGCTCGCGAACGGGACGCGTCCGGCGAGCAGCGCGGTGCTGCCCTGCGGCCCCACCGCGGTAACCGAGACGACGGCATGCTTGGACCGCGAGAGCGCTCCGACTATCCGCCTGTCGGCTTCGGCGTCGGCGCTGGGCCGCTCGAGCGCGAAGTCGAACGCGATGACACGGGCACCTGCGCGTGTAAGGTCGTCGATCACTTCGGCGTCAAGGCCGCGCGGAAGAGGCGGGAGCGGCAGCTGCAGGTAGCTCTGGGTGTCAAGTGCCACGGCGAGGACGCGCGGCGACACACGAACATGGCCCCGAAGAGCGAAGCGCGCGTCCACGCTGCGCTGCTCAGCCCATCCCAGGAAACCGGCGCTTCGTGACAGCAGCCCGCACGCCGCTGCGAGCAGACCCGCGCCGACCATCGCCGCCAGCAGTGCGCGTTGCGCTCGCCTCCCCACGCGGCGTACAGTAGAGACTCGCGCCGGGCGCGATCGTCCGAGGTACGGCCTCGACCCTCCTTCGAGCGCGGAGCTCGCTGGCAGGCGCCGAGGAGCTGTGCGGAAAGCGCCAATTCAGCCGAGGGCCGCCCGCCGCGCGCGGCAACAAGAAGGCGTCACCGGTGCCTGCACGCCGGCTGAAGGATTGGCAGGCAACGCGTGTTGACCAGGGTGTCGGTGTTGCCCGAGCGGAATCTCGCCGACGACCGCGCGCCGGCCTGACACTGCGATTCCGCGGCGGCTCGACTTCGCGGCACGCGGCCGTCACATCCCCCCACCCGCAGCGCTTGGGGTACTCGGCTCTCCTATACGATGCCGCCGTGAGCAACGGAGCACCAGACCGAATGTTCCGCCTGTCGGGAGCTCTGGAGCTAGGACAAACGGGCGGCATGCTCGGATGGGGAAAGAGGCGCCCCGAAGTCGAGGCCGCGATCGCGCCAGCCGTACCGGACGGCGTCACCGTGTCCTTCGAGGACGATCGCGTGCTCATAGAGGCGGACTCGGAGGCCTCAATCGCGCAGGCCCGGGGGACTGTCGATTCGGTCCTGCTCGGAGTGAATGTATCCGCCAGCTATCGCGCCGCCGCATGGAGCGAGCAGACCGGAGCGTGGAGCGACAGCAGCGTCGTTCGCCCCGACCCGGTTTAATCTCGACCATGAACGACGTGCCGGGCTACACGATCGAGGAGGTACTCGGCGAGGTGTTCGGCCTTACGGTGCGGTCGCGGAATGTCTTTTCGCAGATGGGCGCCGGCCTGAAGGCGGTCGTCGGCGGCGAGCTGGTGGGTATGACGAAGCTCCTAGCGAGCAGTCGTGACGAGGTCACCGAGCGTGTGATCGAGGCGGCGCGCCGCCGTAAGGCAAACGCAATCGTGGCCTTTCGCTTCGACACGTCAGAGATCGGCGGAAACTGGACCGAGATATGCGCCTATGGAACCGCGGTCCGGATTCGGCGGATCGACAGCGCGGCAGCGGACCCTCCGCCGTCTTCAGCCTGATCCGGCCCGGCGTCAGGGAGTCATTGGTCACAGCGGCCAGTGCCGCCGGCCGTCCGCGCCATACGGGCAGTCTAGATCTGAGCCAATGCCGGCCTGTGATCCGCGGAGCCCGGGGCCGCTGTCATGACCACGTCAGCACGGCCCGAGCGTGGCGACGAAGACAGCGGCGCCCGCCGAGCGGCGGGCGCCGCTTGAGCATCCGGCACTGCAACGGGACATCTCGAGCCGCCGGATGCCGCGATCAGCCTTCTGCCCTCTGGAAGAACTGTTCCAGCGTGACGGACGGATTCGCCGAGCAGTAGTACGGCACCTCCGGTTCGCCGAGCGGCGTCGTATATGCCGGCTTGCCGAAATGGCTCGCGAGCTGATCGACGACTTCGTGCTGTTCCGATCCGGACGCGTTCATAAACTGCTGGCAACTGCTCGAAGCCGAAAGCCCAGCCGTACCGCAGGCACCGAGCAGCAGCCCGCTCGCCACACCGGCTGCCGCAATACTCGTGCGCATCTTCTGGAAACGCATTTCGCCTCACAATGTTGGGTGGTTGTGCCGCGGTCGCGGCTACCGTCGAGATCCCGTCGGGCTCGTCAAGGAGCACAGTGACCGGGCTTGAGTCCGTTTTCCAGCGCACCATGGTGTTCACCGGCTCACCCGACGGGGTCCGGCGACGGCCGGCCGGGCGACCCGGACGAGCGGCGGCCGGCTCACCTCGGGCCGCGTGCAGGCTGCGACGCTCTCTCCACGCCACACGTGCCGTTTAAGGTCAGGGTGATCGATGCGCCACCCAGGGCTCGTGGCAGGACGCAGGCCCGCATGGCATTCTGTCGCCTGCGTGACGGAGGAACGTGTCTGCCGCGGTCCCCGCCCACATCGTGAGGGCGCCGTCCTCGCTTGGTCAACGATTCACGGAGGGAGTAAACATGGCTGAGGCAAAGTTCTGCGCGAACTGTGGGGAGGCAGTCGCCGGCTCGGACGCGTACTGCCCGTCATGCGGCGCCGCTCAGAGTGCGACAGCAGATCCGCCCGCGACGGTCCAGCCTCCCCCACTCGAGCGTGAGGAGCCGACGACGTTCGTTACTCCCCCGCCGACCGTGCCGCGGCCGCCGACCGCACGGACGCCGGTCCACGCCCGCGCGGCCGCCGGCGCCCAGCATCCAGAAGCCGAAGCGACGCGCAGGCCCTGGACCGGCCTGGACCTGACGATCGCCGCACTCACGCTCGTGCTCGGCGCTGCCCTCCTCGCGATCCCGTGGTACGAAATTCTTCCATTGACCGCCGTCGAACAGCCCAAGGGCTGGACGGCGGTCATCGGCGTGGTGGCAGCGGCAGTGGTGATCCTCAGCGTCTTGACTGCGCGCACCACACAGGGTGGTCGTGTCGTCGGCTGGCTCGGCTCCCTCGCGGCGCTCGCGTCGGTGGCGCTCAAGTACGCACTGCCGCAGCTCGAATACGGCAACGAAGTTCAGGTGAACTCCGTGACCCTCGAAGCGTACGGGACAGGCTTCTGGATGGCCCTGAGCGCTGCTGTGCTGCTCGTACTGTTCGGCACCGTGCGACTGTTCAAACGTCCACCGGCCTGGTGAAGCCGGATCGCACGCCAGCAGCGAGGCACGTCCAACCTGATGGCGCTTCGGCGCGATCGCGGGCGGCGTCTCTCAGAGTGCCCGATAGAACCGCGCCGTCAACGGCTCTCGCCACCTGTCATCGCGGCCGGGAGGTGAGCAACTGTCGCCGTCGCCGTGCGGCCCGCCGCGAGCAGCGTCGCACCCCGACGGCGACCGGCAAGGGCTTGACTAGGCGGCGAGATGCCGCAGCTTGGCGGCGAAGAACACGAGGCCGCCCGTCAGCAGCGCACCGAGCCAGAAGCCGGCGCCGAAGATGCTGAAGTGCACGTGGAAGAGGAACTTTAGGATGACGCCTGCGGCGACGATCAGCGCGATGGCGAAGCGCGTCGGCGCCCGCCCGCCCGCGATCGACGGTACCTGCACGTGTGGTGCGAGTCTCTCAATGACGAGGTCAGCGACCAACGCGAGCGCCGCGAGCAGCGAGATCACGCCGAGCCATCCGTCGGGGTACTGCGTTGCACTAAACGACGCGCTGAACGATGAGCCTTCAGCCCCGAATTCGAACCACGGCAGGAAGAGAAGGTCGATCGCGAGGGCTGCAGCGAGCGCGCCAAGGATGAGCTCGTCGCGCGAGAACCGCGCAAGGGCGTCGCGCGCGACCTGGCCGGCCCCTGCGAACTCCGAGCCGGATTGGGCGCCAGCGGCTGCTGAGGCCGCTGGAGCTGGCGGGGGCATAGGCGGTGGCGGCGCAGAGGCAGGCGTTTGAGCGGACTGCGGCGGCGATGGCTTGATGGCGGCCGGGGGGCTCAGCGCCTCGAGCAGGGACGCAGCCTGCACGGTCTCGAACCGTCCACTCCCTGAGACCGCTCGTCCGTCCGCGAATTCGAAGTAGTGGCGGGCGATGTCGCGGAGCACCACGGTGGCGCCGCCACTCTGGCTTCCCCCGAGGTAGTCCAGTTGGATTCGGTCCGGTGTCTGGTCGCCTTCATCCGAACCTCCCGGAGTGCTCACCGATATCGAGGCGCGCGGCCAGGACCACCAAACGGCCGCCGCGGCGTCGCCGACGGCGCCGCCCATGATGCCGATGACGCGGTCCTCACAGACGGCGATGGCTCCGAGCCCGACCCTGCTGTACGGGACCGCCTCGGCGAGGGCGCCGGTCTCGCCGCCCGGCTGTGCGTGACCGTCGAACTGGTACGGAGCGAGCCACCACCCGACCGGGGTACTGCCGTCGGACGGGAGCGGGATCTCCCGCGCGTCGCACTGCATCGCGAGGCTGGTGACGTGACGCTCAATCCCCTGGCCGTCGACAAGGACCGTGCCATCCATCGATTCCCCCCTCTCGCTCAGGTCGGTGATCGCGGCAATCTACAGGACGGCCGGCGCGTGTCATCGAAACGCGCCCGCTCGCCGTTCCGAGCCCGCATGGACGGTCGGGTCTCACCGTTCGGACACAGCGACCGGCGCTGTCCCGTCGGACGCTGCAGCGTCCGACGGGTATGCCGCCCAGCGCCCGGTGAGGAGATGGCGCGCTTGGCCAAATGGCTGGCGGTGCGCGTCCCATCGTCTACGTCGCCATAGTCCTCGCACACTGCGTGCAGAGACCGCTCGGTCCGGCGTCGTGGGCTCCGCAGATGGTGCAACGGGAGGCCTCCATCACCGGGGGACGAGGCGTCTCGCGTTCCGCGAGCGATGTGCCGCAGTGGCGGCAGAAAGCGGCCGAAGGCTGAACCTGCGCTCCGCAGCCTGCGCAGCGGATCGAATCCGCTGACAATGCCTCGGCAGCGTCGAGCGCCGAACCGCAGCTACGACAGAACTTGGCGGTCTCGGCGGCCGCCGCGCCGCACCTCGAGCACGCCTTTTGAGGCGGAGACGGGGCAGCGGGCGACGCGGCGACGCGCGGCGAATCCGGCTCTTTCGAGATGGCCGTCGGGGCCTCGCTGACGGTCGGCGCATACTTCGCGCTCAGCGCGATCATCGTGACCCCGGTTCCATTACCGATGTCGGCCGGCACCGTGGGCCGCGGCGCATCCGGCGTCGCGGCCAAGCCCTCATCCGGCGGGACTGCCGCTTCGTCGCGGCCCGACTCGGCCGCTGCGCTGGCTGACAGCACGACGGACTCGTCGCCCGCGATCGCCGCGTCCGCCAACTCCGGACGCTCGCGCTCATCCGAGACGGAGGCGGCACAGCGATGGCAGTAAAGGGCGTCGTGGACGAGGAGGCTGTCGCAGTCCGGGCATCGGCTGTCCTCGCTGAGGCGTGGACGCTCATCAGCGGGCGGCGGCGGGACCTCGGCTCCGCACTCACGGCAGAACTTTGCACCCTCGAGCAGGTCGATGGCGCCGCACGCGCCGCAGGGACTGCTCACAGGTCACGCTCCGCGACCAGGCCCCACTGGAAGGCACACTCGACGAGACGTGCCCGCTTCTGGTTCTGCGGAAGGTCCGCTATCTCGAAGCGCTGAAAGAGAGCCCGAAGGTTGGCCTTGACGGCGTCTACGCTCAGGAAGACCTCTCCGGCGATGTCATTGTTGCTCGCTGGGACCGCGAAACCCGAAGCGCTCTTGTACGGCCTGCAGAGCGCGACGAGCACCTTGCGCTGAGTGTCGGTCAGGCTCTCGACCGCCGGTATGTACGACGCTGCCGACGTCGCGGCCGTCGTGCCCTCGGAGGGGCAGCGATACTCGAGGACCGTGGCGCCAAGCCGAACGACGTCGCCGTCTGCGAGTCGTCGGCGGCCGGAGATACGGCTTCCGTTGACAAATGTGCCGTTGCGTGACAGGCCGTCGTCGGTCACGGCCCACTCCTCGCCGACGAGCTCCAGTTCGGCGTGCGTGCGCGAGACCTCGCCGTCATCGGACAGCACGAGGTCGCACGAAGACCCGCGGCCGATCGTCGCGCGCTGCATTCCTCCTAGTCCGAGGATCTGCTGCTTCCCAGCTCCGTCTCGCCACAGCACGAACGGGACGCCGCTGCGCTCCGCCTCGATGATGTCTTTGATCTCGACGGCCGACCGCGCGTGCGGCGCCGGCTGAATTGGCATGCGTGGGTCTCCTCGGCAGCTCCGACGTACCGTGCTCTGTCCGTGACGATTCGTGGAGCGTACAACACCGGCGATGGCCCCGAGAACTACCGGAGGGCCCCGCGCCGCCAACAGCCGCGCTCATCTCACGCGCGGCGAAATCGACATCGGGAGAGCTTTGCACCGGACGCAAAGCAGAGTCCCTGCCCCCGAACGCAGGTGCGGAGTCCGGGCGCCGCGCGGGGTGGGTCATCTCGACACCTTGGATACGTGCCGCGGATGCCCGGTCGGCATCACAATCGGCAGGCAACCAAGTTCACCGAGGAGAACCCATGACCAGCCCGAAGCGTCAGGAAGTGGCAGCGCGATCTCGAATCGCCCGCGGACCAAGCCCGGTGACCGCCCTGCCGACCCCGGCTCGGGCGGCACGACCCGTGTCGCACGTTCCGATCCGTGCGATCGCGGTCACCGAGGACCTGGCGCACTACTTCGTGGCAATGGTGCTGATGGGCGTCGCGGTCGTGGTGCTCTTGAACACGGCTCAGCTGTCCGTGAACGCGGCAGTCGTGGTCTGTCTCGCGGCCGCACTGGTTCTCGTCCGTCGCCTCGCCGAGATCAGGCCATGACGACCACGGTCCGTCCAGCAGCACGCGTCGCCTGTCCCGACGCGGGCGCGGCGGGAGCCTTCAGCCCAGCGAACGTCGGCGCGGCCGCGGGTCTCGGTTGGCATACGCGTTTGTGGACGCGCAGGCGCCGGGTCCGACAGGTGGGGCCAGCCCGACGCCGCGGCGAATCGACGGCCGCCCGGCCAGCCGTTAGATTACCGCCGGTGCCACACAGTTCAGACATCTACCGATCACTCTGCGGACGGGCGTCCCACGTTCGCCGGGCTCGCGATTTCGCGAGGATCGCGGGCGCGGGAGCCCGGCGATGACTGACGCGCTGCTCTCCGCGGGTGACGAGATCGGCGGCTACCGCATTGAGCGGTTCATTGCACGCGGGGGGATGGGCATGGTCTATGAGGCGACGCAGCTGTCGCTCGACCGTCGCGTGGCCCTGAAGTTCATCTCGGGCGGCCTCGGGTCGGACGAGCGGTTCCGGGCGCGTTTCCGTAGCGAGGCGCGCTCGGCCGCGGCGATAGACCATCCGAACATCCTTCCTGTCTACGAGGCCGGGGAAATGGATGACGGGCAGCTGTTTCTCGCGATGCGTCTCGTCGCCGGACCGGATCTCAGCAGCCTGCTCCGGGAGCGTGGACCCCTCGACGTGCACCAGGTGGTCGAAATCCTTGGGCAGATCGGTGACGCGCTCGACGTCGCGCACGACCGCGGGCTTGTGCACCGGGACGTGAAGCCCGCGAACGTGATGCTGGAAGCGCAAGGGACGGGCTGGCACGCCTTTCTCGCCGATTTTGGGCTGGCTAAGCCCGAAGATCCCGATAGCGGGCAGACGGCGACCGGCGAAATGCTCGGCACCACTGACTACATGGCGCCCGAGCAGATCAACGGCGCGCCGGTCGATGGCCGCACCGACGTCTACGCGTTTGGCTGCATGGTCTACCGGTGCCTGACCGACGAACTCCCGTACAAGCGCGACTCGCGCACCGCCACGCTCGTGGCGCACGCCAACGCGCCGATCCCCCTGCCGAGCGCGGCCGTCCCGGGAATCCCGCCGCCCATGGACCTGGTCGTTCAGCGGGCAATGGAGAAGGACCCGGACGAGCGGGCCCGCTCGGCCGGCGCACTCATGCGCTGGGCCCAATCGCAACTCGACGCGCGCGAGGCGGCCGTCGGAACGGTGACCGACGAGACACCTACCGAGGACACAACGGCCCTGATGCCCGCTCTATCTGACGCACCGGTGACCCCGTCCACGGCGCGGCAACCGCTGTCGGCGCGCCTGTCACTCGCCTCGGCGACGGCGCTGACCGCGGTGGGCTTGGTGCCAGTGTGGATCGTTGGTTTCCTGATCGGGAGGTTGCTGTGAACTGGAAGTCGAGCATGTTGGCGGCGGTCGTCGTGATGATCGCGGGAGTTGCGACGGGTGCATTGGTCGGCGGCAAGACAAAGACGGATACTGTGACCTCCACGGTCAATTCGACCGTGACGACGACGATCAAAGAAAAAGGCCCAGAAAAAACGACGCCGACCGAAAACACCGTGTCGACATCCGAACCGGGTCCCACTCCGGGAGCCAATGAAGTGTTCCTCTCGTCCTACCTCGAAACTCTGCCCGGAGGTACTGAAAAGCTCAACCAGAACTCCCAATACGCGTCAATCACGCTGCCCGCCCCTCAGGAAGAACTGGCGGGTAAGACGTATCCGCACGCGATCGCATTCGGGCTCAGTTCGCAGGGACGGTACGGCCAGCTGACCGCCAGCTACCAGCTCCCCACACCAGGGTTCAGCAAGCTGACCTCCAAGGCGGTCGGGCTGCAGACGAGCGCGAACTCCGCGACTACCTACCACCTCACGGTCTACAAGAACGGCAACAACACCCCGAATTCGGTCGTACTCTACCAGCAGGACTACACCGGCCCCAGCACCATTCACTCGATGAGCATCGAAACAAAGGGTGCCACCGACCTGCTGTTCGTCTGGACGCACAAGGCCGCCGAGCCCGAAGAACAGAGCACGTTCATCATGGCGGAACCGATCCTGACGAAAGGCTGAAGTCCGAGCCGCGGGACCGCACCCGCCGGGATCGAGATGAGCGGTGCAGCCCAGCTCCGTCACCGCGGCTTTTCCGTAGTCTCCTCGAGCTCGGGACCGGCCTGTGACCGCCGTCGCGGGAGGAGTCGGGCTTCTCTCCGGCCCGTAAGGGTCCGTCTGCGGAAGCTCAGCCCGGTCAACGGCGGCATGCACCCCGCGCGTATCGCCAGGCCGCTCGGTAAGACGGCCGTACGCGGGGACCCCGCGGGTTTCGACCCGCAGATGGCGTGGGTGGGTGGGTGCGGCCCCATGCGCGCCCAAACCACCGCCAACGCCGGCGTCTGGGGCGCGCAGAGCATGTACCTGATCAATTCAGGCGAACCCGGAGCTCGTTCCACCCCACGCTTCCCCTTGACTCGACGACCTACCTCTGGGTCGTCGGGTGGGCGTGCCGCCACCTTGGGTAGGTTGTCGATCGCACGACGGCCAGAGATGATTGATCAACAACGCAAGGGGCCGCCGCCCGGGTCCGCCGCTCGCGCACAGCGTTACGGCGAACCCACCGGGCAGCGGAGAACAACAGACAAGGAGAGCACCCAATGATCGTATTCGGCGTCTCGAGCACTGTGGCCATCATCCTGATCGTCCTCGGCGTGCTGTCGTTCCTTCACGACGGCGCGTCCGCGGTACGGCGGCGCGCGGACCGTAAGAGCCGTGCAGCGTCGCTCTACGGGAACAGCTCCGAGACGCCTCCGAACCGGCGTTGAACGGACGGCTCCGATGGGACTGATCGCGAAACAGAAAACCAAGGCGCGGACGGCGGCGGCCCAGTACCCGACGAGCCTTTCCACCGACTGGGAACGCAATGGTCTCCCGCACATGGCGGCCATAGTCCGCACGGCCGTGTGCGCGCTATCGCGGCGTAAGAATCTGAGGTCGTCGGGATTCCGGGGTCGAGACACGCTGGGCATCGGGTCCGCGATGCGCTCCGGCGAGAGCACAATCTGGTTTGAGCAGGCGGGCTTCGACGCGTGGGCGATCGGCCTCGGGCTCGAGACCGTGAACGGTCCGGCGCTGGATTGGGGTATCAAGCTCCAGGTCAACCGCGGATCGGATGTGTCGGTCGCTCTCACCACGCCTGCGTTGCTCACCAAGGACGGAGCGCAGGTCCACAAGGACGAGTACCTCGAAGCGCGAGAGCTGGTGGTGGCCGGGCTAACCGCATCGAATCAGCCGCCGCCCGAGTACGAGGTGGCTGCCGGTCTGCGCGGGCTCTCGTTCCCCTCTCTGCCGTTCGCGAGCGAGCCCACCACCCCCTACGACGGCACGTACGTGATCGAAACACGGCTAGATGCCGCCCAGACGGCAGAGTGCCTCAGCGCGCTTCCATTTGCGCCGATCGAGGCCGGCCCGCCGACCGGCCGTTGGCGAATAGGCCTGGCCGCGGCGAGCGATCCGTCATGGGTCGCCCTCGCCGTGAGAGACCTCGGACCCTCCCGCGAGCTCGAGTTCACCGTCCACCTGACGAGGGACGAGAACATGGCCACCAACTTCGTCGCGACGCAGCATGCCCGCGCGTTCGCGTCATGCGCGCTGAGAGCACTGCAGGCCCAGGATCCAGGCGCCTCACTCTCGACGGCCGCACCGCGGGGGCGATGATGCCAACACATCAGACGGCCGCTCCGCACCTGCCGCTCGCGTCATCTGACTCGTTGCTCGCGCCGCTTCTCGTCGGCCTTCCCGGTGCCGACCACAGCGACTTGCTCGCGTCGATCGTGTCGACCGTCTGCAAAGTCGTGCCAGCCGTCACGGTCATGCGTAAGCGGATGGAGGGTAGAAAGGCCGTCGCTGCCGCATTCACTCGCGAAGTTGTCTACCGCCAGGATGGCACCGTCAACTTCAAGATTTTGGCGCGCTGCATCGACCGTGCCCCCGGCGAGGAGCCCTCGCGATCCTTCGCGAGGTGGACCTGGGAGGTCGGTTTCCTGGCGTTCGACGAGGGCACCGCACCTGCTCCTCTTGCGGTGGACTATCGCGCCTACCGTGCTGACGTCACGCGTTTCAAGCTCAAGAACCACGGTCTGGTGGGCGCCCAGCACCTCGCCATGCTGCGACACCTCCTGGCTGACGCGTTCACAGCCGTGGACCCACGGGCGATCATCGTCGGCGGACAGTCCGACTGGGAGCCAGCCTGGTGGCCGAATCCGGCGGCAGGGCCGTGAGCGCTGCGTTCTGGCTCTGGCACGGCGACGCCCGAGCGGGATGCTACGACAGGGTGCCGCGATCGTGAACGCGAAGGGACGACCCGAGGGCCCGGAAGTGGGCGGTGTTGCCGGGTCCGCGCGTCGTCGTCGGGTTTCTCTCGCCCCGTCGAGTTTGTCGCTGCGGCCAGGCTCGGCAACTTCGCCTGAGCTTGCCGTCTCACTCGTGAGCTGCCCAACAATGTCCATAAGGAGATACCCAATGATTACTAGGATCCTCGCGCTCTTCGCGGCGACGAGCATGACTGCAGCACTCACTGCCTGCGGAGGCGCGGAAGCGAAGTCGTATGACATCTCGCCGATCTTTCCGCTGTCCTCTGGTAAGTGCGCGCAATACGACGGTACCCAAGAAGGGTCAGGCATCACCGCTACCTGCAAGGTCAACAAGTCCGAGTGCGAAAAGGCCGCAGCCGACTGGAGAGCGGCAATGCAGAGCGGCGGTGTCACCGAAGCAATCGAGTTCAGTTGCAACTGAACTGAGAGTAGGCCCAGCTTGGGCCACGATGCAGAGTGGCGTCCTTAGCGCGACGAGCGGTTGACGCGCCAACCGCTGACCGATCCTCAGATCGAGGTGGCGATGCGGCTGCTCAAGGAGCCTGACCGCAAACATCACGACAGCACGGCGGCCATCGGTCGCGAGCTTCTCGCCGACGCCCGCCACGGGGCTGGGGCTCGCTCCGATGCGCTGCCGGCACTGGCGACCAAAGCCCGTTGCGTCCTACGCCAGCCGCTTTCGTTGCTTGTATGTCTCCAACCGGACCGTCCCGCCGTGTCCGCCCCGTCGCGCTCGAGCAGGTGTCGCTGAACGGCAGGGGCAAGTGCGGCGACGCGCGACTTGGGGCTGTCCGGCCGCCCAGCTGCCAATTCGGAGGCCTATGCCGACCCAGCGGGGCGGAGGACCAATGGCGCCACTGCGCCTACTGTCAGGTCACGCGGCGCGATAGCTAAACGCGAGCCCGCCCAGTTCGGTGACTGCGAAACAGTGGCCGGCGAAGGGGCACGACAGAACCACCCCTTCCGCCTTTTCGTCGAGCGGCTCAGGGACGGACCAGTGTCCGCCGTCCCAATACGCCACTTCATCGCGGCTGTCGGTCCCTTCGCCCGACAGCGATGCGGCGCAGAACGACGCGGACGCACACGAGACGTGCCGCACCGCGGTCGTCCCTTCGGGAAACGCCTGCTTCGTCCATGATGTGCCGTTCCACAGGTACAGCACGCCGGCACTGGACGCGAAGCAGAACGTCCGAGTCGCGCAGATCAGCTCGGTGGCAGCAGTGTAGGAGCCTTCGAACCCGGCGCGCGAGCCCGCTTCGTGCCATTCGGTGCCGTTCCAGGTGCGCGTCGCTCCGGTTATGCTCACCCCCGCGCACCAGTGTTCCGAGACGCATGACCAGAAGCTGGTTTCGTCTGTCGTGCTGTCTGTGTACGGCTTCCATGTCGCGCCGTCCCAGGTCTCGTGCGAGGCCATGCAGAAGCGAGTGCTCGTGCAGTCGAGTGGGTATGCCGTCGCCAGGTGCGGCGCGTCCTGCCGGCCGGTCCAGCTCGACCCGTTCCATAGCCACTGAAACACTCCTTCGCCGTGCTGAGCCTGTGCGAGCACGACGCAGAACGAGGCAGACCCGCAGGAGACGGCGTACTTTTCGAGGCCGCTGGCGTTTGGAAGGGTCGGGCCGGTAACCCAGGACGTCCCGTTCCGTTGGTAGGTCAGCCCTTCGGCGCTGACCGCGACGCAGAAGCTCGTGGTCGGGCACGAGAGGCCGGACGCGCCTGTTTCGGTGCCGGCGGCCGGGTTCAGTCTCTGCTCGCTCCAGCCGGCCGGGAGGCTCGCCGCGCGCGGCGTCCGCGTTACAGGCCCCGGCAGACTCGGCCTCGAATTCGACCCCGGCGTCGTCCGGGTAGCTGATCCGCACGCAGCAACTCCCGTGGCGCTCGCGACCGCCACCAGTGTGCTCGCAGTCCTCATGCACGCGGCGCGTCGGACGATCCGTCCGAGAGTCACGCCGCGGGCACACACGCGCGCATCATGGCAGGACCGCAACTGGACCGTGACGCCTGGCCCACTGGACGAGGGTTCGGCAGGGTGCGCCCGATTACCCCATGGAGTACGCAGGGAGCGGATACTCGCGACTATAGTCGCCGCGAAAGCACAGAAATGGGCCGCGCCGCCGAGGGTGCTGCCAGGACTACGTGAGAAGACAACCGATCGAGGCGAGCATGGAGCACCAGGGCAGGACTTACACCGCAGCGGCGATTACAGCGCTCGCGTTGGCGCTCGCCGGATGCGGGTCGGGCGGGACATCCGTGCCAACGCCCGCGAGCTTCACAACTCAGCCCGCGCAGCCTCCCGCGACGAGCACGCCGAGCGTGACCAGCCCATCCCCGCCACCCAGCGGCCCGCCCGAATTCGTCGAGGAAGCGACGTCAAGCAAGGGAGACAGCGCCAGGATCGAAGGCCACTTTGGATTGCCCGAGACGCAGAGCGAATCAGGCGTCAGCCAAGAAACCCTCAGCGAATGCCCTCAGCCGAGCAGCAACAGCAGAGAGCTGATCGTACGCCTGGATCTCACCGTGACGCTCGAGTCAAGCCTCTCCGCGATCGTAGACGTGGCGCCCTCGCACGCGCAGGGCAGCACGCCCACCGATGCAGTCATGGGCTACATCGAAGGCAACAGCTGCAGGGAACTCAGCGGCCAGGCCGCCAACATCGAATTCAAGTCGCTCCAACCCCACGGGTCGCCGAGCCACTTCACGATGTGGATCGCACTGCCCGAAGTGATCTCACCGGCTGATCCGCATCCGTCCGAAAAGACGCTCGGCGAAGGAGGCTGGCTGATGGAAATCCCGGTCACGATCGAAGGGTCGCCCGTCTTCGCCGGCGCCGGCGGCAAGGTGACTCTCACCGGCACGCGCGCCATCACCTGCAACAAAGGCAACTTCGGACAGGAATTCACTGCTATTGAGATAGTGACGTCCTCCGCATGCCCAGCCGGCTGATGCTCGTGCAGAACACGCCATCCGGCGAGGGCAGCTACCCACAGACGCACACGGTCGTGCCCGCAGCCGTCTCCGCGACCTGCCGCGGCCGTCGCGTTGACCGGCGCGAAACGCTCCTGCTAGCTGTCACACGCCGAAGCTTCGCGCGTGATCGACACGCCGCTCCGAGCTCCGGAGCTCGGCATACACACTCATCACATCGACGGCGACGCGAACGAAATGGGCGTGAACGAGCGCCGCTAGCACTCAGCTGCGTCCTCCGTATGGACCACCGCCTCCGATGAGCGCAGTATCGCTCTGCGAGGAGTGCGGGTGTGCGGTCGGCTCCACAGCAAAGTTCTGCCCTGAGTGCGGCGCTGCGCAGACAGCAACACGTCTTGACCCACCAGCGAATGAGGAGTGGTGCGTCAGGGTCGAAAGGGCCCCCAACACTCCGGCTGTGGACCTTGTGAAGATCGCCTCCGTTGTTGGACAGAAGCTCGGGTCGGACGCGACCATGAGCGCGGGCGACTCCGTGGCCTTTGCTTACACCGACAGCGAGATTGCCGCGAGCCGCGCAGCCGAGGCCTTTGGGCAAGCATCAGAAGGAGCCGACAGGTCGCTGATGATCTCCGTCAGCCGTTGGTCGTCCCGTCGCGGGGAGTGGCTGCCTCAGGGCACGGCGGAGGCGCCCAGACTCAGCGAACGAGCTCGCCCTGCCAGCGTCAACGGTCGCTCGTTCACGCTCGAGTTCTACGTGGATCGATCGGCGGCCGAGTTCCTCAGCGACTTCGTGTCCGGCAATGGCCCTCAGCTCGCTCCAATGGGCTATCAGATCACCTCACAGTCGATCACGGGAGTCACACTCACGCGAAGGTACCTGCCGTTTTGGGTAGGGCTTCTCGGCGTTCTGACCATACCACTCGGACTCGTCGGCTTGGCGGTCTTGTTCTTCTACAGGCGAACTGCGCTAATCAGCCTGACCTTCGTGCCCGCAGACGGTGGTACCCACGTACTCATCAGCGGCGAGGCTTCGCGCCACATCCAACGATACTTTCGCGAACTGGCTGCACTTCATGAGTAGGTCTCGTGCGGCGCACTTGGGGCTGTCCGAGTCACCAGCCGCGATCGCAGCGTATGGACAGAGCATACCTGCACGGGCTGACGCACTTGCCGGGGCGCAAGTGGCCGCCGAATCAACGGCCAGCGAGGAGGACCACGGCGAAACGTCCGCGAGCAGGACGACACAAACGAAGCGGTGCGCGCTCCACCCAGGCCCTGACTCCGATCCACGCCCGCCCAGGGATCAGGATCCCGAGTTCGTCAACGCGATGGGAATCAAGGCGTACTACCTCTCCCGCATTCTGCCCGCAGTACAGAAAGACAAGAAGATCGCGCTCTCTGGTAGCTGCTCGAGCGCGAGTTCCAGCACCCTCTGGTGGTCGGCGGCGTTGTTTCGCGCCCGCGTTCCCGGGCCGCAGGACACCGACCAGCACCTCCCGGCCACAGGTCGCGATCAGCGGGTTGAAACCAAACCCGCCCTTGTAATGGCCGGCCGCCAGCTCCTTCTCAGAACGGATGCTGATCAGGGTCGCGTCGAAATCAAGGATCACCCGGTCAGGGCCAGCCCTAGCCTTCCATGGCCGCTGGCGGGCGAGCGCACGTGCCTGACGGATCCATTCAAGCTCCGTCTCGCCGACCTTGAGCAGCACCCTGGCTTCTCGTCGGAGCTCGCTTCTCGCACTGCAGCTGCGGAGATGATCGGCTACGATTTCCCCGCCCACTGGGCGGCGACAGGCCTTAGTTGATGCTGATCCTGGGAGAGATGTGAGACGACTCCTGATTCTCGCGCTTTGCGTGCCGACGCTCTCGCTCCTGCTCGCGAGCCTGGCCGGACCGGCGCAGGCAACCCTCGCGCCCACCGACGTGATGTTCGTCTTCGACACGAGCGGCTCAATGGAATCCGCGCTCGGGGAAGCGAAGGGCGAAATCCAGGAAGTCATGTCGCGGCTCAACGGCAGCATCGCGAGCGCGCAGTTCGGCCTCGCCGAGGTCAAAGACACGGGGGAAGAAGAATCCGGCTTGTACGCGTGGAAGCTCGACCAGCCGTTGACGTCGAACACCGCGTCGGTCTCGGAAGCGATCAGCACGCTCACGGCCTTCGGCGGTGGCGACAGCCCGGAAGCGTACGGGCGCGCCTTGTATGAGACGGACACGAACCCCTCGGTCGGCTGGCGCTCCGGAGCTCGGCACTTGATCGTGCTCGTCGCCGACGAGGTGCCTCACATGCCGGACGTGAACGAAGGCCTCAACGAAGTCTTCTGGCTCGAAAACCCCTTCTCCACGGGCGAAGAACTGGACGCGGAAGCGGGCATCTCGCAGACGCAGTGGCACCCCGGCGTCAACATCCAGTTCAAGGAAGACTTGAAACGTCTCGTCGCGGACGAAAAGCCGCTCGAGACGGTCGACTACCACAGCACCTCAACCAACTACATCCACTACTGGGAATACTGGGCTGGTCTTGGCGGTGGGAGCGCCGTGGAAGCGAGCGAATCCGGGAAAGAACTCGCGACGCGCCTGATTGGCCTTGTGGAAGGCGCTGGGATCCAGTGCGCGACCTCGGCGACGCCCAGCGAACCGAGTCCCGGCTCCAATGGCCTCCCGACAGCGTTGACGCCTCGCTTCCACCAGCCGGGCTCCCGGGTGACCATTACGGCTTCCGCCTCCAACCCCTTCTGTCCGGAAGACAGCGTCCAGCTCGGCGAAAGCAAGGACTCCGCCTTCGAAGAATCGACGCCGACGAAGCGCGTCTTCCACGTCTCACCAGAAGCCTCGAGCGGCCTGGGTCTCGCGGGCCCGAGTGGGCTCCGCGCGCCGCAGGTCTCCTACGCGGTCGACGACTTCCGCGATCCTTGGGGCTTCTCGATCTCGAACACGGCCGGCAATGGCGGTAGCGGCTACTACGACGCGAACATCCCGATCACGAGGTCGGACTTGGAAGCCGTCTTCACTGGGCTCGGCGGCCCGAAAACTGCGGCGTACGAGGAAGCGGAACGCGAAGCCAAGGGGGTCCTGCACGGAGGGCTCTGCTACGGCTTCGGCCTCATCAGCTGGGAGCTCTACTTGGATACTCACGGCAACAGTCTTCCCCTGGGCTGGAGCAGTTGGAGCGGTTCCACGCTCACGACGTCGCAGCGGGCCATCAGCATTCCCGAAGCGGAAAGCGGATCACACGCGCTGACGCATGCCCTCCTTCGCGCTGCGGTCAGTCAGGTCTCGCCGGAAGCGGAAGCCAGGGCCACGTTCGCCCATAGCTCGGCTGAACTTGCGTCCATGCTCGACTCCGGGTTCGCGAAGGGCCAGCCGGTGCTCCTCTCGCCGAAATGGAAGGAAGGAGGCTTCCTCGGCTTCTGGGCGAGCACGGAGGGACACACGCTCCTCGCGTACAACTACCAGCCCGCGGGCGACGGCGGGATTAACGTCGACGTTGTCGACCCGAACGTGCCGGCGAAGAGCTCGCCGCAAACCGCCGCGTATCCACAGATGCAGGTGCACGTGCACCCGGACGGTAGCTGGAACTACGCCGGCAGCTTCATCATCGCCCATCCCTATTCAAATGCCATCAGCGGGGGCTCGGGGACTCTGGAAGTGGCGGTGAATCCACGCGTGCCCGGCGGGCTGAATCTTGCCGCGAACGTTAAGCATGGTCCGAACAGGGTCTCGCCGAGCAACGGCGCGACCGTGACGGCTCTCAGCTACGGTGACGCTCCAGGTCACGGCTTCCCGAGTGACGTTGAATCGCGGGCGTACTCGGCCGACGTCTTCGCCCAGCGCCTGCTCGTCCCGGAAAGCCATCACGTGCTCACGGCGACGATCACGGGCCCCGCGGGCAGCAGCGCCAACCTCACCGGCTCCGGCTTCATCGACACAGCGACGCTGGGGACGGGCGCGCATCCACTGACCCTCAACTCCAGCGACGGCTCGCTCAGCGTTCCCCTCGCGACCTCGAAAACGGCGTTCAGCGTCACGCGCGTCAGCGGGGGCGTCCAGTACACCGTGAACGCAAGCTTCTCCGGCAAGGTCAAGCGGCCGACGATCACGGTCTCCCCCTCCGGGGCGGTCTCGGTCACGACGGCCGGCGGCAACGGCTTCGTCTCCATGAGCACTGGCACCTACCTCCCGAGTGGGCAGCGCGCGGTCTCGGGGCGCTCGAGGACGAGGTTGCACGGTCGCGCTCGCATCCATCGGCACACGCCGAAGGTCAAGGTCAAGCGCCACAAGCGCAAGGGCCACAAAAGCAAGCCGCGCTCGCGATGAGCCATCCTGTTTGACGGAGACTTTGATCTGATCCGGGACGGCTCACCACCGCATCGCGCACGATGACCCGGCCCGCTACCGCGGCAGACCCGACCGGCCAGGCGTGCCACTTGATGTCATCAAGGACCACCTGGGACTCGCCCACGGGGGCTGGACGACCATCCAGCTACGTCCCCGCTGGGACGAGATCCAGACCGACAGTTTCATCGAGCAGTCACGCCGCAATGGGTTCGTCGTCTGGCTGCTCACCAGCACCGGGCAGCGCTGGCTCGACAGCGCCCGAGAAGCCGGTGACATCGGCCGGCTACCGGAGTCCCCTCAGCACCGGCACTGGCGCGAGGCGCACCTGATCGCCACCGAGCGGATCGGCGGGTTCAGCGAGAGGCTGCGCCAGGTACTCGGTGAGGCCACCGGCCTACTCGACGCTCGCGAGCAGGCCGACCCAGATACCCGTCAGGCCGTCAGCCAGCGCCCTAGAGCACGCCTGCTTGGCACTTGCAGCGGCAAGCTACCGTCTGCACGAGTGGCCGGAGCCCGACGACTCCCGCGCCGACATCCCACCCCCCCGCCAAGCACGGCTGTCGCGGCATCCACCACTTCGAGGGGAACTGAACAGCCATGCCCGATACCCAGCCTACGCCCGACCCCGGCGAGGAAGTCCGCTGCACCGAACGCGAGATCCTCTACGCCCTGACTGATCCAGACGACAACCAGCCGCTCTGATCGGTCGAGAACCTCACCCGAGAAGTCGGAGAGCGGCCCACAGTCGAGGACGCCATCGCGAGACTCCAATGCGCCGGCCTCATCTACCGCACCTCAGAGGGCTTCATCTTCGCCACCCGCGCCGCCGTACGCCTGATCCAGATCATCGGCCGCGTCGACTGAATGGGCCGTCGTGCGACGGGCGCACGGGGGAGCTGTTGGGTTGCTCGTCCCGCCCGCACTAATCGTCGTGCCGGCCGCTCCAAACACGCCGATCCTCACGGAAGCGCGAGGCGTCCCGGTCGTCAAACGCTCCGCGCGTGGCCTATCGTACTCAGCTCGACACGGTACGGCCGAGCCGGCCTTCAATAGGATGAATCGATGCGCTACCTGACGCGGCTACGTATCGGTGCTCCGCTAGCCGTGGCGCTCTGTTTCTTCGCCGCGGCGACGGGCGCACCTCGGCCTGCTTCAGGGCAGCGAGCTTCCCGCGCCGCCGCCGGCTCGTGCGAGAGCGTCATATTCCTCGGGGCGGCTGGGTCTGGTGAGCTAGCCCAAAAGAACACCTATGGGGGCCTTGGGCCGGAGCTTGACACGGCGGCGACGGAAATCGCGGTCGTTCTGGCAAAGCATGGCTTGCACCTGGCAAGAGTCGCTGATCCCTACCCCGCTGATCCGGTCACCGACCTCGAGCCCACGAAGGCTGAGGAGGTCGCGCTTGCTGACTCGGTGCTGGCGCCGCAGGAGGGCGCGCGAGCGCTTGCCTCGTGGGCAAGGGGAGTCGGCAAGTACTTCAAGAGCATCAAGGCGGGCGTGAGCGGCGCGATCACGGTCATGCGCCGTGAAGTTGCTCGATGCCCGGGCTCATCCCTGGTGCTCGCCGGGTACTCGCAGGGAGCTATAGTCATGCATCAGACCGAGCTTCGTCTCGCCAGCCTGGGTGAAACGAACGTCCTTAGGCACGTTGCGGGCACGCTGCTGGTGGGTGACGGCGACCGCGTTTCGCACACCCGCGCCAAGGACTTCGGCGCCTCGCCGCCCTCAGCAGAAGGGATTCAGACTGCTTTCCAGCATGGCGTGGGCTCACACGATGTGCTGGCACCCACTACCACCGCAGACGTCTGCGCTCCGGACGACTTGGTATGTGACTTCAACCTTCCGCGGCTGCTCAAGACGAGAAACGCCACGAAGATCCGGGCAGCGTTCGCGTACGCTTCGCGCGTGCACATCTCGTACAGCAGCGGGCGCGCTGGCCTACTACGGTCGGCGGCTGCTTGGCTCGCCGACAGCGTCTCGAGCGCGCTCACGCCCTGTACACCTCATCTTGCCAGCGTCAGCCCGCTTCAGCCCGCAGCATCACAAGACGTGACCGTGACCGGCTCGTGCCTCGGCACGCACCCCGCGCTCGCCCAAGCAGATGGCACGATTCTACGCATATCCGATGAGACGACCAGTCAAAGCTGGAACGGCTGCTCGACCCGCGACAGCCCAGCCGATCAAGTCACCTGCACTATTACCTCGTGGACCAATAATGCGATCGACTTCGCCGGATACTCGGGACCCTACGGCACCGGACACTGGCTGCTCAGTAGTGGAGACACGGTTCTGATCCAGGTATGGAACCCCCAAACTGGTCGCGGGCCGGCAACCTGCACGGTAATCGTCGGACAGCCTCAACCGGCCTGCAACGAAGCCGCGACTGACCCGAGCTTCCTTCCGACCCCCGCCCACCCTAATTGAGGCGCACAACCGGATTGCCCTGTTCATCGACCCTGCAAGTCACCTTGCTGGTATCGGTGCGTTCGGGGACTTCCCACTCAGCGCCGTACGTCACCGGCTGCTGGTAGCCCAGGCCGACAGAGGAGCTCATCACTAGCTGGTTTGACCCTGGAGCCTGTTCATAACCGTGCTCCATGGCCGACGGGACATTGGCGTCACCGGGGTTCCACGCCGGACCGCCCGGTTCCCTACATAGAAGTCCAAGTTCCGGGGTGCTGGGAGATCGTTCCGGCGTCTCGTTGATGATGTTGACCCGCACCATCAGCCAATCTTTGCCCGGAGGCTGATTCTGCGCCCCTTCGAAACCTCGCGGGTTCTTCGTGATGCTCACGAGCTGCAAATCGAGGTTGTAGCCCCCGTCAGTCCACGGCACGACAGGGTATGCAGCGCTTGCCTGCGGGGCCGTGGCGGTCGGTGTCGAGGACGACGTAGTCGGAGTCACGTCGCCAGCCGTAGGGCTGGCGACCGTTACCGTAGTCTGGGCCGAGCCACAGCCCGCGAATAGACCTACGGTCGCCAATGCAACGATCCCGCTGCTCAGCTGCCCGATCGCGATGTGACGCTTCAACCGTGCCGCTAGCAGGCTGATATGCCCTCGATGCATCCCCCCCATGCGGCGTCAGGCTAGCACGCGCTCAACGCCCCTCGCGCCGATCTATCGGGATCGTGAGAGGTATGAGGCTAGTGTCGTGATGCATTAGATTCGGTGCTAGCGGGGTAGGCAGTATGTATGTATGCCTATTCGAGTTGCTGTTCGATCGCGCTGTCTGATGAGGAGCGCGCCCAGCTGGAGTCGTGGGCGCGTCGACGTACGAGCGCGCAGGCGCTGGCGCAGCGCTCCCGGGTGGTGCTCTTGGCCGCCGACGAGCTAAACAACACGGAGATCGACGGGACGGCTGGGGGGTGCATCGGCCGATGGTACGCAGCTGGCGCTCGCGGGTTCGCCGAGTATCGCCTCGATGGATTGCTTGACGAGCCGCGTCCGGGGAACCGCGGACGATCACCGACGAGCAGGTCGAGGAGGTGATCATCAAGACGCTGGAGAGCAAGCCCAGTGAGGCAACGCACCGGTCGACCCGATCGATGGCGCGCGAGGTCGGGCTCACGCACTCCGCGGTGCTGCGGATCTGGCGGGCATTCCCGCGAACGCGCCCAGGGCAACGATCGCCAGCAAGGTACGAATCATTCCTCGCCCCCCATACCGCGCTGAGCATACAAGGGTAGAACCAGAGCGCAAGGTCGCGAGCTGCTTCGGCACCGCTGAGCTGGTGGGTTCCCCGCGTAGTTCCCGGCTCAGGTCTGCAGCGCCGCGGGATCGCGTGTGCGTAGGGCAGCTAGAAATGCACCGCGAAAGCGCGCCAGGGTATCGCGATCGCTTGGTGGTTTCCCCGGCGCGACGGTTATCATGGTTCTACCCGCGGGATCTGTCTCGACCTTCAGCTCTATCCGACCCGTTGAGCTGTAGGTCACTGTCAACTGGAGGTCCTGGCCGTCGCGCCTTTGAATGCCTGCGTCTGTCTTGAAAGCCGCCTCCTGTGCAGCGACTACCGCCTCCGCGGGCGGCAGTGACGTCACAAACGCTGGTAGGCGCCGCCGCCGCTCAGGTGATGCCGATCTCCTCACGACGTCAATTAGGTTCTCCAGGAGCGCGTTCGACCCGGCTTGCGCCGCGCCAATCACACCAATCACGGCGAGGATTATCAGTAGGACGACGATGCCCGACATCGATCTACCGTTTATCCGTTCTACGCACGACGTCGCCGCTCGGATCGAGCGCCCGCAACTCGCTTTCGAGCGCGTTCAGGAACTTGAAGTACCTTTCGCGACCCCACAGCCGCTTCGGTCCAGCGGGTATGAAGCCGAACACGGTCGACTGCACCGTGGAGTACTTCTCCACCGTCGAGTCGAGGTGGATCCGGCCCTCATCGTTGTCGGAGAGGGGTATGCCGATGATCGTGGGACGCCCCTTCTTCGACCCAATGAGCCGTCCGCCCAGTGTCCCGACGAGAAGTGTGACGGTGAGCTTGCTTCCGGTATCGCTAAAGCGGGCCCACTCGCCGAACGTCTCGCTGGCACGGCGACACGCCGCCGCGATGTCATCGCGAGGTGCCGCCAGATCAGCCGTGAATGCCGTGCTGCAGGTCGTGCTTTGCTGCCATCTCGATCACCACCCTCCGTCGTCGCCGGTTGGCGCTTTCGGTTTTGACTTGTGAATGTGTCCTTCTCGCTCCTACCCGTCCCCGGAGCTCAGCCTGGCCTCCGCGCCTCTGCGTATTCGCATGCGCGGTCGGCACCTGAGTTGCTCAACAATTCGCCACGTTCGGGTCGACGAAGGGGGTCCCGAGGAGACTTCCCGATGTTGCGCCGTCGTTATAGAAGGCGTCCGCGGAGACGTAGTAGCTCCCGCTCCAGGGTGGGCTTGCGATCCGGTACCACCAGGTGTTGCCGTCGGCGACACGAAATCCGGTCAGCTTGCAGGCGATCGCAACGGTGGCATTCGACCCGATCGACGTCCCCTGTGTTCCGCCCGCGTCGCTGTAGTCGGTCCAGGTATGCGCGACTCCGCCTGTGGTCTCGGCGTAGGTGGTGGGGGCGGGTGGGCTCGGGGGCGTTGGCGTAGGTTCTGAACCCGGTGGCGTGCTGCTGTACCCGACACAGACGGGCACGCCTGCGTCAATCTGGTTCGCGCCCTTGCCGTCATTGATGTAGTGCGCGTTCAGCCACCCGACGTTGGAGGCGCCGCTGCTGGTGGGTCGGGTCGTGTTCCGGACGTCGTACCAGAGCTCGTCGCTGTACGCCCCCACGGCGTCGCCGAACGCGTAGCAGATGAGCTGCACCTGCTCGCCGGCGAATACGCCGATGCCTGGTGTTCTGCTCGTGTCGCTGGTGTGCGGGCTGTTGCGGAAGTAGACACCGTCGGGCGGTGTCTCATCGGTGTTCATGACCGTGAAGATCGACCCTCCTGCAGGTGTCGGAGCGGGGGCCGTGGGGGGTGAGGCGACAGGCGCCTGGTGATCGGCCTTCGGGTGGAGCACTCCGATAACCGACAGGTATGGGCCGTCTTTCCCGAGCGTGCTTCCGGACAGTGAGATCGTCGTGCGGCCGGACGGAGCTGCGTTCTGCTCCACTAGCCCAACGTTGTTGCCGGCGACATAGTCGACGATGGCGACATGTCCGTAGGTGAGACCAGAGAAGATCACCGCATCGCCGGGCACGGGTATGTAGCCAGAACCGTTGGGATGCTTGTCGAAGGAGCTCGAGGGGACTGCGCCGTAGAGCTGGTTCGCGCCGACGATCCCGGCGCCAGCGATGCCGTGATACCACCCCTCGGTATTGATGAAACGCTCGAAGAGCTCGACGCACTGATAGAAGCCGGTGCCGCCGTCGGCACCGTCGGAGTAGACGTTCACCCCATGCCCGGCGAACCACTGGTTGCCGGGCAGGATCACCGTCCCGTAGGGCGGATACGCTCCGCCGCCCTTCGCTCCGCGCGCCGGGGGCTCGACCATAAGCGGCGAAGCCGTATCAGAGACGACGATCGCGCGGATCCTGATGCGCGGCTTCGCACGTCCATGCCCCGCTGAGCGCAGCAAGACCCGTCGCTCCCCGCTCGGCGCGCCGTTGCATCGAAGCTGGGCCAGCCAGGTTCCCGCAGCGGCGTCGTCGGGAAACCGCCAGATGAACTCCAGCTCCCGGGCACGGGTCGGCCGCCGCGCCGCGCTCCGCGCCACCGTGGCCCCCCGGTAGGAGAGAACGACGGCGCACGACGCCGAGCGTGGCCCCCGCGAGATCAGGAACCCGTCTTCGAGCGGCTTCGCACTGCTGGATACAGCGACGATCTTTGCCGAGCCTCGCGCATCCGCCTCGGCGGCGCCAGCAGCGAGCATCGCCGCGACCGTCGCAATCGCAGTAAGCGATCTCCAGCTGAACAGTCTCGTCATAACGCTCATGGGATCCCCCAGGGTCTGGGCGCTTGCGGCGCCTGTTGAAAGTGCTCTCTTACGGGGCGGACTGTTTACATGCTCGCCGCTCGATGCCAAGCGCGGAGACACCCAAGGTGTCGATCTGCCGCACCTCGCCTTCATCGTCTCCTCCATCACGCGCCAAAGTCCGCAGCGAGCACCTGTGTCATCGTCGTGGCTGCCGGCTGAATGCCGGCCTTCTTCGTGCGATCGCACTCTCCGTAGATGAACGCTTCGGCCACTTTCGCGCCCTTCGGCACGGGACCGCTCCGGCTTCCTGGAGGCCGCCTCCGCGAAGCTGAAGCAGTTTCAACCGCAATGATGCTCGAGAGGTTGCGCCACTCGCGAGGGCAAGCAGTATCAAGATCCGGCTGAGGTTACTATCCACGCGTCGCGACACGTTGAAATGCCGCTTCGAGTCTGCCGAGATTGACGGTCGGTGCTTCCGCTGTGAGCTTGAGCAAGGTCCCGCCTACATCGGCGTACGCGGCGACGGCAGTAATCGTTGATTGGTGGTGAATTTGTACGAATGCTCCGGGTCCGAGTGCACTCACCGTGTGACGCGACCACCCGGCTGACGGACTTTCGCGGTACTCTTGGAGGGCTAGGCTTCCCTCTCCCGGCGCCCATTCCAGTTCGAGAGTCGCGTTCGTCATAAGTCCGCCCCCCTCTCGGGTTATCGGTGTGGGCAGCTCGTAGTAATAGATGCAATTGGTGGCGGCTCTGGCGCCGTTACCAAGTTCTACTTCGGCTTTGTGTTCGAGCACTTCGCCTGCGACAGCGTCCGTAAGTTCTCCGCAGGGTCTGCTTGGCACATCTGCCGAACTGCCGACATCGGCTGGTGTAGCTGCCTGGTGCGTCCTGGTTATCGCGGCCGCAGGGCTGCCGCTCGAACTGCCACACCCCGCGAGAAGAGCAGCCAGCGCCGTGTATAGGGCGAGCCCGAGGTGTCGGGGGGGTGGGTGTGGACATAACCGCCGCATGATAAAGACCGTGCCTGCGCCGGTCAGGACAACGCCCAGACTATCACCGCGCTCGAACCCGGCGATGTAGCCGGATACCTGCCGAGTTGGACCCTGCGCGGTGAGGTGCCGGCGGGGAGAGGCGCAGCCAACCCACTCCCCGTCCCCCTCTCTTGGTGGCTGGTGGTGCGAGGCGGCTTTGCAAGCAGGAGCTCACCGGTTCGATCCCGGTTGGCTCCACCATCTAGAAGAAGGTCGAACCCTTGTCTCCCAGGAGGCCGGTTCAGGCGTTTCCTGGGGCGCGAGAGCGTGTTCAGCAGCTTCTAGAGGCTCTGCCCTGGCGACTGGGAGTCCCCCGGGGAGCGTCAGCTATATCGGCTGATCACATCGTTCAGGCTTGCGGTGCAGATCGAGTGCTCGCTCGCTGGCAGGGTGCACGTGGATCTGTACACCAAGCCGTTCTCAGGGCTGCCGGCGACACCGACCAGGCCGTTGGCGGGATCAGCGCCGCCACTCAGCCATCCGGAGCCCGCGACCCCTGGCGGGTCCTCGAAGAGCACGATGTTGGATCTGAGGTGGTAGACGCGCTCGTCCTGAGGAATGCCGCTCCTACAAGGGAAGCCGAGGTCCCGTGCGAGCGTCGTGAAGAACGGACAGGCGTCTTCGGCCCTGCACGCGGCGCACGCGGGATCAAGCGTGAGCGTAAGCCCGGCCGTATGCGCATGGAAGCCGGGACGACTGTGTCCCTGGGGCCATACCACGACCTGTGAGCCTCCGTCGGCAGCAACGACGCCGGAGCAGCGCATGCCTCGCGGGCCGACGACGTAGGACTGGGTGTCCGTATAGGCCACGAGCCCGCGCGTCGAAGGGGACGAGTGCGTCAGTGTCGCCGGCGCGGGATGGGACGAGCCCGAGATGCCGAACTCGGTCGGGCAACGGACAACCGGGAGCGTTGCCGCGAATGCTCCGCCGCCATACACCGTTGAAAGGCCGGCCGCTACCAACGCGACGACGGCCAGAATGATCCGGCGCAGCACGCCGCGGAGCCTACCATCTGCGATGCACGCTCCATCCGAGGATCGTCTACCTATCCGCGATCATCTGGACAGCAGCAACAATCTCCCCAGTGGCTTTCTCATCTAGCTCGTCGGGTCTCTCGCCGATCCACCGGCGCAGCCGGGAACCGTGCACGATGACGCATCTCTCGTCTTCATAGACACCTTCCTCGAAGTCTGACCAGAGCACAATGACCGCCTGAACCCATAGTCGGTGTCCAGCCAACTGCTGGATCTCTGCCTTCAGCCTGGCTGCGCTGGCGAGCGCGCCCGAACGCACCCACGGACAGGGTTTGTCCTCCTCGGGGTCCAGCCGCCGCCCCAAGCACGGCACGCCGTCGCGCATCTCCACGGTGCCCAGCAGGTTCTTCGTCTCGAGAAGGAAGACGCCCGCTCGGCTCACCACGATGTGGTCGTAGTTGCCGCGAGCGCACTCGACATCGTGAACTACCAGCCACCGTGACCCATCCAGTCGCGCCAACGCCTTTGCTGTTTTCCGCTCGCCTTCGGCGCCTACCTGCCAGTTCTCGATGTAAGCCGGGGGCGATTCGCGCATCACCATCCACGCTCCCAGGCCGAGGCCGAATGCCGCCCCGGCAATCCAGGCGGCCACGTTCCCCTCTACGACGAGCCCAACCAATCCGCCCAGGACAAACGGTCCGAGGAAGAGAGCGAGAAGCGGGCGGCTCCGTGAGCGCCAATTGCGCAGACCACGCCTGTATCGGCCGTGGGCATAGCCGCCAGCCCCCTGGGTAGCCGCACCGAATGCCATATGCCAGCATCGGCCCGATTCTTGGCCGACCTGAGCTGACCGAGGCGCCTCCTAGTCCGGGGCCGCGCGAGCAGATGAAAAGGGGGAGCCGCAACTCCCGCGTGCGGCCATGCCCGCGCGATTTTCGCACGCCCGTTGGGCGTGCCGCGCGTCCGGCATCGGCCCCACACGGGGTGGGGCCCTTGCGAAAGGACGGCCATGTCTCAATCGGTTGCGGTCGCAGCTCCCGCCGAGGGCGGCAAGCGCGGCGAGTTGTTCGGCGGTGCTCTGACGGATGAAGCGCTCGATTCCTCCCGCAGCGTGCTCGGCACCACTCGCTTCGGTGACATGCGCGGGCTGCAGCAGTTCTACACGCCGCCCGAGGTCGCGGCGTTCATCAAGCAGGCGATCGACCCGCTGGGGCGCCTGCCCGTGCTCGACCCCACCGCCGGCAATGGCGCGCTGCTTGCGCCCTGGCCGCGCGATCAGCGCTTCGGCGTGGAGATCGACGGCGATCAGGTGCGAGCCGGCGACTATCACGCGATCACAGGCGACGTGCAGCGCGCCTTTCCGATGCTGCGCAAGCTGGGCGTGCAGGTCCCGCAGATCGTCGCCAACCCGCCCTTCGGGCTGACGTGGACCGACGGCGCCGGGCGCCCGGAGAACAGCACGGTCGCGGTGTGGCGCATGAGCCTCGCGCTGCTGGCCCCCCAGGGCGTCGGAGCGTTCGTCTGCGGGCGCGACCGCTTCCGCCGCGAGGTTCTCTCGCGCGAGGACGCGGCAGGCGTGTTCGCCACCGTGGAGTGCAACGACCTGTTCGAGGGCGTGGTCCTGCCCTGTCTGATCGCGTTCTTCGTCGGGCCGGAGGACCGCAGCGACGACGGCGGCCTCGTGGTGGAGGCGGAGGCTTCCAAGGAAGAACTCGCCGAGCGAGCGCTCAGCCACGAAATCAAGACCGCGCTGCGCCAGGCGGGCCACTACTACCTCGGCACGCTGTCCTGCCCACCCGCAGGCCCGGTCGAAGCGTGGCGGCTCGTCGGGCGCGAGCTTGACCGCCGGCGCCGCGAGGAGGCCAGCCAGCGCCCCACCTACGCCGTTGAACTGCGCGCCCGCGATCGACTCGCGATCCGGCCTGGTCCGTTCGTGCGCCAGGCGCTCGCAAAGGCCGGGCGGCTGAAGCTGGTCGAGACGCTGCACAACCAGCCGGTCGGGCACTTCGCGCTCAACGCACTGGACTGGCGGCTGCTCGGCGAGCTGGAGCAGGAGTGCGACCTGAGCATCTCCCCCGCGGTGCGCGAGGCCGTCGCACAGAGTCGCCGATGCAGCCGAGCGCGAGGTCATCCCGCTCTACGAGGTCCGCCCGCAGATGCGCCTCGGATACCTCACCGACCTCGACTCGATCCTCTGCACCAGCTCAGACCCCGAGCGCGGCTTTCAAGAGGGCACCCGCTACCCGCTGCGCACGGACTCCCGGATCAACGTCACCAGCGGGCAAGAAGGTCACGCGCAACAAGCAAGGCGAGCCCGTCGTGCGCAAGTACGAGGAGGAGGCCAAGGTCCTCGTCATCAAAGTCGCCGACAAGGAGTTCTCGGAGTCAACCGAGGACATCCAGTACCTCCTTGAGCACTTCGAGATCCCCAACCCCGGAGACATCGCCACCCGGTTCCCCGAGGAGGTCGAGCGCCAGCGCCAGATACTCGATCAGATCGCCGCCGACGGTCGCACCAACGGCAAGGACCCCGCGTTCGATTGGAAGCGCTTCCAGCGCGAGGACCTCGCTCGCGCCCTGACCAAGACCAAGGATGGCGGCGGGTTCATCCTCAGCTGGGAGCAGGGCGGCGGCAAGACCCTCGGCGCCGCCGGCTACGCGCAGGGCGCGGTGCGCAACGGCGCACGCAACCAAGTCCTGTTCATCGTCCCCCAGGACCTCATCCCGCAGTACCGCCAGGACATCTCCGAGAAGCTCGGGATCGAGGTCGAGCACATCACCACGCCCGCCCACGCGCGCCGCGTCGCCAAGCACCTGCGCGCCGGCGGCGAGGGCTGGTACATCACCCACTACGAGGTGCTCTCGCTGCTCGGCGTCAAGAACGAGGCGCTGCCCGTCCAGAACGTTCCGGTTCACGAGGACGAGGGCGAGCGCACAGTGCTGGACTCCACCGAATTCTGCCCGGCCTGCCACGCCTCCCGCCACGGCGGCTGGCAGCAGGACAGCCCGCTCGTCTGCTCCGCGGTCCACACCGAGGAGGTCAAAGGCGAAATCCGCAGCCGCACCTGCGGCTACGTCCACAAGAGCCTGCGCATCAAGAGCGCCGCGCACCACCTCGCCCCCGCCTTCCGCGACGGCGTGATCTGCATAGACGAGGGAACGCTCATCAAGGGCGACGATTCGCAGCGCAGCAAGGCAATCCGCGGGCTACAGGCCCGCAACAAGCTGCTGGCGACCGGCACGCCGATCTCCAACTACGTCAACCAAATCTTCTGGCTGATGTGGTGGTGCCTCGGCGACTCAAGCCTGCGCTTCCCCTACAGCTACGACGGCGGCCTCGCCGCGTTCGAGGTCGACTTCTGCGTCCTTGAGTACACCTACGGCCGCGAGGGATCAGCCACGGCGCACCGGCGCGAGAAGCGCAAGGTGCTCCCGCAGATCACCAACGTCAGCCGCTTCTGGCGGTTGAGCGCCGCGGCGATGATCCGCCGGCGCAAGCGCGACTTCGGCGAGCCGATCGTCCCCTGCACCCTGAAGACCGTCAGCGCCCCGATGGGCGTCGCGCAGCGCGAGCTCTACGAGAAGTGGCTGAGCAAGTCCACGTTCGCGTCGTTCTTCACCTGGAAGTACCCCGACCACGCGCTCGTGGCAAGCGGCCAGATCGAGCGGTTCGCCGCGGCCTGTGGCCAGCTCACCAAGCTCGAGTACGCCACCACCGCCCCGGAGGCCGCGACCGACCGCGACTGGCCCGGCCTGGCCGGACTTCAGCACTCCAACTGGACGCCGAAGAACATGAAGACGCTGGAGCTGATCCTCCAGCACGTCCAGGCCGGCGAGAAGATCCTCGTCGGCTCGGACCTCATCGAGACCGGCCGCTGGCTCTGTGACCGCCTCAAAGAAAAGGGTGTTCGCGCCGGGCACATCGTCGAGGAGCGCAACGGCAAGCCCGCGACGGTGAACCCGAAGAAGCGCGCGGTCGTCATGCGCGACTTCCGCCACGGCAGCCTCCAGGTGCTGCTCTGCGGCATCCCCGCGATCCGCCTCGGACACAACCTCGACACCGCCTCGGTCGTCGTGGTCGACGGGCTCGTGTTCTCCTACGAGATGTTCGACCAGTTCATCGCACGCGCCCACCGGCTGTCCTCCCGCAAGCCCGTCACCGTCTACGTGATGCTCACCAAGGGCTCACTCGATGAGAAGAAGTGGGCGCTACTCTCCGCCAAGGCCGCCGCCGCCGACCTCGCCCTCGACGGGCAGCTCATGGACGAGCGCGAGGAGCCGATCTCCCTGGAGCAGGTCCTCAAGGAGCTGCAGGCCAAGGGCGTGCCGCTCACCGGCGAGGAGATCGCCGAGGCCGAGCTACGCGCCGCGTGGGAGGCCACCAGAACGTCATCCCGCTCCTCCGCATCCCAAGCCGCTCGGCGCCGATCCAGCCACTCGGGGAAACCGAGCAGCTGGAGCTGTTCGCGGCCTAGCCGCAACGCCGCTTTCTTGAGGCACGGAGCCGGCTTCCGCTCCTGGTGGAACGGAGCGGCCAACCAAGGCCCGACCCCAGCTTTTGGCTTTGGGCGGACCATTGCTGCTGTTGTGATCATCGGGCTGGCTGGCAGGGTGGCCGCCAGTGCAAGGTGCCTCGATTCAGAAGTGAGGCTATGGTTCGCGAGATGCGAGGGCGGTGCCGGGGTCCAAGCAGTACGGGGAGCGCGGCCGGGGTGCCCTTCCATCGAGCACTGCTTGGCGTGGTACTCCTGTCGGTTGCGATCGGGGGTTGCGGCTCATCCAGTTCGACGGCGTCCAGTCCTGCGGCTACTGCGCCGGCGCTGACAGAGAACCGGGTCGTGCTGGTCTATCGTGCACACGCGGGTGCCGAGTCTGTATCGACTGCGAGCATCAATGCGGCGATAGCGATCATGCGCAAGCGTGTCGCTACGCTGGGCATACCGTCTGACATCCAGCGCTCCGGCGCTAACGAGATCACTGTGGCCCTGCCGGATGCGGGTAACCTCGCTCCCGGCGGAGAACAAGTCGGCAAGACGGCACAGCTGGATTTCTACGATTGGGAGCCGAACGTGATCGGCCCCGCGGGCACGCCCGCGCCGACCGAAGGCACAGTGACGGGCGGACCCAACGCCGGCGCCGCTCAGTTCGGGCTGACCGAGTACCAGGCGGTCCTGCGCGCGGCGAAACGAGCGGCGATCATCCGCTCCAATGACACGACGCTCGACCCGGGCTGCACGCCGGCGCAAATCGGTGGGTGCCGCTACGGCGTTTGGTACTTGCTCGACACCAAGCACGAAAAGGTGCTGAGAGGTCCCGAAGAAGGTGAGCACAGCTTCTACGAAGCCGGCTACACGCCGCCGGCCGGTGCTGTGGTCACGGCCGTGCACGTGAACCCGGGGACCGCGCTCGTCCAGGCCAGACCCAGTGAAAATGCGGCTGGGAACGTCATCAACGCATCTCCGAACAGCTGGTACGTACTGAACGACGACCCAGCCCTCACCGGGTCCGATCTGACTAACCCGCAGCCAGCCTTCGAAGAAGGCGGCAAACCGGACGTGACGTTCGGCTTCACGGCGCACGGCAAGACAGCTTTCGAACAGGTCACCAAGGAAACCGCCCACCGTGGCATGGAAACCCAACTCCCCGGCGTCAGCAAGGAAGAGGCCGTGCAGCACTTCGCGATCGTGCTCGACAACCAGATCATCACCGCGCCGTCGATCGACTTCACGAAGTACCCGGAAGGGATCGACGCTTCCACCGGCTCGCAGATCTCCGGCGGATTCACGATCAGCTCGGCCCGGAACCTCGCGAACGAGCTACGGTCCGGAGCGCTGCCGATCAACCTGGTGTTGGTGTCTCACTCGCGTGTGCCGGCCGGATAACGTCCGCCTGCCTTAGCTCTTGGAGCCTGTCCGAGACGGCCCTACGCGAGGTCGCATTAGGTGGCCGCATGCAGCGCTGGCCCATCGCTCAAGCGCGGGCGCGCGCGGGGACGGCTGCGTCGACGCGTACGGTGGATGGCGGCATGTCGAAGAAGCGCAGTGAAAACAAGAAGCTGCATCAGCGGCGGCGCAAGGCGCGCCCGCACGGCGAGGCCCGGCTCCAGCGCGAGCAGCCGGCGAGGAGCGCGTTCCGGCTTCGACCGCCGCCGAGCGACTTCGATCAGATGTCGGTGTTCATCGATGAGCGCGCTCTCGGTTTTCCGGAGACGAGGCTTACGGACCTGCGCGCCCTCGTCCGGACGCTGCCGTTCGAGTCGGCGATGCTCAACCTCGCCTTGCTCAACCTGCGCGCCGAGCGGGTGCTGACCGACCCTGCCGGCCAGTGGGACCTGGCGCGCTGGTTCTATGAAAGCTGGCCTGATCTGCTCGCGCGCTACGAGCAGGTCAGGCAGGGCTCGCCGGTGCGACCGATCTTCTCGCCGCAGCCGATCGCGATGCTGATGCGGCTCGTGATCGAGGAGGCGCGCGAGCAGCCGTTCGCCGAGCTGACGGCGAACGAGTTCCACACGCTGCAGCGGGCGGTACTCGGCGCGCACTCAGCGCTCGAGGACCCGCTAGGGACGGCCACCACCGAGGCGATCGTCGCCTACGAGCTGCAGGCCTCCTCTTTCTTCAAACGCCCTCCCGTGCTCGAGGAGATGGTGCGCAGCGACGAGTTCCTGCGGCTGATGCGAAGCCAGGAGCTGCACGACTCCGACAACTACGTGCCGGTGGACCAGTGGCTCACCGCGAGCGGCCTAACGCCCGAGGAGCAGTGGGTGCTCGGGTTCGGACTCTCAGCGACGACCAACACCTTCGCCACCGATCCGCCAACGCCGCGAATCGAAGCCGGGCACCTCGACGAGCTGCTTACCAAGCTCGGCCTCCCGAACACGCCGCGCGACGTCCCGATCATCTCCGCATCACGTACGGAGCTGCAGGCGAGCTTCAGTGCCCTCGCCGGCAGCCCGGAACTGTCGTGGGAGTTCCGGCCGTTCAAGAGCACACCGTTCCTGCGGTTCGCGAACGGCGATCTGCTGCTGCTCGGTATGCCGTGGGCGCTCAGCTGGCTCGGGGAGGGCTTTCATTACCGCGCGTTGAGGCACGCTCAGGCGCAGGGACAGGCCGAGGTGCTGCGCTACAGCCGCTTCATGGGTGAGGTGGTCGAGCGCTACGCCCTGGATCTCGCACACGCCACGATGGACTCCCGTGCGACGGTCCTCGGTGAGCAGTGCTACGGCAAGGGCGGCGGAAAGCGCACCAGCGACATAGCGGTTGTATGGGGCAAGGAGCTCATCCTGTTCGAGGTTCACGCCCGCCGCGTCACGGCGAGCGCAATGGCGACGGGCGAAGTGACCGAGGCGCTCGGCGAGGTCTCCAAGCTGGTGGTCGTGAAGGTGGACCAAGTCGCCGGCTGCATCGATGCGCTTCTGGACGATACAGCGACGCTCCCCGGCGTCGACCTCGCCTCGATCGAGCGCATCTGGCCGGTTGTCGTGTCCGTCGGGCACCTGATGCAGACCGCGCCCGTATGGAAGTACGTGCGCGAGAGCATCAAGGACGACACCACCAACACGCTCGCCGCGGCTCGCGTGCAGCCGCTGCAACTGCTCGACATCGCCGACTACGAGAAGCTGCTCGGGATCGTCGAGGCCGGCACAAGCCTGCCGGACATGCTCGCGCGCAAGGCCACCGGCCCGTTCCGCGAGCGCGACTTCGCAGCCTGGCTGCACGGCGACAGCGCCGCACCCTCGGACGCGTCGCGCCCCTCCGTGCTTGAGAAGCGCTGGGAGGCGATGCGGATCCAGGTGACGCAGACAAACGAACTTGCGGCAGCAGCCCAGGATCCCGTGCCCGAAGAGCCGCCGGTCGAGTAGGCGTGCGCTTGCACGGCGGTTTTAGGAATCCTCGCGAGCAAGCGCGTAATAGCTGATGAACACTCCCAACAGCGCACCAGCAACGAAGGCGGCCACGACGAGCGCTACGAGTATGCCCATGACGGCAATCAGCAGCTGCAGCGTGCCCTCAACGACGGCGATGGCACTGAGGATGAACATCCATTTTTCTTGTGTCATGAACATTACGCGCCGGTCCCGCCCAAAACATAGGGTCGATTTCCGGCCTTAAAGCCGGGAAATCTTCGAGCGCGCCCCCGTCCCGTGTGCTGGCATACCATCAAGAGCAAGGCCCGCGCGGCCGATCTGTCGGGAGCAGCCATCGCAAGCGCTCCCGGCGTGGACCGCATCGAGGGCTGCCACGTTGTCCGCGGGCCGTACACCTATTCTGGTGAGCCTACGGTCCGTCTTGAGACAAGCTCTGGGAAACATCCAGCCACTCGGGGAAAGAGCAGCTCGAGCTGCCCGCGGCCTAGCTCGTCGCGGGTGTCCGGTCCGGCCGGACAGGCGTTCCGTCGGGTCGGATGAATGAAACCTCGATACCGAGGCGCATCGCATTGGCGATGTTGGCCAGCTGCGCAAGCGTGAGGTTGCGCTTGCCCGCTTCGACCGCGGAGACATACGAGGGCGACACGCCGAGCCGTCCGGCGACCTCGGCCTGGGTCAGCCCGAGCGCGCGACGGGTCTCTCTGAGCTCGCGGCCGACGACCTTGGCGTGGACGTCGGATACCGCCGTGCGCGGCATCGCCTCTACGCGGCGGTCGAGTAGCGGAACGCCACGCCAGCCGGCTCGGCCTCAGCTACCTCGCTGACCTCGACGTCGATGTCTCCATTGCGGAACGCGAACGGCAGCAGTCGCGCCCAGCGCTCGGCGCCGTCGGATCGCGTCACCCGCTCCCTGTTCTCGGGATCGATGACGGCGATGTCGAGACTGATCCACTCTGCACGAGGGCCACTGATCCTCACCTCCCCGCCATCGGCGATCAGCTCGGCGATGGGCAGCTCAACCCACCCGTGCGTCTCCCGGTTGAACTCAGACGTTGTAAAGCGGACTCGGATCATCGCAAAGCTCCTCTACACCATCGACCATTCAAGTTGACCTCTTGAGTTATCATGCTACCACCCTCCGACGACGCTTGCTGGCCTTTCTAGAACTCTCCGGGGCGTAGAACCTCGCCCCGCGCGAGCATCCGCTCGGCACGCGCCCTGAGCGCCTGCGCGCGATCGGGCAGCAAGAGGCTCTCGATCCCGAGCAGGCCGGCGTCCCCGAGCAGACGCTCCAGCGCCAGACGCTCCTCCTCGAGCAGCGCAGCTGCGCCGTGATCGCGCCTGGCCACGAGCAGGTCCGTGTGGTTGAGGATGTCGCCCGGCCGAGCAAATGCGTACCCGTGGTCGATCAACGTCAGGCGGCTTCCATCCCAGCGCCAGTTGTCGGCGTGACGATCCTGCTGGGCGATCAACGAGTCGAAGAACGCCGCCGACGAACACCACGTAGGACTGAGAGTCGGCGCGAGGTCACCCGGCACCCCGACGCCTGCAGCGACAGCGCTCCGTCATCACCATCATGCTCGCGCAGCACGCACGGCGAGACCAGGCTCTGCCACGGCTCCCCCAGCGCAACGGCAACACGCCAGGCGACAGCATCGTGCAGCGGCGGCGTCTCATCGGTCTGCCCAAAGGCGAGTGCGTTGGCGACGCTCACGCCCGAGAACGGCTTGTGAAAGACCGTCGCGCCATCCGAGAGCGCGAGCCGCTTGGTCGCGTTCACCCCCGGCGAACTCGTAGGCGCCGGCGGACCGGCGAAAGCCTCGCTGAGCATCGACCGCTCGATCGCCAGGGTGCCCTGCGCCGCCCTCACGGCCGCTATCTGCGCGTCGATCTTCACGCCAGAAGTGTGCCCAGCGCACTGGACACGCTATTCAGGCGTTGCGCTGACGCGGGCATCGAGTCATGCTTCGTGGTGGAAAGCCCCGGTGGACCGCTGACCTTGGTCATGTCGCCGGGGCTAAGTCGTTCCCAAGGCACCTGTCGGCTACCGCGCATCACGGCGATGACGGCGGAGCGTGCTCGTCACCGCCAGCTCGTGATCGAGCTTCGCGCTGACGCGGATCAGCGCGTGCGCCGCCGTGCGGGGGCCGAGCCTGAAGACGACGGTCAGCCGTCCGTGCTTGAGCGCGACCGTCTTGGCGCCAGAGGCGACGGTTCGGCCTCGCAGCCGGCCGATGAAGCCCACGCGAACCGTCCCGCTCGCGGGTCCGCTCACATGCACCACCAGCTCGCGCCCCCGCAGCGTCTCGGTGACGTGGATCGTTGGCGTCGTCGCCGTAGCGCTATGGCCTGTGCCCGAGCCGCCGGAGTTGGACGGGGGGACGACGACGTTGGTGTGCGCAGCGTTGGCGGGGCTCGCGTTGCCGGCTGCGTTGGTCAGCCACACGGCGATGCTCCAGCTTCCAGCGCCCGGAACCGTCACGGTCGCCGGCCCTGCCGCGGGCGCCGATGCGGGAGCGCTGCACGCGCCCGAGCCGCTCGCCGGGCAGACTTGGTAGAGCGCGCCCGTGATCGGCGCAAGCTGGCCGGTGGGATCGCTCCACGTGGCCGTGAACGTCGAGCCGCCAGTCTGTGTCGCGGTCGCGGACAACCCCACCGGCGGCGGCGGCGCGCTGTTCTCGACGGTGATCTCCTGCGAGGCCACCGTCGATTGATTGCCGGCGGCGTCCGTTGCGACGAGCGTGAGCGTGTGCGTTCCGTCGGAGAGCTGCGTAGTCGGCAGCGTCAAGGTCTGTGTCCCAGTGGACGACGGGCACGGCTGGGCGAACGTGAAGTTGCACGGCGCCGTGTAGGTCTCGACCGGCCGTCCGTCTGCGGACAGGACGATGCTCGCTACGCCGCCTCCGACATCATCTGCCGAGACGGTGACGCTTTCGGTGCCCTTGTGAAACCCGCCGGCTTCACCCGGCCCCCACAGGGCGCCGGACGGCGCGCTGAGAGTTGGCGGCGTCGGATCGGAGAGCGTCACCGTGGCGCCGTACAGTCGTCGCCCATGCAGCGTGCTCGAGTCGCTCCTGTGACGCATTCCTCTTCCGCGGGCGCTTGGCACACGATGCCGAGTGAGAGTTCGTGAGCCGACAGACCCGTGATTACTGCCGGTTCGCCTCCCTCTCCGGGCGGGCCGCCCACAGAACACGTCTCGCCATTTTCGACCGAATCCAGGCAGGTTTCGCCGGGCACGATGCTTCCGTCCGCCCGCAGGGCCGGCGACCAAGAGTTCTTAGGATCGAGGGAGTGGCCGATATAGCGTTCGTAGGTGAGCCCGGTGATGGTAGTGCCCACCGGGGCAGTGAACGTCCAGCCGGCGCTCGTCCCCGGAGCAGCTCCACTTGAGAGGCCGAGCGCGTCGGTTGTCGAGAGTCCGCCCTCCTGGTCGGCCTTCCCGCCGTCGCCTCCGAGGCGATATGGACAGTTGGCGTGCTCGGCGTAGTGCGCTGGCTGCGCGGGATCGTTCGTCGCCCATGTCCACGAGTTGTTGGCGGCTTCTGGCGCGAAGTTGCAGGCGCTGACCTGGTAGCTGCCGGCTCCGAGCGCCTGAGACGGCGACACCCACGCCACGACGGCAAGCACGACCGCGAGCGTCAAACTTGACCGTCTCATCCGTCCGCGCTTGGCCTTTCCAGCCGTGGTCTCCGACGCCGGTAGGCGGAGCGTTGTCCACGGGCTCGCTCGTTCCACGTCGTAGGGGTCCGTGTAGCGCACAGATACCTCGACGACGCCGGAGGTCGGAAGCGTCAGGCTCGTGAAGGCGCCGTGAAGCGTGCGCAGCACGCGCAGTCGGCGCGACCGTCCGGCGTGGCCGAGGAAGCGGACCTGCACCTGCGCTTCGCTGGGGCGTCCGGTCAGGGCGAGCACCAGGCGGTGCCTGACTCGCTTCAGTCGGGCTTGCGGGCGTCCGAATGGCTGCGTGAGCTTCATCGTGGCCAATGGTGTCACCGGCTGCGGAGACGATGCCGGAGTCGAGTTCGACTGTGCTCCTGGCTCGGCCGCTTCGCCTGCCGTGACGATCGCTCCGAGGCCCGCGTTGCGGAATGTCTGCGCGATGTCGAGCACGCCGTTGTCCGCTTCGGTCAGGTCTTTCTCGGCCGTTTCGGGCGACAAGCCTGGCTGGTAGGAGTCGAGCGCGTCGAGCGCCGCCGCGGCAATCGCAGATGCCTCGCTGGTGCCCTGCCAGTAGTTGTAGTTCGGGGCGCCAGTCGTGGGTTCCGCGCCGTCGAGGTCGCAGCCGGGCGCGAGCAGCCGCAGCCCTTCGCCGCGGTTGGAGAACGAGCAGAAGCCGCCGCCCTGCGTGTCCGTGGCGCCCACCGACAACACGTCGGGGTAGGCCGCAGGGTACTCGACCGGGCCGCCGTCATCGTTGCCCGCGGCGGCGACGACCGCCACGCCGTAGTTCATCGCACGTTCGACCGCGTTCCCTACGAGTTCAGTGGCTTCCGCGGAGCGTCCTTCGGAGGCGCCGAGCGAAAGGTTGATCACCCGCACGTTGTACTTGTGCCGCAGTTCGAGGCATTCTGTGATTCCCGATGCGTAGGCGGTGTACGGGAACGTCGTCTGTCCGGGCTCAAGGATTCGCACGGATACGATCTGAATGGCTCGGGGCGCGGTGCCCACCATGCCCCAGCCGTTCGCGGGTGCTCCCGCCATCATCGCGAGCACCGTCCCGTGCAGCGTGGGCGACACATCTTCCCCCGAGCCGCCGTCGAGCGCGGTTCGTTCGACCACGACGCCTTCCGTGTCCGGGTTGAGATCCACACCCGTATCAACCAGGCACAAGCCCGCGAGCTGCGCTGGCGCGGGAGCATAGGGAAGGAACGCACCATTGTCTGCGACTGCCTGGGCAGTGATAGCTGTCTCTGCGCCGGCCGTCGCCGCCGGCAGGAGCAGCGCAAGGAGCGCCGCGAGGATGCACGTCCGGCTGCTCCCGAGCATCATCAACGCGCGGCGCGTCAACTCAGTTCGTGCTGACATCTACCACCCGGCTGCTGCCGCTTCCGAAGGGAAAGCCTGCCTGACCGCCGGGAACTTCCGCGCGGAACGGAAAGCGCCCGACACCGCCCTCGAACTGATAGACCACGCGAAAGCGACCGTGCGCGTTCGTTCGAGGCGTCCTGAACGGCTCCCAGCGGCCACGGTAATGCACGAGCAAGTCCACGAGCGCGCCCTGCTGCGGGATCGGACCCTCGACGGTCCCGGACAGCACGATCGTCCCTTCCGGGCCGGTGTGGGTCGGGCTGACCCTGAGCCGCACGCCGGCGTCGACCGTCTCCTTGACTCCTGCCACGGTCGCGTAGCTGGCGTCGCTCGAAAAGGCGCGGTAGGCGATCTCGATCAGCCGCGACGGACCCGCGGGCACATGTACGCTGAACGTCCCGTCAGAGCGCGTCTTAGTGCGTGTGATGAGCTGCGGCGTCGTTGTCCCAACGACCTGCTGCAGCACATCGAGGGTGGCGTCCCCGATCGGCTGGCCCTGGCCGTCGAGCAGGCGTCCAGCGACTGCGAGCGCACGGCGCGCGTACGTGCGCGTGATCGAGTCCCTCAGCCCGAGCCGAAGTTGTGCTGTCTCGCTGGCGCTCGTCCCGTTTGGGGTTCCGTTGCCAGGGCCAGAAGGCGCCCCCAGGGACGACGCCGCGGCGTTCTGAACCGTCACCTCGCCGCTGTAGATGACGCTCGTGTTCTGAGCCGCGTCCTCCACGATGAGTTCCACGGGATGCTGCCCGTTCGCCACGCTCGCCGTGTTCCAGTCGATCGTGTCGGACACGCTCGGCGGGCAGGCTTGGAAATCCGTGTAGGAGCAGCTCGTGATGTAGTCCTTCTTCGCCACGGGTTCGCCGTTCACTCGAAGCTGCACGAGCCGGACGCCCGAGCTCGCATCCGCCGCCTGGTAGCTGATCGAGGCCGTGCCCGCGACCGTCCCTGCGCTGGCGAGCGTGCCGCCCGTCACTGTGCCGCTCGGCAGCGTCGTGTCCTCGAGCGTGAGCTGCGAGCCGTACAGCTCGAGGATGTTGTTCTCGCCTTCGCCGAACGTGCATCCGGCGCCTGCGTCGTCGTTGGAGCAGTAGTTCGCCAGTGTGATCTCGGTCGTCGTGGACGGCAGCACAAACGTGCTCGGCTGTGGTCCGGTCAACGGGGTCAGGCTTTCGCCGACCGCACCAACGTTGTCTGCGGCCAGCGCGAACGTGTCCGCCCCCGAGACCTGGTGCGAGACTTGCCACCAAATCTTCGCTTCGGCGATCGTGATGCCGCTCCCAGCCGGTACGCCGATCTGTACGCCGCGAGGCTGCCCGGACTCATGCTGCCGCCCCTGGGCCCGATGTAGTCGCCCGGACCGCCGCTGCACGTCCCTTTGACGTTCTGTGGGCTGCCGAAGACGGTCCACGAGCCGGCATTTCCATTGCCTGCCGACGGACAGTTGTCGATCACATAGGTTCCGGCGCTCGCGCCACTCACGAACGTCAAGGCTGCAAGGCAGCTGAGTCCCACTGCCATCGCCAGGCTGCGCAAGCGTCCGCGGGAGCGCGCGGCCCTGCACCCGCGCTCGCTCGCACTCAACGCTGCAGAGCTAATCAGTGGTGACATCGACCGCTCCGCTTTCACCGCTGCTGAATGGGAATCCCGACTGCCCTCCGAACGCCAGCGCTCTAAACGGGAACCGGCCGACGCCGCCCTCGAATTGGTAGAGCACGCGGAAGCGGCCGTGACTGTTCGTGCGCGGCGTCCTGAACGGCTCCCAGCGCCCACGGTAATGCACCAGCAGGTCAACGACGACACCTTGCCGGGGAATCGGCCCGTCAACCTTGCCGCTGAGTGTGATCGTCCCTTCGGAGCCCGTCCTGTGCGGGCTCACGCTGAGTTGAACGCCCGCGCGCACCGACTCCTGAATCCTGGCCTGGGCGGCGTAGCCCGACTCGCCCGTGAACGCGCGGTAGGCCACGTCGATCAGCCGCGATGGTCCCGCGGGCACACTTGCTATGAACGAGCCGTCCGCGCCGGTGGTTGCGTGCGCGACGACCTGGCTGCCGCTCCCGCCTGCGACCTGCTGGATCACGTCGAGCGTCGCGCCGCTAATCGGCTGACCGTGTGAGTTGACGAGTCGGCCCGGAAGTCGCAGCGCTCGCCGAGCGAAGGGACGCGAGATGCTTCGCGGGAGTCCGAGCGCGAGGGCTGCGCTTTCGCTCGCGTTGGAGCCGTTGGGCGCACCGGCGAGAAGCACAGATGATCCTGGGCCGGGTAGCGCGCTGAGCGATCCTGCACCGGCGTTTTCCGTTGTCACCGTCCGGTTGAGGACTTCGGACTGGTTCCCTGCGGCGTCTTCGATGATGACCTGTATGTGATGCAGCCCGTTTGGAAGCAGAGCGGTGTTGAGCGAGTAGGTGCGTCCCCCGACCGATGTCATGCAAGGCACTTGGTACGCCCAGGTGTAAGCGTCGTGTCCGGGGACCGGGATGCAGTGCCCGCCGTTGGTGTCGATGATCTGCGATTGGACGACAGCGCCGTCCACAAGGAGTTTCACGTAGGCCAGGCCCGGCCCTTCATCTGTCGCTGAGAACGTGATCGCCTCCGTACTTCGCAGCGGGTCTTTCTGTCACGAGGGGGCCGGCGATGTTGCTTGCTTGCGGATCGTGTCGGTGCGTTCAAGCTGATTTCGCCGCCGAAGATGCGGTATTCCCACTGGCCGGCGGCAAGCGTGCAGCTGCTGTTGTTGTTCCCGTTCGGGTCGCAGGTGGCGTTGACATCCCAATGCCCGCCGTCCGGGGAGATCGTCAGGTTCACGACGTTTTCCGGGGAGAACGGTGTGGTGAAGGTGCCTCGGGCTGCCACGTTGCCCACGTACCAGTCGCCCTGGTCGCAGCAGTTGCGCGGCAGCGAGTACAGGACGCTGTATTCGCCGCCCTGCTGGATGATCCCCATGAAGCCGTTGTTTGGGCCTTCGGCCTTCTCGGCTCGGTAGATCGTGCCCCCGTTGATTGTCGCGTTCGCTGGCGCCTGGTAGAGCAGAGCGGACCATGTGCCCTGCGCGTAGGTGTTGGTCTGACCAACCGCCATCGGCACGCCGCGACCGGAGGTCATCGGTCCGGTGCCGCAATCGACCTCGGCGGCTGTCACCTGCCATAGGTCGATGCTCGCTGGGTTGCTGAGCCCTTCCGGCATCCCGGAGAGCCCGAGTCCTTCCCCGGTCGCCGGGTTCGCGCACAGAATCTGCGTGTAGTTTCCGCTCCCATCTGCCGGCAGCGCCCGCGCCGACGGCGGCGTCACGAGCCCAAGCAGCAGCGAGCAGGTCAAGACGACCAGCGCTCCGGGCAGGACGTGTCGGCGCTGCTCACTTCGTGGTGACATCGACCCCCCTGCTTTCTCCGGGTGCGAATGGGAAGTCGCCCTGGCTCCCGAACACCACCGCACGGAATGGGAACCGCCCGATTCCGCCCTGGAATTGGTAGACGACCCGGAACCGCCCGCGTGAGTCTGTGCGTGGGTCGCGGAACGGCTCCCAATGCCCGCGGTAGTGGACGAGCAGCTCGACGACGACGCCCTGCGACGGGACCGGCCCGAGCACGCGCCCGCTCAGCGTGATCTCGCCTTCCGAGCCGGTCCTTCGGGGGCTCACGCCAAGCTGCACGCCGGCGTCGACGGACTCAGCGAGCTTCGCCACGGCCGCGTAGCCCGTGTCGGTTGAGAACGCGCGATAGGCGATCTCAACCGTCCGTGAAGGCCCGCCCGGCACACTCGCTACGAACGTCCCATCGCTGCCGGTTCGGGCGCGGCCGATCAGTTCGAGAGTCGCGCCGTCGACCTGTTGCAGCACGTCCAGGGAGGCACCCGCGATCGGTAGGCCCTGGGCGTTGAGCAGGCGGCCCGTCACTCGCAGCGCTCGCTTGGCGTATGTCCGGGAGATCGGCGAGCGCACCCCGAGCTGCAGGTGCGCTCCCTCGCTTGCGCCGCTCCCGTTAGGACTACCGGCTGGCCCGGTGGCCGAGCTCGTCGTGCCGGGGCCGGGCAGCGCCCCCAGCGAGCTGACGGTAGCCGCGGCGTTGCTGACCGTGATCGAGCCGAGCGCATCGTTGGTGACGTTGCCGGCTGCGTCGGTGATCGCCAGGCTCGCCGCATACGCGCCATCGGCCAGAGCATCCGTGTTGACCGTGAAGCCGCTCACGGTCTCCGTGAGCGGGCAGGCGTTCCAAGAGTCATAGGCACATTCGCCGGAGAAGTCGAACGTGTGAACGTAGCTCGCCCCGCCGCTCAGCGGACTGAGCGTCAACGTTGCCGTGTGAACACCACTGCCAGCGTCGCTGCCAGTGAAGCTGATCGGCTGCGAGCCCGCGACGGGCGCATCGGCGGCTGCGGCTGCCGCGAGCGGCCCGCTCACGTTTTCCACGGTCGGCGGCGTGTCGTCTTCGAGGCTGAGCGTGATGTTGGTGAGAGCGGGCACCGCGGTCGAGTCGGCGAAGTCGCAGGTCGGTGAGCTGCGGTCGGTGCTGCAGTTCACGTATGCCTCGAAGTCACGCGCCCCCTGCGGCAGCGTCCAGCTTTCGGTTGCCGTGTATGCGCTGCCCCCGCCGTAGGGCAGCTCCGTCGCGCCCGGAAGGGACTGCCCTGCGGAGGCGAACTCGAGGAAGGCATCGTCGCCCGTGACGGCCGAGGCGATGACTTCCGCTTTGATCGCGTGGATCGTGACGCCGGGCGCGCCGCCCGGCACGTCGATCCGCAGCCCGACCTGGCTTCCGCTTTCGCCGTTCTCGGTCACAGCGCCGGCCTGACCGTCCGTGAAAACGTAGTCGCCGATACTGCCGCCCGCCGAGCAGGTGTTAGAGAGCACCGTGTTCGCGTTGGTGGTGTTGCCGAACACGCTCCAACCCGGCGACACGGCCGGCACGCCGGGCGCGCACTGATACATCGGATAGGTCCCCGCCTGAGCGCTCGTCGCGCAAAGCCACAGGATCAAGACCACGCACCCGACGACCGCCAGCGACGCCGCGGCCATGCCACGCCGAGCGACTGTGGAGGGCGTCTCAGTTCGTGGTGACATCGACCGCCCTGCTTTCTCCGTGCGCAAATGGGAATCCGGCTTGGCCGCCGAGCACCGACGCCCGGAATGGGAAGCGCCCTATGCCGCCCTGAAACTGGTAGACGACCTCGAAGCGCCCACGGCGAATCGGTCTGCGGGACTCGGAAGGGCTCCCATCGTCCGCGGTAGTGGACAAGCAGCTCGACGGCGACCCCTTGGGCGGGAACCGGCCCCAGCACGCTGTCCGCTGAGCGTGATGGTCCCTTCCGAGCCGGTCCTGTGAGGGCTCACGGCGAGCTTCACGCCGGCCTCGACCGCCTCGGCGATCTTCGCCACGGCGGCGTAGCTCGCGTCGGTGGAGAACGCGCGGTAGGCGATCTCGATCGTCCGTGTGGGTCCGCCGGGCACCGACGCCGTGAAGGTCCCGTTCGCGCTGGTGCTGGCGTGCCCGATCACCGCCGATGCTCGCCGAGCCGCTGACCTGCTGCAGCACGTCCAGCGTCGCGCCCGCGATCGGATTGCCCTGCCCGTCGACCAGCCGTCCGGTCACTCGAAGCGCGCGGTGCGCGTAGCGTGCGGGTGATCTTGCGCTTGAGTCCGAGGGTGAGCTGCGCCGTGTGGCTCGCCGTCGTCCCGTTCGGGACGGCCAGACCGGCGTCGGCGCGTTGCCTGCGCTCGTGCCGGGGCCGGGCAGCGCTCCGAGCGAGTTCTCCGACGGCTGCTTTGTCGAGATCGTGCCGTCGTAGACGACCGCCGAGTTGCCCGCCGCGTCCTGCACCTCGACCTTCAAGGTGTGCTGGCCGTTGGCAAGCGCGGTCGTGTTGATCGGCAGGTCGACCGACTCGCTCGGCGGGCAAGGCTGGCTGTAGTCGAACATCAACGCACCGCCGCTCGTCCCGACCGGGACGCACTTGCCCCCGTCGCTGTTCGGTGTGCCCGAGTAGACGGCTTTGCCGTCGATCTGGACGATCACGAGATACACGCCGGGGCCACCGGGATCGGCCGCGTCGAGCGTGAGTTCCGCGGTGCCTTCGGCGTTCGGGCTCAGCAGCGTCCCGCCGACGCCGCTGGCGCTCGGTGTCGCTTCGTTGGACAGCAGGAGGTTCGCCCACCACAGCCGCACCAGCGACCACGCGCCTTCGCTGCCGCCCGAGTTGCAGGCGTAGCCCGACGCGCCTCCGCATCCGGCGCTGAGGTAGAGGTTGCCCGCCACGGCCGCCGGGAATCCCGAGCACCCCAGCGAAGTCGTTGGTGCCGTTCGCGCATGGCGTCAGGCCGGACGCGCATTGGAAGAAGACATCCGAGCCGTCGTAGGCGTAGTTGGGCGTGTAGGCGACCGCGGTGCCCGAGGCGTTGTAGCCGCCGCCGTCCGCATACATGCTCACGTCGACTGAGCCGCCGATCAGCGTCGAGCCGCTCGGGGGCGTGTACTGAAGCGTCTCCGTCCGAGCCGACACCAACGGCCGCGTCCGTGCTGAGGATCGCGAACATGGGGCTGCCCGGCCCGCAGCCCGTGCTGTTGTTCGACCCGTAGCCGCCGCCGGCGGCGAAGCTCGTCCAGCCTTCGCTCGGTGCCGCCGACTGGCTCGGGTTCACGCAGGAGACCTCCATCCAGCTCCCCGCGTACGCCGAGCTCGCGGCCAGCCATCCGCCGGCAAGGACGAGCGCCAGCGTCAAAGCGAGCAGCAGCGCGCGGCTGGCGTGCCCGTTCTCATGCTTGTTCATCGTCGCGTCCATTTCCAGTTCAGGCCCCGTTTTGGTGGGCTTCGGGGGTCTATGACCCCAACTAGCCCAAACCGGCCAACGAATTTTTCTGGCCGAGCTCATGGGCTGAACGGCCCCCCGCCGCTCTGGCCTTCTGAGGCGCTCGCCACACGAGCCGAGGCGCTCGGCGTGCTGGCCGAGGTGGGAACCCCGAGGTAGGCGAAGCCGCCCGGTTCGCGCTGCTCGCGCAGCGCTCGCCGTGGCCGCTCGATGGGTGCCGGCCGCCGTATGGTGAGCGGTGGCACGGCGCTCGCGGGTGCGGCTCGAGGTATGCACGCTCCGGTGGGCGCTCGTGCTCAGCGCCGCTGCCGGCGGCGCGCTCAGAAGCGCTCCGGCGGGCGGGGCTGCACGCGGGCGCCGCTGCTGCGCTTGCCGCGACATGCTGACGGTGAGGTGCGGGGCTCTGCTCGAGGACGTGCGTGGCGACTGCGCCGCCGGCGATCACGCCGACGGTGACGACGCCCACCGCGACTTTCGCGCCGACCCCACCGCCTGCCAGCAATGCGACGGCGCGTTCGCGCACGCTGCCCTGCCCGATCGGGGCGCTGTCGATCCCGAGCCGGTGCGCCAGAAGCCTGGCTCGCACACCGAGCCTCGTGAACCGGTCGAGATTCCCGATGAACACGCGGCGGGAGCAGCGCTGCGGCCTGGTCGCGGAAGCTGCGCCGCAGCCGCTTGGCGTTCGTCTTGTGCTCCAGTCGGCAGTGTGCGCAGCTCTCAAGGTGCGCGAACGCGCGCTCGGCCAGCTCCTCGCTCGTGCTCTCCCCGTTCTGCAGCGCGTGGATCGTCTGTGCGCGATACCCGCACAACCGGCCCGTGTCGTAGAGGAGCTGGAAACGCTCGCGCTTGCGGTCGCACGCCCGAGCGATTTTGCGAGCCTCGTTCTCCGGGATGCCCAGCGCGGTCGCGATAGCCCGGTACGCCATCCCCTCCACGAGCCCGCCGAAGACGCGCCGCTCCTGCTCCGTCAGCTCCGTCGTGAACTCGCTCGCGATCAGGCGATCCTCACGGGCAAGGGCGGCCAACTCAGGGGCGCCTTCGCGTTCCCTGGCCTCGGCCATGACACGAAAGCCAGGTGTCCCCCGCGCGATTATTCGCCCGTGACGCCGTTCATCGCGATGCAACCGCAGAGCGCGCTTCTTGATCCCGTCCCGCAGAGCGTTGCGGAGATGTTCCTCGCTGTCATACGCCCGTCTGTAGAGAGCGAGCGCCGTCTCCTGGTAGAGGTCCTCGAGCTGCTCGGTGCTGAGCCCTCGACACTCCGCGAAGCCGCGAGCGATCCGCAGCTCTCGCTTCTGCCATTCGCCGAGAATCTGACCGGGCCGCTGCGAGCCAAACGCCCGCTGCCTACCCTGGCCGGGCGCAAGGGCGACCCCTTCCCCCGATTCTCCAGCGGGCGATCCAGGCCCTGTGCTTTGCTCTCCTATCTCCATCGCACCATCTCCAGGTCAGCCGTGACCCAGGCAAAAAAGCCCAGCAATACCGAACAATTCTGTAGAGCAGATTGTACTTGCAATCTTTCTTGCAAGCGTCGATCGCCCGTCAACTCGCCGCGGACTCATCGGTGGGGCACGGCGACGGTCTCCAGGGCAGCGGCGCACAGCAGAACACAGGCGATCAGCACGAACACGCCGATCCCCTCGCTGGCGGTGAGCGCTCGTCGTCGCTGCACGAGCCACCCGCTCGCGCCGAGCGCGAGCCCGCCCCACTCCAGCGGCAGCTGCGGGATGTACGCCAGCACCGCCGTTCCGTATGCGCCGAGCGCCGCGCCCACGGGCAGCGTGTTCGCGATGATGCACGCCAGCAGCACTCCGTCGGCGACGTGCATGGCGAGGCGATGGCGGTGGGCACCCAGCACCCCGAGCAGCAGCGGCCAGGAAGCGATCGGGATGTTGTGGGCGGCCAGGGCGAGAACGTGCCCAACGTGCGGCGGTGGGTTGCGCTGTGCGCTCAGCGCGAGCCCCAGCAGCCGACGTGCCGGCAGCGCGAGCGGACGCCCGACCAGCGCAACGAGCGCGGCCGGAGCGAGCGTCGCCAGCCAGACCCCTGCGTAGGCGTGCAGCCACATGCGCGCCAAGCCCGCCGGCAGCCATCGGCGCGCGGCCCGCCTCGCATCCGTGCATACAGCACTTCGGTCAGCTCTGTGGCAGCCATTCGCTCACCGCGAAGCCGCCCGGCACGCGGGCGAGCTGCGCAAGCGTGACGTGGTAGGCCGCCGGCAGCCCTTCGTACTCCGTGGACCCGCCGGTCTGTTCACGGGTGACGATGTCCCACGTACCGGGCACGCGATACATCGCCGCGATGCTCACGATCTGCCCGCTGTTCCAGATGCGTCCGCGAGCGATCGTCGTGTCCGCCTCGCTCGACGCCGCGGCCTGCTGCTCGGCCAGTCGCGCCGCGCCGACCGACATCGCAGCGAGTGCCCGCTGATCGGAGGTCAGGGTGCGATACGTCCAGTTCGAGTACAGCCGGCTGAAAGCGGCGAGCGCCTTGGCGGCGTGGGCTGCACCTCGGCGGGCGTCTGTGCCGCCGGCGACGCGGGCGCGGGGGCAGGCTGCTCGCCGGCATTCTGCGGAGAGGCGGTCCCGGCCGTCTGCGGCCCGGTGCTGGGCGCATCAGGGTTCGTGCATCCGGCGAGCGCGAGCGCGCCCAGCAGCAGGCAGACCGCGATCAGTCCTCTGAGTGGGCGGCTGCTCATAGGCCGGGTGGATGGCGGACGGTCCAGCTCGCCCAGTCAGGGACCGATGCGGAGACGCGCCACTTCGGGCCGGGCTTGCCCGAGTTGGGGCCGCTGTCGTAGGCGGGGTCTTCCACGGTGTCGAAGCGCAGCCCGGCGACGTACATGAAGGCGTGCCCTGCGTTGGCGTAGATCGAGACGTAGCGGCCGGGGCCGGGTTGCCCGTAGGACTCAAGTTCGGTCGAGTCCTCCGCGTATTCGCCGAACACGCCGCCGGCATGAAGGACGTATGAGACCGCCGAGGAGCAGTCATACGCCGGCTCGAGCTGGCTCAGCGGCGTCCCGTGCGCGCCGCCGTACAGGTAGCTCGCGCCGAACAGGCGGTTGCCGGCGGCGACCATTCTCTTGACCTCGGCGGGAGCTTCTTCACCGGCGGCGGCCAGGCCGCTCGGCAGGATCTTCGTCTGTGTTCCCGGCGTGAGCGGCAGCGGGATGTTGCCGGCGCCTTCGCCCGCCGGACAGGACCCAGCGCTCGCTTCACCGCCGCCGCTGGCTTCGCTTGACGAGGGAGCGCGCCGAGCGTCGGTGCCGCGCCGGTCGCCGGTGCGATCTGCACCTTCACGGGGCTCTTGGTGATCCCAAGCGGCCGGGCCGCCTGCCACCACACGTCCAAGCGGTATGGCTGGCCGTCCGCGATGAACTGGCCCGGCCCCTGTCCGTAGCCCGTGTCGCGCTTGAGCAGCAGGCTCTCGTGGCCGTCGTGGGCGACCCGCAGCGCCGTGAGATACGGCAGGTTGCTCAGCGCGTTCGCGTCGCTGAAGGTGAACGTCCCTCCGTTCGCCGGGTTGCTGTCGAGCACCGACAGCTCGGCGAAGGACGTCGGGGTGCGCGGGCAGGTAGGACTCGCCAGGATTGGGGATCGAGCCATAGTCGCCCGATGTCGGGTCGCCTGGGCCGCCGTACTCGGTCGCGCCGACTTCATACCAGCGGCTCGGCGCCAGTTCGAGCGGTGCCGCGTACAGACCCTGAGCGAGCGGGCCGCCGCCGGCAGGCTGATTGACCGCGCCGATGCTCGCGCCGCCACACACGCTTTCGGCTTCCTGGGAGAGCAGGCCGGCCACGCCGGCAGCGACCAGAACCGGGAGCATGACGACCATCAGCACGGCGACGACGAGCACCGTCTGCACCTGCCGGTTTTTCAGCAGAGCTATTGCGACGCGCGCCTGCATCACGCCGCTTCCTCCAGCTCGTCGCTGATGGCCTGCTGCCACTCCTCGCTTACGAGCAGCCTCAGCGCCGCCCAGCTCTGCTCGTCCGTCTCGCGCAGGGCGCGCTTGCGTATGTGCTCGTCGCGGGCGGGGTCGGAGCTTGCGATCCAATACTCCAACGCGCCGACGCCGATCTGCAGCGTGCCCTGTCCGCGCGACCCGTTCATCAGGTAGGCGGTCGAGAACTGGCCGCGGACGGTTTTCAGCGTCGAGATCGCTTCGATCGCCTCATCCGTGAGGTTCAGCGCGCCCTTGACGTAGGCGAGCTCGCGGGCCTCTTGGCGCAGGAACAGCCGCATCGCGGCGTTCGCCAAAAGCGCCCGGCCGTGCTCGTTGTCGAAGTCCGAGAGCTGCTGGCTGATCGCGATCAGCCACAGCGCGTAGTGGCGAGAACGCCGGCAGAACTCGTTGAACCAGCGGCCCGTGCTGGGCCGCTCGATCAGCTTCCACGCCTCGTCGACCACGAGGAACGACTTGCCGGCCCAGGCGTGCTTCGGGCTTTCCCCGGCGAGATGCTGCTGGCGTGTGCGGGCGATCCTGCTCTTGACGTGCTCGCAGATCACGAACAGCGCCGCCGCGGCCTTCGCGTCCGGGATGCTGCGGGTGTCGAACACCACGAGCGGCGCGTCAGCCGGGATCGTCGTCGGCCGGTCGGCGAGGTAGGCGTAGGGGCCATCGCCGATGTAGTTGTTCAGGCGCATCGAGAGGTTGCGCAGGCTCTCGGCGATCCCGACCGACCCCTCGCCGCGCTCCTGGTGGTAGCGGCGCTCAAGCTCCTCCTGCAACAGCAGCTCGCGCGGTTCCTCGCCGGTCAGGGCGCAGCGCGCATACACCTCGGCGATGGCGAGCCCGAGCAGGTTCGCCTCAAGGTCTGAGAGTCCGTAGCTGTCGCGGCCGGCGTGATGCTCGCCCAGCAGCAGCGCGTGCAGCGCGAGCAGATAGTCGATCTTCTCCGCGCCGACCTGCGCGGGGTCCTCGACGTCCCACGAGTTGATCGCGTGCGCGCCCGCGCCGACCTGCAGCGACGCGCCGCCGGGGATCAGGCTGCACAGGAACTCGAAGTGCCCGGCGCGGTCGATGATGAACCCGCTCGCGCCCTGCGCCAGCGCACGGGCCAGCAGGATGATCGCGGCCATCGTCTTGCCCGCCCCGCTCATGCCGTTGATCAGCAGCAGGTGATTCGGGTGCGCCGGATCGAACGGGTCCAGCCGCTCCAGCGTGCGCCCTGGTAGCGCGTAGCCGAGCGGGATGCCCTGCGGGCTCCCGCACGAGGTGCCACACAAGGGGAATGTGTCGCCGACGTTGCGGCTGACGTACTTGCGCCGGCGCCCGGCGACGTCGCGGCCGAGCGGCAGCGTCGACTGCCACAGCCGCCGCTGGGCGAACAGGCCGTGCTGAATCCGCGCGTCGCAGGCCATCGTGACCTCTCGCCCCGTGGCCTGGCACAGCTCCTTCAGCGTTTCCGGGTCCGCGTCGGGGCCGGGCTCCTGCAGCGCGCAGTAGATGCTCACGCGGTAGATGCCCGCGCCGGCGCTCGTGGCCAGCTCGTCGTTCAGCTCGGCCGCCTCCTCCTCCTGCACCCGTGCGTCCGGGTCGAGCGGCCTGCCGCGCTGCTCGACGCCGCGGTTGACGCCGTGGATGCGCTTGTAGCGGCGCTTCTGCGCCATCCGCTCGCGGTAGCGCTCGGTCGCCTGGACATGCACGCTCAGCACGAACGGGCGCGGCGCCTGCATCATGTGAAGCAGCCACCCCAGCCACGTCTGCTCCGGCGCGAGGCTGACGTAGAAGACCTCCTCCAACGTCTCACCCAAAGCGATGCGGCTGCGGTCGCAGAGGCCGACCGGCGCGGTGCAGATCGCCTCGGCCAGCCGCTGCGCGCGGTCGCTCGCCGCCTCCGCGCTCTCCCCCGCGATGAGCGGCGCGACGACGTGCGGCGACATGAAGCTCGCGGGCAGCCCGCCCGCCAGGCCGCCGTCCGGGTCAAAGCGGCGGTGCAGAAGATCGAGCAGCTCGGCGCCCGCGAGCAGACGACCGGGAACGCCCATCGCCTCGAGGTCCGCGCGGACCCCTTCGCAATGGCGCAACGAGTCGCGCCGTGCCCGCTCGTGCGCGTCGGCCTTCACCCGAAGCGCCCGCCGCGAGCTGCGCGAACGACGGGACGCGGCTCGCCGGCTGCCACGGGCAGACGACGAGGTAGCGAAGCGCAAGCGGCGCGACCGTCAGCGCGTGGGTACGGATCGACTGCTCCTGGGCGATCCCAAGCCGGCGGATCGCCTGCGCACGCTCGTGCTCGCCGATGTCTTCGGCGGCGCCCGCGGCCTGCTCGCAGTGGTGCGTCTCCTCCGCGAGAAGCTCATCGAGCGCCAGCGGCGTGCCCTGCACGTAGAACTGAAGCGACTGGCGGTCGGGCAGCCGCGCCGCTACCTGCCCGAACGCTGCTGACACGCGCTCGCCCTCCGCCGGTTCGAGCACGAGCGGGTTGACAGCGCCGACCTCCAGCGCCCGGACATAGGTGCCGTCCTCGCGCACAAGCAGCCCGTCCGGCTCGATCGCCGCTACCCCGAGCAGGTCTCCCGCGGTGGCCGTGCCGGGCATCAGCCCCAGCGCTCCTCGGACAGCAGCTCCGCCAAGGACGGGTCATCGTGCGCTCCTTGTGCTTGACGACCGGGCTCCTCGAGACTGGCGAGAACGACCAGTCCGCGGGCACGCGGGCGCTCCGGTGAAGCCGGCGGCAGCGCGTGCCGGCTCCAGCGCCAGCGCCACATCTCGCGCAGCAGCACCCCGAGCTGCAGGCCGCCGCTCTCCGACACATAGGTCAGGGCCGCCGGCAGCCCGATCACGAACACGCAGAGCGTGATCGCTGGCTTCGTCGGCAAATGCGACAGGTGGATCAAGCCGAGCACCGCCGCGCTGCCGACGATCAGCACCGCCCACTGCTTGATCGTGAACGCCACCAGCCGCGGCGCCTCATCCAGAGACCGGAACGTTCGGTGAATCACCGTGCCCTCCCCCCTCGCGGCTTACGCTTCGCCGGCGCCCGCTGACCTCCGGCCGGTGGCGCCGTCGGCGGCCTCGGAGCCGCCGGCACCGGGGCGCTCGCGTTGCGCTGTGCGCTGCTCGTCACCTTGCGGCCCGGGTGCGTCGTGCTCTGCGCCCCGCCGGCCGAGCGTGCCTGGGCCGGCGGCTGCAGTCCGAGGTGGTTGGGGGCGCGGCACCGTCCGCGACGCAGGCGACGCCCCACCCGATGCACGGCGAGGGGCTTTCACGGCGACAGAGCCACCCGCGGCACCCGGCGGTTTGCGAGCGGCTACCCGCGCTGGCGTTTTGCCAGTCGCGGTGCCTGCCGCAGCGCGAGCTCCGCCAGCTCGAGCACCGCTTCGCGCTGAGGCTCGTGCCGCCCTACGCGAGCTGCCGGCCATCGCCGCCCGCGCCTCGCGCGGGGCGCTGGCGATGATCGTCCGCGCGTGCGCCAGACGCTCGCGCACCCCACCCCGACCGCCCGCCGCCCTCACAGCCGCGCCAGCTGCGCCACCGGCCGCCACGCCGCCGATCGCCGCCGGCCGCGGCCGGTGTCACGCCGGACACCAGGCCAGTGCGCCGTGCTGCGCCGGCCAAGCCTCTGCGCGCCGCGCCAAGCGGCCCGCCCTCCGGGGCGCCCATCGCGCCAGCGGCGCGACCCGCGCTACGCCCCAGCGAAGGGACTCCCTCGGAGGCGACGCTGCGCAGCCGCGCGTGCGCCGCGCGCACCCGCTCGGCGCCCGGCATCGTGCTCTGACCCTGCGCGCCACTGGCGCTGCCGCCACCGCGCAGAGCGCCGCCGAGGATGTGCCGCAGCTCCCCGAACAGCATCAGCGGCAGCTTCACCGCAAGCACGAACGTGATCAGCCCCGCAAACGCCGCGGCGATATGCCCCGGTAGGCCAGCCGCGCCGCCGGTGAAGCTGGTCGCGTCGAGCGTCAGCGCGCCCGCCGTGGCGAACAGCATCGTCCACCCGATCGGCACGAGCACGATCGCCATCAGCGCATGGCCCCACACTCTCGCCAGATGCGACAGCTCAGGGATCGGCGCGAGCGCGATGAACGGCGGCCCCGCGCAGAACACCAGCGCCAACAGCACCGTCAGCGCCTCTGCGGACGCGAACAGTCCGGCGGCGAACACGACGCCGACGATCACCAGGAACGCGCCGAACACGCCGCCCGCGCCGAGCAGCAGCGCGCCGCCGAACAGGACGGTGATGATGCTCGCCAGGCCGTTGGCGACGACCGGGAAGCCGAGGATCGCGTGCGTCAGAGTGTTCGTCGCCGCGACGACCTGCTCAACCAGCCAGCGGTAGCCCACGAGCACCCCGGTAGCCCACGCGCAGCGCGACAGCGCGCTCACCGGGTGAGCCGCGCCGCTCAGGCCCATCATCCAGTAGCGCAGCGTGCAGACCGCCAGCGTCACCGGCATCAACGACATTCCCAGGTAGGTCATGTCGCTCTCCAGTTCGCTTACGTGCCCCCAGCTCGCGGGGTCCGGCAGCGCCACGAGATGCTGGATCGTGGCGACGGTGCCGTGCTTGAGAAACCCAGGCACCAGGGCGCCCGCCAACGCCGAGAAGAAGCCCTTGGCTATCGCTTCGATGATGCTGTGCAAGCTCGGCAAGCCGAGGAAAGCCAGCGGTGCAACCTCGCCGCCGCCGGACGCGGCAGAGGCTGCCGGCGCGAACACGAGCATCAGACAAAGCGAGCCCGCAACCGCGGCCGGCAGCGACCGTGCGTGTCGGCGAAAGAGCACCCGCCACACGCCCCTTACGCGACGATCCCGCTGATCGACGCGAGGATCGCAAGCCCGACGAGCGTCTTGATCGCCACGTCGTGCGCCCGCGAATGCCCTGCCATGAACATGATCCCGACGACCGCGATCACCAGGCTCATCGACGTGCCGCCGAGCCATACCAGGCTGCCCTTGATCTTTTCGACGAAGTTCTGCACCCCGGTGATCGGCGTCCCTTTAAATGCACCGGCCGCGTTCAGCGCGTGCGCGTGCGAGTCGGGGAACACCACGACCACGGCGACCCCGATCACCAATCCGCCCAGCACGCCGACGGCCAGCAGCAGACCCGCCTGCCTTCTCTCTCGACAGGCGAGCGCCCATCTGAATGTGAGCGCCATCACTGGCCTCACCTCCTTTGTGTTCGATTGCAAGCTCATGGCGAGAACAGACCCCCTCCCGTCTGTTCCGGGGCCGCCGCAGGCGGCGCGCTCGCGGGAGGCGCCGCCGCCGGCACTGGCGCCGCGGCCGGTGGCGCTTGAGGCACGGGCGCTTCTCCGACTGGCGCGACGGGAGCAGCGACCGTCTCTCGGACGGGAGCCGCTGCCGGGCGCCGCTGCCGGGCGCGAAACACAGGACGTGGCTGCGCGGTGCGGGCAGCGGATCGCGGCGCCGCGCGCGGCGTCCTCGAGCTGGGCGCAGGCGCTCGCTTCGACGCCTGCGTCCGATGCCTCGTGGCCGCCCGCTCGCCGCGCGTGATCGCGCTCGCATCCGGGGTGTGCGAGTGCTGGCCGTCCAGCGCAGAAGCGAAGCCGACGATCGCCCACAGAAGGATCGCCGCGCCGACAGCGGCGCCCGCCAGGCGATGCTCGCGCAACCATCCACGAACACCGCGGCCAGCGCCCAGCTCGCGGAGCCGCGCGCCGGCGCGGATACACCCCGCGCCACCTCGCCGGGCCGCTGCGCCCGGCCAGCACATCCTCCACATGCACCACGAACTCCTCGTCCGCGGCCGCCTCCTCGCCTAGCTCCTCTGGCGCTTCGTCGTCGAGCGGCTCGCCATCCGGCCCGCCCGGCTCCGGCTGCCACTCCGACGGCGGCTCGACCGCCGGCTGCGCGAGCACCACCGTAGGCAGCTCGGACGCCGAAGCGCGATCGGGCAGGCGCGGGCGCCGGCGGAGCATCGAACACTGGCGCAGCTCGCCGGGCACGGCCCCGCTTGCGTCGCCGCACTCGCGCTGGCGCGCTCGCAGCCTCGGCCTGCTCCGCCTCGACCGACGCGACCGCCGCCGGCTCTGGGCCGCCGCTTTCGACCTGCGCCGCGTCAGTCCCCTCGTCGATTGGCTCGCTTCCCGGTGCGGCGACGTACAGCGTCACCATCCCGTTGCGAGCCAGGCTGCTGCCGGCCGTCGGCTCCTGCGCCACGACGAGCCCGATCAGCTCCTCCGCGCAACCGAACGAGCGATCGAGACCCGGGCGCAGCCCAGCGCGGCGCACGGCCTGGGCGGCATCGCCGGCCGGCTGCCCAACATAGTCGCCGACCGCCTGGCGACCCGATGGGCCACCCCGACGAGCGGACTTGGCGCGCTCGACCGCGCGGCCTGCCGATGCGGTTCTGTCGGTCATCGCGGGTTACTGACCTCAACCGCCGCAAACCGGCCAACGAATTTCTCCGGGCTACCGTCTCCACAGCGGCGCCCGACCAACGCGCCCGCCAGCGTTCAAGCCACCGCGCGCTCGGCGACAGGCCCGCGAGGCCCCTGCCGTCTACCTACGGCTGCTGCGTCGGCTCGCCGGCCCTTCGCGTAGGATGCAAGAGCGAGCCGCGACGTGGCGAGGACTCTCGTGGTTTGCCCCAAGCGGCCGCGTCGAGCTACGGAGCTGCTCGAACCCGACGTGAGGAAATGGGTCGTCGGGCCTACACCCCGACGCCCAGCTGCTCCGACGATGCTCAGGTTGGGCGATGGTGGTGCGCTGCTGCCCGGGGAAGCGCGCCCGACCTTGCGTCGGAGCAGGACCTTACAATACGACGGCAATGAGCTACTTCGTTCGAAAGCGTGGATGTTCACTCGCCACTCTTATCTGTTGTTCCGCGCTCGCCGCTGGCTGTGGCGGCGGCTCAACAAACGCTCACAACAGTGGCAGCCGGTTGAGCTCTGCGGCTCGCTCAACGACTCCGTTGAGCGAACTTCCACTGCCACAACCAGGTCCGCCCACTGGTGTGCGAGTCAGTCGCGGCACCTACTCGTTTCTTCGTCCACCTGGCTTCGCCGACGAAGAGAGAGGCGAAGAACAGAGCCCTGATTCACTCCTTACTCCCGGCACACCGGGAGACGCGATCTATATCTACGGCTTCCCTGACAGCGAAGTCCCGCCAAGAACGTCAGAAGCGGCTCGCTACAAGTCCGTGGAACAAGACGACCAGGCAGGGCCACCCGACCAGACACATCGCATTCATATAGGAGGCGGCTACGGCTTCTGGGGCACAGAAGCGCAGAGTCCCTACACACTGGCAAGCGGACCCTCGCGGAGCCACATCACAATTGTTCTATCCACCGAACATCAAGAGGTCATGCTCGTTTGTGAGTGGTCTACGCGCGAAGCTAATGTAAAGCAGGCCTGCTCATCCGTGCTCGGTTCACTCCGCATTGCGGAGTAGGGCCCTCCCCGGGAACCTCACGGGTTCGAGTGCCGCTCGGGCTTGCGTCGCGTGTAGGTAAACGGGAAAGCGAAAACCGGAGCAGACGTCCACTCGATGCCTCGGTTGCCGAAGGCGTCGAGACGATGGAAGGCATTGACCGCAGCAACGGCGTTGGCGCTCCGGGAATCACCTCAGCCGCCGTCGACTTCTTCGCATGGGCTGACGGGCTGCCGTCGAAGGGCGCTACGCTGGAGCTGCAGACAGACGCAGGCTGATGAACTACTGGCGAAGCCGCTCCCATTCATACGTCGACGATGGCTCATCCTGCTCGACTAACTCTCAGGACCAATTCAATAGCCTCCCGCAAGCGCTTTTCGGCGAGCGCCTTGTGGAAGTCAAAACTCTGAATTTTGATGTGCACAGTCTCGGCGCGGCAGTCCCAATATGGTGGCTCATGCGGGATCCGCGCGTGGGTACAGCCATTCGCCCTGCCGCCCTCGTTGTCGATCACCACGTCCAAGCTTCCACACCGGGCACTGGCAGCAACTGTGGCCAACCCAGGCACAGGAACGAAGGTGCTGCATTGTGCATCACGCGGCAGGCTCGCACCCCGCAACGCGCTAATACTGACCCTGACTTTGGGTCCGAGCGAGGCCGGAGGTCCAGTGGCCGACTGGGTAGCCAGTAGGACGATGCCGGCACCCGCGGCCGCAAGCGCCACACAGACCACGACGAGCAGCTTTGATCTCGAGCCCGGCCGGGGCGCCCGGACGCCGTCCCGTGCAGTGGTAGGTACAGGTGACGATGTTGGCGGCGCATCTGTCGGGAGCGCTGTCCCGCAGCGCTCGCAGAAGCTGCTGTCGGCTGGACTAGCGTGCTCGCACTGAGGACAACTCATATTCATGGCGGATCCAGACACGACAAGCCTATTGGATCCCGCTGACCGCAACGGGGACGGAGCTATTGGTGGTCATTCCGTCACCAAGCTCGCCCGCGCTGTTGTCGCCCCAGCAATCTACGCCGCCATTTGAAAGCCGCGCACAGACGCTTGTGTCGCCCGCCGCGATGGCGGTCGCGCCCATGACCCCCGGGACCTGGGCCGGAGTTGACCGGGAGCTCGTCGTCCCGTCGCCAAGCTGCCCAGCGACGTTGTTCCCCCAACAGTCGACGGCACCGCCAGAGCGCAAGGCACACGTGAAGCCGCCGCCTGCCGAAATCGCGGTCGCGTCATCGATACCGATGACCTGTACCGGCTTCGTGCTGCATGTCTGATGGGAGGTGCAGGTTTCCGGACCAGAGGATGTGCCGTTCCCCAGCTGACCGCCGCCGTTGTAGCCCCAGCAGTCGACACCGCCGTTCGAGAGCAGCGCGCACGTCTGGCCGCCGCCGCTCGCAACGGCGATCGCGTCTTCGATACCGGTAACCTGCACCGGGGCGCGGCTGCACGGTGTTCCGGGTACGCCGGCTTGGCCGCACGTCTGCGGTCCGGAGAGTTCGCCGCTGCCGAGTCCTCCCGCACTGTTATCGCCCCAGCACTCGACCGTGCCGGCACGGAGCACGGCGCATCCGGCGCTTATCGCGGTCGCGTCCGCTATGCCCGCGACCGTCACCGGTGTCGCGCTGCACGGAACGCTGGCGCAGGTCGCAAGCCCGCGAGCACTTCCGATTCCGAGGCTACCGAGACTGTTTTCGCCCCAGCACTTCACCTCGCCGCCCGTGAGCAGTGCGCAGGTGATGAACTCCCCCGTCGCGATGGCTGTTGCGTTACTGACGCCCTTCACCCGGACCGGGGTCGTGCTGCAAGGTTCGTGTTCGCCGGTTGCGGCAGAACATGTTTCTGGCCCGATGGGGCTGCCGTCACCCAGCAGCCCCGTTCGGTTAAAGCCCCAGCATTCAACCTGCCCGCCTGACAGCAACGCACAAGCTTGGTGCTGCCCCGGAGCGCTCGATTCTCCTACTGAGATCGCGATTGCGTCATTGATGCCTGCGACCGTGACAGGGGTGGTGCTGCACGGTTCGCTTGGGGAAAATTGGCTACGACACGACTGCTTACTCCCGGATGGGCCGTCGCCGAGATCACCGAAGGTATCATCGCCCCAGCAAACGACTTCTCCACGCCCCCGAAGTGCACAGGCATTGTTCCCGCCCGCCGCCAAGGACGTCGCGGCGCTGTACGCACCGCGGACCCTATACACCTTGTGGTCTGGGACCTTGCTCGAGCCATTTGCTAGCAGCAACGCCGCGACTACCAGCACCGCAACTCCAGCCAAGGCGAGCATGAGCACCCAGGGTCCCTGCCGACGTCCCTGTGGTTGGGCCGGTGCGACATCCGCAACGGGCCTGGGCACCTCGGATACGCTGTCCAAAGATACCGTCTCAACCGGCGTCTCGGCAGCGGGGCCTGGCGACACAGCCTGCGGAGACTGTGCCTGTCCGCAATGACGGCAGAACCTGGGCTCGCCGCCGATCGGAGCACCACAATGTTCACAGAAAACCTTTCCGCTCATCGACACGCCTCCGGCGCTATGAGGCTCCGATAATCTTTACGACGCTGCTGAGCAGGGCCGTCGGTATTACACCGTCGAACGACCGGAATCGGGACCAGACCCTCGGGGCCGGTGTCGTCACTCCGGTGGCCGGGTTGTAGAACGCGCCGCGTTGCGGAGAGGGAGGCGAATCGGTGCCGGTCGAGAGCAGCAGTTCGTCGTTGGGGAAGAACTCGCCCGCGCTGCTCGGGGCGGGCCGGCATCGAAGGGTGCTCACGAGGCAGATCTCCTGCTGCAGTTCCCCGTTTTCCGGCTCCGGTGCGCGGGCGACCAGCAAATACCGGCCGTCAGCGCTGACGTCGCGCAGATCGGTCGCCGGGAGCGTGGCGGTCGGCTTGAAGTTATCGTCCACGAGCACCACGGCATCGGTGCCTGTGCTGCTGCTCGTGTAGGCGAGGTGTGATTCGTTGACCGGGATGAACTGAGCGGCGTCATTCGTCGCGTTTGATTCCAACGTTGGGGGCAGTCGAGTCGCCGATGAGCCTTCCAGCGAGACCTCCCAGAGGCCTGTCTGGGTGTGGAGGATCAGCTGGTCTGTCGCGGTGAAACCCGACACCCCGACCGAGGCACCACTTGCGGCGGACTCCACCTGCGCTGGAATCCTGAGGGTCTGAACCGGGACCGTCGGCGCCCCTGTCAGATGCGCAAAACTGATCGGGCCACCCCCGCTTTGTTCCTGCCAGACGACGTAGTCTTCACGTGGGGAGAGGCTCGCTCCGTGGGTGAGCGCTTCGGACGACGCGCCCTCGACGATCGTCGAGGCGCCGCTCCATGTGACGACATACAGTGTGCCCGCATACCCGACGAGGGCATGCTGAAAGGTCCGCGATGGCGAGATTCCGGTGAGGGGACCGCCAGACCCGGACCCCGCGAACCATGGCGCGGGCGTGAGGTCCGAGGCGGTGTTGGCCGCGGTGGAGGCGGCTTCGCTTCCGGCGCTGCTGTAGCCGTAGGCCGTGACGCCGGACATTAGCTGCACCGGCGGTCCTTGGCCCACGGCGCCGCGCGCGGACACGGATCCCCGCGAGGAGCTAGCCGCTTCGCGAGAGCCACCACCACATCCGGCGGCGGCGAGAAGGAGCCAGGTCGCCAAGCCGACGAGCACCCCCCGGGTCACCCGCAGGGTCGGCATCCGGACCTCGTAACCGCTCGCCGCCAATCCGATCACCTCATCGCGGCCGCCCCCGCTCGTATCAGTCATGACTTCGCTTCCTCGGTCGGGGTCTGTGGCTTCTTCTGTGTGTGGCTGGACATGTCAGGGGTTAAGCCGTTGAACCAGCTTGAAGGCGTGTTCTTCATGGAGTTCTTCGATGCCGTTGGGTAGGATCGGCTGACAAAGCGGCCCAGAGTTCGTGTAGGAGATCTGCTTGCCGGTGTGGAGGTCCAGCGTCGCATACTGTCCGTTGACGAACACGAGCGCTTGGCTGCTTGAGAGTCCGCACACGGGTCCGGTCTCTTTTTCTTCGTTGGGCAGTTCCTTTAGAGACCACAGACTCTTAGCCGTCCGGTCGTCGAGTGCCAGAAGTGCTTTGCCGCCGCTCGGTTCTTCGACGTACACGAGCAGAATTCCGCCTCCGTCGGCGACGAGCTCTGGAGGGGTTCCCCGCGGCCCCTCGTAGGGGGAGTGCCATCTCCACACCAGGCTCATCCTCGGCAGTGCATAGGCGCCGATCGTCGCCGGCCTGTCTTCCGGCGTTTCCGCAACGATCGCGCGGTTCCCGTCGGTCGAGATCGCTGCCGGATCCCCTGGGAAGTAGCCGGCCGAGGCGAGCGGCACCATCTGTTGTGACGCGTCGTCGACGAGATGGCGGTGGCTTGTTACCTGGAAGGTTCCCAGCACTGCCCCGGTCGCCGGATCGGTGATGCGTAGCGTCGAAACCGGCTGGTCGGGTGGCGAATCGACCACGTAACTGCCCAGCGTCCCTAGCAGTTGCTTGTCGGTATTGACGACTCCGTCGGTGAGGTTGATGACCTCACCGCCGGTCGCCTGGCAGCTATTGCAGCCGCCGTAGGGCACCTCGAGGCTCCAGACGCCCCACCGCGCGTCGGCGGTCGCGCCGAACGACGTGGGCGACAGGTTCGCGTAGGGGTTGCATTCGATCTTTTCGGTCCGCGGCGGCACCACGATGGCGCTCCACACGTGCGCTCCAGTTGAGGCGTTCCACGCGTCGAGCGTGGCTGACTGGAGTTCTGGGTGGATCCCTTCGGCCGGCTTTGAAGCGATGTGCTCGGTGAGGATGATGCGACCGACGCTGGGCACGGCCAGGTCAAGCGCCCCGCACGTCGTGGTCATCACCTGCGTCGAGACTTCCGCGAGTTGCTGGCCGCTAGGTCCGAACGCGATGACGCCGGTCGTCGACGGGGAGCCACCGAGATAGCCGACGATTGCGAATCCTGCCCCTGGTGCGGTTGAGCCCGAGGCGCTTGTGATCGCCCTCGCGGTGCCGTCGCCTTCCCTCGTTAGCAGCGTCGTCCCGGCCCGTGGCGGAGCGACACCGACGGTACCCTGGGTAGCCGTGGAGGTGGATGCGGCTGACGGCTCGCTCGCCGATGGGGAGGCTGTGGACGGCTCGCTACTTGCCGCTGAGGAGCCACCGGACCCGCAGCCCGTCAACGCGCAAACGGACGCGCCGATGATCAGCGCACTGCGATAGCTCCACGAGTTCGACCCACCCATTTCAGCACCTCCCCGGCCCAGCCCGCAGACGCATAATGTCGGCCGCGCTCAGCTCGGCCCTGCCGCTGGCAGGTTCCGTGACGGCACCGGCTGCCGACGGCGCGACAGCCGCGGGTGGTCGCCGTGCTCGTGTCTGCCTTCCCGACGCAGCGACGATGGCCCCCTTTTTTTCGATTGGCGCGGACATTTCGGACGTTCTGCAGCCGGCAAGTCCGGTCGTCGTGAAGGCAGGCGCCCGTCACGATACCGAGCGGGCCACTGCACGCGGGACGATGATTTCGGGTGCTCCATCGGTCCATGTGCGAGAGCCTATAGAGCAGCGCCGCGGAAGCACGCGCTACCTAGGTGTCCTGCTGCGCCACCCGCGGATGGCGGTAGCTGGTGGCCGCCACCCACCCTGGACCAGATCAGGCGGACCGAATCTAAGGGGTCGGGCCACCGCCCCCGCCCGGGCGAAAAACAGGCGCGGCTTGGCGCACGCCTCGTAGGGAAACGGCCGGGAGCTCGGGGAGATGCTGCAACGCAGAACTGACGAAGGTTCAGGCAGTTCCTGCCGTTCCAGCCTCACCGCTACTCTCGGCTGCCCGCCGCCTCGACAAGCCGGCAAGGCTGCGTGCCGCGAGCAGCTGGGCGTAGGCGGCTTAGGCCGACCCCGCGACTATGCCGACACTGCGGTCGGATCGGTCGTGAAGGTCATGTGTCGCTTTGCTTCTTGCCGTCGTCGTCGGTGCAGCCGTCGGCATAGTTTCATGGCCCGACTAGCCATTTCTGATCGTCGGAGGCCCGTGCTCCGACAGGAGGTACGACGATGTCGGGAAGCGAAAGAAAGCCGGGGCCACTCGGTCCGTATGTGGAGGGCTACCGCGACCGGTTGTTGGAGCTCGGCTATACGCCGGTGAGCGTGAGCACCTACTCGCTCGTGGCACTCGGCCAGCTGGGCCGGTGGATGGCGAGCGAGGACCTGGACGTCCAGCAGCTCGACAGCCGCGCGATCAAGGCTTTCCTCGCCACCCGCCACACCAAGGATCAGAGGCCCGTGGCGACCGCCAGCGTGATGCCGCTGCTGGACTATCTGCGAAGGGAGGGTGTCGTCCCACCTGAGCCTGCCAGAGCGCTCACGCCGCTGGATGAGCTGATCGACGATTACCGGCAGTGGCTGGTCGTTGAGCGGTCATTGGCACCGGCGACTGTGCGCCAGGGCCTGATGCTGGCGCGGCGGTTCCTCGCGGCGCGGACCTCATCGGAGGATGAGGTCGGCGTGAAGGGCCTGACGGGTGCGGATGTGACGGCGTTCTTGGTGGGCGAGTGCGCGCGTTTGAAGCTGGCGTCGGTCGGGTGCTACGCCGGCAGGATGCGCTCGCTGCTGCGTTTCCTGCATGTGCGTGGCTTCACGGACCTGCCCCTGGCGGGCTGTGTGCCGTCGGTGGCAAAGTGGCGCGACGCTGGCATCCCGGAGGTACTGCCCCGGCCCGATGTGCAGCGACTGCTTGAGTCCTGCGAGCGATCGCGCCTTTCGGGCGCGCGTGATTTCGCGATTCTCGTGTTGCTCGCACGTCTCGGTTTGCGCACGGTTGAGGTGTCCCGGCTTGAGCTGGCTGATCTGCACTGGCGGGCAGGCGAGATCGAGGTCGACGGCAAGGGTCACCGCCGCGACCGCCTGCCGCTGCCAAGCGATGTGGGCGAGGCTCTGGCTGGCTATCTGTCGCTGCGTGGTCGCAGGGATGTCCGTCGGGTGTTTCTCACTCTTCATGCTCCGATCCGACCGATCGAACCTGCCGGGGTAAGGACTGTCGTGCGGGAAGCGTGCAGGCGAGTGGGCCTTCAGCCAGTGGGGGCTCACCGGCTGCGCCACGCATTGGCCAGCGAGCTGCTGCGCGAGGGTGCCTCGCTGATCGACATCAGCCAGGTCCTCCGCCACAAGGACCTGGCGACCACGGCGATCTACGCCAAGGTCGATCTGGCGGCTCTGCGCCAGGTCGCCCAGCCCTGGCCGGGGGTGGCACGATGACCTCGTTTCCGGAACACGTCGAGGATTACCTGCGCCTGCGCCGCGCGTTCGGCCACGAGCTCGTCGAACCGGGACGCACTCTGCCGCGCTTCGCGGCGCACCTGCAGGCCACCGGCGTTGAGTTCGTGACGGTCGATGCGGCACTCTCCTGGGCGCTTGAGCCTGAAGCTGCGCCGGAAAGTGTGGTGCGGGCGCGGCGCATGATGGTCGTTAGGGGCTTTGCCGGCTACATGGCGGGCATCGACCCGCGGACCGAGATCCCACCGGCCGGCTTGATCCCGTTCCGCCAGCGCTGGCGTCCACCATTCATCTATAGCGAGGCCGACGTCGTGGCGTTGATGGCGCAGGCCCATCAGTCGATTCCCGGGCCGCTGGGCGCAGCGACGCTCGAGACGCTGATCGGACTGCTCGCCGCCACCGGCCTGCGGATCAGCGAGGCGATCAAGCTCGACCGGCGCGACATCGACTGGTCAGAAGGCGTGCTGCTGGTGCGCGAATCGAAGTTCAACAAGTCGCGTCATGTGGCCCTGCGGGAAAGCGCTCTGCAGGCGCTTGGGCGCTACGCGCGCCGGCGCGATGAGCTCTGTCCAACGCCACGTGACGAGACCTTCTTCGTCTCCCTGCGCGGGACCCGGCTCAACCGCAGCTCGATCGAGAAGACCTTCCGCATCCTCTGTGAGGACTCGGGCGTCGGGGCCGAGGCGATGCTGCCTCCACGCATACATGATCTCAGGCACACCTTCGCGGTGAACACGCTGCTCGGCTGGTATCGCGAAGGCGTGAACGTCCAGGCCCGCCTGCACTCCCTGTCCACATACATGGGGCATTGCCAGGCGCGCTCCACCTACCTTTATCTCTCGGCCGCACCGGAGCTGTTGGCCCATGCCGCCGGCCTGCTCGAGGCCGCCCAGGAGGTGGCGCCATGACCCTGGTCGCCCCGACACTTCAGACGTTTTTCAGCGACCGTCTGGCCAACCAGCTCCGGGCCAGCCCTCGCACGATCGCCTCCTACCGCGACACCCTGCGGCTGCTGCTCTGCTTCGCGCACGAGAGGACCGGACGAGCACCGTCTTCTCTGGACTGGGACGAGCTCGACGAGTCGCTGATAGCAGCGTTCCTCGAGCACCTCGAGATCGAGCGACACAACAGCGCGCGAACACGCAACCTGCGGCTCACCGCCATCCGGTCGCTGTTCCGTTACGCCGCCCTGCGCCATCCCGAGCACGCGGCCGTGATCCAGCGGGTGCTCTCGATCCCACCGAAGCGCTTCGAGCGGTGCACGGTGACCTTCCTCACAGCCGAGGAGTCCCAAGCACTGATCGACGCGCCAGACCAGCTGCGCTGGGAGGGCCGCCGTGACCGCGTGATGCTCATCCTCACCATCCAGGCCGGCCTACGCGTCTCCGAGCTCGTCGGGCTCGGCTGCGGCGATGTCGCGCTCGGCACCGGCGCCCACGTGCGCATCGAAGGCAAGGGACGCAAGCAGCGCTCGGTCCCGCTCACCGGACAGGCCCAGGCGGTGCTCGCCGTCTGGCTCGCCGAGCGCGGCGGGCAATCAGAAGACCCGCTGTTCCCAACCCGCACAGGACGGCGCTTGAGCCGCGACGCCGTCGAGCGCCGCGTGGCAACCCACGCCGCCACAGCGACCCAGCAATGCGTGTCGCTGAAGGACAAGCGGCTTCACCCGCACGTGCTCAGGCACAGCTGCGCAATGGCGCTGCTGCAGGCCGGAGTGGACTCCACCGTCATCGCGTTGTGGCTGGGACACGCGGATGTCCGGTCGACCACTCCCTACATACACGCCGACATGACGATCAAGGAACGAGCCCTCGCGCGCGTCACACCAGCGTCCGTCACACCCGGCCGCTACAAGCCGCCAGATCCCGTGCTCGCCTTCCTCGAGGGCCTGGGCTAACGACAACGCTGCTTGCTTAAGGGCTGGCACCGGCTTCTGGTCTCAGTGGAGACCAGCGGCCAGCCAAGGCCCGCCCGCGGCTTTCGCGGCTCGTCCCGAGCAGGAGCGGGCGACCTTGTGTCAGCGGCTCCCGCGTTCCCGCAAGAAGCAGGAGCGCCGGTTTCGCGGACTCCATTGAACTCCGTCTGGCTCACGCGGCGGTACGTCGCTAATCGCGTGAACAGGCGCCCCCATCACCTCGTCACCGCGCCCATTCTGACGAGTAGGATCATCGTCATGGGCAGCGCCAAGCGGGTAGTTGCGATCCCCGGCGAGGACGCCGCCGCGGAGGCGTTTGCGGCGACCACGTCCCTCCTCGAGGGTCTCTCGCTGGACTTGGACTGGTCGTATCCGCCCGTCGGCGCGGCCGCGATCCAGACGCACGGCGAGCCCTTTCCGCCAGAGGCAAGGGCCGCGATCGACGACTCTGACGCGGCGCTGTTCGGCGCGACGAGCGGGGCGAGCGCGGGTGCGCTCTTTTACCTGCGTTGGGGCCGCGAGACGTTCGCAAACGTGCGCCCCACGCGATTCGCCCAGGGTGTCGGGAGTCCGCTCGCATCTCCCGAGGGGATCGATCTCGTGATCGTGCGCGAGAATCTCGAGGATCTCTATGTCCTCAGCGAGGGCGCCCTTCAGGACCTCGCGCCGTTGGGGCTTTCGAGCGTCACCTGGCAGAAGCCGGTAGCCGATCTCGGGCCCGGCGCTTACGCGCTGAAGGTGATCACCGAGCGTGGCTGCCAACGCGTTGCCAGGTTCGCCTTCGAGTTGGCAAGGAGGCGCAAGGCGCAGGGCCAGGTGGGCAAGGTCACCTGCGCTACCAAGCACAACCTGCTGTTCCGCACCGACGGGCTATTCCACGAGGTCGCGCAGCATGTGGCCGGGGAGTACCAGGACATCGAGTTCGAGGCGCTGATTATCGACGACTTCGCGAACCGCCTGGTCGGTCGGCCGCAACAGTTCGATGTCGTGCTGCTTCCGAACCTGTACGGAGACGTGCTCTCGGACGCGGCGGCGGCGCTCGCCGGTGGCCTGGGGCTCGCTGCGAGCGGCTGCTACGGCAACGACTACGCCTACTTCGAGCCGGTGCACGGAACGGCGCCGGACCTCGAGCGCCAGCGCGTCAACCCCACCGCGACGATCCTGTGCGCCGCGATGATGCTGGAGTACCTGGAGTTCGGCGAAGCGGCGCAACAGCTGGTGGCCGCGGTCGAGCGGGTCTACGCGCGTGGGGCACCGCTCACCCCCGACCAGGGCGGATCCGCGTCCACCGATGAGTTTTGCGACGCTGTTGCCGCGGCTATCTGAAACGGAGGAGGAAGAGATGGCTGCACGCACGCTCGTCGAGAAGATATGGGACGCGCACATCGTGGCCGATCTTGGTGGAGGCCTCGATCTCCTGCACGTCGACCGACACCTCGTGCACGACCTCTCCGGGCCGCCGTCACTTGGGATGTTGGCCGGACGGGGTCTCGCGGTGCGCAACCCCGAGCTGACGTTTGCGATGCCCGATCACACGGTCTCGACCGCGGCTGGTCGCACCGACGCGGACACGAACGCGGGCCGCATGCTCGTGCCCGCGCTGCGCGAGCGGGCACACGCCGAGGGCATCCGGCTGTTTGACCTCGACGACGGCGAGCAGGGCATTGTGCACGTGGTCGGTCCCGAGCTAGGGCTGACGCTGCCGGGGATAACCGTGCTGTGCGGCGACAGTCATACGTGTACGCACGGCGGACTCGGCGCGCTTGGCTGGGGCATCGGCAGCAGCGATCTCACGCATGTGCTCGCTACGCAAACGATTGTCCAACGCCGCCCCAAGCAGATGCGCGTCACCTGCTCGGACAGCCTCGCCGCCGAGGTCGAGCCGAAGGACCTGGTGCTGCACCTGATCGGCGAACACGGTGCCGATGGCGCAGCTGGCTTCGCCGTCGAGTACGCCGGCAGCGCCATCGCTTCGATGTCGGTCGAGGGCCGCATGACGCTGTGCAACCTCACGATGGAGTTCGGAGCGAAGATCGGGATCGTCGCGCCGGATAAGGCGACGCTCGATTACGTCGCCGGGAGGCGATACGCGCCCGCTGGCGCGCGCTGGGACCTGGCGCTCGCCGCCTGGCATGAGTTGCGAAGCGACGAGGATGCAACCTTCGATCGCGAGATCGAGATCGACGCCTCTGCGGTGTCGCCGCAGATCACGTGGGGCACTAGCCCGGCGCACACGATGCCCATCGACGGCAAGATCCCCGATCCTGAAGACGCGCAGGATCCGGGGGCTCGCCTGGCCCGCAGCAAGGCCCTCGAGTACATGGGCCTGAGCGCCGGCGAGCAGCTGCTCGGGCTGCCAGTCCAGCACGTGTTCCTCGGCTCCTGCGCCAACAGCCGTCTCTCTGACCTGCAGAGGGCCGCGCAGGTCGTTCGCGGCCGGCACGTGGCGCAAGGCGTGCGCGCGTGGGTGGTGCCGGGATCTCAGAGCGTGCGGCGCGAGGCCGAGGCACTCGGACTCGACCGCATCTTCACCGCAGCCGGCTTCGAATGGCGCGAGCCTGGATGCTCGATGTGCCTCGCCGTCAACGACGAGGTCGTCCCCGCGGGAGAGCGATGCGTTTCGACAAGTAACCGCAACTTCGTCGGCCGCCAGGGGCCCGGTGCCCGCACGCACCTCGCCGGCGTCGCGACCGCGGCCGCCGCCGCGATCGAGGGCCACATCGCCGATCCACGCCCGCTTGCCCGGGTGGCCTGAGATGGAGCGCTTCACCAGCGTGCAAGGACGCGCGATCCCGCTACTGGTGCCGGACATCGACACCGACGTGATCACCCCCATTAAGCGCGTGATGCAGGGGGGCGATGCGCTCACGCGCTATGCCTTCGAGTCGCTCCGCTACACACCGGATGGAGCGCTCAACCCCGACTGCCCGCTCAATCAGGAGGAATACCGGGACGCGCCGATCCTGCTCGCAGGCGCTAACTTCGCCTGCGGCAGCTCACGCGAGACCGCCGTGTGGGCGTTGCGGGGCCTGGGCATCCGCTGCATCATCGCGCCGAGCTTCGGCGACATCTTCTTCGACAGCTGCTTCGAGAACGGCCTGCTTCCGGTCACGCGCCCGCAAGCCGAGGTCGACGCACTGGCCGACGACGCCGCCACTGGGGAGTTCCGCGTCGACCTCGAGCGCTGCGAAATCACGAGCTCGAGCGGGCGCACGATCCCATTCACCGTGCACCCATTGCAGCGCGAGGCCCTGCTCAGCGGCCGCGACTCGATCGAGCTCACCCTGCAGCGCGACCAGGAGATCGCCGAGTTCCAGCTGCGCGACCGCGAGCTTCGCCCGTGGGTGTACGAGCTTGCCGCTGATGACAGCGGCTAGCTGCGGCTGCCGTGCCCTCAACCACCGGATGAAATCGCCGACTCACGGCAACGAAGGGGAACTCCGGCGGTCGTCCGTGAATCAGATCACGTCGGCAACCACGGCCAGCGCGGGCGCGAGGCTTGCCGTTAGGTCGATGCAACGCGATCACGGCGGCTGTGTGTGGCGTCGTCCAGGGCGGTGTCAGCGCGGTCGAACATGTCGCGGTAGGTGAAACGCTCGCCCGGAGCTGTGACCGCGACGCCGACGGAGATCGTCACGGGTAGACCGTGGCAAGGCTCGGAGCCAGCGGGCGCCCGAGTCGCTGAGCGACGCGCGCGTCGGCGTCGGCGTCAGGAAGCAGGACGAGAGACTCCTCGCCACCGACGCAGTAGGCCAGCTCGAAGGTGCGCAGAGACGTGGGATGCGCATCGCCACCTCGCGTAGGACGGCGTCGCCGGTGGTGTGTCCAGCGCGGTCGTCGATGCGCTTGAAGTCGTCGAGGTCGACGAGCACGACCGCAACGCGATGGGGACCGGCGCGGCCTCGGCGTCGAGGTCGTGTCCGGGGCGTCTTTGAGGATGGGCCGAAGTCGTGGCGGCTTCCGTCCCGGGCGCGACCCGAATCGCGCCCATCGCAGGCCATACTTCGAGCGATGCCCGCCCACCTCCGCCTCCGTCGCGGGTCTGAGGCGATCAGCCCGACCGCCCACTACACCGGCCACGTCTGGACGCGCAACGCGCTCTCGCACTCGGCCCTCGGCACGCTCGAGGGCTGGGCCCTCTTCGGTGCGCTTGAGCCGGCGATGAGGCTCAACAGGGCCTTTGGCGGCGCGACGCTCGAGAGCCAGCTGCTGGCGCGCCACCGCGCGCTCGACTGCCTGCTCGAACGGGCGATCGAGGAGGGGGGCGTCTCGCAGGTGATCGAGGTGGCATGCGGCATGTCGCCACGTGGTTGGCGCTTCGCTGACCGCTACGGCGACCGGCTCACCTACGTCGAGACAGACCTGCCGGCGATGGCCGTGCGCAAGCGGCGCGCGCTCGAGCGGATCGGGTCCGTCTCGGACACGCATCGCGTCGTCGAGCTCGACGCGCTAGCGAAGGAGGGCCCCACGAGCCTCGCCGAGATCGCCGCTCCGCTCGATCGCGCGCGGGGGCTGGCGATCGTAACTGAGGGCCTGCTGGGCTACTTCCCGCTGCCGCAGGTGCTCGACGTGTGGCACCGGTTCGCGGACCTGCTCGGCGAGTTCGCGGCCAACCGCTACCTCTCGGATCTGCACGTCGCGGCGGACAGCACCGGCGCCCGGGTCCAAGTGTTCCGCGTCCTGCTTTCGACGTTTGTGCGCGGCCGCGTGTACGTGCACTTCGCCGATGCGAGCGACGCCGAGTCGGCGCTCCTGGGGGCGGGATTTTCATCAGCGTCGGTACTCCAGGCCGGCCGCCACGTCCCCTCCACAGACGAAGGCGGCGAGCGCGTGCACGTGGTCAACGCCGTCGTCTAGAACCCCCAGCGAACTACCGAAACACTGGCGTAGCGCGCCGGGTCAGTCAAGCCGGATGGGGTCACCGCGACGACCAGCCCAACACTCGCGGGAGCGCGCTATGCAACCTGGAACTGAAACCAATGACCCAACACACCCGCCTCCTTCATAGAGACGAGCTGCAGTAGTCCCGGAGTCAGCCCGGCAGACGCTTGCGCGAGGGAGCAGTCGTAAACGTGTCGTCAGCCTCAGCGCGTGCTCGTCGTCCAGTGCAGGGCTGGCGCCGCTCACTGGGGGACGGCTGCTTTCCCGGCGATGCGGCAGCCAGGCGTGCGAGTGCTACCAGCCCCAGTCGTTGGAAAATCAGTCAAGGACGCGCCCTGCGTCGGCTAGGCACTGATGGCGGCGAGAACCAGCCTGCCCTCGAGCCTCGAAGGGCTCAAGCAGGCCCGACACCGTCAGCCACGGTCCGGAACGCAGTACGCATCGAAAGGCCCGGCGGGGCTCGCTGATCGGCTCGACGCCGCGGTCGTCGGCGCCAACAGAAGCAACGAGCGAGCGGCCTCGATGGCGCGGAAGCCGGGGAGACGGTCGACGCGCACCTGGTGCCAATCTCTCCTACCGCGAGTTCGTCAGCCGCGCCACGAAGCACCACGGCGTCGTCCGGCTCATCGCCGTACACGAGCCGGACCGGCGCGGTCTGGCGATTGTGATCGCTGAGGTACTCCAGTTGCATCGCCCGTGATTATCTCGGCCGGCGGCTCGCGCTCACGTCATGCGGGTTGAAGCACCTGGCTGATCGATGACCTACCGTAGGCGATCGACGGCCCGCATCCGAGGAGCAAGCGGGGTGCCGCGCAACCCAGTCCGTAGTGCCGAGTCACCGGAGGAGCGATGACGGATACGCACGCAAGCCCAACGACGCTCTTTCGCTGGTCGTCCCAGCACGAGGACGACCGCTTCCCGGTTGAGAACCCAGCGACGGGGCAGGTCATTGCGGTCGTGCAGGGCGGCGGCGGCGCTGAGATCGACGGTGCCGTGCGCGCTGCCGACAACGCGTTCAAAGCGGACTGGCGCATGCGCACGGCACAGGATCGCGGTCGCCTGTTGCTCGCGGGTGCCGACGTGCTGCAGGCGCACGGCGACGAGCTGGCTACGCTCGAGTCGCTCGAGAATGGCAAGCCGGTCGTGGACGCCTGGCTCGACGTAGCCTTCCTGATAGGCGTCTTGCGCTTCTTCGGCGGCTTGGTCGACAAGCTACCTGGCGAGTTCTACGACCAGGGCGTCATCCACACGGCGGTCGTGCAAGAGCCCTTCGGTGTCGTCGGCGGGATTATCCCGTTCAACTGGCCGCCTATTCACACCGGCGGGAAGGTTGCACCGGCGCTCGCGGCCGGCAACACCGTGGTGCTCAAGCCGAGCGAGCAGGCGCCGCTGACGATCATGCGGATTGTGGAGCTGCTCAACACCGTACTACCGCCTGACGTGCTGCACGCGGTTGCCGGGTTCGGGCCGAGCACCGGGCAGGCCCTTGTAAGCCACCCGCTCGTGCGGATGGTGTCGTTCACGGGGTCGACCGCCACGGGGATCGCGGTTGCGAAGGCGGCGGCCGAGAATGTCACGCCGGTCACGCTCGAGCTCGGCGGCAAGAACGCGCTTGTCGTCTTCGACGACACCGACCTCGATCGCGCCGTGGGCGACGCTCTCGAGGCCGGCTACTTCAACAAGGGCGAGGCCTGCACGGCTGCCTCGCGTGTGCTCGTCCAGCGCGGTGTCCACGACGCCTTCGTCGAGCGCCTGTCCGCCGGCGTGCGTGCACTGAAGGTGGGCGACGGCGCCGACCCAAACACCCATGTCGGCCCGCTAGTCACCAAGGCGCAGCAGCAGAAGGTCCTCGACTATCTCAGCAGCGGCGAGCAGGAAGGCGCGGTGATCGCAGCACAGGCCCCATTGCCCCGAGACCCCGCGCTCGCAGGCGGCTACTACGTACCGCCGACGCTCTTCACCGCAGTCACGCCCGACATGCGCATCGCGCGCGAGGAGATGTTCGGCCCGGTCGTGACGGTGACCGTCTTCGACACCGAGGAGCAGGCGATCGGGATCGTCAACGAATCCGAGTATGGACTCATGTGCGGCGTCTACTCCGCCGACGGTGCCCGCGCCTACCGCGTAGCTCGCTCCGTCGACGTCGGCATGGTGCTAGTGAACAACTACTTCCGCGGCGTTCTCGGCACGCCGTTCGGCGGCGTCAAGCACAGCGGCTACGGTCGAGAACACGCAATCGAGACGCTCCGCGAGTTCACTTACACGAAGATGATCCGCACACCCACCGGCCTAGGCACGATCCCGTCGTGGCGGGCCGTGACCGATATCTACGGCGCTGCCGGGGACCCCGCGACCTGACACAACCGCACCAGCATCACTCTCGCCGACGCAGCAGAGCTGGCCAGGCGGATGGTCGGGCGGCACTGGACGCAGGATTGTCGTAGAAGTTAGGAGATGGCTGCGACCTCCCAGCGCGTGGATCTCCATGGTCACGCGTTCCCCGGCCGGTACTGCGCGCTCCTGGATAATCTTGTTGGCGGCGCGTCGCCAGTGCCGGACTGGAGTGTTGCGGCACAGCTGGAGATGATGGACAGCCGCGGCATCCATGCCGCCGTGCTCTCCCTTCCGCCGCCGGGCGTGTTCTTCGGCGACCTCGCGCTAGCCGGCCGGCTCGCCCGGGAGGTCAACGACGACATCGCCGCCATAGTCGCCGAGCACCCCGCGCGCTTCGGGGGCCTCGCAGCACTACCGCTGCCGGACGTCGAGGCTTCGTTGGCGGAGATCGGCCACGCGTTCGACGAGCTTGGGCTCGACGGCGTTGCGCTGCTCACAAACGTCGGCGGGACCTATGTCGGTGACCCCGCGTTCGATCCGGTGTTCGACGAGCTCGACCGAAGGGGCGCCTACGTCTTCCTGCACCCCCAGGTCCCCCCATACGCGGCGCCGCTCGGTCAGTTCCCCGTGTGGCTTGCGGAGTTCCCCTTCGAGACAACGCGCGCCGCGATCAACCTGATCTACAGCGGAACGCTGGAGCGCTGTGGACGTCTGCGCCTCCAGCTCGCTCATCTCGGGGGCGCGGCACCATTCCTCGCCGGACGCATCGCGTCACTCGCCGAGCGCGAACCGCTACTCGCTTGCAAGGCTCCCAGGGGCGCCCGCGCCTACCTGTCCGACCTGTACTACGACACGGGCCTGAGCAACAGCGCGGAGGGGCTCGCCGCCATCAAGGAGGTCACCGAGATCGAGCATGTCGTGTTCGGCACCGACTGGCCCTACGCGGCGTTGCCAGACGGCGATCCCGCGCCAGCACTCGACATGTTCGGCGCCCCGACCCGCAGGCGCATCGAGAGTGCGCACGCCCAGGCGTTGGTCCCACGCCTCACGGCGAAGCTCGCGCGGACCGAGCACGACAACTGAAGGCCCCACCTTGGCGCCTCACGCGCGACCGTCGGCTTCAGATGGATCGAGAAGAGGCCGTACCCGGAGCCATGGTCCTTCGAAAGGCCCTCGAGTCGCTATTGCCGCTAGCGGATACACGGTGTGAGCAAAGGTGCGATCGTCCAATGAGCAGCGGCCCGTTCGCCCGTGTGGCACGGACAGCCGCAACGCTGACGCTTACGGTGACGAAGCAGTCGTCGCTGCCGACAGGCTGAACGGTGCCGCTTCGGACGAGCTGCGAAAGCCGGGATCGCGCTTTGGTTGGTGGCTCCTTTCCACCAAAAGCAGAAGGCGGCTCCAGCCCTGAGTAAACGGAATTGGGGCTAACTATGCCGACGTTTCTCCCCTCCTCAGGTCCGAGAAGCCCGCCCCACTCAGGATCGCTGCGACAGTGTCGGCATAGTCGCGGGGTCGGCCTAAGCGCACCTATGGGGAGATCCCCATAGGCGTGCGAACCGGGGGTCCTCGAACCAGCCGGGGGCGCGCACGATCGCGGGCGGCAGGTCGCGGTAGACGAGCACCGCGCGCCCGCGGGCGATCTGCCTCAGCCACGGCGACGGCCCGGCCTTCTGATGGCCAACGCTCAACGTGTGCCGTGCCAGCCCGGTTGAACTGGAGGCGTTGGCGACCGGCTCCTCGCCGAGCAGCTCCGTGAGATAGCCCGCGCTCGTCGGCTCAGCCAACGGCGGGATGAACACCTGCGCTGTGGACGCCGCGCAGATCGCGTCGCGGGCCGCGCGTCCGTAGCGCTGGTCGATCTGTGCGATCGACTGCCAGATCGTTGCGATCACGATGCCGTGATCGCCGCATTGCGACAGCCACGGTGCGAGGTTTCGCACCGGCGCGATGTTCGCCGCCTCGTCCATCAGGATGAACAGCCGCGGGTCAAGCACGCCGTCTCTGCGCGCCTTGACGATCGCCGCCTCGTACATCGCCGCGACGAGCGCGAGGATCACGGGCCGTAGCGCGTCCTGGTCGTGTCCGGCCGCGACGACGTAGATCGTGTTGGCGTTGCCGTCGAGGAACCGCTCGGGCGTGAGATCCCCGACGGCGCACGCGGCCACCTGGGGGTAGCGGTAGGCGCGCAGCAGATTCAGGGCGCTCATCACGGTCGTCTCGCGGTTGCGCTCGTCGCGGCGGCTGACACCCTCGAGCTGGTCGGCGGCAGCCGAGGCGCCCGCGCCCTTCAGGCAGGAGATGGCGTCGGTGAAGTCACGCGCGTCCAGCCAGCGCACGAGCTCGCTCATGCTCTCGCCGGCTATCGCAGCCGCGTGCAGCAGCGGCGCCAACATGCTCGCCGCCTCCTTGTCCCAAAACTCGTTGGCGGCGTTGCTGCTGTCCGGGTGCGCGGCTGAGGCCAGCGCTTCGCCGGCGCGGATCGCGCCCGGCCAGCTCCGCGCCGGCACGAGCGGCGTGAAGCCCGCGCTCGAACGATCCCCGAACGGGTCATACACCCACACGCGCCCGAGGCCACGCCGGTAGGGCGCGGTCGCGTCGTAGATGTCGCGCTTCGTCGACAGCACGAGCGCCGGCCCGTGGTGATCCAACAGCCACGGCACCACAAAGCCACTGGACTTCCCCGCACGCGGCGGCGCCACGACCATCGGCTGCACCTCAAGCTCCGCAGCGAGCGTCCGTGCCGGCACTCTGCCGATCACACCCAGGTACGGGCGGCCCGACACCGGCCCTTGGACCCACAGGCGCCGCAGGTCTGCGGGCACCGCCCAGGTGCGCTGGCGCACCCATCCACGATCGACCGCGCGACGCGCGACAGTGCGCTGCTCCTTGCCAAGCGGCGAGCCAGCGCGCCACGAGCGCATCCGCCGGTAGACGCTCCAGACCCCCCAGCCGAGGAACGCCAGCAGACACGCCGCGACGAGCACGTATGCAGGCGCTGCGGGGGCAGCCGCGCGCTCAGCCGCTGTCGGAAATGCACGGTATGGCGTGCTCCAACCGCCTCGCATCACCAGCCGCCACATCGCTCGCGCGGCGTCGCCGGCCGGCAGGCGCATCGGCGCGTGCAGCGAGATCAGGCGCGCGGCCTGCGTCCAGCACCAAGGCGCCACGCCGCTGATGAGACCCGCCAGCGCGAGCACGGCCAAGGTGCAGATGAGAAGCCTCATCGCAGGACGACGCCCAACCGCATGAATCCTCATGCGGCTCCCGTCGATCGAAGGGCTCGCCCCCGCCTCAGCGGGCGGGCGCGCGGTGGGTCTGTGTCTGTCATCGGTGGTACTGACCCCCAGCGGCTCAAACCGGCCAACGACTTTCAGGACCTCGACCCTCAGCTATCCGCGCGAGCCCTCCACACGCGGACACGCACCAGGGAGTCTCCGTCGCCACGGCGCCCGTGCGGCCGCCTGCGCAAATTCGTTGGCCGGTCGGGGCTGGTTGTGGTCAGTAACCCACGAAGGCCGCCGACAGGACGCGGCCCCGATACGCAAGGAGACACAGGCGATGCCGCTCAAACAGCGGCCGAGAACGGGTCACGGTCACTTCAGAAAGCGTGAGGCGACTGGCTGTTCAAGCAGTCCCCGTTGGTTGTCGGCGCGTCGTGTCTTGCCCCATTTTGGACACCGCCGGACTAGCGCTTCGGCCCCCTGTCGGGGGCTTCCCTGCGCCCTGACGGGCTCCGGCTCCGCGCGCCGGTCGGCGTCTTTTTTGGGCTGCGTCACTAGCACCACCAACCACCAAACAGGAGGACCAGCAATGAACAACATCAACCGCGTCGTCATCACCGGCAACCTCACCGCCGATCCCGAGCTGCGCTCGACCCCGAGCGGGACGTCGGTGTGCAACCTGCGGATCGCCTGCAACACGCGCCGCAAGGACGGCGAGGAGTGGGTCGACAAGCCCAACTTCTTCAACGTCACCGTGTGGGGCGCCCAGGGCGAGAACGTCGCCCGGTACCTCTCCAAGGGCCGCCCGGTCGCGATCGACGGGCGCCTGGAGTGGCGCGAGTGGGAGGCCCAGGACGGCAGCAAGCGTCAGGCCGTCGACATCATCGCCGACTCCGTTCAGTTCCTGAACAACGGCAACGGCAACGGCTCCAGCGACGGAGCCGAGCCGGTGGCGGCAGGCGTGGGTGCCGAGGAGGACATCCAGTTCTAGGGCCAGGCGGCCCGCGCTCCGACCGGGGCGCGGGCCACAAGCCCAACGGCCAAGGACACGACCATGAGCCAACACCTTCTCATCGACCACACTCTCGAAAGCCTCAGAGCCCGCGACGGACGGCTGCGCGCCCTGTGGCAGATGACAGTTGCGCAGCGGGTCGCGGCGATGCGCCGCGGCGAGCTGACGCTTGAGCAGTGCTCGGCGTGGGCGGCACGCTACCCCGAGCAGGTGCCGCTGCTCAACGGCGAGTTCGAGTACCTCGCCCTGCTCAGCCCCGGAGGTCTGCGAGTGAGCGCACACCCCGAGCCGCCCGCCAGCGAGCTGCTCACCTATCTACGAATGCTGGCGGGCGACTCGCAGCCCAGCCAGTTCTTTGACCTGCGCTACGCCCCACCCGAGGGACTGATGCGCCAGCGCTTCGTCTCCGTCCTGCGTATCCGTCAGCTCGCCGGCCGCATCACAGCCTTGGCCGGGCGTGCCGACGTGTATGTCGGCGTCGCGCTGCGCGACCGCGCGCACGGCGACAAGAGCGCGATCAGCGGCTCGCACATGCTCTACATCGAGTGCGATGACCCCGGCGCCCGCGAGCGCGTGGAGGACTTCGCCTACTCGCCGTCGATGATCGTCGCCTCCGGCTCACCTGGGCACCTGCACGTCTACTGGCGCTTGCGTGAGCGCGCGAGCAGCGCCCAGGTCGAGAGCACCAACCGCCGCCTCGCGGTGCTCCTCGAGGGAGAGCCCGGCTGCGCGGACATCGTGCGAGTGCTCAGGCCACCGACCAGCCTGAACCACAAGCACACGCCGCCAGTCGCGGTGAGGCTCCTACAGCACAACGCCAACGCGCGTCACGCCCTGCCGGAGCTGACCGCCAGCCTTCCAAAAGACCCACAGCCGAGACAGTCGTGCGCCCCACGGGCGTCGCACAGCCGCATCGACCGCGCCGCGCTCGACCGCGAGCTGCTCGCGATCCCGGCCACCGAGTACGTCCGCGTCCTGGCGAGCCTCACTCCCAACCGCGCAGGCAAGGTGCTCTGCCCCTTCCATCAAGAGAGCAGGCCCAGCCTCCAGCTCTACCCCGACGGCACCTTCTACTGCTTCGGCCGCCACAGCAAAGACCGCGCGTGCCGCAAGGGCGGCACGATCTTCGACTTCGCCGCCGCCAGGTGGTTGGCCATCTCCGGGCATACCGCGCGGGACGACTTCCTTGAGCTCCGCCGAGCGTCTGGCCACGACTTTCGCATCACAACGACCCAACGGAGGTTCCTGATGGCAACGACACAGTTCCGACGATGGCGACGACGTTCGAGCATCTGGACACAGGGGCACGACGAGTTCGTCGATCGACGACCTCCCCCGATGACCAGGGACGCCCGGCAGAGATGCAGGCCCCTACACGATGAGGGGATCACGCTTGGCGCCCCTCGCTGTGACGGTAAGCGTGCTGGCCGGCTGCGGCTCGCCACAGCTCCAGAGCGAACCATCGAGCACCCGCCCGGCGGCAGGCGAGGGCCGCTGCGTCGAGCGTGACGGTCTGCCCGATCCTCGCTGCACGCCAGGCGCGATCCGCTCCGGCGTCTCGCTCGCCACGATCTGCGCCTCCGGGTACAGCCGCTCCGTCCGCCCGCCTGAGAGCTTCACCGAGCCGCTGAAGCTCCGCCAGATGCGGGCCTACGACCTGCCGGGGTCTCCGCGCGACTATGAGGAGGACCATCTCGTGCCGCTGTCGATCGGCGGGGCGCCGCGCGATCCCCGCAACCTTTGGCCCGAGCCGCGCAGCGGCCCCAACAACGCCGAGCAGAAGGATCAGCTTGAGACCTGGGCCGCGCGGATGGCCTGCTCCCGGCGCATACCCCTGGGGCGCCTGCAGCGCGGGATGGCGAGCGACTGGCTCGGCGCTCTACCGCGCGGCCGGCGGCGAGCGCGTGCTGCGCGACTACCCGCCCGGCGGCTGAAGCCTCCCCGCTGTCAGATCGTCCCTCCGATGCGGGAGACAGGACTCGAACCTGTGGCCAAGGGATTATGAGTCCCCTGCTCTAACCAACTGAGCTACTCCCGCCCGATGCGGTAGCGAAGTGTAGCCCCGAGCCGCATCACCGACCAAGAGCTCCACGCGACAGGCGAGCGATCAGGGCTCACGCAGGTGGCGCCTCGATGATACCTAACGTGGCGACTTCCACCTGCGAGCTTGGGCGAGAGACGCAGTCGCCGACCGTCGGCGACACCTGGCCTCGCACTCCATCCGGCCGTGTCCAAGAGACGAGTGATCGTTACCGTCGAAGCCCACGCTTGGGCACAAGCAGTTCCTCCGTCGCCCGTCTTCCCGCGCTTCGCGATCGGGCACCGCTCCGCGGCCCGGCCTTATGTGCGCCTCCGCTTCGCTACGGCGCGGCCGAGGCCCTTCGGCCTGCCGAGCCGATCGTCTCGCCAGATGCGAGAAGACGATCTACCAGGAGGACACCATGCCATACGACCCAAACGTAGGCTCCGACGGACACCGCCACGTCTACGTTTACCTTGAACAGCGCCCCGGCTACTTCGAGTGCGAGCACTGTCGCAACCGCGGCATCGACCGCGCTGTCCTCCCGGACGGAATCACTCCGACCGAGGACGACATCAAGTGGCTACACCACGGCAATTGGCCTCCTCACGACGACGCCGAGCGCAGCTGACGCACCACGGTCGCTCGCGCCGAGTTGCCTCTGCGAACCGTTCGGTCCAGCAGGCCCCAATCAAGAACTCCTGGCGATCGGCGCCGCTCGTCCCATAGCGATACCGTGAGAGGCCGTGAGTGAGCGGCGCACAATCGAACTCGCAGTCACGCTCGACGGCCGCCAGGTCAGCAGCGAGACGACCTGCACATGGGCAGGACCCTACGTGCTCGTGATCGCCACCGCGCTGCCCGACCACGGGCTCGCGGTCGAGGTCCATTCCACCTTCGTCGGCCACGAGGGGGTGCCGACCTGCGTGACGCACCTTACGCTCGGGCCTGTCGGCCATGACCCCGTGATCTTCCCCGTCGAACACGAGCGCGCGAACCTTGACCCGATGCTGAAGGCGCGCGAGTGCGCCTACGAGCATGTCGAGATCGTGCTGGAGACCCTCACTCGCCTGGGTTACGAGGTCGGGATCGACGTTCCCGACGACGCCTTCAAGGAGCTGGAGCGAGTCGAGCGCTGAACGCCGAGCCGGGGTCGACCCCCACGCTGTTCTCCCTAGCGATCCGCCCTGTCGGTCGCGGGCTTCGTCCCCTCCGAGTGTCGCACGCTGCGCGTGCGGGTTGGTCGGGGATCGGCTCCGCACCGGGCGGGGTCGCCTATCGAAAGGAAGCGTGATGGCGCTCGACACCACCAGCTCGCCCTCTCAGGCGCGGCCAGCCTACGCCGGCATCGGCTCGCGCGAGACGCCGCCCACCGTGCTCGACCTGATGACTCGCTTCGCGTCGCGGCTTGCGGCCGACGGCTGGGTGCTGCGCACGGGCATGGCCGCCGGCGCCGACCAGGCGTTCTATCGCGGCGCCCACGCGCACGGGGCGTTCGAGCTCTACCTGCCGTGGCCAGCCTTCGAGGCAGGTGCCCGCACGCCCGCCCGCGGCTCCCAGCAGCTCGTGCTCGGCCAGCCGACCCCGGCGGCTTACGAGCTGGCGGCGCAGTTTCACCCGGCTTGGTCGCGGCTGACCCGAGGTGTTCGTGCTCTTCACGCGCGCAACTGCCATCAGGTGCTCGGCGCCGACCTGGCGAGCCCGGCGCGCTTTGTGTTGTGCTGGACGCCTGACGGCAGCCTCGACGGCCGTGGTCGACGTGTCGGCGGGACCGGCCAGGCGCTGCGCATCGCCCACCACCACGGCATCGCCATCTTCAACCTCGCCCGGCCCGAGCACGTCGAGCGCGTCTCACGGCACTGCATCTCCCCCACGCGCTGACAGCGGCGCGACGCCGCTACGCGGAGTCACACATTCACCACTGAGGAAGCATGGACGGTCGGGCGCCGGCAGCCCCATTATCGCACCCCTGCGGGGTGCGTAGGGCTGCCACCGGCACCCGCACTGGAGCGGGAGCCCGACAACAGAAAGGCCGCTCGCTATGAACGAGTCCTACAACGCCACTCTCACTCTATGGCCAGCCACGCCGCTTCCGGCGAACGTGGCACACGAGCTGCACGAGCTGGGAGTCAACCTCTCCACATTCACGGTGAACGACGGATGGCTCACCGCATCGCGCACCGGCGACGACACGCTCGTTCTCGACCTCTCATTCGGGCGCCGTCGCTGCGGGCTCACCGATCTCGAAGCGGTCCTCGCCACGCTGCGGCTCGCCGGCATCTCCTACGTTGCCTGGGACATCAAGCAGGGCGAGGTCGCCGGCACGGGTCGCTCCTTCGACCCCGCCACGCGCATCGAGCGCCAGTTCACCGTGATGACCACCGGCGAGCCGGTGCTGACCGCCAGCGACCTCGAGGAGTTCGAGGGTCGCTACGGCACCGCCGAGGCGCTGATCGAAGGCATCCGGGAATGGCTGCTCCTGCCAATACCCGACAGCCTCACCGAGCTGAGCGTCGAGGAGCTTGCGATCGTGATCGCGCCCGACGACGAGGAGGACGAGGACGAGTCAGTCGAGATCGTCGGCGACGTGGACGGGCCGCCCGGCGCCTGCCTGCGCGTAGGGCACGAGGGGAGCCGTTAGACATGGCCACACACGACGCGATCCCACACGAGATCATCACTCCAGGCACGACCCTCTATCGGTGTGACGCCGGCCCCGGCGAGGTGGTCGTCATTCACGCGATGGGCCGCTTTCGAGCCGCGCGAGTCATCCGCGTCGGACCCAAGCGCGCATACCTGATCCACCCCGCCGCGAACCCCGACCAGCTTCCCCACCGGCCAACCAGACCGCGAGCAGAGCTCTACGCGCTCGTGGGGACCGAGCCGGCCGGAATGGTGAAGGCCGGAGCGCGAGGACGAGACGGACACTCGCTCGCGCCGATCGCCACCCAGGCAGCACCCGCGGAAGCCGGTGATGCGGCGTGACGACAGCCCTCCACATCGACGACCACGGCGAAGACCAAGCCCGAGAGCTGCACGCACTCGGCGAGGCCGTTCAGCACGAACGCAGCCGACGCGGCCTCAGTGTCGAGGCGCTTGCCAGCGCGGCCCGCGTGCAGGCGAGCCGACTCCAGGCTCTTGAAGCCGGCCAGATCGACCCCGACTATGACCTGCTGCTCGCGCTCGCGCAGGCGCTCGACATCCGAGCGTCGGCATTCGTCATCCGCGCGGAAGCACGGCGGAACCCCGGCGCTTAGCGGTAGGCGGCCGATCCCTCCCAGGATGGCACGCCCTACAGGCGTGCTCAGGGGTCGGGAGCGCCCGCCTACCGGGGCGGGCCAGCGACCAAACAGGAGGCATCATGGGCTGGACCGGCGGAGAACTACAAGGACCATTCACCTGTCGTGCCGCGATCGAGTTCGACCTCGGCGCCGAGTTCGCCGCGCGCGTGATCGACACCGTGCGCTACGGCACCGTCATCTACGCCGCCGTCCGCTCGCGCGACGAAAAAGAGGTATTCGGCCTGGTGCTCCTCGCCGAGCGCCGCGACGGCATCCTCTACACCAAGCCGATCAGCGAGGACATGGGACCAGCAGAGGACCGCTGTCCAGCCCGCATCCTCGACCTGTTGACCGAGCCCAGCAACGATTGGGCACGCAAATGGCGCGAGCGCTGCCGCGCTCGACTGGCCAAGCCGCGTCCGCACAAGGGCCAGACGGTCGCCTTCGCCAAGCCGCTCACGTTCACCAACGGAGCGACGCACAGCTCATTCACCTACCAAGGCGGGTCGCGCTTCCGCGCCGAGAACGGTTGCGAGTGTCACATTCGCTGCTGGCAGGAGCTTGACTTCACCGTCGCGTAGTGCCCGCAGACCGCTGGCTCGCCGGGGCCTATGAGCCGCTTGCTCCGGGTCGGGGTCGAGCCCACCCCTGTAGGCCAGCAGACCGGCTCTCACGGCGCGTAAAGCCCTGCGCTTCGCGTCGCCTGGCGGCGATCCCTCCGGGACAGGGCTTGACACGCCTAGCCGGCCCGCTCAGGCCGGGGCGTGCTCAACCCCAACCTCAAGGAGACAGCGATGAACAAGCAGGCCCGACGAGCAAGCGGTCTACTCGTCCCGGCGCATGTGCAGCTCGGCGAGCCGCGTGCGGTTCACTGCAAGCGCGAGCGCCACCACGTTTATGTAGGGCGCAACCCGAAATGGTTGCCCCCCTCGAAGTGGGGCAACCCGTTCGTGGTCGGCACGCACGGCGCGCGGGGCGAGTGCATTGGGCTGTACGAAGGTTGGCTGCGCGAGAACGCGGCGCTGTTCGCAGCTCTGGACGAGCTGCGCGGGCTGGTGCTCGGATGCTGGTGCGCGCCGCGCGCTTGCCACGGCGATCTGCTGGTGCGGTTGGCGAACGCGAGCATGGTCGAGCGCGAGCGCTGGCTCGCACTCGCTACATGAGCGCGGGACGGAAGTGGTGCGTGTCGTTCGGCCGCTTCGTGGTGCCCGCCGGTGGCGCCCACGCCTAACACGAGGGTCCTATCACACCCCTCCCTGAGAGATCGGCTTACGCCTTCAAGCAATTGAGAATCGCCCCCTGGCGGGGGCGCACTGATTTCACATTATCAATTGCTTGACTCTCCTTCCGCGGCGTGATGAGCAGAGGGCAAGTTCGCAAGCTCACAACCACAGAAAGGCATATCGCTCCATGAGCCCTCACGCATCAGCACCCAGCGCAGCAAGCCCTAAGCAGCTTTCATATCTCAAGGCGCTCGCTCAGCAGACCGGAACAACGTTCACATTCCCCAGGACTCGACGGCAGGCGAGTTGTGAAATCGCGCGGCTGAACGGACTCAAGGCGACGCGGGGGCGCTATCTCGAAACTCCCCGGCTCGACCTGGACCCGGCCGAGCAGCCCTACGCCACCGAGCAGAAGCCCGGAGAGATCAGCGGCTACGGGTCAAGCGCAAGGCGCGGAGACCCAGCCCCGCGGTGCGCCGCGCCAGCGCCACGGCGAGCGGAGGCCGAGCCGTTCGAGCTGGGGCGCTACGAAACGAAGTCGGGGGAACAGCGGGCGCTGTACGGCATCCGCGTGAACGGCAAGCCGCGGATCATCGACGCGGCGGCCGATCAGGCGGGGCGCATCTACACAGTCGAGGAGGAACTGTGCGAGAAGGGCGGCGCGGGCGAAGTCAGGGCGCTCGTCGCGGATTACATCATCCAGGCCGAGCAGCTCGGGCGTATCCCGATGGCGAGGAGCCGTCGCCGGCCCGAGCAGGTGGCCGCGGGTGCCTAGCGTGTCCGCGGCGCTGGCCGTGCCCCCGTGGGTGACTCGATCCGCGGGGGCCAGGTCGGAGGCCGTCGCCCTCCGCATCGTGGCACGCCCGCAGGGCGTGCCTGGGGTCGGGCTCAGCGGCTCCGCACCCGGCGGGGCCAGAGTCCAGATTGGAGGACCGGCAATGAGCAACAGTCCCGAGGTGATCCTCGTCATCGGCGAGGGATCCTGTGAACGATTCACTCGCACAGGAGCTCGCGCTTGACGGCTACCAGATGCTTCGCACCGCCCAGCCGCAGCGACTTCGAGCGTCGTCGCCTGCGGGCGAGATCGACCTCATCATCCTCGGTCCGACAGCCGAGCACGCCAAGCGACTTCACACAGTACGCGCGCTGCGCGCGGGCGAGCTTGATCCTGAGATCAACCCAGGGGCGCGCGTCCTGTGGGTCAGCTCGACTGACGAGGTAGCCGAGCTGCTGCGCGCGTTCCAGGCGGGCGCCGACGACGTGATCCGCTCGCCGTTCGTCCACGCAGAGCTGCTTGCGCGCGTGCGAGCGTTGCTGCGCCGCAGCATCCTCAGCGCGGCCGGCGTGATCCAGTTCGGAGCGCTGCGGATCGACACGAGGACGCATGAGGCGACGTTCGGATCGGCCCCGCTTCACCTGCGCCGTCTCGAGTACGCGCTGCTCGTTCATCTCTCGCGCGACCCCGGCCGTGTCTACACCAAGCAGGAGCTGCTGCGCGAGCTATGGGGCTACCGCAGCGAGGGCTCCACGCGCACGGTAGACACGCACGCTTGCCGCCTGCGGCGCTCGCTCGCTGACGCCGGCGCCGGCGGCTGGCTTACCTCCGTGCGCGGCGTCGGCTACCGCCTGGCGCCCGACGGTCACGGCGAGCTGCGCGTGCTGGCCGGTGGACGTAGCGCTTGAGCGCGGCCGGCGGACCTCGCCCCTCCCGATGATCGCACGCTGCGCGTGCGCGGGAGCGGGGCAACGGCCCGCGCCCGGCGGGCTCATACCCCTGCGAAGGAGAACCATGAGCACCACCACCACAGCACCGCCTCCCCACGCCGCAGAGGCAACTCCTCTACAACCCGGCGCGGGCGCCCGTCGCACCCGAAGCCTCGGCAGCTACATCGCGCTTGACACTCAGCAGACGCGCGAGGTCGTCAGCCTCCAGCGACCTGACGGGAGCACTCTCGTCGTCGACTACCAGCTCGGCACCCTCAGCGATGGGCGCCTGGTCGCGCATCTCGCACCGGACGAGCCTCCCGAGAACGCGCAGATCGTCTGCGAGCTGTACCTCGCCGACGACACCAAGGGCCGCTGCCGCGCCGTGACGCGGGAGGACTTCGACCTCACTCGCCACGCCACTCCGCCGCCATCGGGCGCCGATGCCCCAACGGCCGTCGATGCCGTGAAAGACGCCGAGGGCCACGTCTACCGCATCCGCGAGCTTCCGACGCTCGAGACGATGGGCGAGCTGCGCTGGACGCGCTCTCGCGAGCCCGGCCGCGAGTTCGGCTTCGACGCCGTGTCGTTCCGCGATGTCGTCGCCGCCGTCGAAGCCTACGAGCCGGCGCGAACCATCACCACCCAGGCGCTCACCCGCTGCGCCAGGAACCTCTCCACCCGGCGGCTGCGGGAGGAGTACGAGCGCCTGATCGGCAGCCCGATCGTGCTCAACCGCGGGCTACGCGAAGCGGTCCAACGCGAGCTGCGTGTTGGCGTGCTGAGCATGAGCGAGATCGCGCTGCGCTGCGGCCGCGTCAAGCGCGACACGCGCGGAAACGTCAGCGGGGAGACGAGCTGGCTCGCGCGCCGCATCGGCCAGATGCCCGAGGGTGGCGAGCAGAAGCCCGGACCTTGGATTCACAGCGACGTGCTCGCGCTGATCGCGCGAGACGGGCTCGGGGTCTGTCCGCGCGAGGTCGAGCTTTGACCACCCACACCGAACGCTCGAACGCCGCCCGCAAGGCAGCCAGCCGGCTCATGCGCTCGGGCCTGGACTGCGGCCGGGACCTCAAATCGCCGGAGGCGATCGACTGGCTCGCCGACGTGGCACTCCACATCGGCAGCCTCGACCCGATCGAGATAGGTGCCGGCGCGATCCTTGAGAGCAGCGGCCACGCCCGCGGCCATGAGCAGTTGACGCTGGGGGTGTGCTGATGCTGTTGCTCGCCACGCAGGCCGAGCCGCAGATGGTCGAGCACGCTCACCCGAATCTCGGGCGGCTCGTCCAGCCGCGGCACTACAACGCGCTGCCGGCGACGATCGCGCGCGGCGTGCCGTGGGCCGCCGACAACGACTGCTTTCAGCGCCTCGACGCGCACGCCTACTACGCGATGCTCGACCGCCTGCACCACATCGGCGGGCGGTGCCTGTTCGTTGCCGTGCCCGACGTGGTGGCCGATGCCTACGCGACCGCGCGACAGTTCGAGCGCTGGTGGACCGGCCCCGCACGCCGCGGCCTGCCCGTCGCGCTGGTCGCGCAGGACGGCCTTGAGCACATGGGCCGGTGGATGAGCATGGTGTGGCCGCGCATCGACGCGCTGTTCATCGGCGGCTCGACCGAGTGGAAGCTCGGGCCGGCGGCGCGCGCCTTCGTGCGCGAAGCCAAGCGCCGTGGCCTGTGGGTTCACATGGGTCGCGTCAACAGCGTCAAGCGCATCGCCTACGCCGCCGAGATCGGCTGCGACAGCATCGACGGCACCGGCTGGATGCGCTGGCGCAACATCCGACTACCGACAGGTCTGCAGGCCGCGAGCGCACCGCCACGGGTTGCGCTGCCCGGCCTGGATCACGACTCGATCATCTTCTCCGGCTCGGGTCTGGGCGGGGGCGAGGACTGATGTGGGTTCGAGACGACGGCGGCCGACAGGCCGCCGGCTTCAAGGGCGCCACCGGCGACTGCGTGGTGCGCGCCATCGCCATCGCCGGCGAGCTGCCCTACGCCGAGGTCTACGACGCGCTGCATCGAGGCCACGCTCGCCGACCCCTGGCTGCGACGCAAGCTCGAACGCCGGTACGGCGCTCGCGCGCCCGTTCACGCCAGCCCACGCGCCGGTGTCCACCGCCGCGTCTACGACCGCTACCTGGTCGACCACGGCTGGACGTGGACGCCGACCATGAAGATCGGCCAGGGCTGCACCGTCCATCTACGCGCCGACGAGCTGCCGGGCGGCCGGCTCATCGTCCGCGTGTCCAGGCACATGTGCGCGGTGATCGACGGCGTGATCCACGACACCCACGATCCCAGCCGCGCCGGCACGCGCTGCGTGTACGGGTACTGGAGCCACCCGACGACGCCCTGATCGATGCCCACCGCCCTCCGGGCTGGCGGGCTTACCCGTCCTTCCTCGGCACAGCCCGCACTCCGCCTACCTGACGCGAGCGGCGGGTGCGGATCGCGGCGAGGCGTCGATCGGTGCGCCGAAGCCGCGCGAGCCGCGGGGTTGCCTCATACTCGGCCAGCGCTGCCCGGTGAGCTTCGATCACGTTCTCGCGCACCGCTCGCGCCTCGCGCGTCGGGGCAGGCGGTTCGCTCTGCATCTCCGCCAGTCGCGCCCGTACCTTCCTGACCTCCCAAGGCCGCAGCGGCAACAAGTCGATCGGCTCTTGTGTCGGGTCGAGTGTCACGTTCACGGTCGCGCTGCTCCCTCAACGGGACATCCTTTCAGCCGTGACGGCTGGCCGACCTGCGGGCTTGCGCCCGGCCCGGCAGCCTCCGGCTGCACGCCGACCACGCCGCGCCGGCGACCGCCGACGGCGCGGCCGACCGGCAACGACCAGATAGCGCACGCCGGCTTCGCCGGCTGTAACCGAGCCTCCCTGCGGTCGGCTCTCCACCGACCCTGGCGTCGTGCAAGCCGGCCGGCAGCCCTTCGGGCTGCTCGCTCGCCGCTCGCTGACGCTCGCAAGCTCCCGCGGCCGGCGCACACCGCCAAGCCCGGACAGACTAGATGCACCGCTGTGCGAGCGCTGTGTCCGCGCTGTGCAAATTCGTTGGCCGGTCTGGGGCAGTTGGGGTCTGTACCCGTTGTGATGACCGCAGCCAGCATCGGCGCCGCCAAGGGCGGCGGCTACGCGCGCTACCTGGAGTCAAAGACCGTCGAGCCAGAGCGCGGCGACTACTACCTCTCCCCCGACGGGGAGCCCACCCAGGCACCCGGCCAGTGGCTCGCCTCGCCCGACACGCTCGCGCGCCTCGGCATCGAGGGCTCCACCGTCGAAGGCCGGGACTTCATCTCGCTGATGGAAGGCAAACACCCCAGGTCAGGACGCTGGCTGCGACGAGGCCGGCTCCAACGGCGCTCGCGGCGGCGGGATCGACCTGACCTTCAGCGCCCCCAAGTCGGTGTCCGCTGTGTGGGCGCTCGCCGACGAGTCCCAGCGACGCGAGATCGAAGCCGCACACGCCGCAGCGGTCAGCGAGACGATCGCGCACCTGACCGACACCGTGCCGACCGTGCGCCGGCGCTCCCACGGGCAGGTGTTCGAGGAGCCGGCGCGGGACGTCGTGGCCGCCGAGTACCGGCACACCACCGCCCGCGGCGTCCTCGAGACAGACGCGCCCGACCCGCAGCTCCACAGCCACGTGGTCATCACGAGCGCCGTCCGCGATGACGGGAAGATCGTCGCTGTCGCCTCCCGGCCGATCTTCCGCTCCGCGCCGCGAGCTTGGCGCCTACTACCGCTCCTCGCTCGCGCACCAACTCCAGCAGCGGGGTTATGCGATCGAGCGGGGCACCGGCAAACACGGCCGCTACTTCGAGATAGCCGGCGTACCGCGCGGCCTGCTGGACGCCTTCTCCTCCCGCAGCCGCGAGGTCGCCAGAGCCGCCGAGCGCTTCCGCGCGAAGTGGGGCCGCGCACCCGAGCGCGGCGAGCTGCGCCAGCTCAAGCTGGAGAACCGCAAAGCCAAGGTGCTCATCACCCGCGCCGACCTACAGCAAGCCTGGAACGACACCGCCGCGCGCTTTGACTTCGCCGGCGAGCAGCCCGGCCGGCTGCCCGGCGCCACCGTCGAGCCCCCGCCAGAGGGTCCGCTTGAGGATCGTGTCGAGCAGCGCCTGACCGAGCGCGCCGCGACCTTCGAGCCAGGCGAGTTCCGGGCGGTCCTGCTGGAGCAGTCCGTCGGCGAGCTCTCACCCGGCGACGCGCTCGACCTCTCACGGGCGATGATCGCCGAACGCCGTGTCCTCCCCCTGGAGGGCGGCCTGATGACGACGCTCGCCGTGCGTGCGCGCGAGCAGGCGATCGAGCGCAGGTTCACCGCGCTCGCCGCCGGCGGCGGCCGCGACGTTGGCGTCCAGGCTCGCGCGCTCGCCGGCGACCAGATCGCCGAGCGGATCAGCGGACGCCTCAGCGCCGAGCAGGCACACGCCCTGGAGGTCATCACCGGCCCCGAGCGGGCCGCGATCCTCGTCGGACCCGCCGGCACCGGCAAGGGCGTCGTCATCGACGCCGCCGCCAGAGCCGAGCAGCACGTCGGCAACCAGACGCTGGGGATCGCGGTGTCCGGGTCCACCGCGCAGCGCCTCGGCCAGGACAGCCCCGCGCTCGCCGGGCAAACCCTGACCCTCGACGCGCTCGTCTCGCGCGTCGAGCGCGGCCAGCTCGCCGTCGACCGCACACGACGATCTACTTCGACGAGGCGGGCATGGCCGACACCGACCGCCTCAGCCGGCTCACCGAAGTCGTGGAGCAAACCGGGTCAAAGCTCGTGGCGATCGGCGACGCCGCGCAGCTGCCCTCGATCGGCGCGGGCGGCATGTTCGCCCGGCTCTCAGACATCGCCCCGAGCGCCGAGCTCTCGAACATCCGCCGCACCCTTGACCCCGACGAACAGCGCGCGTGGGCGGACCTCCGCGCCGGCCGCTCAGACCGCGCGATGGCGCACTACCACGCGCGCGGGCAACTGCACATGGCAGACACCCGCGACGAGGCCGTCGAGCACGCCGCGCAGAACTGGGCGACGCTCACCGAGACCCACGACCCGAGCGAGGTCGCGCTGATCTCCGACGCCTCAAACCAGGAGATCGGCCGGCTCAACGCCCGCGCCCAGCACTTCCGTGCAGAGCGCGGCGAACTCGGCGATCTCGAAGTCCCGGTGCCCGGCGTCCACTACGGCATCCGCCAGGGCGACCGGGTGGCGCTGATCGACCAGCACCGCGAGCCCGGCGTCGAGCGGATCGAGAACGGCAGCCGCGGCGAAGTCCTCGACATCACCCCGGCCGGCGAGGTACTGATCGAGTTCGACGTGACCGGCCGCCGGCGAACCATCACCGGCGATGACCTCGCTCGCGTGCGGCTCGGCTACGCCCAGCACATCCACCGCGCCCAAGGCGCGACCGTCACCCGCACCTTGGTTGTCACCGGCGGCTGGCAGACCAGCAAGGAGCCCGCCTATGTCGAGGCGTCCCGCGCCCGCCAGGGAACCGCCTGGTTCGTCTCGCGCGAGGATCTCGGCGTCGAAGGGCACGACACCGACCGCATCCAGCGGCTCGCCGAGAACATGCGCCGCAGCCACGCGCAAACACCGTCGCTCGCGCATCCCGAGCTGGCCGACCGCGACTACGGCACGAACTTCCACCGCCAGCTCGCGCCGAGCCGCACCAGCCGGATACCGGGGATCGTCCGCGCGATCAACCGGATCGTCAACCCACCAGCACAGGAGCGAACACGATGAGCCAACGAGTCCAAGTCGTCCTATCCGACCCCGTAGCCCTCCAGCTCCGCGAGCTCGCCGCGGGCGCCGACACACCACACTCGACGCTCGCCGCACAGTTCGTCGGAAACGAAATCGCGCGCGCCGTCAAGAACGGCCACGTTCGTCCGCTGCGCTCAGCCCCCGTGCTCGTCGACGGCAACAGCGGCGAGCGACCGCCCTGGCTTGAGCCCTACGGCGGCGACCCCGAGTGGCGCCAGCAGATGTGGGGCGCCATCGTCGCCCTGCGCGGCCGCTACCCCGAACAGCTCGAAGCGCTCAAAGAGAAATGGTGGACCGACGAATCAACCGTCGAGACACTCGGCGCGCTCGCCGTCTGGCGAGCAGAGCTCGACGAAACACGCCAGGACCCCCGCGACGAGATCGCGTTCCAAACCCAGCTCAACGACTACTCCCAACTCCTACGCCAAAAGGGTGGCGGCGTCACCAAGGCATGGAAGCCCGGCGCGACCCCGCCAGAGTGGGCCGCGAAGTAGGCGCCGGCCAAGCCAACTGTTACATCTTTGGCGCGTCTCTGTGTCAGCTTCGTGTCACACGCTCACAAGCCAGCACGGAGTGTGTACGGTCGGCTGACAACTGCACATTTTGGCGCCGGCGACAGCGCTAACTGCCCCGACGCCGTGACACAAGGAGCAGTAACTCCCCATGCACAAACACCGTACCCCAGAAGGGTTGGCCGAGCACGCCACGATCGACCGGGCCGTGCTCGAGCTCATGCTCGATCTCGACAGGCAGCGGCCGTGGGCCGAAGACGAGATCGCCCGCACGCTCAGCGTCCCCGGCGATGTCCGCGACAGCCTCCGGCGTCTGCGCGCCTGCAAGCTCATCCACCGCTGGAACGACCTCGCCGTCGCGGCCCACGCCGCGGTGCGCTTCCACGAGATCACCCAGCCCGCCGACGGCCTCAGCCCCGGCGACGCCAGCGAGCGCCATTGGGACAAGGCCGTCCTTGAAGGTCTGCTCGCGCGCAGCGCCGACGGCGAAGGGCCGCGCACCGCGCAGCAGACCTACGAGGCGTTCGGCGCGACAAAGCAGAAGAAGCGCCTGCAGATCGACGACGCGCTCGATCGCCTGGAGGGCGCCGGGCTGATCGAACGCCGCGGCGGGCGCTCGATCGCCTCAGAGGTCGCGCGGCGTCTCGACGAACTGATGACGCTCTGACGCGCCCGCTCAGCCATGCGCGTCAACCAACTGGCCTTGAGCCAGGCTGTCCTCCCCAGCCTGGCCAAGGTCGGCATCCACGAGGTCGAGCAGCTCGCCGAGCACCGCATCGGCGAGCTGCTCCGCCGCCCCGAGCTCAGCAGCGGAGTCGAGCTGCACGAGCTGATCTGCGAGCTTCACCGCCACGGCCTGACGCCGTTCTCTCGCCACGGCGGACACGTCCAAACAGAGCGCGAGCGTGAGATGTTCCGCCTGCGCGCCGTCGAGGGCCTGACGCTGGCGCAGATCGGCGCGCGGTTCGACGTCAGCGGCGCACGGGTGCGCCAGCTCCTGAAACTGCACTTCGGTCTCGATGGAGTCCCGCCCGCAGCAAGAAGGCGAAGGTCCACCAAGCCGCGCCCATCCACCCTCGCCGAACACCGCCGCCTGTACGTGCTCGCGCGAGCCGCGGTGCAGCGCTACTACCACAAGCCATTGACACTGGAGAGGATCGCCAGGGCAATCGCGAGTTCCCCTCGCCAGATGCAGCGTGCCTACGCGCGGTTCGGCGAGGACACCTTCCGCAACGACCTCGCTCGCAGACGCATGGAAGTCGGCGCCGAGCTTCTGCGGTCGACCTCGCTGCCGGTCCGCGACGTGGCGCGGCGCGTCGGCTACACCAACCCGTCTCACTTCGCCCGCGCGTTCAGACGCCGATACGGACTCTCGCCCTCGACCCATCGCGCCCGCTCGCGCCAGGCAACGCGCACAGAGACATACGGGGGCGCTCGCCGCATGAGCACACAAGCAACGGCCATCAGCTCCACCGGCATCAGCCGCCAGCAGGCAACACCAGGAACGAGCACCGGCCGCGAGCCGATCCTCGTCGTCGAGGCTGACGCAGACTTCGGACGGGCGCTCGTCGAGCAGCTCGCCGCCGACGGCCATCCGGCGGAGCTTTCCCGCACCGCCGGCCATGCCGCGATGACAGCAGGCGCCCACCCGCCGCGGCTGCTCGTGCTCGGCGAACTCGACTCGCCACGGGGCACCCTCGACCTGCTGGAAACCATCCGCGGACACGACCCGGAAGCCTCCCGGCGACAGACATCCTCCCCGTGGCCACGGAACCTCCCGGTGATCGTTCTCAGCTCACGCAGGACAGAGCCCGACATGCTGCGGGCGTTCGAGGCAGGCGCAGATGACTTCATAGCCCGCCCCGCCCGCTATCTGGAGCTGCGAGCGCGCATCCGCGCGCTACTACGCCGCGCCGACGGCGCCAACCAGCAAGTCGTGCCGCTGCAGATTGGCCCGTTGACGATCGACCCCGCCGCCCACTCGGTAAGCCTCGCAGGCAACCGCCTGGAGCTGCGCCGCCAGGAGTACGAGCTGCTGCTGCACCTAGCCGGCGACCCGCGACGAGTCTTCCGAAAGCACGAGCTACTAGAAGCGGTGTGGGGATACCGCTCCCCCGGCACCACACGCACCCTCGACAGCCACGCCAGTCGCCTACGCCGCAAGCTCAGCGCCGCAGGCGAACACTGGATCGTCAACGTGCGCGGCGTCGGCTACCGCTTGGTCTGAGACACCGCACGGATCGGTAGCTGCCCTCAAGGTCCAACTGCCAGTTACGTAGGCGCGATGCTGAGGGGGTTTCAGGGGCGCGCAGCGCAGTCCCCTCTCTGCCGCTGGTGCGGCCTCGGTGCTCGCGACGACAGCTCGGGCTAAGCCCATCGCGGAAGGTGGACTGGCGTTCGCCAAGTCCGTGGGCATGGTCGCCTCCGGGGGCACAACTGGGGACTCGAAGCTCCAGAGGCATGCCAGGAGGCTAACCCGAGTGCGGCTAGCGTGCCGCCACTCGATGCGACATTGATTACCAGCTAGCCGGACAGTTCGCCCGTTCGTATCGCAGCCTCGGCGCCGCCGGCACGCGCGAAGACGAACACGACGCGGTCGACCTCGAGCCCGGTTGCTGCTTTGGCGGCCCGCGCATACACCTCTGCCTGGCCGCGGTGGCCCTGCACGGCAGCGGTGATACCGTCGGCGACCGTGTCGGTCTTGTAGTCGATGATCACGAGCCGGTCATCTTCGCGGTAGAGCAGATCCATGCGGCCGAAGGTGAGCGTGCCGGCCGCGTCGACGATACCGAAGGGCACCTCGCGCCAGCAGGCGTCTGAGGTGGCAGCGAGCTTGACGGTGGGGCTGGCAAGACAAGCGTGCGCTAGTTCGAGCAGCTCATCCTCGCGGTCCGCGAGTGCCGATTCGTGCGCGACCGCCGCAGCCAGCGGCTGAAGATCGGACGTATCGGTGAGGTCGACGAGCTCCATTACGCGGTGCAGGGCGTCGCCGAGCGGTAGCGGTGCTCCCTCTCCGGTGGCGACGATTGCGCCCTCGCCCTCGGTCACTTCGACCGTAAGTGGGCGCGTCCACAGCCTCTCGGTGCTTGTGGCCGTGATGATCGTCCGTTCGCGGTTGGCGCTGCCGAGGATTGCCTCTTGCGCGGCCTGCCACTGCTCGCGGGCCTTGAGCGCCGCGTTGACAGCCTGCTTGCCTGCGGGTGGCTCGTGCTCGGCCTCTGGGCGCTCGGGGAGATCGTCCAGCTCGTACAGAAAGCACCCATCCGGGCACTGCTCGCCCGAGTCGGGATGGGGCAGGTCCGGCAGGAGCCATTCGAGCATGCCGCTCTCTTTGCCTTCGGACCCGGCCACCGGGATGATCATGTGGTCGCGCGCGCGCGTTGCGGCCACGTACAGGAGGCGCAGCGCCTCGGCGTCGATCATCCTGTTCTCGGCGTCCTCCGCTTCCTCGTAGCCGACGGTCTCGAAGCGGTCGCCTCTGTCGCTGCCTCGGTCGATGCTCAGGTGCAGGCGGGCGTTCTCGGCGTCGGGGATCGGCCGCTTGCGGTTCGTCAGTATTTTGCGGTTGAGGTTGGCCAAGGCGACGATCGGGTACTCGAGGCCCTTGGCGGAGTGGACGGTGACGAGCCGCACGACGTCGTCTACCTCCTCGACCGAGCCGGCCTCTTGCTCCTCGGACTCGTCGTCTCGTTGTTCGCCCAGCCAGCGGGTGAACGCCCGCAGGCCGCCTCCCGATCCGGCGAACGCTTGCGCCTGCTCGGCGAGCTTGAGCAGGTTCGCGGCTCCCTGCTCGCCGTGCTTTTCGGAGAGTGCTAGCTCGACGAGGCCTGTCTCGCGCAGGACGGCTCGTACGAGCTCGGGCAGCGAGAGGCTGCGGCGGGCTCGTCTCAGGCCGACGAGCATGGTGAGCGCGTCTTTGACGGTTTGCGGCTCGATCTCGGGCGGGTCGACCCGCAGGTCGAGCCCGCCGTCGTGCTCGCGCCAGAGGAAGAGCTCTTCGTCGGAGCATCCGCAGGCGCGTGAGCGCAGCGCGCCGATGAGGCTCACGTGGTCGAGCGGGTCATCGATCGCGCGCAGGCAGGCGATGACGTCGCGCACCTCCTGGCGCACGTAGAACGTCCGGCTTCCTTGCAGTCGATGGGGGATGTCCGATGCCGCGAGCGCATCGGTGTAGTGCTCGACATCGGTGCGCGCGGGCATCAGAATCGCGATGTCGCGCCACTGCGCGGCCCGCTCCGCTCCGCTGCGGCGGTCGCGCACGGGCCAATGCTCGTCCTGCACGGCACGGCGGATCATCTCGGCGAGGATCTGCGCCTCCTCTTTTCGGGCCTCTGTCGGAGTCACGTCCGCGCGAGTTCCGTGTACGACGACGATCGGGGGACGGCCCGCATCGACACCCGAGGGCAGCGGCTCGAGCGCGACGTTGCCCGGCTGCACGCCGGGCTCCTCGATGAGCAGGCGGTCAAAGACGGTGTTCGCCCAGCTGATGATCGCGGGGTGCGAGCGGAAGTTCTGCACGATCGCCTTGACGGTTCCCTTGAGTGGTCCTGACTTGCACCTCGTCATAGACGCGAATGTCGGCGCGGCGGAAGCGGTAGATCGACTGCTTGGGGTCGCCGACGATGAACAGGCGGCCCGGCGCCTGGCCCCAGCGTGCGCCAGTCGCCGTGGCCGTCGCTTTCGGCGGCGATGCACATCACGATCTCCGCCTGCAGCGGGTCGGTGTCCTGGAACTCATCCACGAGGATGCGCGGGAAGCGGTGCTGGAAATAGCCTTCTGACCTCGAGGTCGTCGCGCAGGAGGTCGCGCGCCCAGATGAGCAGGTCGTCGAAGTCGGCCTCTCCGTCTGCACGCCGCTTGTGCTCGTGATCGCGGACGAACGCCTCGATCAGCGGGAGCACGCCGGCGAGCGCGTCGAGCCGCAGCGAATCCCCAATCTCCTGGAGGTGCTCGCGGTAGTCGCGCAGCAGCTCCTTGGTCCGGGCACAGTCAGCCGCCGGCTGCCAGTTGCCCTGCTTGCCGACGTTCAGCTTTGGCCACGGCGCGCGGAAGAGGATCAGGCGCTCGCGTTCGCTGGGCTGCGCGTCGCGGTACTGCGCGGCGAACTCGATGAGCTCGCCCGCGTTCTGGTATGCGCCGTCGCTCTCCTCGATGCAGCTGGAGCGCAGCTGATCGAGCTCTGCGGCGGACTGCTGGAGCATTGCCGCGAACTCCTCGACGTCAGGTCTGGGCGGCGCCTGGTGGGTGAGCGGCAGCAGGTAGCGGTGGGCGTGCACCGCCTCGGCGATCGCCCGCATCTGCTTGACGTCCAGGCCGCGGTTGATCGCGGTCGATGATCTGCGGTGCCTCGCTTGCGAGCGTCTCGTCGAGCCATTCGCGCCACGCCTCGTCAAAGCGCTGAGTCGGCGCCGAGCGGATCGAGCACGTTGAAGCGCGGGTCGAGTCCCGCCTCCACCGGCCGCTCGCGCAGGAGGTTCGTCGCGAACGCGTGGATCGTCTCGATCTGCGCGCGGTAGAGGCCCGAGCAGCGCGTTCTCGCAGGCGTCGTTCGCTCGCTCGGCTCGCTGGACGCCGCAAGCGCAGTCTCGAGTCCCTCGCGCACGCGTGCGGCGAGCTCGGCGGCGGCGGCGTCGGTGAACGTCATCACGGCGATGTCGTCCACGCCGTAGGGCCCTCGGCGCAGGAGCTCCACGACACGGTCGACCAGCACGGTCGTCTTGCCGGTGCCCGCGCCGGCCTCGACGCACATACTCACGTCGAGCTGCGTGCGGATCTCCTCGCGCGTCGCCTCGTCCACCGGCACGAACATCGTCGCTCATGGGTAGCTCCTCGCCACGCTGCGCGGAACCGCTCGACGCGCCGATCGCCGCCCTTGCGCTCGCAGCGTTGCGCTCGCGAGCCGGTCGCAGACGCTGTCGAAGTCGCAGTACCTGCACGCGCTGTCCTGGGCTCGGCGTGAAAGTCGCCGGCGCGCATGCCCTGCACCAGCTAGCGCAGCAGGCCGCGCACGCCGTCGCCGTCGTCGCCGAGCTCGGCGCCGTCGAAACGCGCGCGGCGAGAAGCCGCCCCTACGGCGTCGAGTAGAAGTACTGCGCCGAGCCGCGCTCGGGCGGGATCGCGAGCAGCTCGGCGGCGGCGATCATGTACAGCGGCAGCTGCAGCGACCTGCCGCCGTCCAGCGCGTCGTCCTCGGGCCGTCCGCAGGAGCTCCCGGTCTTGTAGTCGATCACGCGCAAGCGCTCGCGGGTCGCTGCCATTCCAGCCGGTCCATCCGTCCCGTGCAGACGCACGTGCGTGCCGCCGAGGTCGAGCACGATCGGCTCGATCGCGCGAGAGGCGCCCGGTCTGCTCGCCCGGGCGCGCGGGGCCGAAGCGGACCTCGAAGTCCGCCTTGTCGTATAGGCAGGCGTCGGGGTCCTCGAGCTCCGCGCCGATACCAGCCCGCGAGGTCGGCGAGGATCTCCTCGCGATCGTGGCGCCACAGCAGCGGATAGCCGGTGAGGCCTCGGTGCTCGACCGACGCGCACTCCTCGGCGGCGATCGCCATCAGCTCGTTGAGCTGCGCCCGGCTGCTGCGCTCAGATGGTCGCTGCGGGCCAAGTCCGTCGAGGAAGCGCCGCAGGACGCGCGTGGATGAGCGTTCCCCTGTCTGCGCGCGCTGATGCGCTCGACCTCCTCGGGCTCCTCCACCGAGCGGATGTCGAGGACGTTGCCCGAGGAAGAACCGGTAGGGGCAGGTCGCGTAGTCCTCGAGCCCCGTCGGGGAGAGCGCGTGCTGCTCGCCCCATATGCCGGCCGGCAGCGCCGACGCCTCGCCGGAGCCCAGCACCCCGTCGAAGGGGGTGAGGTCCTGGTCCAGCGGCGCGCGACGGCGAGCGAGCGCGAGCGCGCAAACGCGGGTCTGGCGCGGCTCAGCGCTGCCAGTGCGAGGGGGCGGTCCTCCTCGAGCAGGGTGCGATCGTAGTCCTCCACGCTGAACGCCCCATCGAGGGTCCTCGCTCCGATCCGGCTCGCGCCGACACGCTCGAAGAAGCCGCCATCGAGCATGTCGACCTCATCGGCGGTCACTCGTTTGCCGGTCAGCGCCTGGGCAGCCGCGCGAAAGAAGCTCGACGGCAACTTTTCGCGGCCACCCGACTCCTCGGCGCGCGCGAAGCTCAGCATCAGCCGCTCGCGTGCCGCACACACGGCCAGCGCGAACTGAAGCGGCTCTGGGTCGGCACCCTGGGCGCGCAGCGGCAGCTCCCAGCCGTGCTGGCCCGCGAGCGCCTCCCGTTCCTGATCGAGCAGCAGCGGATCCTGCCGCGCAGGCGGCGGGAAAGCGCGCTCGGTCAGCCCCAGCACCGCAACGGCGCTGAACCGCAAATGCCGCAGCGAGTTGACATCCAGCAGGTTCACGCCGCGGCGCGCGAACGCTGCCGGCCGCTGGTCGGTGACGTCCTCGACCCTCAGCCCCTCTATCGTCGCCGCGACGGCGGCCCGGAACCGCTCGAACGACACCCGGTCGCCGAGCATGTCGAGCTCGCCGAGCGGCTCAAGCGACTGGACCATTTGCTCAGATCCCTTGACGTAATCACCAAACAGCGAGCCCAGGTAGGCGATGTGCTCGCTCCACGTAGCCGACTCAGGGCGAGCGGCGAACCGCTCGGCGAGCTCCTCGACAAACCGAAGCAGCGAACTCGCGGCGTCCGCGCGCTCATGCGTGTAGCTCGACGCGTCTTCCTGCTCGTCCCCCTGCTCCTGCCCATACTCGCGCTGGCCCTCGATGTAGAGCGAAAGCCGCTCGCGCCACTGCTCGAGCCCCCGCACCACACCGGCCTTGCGTGAGATCGAGTCCCACGTCGCAGGGAGGATGCCGCCCAGGCGCTCCCACGTCGCGTCCGGCAGCCTCAACTCGGTAAAGAGCTCCATCAGCGCCGCCCGGGGAAGGTCGGAGCTGATCAGCTCGAGAAGCGCAAGCGCCTGGCGTCCCAACGGACGCTCGGTGATGTGTGTGCCCGAATGGATATACAGGGCGATCCCAGCCTCGCGGCACGCGCTCTCCACGGACTGCCGATACGTGTCGGTGTTGCGGCAGGCGATCGCGATGTCATGCAGCGGGATGCCCTCGCGGGTCCAGGCGAGGCAGGCGCGGACCGCCTCGCGGGCCTCGCGATTGGGGTCCGGTGCTGAGAGCAGGCGCACGGTCGCGTCGGGCGCCGCCCCGCCGCCGTCGCCGAAGAGGTGGTGCTGCAGATGCGTGAGCGCCGTACCGTTGCCCCCGGCCCCTGTGTACTCGACTCTCTCCGCGTCGTGTGCGTCGAGCCAGGCCCGTAGCTCCGCTTGCATGCCGTCGGCCTTCGTATCGGTCTGCGGGAGAAACACGGTGACAGGGGCTCGCTCAGCGAGGCACTCGAGCGCCCTGCTGAGAGCCGGCTGCATCTGCCACACCCCGAAAACGAGGGTCGCAAGATCCTCGCCATCCTCCGGCTCGATCGCTGCTAGGCAGTCCTCGCCGTCGTAGAACGGGGCGCGCGCCTCGCGGTAGCGAGCGTACAGCGCGGCCAGCTCAGCGTGCTTGGGATGCCCGTCCTCACCGACCGCGCCAGAGAGCGCGGCGCTCGAGATCATCGCCCCGCGGAACTCACGAAACAGCCGCCCGAGCACCTCGGCGAACCCCGGCGTGTCCTTGACCGGCGCAAAGTAACCGCTGGCCTCGCGCGCGACCTCGTGCACGAGCGCACGGTCGGTAAGCGGGGCAAGCGGTCGGCGGCCCGTGGCGATCAGCCTCGGCTCGGCCAGACGGAGGCCCAGTTCGGCGGGCGTCAGAAGGTGGAGGTTGATGTGGGCGCCGCTGAGCTCGGCCAGCCTGCGACGCAGGTACGGGCGCAGGAGCGTGCCGCCGACGACGACCGAGATCGGCCTCAGCGGATCGTGTTCGCGCAGCGAGGCCAGCTCGTCTGCGAGAGCGGCCTCCAGATCAGACGGGTGAGCACTGAAAACGCGAAGATTCATTCAGAGTTCAGCGATTCGACCACAAACCGGAATAGACGTAAAGCTTGAGGTCGCGAGCCTAACCCATCTGAGGAGCCGACTAGATCGGGGTGTCGAGCAGCTCGGGGCCCTCGGTTCCGCCGACCTTGTTTACGGCGGGGTTGGCCGGTACCGCAGAGAGTCTGTTCGCCGGTAGGGCGTGGCAGAGCCCGAGCACATCCTCCGCGCCAAGCGAAGGGTCGAGCCATGCGTGCTGGGCCTCCGAATCAGCCAGGATGACCGGCATGCGGTCGTGAATGGCCGCGGCCACCGAGTTCGGTCTCGAGTCACAGGTGAGCAGCGCGACGCTCTCGATGTGCTCGCCGTTGATACTGGCCGGGGTCCACAGCGCGGCGAACGCAAACGGGCCGCCGTCGTCGACCCGGAAGAAGAAGGGCTGGCGTGGCTCGTTACGCTTCTCCGGCTTTAGCCACTCGAAGTAACCGTCCGCGATCTGCAAGGCCCTCCTTGAGGACTTGCCGATCAGACTCCGGTAGGCGGGCTTCGAGATGACCGTCTCGGATCTGGCGTTAATCATCTTGTAGGCGCTCTTGAGCTCCTTCGCCCATGCGGGGACTAGCCCCCAGCGAAGCATGCGAGCTTCTGGCTGCCCCTCCGGTGCGACGATTGCCAGCACCTCCTGCGTAGGTGCGATGTTGAAGCGCCTGGTGCCAGAGTCGCCTGAAATGCGTACTTTGAATCGCTCGCTCAGTTCCTCAACGCCAGCGGTGTTCGTATAGCGCCCGCACACGGCTCCAGCGTAGGGCCACGGCATAGGGAGCGGCAAGTCGATTTGCCTCGTCGTCCAGAAAACGTCGTTCGGAGCCCGTGCGTCTTCTCCACCTCGCTGACCTCCGTCGCAGCAGCCCGATGCGCAGCCTCTCGGTTGCACGAGGGCGCGCCGGACACGGCGGCGAGTTGCTCGCGCGGGGCATTTGAGGCTGCTGTGGGGTGTGCGCTCGAGGAAGATGTCAGCCTGGTCGTGAGCGCCGACCCAGCTGCCGGTGCTCACCGCGATCGATCGCCTTGACGTGCCGCTTCGGACTGTCGATTGCGTAGTCGTCGGCCTGCTCGGCGATGTTGCGCATCAGGCGGAGGCTGGGAGTTGCGGCGTCAAACGTGGCAAGGGCTGAACGCAGCTCGTCGGAGCCGTAGGTCGTTTCGACGGCAACGCCTGCAGCACGTCGCAGTCGGAGCAACGCCACGATAAGAAACCCAAGGTCTGTCCATCAGCGCATGACGAAGTTCTTGTCCTCGGGCTCGATTGAGCGAAGACGCCTACGCTGAAGAGCGACGGCGTGAAGCTCGATGTTGACCAGGGGGCAGCAACGTTCGAGCGTGGCGTCATCGGAAGGCGGTTGCACCGGCAAGAGCCTATGGCCTGGCCGATATCTCCATTCGTTTCGGCGCTGCCCATCGGCTTCTTGCACCCGCTGTCAGGCGGGTCATGTGCGTGACGCCCCGCGCAAACCGTCTTTGGCCCGGCTGTGCAGCAGATGCGTAAAGATGAGCGTCGTGAACGATGCGAGTCCCCTGCGCCATGTCCCGAGGCTCCTCCGGGAGCCGCCACCAGCTGCCGTCGATCCCCTCGTCCGGACAGGCCGCGAGGGCCGGCTCGTCCTCTATCTCGGCGCTGGGGTCAGTCGCTCGTCCCCGTCCAGCGGCCCTAGCGGCAACGACGTCGCTGATCAGCTCCGACCGTTCGCTGCAGAGTTGCTTGGTGTCGACGTCGGCAACGTGACCGCACCGAATCTCGAGGCCCTGGCAGAGCGTGTCGAGCTTGAGGTCGACGAGCGCCTTCCCGCCCTGAAGGTACGCGCCGCTGAGGCGTGGCATTTTCGCGACATGGAGCCAAACTACGCGCACGAGGTGATCGCACTGCTGCTTCGCGAGGGGCTCGTGACGGTCGTCTCAGCCAACTGGGATTGCGGCGTAGAGAACGGCGGCAAGCACATCGAGATCGTGATCGAGGGCGTATCTTCCGCTCTTGATCGTCTCAACCTCGCCTCGGGAAAGATCCCGATCTACAAGGTCCACGGATGCGCGACGCGTCCGGAGACGTTGGTGCTGACGCGCTCTGAGATAAATGAGCCGAGGACATGGGCGCGCGCGGAGGTCCAGGGCTCCCTCGCCGGCGGAAGGGTGGCCTTCGTTGGCCTCGGTACGCTCGGCAGCTACGTCGGAGAGCCCGTTCGAGAGCTCGTCGGGCTGTGGACTGCCGACGGCACGACAATATGTGTCGTGGATCCGAACGGCCCTTCAGAGGCCTGGCGAGAGGTGCTCGGCGAGACCGCCCATGAAGTCGAGCTCAGGTTCGGCGCCGACGAGTTCATGGATCACGTCGTTCGCGCGGTGGCGCTGGATGCGCTCTCCCGCGTCGAGCAGGAGGCCCGGACCCTCCACGACTCTGAGCAGCAGGACTGGTCGGCGGCGACCCTGAACGGCAGTATCGCGCTGCGTCGCGCGTTTGCTGATAGTCCAGGCGACGCAGTGCTTCGATGGTGGCGCGACGGCGTCATTCCAAGCATGGACGGCCGCCAGTTCATCTTCGAGGCCGCCGGCCAGGTGTGTCTGCTGTGCGTCGCGCAGCTGGCGGGCAGGGACGGTCCGCCGCTACAGGTCAGCGGCACCGACGGCGCGCTGACCGTGCGCAGCCCAGCGCGCTACTTCGAGATCGGTTGCGCGCCGGGAATGCTCCGAGATGCTGCCGAGCGCAGCGCCCGCGCACGGATCGAGCGGCGCCGTCGTAACGGCCGCTACACGGCGGGGGCACCTGTCACGGTGGCTATCCACGGCGCCAAAGGCGCGTTCCCCGACCCGAGAGCGCCGGTGGATATCGCCGGCGTCACGCCGGAGCCTTCGAACATCGCTGCGGCGTTCACAGATGCGATCCTGGTCGTCCGCGCCGAGGACGCGACCAACGGCGCGCTCCTGCCATGAGTCACGTTCCAGTGCTCAAGCACTGCCACGACATATTGGTGGATGGCGCGTTCGCCGTCGAAGAGCAGGACATCGACTCCTTGGGTTCCGTGCTGGTCGCCGAAACCCTGTATGCGCTCGTGCTCGTTACCGAGGCATCCTCGGAGACGTTGATCCGACGCTCCGAGGACGCACAGTCGGCACTCACGCATCTCGCAGCGCGTCATCCCTCGCCGCGCAGCTGGGACTTGTATGTGGTCCTCGTCGTCACCGACCCGGCCGACCCTAACTTCGAAATGATCCGCGAGGAGCTCGAGGCCGACACCCGCTATGCCCGCAAGCTCGTGGTAACGGACGGCTACGACGCCACCGAGCTCCGGTTGCGGCCCCTGCTGCCTCTGCACCCGATCCCCCACATCGAGCTGGCTGACCCCCTTGGCGCGGTGCGTGACTACCTGCTCGGCGCCGAGGTCGACCCCGAGATCGTCGACGCCGCGATGGTCTCCTTCATACGCGACGGCGAGGTCACGATCCCGTGACCGTGCGGCTGACGAGCATCGAGCTTTCGGGCTTCCGTGGCTTCGCGACCCGCTGCCCCGTGGACCTCGACGCGGACGCCGTGGTAATACGCGGCGACAACGGCACCGGCAAGACATCAATAGTCGACGGGCTGCTGTGGCTGCTCTCAGGGGAGCTGCACCACCTCGTGGAACGTCAGCGTGGGCTGCGCCGGACTGAGGATGTCGTAACGAACCGGTTCAACCCAGGCGGCGCGAGCGTCGCTCTGTCGATCGCCGTCGATGGGCGCAACCTTCGCTTCACCCGCACCGGAAACCAGCGCGCGACCCACCTGAGCGCTATCGACGACTCTGGCGACGTCAGGGACGGCGCCGACGCCGAGGCCCTACTGGCCGACTCGTTCCAGCTCACCTCGCCCGCACAGCTTGGCCACGCCGTGACGACGTGGGGCCTGCTTCGCCAAGACGCGCTTCGTACTGCGCTTGAAAACGCCGGGGGCGCTCTCCACGAACGCGTGGCGGGACTCATCGGCTTGGAGAGTGTTAGTCGGTTCGCCGCCGCGACGACGAGGGCCTCCGACGGCCTGCTGCAAGCCCGAACGGCGGCACAGCGGGCACGTGAGCGCGCCGCCGAGCGCCACCGCCAAGCGCTCGACGTCCGCGAGGCTGCTCAGCGGGACGCGGGGAGCGCCGAGGAGACCGCACGACTGCTCGCAGACGGCATGGCTGCCGTGCAAGCGTCGCTGCCTCCATCCCTGCGTGTCACCCCCAACGAGCCCCTAGCCCAGCAGTGGATCCTCGAACTCGCGCGCGCCATCGAGTCAGTGCTACGGAGCCTCGAGCAGCTGCGTGCGGCGCAGCGGGCTCTCACCGAGCTGCCTGAGGATCCCGAGGCGCTGGTCGAGCATGCGGAGCGTGAGTTGGCTGAAGCGGCTCAGGCGGCGTCTGCGGCCACCGAGAGCGCACCGATCCAGGTGCAGCTCGCCGCGGCCGCCACCCAGCTCCTCGGTGATCGCTGCCCAGTATGTGATCAGCCGATCGATGAGGCCTCCGTCCGGCGACACCTGCAGGAGGTTCTCGGCCGCGCCGAGGCGCTGCTCGCCACCGCCCAGCAAACCCAGGAGCGCCTCGCCAGCGCACAGAGCAGTCTCGCTCGAGCACGCAACGCCACGCGCGAGCGTCAGGCAGCCCTGGAGAGAGTCACGGCTTGTTCACGAGACGTGCGCTTGGCGCTGGGCGCCGCCGAGTCGTTGGTGCAACTCGATGCGCCTGAGCTCGACGCCTCCACCGTTGACACGCTGATGCAGCAGCTACCCCCGGTGCGCGAGCGACTGGAGAGCCTGTCTGCCGGCGCACCCCAGGCCTCTGATGCCCACCTCGCACGCTTGGACAGCGAGGTCGACGCCGTCGCAACGGAGCTCGCCACCGCCGACAAGGAGCTGGCCGGCGTCGAAGCCCGTTGCAAACACGCGAAGGCGTTGGAGCATGCGGCTCGTGACGCCGCCCAGCACGTTCTCGAGGAGGCGCTGACCGCTCTGCGGCCGAGCTTCGCCGAGGTCTTTGACCGCTTGGCCCCGAACCCCGCTTTCACCGAGCTGCTGGCCAGACAGGACGTTTTGCGCAACCGCAACCAGATCGTTCCGATGGTAAGGGACCGCGAGCGGGATCTTGAGGCCAACCCGCTGCTGATCTTCAGCGAGGGCCAGCTAAATGTCGTGGCGCTCTCATATTTCCTCGGAATGGCTCTGAACGCGCGCGAGGCGACACTGCCATTCATGGTGCTCGATGATCCACTTCAAGCACTCGATGTCATCTCGATCCTCGGCTTGAGCGACCTGTGCCGCCAGATCCGCGACCTGCGACAGCTCATCATCACGACGCACGATCGACGCTTCGCGGACGTGCTCGTGCGCAAGCTCTCACCCCGAGACGCCGAGCGATCTCTGATAGTGCACGAGCTTGAGGGGTGGACTCGCGACGGTCCCGTGCTCAGGACATCGGTGCCGGAGCTTGCGCCAGTGATCCCGCTCCTTCGCAGGAAGGCGTCCTAACGGGCTGCACTCGTTATGCGCCGTTCGGTGGCTTAAGGTTGTCCCAATTCGCTCTGCGCAGGCTCATCTTGTGTCAGTCGACCAGATGAAGGCGACGTGGTTGTTGATCGTGGCCTCGTCCATGCCGCTGGAGGCTCCTCCCCTGGTCGTTGCCAGGCGTTCCTAGTACGGCCAGGCTATCGAGGCAGCCCCGGCTCGGACGTAACCTATGCGGCCACCGGCTCCATCAAGACCTCTTGGATGCGCGCGCGGTCCGCACCACTGGATGGATGTCAAGCGACCGAGACCGTTTCAAGGCGGTGAACACGTACACGATCGCCGAGCGTGTCCTGAGCGATGGTGGCAACGTGCTGATGGTGGGTGAGCACGACTACCTGGGTGCGCTGCGCGATCTCGGCGAGCGCGGGCACGGTGGTGGCGACGCGTTGCTCATCGAAGTTGACGAGGATGTCGTCCAGCAGCACCGGGAGTGGTGGCAGCGCGTCGAGATGGTGCTCGAGCGCCGCAAGGCGTAGGGCAAGGTAGAGCTGGTCGAGGGCGCCGTCGCTCATTCCGTTGACGCCGAGTTCGCCGCCGTTGTCGCGGCGTGCCATGAGGACCGGGTGATCGCCGTCCTCATCGTCGACGAAGAGCCGGGTGAGCGAGTCGGCCGTGAGCTGGGGGAGCAACTCCTCCGCCCGCTCGAGGATCGGCGTGGCGCTGTGCTCGCGATGGAATGCGATTGCGCGCGTGAGCAGGACTGCTGCAGCACGCTCAGCGAGGTAGCGCTCGGCGAGCTCTCCGATGAGCGCAGCCTCGTGCTCGGCTTGCTCGCGCTCAAGCGCCGCCTCGGTGCCATGGTCGAGCTCGCCGAGTGCCGTGATGGCTTTTGTGTGCTGTTCCACCAGCGCCTCAAGCTCGTTCCTGGCGGACTGAAGCGTGTCGTGATGGGTGGCAAGCTCGGCGGCGAGGTCGTCGCCCGTGCGCTCGCCAAGGAGCTGCTGAAGCTCGGCTACGGGCTGTTCGCCCTGCTCGACGATGCGCTTGTCGAGCTCGTCCAGCTCGCGGCGCAGCTCATCTCGCAGGGCGGCCCGCTCCTCAATCGCGGGCAGTTCCTCCGCGGCGGTGCACTGCGCCTGCTTGCACAGGCGCGAGAGCACTCCCTCAGCGTCGCGCAACTCCTCCTCAAGCTCAGCGATCCTTTCCAGCGCGACGCCCTCGCGGTCTTCAAGCTGTGAGCGCTTCGCCGCAGCCGTCTTGGCAGCTTCGACGCGCTGGTCCAGCGTGCGAATCAGCTGGAGCGCATCGTTCTCCTGTAGGTCCGGGGCGAGTGTGCCAGCAAGCGCCTTGACGGTGCCAGCGTATGCGTCGTAGTCGGTGGTGATGCGCTCAATACGATGGCCGAGATCGGCGACGACTTTCTCGCTGGCTGCAAGATCGTCGAGGAGAGCGATCGTGTCGCGGGCCTCTGCCGGCGGCATGTCGACCGGTAGGGCGAGCGGCTGTAGAGCATTTGCCCAGCGCTTGTTCCAGTCCTTGAGGTTCTTCTCGGCCTGCTGCACGTGCGCGTGTCGCCGTGGCGAGCTCTTTGGCAGCCTCGTCGGCATCGGCGACGAGCTGCTGGTGCCCGTCGATCGCGGACTGGGTGCGCTCGACGATCAGGCGGGCGTGCTCGACCAACTGCTCGAGCGGCAAATCGGTGTCGGCGGGTGAGCCTGCCGCCTCGAGCGCCGCGCGAAGGCTGACCGCAGTTTGCTCGGCGTGGGTGAGGACATCTTCGGTGCTCGGCGAGTTCGAGCGCGAGGTCAGTGTGCTGTGCAGTGATCTCGTCGTAGCGCGCGCGCCATTTGTGCATCGCGTCGGCGTCATCAAGGGGCGTGACGGTGCAGGGCTGCCAAAGCTCGCGCCATGCCACGAGAAGCTGCTCGCGCTGTGCCGCACTGTTCGTGAGCTCTTCCTCGCGCTGACCATGCTGTTTGACGATCTCTGCCACCTCCGCAGTCAGGTGGCCGCGTTGGGCAACTTGGTCGGCCTGCGTGAGGAGCAGGTCCGCCAACTCGTCGGCCTGGGTGAGCGTTACGCCGAGCTGCGCGTGGGCGCGGCGCGCGCCCTCCAGATCAGACTCGTCGAGGCGAGTGCCGAGATCCGCATAGCTCTCGTCACGCTGGCCCCGGGCCGCAACCATCTGTTTTCTCGCGTTCTCGACCTCCTCTGCGCCGAGCGTCGCGAGCTGCAGCTGTAGCTGGTCTCGCTGGCGTGCGAGGCGGTCGCGCTCGGTGCGTTGCTCGGCGAACTGCGTAGCCAGTTCCTCGACCTTCGCCTGGTGCGCGGCGATGACGGCTGCCGGTGGAGGCTCGGCGGGTAGGGGGGCGCGAGGGTCGAAGGGCGGACTGAGCTGCGGCTGCGGTGGCGACAAGCTTTGCGATCGCGCGATCAGCGGCACTCTTCTGCTTGGCGGCGGCAAGCGCGAGTGGCACCTGCTCGGCAGTCGCGGCCGTCCACGTCGCGATCGCGTCAGGCGCCTCGGGGGACGCAGGGTCGTCCTTGAGCGCTCGCGCTGCCTGATCGTTGGCTTCGTTGCACTCCTGTAGGTGCTCTTCCGCGACCCGCTTACGCTCAAGCAGCTTCACCTGCTCGTCGCCGAGCTTCGCTATTGAAGTGCGCAGCGCACGATCGACCGGAGCGGGGTGCTCGGGTGCCGCGCTTCCAAGCTGCTCGCGCAACTCGGCCGTGACCTCCTTCTGTGCCTCGAGCTCGCGCGAACGATTGGCGCAGTCCCCGAGCGCCTTCTCGTGGGTATTGATATGTCCGGCTAGCGCCTGAATCTCCGCGGCTCGCTCGAGTAGCGTCTCGGGCACCACCACGGCAGCAATCTCGCTGCGCAGCCGTCGAGCGTGGTGTTCGCAGCGGTGAGCTGGCCGGTTGAGCGCTCGTGCTGCTCAAGCGAAACCTCACGCCGCGTCGTGGCATCCTGCGCCAAGACGGGCACGTCATCGAGCGGCTCAAGATCGGCGACGACGGTCTCGCGACGCGCGAGCGCACCGGTGACCGAGGCCAGACGCTCGAGTGCCCGCTCTTCGCGCTCGAGCCCAGCGACTTCGCTGGTCTTCTCGCGGCGCTCGCCGGCGAGCTGGTCAACGAGGGCCGAGGCCGTCTCGTATTCGCGTGGTTTGACAGACAGGGCCCGGGCCTGCTCCATGTGGTTGCGGTAGGCAAGGAGCCCCGCGTTCAGGAGCGGCTTACGCGCCTTCCCGTCCGCCTTGAACAGCGCTTCACCGCGTCGGCCGAGTTCGCGGCGCACTGTGGCGAGGTTGCCAGCGCCGAGGGTCGCGCCAAACAGCGACACGCCGAAGTCGCCACCACCGACAACCAGGCCAGCGCCGCCCTCGCGCAGCTCCTTGTGATCGACGAGGAACAGGCGGTCATAAAGCGCATCGTCGATCCCTCCCAGCGCGTGGCGGAGCACACTGTCGTCGAGCGGCTCGTCCTTGGCGTCGCGAAGATCGCGCTGACGTGCCTTCACACGGGCAAGCTCGACGCTGTGCCCATCGGCGGTGTCCAGCAGCGCACCGACACGCAGACGCTCGTAGGGGTGGACGTGCGCGTCGGGAGTGATGTGAGGGAAGCCGAACAGCAACGCGTGGATCGCGCGCAGAGCCGAACTCTTGCCAGCCTCGTTGAGACCGAGCACCACATGCAGGTCGCACGCTGCGGGCTCACCGAAGTCGATCACCTGGTCGGTGAACGGCCCAAACGCGACCAGGCGAAGCTCGCGAAAGCGCACGCTAGTCGCCGCGCCCGGCCGAGTCGACATCGAGATCTGTGCTTAGACGCGCCCGGCCGAGATCGATCACGCGTTCGCGAGCCGCATCGCGATCCGCGAGCCACGCCAGCGGTCCGGCCGCATCGAGTAGCTCGGATGGAATACGCGCAAGCAGCTCATCGAGCGCCCCATCGAGCTCCTTGCCCGTGCGCTCATCCCCCACGACGGCCTCGAGCGCGCTGACGAGCTCCGGGTCGCGAGCGGCGCCACCTTTCGTCGGCGGTGTTGTGGCCGTGGACACTCCTCCCAGCCACAGCATGTCCGCCGCGACATCATTGGCCGCCAACACGAGCTCGGCGCGCAACTGCTCGCTCTCCGCGAGCAGCCAGTTGTGCAGCGGCGTCTCGCCAGCCAGCCGCACCCTGCAGGCCACCGGCAGCCCGTCGGCATCGCCGAGAAGACCGCCAAGCGTGGCACGGGCACGCTTGAGTAGATCGTCGAGCGTCTCGACCGACATGCAGTCGATCTCGGCCGGTCGACCAGCGCAGCACGTCGAAGTTGACCCGTTCCACGACTGGCTCCTCGCCGCGCTCCAGCTCCACCAAGAGGCCGCCGTGAGGGCCACACTCGCGTACGCTGCGCCCCTGGATACAGCCGGAGTAGAACGCCGGCGGACCGTCGCACGCACGCCCGCGAATGTGGATATGCCCGAGCGCCCAGTAGTCATACCCGAGCCGCTCCAGATCCTGCGCCGAGCAGGCCGCGTAGGAGTCGTGATCGGGGTGACCCGCAAGGCTCGTATGCAGCAGCCCGATATTGATCATGTCGGGCACAGCCGCCGGGTAATCGGCGGCAAGGTTCTCGGTCACCTCGCGCGTTGCGAAGCCCTGGCCGTGCACCGCAACCCCGAGCTCGGCAAAGACGACGGTCTCGGGCTTCTTGGTCGATAGGACGCTCGTTCCCTGGGGAAGCGTGATTTGACGGGTGATCCTGCTCGCAGCATCGTGGTTACCAGAGATCACGACGACCGGGATCCCACCGCCCCGCAGCAGGGCGAGCTGGCGAGCGAAGAACATGCCGGTGCTGACGTCCTGCCAGTCGCCGTCGTACACATCGCCCGCGATCACGACGAGGCTCACATCCTCCTCAAGCGCAAACCGCACAGCAGCCTCAAACGCCTCACGCGTGCAGCTCGCCGCCGTGTCCGGCGCACCCTCATGCGCCGAGAGGCCGCGCATCGGGCTGTCCAGATGGAGGTCCGCGAGGTGGAGTAGACGCACGGGCATCCATACTGACGGTTCTCGCCCGATGAGGCGAATCAGCTGGTCCCCGCAGCGTCCGCGCTGAACGATACCCGGCTCGTGCCTCTATCTCGCTAGTGACGGCCGGCCGAGGCCGCGCGACACCGCCGCCCGTCGGGATAATGCAGTGCCCGCATGGAGAACTTCCTGGCTATCGACTTTGAGACGGCCAACGCGCAGCGCGGGAGCGCGTGTGCGCTCGGGTGGGCCAGTTCCAGGCCGGCCAGCTCTTCGACGCTGGCCGACTGCTGATCAACCCGCAGCTTTCCGACGAGCGGTGGGACTCATTCAATATTTCGATACACGGGATCGAGCCCGAGGATGTCCGCGGCGCACCGACGTTCGCTGAGGTATGGAGAATCATCGCGCCGCACACGGCGACCGACCCGCTAGTAGCGCACAACGCGAGCTTCGATATGAGCGTCCTCCGGGCCGAGTTCGCACGGTCGGGCATCACGCCCGATCCGTTCAGATACGTGTGCTCGGCGCGCCTTGCACGGGCCGCGTGGCCGGAGATGCTCAGCGTCTCGCTACCGGTTGTGGCCAACGAACTCAAGATCGCGCTCGACCACCACAACCCGTGCTCCGACGCCACCGCAAGCGGTCAGATTCTCCTGGCGGCCGTCGAGCGGATCGGGGCTGCAAGCATCGCCGAAGCGCTGAAGAAGACGGACCGCCAATGGGGCGAAGTCCGCCCAGAGCTCGGATGGATGCCGTTCGGCACCGGACACAGCGGCCCTCCGCGCTGCGGACATGTCCGCAAACACCGACCGGTTCGACGAGAACCATCCGCTGTTCGGGCGCGTAGTCGCATTTACTGGGGCGCTCGACTCGATGACACGCCGGGAGGCTTTCCAGCTTGTGCTCAACGCTGGCGGTCAGCCCGCGGACGGCGTCACGAAGGCGACGAACATCCTCGTCTGCGGCCAGCAAGACCTCGGCAAGCTCGCGGCCGGAGCCACGATGAGCCACAAACTGCAGCAGGCGACCAATCTACGGATCAAGGGTCTCGACATCGAGCTCATCGGGGAGGTGGACTTCCTGCGGATGCTCTAGCTGGGTTTGCTCGGGACGTGGGAGCCAGTGGAGGGGCCTTGTGGTGATCGGCCGCGCTGATTGACGCGACGCCCCGTCAGCATGGAGAAGCGGGCGCTTGAGGAGCGACACTGCCACCCAGAGATCCGCGAGCCGTTCATCGCCGCTCTCTTCAGCGCGCAACCGGCTCAACGCTCAGCCCGCCTCGAACTCCACGTCCGCCGCCGAGATCGCCCTCACCGCAGCTCGCACAGACTGCATCGCGAGTCCTCTACTGCCGAGGCTGTTCAGCAGCGTGAGGCCAATCACCACTCCGCTCTCGTCGTAGTGGATCGCGTGTCCATCACGGGTTTCAAGACCCCGCGTGGCGGAGCCCGGCTCGCCTACGTTGAGGTGGAGCACGTTGGCGCACTCGTCGTACTGATGGTGGTCGAACCTGACGCCGACGACGGTGATGGCCGCAGCTTCCAGCAGCGTGGCGGTCTCGGTAGGCGCTTACGAAGCCTTCCAGCTCGTCCAGCAAAGTCTACGATGACACGCAGCCAGCGGTGGGGATCAATGTTGATGGGCGGCCGAGATGGGCTACACGGGAATGATCCGACGAGCGCGCCATGCTTCCATCGATGGCATCGTGCTTCGACGATCTCTTCGCCTTCGAGACGGCGATATGTCACCTGCGCGTATACCGCAACGACGGAGCGCCTATAGCGCTCGCCCTAGAGCTTGAGGACAACCCGGGTCTTTCCGTGGCTAACGGGGCGGAGGCCCTTGCCAGACGTATCGCGGAGGCATTCGGGGATGGGGGCCGCCTGTTCATCATGTTTCCCGCCACGGACGCGACGTGGACCGAGGTTCTCAAGGAACCGGGGAGTCAGCGCGCAACGTTCGACTTGGATGTGTCTCACGCCGAGCTCGAGCAGCTCGTGGGCGAGACCGTGACGGTACCGGTGCCGGAGACGTGTACGGCTCCGGCGCTTGGGGGGTCGCGCCATCCGCTCCTGGCGCTCATTCCTGCCGAAGAGGAGCAGCCGGGCATGCTCGACGAAATGCAGGTTGTTGCCGTCGCCGATCTACCGTGGCCCCACAACCCCGCGAAGTGCGCACATCTCGACCGCTTCAACGCGATTCGCGAGTTCTACGACAAGGGCTTTGACGGCCATGTCCCCGCTGGCGCACACTTCTTTCTCAGCCTCGACGCCGACCACTTCGCAGCCTGCCCGTATCACCGGCACGACTGGGTGGCGATCGCCGAGGCGAGCGTCGACCTCCTAAAGGGGCTATCGCCCGGCAGCGACCGCGATGATGTTCTGAGCGGCGCAGCAGACCTACTCCCCGCTGGCCCTGATCGCCAGGAGCTCGCATTCCTCTTCTCAGATCCAATCACGTGGTCGCCCAGCACCACGAGCATCACCAACGGACAGCACCGCACGTGTGCCCTGAAGGCCGCAGGCGCCCGCTGGTGCGCTGTCCTGGCCTACGGAGAGCTCGATTACATGGCGGCGCCAGCCGACTCGCGTCGACGTGCGCAGAGCGCGGTGGCGGCGTACTGGACCGACAAGCTGGGACGAGACATGGACGGCTCGCGATGACGACACCGGATGTAGCGCGCCGACGGGCGCCTACCCAGCAACCGACGGCCTGGGTCAGAGCATGCCCCCGCGACGAATCACCCGCAAATAGCGGCGCCCGACTCCTCGCGCGAGAGAGCCGTCCGCAGCGCGTCGTATCTTCAGCGGCCATGACCGAACGACAGTCAAGCGAGGTCGAGAAGGTCCTCCTGCACATCGGCGACGCCCGTTCGCGGGCTCGCAGGGCCGCGGAGGCTTGCGCCGAGGACGGAGCTGAGGCCCACATCGTCGCAGCCCTGACCGACGCGGAGCAGCAGCTAGCCGAGCTTCATCGCAGGCTCTCGCAGGGCACGTACTACGCGGTGCCCGACAAGTCATTGAAGCTCGCTGTCTAGTCACGGGCGGGCAGGCCCGTGACCGCCGAAGAGATCAGACGCAACCTCGTCGAGTTCGCGCGCAAGTGGAGCCTCTACGACGGCACTGAGCGCGCGGAGGCGCAGACATTCCTCAACGAGCTGTTCGCAGCCTACGGACAGGATCGCTACGAGGTTGGCGCGCACTTCGAGGAGGCCGCAGGCCGGACGCTTCTTGGACCTCATCTGGCCTCGGGTCTGTCTCGTCGAGATGAAGCGCCCGAGCGAGGCCAGCCGCCTGGCTTCCCACCGCGAACAGGCCCTCGACTACTGGCGCAACGCCGCCGATCCCGAGCACAACCTTCCTGCACCGCACTTCGTGGTGCTGTGCGCCTTCCGCCGATTCGAGATCTGGGAGCCGGGCGAGTACCCCAACGCACCGCGAGCCGAGTTCGACCTCGTCGAACTGCCGGAGCGCCTCGACTCGCTGATGTTCCTCGCGGGCCACGAGCCGATGTTCATCGGCACGCAAGCCGCGGTCACGACCGACGCGGTTCGGCTCGTCACGGACTTGTTCGCCGCCTTGGGAGAGCGTCGAGCGGCGCCGCCTGACGAGCTACGCGACTTCGCACTCCAGTGCGTTTGGTGCATGTTTGCCGAGGATCTCGGCCAGACTCGAGTCCTACGTTTTCACGCACATCATCGACGAACTCATTGCCAATCCTCAACGTTCGAGCGCAGATGATCTCGGCCAGCTGTTCGAGTGGCTCAACCGCGACGCACCGCGTCCCGCCGGCGGGCTCTACGCAACAACTCGATATGTCAATGGCGCCCTTTTTCAGCAGCCAGCGCACGTCCATCTCGACCAAGACGAGCTGCGCGTCTTGCGTCTCGCGTGCGAGTATGACTGGCGCAAGGTCGAGCCGCACATCTTCGGCTCCCTCCTGGAGGGCGCGCTGGGCCGCGAGAGCCAGTGGGCACTCGGCGCCCACTACACCCACGAGGTCGACATCCAGAAGGTCATCAAGCCGTCGATCGTGGACCCCTGGCGAGAGCGCATCGAGGACGCAACAACGCTCGCTCAGGTGCAACAACTGCAGAACGAGCTACTGAATTACGTGGTGCTCGACCCGGCTTGCGGCTCGGGCAACTTCCTCTACATCGCCTATCGCGAGCTTCGCCGGCTCGAGCAGAGACTGCACGAGAAGGAGCGAGACCTCCGGCTCGCGCAGGGCCGCCGCCAGGCCACGCAGGGCGCTCTGACCGCATTCTTCCCACTTACAAACATCAAGGGCATCGAGATCAACGCCTTCGCCGTCGCCCTCGCACGCGTGACGTTGTGGATGGCCCACAAGCTCTCCGTTGACGAGCTCGACCTAGACGAGGCGACCCTGCCACTTGAGAACCTATCTGGAATCCAAGCGGCCGATGCTCTTCGCATCGCATGGCCGAAAGCAAGCGTGATCATCGGCAACCCGCCGTTCCACGGCGACCGGCACCTTCGCGGCCTACTCGGCGACGACTATGTCGAGTGGCTAAAGGACACGTTCCACTGCGGAGTCAAGGATCACTGCGTCTACTGGTTCCGAAAGGCCCAAGACCATCTCGAGCCAGGGCAACGGGCGGGCCTCGTCGGAACAAACTCGATCTCGCAGAATCGCGGACGCTCTGCGAGCCTGAACTATGTCGTAGAGAACGGCGGGATCATCACGGACGCAGTCTCGTCGCAGGACTGGCCGGGTGAGGCCAACGTGGATGTCAGCATCGTGAATTGGATCAAGCAGCCTGCCGATGCGCCGAAGGTGTATGAGCTCGACAACGCAAAGGTCGAGGCGATCGATACGGCGCTGACGGAGTCGACGATCCCAATTGCCGATGTGCCGCGAATCGCTGTACAGGCCGGCATCGCCTTTCAAGGGTTCCTGCCCGGGGCGATGTTCGATATCACGCGCGTGCGGGCTGAACAGCTTCTCTCGCGGCTGGACGCCTCCTACGCGGACGTCGTCAAGCCATACCTCGATGGGCGAGACATCACGCGCGGGATCGACCAGACTCCATCGCGCTACACGGTCGATTTCGGGCAGATGACTCTTGAGCAGGCAATGGAATATCCGGCCGCACTGGAGATCGTCCGCGAGCAGGCTCAAAGGGCGCGAGAAGAAAGTACGAGCTACCACCGCAACCCACAGTGGTGGCAGTTTCTCTGGCCGCGTCCCGAGTTCCGTAAGGCATTGGCACAGCTCGACCGATTCGTTGCCGGCACTGCTACCGCGAAGCGCGTGTTCTTCGTTTGGTGTGAGCCCGATTGGCGACCAAGCAACTCGACAAACATGTTCGCGGTCGCGGATGACTACTCCATGGGTGTACTCACCAGCACGGTGCATTGCGAGTGGGCGAGCAAGAAGAGTTCGACTCTTGAGGATCGCATTCGCTACACGCCCAGCAGCGCGTTTGAGACCTTCCCCTGGCCGCAAGCGTCAGCGAAGGCTCGAGAAGCCATCGCCACTCTGAGCCGCAACCTCATCGGCGTTCGCCGCTCGCTATGCGCCCGGCACAAGGTTGGGCTCAATGAGCTTTATAACCAGGCTGAGGATGGAGCCCACGGTGCGCTACGCACCGCACACCGGGAACTCGATCATGCCGTGATCCAGGCGTACGGCTGGGACATCGCCCTACTTGGTGACGCCAGAGAGCGTAATCGTCGTCTGTACGATCTCAACCGAGAGATCGTCACTGGCCACCGTCCTGGGTACGGAGGTCCGGGCTGACCGCCGCCAGGGGACGATACCCGAGGGAGCTTAGCGTCCTCTCGAAGTTCCCTCACGCTTAGGCTCCCCCGTCGCAGACACTACCGGCCGATCCGCGGATACCAGAGTTCGCACGCGTCCAAGACCTCGGAATCCGCGCCGGCGACTCCTCGCGCGCCGGACAGTCCACCCGGAGTGCCGCTATCTCGAACGGGGCCGACGGGACCACGGCCGTGGCCGTCTGACGCGTTCCTCGTCATGCGAATCATCGACGGGACTATCCGATCGAGCAAGTGGCCGCGCTGAATCCAGGTGGTTCAGCACCGGCTTCCGCGTCGTGCCCCGCAGTCGTTAGCCGACTGGCGGAGAAGATGACATGCGAGCCGACGCGCCACTGATATTCGACGAGCCCCCTCAGATCATTGTCGCCTTCCGATCCGGCGGGTTCTAGTTCGAAGGTCGTCCCCGCCTGCCGCGTCGTCCCCGCCGCGCCAACCTTCATGAAGCGCGTGCCTTCGTAAGGCACGTCTACCCATCCACCCGTCGCGGCGTCGAGCGCCTGCAAGCCAAAGCGCATGAACATCGTGCTCTGGGAATCGGCGTCGCCTGGCATCGAACCACGGACCCCGATCAGATCCGGCGGGCTCATCACGCTGCACTCGTCCACCGTCGCCCACAGCTGCGCTGTTCGGGGAGGGCGTATGCAGGGTGCCGTCGCCCCAGCAGGCCGATGTCCACATTCGTCCGCCACCCATTCGGTCGAGATGGTGGCGCCCGCCCGCTCGCAACTTGCCGCCCCCGCCCCGAAGCCACAACGCCAACCATCGAGCGTCCACCACTCCTGATACGCGTATGGGCCACCATGCTGGACCCCCCCTCCTGCCAACAGTCGACCAAGCATTCCCCGCGCGGTCCCGCAGCTGACGTGGCCGCTTTCGACCGTCACGCTAAAGAAGGCATCGCTCTCGAGACGAGATTCCGAGACGCGAATCGCATCGCAGCCGGGCGTCGCGGCGTTCCCGCTCGCCGGCGCGGCCCCCGCAACGCAGACCACGGCGAATAGCGCGCCCAGCGCGACAACTCGGCGCTCTCTCGACAGAGACGCCCTATGCCCCGCTCTATGCCTTCGGGAGAGCGTCACGACAGCCGCCAAGGCAACGAACACCATGAACCGCGGTTGCCGCCCCTGCGGTCTCACCGCGTGCTGCGCAGGTACAGGTGCACGCCGAGCGCACCGAACAGCGTCAGCATCGCGAGCGCAGCGCTGCCACTCAGACCGCCGACGATCAGCGCGAGCGCCGCGGTCGTGATGAGGCTGCCGCCGGTGCGCTTGCGCCACAGCCGCATCGCCCACCGGTATTCAGCGCCGGTCTTGAAGCTCTCGGGCGGAGGCCGTGTGCTCATGGCAGCAGGCTACCGCCCGCCGACCGGCTCTGGGAGGCTACGCGAACCGCACCCGACACCCGAGGAGGCCCAATGACCCACAACATCAGGCGTGCAACGATCGGAGTCCTGCTGGCGGTGATCGCCACCACAGGCGGAGTGTTGGCGTCGAGCGCTGCGGGCAACTCAGGGAGCGTCGTGCTCGGCTCGGCGGAATTCGCGAAGCCCGACGGAGAAGGCTGGGGAAGCGCGCAGCCGGCGAGGGTCTTCAACGGCGGCGACCCCAGCGGGCTCGTGACCGAAATCCACTGGACGAGCTGGGGCGGCAGCACCGCAATCGGGTACGGCCTCAACTCGATCTTCAAGCCCGGCGGTGGCTACTACAGCCGCCCGGTGATCGTGGAGCTACGCGCGCAGGGGCTGGGGCATTGCGGCAGCCGACCGGCTTACACGCAGCTAGCAATCCGCGGACCGTCGAAGCCAGAAGGGCAGCTCGGGTCGTGGCACTTGTGGTCGGAAGCCAAGAGTCTCTGCCGATTTGGGTTCTAGCCCGGCGCCGCGTAACCTCCGCTCCGCAGCGATGGACTGGGTCGAAGCCATCGGCTTTCAGAAGGAGGCCGTCCACACCGGAGCTCTGGGTCACCTGCTCCGTTCTATCGAAGGCGTCGCCTCGGCACGAGCGCTTACGGGCGACGAACGCATACGGGCGATCGACAATGTCAGGACCGAGGTCAAACTCAGCCCTCTAAGTCGTCGCCCAATCGACCTCGCGGCCAGCATCGACATCGGCGAGGGGCCAGCGAGTCTGGGAGTCGAGGTGAAGGTCGACTCAGCGTGGTCGCCCCGCCAGCTCCGCGAGACGGTGCCCGATGGAGACACCGGCGTGCTTCTAGCCATCGGATACACCGCGCTAGCCATTGATGATCGTGATATGCGCGCGATCGGCTCGCCGTGGCGGTGTGTGCGCCCCGGCCTGTTCGCCGCGATTGTCCGCGAACACGCAGCCGGTGACAGCGAGCTCCTCCACTACGCCGACCAGCTCGGCTGCGAGGCTGACGACCACCAGCGCGCAATCGAAGCGGTCCGGGCTAGCTCCGAGGTCTCGTGGGGTCGCCACCCTGCGACGCTCGAACACTGGGCCTACTTCGGGGAGGTGCTGCGTGAGCGCGAAGATGTCGCTGACTGGGAACGCAAGGCGCTGATTAGCGGTCCGCTCATGACGCTGTGGATCGCACCCGGCGACCTCGCGGGCGACTACCTTGAGTTCATGGGGGAAGCGACCGGACGCCGCTCCCTATGCGCTAAGACCTACGCTCCACCGGATCAGCTCGCCGCCCGGCGTGAGCGCCTGATCGAGCTCCTGCGCGACGCCGACGAGAGTCAGGAGACCGCACGACCGCCAAGGCCAGCGGCGAAGACCTGCACCGCGGCCCGATTCTCACTACTGGGGCGCACGCCGACTGAAGCCCAGCAGCTCGTCAGCACTCTCGTCTCTCGGATCGCCCCGGCACCTGCCAGTCATCCCACGGACGCTTGGAGGAACTCTTGAGTCGACGAGCCGTAGCCCGCCATACGGCCGACGACTCGCTAGCACGCTCGACGGACGACCCGAGTGGCTCGGGGGGGCTTGGCGCGGACCGCACGAGCGCCGTCATCGACTCGTGCCAACGTATGAGCGTGGCAAAGAAGGCTACCGAGCAGACAATCACCGGCGAGCAGGGCATCGCGATGATCGCCTCTGCGGTCACCGCGATGCACCACATCTGGCGAGAGGCGCCCGGCCCGACGGACTTCGGGATCGACGGCGACATCGAACTTCGCGACCCTGCCAGCGGTGAGGTACGAAATGTACGCATCGGTGTACAGAGCCGAGCCACAACCAGAAAATGGGCCGGCGAGACGGGCAGCGGCTTCTACTACACCCCCTCGAAAGCCGACCTCGACTACTGGCTCAGCTCAAACCAGCCCGTGATCCTCGTGTGCTCCCGCCCCGCCACCAAGGAGATCTACTGGCGCAGCGTGCACGACTGGGCGCGGGACCCCACGCAACGGGCGCGGCGGCAGGTGCACTTCGACAAGGCGAGGGATACATTCGACGCATCGTCGCGCGACACCCTGTTCGCCCTCAGCGGCGCCGATGGCGGATGCCCCGAGCCGCCCGGACCGGCGCCGACACCCGAGGATGTACAGCTCAACCTGATGCCGGTGATCTGGAAGACGCAGCTGCTGCACTCAGCCGCGGTCGGCACGAGCAACGCAAAGACACTGTTCGCTCCCGCCCACGAGCAGAACGTCAACGACTTCGGCGCAGTACTGCGCGACGGATACGTCTGGTCGCTCGCGCCGTTTCGCGAGGGCTTTCTCCAGGCGATCGGCGCACAGGAGCCCAAGAGCGGACCACTTACGCCGTGGCTCAATTCGACTCAGCCAAGCGACATGGACCTGGTGCGTGAGCTTCTGCGACGCACGGTGATCTCCGCGCACCACCGATGGATCGCATGGCATGGAGGCAAACGCATCGCCTACTTCCGGCTCAAGGCGGAGCCCGAGGAGTGGCGGACGGTGCGCTACCGGTGGGACAAGGGTGCCGGACGGGCGGTCGTCTCACCGCAGCTAGCAAAGACACGGGACGGGCACACGGGCTACCGCCATGACGCGGCCGAGATATCGGTCCGACGCCTGTCCGGTCACTGGTATCTGCAGGTCCACCCGACATATCTCTTCACCTGGGATGGCGTCAAAGTCTCGCGCCACCATGCGAGCGCGCTGAAGAAGATCAAGGAAATCGAGACCCATCCATCGGTGGGCCAGGCGCTGCGAATGTGGGCCCACCTGCTCAAGGAGAAGATCACGTTCGACTCGCTCGAGGGCGAGCCGGCAGCGCTCGGTCCGCTCGTGAACATGAGCTCACCACGAAGCATCATCGACCGTAGCTGGCGAGAGGTGTCAGCCGCCGAGCTCGGCTACCAGGACCCCGACGGGCTGACCCTGTTCGATCCAGACGACCTCGCCGCATGATCGGATCGGACTCGATCGATGTGGAGGTCCTTGAGGAGCCGATGCTCGAGTTCGGCAACGCCGGCCTGCACCAAGAGCAGCGCGCGGGCATCATCGCGCACGGGCCAGCAGACGTTGGCATCGAGGGACGCTGTGAGGCGATCCGGGTGGGCCTCGTCGGAGACGGCCGGGCGCTGGGAGAGCTGCGCAGCTACCTGGAAAGCGCGGCGTCAGGACTCGAGGCCAAGGAAACGGATCTGACCCAGCTGTTCCCGGAATTCCCCGGTTGCACGGCCACCGCAGGCTTTCGCGCCCCGCTCGTCTTCTCGGACGCCAGCACGAGAGCGATGGGGCGCAAGGAGCTTGCTTGTATACCGGACGCAGCGACGCCCGCCGAGAAGATCAAGGCGGCCGTCAACCTGTGCGCGGCTGCGGTCGGGGACCTCTCGCAGGGCGCCGCCGTCGACGTCGTAGTGCTCGCAAGACCACCCGGCATTCCCGATGGCGCCGGGGATACACGCGGCGTTGGGGACAACTTTCATGATCTGCTGAAGGCGGCGCTGATCTCCACCCCGGCGCCGACGCCGATCCAGCTGATCCGGCCCGCGACGTGGAGGGGCTCCGTCGGGACCGAGGACCCTGCCACAACCGCGTGGAACCTGTTCAGCGCGCTCTTCTACAAGGCGGGCGGCAAGCCGTGGCGGCTGCAAACGTCGCGCACCGAGCCGACCCGCTGCTTCGTAGGGATCTCATTCGCCAGGCTAGGGGACGGACAGCTATTCGCGAGCGTCGCGCAGGTGTTCAACGAGCTCGGAGACGGCGTCATCGTCCGCGGTGCGCTCGCCGAACGCAGCGAGCACGACCGACAAGCACACCTCTCGAACGTCGACGCGCGGAACCTGCTGAACGACGCGCTTGAGCGCTACCGGGACGTACACGGAAACCTGCCTGCGACCGTGACGGTGCACAAGACGAGCTCCTTCACGTTGTCCGAGCGAGACGGATTCCTCGCTGCGGCGGACGCAGTCCCCCTGAAATGCGAGCTTGTGTGGCTGACGAACAGCGACAATGCGATGGTGATTCGCGGAAGCAGGCGCTACCCGCCGCTGCGGGGCACGCTGGTGAGGCTCGGTGAAGATGAGCACCTGCTCTACACGCATGGAAGCGTTCCGTACTATCGGACCTATCCGGGGCTCTACGTTCCGCGGCCAGTCGGGTTGAGGCCATGCTCCATCGAACGTCCAGTCGAGGCGATCGCACGGGAGATCCTCAGCCTGACCAAGCTGAACTGGAATCGAGCGCGGATGGAGGCAAGGATGCCGATCACGCTTTTGACGGCGCGCAGGGTTGGCGACATCCTGCGACACGTGCCCAGCTCAGTGGCAGCTGCACCGCAATACGCCATGTACATGTGATCAGGCGCGGTCAGTCGCCTGTTTGGCCTCGACAAGCCGGACATCTCCATGCCTACTGCCGGGGCTGCTGGG